>JASFYJ010000009.1 GCA_030055525.1 Archaeoglobales archaeon | reverse complement strand
CGTAAAGAGGGTTTGCATGTGTAACTGGTGAAGCCTCGCTTAATCCGTAGCCTTCAACGAGTTTTCCTCCAGTTGTTTCCTCCCATCGCTTCTTCACTTCAACTGGTAAAGGTGCAGCTCCGCTTATGCAGAACTTTATAGACTTCAAGCTGTACTTCTTTAGATCTGGAAAATTCAAGATCGCAGTATACATCGTTGGGACACCGCAGAATATTGTCACTTTGTACTTTTGGATGCTATTCAGTATCCTCTTCACATCTCGTGGATCCGGATGCAGAACGATCGTTGCGCTATACGCTATTGGTGCGTTCATTGACGTTGTCATGCCATAGCTATGGAAGTAAGGTAAAACCCCAATAAACACCTCTTCAGGACTTTTCTCAGGTAACCATTCTATTATCTGCAAAGCGTTGGCTACCAAGTTGAAATGAGTAGACATCACAGCCTTCGGAACTCCAGTTGTGCCGCCAGTATAAAGGAAGATTGCAACATCTTCTCTCGGATTTATACTCGCTCTTTCTTTAGTCGGTGGATGATTGATAACATCTTTCCAGTAAGCTATTCTATCACTTTTATCAATTTTGACCTTCTCCTTCTTTATTGAGTAGAGAAAATTGAGCGGGAAAGGCAAAAAGTCTTCCATCTTGCAAATTATTGCTTTTTTGAGTTTCCCATCTTCGATGAACTTGCTAACTCTCGGATATATAAATTCCGCAAAAAATCCATGTTCCGCACCACTGTTTTCAATTATGTATCCGATCTCCCTCGTAGAGTACATCGGATTGCATTGCACTACTATTGCACCAAGCTTGAGTATGCCATAGTATGCTGCAACGTAGTGAGGAGTGTTTGGCAAATCGACTACAACCCGATCTCCTTTTTTAACTCCCAAGTCTTTTAAAAATCCAGCCACTCTATCTGAAAGCTCGTTTAGCTCTCTGTAGCTTATTTTTTTTCCAAAGAAGATTAAAGCCGTTTTTTCTGGATTTTTTGAAGCCGAATCCTCAAGTAGCTTGTAAAGAGGTATCTCAGGATAGTTAATATTGCCCCTAACATCCTTATCGTAGTGTTTTAACCATATCCTATTGATATTTTCACAACTTATCTCGCTTAAATGCCTGTTCTCTACCCCTAAAACTTCCAACTTCTCTTTCATGATAAAGTTAGGAGTCTGTAAATTTAAATAGTTTTCGATTAACCATTATCATGATCTTGCTATATCATACTCTATCGTTGCTTTAATTACGCTATATCTTTTGCAGTATCTATCTGCACACCTTCATCTACGTAGAACCTGAAATAATCTAGTATGGGTTTTTTACCCCTGATCTTCGGTATTGCAAACTTGTTGATTATCCTTTCACCAGCTCTTTCGAAGGAGATATCTATCACTACATCGGAAATGTTAAGGACTCTTCTAACGATATCTTCAGAGTGCAGATCTTTTATAAGGTATGCGTAGACAACGGTATCGTTCTCCTTTGACAAGATGTACAACTTATTAAGCAACCATTCTTTTATGCTCCACTCGACATTTAAGGATAAAAAGAAGGAAACAGAATCGACCACGAGGACAAAATCCTTGTTTTTGTCACATATTTTCTCCATTGATTCGTTTAAAAAATCGAATATCTCTTTGTCCCTATACTTGTCTTCCACAACGAACTGTCCAAACTCGTTCAGGTAATACTGTGTGAATACATCCACAAATGTCACATTTTCTGAAGATAGGGAATTTCTTTCCATGTCTTCTTTTATGTACTTTGCAGGCCTCGATGTATTGAAGTAGAAACTTTTTGTAACGGAGGAGAAGTGGTAGAGAAAAACTTCCGGCATGGCTAATGGGTGAGCATAGACACAAACAAGGCTACCCTTAGGTATACCACCGTCAAGATTGCGATCAAGAAGGATTATACCCGTAGGGATTTCTCTGGTTTTTAACTGTTGAATCACGAATATTTCTAGCATAAAGACATTTTAAATATTTCGTCACTTAAATGAGCGCCCTTTCCAAAAATATTTATGCAATCTTGTCGATAGACAGAGATGAAAAGAGTTGTAGCCACAGGAACGTTTGATATTATTCATCCTGGGCATATCAAGTTTCTTGAAGAAGCAAAGAAATTGGGAGATGAACTTATAGTTATCGTGGCAAGAGAGAAAAATGTGAAGCACAAACCAAAACCTGTAATTCCAGAAGAGCAAAGAAGAAAGGTTGTTGAAGCCATAAGATATGTAGATAAAGCGATCTTAGGTGATGAGGAAGATATCTTCAAGCCGATATTGGAGTTAAGACCAGATGTTATAGCTTTGGGCTATGATCAACATTTTAATGAAGATTGGCTGAAAGAAGAACTTAAAAAGAGAGGATTAAATTGCGAGATTGTAAGGATAAAAGTTCATGTCGATTGTGAACTTTGTAGCTCACATAAGATAGTAGAAAGGATTTTAAATAGACAGAGGATGTGAGATTATGCTCCTAATGATTCCTGGCCCAGTGCAGTTGCATGAGAGAATAATAAATTCTATGTGTAGACAGATGATAAGTCACAGAGGTGCTGAATTTTCGAAGATACTTAAATACTGCATGGATGCTTTGAAACCAATTTTCGGACTTAAGAATGGTGAAGTTCTTTTGATCTCTGGTTCCGGTACTGCAGGTGTTGAAGCTGCGATATCTTCATTCAGCAAGGTAAAAAAGATTTTAACAATAGAAAATGGTAAATTTGGAGAGAGAATTGGAGAAATAGCATCGAAGTACTGCGAAACAAAAAGACTTGAATTTGAATGGGGACGACCTGTAGATTTGGGAGAAGTCGAGAAAGCTATTAAAGATTGTGATGCCGTAGCCTTCGTCCACAACGAAACCTCAACCGGAATGCTGAATCCGGCTGAAGAGATAGCAAAAATTGCAAAGGAGAACAACGCTCTTGTGATAATGGATGCAATAACTTCTGCAGGCGGAGATTACGTAAAGATGGACGAGTGGGGGATAGATGTTGCAGTTGTAGGTTCTCAGAAATGTCTCGGCGCTCCTCCGGGATTGGCTGCTGTAGCTGTAAACGAAAGAGCATGGGAATACTACAACAAAAAATGCCCCTACTATCTTGACTTGGCGGCGTACAAGAAAAAACTCAAGGAACTACAAACTCCCTATACTCCTGCTGTACCACTCTTTTTCGCCCTCGAAGAGGCTTTAAAGATCATCGAAGAAGAGGGTTTGGAAAACAGAATAAGGAGACACATAATTTTAAACTCTGCAGTAAGGGAATGGGCGCTGGCGGCTGGTTTAGAACTTTTCCCGCAACCTGATGGACATTCAAAGTATTCAAACACTCTTACAGCCATAAATCTTCCAAAAGGTGTCTCGGATTCGGATCTTAGGAACACTCTCAGAAAAGAATATGGAATAACCATAAGCGGAGGTCAGGATGCAGTTAAAGGGAAGATATTCAGAATTGCTGCTATGGGTAACGTTGGAAAACTGGAAGTTTTATCCACTATAGCTGCAGTGGAGGATGTTTTAAGCAGGTTTACAAAGATTGAAAGTGCTATTGATGTAGCTACAAAAGTTTTAAGGGATCTGAAGTGAAGATAGGTATAGCTGATACAACTTTTTCGAGGATAGATCTGGGGAAAATAGCAATAGACGAACTTAGAAAAATAAGTTCGATCCCCTACGAGAGGTACACGGTTCCAGGTATAAAAG
Source organism: Archaeoglobales archaeon (assembly GCA_030055525.1). GTDB lineage: Archaea > Halobacteriota > Archaeoglobi > Archaeoglobales > Archaeoglobaceae > WYZ-LMO2. The sequence continues at coordinate 70,850 of JASFYJ010000009.1, read as the reverse complement.
ATCTACCAGTCGCCGCAAAGAAGTTGATCGAGGAACGAAACTGTGATCTCGTAATAACCTTGGGTTGGGTTGGTGCTACGCAGAAGGATCTTGCAAGCTATGTCGTTTTGAGTATGGGTTTAGTTTTAGTTCAAATTTTGACAAACAAGCATATAATAGATGTAACGATACATGAAGATGAAGCTGAAAGTGAAAATGAGCTTTTAAAGATAGCTGAAAACAGAGTTAGAGAGCATGTAAGAAACGCCGTCGACCTGTTGGTAAATCCTAAGAGGTTGCAGAAGCTTGCTGGAACAGGCCAAAGGCAAGGTTTTCCAGATGTGGGGCCAATACTTAAATGAAACCTATTTTAGTTCAAAATTTATATAAAAAATTTGATCAATTTTTTGCAGTCAACGATGTTTCTTTTGAAGTGGAGAGTGGGGAAATCTTCGGCCTTCTCGGCCCCAATGGAGCAGGAAAGACAACTACGATAAAGATACTTGTAACTCTTTTAAGGCCAACCAAAGGTAAAGCCTTCGTAGCTGGTTATGATGTGACAAAAAACCCTGGGATGGTTAGAAAGAATATAGGAGTTGTTTTCCAAGACACCACGCTTGAATTGGATTTTACAGCAAGGGAAAACCTTGAATTTCATGCAAGACTTTACGGTATGAGCGATGAAGAAAGAAAAAGAAGAGTTGACGAAGTTTTGTCTCTTGTAGAGCTTTCAGATGATGCGGATAAACTTGTAAAAAACTTCAGCGGAGGGATGAAGAGAAGATTGGAGATTGCAAGAGGTTTGTTACATTTTCCCAAGGTTCTTTTCCTTGATGAGCCAACCCTTGGCTTGGATGCAAGAACAAGGAGAAAGATCTGGAAGTATCTTAAGGAATTCAAGGGAGAGACGACGATAATGCTCACAACTCACTACATCGAGGAAGCGGAAAGAATGTGTGAAAGAGTTGCGATAATGCATAAAGGTAAAATCGTAGCTATGGATAAACCGGCATCTCTCGTTAAAGAGTTTGAGGGGGAAGTTGTAGTTGTTAAGGCTGACAACATTGATAAGCTGAAAAACAAGTTGCAGGTTAACTTCATCGAAAGAAACGGTAAAATTGAAGCTTTTGTAGATAATGCAGAAAAATTCATCGCAAAACTATTTGAAATAGCTAGGAATGAAAAAATTTCAATTGAAGAGATCAGCCTGAAGAAGTCTTCGCTCGAAGATGTCTATGTTAGGCTTACTGGTGGGGAAGTATGAGTGATCTACAGGCCATCTATGTACTTTTGATGAGGGACGTGAAAAAGTTCGTAAGGATAAAGAGTAGGCTCATTGGATCGCTCGGAATGCCGATCTTCTTTTTAGTATTCCTTTCCTTGGGGTTCAGAAGGGCTTATATACCTTCTCTACCAGCAGAAGTGAATTACAGCAATTTCGTTGTTCCAGGAATTGTTGCAATGGTTCTCCTATTTTCAAGTATTTTTTCTGGAGTTTCGGTTGTTTGGGATAGACAGTTTGGTTTTTTAAGAGAGATAATAGTATCCCCAGCAAGTAGAACGGCTATTGTAATAGGAAGAACGCTTGGTGGAGCTATTACGGCGATTTTACAGGCTTTTATACTTCTGTCTCTGAGCTACTTCATTGGATTCAACTTTCAAATTTCAAAACTTCCAATAGCTTTATTTGTGATGTTTTTGATATCTCTGACTTTTACCAGTCTCGGAATCCTATTTTCTGTGTTTATGCGCGATGTACACGGTTTTCAGATTATCATGAACTTTTTTGTTTTCCCGGTATTTTTGATCTCTGGATCTCTTTTTCCAATTTCTGAACTACCACCAATAGTTAAAGAGCTGGCCCTTCTCAACCCACTAACATACGGTGTGGATGCCCTCAGATGGTCTACGATTGGATTTACAGAGGTTAACCCATTTCTTGATTTTTTAGCAATCTTTATAAGCTGTATTTGCTTCATAATGCTTGCAGCCTACTTCTTCGGAAAAACCGAGGTTGAGTAGCTCTAACTCTAAAAAAGTTGTCTTCACTACAAAAAGATTTAAATACAATCGATTTTACTTCAAACAAGGTGATTTGATGCACATAATGGAAGGTTTTATTCCGCCAGAGTGGTGTATCTTGTGGTACGCTTTAACGATTCCAGTGTTAATTTTGGGCTCTTTAAGACTCAAAAAATTGCTGAATACTGAGCACTCAAAGAGTATGTTGGCCGTGGCGGCAGGATTCATATTTGTGCTTTCAGCTCTTAAGATCCCGTCGGTTACTGGAAGCTGCTCTCACCCAACCGGAACTGGAGTAGCTGTGATTTTGTTTGGGCCATCGATAACAGCAGTTCTGTCATTCATCGTGCTCCTCTATCAAGCTTTACTTCTTGCCCATGGTGGAATATCTACTCTTGGAGCAAACACCTTTTCAATGGGTATCGTTGGCCCGTTATGTGGGTGGGTAGTTTACAGGTTGTTTAAAAAATTTAGCTTCAAGGCATCCATATTCTTCGCTGCTGCTGTAGCGGATATAATGACCTATGTAACTACCTCTCTTCAGCTCGCACTTGCATTTCCAGCGTTTGAAGGTTTCGAGGGGATTATGTTTTCATTTATCAGGTTCTTGGGAATATTTGCGATAACCCAAGTGCCGCTTGCGATCATCGAAGCCTTCCTAGCTTTAACACTCGTAAGCTACATATTTAAGTATGTTGGCGTTGGGGAGGGAGAGTTATGGGCTCAAAAGGCCTAATCTTTTTAATATTGCTTCTAATTGCTAGCTCTGAAGCTCAGGAATGGGCAGGAACTGATGAAAAGGCCGAAGATCTTATAAAAGAGATAAATCCCGACTATGAACCTTGGTTATCTCCAATCTGGGAACCACCCAGTGGAGAGATAGAGAGCTTACTCTTCAGCGTACAGGCAGCTTTGGGTGCGCTACTTATTGGTTATATACTCGGTTACTATAGGGCAAAACATGCACGAAACGCTTGAAAGCATCCAGACAAGATCTAAAAAATTGATTGACGGAAATATAAAAGTTTACTTTGCTTTATTTTCGATTGCAGTTGCAATGTGTAGTAAGGAGGCGCAGATTGCAGCGATATTAATTTTTTCAATTCTTTCAATTCACGCTGTGGGAAAGAACTTTCTGAAGATAATTGAAGTGCCCATATTCTTCTTAGTTACAAGCCTGTTGGTGATTCTGTTTACAATCGATGGAAAAACAGTCTATGAAATTTGGGGCTTGGAAATAACGGATAGAAGTGTAGATGTATGTATTTCAACACTTCTCAGAGCTACTGCAACACTCTTCATAGTAGGTTACTTGGTTGTAACAACAACTCTTCCCGAGTTCATTTCGGCAATTAAATTTTTGCCAGACTTCATGAGAGAGTTGATGATGTTCAGCTATAGAGCAATACAGATACTCTACGATGAAGTCGAAAAACTCGATTTATCTGCAAATTCAAGGCTGGGGTTTTCGAACATGAAAAGGAGCTTGAAAACTTCATCTTTGATCGCCTACTCTCTATTTCTAAAATCCATGGTCAGGAGTAGAAGGTTTGAACTCGCAATGGTTTCAAGGTGTTACTCTGGAAAGTTCCCCTCGCAATACAATATGAGTGCTACGAATCGTAACACGTTTTTGGCACTAATTTTGGCAACTTTTATTCTTACTTCAGCAATTTACGGGTTTTGGATATGATTGAAGCAGTAGATGTTTGGTTTAGCTACAGGGACAAGGAAATTCTAAAGGGTGTAAACTTTAAAGCTGAAAAAGGAGAAGTTACAGTACTTATGGGAAAAAACGGAGCTGGAAAAACGACTTTTCTCATGCACATAAATGGACTGCTGAAACCTAAAAGGGGAGAGATATTCATCGATGGAGAAAAGGTACATTACGACAGAAAAAGTATAAGTAAAGTTAGGAGAAAGGTGGGATTCGTTTTTCAGAATCCGGACGATCAAATTATAGCACCTACAGTGTGGCAGGAGGTTGCTTTTGGTCCTACAAACTTGGGCTTGAATGAGGAAGAGGTGAAAAAGGCTGTAGAAAATTCACTTAAGGCTGTGAAGCTGGAAGGTTTTGAAAGAAAGCTCTGCAACGAGCTAAGCGGTGGTGAAAAGAAGATGCTTTCAATCGCCTCTGTACTTGCGATGGATCCAGATTATGTAATATTTGATGAACCTACAGCTGGTGTAGATGCAATCGGTTTCAAAGCAATCGTTGACATCATTAAAGAATTGAAAAGCAAAGGGAGAGGAGTGATAGTCTCAACTCACGATTTTGATCTTGCAAATTACGTTGGCGATAAGTTCGTTTTTATGAACGATGGGAAAGTTGTATTTGAAGGCTACGAGCCGGATTTCACACTTGCAGCGGAGATAGGTATAAGAACCTTTGCCTACGGGAAAATAATAATCGTTCCGCATACAGCCAAAATACCAATAAGCGACGATATAGACTTTGTAGCAGCTATGGGTTATAAAGCTAAGAAAAGAGCGGCTGAGGAAGGTATAAATATTGATATCAACTCTGCTGTACTTGAAAGATCGATTTTAAGGGCCTTAGAAGGTCATACTGTTTTGCTCATCTGCAGTGAAGAGATGATAAGAACTGTGAAGAGAGAAGTGGCTAAATATCCTGTGAAAGTTGAAGAAAGAAAGGTTGAAGTGTATGAAGTTCACAAAGTCTGAAGTTGTCGGAGTGGTCTTTTCGAAGCTTGCACCGAAATTGGATGATACTTTTGCTGATGTTGGTTGTGGAACTGGACAGGTTTCGGAGTTCTTTGCTCCATACGTCAGAAAAGTTTACGCCGTAGATGAAGATGAAAAGGCAATCTCTTTGGCAAGGGAAAAGCTTTCAAATTTCAAAAACGTCGAGCTGATTAGGATGAATGGAGTTGAGTTTTTAAGAAGGTACAAGATAGATCTCGCATTCTTCGGGGGTACGAAGAACATAGAGGAGATGCTTGATATCTGCTCTGCAAAAAGATTCGTTGTGAATGCGGCAAGGATCGAAGTTGCAGAGAGGGTTATGAGAAAAATGAAAGAACTTGGAGTATTCAAGGAACTAGTTATAGTAAACATCTCTAAAAGCTATGAACTTGCTGGGGGTACAGCCTTTAAAAGCCTGAATCCAGTTTTTATGGTGGTTGGATGCTCTACGGAGTAAGCTTGGGTCCGGGAGATGTGGAACTTCTTACCTTTAAAGCTGTGAGGATCATAAGAGAAGCTGATGAAGTTATAGTACCAGGCGAAGTGGCTGCGGGAATAGTTAGAGGCTTCAGAGAGCCGAAAATTGTGGAATTTCCAATGGGAAAGGGTAGAGAAGTTGCAAAAAAGCTTGCAAGCGAGATAGTGGAAAGATGTGCTAGAGAAAGAATTGCATTCTGTTGTCTTGGAGATGCGACTCTTTATTCAACCTTTTCACAGCTTGCAGAGGAAGTTTTAAAGTTGGATCCAAAGGTTGAGATAGAAATAGTACCTGGCGTCAGCAGCGTTTTTGCTGCTTTGGCTAAGATGAAAGTATTTGTCACAAAATCGATCTTGATAACAACGGATTTTGAGCCGGAAGTTGTAGCGGTTATGAAGGCAAAGAGAAGTAGGGAGATCTCCGAAAGATTAAAAAAGGAGGGTTACGGCAATATAAGAATAGTCCAAAGGTTGTACATGGATGGTGAAAAAATTAGTGAAGAAATTCCAGACTTTGCAGATTACCTCTCTATTATCGTGGGTGTGAAAAGATGAAGGTATACTTCGTAGGATTTGGTCCAGGGGATGTTGAGCTTCTCACAGTAAAAGGTTACAAGCTTCTTAGCGAGGCCGATGTTATAATTTATCCGGGCTCGATAATTCCTGAAAGCTCTCTAAAGGAATTTAAGGGTGAAAAGATAGATAGCCAGAACATGAAGCTCAACGAGATCATCGATGTTATTGAGAAATTTGTTAAGGAAAATAAAAAAGTCGTAAGAGTTCAAAGCGGAGATCCAAGTATATACGGCGCAATAAACGAACAGATAAACGAACTGGAGAAGAGAGGGATTGAGTGCGAAGTAGTTCCCGGAGTTAGTAGCATCTTTGCTGCTGCAGCAAAACTGAAATGTGAACTCGCTACTACAAAGATACCCACGTTGATTGTAACAAGGGCAAAGGGTAGAACCCTCGAAAAGGATGACTTGGAAATTCTTGCATCGACGAATTCCACTCTTGTTTTGCTCTTAAGTGCGGCGAAGATAGCTGAGGTGGCTGAAAGATTATCGAAGGTTATTGATCCTACAACTCCGGTAGCTGTTGTTCAAAGAGTAAGCCAGGAGGGAGAAAAGATCGTAGTTGGTAATCTGGCGGATATTGGCGAAAAGACTAAGGAAATAGATAGAACGGCTTTGATAATAGTTGGAGAGGTTTTAAAACGAGAAGGGAGGTCTTACTTATACGCATAGCAGTAATTTGTTTTAAAAAGGATCTGGAGAATTTGAAGAGGATTGCAGAGTTTTTGAATGCAGATATCTTAGAGTATGGTGCGAATACAGATGGTTACGATGTAATTGTTGCAAGGATGGCTTCGGGAATAGTTATCAGAAAGCTCTGCAAGCGCTTGAAAAGTAAGTACGAAGATCCAGCGGTCGTACTGCTTGATCCAACGCTGAGTTACGCAATTCCAATACTTGGTGGACATGAGGGTGCCAACGAGGTGGCTTTGAAACTTGAGAAGATTGGATTCAAAGCGATCATAACTACAACAGCAGAATTTGATGATAGATATGCAGTTGGTGTCGGATTCAGAAGGGATTCAAAGGCTGAAGAGATTGTCGAGGCAATTTTAAAAGCCTTGAAAGAGATAAATGCGGAAGCTAGAGATGTGAAGATACTTGCAACTTCAGAAGTTAAAAAGAGAAGTTTTGAGTTTAGAAAGGCTGCAAAAATGCTTGGAATTCCTGCAGGTTTTGTATCAAATGAGACCATAAATTCCATGGATGTTAGAAAAACTAAAGCAGAAATTATAGGCGTTAAAAATGTTTGTGAAGCATGTGCAATTTTTTATTCGAAAAGAAAGGAGTTGATTCTTCCTAAAACGGTCTTTGGAGGTGTTACGATTGCAATCGCAAGGTAAACTTTTTGTTGTAGGCATTGGGCCGGGGAGTGACGAACTTTTAACGATAAAAGCTGCAAAGATTATTGAGGAGGCTGATATTGTAATTGGGCATAGAAGATACGTTGAGATGGTAAAACATCTTGCAAAGGGAGAAATTATAGAGAGCGAAATGGGAAAAGAGCTAGAAAGGGTAAAAAAGGCTGTAGAGCTTGCTAAAAGTAAGAAAGTTGCTCTCGTAAGTGGTGGAGATCCATGCATTTATGGAATAGCTGCGCTCGTCGTTGAATATCTTATGAAGAACGATATAAAAATAGATTTCGAGATAGTACCTGGATTAAGCGCTCTTAATGCTGCAAACTCTTTGCTTAAGTGTCCTATAAGTGGTGATCATGCGGTAATAAGCTTAAGCGATCATCTCACGAATTGGGATATCATTGAACGTAGGTTAAGAATTCTGTTGCGCTGCGATATTCCAATAGTAGTATACAATCCATCTGCTGGAGAAAACAATTTGAAGAAAGCTTTAGAAATAGCTGCATCCGAAAGAGGTGACTTTAAAGTAGCGATGGTTAAGAACGCATACAGAAAAGGAGAGTTGGTTAAAATTACAAATCTTAGCGAGTTAGATGTTCAAGAAATCGATATGAGCACCCTGCTTATATTCGGTAGTTCAGAAAGTATCGGTGATGAGAGATCTTTAACAACTCCAAGAGGTTATAGCGTGAAATACGAAGTTGGAGCAAAAACTTTGGAGGCTAAGAAGATAGCCGAGGAAAGCGCAAGCATCTTAAGGAAAATGATACCCGGAGATACACTAAAGGATGAAATTCTACGACGTGCAGTTATGGCTACTGGTGATTTAAGCTACAGGGATCTCATAGTGTTTAAAGGAGATTTAAACTCCGCTTTAAAGGCTATCAGGGACGGTTGCAGTATTATCGTAGATGTAGAGATGGTAAAAGCCGGTTTAAGGCGTGAAAGCATAGTTGCAGTAAGTTTTGCAAAAGGTAACATGACAACAACGAGGGCTGCTGAGGGGATTAAAAGGCTCGCAGATAGAATTGAAGGCAGTTTGGTAGGTATAGGCAACGCTCCAAGTGCTGCGTTTGCTTTATGCGAAATAGCTGAAAAATATGAGCCAGCGTTTATAGTAGCAACCCCCGTTGGATTTGTAGGAGCGGCGGAGTCTAAGGAGGCTATAAGAAAGCTAAAAATTCCATCGATCACAAACGTTGGAAGTAAAGGTGGTAGTGGTGTTTGTGCTGCAATAATCAACTGTCTGATCGAGCATGCGGGATCCGATTGAACTTTACGAGTATCCTAAAGAGTGGTGGAGAAAAGGGGCTGAAAAAAAGATTGCAAGTGGATTGTACATTTTAACAAAAGATGGCTGGATTAGGAGAGGTATAACTACTGGAACTACAGCCTCTGCTTCTTTGGCCGCAGCCATAGCTTCAAAATATGAAGAAGTCGATTTTGTGAGCGTTGAAACTCCGATTGGATTAAAAGTAAATGTACCAGTTTTTGCAAAGGAGGGAGTGGGAGTTGCAAGGAAGTTTTCCGGTGACCATGAGTTCGACGCTACGAACTCGACCATCTTTGTTTCAAAGCTAACTAAAGATAAAAAAATACTTTTTTCTAGAGGTATAGCGTTCGAATCAGATTTTGTCGTCAGCAGAAGTGCTATGGATCAACTTAAGCGAAACTTCGAGATATACAGCGAGAAGTATGGGTATGATGGAGGTGTAATAATCGATGCTTATTATAGAAAAATTAGTGAAAAATTAAACGGCGTTGCAATTTTGGGCACAACTGGATTCGTTGAACCTTGGTGTGATGAACTGCTGAAAACAAAGATCGAAATCGCTCAACAGTACGGCAAGATAGCTATAACTACTGGAAGAGAAACTTGGAAGTTTGCTAAAGAAAATTTTCCAGAGTATCAACCTTTTGTTTTTGGGGTTCACATCAGAGAAGCTTTAAAAGCGCATGAAGGTGAAATAATAATCGTAGGCAAACCTGGACTACTAAAGAAGATATTTGGTAGTTCAGAAAGTGAAGAAATAATGAAGAAGCTAAAAAGTTTTGCTAACGTAGTAGAGGTGTTCGTGTGCTCCACGTAGTTGGTGTGGGAATATGTGAGGGGCACATAACCGAGAGAGCTGCAAAAATAATAGGTGCAGCTGAAATTGTTTTTGGAAGCAAGAAAGCTATAGAACTTGCATCAAAGTACATAAGCGGAGAAGTTGTGGAGATGAAAAAGTTCTGCGGAGAAGTGTACAGAGAGATTGAAAAGATTTCTTCAAAAAAGAATGTAGTAGTGCTATCTACTGGCGATCCAATGGTCGCTGGGTTGGGGAGTAAAATAGATGGAGTAGTTGAATCCGGAATTTCGAGCGTTCAACTTGCGCTCGCAAAATTAAGGGAGGATCTATGTAACTGTGTTGTGGTAGATGCACATTCGAGGGACGCAAGCGGAGATTTTGATCTAATCGAAAAAAGGAATCTGCTTATACTTGCTGACAGGAATTTTGATCCAAAAGTTTTTGGTAGTAGAAAGGTTGCAATAATCGAAAACATATGTGGAAAAGAGAGGTTTAAAATCTGCTTAGCAGAGGAGGCTGAAGTTAAATCAGATTATGCAATCGTTTACGTCTGGAAATAGCTGAGACTAGATTCTGAAAACTATTCCCGCATACCCTACAACTGCAGATCTGTCTGCAACATCTCCACTCGTTGAATAATCGACCAACTCAGCTCTTGCGTTTTTAGCCAATGCGTAGTTCATAGCAACAGCTATACATCCGTAACCGCATACACTTGCGTTGAGCTCGTATATCCTTCTGTAGTACCTTGCAACGTTCATCGATAGTATGGCATCGATGATCATCCTGTCAAGTTTTCTGCACTCTTCATCTGGCAAATAGTGATGCATATCTGAAGATGCCACAACCACGATTCTTCTCTTCGTCGCCTTTTCAGCCTCAATTATCTCCTCAGCCACTTCTTTCGTTGTAACCTCATCCTGCAGGCCCAAACATATGGGTACTATCTTGAAATCTTCATGAAGATGCTGCAAAAATGGTAGCTGAACTTCCAAACTGTGCTCGTACTTATGAGCTAACTCATCAACTGCAACTATCTTTTTTGGCATCGCATCAACAAATTCCAAATCTACTTCAACCTTTCCAAGTGGCGTTAGCCACTCATCAACGGATACCGCCACTGGCAAACCGTAGCCAGTATGGTTTGGTCCAATGATTACAAAGGTTTCGGCATCTGGAAGCAGAGAATGAACCTTCCCCGCAGTTTTTCCTGAATAAACGTAACCTGCATGCGGTGAAACGCAGGCAACTACACTATCCTCTTTTCTCCTTTCAGTATATTTTTTAAGCATTTCGGTGAGAGACTTCGAGTTCAATGGATAGAAACTACCAGCAACAGCCGGACGGCGCATAGATCTACTCACTCTAAAAATTTATAACTTTACCCCAAAACTTATCTATCTTCGCATCTAAATTAAGAAGCCGATGATGACTGATGGGCGAACTGAGAAGATGATGATAGGGAGAGTCTGAAGGCAACCAAAAAATTAATTTATCTCAGTTGAATTGTGTTCAATGGTTTCAGAGGCACTTATTGGGTTTGCTTTGATATTAATGCTTGTGTATTTGATCTCAAAAAATCGAATCTTAGCTTTTTGTTCTTGGTTTGTTGTTGCGGCTGCATGCATATTAAAGATTCCGATTTTTTACTTAGGCGAGGATTACTACAATGTAGCGGTCTTCATTGCAGGCTCTATCCTTTTCATCCTAATGGCTTTTGCTGCACTTAAGAATTCAAAAGTTATATATTACACAACAAGGTTTTCAACCCTTTCGATTGCAATATACTCTATTTTTGCTTTTACGAACTTGGGCGAAAAGCTCATCGAAATTACTGCGTTATTTACAGTTTTTGTAGGAAACCTAGTTGGATTTCCGATGATTTACGAAGGTTTCGTTGTTACTCTAAACGGGAGAGCTGTGGAGATTATTCTTGCCTGTACAGCTATTGAAAGTATAGCACTTTTTGCCGGAGCAACTCTCGGCGTTGATGCGCCGAAAAACAGAAGATTAAAAGCATTTTTCCTCTCGGTTCCTACGATATACATTCTGAACATATTTCGAAACGTGTTCGTCATTGCAAGTTTCGGCTATTCATGGTTCGGTGAAAAAAGCTTTTATATCGCTCACAACGTCGTTGCAAAAATTTTCTCGACAATAGCCTTAGTAGCAATAGCCTATGCTGTTTTTACTTTACTTCCAGAGCTTTTAGAACTAGTGGAGAACATGTACAAGGAGATAAAGAGCACAGTAAAATTTAGATTTAGCGAGAGTAATTCACCACGTGATTGAGAAAAGTAGCTATCCAATATTAGGATTGCTGGCTTTGGTATCCTTAATCTCTTACCCTTTTCTTCCAGTTTTGAGCTTGGCTTTGCTAGTATTTGCGATCTTTACAATTTACTTCTTCAGAGATCCTGAAAGAAAAATTGGAGCAGGTATCGTTTCTCCAGCCGACGGGAAGATAATCTACTTGGATAAAAACAGGATGGATATATTCATGAGTCCCTTCGATTGCCATGTAAACAGAGCCCCCATAGGTGGAGTTGTTAAATCTGTCAGGTTCTTTAAAGGAAAAAAACCTCCAGCTTTCATCAGAAGAGGGGACGTATGCAGGAACGAGATAGTTATAGAGACCGAGCTAGGGACATTTAAGGTAACTCAGGTTGCTGGAATTTTTGCAAGGAGGATCGTGTGCTACGTAAAGGAGGGAGAAAAGGTTGAAAAGGGGCAGAAGATAGGCATCATCAAATTCGGGTCCAGAGTTGTTCTCGAAGTACCCGATGGATTTAAATTCATTAGGAAAGTTGGCGAAAAAATAAAAGCTGGTGAAAGTGTTGCAGTGTATGAAAACTCTAAAGATAGTGGGTCTGGCTGATTTGTTCAGCATTTTAAATGCATTGGTAGGCTTTTCAGGAATAACCTACACCATGCTCTACGACTTCGATTATCAGGTCTACAAACTTCTATGCTTTGCAGCCATACTTGATGGAATAGACGGATTTGTAGCAAAAAAGACAAAAAAAAGCTTAATAGGAAAGCAGATAGATTCTTTTGCAGATTCTATATCCTTCGGCCTTCTACCAGCAGTGGCGATGGTAAACTACAGTTCCACTCTTTTTCCGCTAGCTTCCCTCTTGGTGGCTTTTTCAATCCTACGCTTGGCAAGGTTCAACATGGAAAGTTTTGAAGATTTCTATGGATTACCAACGCTTCCTAATGCACTGCTAATTTGTGGACTTGTTCTATTAAAATTTGACATCCTTTATCTGGCAACAATCTCTTTCCTGACATCTTTTCTCATGATTTCCGACATTATTTATCCACGCATTAAAAAAAATCCTCTTCTTTTCTTTTCAGGCCTAATAATACTGCTCAGTGCATTGGTTGAGAAATTATCTTTTTTAGCTCCACTTGCAGCCTCAGTTTACGTTATATACACACCCGCTAGGCTTACAATATGCAGGTTGAAAGGGCAGCTTTCGAAGCAGGAATAAAGTTGGGGGCCCTCTTTCACCAGTTTATAGGCGCTCCAATTTCTGAAAAGAACGTTGAAATACTTGAAAAAGCTATAGAAAGCTGCGTAAGGCTTCAGCCGTACGTTAAAGACGTAAAAATAAAAATAGACTGCTCAAAAATAAAAAACGCTTTCGGTTACACTTCTCTTTCCCCAGAAATGCTTTATGCATACGTTGAGGTGGAGTTTGAAGGTGCAGTTGTAAGAGCTCAGTTGAGATGGGATGAAAAATTGAATTACCCACTCATGGAGCTTCTATAATCGTACCGATCTTTTCGCCCCTCATTATCTTTGCAATATTTTCTGGATCGCCCTTGAATACTATAGTTTTTATTTTGCTTCTTTCAATTATCTTTGCAGCCAGGAGATCCATTACAACGTTCGCTCCAGCAACCATCTCAGCTTTCGCAACTACCTCAACAAGCTTGGAAGGTGTCATCTTCTCAATCTTCACAGCATCCCTCGAAACCTTTGGATCCGCAGAGTAAACACCATCTACAGAAGTTGCATTCAAAAATAAGTCCGCAGAAACGTACTCTGCAAGCAGTGCTGCAGTAGCATCTGTTGTATGCCCCGGGAAAGTTCCCCCCATAACCACGACGTTGTAATTTTTAGACAGGCTTTCAACTTCTCCAAAATCCTTCGGTATTACCTTTGGGGCTGTTTTAATAGCAGAAGCCAAAAGCATGGCGTTTATTCTAGTTACTTCTATTCCAATCATATCACAAAGCGTTTCATTAGCTCCTAAAGCTCTTGCCTTTGCTATTAACTCTCTTGCAAGCTTTCCACCGCCGGTTACAACAAAAAGTTTATGTTCCTTTGAAAGGTTCTCAATTACTGCTGCATACTCTTTTATTTTCCTCTCATCCCCCAAAATTGATCCTCCAAGTGACAGTACAACTTTCATAACCTCCTCTTCGCGATCACTTAATTTATTTCTAATGCTGCATTCTAGTTGCTATCATGCAACAAAAATAAGTCTTTTTGCAGCATCGTAGCCATTTGAAAAATGATAGTCGAAGGCAAAGCTTACGATGATGAGGAGATACTTTCAACTTTGCATCCAATTCTTAGAGAATGGTTTTTGTCGAAGTATTCAAGCTTCACGCCTCCTCAAAGGTACGCTATCGTTGAAGCGCATAGAGAAAACAACATTCTTATAACATCTCCTACTGGAAGTGGGAAAACTCTTGCAGCCTTCTTAGCTGCAATAAACATGTTGTTTGAGAAGGCCGAAAAGGGCGAACTTGAAGACTTCGTTTACGTTGTCTACGTTTCGCCTCTAAGGGCTCTAAATAACGATATAAGGAGAAACCTTGAAGAACCGCTTAAAGAAATTTACGAACTTTCAGAGAAAAAAGGGCTAAAATTACCGAAGATAAGAGTTGCTGTGAGAACTGGAGATACTGAAGCTTCTGAAAAGCAGAAACAGATGAAAAAACCACCGCATATTTTGATCACAACACCTGAAACCCTCGCAATAATTCTATGCAGCCCAAAGTTTGTTAAATCCCTTACAAGAGTCCGTTATCTTATAGTTGACGAGATCCATGCGATGGCTGAAAACAAAAGGGGCGTACATCTCACACTTTCCATGGAAAGGTTACAAAGGATTCAGGAAGGAAAGATGGTAAGGATTGGACTTTCTGCGACAATTCATCCACTTGATGAAGTTGCCAGATTCCTTGTTGGCTACAGTTATGGTGTTGAAAGGAACTGCATCGTTGCAGATGTAAGCTTTGAAAAAAAGACAGATATAAAGGTTGTCTCTCCTTTGCACGATTTTTTCAACGCTAATGCGGATGAGATAAGTGAAAAACTCTACGACTTGCTTGCAGAGATGATAAAAAATTCCAAAACTACGCTGATATTCACAAACACTCGAAGCGCCACCGAAAGGGTAGTATATCATCTGAAAAAAAGATTACCGGATTTTCCAATAAAAGCCCATCACAGCTCTTTAAGTAGAGAGGTCAGGTTTGAGGTTGAAAAAGATCTGAAGGAGGGTAGATTGAAGGCTGTGGTATCATCTACAAGCCTAGAACTCGGGATAGATATAGGGTACATAGACCTCGTTATCCTTCTTGGTTCGCCAAAGAGTATCAACAGAGCTTTACAGAGGATCGGGAGAAGTGGACATAAACTGCACGAAGTTAGCGTAGGTAGAATCGTTGTTTTAGATCAGGATGACCTCGTAGAATGTACAGTGCTTGCAAAAGAGGCTAAAAAAAGAGAACTTGACAGGATAAAAATACCAAAGAAGTGTTTAGATGTCCTATGCCAACACATCGTCGGAATGTCTATAGAAAAGAAGTGGAGCGTAGATGAGGCACTTGCATTGATAAGGAACGCATATCCCTACAAAGATCTTTCGAGAGAAGAGCTCTTATCAGTTCTTCGCTATCTTTCTGGAAACTACTCAGAACTCGAAAAAAAGAAGATTTATGCAAAAATTTGGTTCGATGAAAAGGAGGGAGTTTTTGGTAGAAGAGGAAAACTTGCTAGACCAATCTACTACCTAAACGTTGGAACAATTCCAGATGAGGTTGCGATAAACGTGATAACAAAGGATGGAAAAATGGTTGGAAAAGTTGAGGAAGAATTCGCTGAAAGGCTCGTCGTTGGAGATATATTTGTTCTGGCGGGAAGAACTTTCAAGTATCTGAAATCAAAGGGTATGAACATAATAGTTGAGGAAGTTGAAGGGGAAAAACCTACGGTGCCTAGTTGGTTCAGTGAGCAGCTACCTCTCAGCTACGATCTTGCTTTAAAGATACAGAAGTTTAGGGGTATCGTTGAGGAGTTTATAAATACCAAAAGCAAGGAAGAAGTTATCCAATGGCTTGAAAATGAATTTGAAATTGAAAGAAGTGCTGCGAATGCCATCTATAGCTACTTCATGGAGCAAAAACTTTTTAGTGAGATATCAACAGAAAAAAAGATAGTAGTTGAAAAATACGAAAGCGAAGACAGAAACTACTACTTTTTCCACACGCTCGTTGGAAGGAAAGCTAACAGTGCTATTGCAAGAGTTTTTGCTTACAGAGCAGGACTCTTAAAGAACTGCAACGTACAGATGGCGGTATGCGATAACGGATTCGCTTTGATATTGCCGCAAAACAAATACTTGAGCGACGCAGAAATCGAGGCTTTGTTTATATTACCCAACTTTCCAGAGCATTTAAAAAAAGCCTTAGACAGAACGGAACTTCTTAGGAGAAGGTTCAGGCACGTCGCTGTTAGAAGCCTTATGATACTGCGAAACTATCTTGGAAGAGAGAAAAGTGTTTGGAATCAACAGGTGAGTGCAGATGCAATTTTAAACTTTATAAAAAGGTACTATCCCGATTTTCCAGTTCTTACTGAAACCTACAGGGAGATTGCTGAAGATTCTATGGACATAGAAAATGCACTCGAATTTTTATCAAAGATTGGAAAAGAAATTGAGCTGAAGATACTTAGAGTCCCGTATCCAAGCCCCTTTGCATTCAACATGTACTTAATTGGCGAGGAGGATGTAGTCCTTATGGAAGATAGAAGGAAGGTGTTAAGAGAACTTCACGAAAGAGTTATGAACATAATAAGAAACGGAATCAGATGAAGCTAAGGCTGTACCTGGATTTTATAAAAATAGAGCATACTCTATTTGCACTACCCTTCGCCTATGTAGGTGCTTTGCTTGCAGGGTATTTAGATTTTAAACTTGCTTTTTTAATTCTTTTAGCTTTTACTGGACTTAGAACGGCAGCGATGAGTTTGAACAGAATAATAGATAGAGAAATAGATGCAAAAAATCCGAGAACAGCAAAAAGACATTTGCCGGCGGGCTTAATAAGCTTAAATGAAGCCTATGCTATTACATTCGTTGCTTTAGTTGTTTATTTCACTTCTGCAGTACTTATAAACAAAACCTGTGCTCTTTTATCGCCAATTCCGCCTCTGATTGCTTACGTGTATCCCTACATTAAAAGATACAGCTGTATCTGCCACTATTTTCTTGGCTTAAATCTAGCTTTAGCACCGCTTGGAGGGTTTGTTGCTGTCACAGACTCGATAGATTTTCTAAACAAGGGTTATAACGTGTTTTTACTGAGTTTGGGTGTTTTACTCTGGGTTGCGGGGTTTGATATAATCTATTCCCTGCAGGATCTGGAGTTCGACAGGAAGGAAGGATTGCATTCGTTACCAGCTCATTTCGGTGAAAGATTCGCAACCTTCGTAGCTTTGGCGAATCACCTTTTATTCTTAGCTTTAGTCTACTTCGCTTTGGAGTACCTGATAGTGGCTGCATTTCTAGCGATTTTGATATCTGCGGAGCATTACATAGTTCACTTCAGAAGAGAAAAGCTTGATTACGCCTTTTTCCATTTAAATGCTTTGATAAGTGCCACGATTTTTGGATACGTATTTTTTAGATACATTTTGGCTTCAGCTCTTTAGTTACAATAGAATTTTAATAGCAAATTATAAAATTGGAAAAGTAGAAAAATGCTCACAGCTCTGCTAGGAGATAAAATTTTAAATTCAGAAGATGAGAATCAAAACGTAGGGCTCGTGGTCTAGTGGTTATGACGTCGCCCTTACACGGCGGAGGTCCCCGGTTCGAATCCGGGCGAGCCCATTTCTTGCAGGAATTTGAGCAATTTAGGAGACTATCTTTAAATTCTTGGTTTTTTGAATGGCTTGATTTTTGCTTTGAAGGTTGTGGATTTTTATCTTCGCTTAGAATGTTTTCAGAGTTGGCAACTCGGTTGGCAACCTGTGGGATTGCTGTCGAGAATCTATAACAAATTTAAGAACTTCGCTTGAGCTTCTATAAAAGACTCAGTTAAAGGAAAAATTAAAAGAAAAAATTTAGGAAGTTTATCGCTTCCTCAGCAGATATGCTACTGCCAGCAATCCAGCGATTGCGAAGATCGCTTCAAAGCCCGGTATTCCACCGCTAGGCGTTGGAGTTGGAGTTGGCGTTGGAGTTGGAGTAGGTGTTGGCGTTGGAGTTGGGGTTGGAGTTGGAGTTGGCGTTGGAGTTGGAGTAGGTGTTGGCGTTGGAGTTGGGGTTGGTGGTAGTTCTTTCAAGAGCTGGATTGTTCTAATAACTATTATATCATCGTCCGCAGCGTAATTTCTCGCCAACGGGCTTGCTGGATCGAGATCGTAAAGATCTCTTGCAAGATCTCTCTCGTTTATATTTCTAACAGTTCCAGAGGTATCCCTAACGTAAATCTTGTAGGTCCCCTCTATGTATCTTGCGGTTTCAAAGCTTGCGCATCCTTCTCCTTTGGAGTCAAGAGCAATCTGCTGGACTTCGTTGACGTTTGGTCCTACTAATGTTACCCAGATATGATCGTAGCCAGATTGTAGTCTGTCTGTACTTACACAAACTTTCAAAGTGTCACCTACTATGGGTTTCTCTGGTTGGATATTAACATCTAGTTTCTGAGCCACGATTTCAACTAAAACGCTCTTTGCGAACGTATCTCCACCGTATCTAAGCTCTGCAGTGAACAGATATAATCCTGGATCAAGACCCACACGTCCTGCTGGGGCGAAATCCATGAGGTTAAGTGAGAACGTATACTCGTTGTTCGCATCTGGTTGGCCGTTTCTATCTACAACTCTCTTGAAGTTTGGCCCTTCAAGTTTGCTATCTATTGAAGCTGCAGTTCTCTCTCCGACATCGACCTTTATCTTTACTTCAACTTTGCCATTGTAAGGTATTCTGCTCGGAATATCTATGCTGACCACGCTTGGATCTGTTATCACAACCGCAAACATCCTCTGAGCATCACTGGCACGATCGATGTTGCCTATGTTAGCAGGTGCGATTAGGTATATGTAGTAGGTTCCAGCCTCTGCGTCTATTCTCGTATCTATTTCAAAGTCAAACTTGCCTTTGTCATCTGCAGTGTAACTAGCATCACATTGCAAGTTAGCCCCGTTAATATCCGGCAGCCTTGTAGCACCAATTAGGAAGTAATCTACACTCTCTGATTCAGTGAAGAGACAGAGAACCTGATTTGGTGCGGTAGTTCCAGTTACTCTTATCTCCCCACCCCTCACGACCTTCGTTGGTGAGAGTGTTGCATCGACTTTTTGTTTGACAACTTCAATCTTTGTTTGATCAGTAATACCTAAGCCTATATTGTCTCTGGCTATGAATCTGTAGTCTCTAAGTACAGCATTGCTCTCAGCTCTTAGATCTAGCTTAGCCTTTCCTGTTGCATCTACGGCTAAGTTAAATCTGCAGTAATCACGATTCTCAATTTGTACTCTTTGGTTGTTAGGACAATCTCGTTGCGTTAAGTCTAGGTAGTCTCCTACCTCTATGTCCACGATAACGGGTGTGTTTATCTTGAAGTTTGTTTCAACTATTACGCTAAAGTCTTCACCCCTCATCACAGTCGGCTTGTCTACACTAACTTTTAGTTTTCCTTCTACAAGCTGGAATGTTGCCGATTTAGTTTCTGTGCAGATGTTCCGCTCTTGATCGGCGCATGCGTAAACTTGTACGACGTAGAATCCAAGATCTAAAGAACCTCCTGGACCTCTTGTTCCAAAGTTATCGATCTTGAATCTGAACTTTCCACCGTCGTCAATGAAGGATAATCCAAGGTTATTTTCAACTCCATTCAATATCTCATTTCCAGCTAGATTCCTTATTATAAGGTAGGCTAGGTTTCCTACTGTGTTGGACCCACTATCTGCTTCAGTTCCACTCTTTGCGAGGTTGCAAACGCCTTCGATTACAAGATCTCTACCTTTAACATGCTGCGGTGGAACAGTAAGCGATGTTATGTCTGGTTCAACAACCTGGAAAGTTACAGCTGCTTCAGCCCTTGTTGGTCCCGCGCCTACGTCGATCTTCGCAACGTAGACTCCTTCTGGAACATCAGCCGGGATCGGAATCCACCACTCGTCATCATTATCGCAGGCATCTTTCACACTGTAATAACCACCTTCAGTCTTATTACATATCATCCAAACTGTGGTTGTACCATAACCTGTCTGATTGATGTAATATCCTCCACCCGTTATGAAAACCTTCACAGGTCGAACTGGTACTGATGTAGACATTGAAGCCTTTACTTTTATGTAGTCTCCGTAAGCAACAACGCTTCTGTCAATGCTTATGCTTACTGTTGGCTTACCATAGACTGCTGGCTCTACAAGGAAGGCTGCCTCGTCATATACAGTATCATCTTCACCTATAACCACCAAGACGTATATCCCTGGTCTATCTGGAGATAATTCATAGACCTTGTTTCCAGCATCTTCGGGCAATGTATCGTAGTATATCGCCTTATCTAATACAGAGGAAACAGTCGGTTCAATGTCTTTGTAATCAACCCATGGAACTACTGCAAAGTATCTCGTATAGCCCTCCATCTTTGTCCAGACTAGTTCGATCTTTATGACATCTCCAACGTTTATCTTGTAGTCACCATCTTTCGGATCGTAGGCCTTTAGTCTTGAGATACCCAACGCTGAAGATCCAAGACCTGTAGTGTCGGAAGGTGTGTAAACGTAGTAGTAGCCACTTACTTCTGGCAAACTATCCGATTGATTGCCAACTGCTATTTCTATCTCACCACTCGTTTCTATCAAATAGGTATCGCTTATAGTTATTGTGCTGTTCTTAGGAACGATGATACCAGTTATCTCTATTTCGGGGTTTCCACCTATCCATATATACAAGTCATCAGCTTCTAAATCCGCTGTTTGATTCGCGTTCTTTAAAGTGTACGTAATCGTCAGAGTTATCGAGTTAAAGTCTGCATACGGTGGCCTTGGGTTTACGTCAAAACTCTCCACTGTCAGATTGTCGGGATATGTAGAATTCACCGAAATCCCAGCCATCGCTGGAGTCGCTGCCATCGCTAACAACGCTAACAGCACTATACCTATCAATCCATACCTTTTCATTCTCTCAACCTCCAAATTTTGGCAATACTTCTTTGCACCATCTACTATTTAAGTTCTCCTAATTTGGTGGCACGGGCAACATCGATTACAGCCTTAGCTACCCGCCGCCACCATTGGAGTTTACCTTTGGATGTATATAAACCTTTCTCAACTTCTTTCGGCAGTTGTCGAATTTTATTTCGACTTGCTGCAGATAGGGGTTAACTAATTTGAAATCCCCGCTCTTCATGGGATGGAGGGCTTTGGAAACAATCTTAATGTTTAAAAGGGATTTTTGGATATTTCAAGAGTTTTTGTGGTTTTTAAGATAAAAATCGTGCTAAAATCCGAAGAAGTAAAGGTATATAACCTGCAGCTGATGACTGCTATGCGATTCGTCGATTCGGTGGAGATAATTGGAAATTTAAGAGTAGAAACACATCCAAAAGTTTGTGAGCTCTATAGGTACGATCTTCTCGATTTACCTCCTCCCCTTTCAAGGATTACTAAAAAACCGATCGCCGTTTTTCAGCCAGAAAGTGATGATGATGTCCTAAAGATATTGAAGGTTGCTGCGAAGTTTAAGGTGCCGCTAATTCCAAGGGGTGCAGCATCTTCAGCCTATGGCGGCGTGGTGCCAATAAAAAAATCCTTTGTCGTCGAATTTTCGAGGATGCGGAAATTTAGAATCCAAAAAAATTGTGTTATCGCTGAAAGTGGTGCCAACTGGTTTGAAATAGAGAACGCCGCTAACAGAGAAAATTTAGCTTTAAGGGTTTACCCAACGAGCGCTTTTGTATCGACCGTTGGTGGTTGGGTGGCCCAAAACGGCTTTGGAGTTGGTAGTTTGGCTTATGGAAGGATAGGAGAAAATTTAGAATGGATTGAAGTTGCAGATTTCAAAGGTATTAGGAGGGTGAGTGGCGAAGAAAAGTGGAGATACGTCGGTGCTTATGGAACTACGGGGTTGATTTTGAGGGCATGTGTCAAGCTGAGGGAAAACAAACCGATAAATGCAGAAGCGGTAAGTTTAAGTTTAGATAAAGCTGTTGAACTGCTTGATGGTGGATATTATGCAGCATACATAAGCTGTGGTGCGATGAAAAATCTTGGTTTGGAGGGTAACGCTTTTCTGATATGCAGAGAAGGCTGGGGGGACAAAAATGCCCTTGGAGAGTATCTCTGGAACAGAAGATTTGAACCGCTTAAAGGGATAAATTACAGGCCTATCTTCTCAGAAGTTCTGCTTCCCTTGGAAAGTGTTGCTGACTTCGAAGCAAGGCTTAGGGAATTCTGCAAAAGCTACGAGATCGTTTTCTCGAAGAATGAAGCATCCATCTTTGCGATATTTGATAAGAAATGGGAGTCCTATATTAGAGCTTTGAAAGTTTTAAAGGTTGCAAAAAGGTACGGTGGAAAATTTTACGGTTTGGGGATGATATCTTATGTGAAAGATAAAAATCTGAGAGAATTCAAAAGGTCTATAGATCCTCACAACCTACTCAACCCGGGCAAAGCGTTTCAGCCAAATTTAATATCAAAAATAATTAAAATTGCGGTGATGCTGGCTTGAATTGCATAAGGTGCGGATACTGCAGTGCATGTCCAGTTTATAGAACAGAACCGATCGAATCTATTTCACCAAGAGGAAAGCTTAGATTACTTGATAAAATGAAAATAAAAGATCTGGATGCTCGGCTTGTTAAGGACATCTACAAGTGCTCGCTCTGCGGGCTCTGCGAGGTAGTCTGCCAAGCTGAGCTTCCATTAACAGACTACTGGGAAAGGGTTAGAGAAGAACTTGTTAACACAAACAAAAGTCTCCCAACGCATAAAAAGATCTCTGAAATCGCTTTACTTTACGGAAACCCTTATGGAGCTGAACAAAAGGATAGAACAGCATGGTTAAGTAAGTTGGATTTAAAAAATAGAAAAAGCAACACCCTTTATTTTGCGGGATGCATGGCAAGTTTCAGGCTGCAAAAGATAGCGATCAGCACGGCCGATATACTTGATAAGCTTGGTATAGAGTTCTCTGTTGGTGGAAGCGAGGAATACTGCTGCGGATCTCCCTTCCTGAGAACTGGTTTTAAGAACACTGCCGAAAAATTTTTTGAAAAAAATTTTAAAGTTTGGAGTAAGCTGGGGGTGGAAAGAATCATCACATCCTGCCCCGGATGCTACAAGACAATTTCCCGCGATTATCCTGAAATAGCTGAAAAGAAGAGAGTAGATTTCAACTTCGAAGTTCTGCACATCACTACACTGCTTGATAAAGAGCTTAATTATATTGGGAGGGATGAAAAAATTGCAACTTTTCATGATCCATGCCATTTGGGCAGACATATGAAGCTATACGAAGAACCAAGGAGAGTAATTAAAAAATCGGGGTTTAAGATAGTTGAAATGGAAAGGAACAGAGAGTATGCTCTCTGCTGTGGTGCCGGGGGTGGATTGAAAACTCAGTTCAAGGAGATATCTATAACAATAGGCAGAGAACGTATAATGGAGGCAAAAAGGACTACTGCAGAACTTCTGCTTACAAGCTGCCCATTCTGTGTCCATCAGCTTTCTAAGAGCTCTGAGAAATTCAACGTAGGCATTAAAGTTTTAGACATAGTCGAAGCAGTAAACAGCGTACTTTCAAAGTAAAATTTATTTTTGGAATTTTTGCGTTAAGTATGGAATTAAGGTTGAATTTTTCTAGGTAGCAAACTGCAATACCTACACTACTAGCAGAGTGAGCGTCGCTACCAGCTATTCCAGGTTTTTGGTATTTTTCGGCGTAGATCTTCGCTATCGGATTAAAAAAGCTCTTTGCGTTGAAAACTTCAATTCCATCAGCGTACTTAAAATTTTTCGCCTTCACAACACCATGACGTAGAAAATCGAAGGGATGAGCAATCACAGCTATACCACCAAGTTTCTGCACTTCTTCACAAGCTTCTTTCAAATCTAAACCAGTATCTAAGTCCTTCCTTATGCCATAGGCAAGTAGATGCCCGTTGCTTGTGGATATTTCTGTTGCAGTTATTATTTTTATAGGTAGTTTTTCTTCTTCCACTATCTCTTCAGCTTCAAGAGATGCCTGAACGCAATCATGGTCTGTAATTGCAAGAACATCGATCTTTTTCTCTATTGCTGCTTCAATTACTTTTTTTGGGTTATCCTTTCCGTCGCTGTAGTTTGTATGCACATGAAGTTCTGCTCTAAGCACGATCTGAGTTGTGGAAAAGTTTTAAGTTTTTGTGGTTAATTCTGATGTGGAAATTTTACCTATAGCATTCGATTCGATGGGAGTAAGGAGCATGGCTACTGTTATAAAAACCGATTTAAGGATAACCATAGATCCCAGTGTAAGCTTAGCCCCCTATCGCTACGGCTTACCTCCACATCGTATTGAAATCGAAAGGATGAACGAGAAGTGGGTAGAGATTAAGAGGAGCGTTGCAGAAAGTCAGATAGCGATTATTACTCATTACCACTACGACCACTACAATCCGGAGGAGGTTGAAATATTTGAAGGAAAGAAACTTTTAATTAAGCATCCAAGGGAGAATATAAATCGAAGCCAGCTAAATAGAGCGGCATATTTTCTTGAGAAACTTAAAAATTTGAAAGCTGAAGTTGATTACTGCGATGGAAAAAGCTACGAAATTGGAAATACCTACATAGAGCTTTCTCAACCAGTTTTTCATGGTGTGAACAACAAGTTGGGTTATGTTGTGGAAGTTTTTATAGAACATAAAAATAAAAGCTTTGTTTTCTCGTCAGACGTTGAAGGACCAATACATGAAGAGCAGGTCGTTTTTATTATTGAAAAAAACCCTGAAATCGTTCTCATCGATGGCCCAATGACCTATATGCTTGGCTATAGATATTCTGCTAGATCGCTTGAGAGCAGTTTCAAGAATATAAGGAACATCATAGAAAGAACAGATGTCAAGTGCGTAATACTGGACCACCACCTTCTAAGGGATCTAAACTGGAGAGAAAAAATTCAAAGCTTATTTGATTTTTCTACGCAGTACGATGTAAAGATAATGTCCGCAGCAGAGTTTGCTGGGGTAAAAGAGGATCTTCTGGAGGCTAGGAGGAAAGAACTTCATGGAAAAATCTGATTGTTGGTGTTTCGGCAAATTTTTAAATTCTCGTTCGAATAAAGTCCATGCTTCCCAACTTCATATTTCAAGCTAAGGAGAATCTTGTTGAAAAACCTTGGGGCGGAGAATGGATCGCACTTCTAAAGGGTTTTAAGGGACGTTTTGCTGAGTCTTGGGAATTTTCTGCTCAAACTTCAAACCCTTCTGAAGTCATAGTTGGAGGAAAGACAATTAGCATGGTTGAGCTTTTTTCAAGGGCGAAAGAAGAAATTTTAGGGAATTTAGCTTCGAAATACTCTAAATTTCCCCTGCTTGTTAAGATAATCGATGTAAGTGGAAGGATGGATGTGATGGTGAACCCTTCAGACAGAGTTGCAGAGATGCTTGGTGAAAAGGACTCTGGAAAGTTCGCTGGATGGATATGTTTGTCTGATGGAAAAGTTTACGCTGGTTTAAAAAGAGATGTAAGTTTAGAAGAGCTGGAGAGAATTGTTGGAGATAAAAAGGATAGTTTTCTGGAAATTCTGAACGAATACAGCGCAACACCTTTTGCGACATTTTTAATAAGCCCGGGATTAATTTACTGTGCAGAAAATCTTAGGTTTATCGAAATTTCAACGAATTCCAACCTCTCTTATACTCTTTTGGATTTCAGCAGGAAGGGTAGTCAGGTTGAGAAGGCTTTAAAAGCTGTGAACTTAAAAAAATCCGAAGATTTTGAAATCAAGTCTGAAAAAGGAAGGATAAGTACCGAAAGCTTTTGTGCTGAGGTGGTCGAGGTTTTTGGTAGTAAAGAATTCGAGATCTCCACTTTCAACATACTGGTGGCAATAGAGGGTTTTTCCATCTTAAAGAGTTCTAAAGAAACCGCTGAGCTGCATAAAGGATATTCCTGTCTGATTCCAGCTTCAGCTCAGAGGTATTCAGTTATTTCGGAGAAAGCTACAATTCTTCGAATATATCCAAGGTGATGAAATGGAATTTTTTTTCATCACAGCTCTCATCGTTAGCTTTTACGTTGCATGGAACATAGGGGCAAACGATGCCGCAAACTCGATGGCAACATCTTATGGAAGCGGCGCGCTTACGATAAGGCAGATAATCATAATTGCTGCAATTCTGGAGTTTTGTGGAGCATTCTTTTTCGGAGCAAGGGTTACAAAAACGATCGCAAAGGGTATCGTTCCTGTAGAGTTGATAGACCCTCATCTTGTTTTTGTAGGTGCTTTAGCAGCTCTTTTTTCTGCCGGTATCTGGATAACGGTTGCAACCTTCTACAAACTTCCAGTTTCAACAACTCACTCCATCGTTGGAGCTATGCTTGGATTTGGTTTAGCAGCGGTTTCGGCAAAGCATATAGCTCTGGAGCAGATAAAATGGGAGGTATTGACAAAGATAGTATTAAGCTGGATAATTTCTCCAATCAGCGGGGCTATTCTGGCTTTTGTGGTTTTTAAGATAATCAAGTTTACCCTCTTTGAAAGGTACGAGACGCAGGAAGTTGAAAGAGTTTTCAAGTATCTTCAAGTTGCAACTGCCTGCTACATGGCTTTCTCTCACGGTAGTAACGATGTTGCAAATGCGGTTGGTCCGATAGCGCTTATAACTGGATATAAAGAGCTTCCCTCATGGATATTATTCTTTGGTGGAATTGGAATAGCAACTGGGGTTGCTACTTGGGGGTATAGAGTTATAGAGACAATAGGCAAAAACATCACCGAGCTGACATTCACAAGGGGCTTCTCTGCTGAATTTTCCGCTGCTACAATAGTTTTGCTTGCCTCCTATTTAGGCATGCCGATCTCAACTACCCATACTCTTGTAGGTAGTGTTATAGGTGTTGGCCTTGCTGGAGGTATTGCGAGCGTAAATCTAAAGATGGTGCAAAGGATTTTATTTTCCTGGGTGTTAACAGTTCCGGCTGCGGCGGCGTTAACGATAAGTATCTACACAGTGATGGTGATATTCGTATGAGGTTCTTCAGATCTATCGGAGGTATATTCGGTTATTCTCCGTTTGAGGATTTGAAAAAGCATGCCTCCCTTTGTGGAAGAGCAGTTGGTATACTTGTTCGCCAATTTGATGCTCTGGAGAAGGGAAATTATGAGGAAGTTGAGAGATTGAGGGAAGAAATCGATGATCTTGAACATCACGCTGACAAGATTAAAGCTGAGATAAGGGGGAATCTTACAAGATCTCTCATCCTTCCTGTTGATAGGCACGATCTACTTGAATTCTTGACGGTTCAGGATAGTATAATCAACAACTGCGAGCATGTAGGACATATGGTTACCTTCAGAAGGGTTAAGGCGCCGAAGGAGATATGGAGTGATTTCAAAGTTCTTTTAGCGAAGATAATGGAGACTGCAGTAGAATATGAGGAGTTGATAAATCACCTAGACAGGCTTGTAGAGACATCTTTTTCGAAAAAAGAAGTAAAGGCTGCTTTAGAGCACGTCCCGAAGGTTGAAGAACTTGAACATGAATGCGATCTTGTTCAGATCGGCCTGCATACGAAGTTGTTGAACGTTGATTTAGATTTAAGGGATGCAATGATCATGATCCAGTGGGTTGTGCATTTGGGTTACATAGCGAATTCAGCTGCCAGAGCTGCAGATAGGTTTCGCCTCATGATCCTTGCGAGGTAGTGTAGTAGTCGTATATACCCACAAGTACTGCAACGAGCATGGGTGCTAAAAAGAATCCCCCAAGGCCGCCAAAAAGTCCTCCACCGATGAATGCCAACATCAAAAGCAGAGAATGTATCTTCGTCATCTGACCTACAAAGTAAGGCCTAAGAAATATCTCTGGAATCAGATAGAGAAATAGAAAACCGATGGCGAGGAATAGAGACCCCAAATAGAGATCCTTCAGAAGTAAGTAAATTCCAACCGGTAAGATGAGCATCCACTCTGCAAAGATCGGAATCAGTGCTGCTAAAAACATCAAAGCAGCTAAAAGCGGTGCAAAGGGAACTTTAAAAATAAGGAAAAAGGGTAAACTTGCTGAACCTATTATTATTGCGAAAGTCAAGTTTCCGAACCAGAGCGATTCCAGAGTTTTATCTATCTTTAGAATGAATCTACCGAACTCATCACGTCTATCTTTCGGCAAAATATTTAATGAATTTTTGACAAATCTCTCTGAATCACGTAGTACAAAGAAGCACACGACCGCAGAAATTAGTATGTTTAATAGTAGAATCACTACGTCCTTCGTTATCTCGACGATCGATGTACTCAACTTCGACTGTAAAAATCCGAAAAACATGCTTAAAATTCTATAAACTTCGTTTTTTTCAACATGCAAACCTTTAGCCTCTAAAGATGCAAGTATGCTGTTCAGAATATCACTGTGATGGCTTAAAATATACAGAAACTGGTTTAACCCGACAAAAAGGCCGTAAGTTATCAGCATAGATGCGGGAAGGAAAATTATCAGAGTTGCAATCAAAGATGCGGCTAAATTTCCAACTTTCGAAAAACTGCGTTTAATTGGTCTTGCTGCGTAAGCGAAAGCAACTCCCATGACTATTCCATCGATTAATGGGGTGTAGAAGTAAAAAACGGCAATAAAGATTGAAAAGATCAAAACTAAGGTTAGGAACTTTGTTCGATCCATGTTCGATCATCAACAATCTTTTAATAACTCTTTCGCCAAAAAATTGATCTACTCGAGAAGGTCTGAGATACATGAAGATCAAAGCTGCAATAATTTTGGCAGTATTTTTTGCAGCGCTCAATTTACTGTGCGTTCAGCAGGAAGAAGTGTACTACGGTTACGTTTTAGAGGTTGTCGATGGTGACACGATAAAAGTAAACATAAACGGTACAGTGGAAAAAATCAGATTACTTGGCATAGATTGTCCAGAAACTAGAGCAGCAAACGATCCAGCTAAATTCCAAAATATCTCAGTGGAGAAACTAGATTATTGGGGAAAGGTGGCTAAAAAGTTTGCAGAAGAAAATTTAAATGGAAAAAACGTAACCATAAAAATCGATCCGTATTCAGATAGAAAAGACAGGTATGGGAGAACTCTTGCTTACGTATATTTAGAGGGTGTTGATTTTGGAGCTCTTATGATCCAAAAAGGCTTGGCAAGGGTATACACCAACGCCGAATTTTCAAAGAAAGCAGAATATTTAAAGCTCCAGAGTGAAGCTATGCGTAGTAAAGTTGGAGTTTGGAGTGAGATGGATGAAAGTTAGTATCGTTTTACCAGCGTACAATGAAGCTGCAAGGATTGAAGAGGCTGTAAAGAGGGTTGAAGAGGCTGCAAAAAATTTAGATTATGATTACGAGATAATCATAGCTGAAGATGGATCTAAAGATGGTACAGACAGGATAGCTGCAGAGATTGCAAAAAAGAATCCAAAGGTCAAACATCTGCATTCAGACGAAAGGCTTGGAAGGGGAAGAGCACTGATGAGGGCATTCAATGCTGCGGAAGGAGAAGTTGTTGTTTACATGGACGTTGATCTCGCAACAGATCTTGCACATTTAAAAGAAATCGTAAATGCGGTTGCTGTAGAAGGTTACGACATCGCTACTGGCTCAAGACTTATGAGAGAAAGTTATGTGGAGAGACCATTTAAAAGAGATATAGCTTCGAAGGTTTACAATCTCTTAGTTAGGTTTTTGCTCGGTTCAAAGTTGAGGGATCATCAATGTGGTTTCAAAGCCTTCAAAAAGGATTCGATACTCAAGGTTGGTGAATTGGTTAAAGATAACCACTGGTTCTGGGATACTGAGGTTCTGGTTATTGCGCAGAAGAAAGGCATGCGTGTTAAGGAGATTCCGGTAAGATGGAAACATGGAGGGGCAACTAAGGTGAGTTTTCGAAGGGATGTTCTATACATGTTTTCCCAAATTCTCAGGATGTGGATAAAGGAAAAAAACAGAAGTATATTGCTATTCACGACTTTTCTTGCAATTTTGATACTTTTCTCTCTGATCTATCTATCCGGAGTTTCCAATTTCGCCGCCAGACTGGCAGAGATGGACTACATTGTTGTTGCACTTGCCTTGCTATTCTACTCCTCATCCTTCCTCCTCAGAGGGCTGAGATTTTCTTACGTTATGAAGAAACTTGGATACAACGCTGGAACTATCTTTTCAACTGCTGCAGTTAGCATAAGTCAGACTGTTAATGTAATAACTCCTATAAGAGTTGGAGACCTTGCAAGATCCTATATCTTCGCTAAAAAAGGTGTAAAATACGAAGAATCACTCGGAGGTATTGCAGCTGAGAGACTTTTCGATATCACTTCGATAGCAATAATCGCAGCACTATCTGCCGCATATCTTGGAATATCTGTGGGAGAGATAATTTATGCTGTAATTTTCAGTGTTTTTTTGGTCGTGGCAATCCTCATGTTTTCAAGAATGGAGAATTTTTTTGGGAGAATATTTAAAAATGCAAAGTTACTTTTGAAATTGAAGGACTCTATAGTTTTGTTGGCTCTTTCTTCGATGATCTGGCTGTTCGACATAGTTACGTGTTCCATAATCCTTTCAAACTTTGGTTCGAATTTCGTTCTCGCATCATTAGCTGTAGCGGTAGGAAACATAGTTAAAGCGATTCCCATAACTCCTGGAGGTGTAGGGACCTACGAAGCTGCTGTAGCGATTTTTTTGAGCAAAAACTTCGATTTCAGCACTTCTTTTGCAGTTGCATTTGTTGATCATCTGGTTAAAAATGTTGCAACCGTTTTGCTTGGCTTGATTTCTGCCCTAGCTTTAAACGTAAAAATTAGAGATCTGAAATGACGCTTATCTATGCGATCATCTTTTATGTTTCTTCTATTCTCATCACACCATCTTTAAAGGTCGAATACGGCATAGCACGCTTTTTATCGCTGCTGCTGATCGCAATATCTGTCTACTTTCTTTCCTTTTTTATCCCTCTCCGGACATCTTTTTATGCTATATTTTTTATCTTTTTGATACTATCTTTTTATCGGCTAAGGAGCTCAAAGTTTGAAATTGAAAAAAGCGAACTCATTTTCTTATCGGTTTACTTATTTTTTATCCTTCTGAGGTACTTGAATCCAGCGATTTTTGATTGCGAGAAGTTCATGGATATGGCCTTCTTAAGCTCGATTCTTAGAGCGGAAAAGATGCCACCAAACGATCCATTCATGGCAGGAATGCCTCTAAACTGCTACTACTTTTTCGGACATCTGCTCGCTGCGTGCATAGTTCTTATGTCTTTTTCAGCTCCAGAAGTTGGCTACAACATAGCTGTCGCAGCTCTTCCAGCTTATTCGGCGCTTCTATTTTACGAAGCTATAAAATCTGTAAGGTGGCTTTTGTTAACCCTCTTTTCCGGAAACGCCTACTCTGTTTATGATTTTTTCCACAAGATTTATTCAGGGATGAGCACTGACTTCTGGTACTACTGGAATTCCACGAGGGTTGTGAACGGAACCATAAACGAATTTCCATACTTCAGCTTCATCCATGCTGATCTTCACGCTCATGTTATTGCAATCCCGATAAAACTTCTCTTAATCGCTCTAATTTTAAAAAAGAGATACAAAAGCATACCGCTTGTTCTCTTTGCTTTATTTGCAACGAACTCTTGGGATTATCCTCTTTTACTTACTCTCTGCCTGACCTACGCGTTTGCATCAAAGGATAAGAAGTTGGTGCTGTACTCTTTAGCATCTTTTCCGTTCGTAATTTTCTTCTACCTCCAGATGAACATGGCTGCAGTGGAAGTTATCTTCGTTTCCGAAAAAAGTGATCCAATACAATTTTTAGCTTATGCAGCGTTTCCTTTGATCTTATGCTACTCAGCATTTGTCTTCTCTGTTAGCAAAAAAGTTCTTTTTGCTTTCACATCTATCGCAATCCTCAGCTACTTTTTGGCACCAGTTTTAACGATTTTAATGCCTCTAGTTTTATTATCACTATTTGAGATTAGGAAGGACCCCAAAGCAGCCTTTTTGCTCGTTGGAGCTCTTGCATTTCTAATTCCTGAATTTGTCGCTATTGAATCTCGAATGAATACTGTTTTTAAGTTCTACTTAGTCGCTTGGATCTTTCTATTCACTTTTTCGGCTTTAAAACTTTCAGTTTCTGATAAAAGAATTTTAAAAACTCTTTTTTCCATATTTTTGATCTTCAGCTTAATTTATCCAGTTTTTGCCACGCCTGTGAGATACAACAGCAACGAGTTCAGCTTGGACGGAATGAAATTTCTGAACTATTATGGAGAGTACGAAGCGATAAAATGGATGCAATCGCAAAAAGGAGTTGTTATGGAAGAGGGTTGTTCAAGCGTTCTTTGTGGTTACAATTATGGTGGAAGAGTTGCTGTTTTTTCGGGAAATCCCGCTGTTATAGCTTGGACAAACCACGAATTTGTCTGGAGAAGAAACATCAGCCTGATATATGAAAGATCGAATGATGTAAGAGAGTTCTATCTAACGGAAGATTGTGGTAGAATGAAGGAGATTGCTGAGAAGTATAACGTAAGCTTCATCTTCGTTGGTTATGAAGAGAAGAGAGTTTTTGGAATCTCGGCCCTTAAGTTTGAAGGATGTTTTAAAAAAGTTTTTGAAAGCGGAAGTGCAGTAATATTTTCAGCAAAAAATCAATAACCCGGTTCAAAAGGTAAAGTTGTGAATATTTTCGCATCCTCAAATATGTTCTGTATCAAACAGTACTCGTTCGGCATGTGGGCTGTTGAATCTCCAGTTTGCCAAGCTACAGTATTTGTATATCCCGCCCTCCTCAAAACAGCTGCACAGGTATTTCCTCCAATTCCAACAAGCTTTGCATCAACTCCTCTAATATCTTTAAGAGCTTTTTTGAGCTTTTGAACTATCTCCGAGCTCTCCAAGGTTTTAGGAGAGCTCTCCTTTTGCACAACCTCAATTTCTATCGGTTTTCCATCTCTCATTTCATGGAACCTCCTTATGTCTTCTATATATTCAAGAACTTCCTCCAAGCTGTAGATTGGTAGAATTCTGCAGTCCATGTAACTTACGTCTATTCCTGGTATTGTATTTATGTTTTCAACGTTTTTCTCTCTTTTTGTTGGTTCGAAGGTTGATCTTGGCGGGTTAAAGATTTTATCCTCAGCATCGAATTTGTTATGAAGCTTTTCATCAAGATCGAGAATGAATTTCATCGCCCTCCTTGACGCATTCACTCCTAAAGGAGCGCTAGCATGCAGTTGATCGCCGTAAACTGTAAATTTCAGCCATAATATGCTCTTTTCAGCAATTTCAATCGCTTCTCCTTTTCTGCTTGAATAGTCTGAAACTATAAAAAGATCATCCTTTTTAAAAACGTTCTGCTTCAAAAGGTGTTTTATTCCAAAATTGCTTCCACATTCCTCGTCGCTTACAAAAGCTATACCAAAACTGTATTTTGGTGTTAGTCCAGACTCTAAAATTGCTTTTGCTGCGAAGAGAGATGAAACAATGGCCTGTCCATTATCTTCAGTTCCTCTGCCGTATATTCTATCTCCGTTGATGATGGCTTTGAATGGTGGGGTTCTCCAAAGTCTTGTATCTCCCTCCGGCACCACATCTAGGTGGGCTACCACCCACACGGTCTTTTTAAGCGTCCCCTCTATCTTTGCCACTATATTCGGCCTCAAACCTCCATAAGCTCTATCATCGGCGGCATCGAATCTTTCCAAGAAATCAAAATCTCCTAGGTATTTCATAAGATGCTCAGCCTTCTTTAATTCTCCTTTTCCACCGAACTCTGGAGGAATAGCTGGAATCTCTATTAATTCGCTCATCAATTTTATCATTTCATCTTTATATTTTTCAAGCCTGTCGAAAATCATGCAACCATCCTCAGAGCTTTTTGTAGAATTCTAGCTGCCTCTCTCCTAACCTCTTCATTTTCACAACTTTTCAAACTCTCCAACTCCACCAAAGCTCCTGCCACAGACCTAAAGTCCTTTCCCTCATCGACAACTTTCTCTAAAATCTTCAACCTGTTTAGACTTTTTACGTCCTTGCAAAGTTCTGTAAAAAGTTGTGAAAGCATTTCTGCTATTCTAGAACCGAATTCCGTAAGTTTGATAAATCTAACTCTGCCTTCGAGCTTTGTTTCAAGCAAAGAATATTCTTCAAGTTGTTTAACGATTTTTGAAACATAGCTGTATGGCGAGCTAACAGCCATCGCAAGTTGAGAGAGGGTGACGCTGCGATTGTTTTTTTCTGCTTCGAGCACCTTAATGACTATCTCTACAGTTTTTTCGTGAAGGAACATTTTGCAGAGGCTCAATCTGACACCTCCAGTTCTTTTTTGCGTCTCTTTATTTAAATTTTCAGAAAGCAAATCAATCATTTTCAATTATATTGACATTATTATCTTGATTGAATCGTACGTCGAACTCTAATTTTTTAAATTGCTTGGCCTCGTGTATGTTTGGGTTGACCCACATAAATTTAGAAATATTTAAAAGTTAGTTCTACTTCTTGTTATTGGCATAGAAAGATTTCTGGTGAGAGGATGATAGAGGTTGAAATAGTTACCGGAAGAACGCTTGATCAGGGAGCAACAGTTGAGGAAAAGCTTACTGAAGAATACTTCAAAGCTGTAAGCTACATTGAACTGAGTGAAGATGACTATGGGGCTTTGAATTTAAAGGATGGGGACAGGGTCAAAGTAAAAACAGCTTTTGGAGAGGTAGTTGTTTTTGCTAAAAAAGCTGATTTGCCGAAGGGGGTTGCATTTATGCCTATGGGACCATATGCTAACGCCGTGATCGATCCCGACACTGATGGCACGGGGATGCCAAGATTTAAAGGTGTCAAGGCAAAAGTTGAAAAGACAGAAGAAAAAGTTTTGAGTGTAAAAGAGCTTTTGGAGGCGATTTAAATGGTTAACGTAGTCTGTACATTCTGCGGTAGTGTTTGCGACGACGGAGAGTACGAGAATGGAAAGATAAAAAAACTCTGCAGACTTGGTTCAGCTAAATTTGCTGAAAAAGAAAGGATAAAATCTCCAATGGTTGACGGAAAGGAAGTTAGCTACGAAGAGGCGATACAAAAAGCTGCTGAAATCCTAGTTAATGCTAAAAAGCCTTTACTTTACGGCTGGGCATCAACGGCGAATGAAGCTATAAGGTTAGGTGTAATTTTAACTGAAAAAGTTAGAGGTATATACGACCAATGCGCAAGTGTTTGCCACGCCCCAGGCACTTTGGCAGTTATCGAGGAAGGTCTTCCAGGAGGTACGCTTGGATCGATAAAGAACAGAGCAGATGTAGTAGTTTTCTGGGGAGCAAATCCGATGGAAGCGCATCCTAGGCATGGGATTAGGTATTCGATATCCGCAAAAGGTTTGCTCATAAAAGATAGAAAGAACAGAAAGATAGTTGTTGTAGATGTGAGAAAAACCAGAACAGCGAAAAATGCCGATCTTTTTGTTCAAGTAAAGCCGGGTTACGATTACGCAGTTATAACTGCTCTAAGAAGTATAATAAACGGTAATCTAGATGCCGTTCCTGAAGAGGTAGGGGGAGTAAAGAAAGAGCAGTTGGTACAGCTTGCAGATATAATGAAGAATGCAAAGTATGGAGCCATCTTATATGGTCTTGGTGTTACACAGTCAAGGGGAAGAGATAGGACTATAGAAAATGCTGTTAAACTTGTTCAGCTGCTTAACAGAACTACCAGGTGGATTATATGGCCTATGAGAGGGCATTATAACGTCGTTGGTGCTGGAGAGGTTCCGGCTTGGGAAGTTGGTTATCAGTATGCGATAGATTTCAGTAGAGGATATCCAAGGTTCTCACCGAATGAGTTTGCAGCAGTTGAAGTTTTAAAAAGGAAAGATTGCGATGCAGCTCTAATCATAGCTTCAGATCCAGTAGCTCATTTCCCTAAAGCTGCTGTAAAGCACTTGAAGGAGATACCGGTGATTCAGATTGATCCTTTCCCGAATATGACAACATTGCTTGCAAAAGTTGTAATACCCTCTGCAATTTACGGAATCGAAGCTGAAGGTACCGCTTACAGGATGGACTGCATACCTCTCAGGCTGAAAAAAGTTGTTGAAACAAAATACTGGAGTGATGAGAAGATACTGGCTGAGATACTAAAAAAGGTTGAGGAGTTGAAGAAGGGGTGAGCTTATGGCTATCCATATAAAGAACGGTATTGTTATCGACCCGAAAAATAAAATTAAAGCAGAAAAGATGGACCTATTTATAAAGGATGGAAAGATCGTGGATGAAAAAGCCGTAAAGAAGGAGGAATGTCAGGTTATCGACGCAACGAACAAACTCGTAGTTGCCGGTGGCGTTGATATGCACGCTCATATTGCTGGGAGCAAGATAAACACTGGTAGAACAATGCGTCCTGAAGAGATGAGAGTTGTAAGACGTGTGGCTGATACTTTTAGAGCTGCAGTTGGTAGAGTTTTGCTAACAGCACCGGCTATAGGTTATGAATACGCCAAGATGGGGTACACGGTATCTTTCGAGGCTGCACAACCACCTATCGGTGCTTTACACACTCATGAAGAACTTGACGCAATTCCAATGATAGACAAAGCAGCTTTGCCAGTATTTGGAAACTGGCATCTGGTGTTCAAATTTGTTGAGGAGAAGAACATTGAAAAGCTCAAGGCATTTATAGCGTGGGCTATAGAAAGAACGAAGGGCTTTGGAGTTAAAGCTGTCAATCCTGGTGGTGTAGAAGCTTGGATGTATGGAAAGAATGTAAGAAGCTTGGACGACCAAGTACCAGGGTTTAACATAACTCCCAGAGAAATAATCACTTCGCTCATTCAGGCTACTGAAGAGCTGAAGTTGCCACATTCAGTGCATCTGCATTGCAACAATCTTGGAGTTCCAGGAAATTATCAGACGACGATCGAAACAATAAAACTTGCATCAAAGTTCAGTAACAGCAAGAGACAGGTTCTGCATGTAACTCACGTTCAATTCAACTCCTATGCTGGAAGCAGTTGGAGAGATGCTGCAAGCGGTGCTGCTGAAATTGCGAAGGTTGTAAACTCTATAGACAACGTAACCATAGACATGGGACAGCCGATCTTTGGACATGCAACTGCAATGACTGGCGATGCGCCGTTCCAGTTCACTCTGCATCGCTTAACTGGAGCAAAGTGGAGCAACAAAGATAGTGAAGTTGAAGGTGGAGCAGGAATTGTTCCCTTGGTGTATCTACCAAACAACCCGGTTCATGCTTTGCAGTGGGCTATAGGTTTGGAGTTGGGGCTGCTGATTGATAGCAACAAGGTCGTGCTGACAACAGATTATCCGAACGGGGGACCTTTTACAGAATATCCGTACGTTATGGCGATGCTGATGAGCAGGAAGATGAGAGAGAAGGAACTACAAAAGGTAAGTCCATACGTTCAAAAAGCTACCGGTTTGGCGGCTATTGATAAGGAGAAGACACTTGAAGAGCTAATACATATGACTAGATCTCTGCCAGCAAAGATACTTGGGCTTGAAAATAAAGGTCATCTCGGCATTGGGGCAGATGCAGATGTTGCTATCTACGATCTGAATCCCTTGGATGTAGATACGAGCAATGAATTTGAGAAGGTCTACAAAGCACTTAAGACGGCTGTTTATACAATCAAAGGTGGAGAAATAATCGTAAAGAACGGTGAACTCGTAAAAGAGGTCTGGGGTAGAACTTACTGGGTTGATGCAAGAAGTAAGGTTGATTTAGAAGCTGTGATGCCAGATATTGAGAACTACTTCCAGTACTACAGCATTGAACTGCAGAACTATGGCGTTGAAGAGAGTTGGATTAGAATGCCGGAGAGAATCGTTGTGGGGTGAGATCATGCTCATATTAAAACCCAAGGTAAATTTTGTGGTAACAGTTGAAGCTGAAATAACTCCAGAATTGGCAACAAAAAGTTTAGATGAGATTCTTAATTTTAAAGTCTACTACGGTAAAAACTTGGTGAAGCTTGGAGATCTCTTTGAAGTAAAGAAAGAGGGAGATGACAAGAAGATCATCTTGGACGGAGATTTCAGTAGGGTTAAGTGGATCGGATGCAGAATGGAAGATGGAGAAATATTGGTTAAAGGAAGCGTTGGAACAAACTGTGGAGCTTATATGAAGGGAGGAAAGATAATAATTGAGGGCAACGCCGATGATTGGCTTGGGGCTGAAATGAACGGAGGAGAGATAGTTGTTAAGGGCAATACAGGAAACCTTGTAGGCTGTGCATACTACGGCGACGCTACTGGAATGAGTAATGGTAAAATAATCATCGAGGGCAACGCAGGAAATTACATTGGAGAGAAGATGAGCGGTGGAATAATAGAAATAAAAGGAAATGCCGGAGACTTCGTAGGGACTGAGATGAGGGGAGGGCAGATAATAATACATGGATCCTGTGGCTTCGTTGGTGGAGATATGAGAGGAGGAGAGATAGCGATCAAAG
The DNA here is from genome assembly GCA_030055525.1 of Archaeoglobales archaeon. Taxonomy (GTDB): domain Archaea; phylum Halobacteriota; class Archaeoglobi; order Archaeoglobales; family Archaeoglobaceae; genus WYZ-LMO2. Next base: position 32,732 of record JASFYJ010000009.1, on the reverse strand, counting down.
GAAGTTTCGAACTATTACCAGCGTTCATTAAAAAAGAAGAGGGTCTTTGGGTTGGAGATGTAAACGTAAAGGGAGAAGGAAAGATAAGAGCTATAAAATCTTAAGTTATTTATTTTTTGTTATATATATTTTATTTGGGCAACTCTGTGAGCATTAATGCTAAAAGTATCACCAAAAAAGCTTGGAAAATAACTTCTCCTTTTGATCCGGTTTTTATGATAGCTATTTTGTACTTCTTCTTCTTAGGCCAGAGCCAATTAACACCGGTAGGGTTGAGGGAATCAGCCAAAAGGTGGGAGAGATATCCGAAAAGAAATACCATTGAGTAAAGCATATCCCAGCATAAGTAGAAGAACACCAGCGTAGATATCAGGGTAAAAATAAAAGCTCCAAAGAGACTGTGCGTCCAACCTCTATGTGTTGATTGCAAAACAACCCTGTAAAATATCCCCCAGCTCTTTCGGTTTATGTAGGACTTAGGATGGTCAACGTCTGGAAGAAGCGAACCTATTAAAGCCGTGAAGATGATGAAACTCGCTTTAGCGGGATCTAGAGATAAATATGAAACTATAGGGATTGCAAACAGTGTTCCAAAGAGTATGTGGGTTGTGTGTCTCACAGTTTCTGAGGAATGGCGGATGGTTTAAAAATTATGCTCCAACCGCATGCAAAAGTAATTTATACACAAAGTTTCTACAATCTCTAGCCATGGCCCGGATGGGGTAGCGGCTATCCTCTGGGACTGTGGATCCCAGGAGGCGGGTTCAAATCCCGCTCCGGGCCCTATTGCAAGTGAGCCTCTCGAAATCTACAGAATGATCTACTTCATCTCGGATTTAAATTCGGTCTAGCAGAGTTCTTGTTTTTTGAAATGTTCAAAGATTGCTTCAAAAAGTCGAAAAAGGTTTAAAGGAGATATTCTAGATCTGCAAAAATCTAAACTGCTCAAATACTTTGGGAGGAGGATTCTGGAGTATTTTTGATGTGTGTCTGAAAGCTCTACATTCTCAGATTTATAACTGTGTTAGCATATCTTCTGCTTTTTCTTTTTTGGTGTGTTATATCTCTAAAAAATTTTTTGAACATATTGGTTTTTCTGCGCTTTGCAGCGCTTCGACTTTTTTGTTTTTAACGGATCTCTGATTAAAATCCAAAACCTTAATATACTCTCGTTCAACCATTCAGCGGTGTCTGTCATGAGATATCTTGTACTGTTACTTTTAGTTTCGATAGCTCTCTCGGGATGCATAGCTGAAAACGCTGACATAAAGGCCAAAGCTGTGGAAAGCAAAGTTTACAATTGCCAGTGTCATGAAGAGCCCTGGAAGTATGTTCCACATTACGAGACTAGCTGCAAAGATTGTCATGGAAATGAGATCGTCGTATCTCACCTAAACGTTAGTGGGTGGGTTTGGAGCAATGTAACTGCCGTAAATTGTGAAGATTGTCATGAAAAATCGCTTCTCTCGAACCACATGCCTTCTGGTTGCGAGTTGTGCCATACGACGATGGTTGAAAGGCATAGCAAGTACCTTGAAAAGTACATCTGGCATGAGGTGAGATCATGAAGTTTGCTTTGTTCCCCCTGTTTTTGATCTCCCTGATCGCTATAGTTGTTCTTCTTCCGCTCAGCAATGCCGGGCAGAGTGAATATACGTGCGACACCTGCCATACGCATGCAAATGTTTACAAAAGCCATTTATCTGCTTGGAACACCTGCTGGAGTTGTCATGGCGAAGTACATGCAACTCACGATTCTGTTGAATGCATCTCCTGCCATGTGGTAAATCCCTTCACTATACTCTGTCATTCAGCACCAAGCGATTCACAGATCCCGATTTCGGGAATAAACGTTACATGCGCTAACTGCCATGCAATAGTAACCGAGCACGGAGGAAACTGTGTGACATGTCATACTGAAGACGTTAACGAGATACACTCTTCAGCCAACGTATTCGGGAGGTGATATAAATGCTTGAATATATATATTATTTAATGCTTATTGTAGCTTTGGCTGTGTTTGCGAGAGGTTTGAAAAAACAGATCGATTTTGTTAACAGTGGTCGTCCAAGTGCTGAGCCGAGGACCAACAACTTTGGTAGAAGATTAAAGTACGTGATATTCGATGCTTTATTGCTCATAAAGGTATTTTTCAGGGAAAAAAAGATGGGAGTGGGGCACTTTTTAGTACTTTGGGGGTTTATAATTCTGGGAATATGGATAATCGCATTCACGATCTACGCAGCAATTCCAGAAGCTTTTAGAGGTGCATATCTGTTTTTCAAATATTCCATGACAGCTTCAGCGATCCTTTTCTTTGCAGGACTTTTAGTTTTTGCGGTGAACCGTTACATATTAAAACCCTCAAGGTTTGCAAGGAAGTACGACAATGCCAGCGATGATGACCTCGTTCTCTTGCTTCTTCTGTTTGTTGCAATCTTTGGAATCGTTCTCAAAGAATACCTTAGATTCTCGCCGGAGTTTGCGAACAGTCTTGCGGTCCATATCTTCTGGTTCCTACACGCTGCAGCAATCCTTGCATTCTTCGCTTTGATTCCATATACTAAGCTCATGCACATATTGGCTGCCCCAATCAGCATTTTCACAAAAACTGAAAGAAAACCTGGCCAAATGAGACCAATGCCTCAAGAGGAAGGCTACTCTGGACTTGTTAGGAGAAAGGACCTTACAAGGAGAGACTTACTTGCCAGCTTAGCTTGCATGCGATGTGGAAGATGTCAAGACAATTGTCCAGCTTTCAACTCGAAAACATCTCTATCTCCGATGTTCCTCGTCCAGAACATAAGGCATATCGACAAGATACTAAAACACGAACTACCAATTGGGAAGCCTTACGATGTTGTTACTGAAACCGATGGAGGTACTGAGGCCGAAGAGCAAGAAGAACAAACTTTACTCGATGTACTGCTTGATATGGATGCCGTTTGGGCTTGTACAACTTGCAGGGCTTGCATGGAGATGTGTCCAATTTATGCAGAGCAGATGGAGCTTATAATTGAGATGCGAAGGGGAATAATTGAGAGTGGAGAAGCGCCACCAGATATAAGAGATCTTCTGACGAACATCCAGAAACAAAAGAATCCGTGGGGAGAGGCGAAGTTCAAGAGAGATCAATGGTTCAAGAAGGTTGAAGGCGGGGTTCCGACTGTTAAGGATAATTCAGAATTCGAATGGTTGTGGTTCGTTGGTTGTGCACACAGTTTTGACAACAGAAATATTCCAGTAACGGCGAAACTTGCTAAGCTATTGAAAGACATAGGAGTCAACTACGCTGTGCTTGGGAGGGATGAAGGATGCTGTGGAAACGATGTTAGAAGAGTCGGCGAAGAAGGATTGTTCGAGCTTTTGAAAGAAGAGAACATCGGAATGTTTGAAAAATACGGAGTAAAGAAGATAATAGCAACTTCTCCACACTGCTACAACACTTTCGCCAACGAATATGAAGGGTACGAGGTTAAATTCATCCTTGAACTAATTTACGACGCGATAAAGAGTGGAAAGCTTCATTTGAAGCATCCGATAAACAAGAAGGTAACCTATCACGATCCATGTTATCTTGGCAGATACAATGGAATCTATGAACTTCCAAGGGAGATTTTGAGATCTATTCCTGGACTTGAACTCGTTGAGATGCCAAGAAATAGAAATAGGAGCTTCTGTTGTGGTGCAGGCGGAGGAAACTTGGTTAGAGAGTACCCAGGCGAAGACAGACCAAACAATATAAGAGCCAGAGAAGCAGCTGAAACCGGAGCAGAGATACTCGCTGTAGCATGCCCGTTCTGCATGATAATGCTTGAAGATGGAGTTAAGACAGAGAAGCTCGACGACAAAATAGTTGTTAAGGATATAATTGAACTCGTTTACGAATCCGTCTACGGGCAATCTTAAATTTTTTATATAATTACAGCTTCGATATCCATCGCTGAAGCTCTCCTAACCAGCGTTTTAAGGGGGTCGTTCGTTCTTCTGAAGTTGTAGTTCCTGTTGTAGACCACATATCCATACTTCATGTTGAATAACTCGTAGCCTCTAATTGCAGCCTTAAATATTGCCGTATCATCATCAATCAGGTATGAAAGAAAGTGCATCTCCTCGAGCAAAGAAGGGCTTGCGATCATTGCGTTATCGCTGCCTATCATCCAAAAATCGTAGTCCTTTAAAATTTTGTAAACTTTAGTGTTCAAAAGCCCAAAAAATGCATTACTCCTTGCACAACTTACGATCGGTATTTCCATAGTGATCACATCTCTAAGCATCTCTTCACAGCAGTTCATGTGTATCAATAAATCAGGTTGAAGTTCTAAAGCACCTTCGACATCTCCGCAATCTTTTTCGCCAGCATGAATTGCAAAAATCATCTTTTTTCTTTTTGCTATCTCTCTTACCTTCTTTAGAAGTTCCTCGTCGTGGTCTCTCGCACTGCTATAAGCAAAGCCAAAAGCCTGAATTTTTTCTGCCTCATCCGCATTTTTCGGTCTTGCCAGAGCTATAATCCCATCTAGCCCCTCGACGATTTTCAATCCCTCTAGTCCTCCCTCTCTAAAATCTAAGAAGTGCGAAGTTCCGCATTTTCTTGCAAACTCAGTTTCTTTTTTGATCTCTCTTCTCAGAACTTCTGGACTGGTTGAGTTTAGCATCTTTTGTTTGTAGCCATTAGGTGCGACGAGTTTTTCAAGGTCCATCCTTGGCGCTTCCTTGAATGCCGCATCGCCAAGATGAGTGTGAGCATTAAAAAAAGTTTTTGAGAAGTAAAAATCGCGATAGTCCAATCTACTTTCTTCAAATTTCATTTCTGAAGGTATTAGATATCCGTGTTTTATCCCTTCTTCGGTTATTAAAGCCCCACGCCACACGTAAAAGCTTATATATTCCTTCACTTAATCTTTTTCATGGCACAGGTGAAGAAAACGAGAGAAAAAACACCTCCGCTGATGTCTTCAGCTGGAATAATGAGGTACTTTGAGGAAGAAAAAACACAGATCCAGTTCAGTCCAAAGACTGTGTTGATAGCTGGAGTTGTAAGTGGTTTGTTGATAATAGTTCTTAACGCCTTTTACGGGCTTTGGCCCTAAATTTACATGTCAAAATTAAAAACATTTTTTGAAGTTATCAAGCCTAAGCAGACCTTTCTTTTGATGCTAACATTTGTATTTTCGTACATCTTGGCTGACGGGCGTTTTGGTGTTATTTTTCTATTCGCCTTTTTGGCAACATTTTTGGCGGTAAGTGGAACAACGGCCATAAACATGTGTCTAGATAAAGATATAGACTCTTTAATGCCAAGGACCAAAAACAGGCCTTTACCAGCTAAAAAAATAGGGGATAAAGAGGTAGCAATCTTCGGAACCCTTCTTTTCATTGCTTCTTCAGCAATTGCTGTCAAGATAGATTTGGAACTTTTTCTGGTCATATTGGCTGGTTTGATCTTTGACATATTCTTTTATACTCTCATGTTGAAAAGAAAAAGTCCTTATTCTATCTTGGTTGGCGGAATTGCTGGTATGATGCCAGCTTTAGCTGGCTGGGTTTCGGCTGCAGAGTTTAGCTGTGCAGGATTACTGTTAGCTACCCTAGTTCTCATATGGATCCCTTCACACATATGGTACATTGCGATATACTACGAAGAGGACTATAGAATTGCAAAAGTTCCGATGTTTCCCGTAGTTTTTGGTGTAGAAAAAACTGCGTGGGCAATAGTGGTGGCAAACACCTTGATGATACCGGTCTTAGCACTGATATATCTCTTTTTAAAGCTCAACTTGATCTTCATCGCTTTGGCTATCTTAATCGTTCTCGTATTTCTCTACAAAGCTGTAAAGTTTGCAGTTGCACCAAGCAGAGATGGTGCTAGGGTCATGTACAAAAGCGCGAGCATGATGCTAAGTGCAATCTACATTTCACTGCTGTTCGGCAAGTTAATATAAACGGAAGTTGCAAGATTGAGTGATGTGGAGCATACTTAAAGCTTTACGAGAGAATCCCGATATTTTGAGAAATTCGCAGATGAGGAGAAACGAAAGTGTGGAAATCGTAGAGAAAGCCGTTCAGCTTGATAAAATATGGAGAGAGAAGCTAAAGGAGGTAAACAACTTAAGAAAGGAAAGAAATGAGATCTCCAAAAAAGTAAAAGATCTAAACGGAGAAGAAAAACAGATTGCAATAAAAAAGGCAAAAGAGTTGGCTTTGATATTGGATCAGAAAGAAAAAGAACTTAAAGACATAGAAAACGAGTTAGAAAGAGTTCTCCTGTCTATTCCGAATTTACTTCACGAAAGCGTACCAACAGGAAAAAGCGACGAAGACAATGTTGCCGTAAAGTACTGGGGAAAAGCAAAGGTCTACTGCGATGATGTCGACTACTTTTTAAAGCTTACAAACGGAATGGCAGATTACAAAGTGATAGATGTAAAACCCATTTCACATGCAGATGCAGTGGAGTTGTTTGGATGGGCTGATCTGCGAAGAGCTGCGAAAGTTTCTGGAGCTCGTTTTTACTACTTGTTGGATGATTTAGTATGGCTGGATTTTGCACTGCTTATGTATGCTCTTGATTTCATGTCAAAGAATGGTTTTAAGGTTGTAGCTCCACCTTACATGATAAACAGAGCCGCTTACAGTGGAGTCACGGCTTTTTCGGATTTCGAGGAAGTGCTTTACAAGATTGAGGGCGAAGACCTCTATCTGATAGCAACAAGCGAGCATCCTATAGCGGCGATGTACATGAACGAAGTATTAGAAGAGAAAGAATTGCCTTTACTTTATGCAGGTGTAAGTCCATGTTTCAGGAAGGAAGCTGGGGCTCATGGGAAGGACACGAAGGGTATTTTCAGAGTACATCAGTTCAACAAGGTCGAGCAGTTCGTCTTTTGTTTACCCGAAGATAGCTGGAAGTGGCATGAAAAGTTGATTGAGAACGTAGAAAAGATCTGGCAGGGGTTGGAGATACCCTACAGAATAGTAAATGTTTGTTCTGGAGATATAGGGGTTGTTGCAGCTAAAAAGTACGATCTTGAAGCATGGATGCCTGCGCAGGCTAAATACAGGGAGATGGTATCTTGCAGCAACTGTACTGACTGGCAGAGTTATAGGTTAAACATTCGTTTTGCTGAAGAGCGTGGAAAACCAACGAAAGGTTTCGTTCATACTCTGAATTCAACAGCAATTGCAACTACGAGAGCTATAACAGCTATAATAGAGAACTTCCAGCTAGAAGATGGGAGAGTTGAAATACCAAAAGTTCTCAGGAAATATCTTGAACCTTTCGATGCCGCACCCAAAGACTACATAGTGCCCAAAGGATGTTAAACTTTAATCCATTTTTTGTAGTTGGTAAGTACTTCGCATCCGCTTTTCGTCACAACGACGGTATCTTCCACTCTAACTCCACCTACATCTTTGTAATACAAGCCCGGCTCAACTGTAATTACCATTCCAGCCTTCAGTTCAACCTTTTCATCTGAAATTCTAGGCTCTTCATGGATCTCAAGTCCGATTCCATGTCCAGTGGAATGTATAAAACCTTCAGAGTTTTTACTTTTGAATCCGTAGCCCTCAAGAATACTTTTAACTTCCGCATGAACCTCATTTGCCAAAATCCCGTCTTTTATAATTGATATCGCCTTTTCCTGAGCTTCAACTACAGCTCTATACATCTCTTCTATTTTTTCGTTTTTATTCAAAAGCAGAACCCTTGTAAAATCTGCATAGTATAAAGTCTCTCTACTCCTAGGAAAGACATCGAGAACTACGTGGTCCTCGACATCTCCACTTCCAAGCGCATGTGGATCGGCGGAAAGTTTACCGCTCGATGCTATCGTGTTTTCAGCTATACAACCTATCTCATAAAGTTTAAGTTCGATAGCGTTCCTGACCTCTTCGCATCTCTTGAAATTAAAATTTCTCATTAGCCAATCGAAAGCTTCAACCGTAATTCTGGCAACCTCTTTAATGTTTTCAATCTCCTGAGCAGATTTTACAACTCTTCTGGCTTTTACAGGATTTTCAAAGTTCAAATCGAACTCTTCCTTTAATTTAAAAGCTAAAAATGCTGGAGTTTCATGAGGTATAGAGACGGATCTAGCTCTACATTCCTTTAAAATTTGAATTATCAGCTCTGAAAATGCTAAACGTCGATCTTTCGTTTTTTCGATCAGTTCCTTGTATCCGAGCTCCTCGTAGCATGCGATCTCTTTAACCTTGCTTTCTCTTTCAGCCCTTCTGAGCTCCATCGAGGGAACAACCAAAAGTTCTGTTCCATCCTTGCAGATTAGGTAGATACATGGATTGGTTGTTCTGAATTTTGTGAGGTAGTAGAAATCTGCATTCCTTGCATCGCCTACAATAAGAAAGCAGTCTGAAGCAAACTGCATGATGCAAATTCTCCCTGAATTTTTAAATCTCTCGACAACTTTTTAAATTTCTTGACTAAGGGTCGATGATGCTGATAGCCATCGAAGGGATCGATGGAGCTGGAAAAACTACAATAGCGAATTTCTTAGCTGAAGAACTTCGAAAGATGGGCTACGATGTGGTGGTTTTCAAAGAGCCAAGCAATAGTGTTTACGGAAAAAAAATAAAATTTGCCGATAAAAGGCTAAGTTTGGAGGAGGAAATGGATCTTTTTTTGAAAGACAGGATTGAAGACGTTAAAAACAACATAATTCCGGCACTTAAAGATGGCAAGATTGTAATAATGGACAGGTACTACTATTCAAATGCAGCATACCAGTCTGCAAGAGGGAGATTAAATGCTTTAGATATATTAAAAATGAATGAAAAGATAGCTCCAAAACCCGACCTGGTTTTACTTTTAGACTTAGATGTCGAAGTAGCACTAAAAAGGCTTGAAAGCAGAGGAAAATTAAGTGTTTTTGAGGACAAAGAATACTTAAGGAAAGTAAGAGATGTATTTTTGGAAATTGCAGATGAAAGAACAGTTGTGGTTGATGCTTCGAAGCCTTTGGATGCGTTGAAGAAAGAGGTTTTAAAAATAGTCAAATCTTTTCTTCAAGCAGCACCTTTATAAGATCCTTATCTCTCACCAATCCCGCAACTCTGTTCATCGAATCAAGCACAGGCATATGATCTATATCTTTTGTCACCATCTTCTTTGCACATTTAGATACACTTGTCTGCGGATAAACGAATTCTGGACTTTTCATGAATTTTTTGACAGGATCTTTCGGTAGCTTCACAACGCTCACTTCAAAGTACTTGAAGGTAACATCTCTAAGCCCGCTCCAGCTCCAGTTGTCATCTACATCGCTCGACGATGAGTAGGTGGTTTGTTCTATAAATTCATCTATCAGCGTTTCAGTTAGCATGACCTTCTCATCTATTATTCCAACGAGGTTGTTGGAGTCATCAAGAACTCCACATATCTCTGAGTTGCTCAGTCTCATTATCTCTCCAACCACGTTGAGTGGTGTTTGGTTCCATACGCAAACTATAGATGGATATATATAGTCTCTTACGCTCTTTTGTATCTCCATCTCGGCGATCTTTTTTATGAGATCTCTAACAGTTATTATACCGACAAGCTCTCCGTTTCTAACAACCGGAAGCCTTCTGAATGGAGTACTAGTAAGAATGCCTACAACCTCTCTTATATCTGTATCCGGTTCGACGGTGACTGGGTTGGGAGTCATAAGTAAAGCGAGCTGGTTTTCTTCGATCTTTCTCAGAATATCCTTCCTAGTAACTATACCCACAACCTTTCCATCTTTTACAACAGGAACAGCGGAGATCCCATGGTCTTTAAAAAGCGATAGTATTTTATCTCTCGTACTTGGAAGCGTTGCATATACGACGTTGGGATTCATAACCTCAGCAGCCTTCATCAAATAGCCGTGAGATTTGAGGATAAATAATTTGCTCTTTCGTTGAAAACTTTACGATTTCATTAAAATCAAAAATTTCTCTCAGACAGAGCATTGCATTAATTGTAAAACTTTCTTTTACGTCTTTAGCGTTTAAATTGCTTGGAGGATCGCCTTCTAGTTTACTGAAAGGCTGTGAAAAGATGAGCTTTGAAATGTATCGGATGCAAAGCTTTATATATCCTATCCTCTACAACCACTCAATGTTAGGTAATCTATATCTTAACAAAGTTTCGAATTTTTTGGGCTTCTTCTTTAGCTTTGGCTATTGGTATTGGTTTAGCTATTAAGTAGCTTAGCGGGGGTGGCTTTGTGGTTGCTTCTGTATGGTCTATAAATATAAGGGGTGTTTTATATGATCGGTAAAAAAAGAAGATTAGGGAAAATATTGAAACATGGAAGGACCCTGATAGTCCCAATGGACCATGGAGTTTCAAAACCAGAAGAAGGGCTGGAAGATATCGATAGAATACTTGAAGAGATAGATGGTTATGTGGATGCTGTAGTGCTGCATAAGGGAGTTGTGAAGTACTCAAATGCGCTTGAAAACTTCAGTGGTGCTTTGATAATTCATCTGAGCGCATCTACATCTCTTTCACCGGATCCAAATGACAAGAGGGTTGTGGGTAGTGTTGAAAGAGCTTTAGCTCTGGGGGCTGATGCCGTAAGTGTGCACTTAAATTTGAGCAGTGCAACTGAAAATAGACAGCTGGAAGAGATCGGAAAACTTGCTGACGAATGCGATGCCTACGGAATACCTATGCTTGCAATGGTCTATCCAAGGGGTAATGTTGAGGCTAACATAAATACTGTAAAACATGCCGCAAGGGTAGCCTATGAAATTGGTGCTGACATAGTTAAGGTTCCATACGTTGAAAATTTCAGAGAAGTTGTTAGAAACTGCAGAATACCTGTTGTCGTGGCTGGCGGAAGTAAGGATAGTGAAGAAGCATTGTATACGAAGATTCAGAAGGCCATAGCTTCGGGAGCTGCAGGAGCAGCTGTTGGAAGAAATGTCTTCGGAAATAGAGATCCAAAAAGAGTTGCCTTGAATCTTTATTCAATAATACACGGCGAAATAGCGGAGTTGATAGTATGAAGGAGATTTGGGTAATTGCTGAGGGAAGTTGGGAAGAATCGAAGGAAATTCTTAGAAATGCGATAGAGCTAGGCTTCGATGGGGCATTCGTTAAGAGAGAATACGTTGAAAAGGCAAGAAAACTTGGGAGAATAGATGTTGAAGTGCTTGAAGATTCTTTGGTTGAGATAAAATCAGCCGAAGATCAAAAATTAGCCATGGAAAAGAGCTTAGCTCTTGTCAAATTCGTTGACTGGAAAATAATTCCACTCGAAAATATAATTGCAATGAAGAAAGGGAAGGTGATCGCGGCTGTTAACAGCGAAGATGAGGTTAAAACTATTCTTACGACGCTTGAAAAAGGTGCTGACGGTATAGCTGTAAAAGGAGACAGAGAAGAACTGAAGAACTACTTTAAAATTGTAAAAGAGACTAGCAAGAGAATTGAACTTAAAAAAGCGAAAATAAAGGAGGTAAGAACTCTTGGGGTTGGAGAGAGAGTCTGCATAGATACCGTAACTCTGATGAGTGTAGGTGAAGGAGCTCTTGTTGGCAATCAGGCTAACTTCATGTTTTTGGTTGCAAGTGAGAGCGAAGAGAGCGAATACGTCGCTTCAAGACCGTTCAGAATAAACGCCGGCAGTGTAAATGCTTATGTAAAAATAGGGGAGAAGACGAAGTATCTTGCAGAACTTAAAGCTGGAGATGAGATCGAGATAGTAAGGTACGATGGCAGTCTAAGGAGGAGCTTTGTAGGAAGGGTTAAGATAGAGAGAAGACCTTTGATTTTACTGAGAGCCGAGTGTGACGGATTTGAAGGTTCTATAATACTACAGAACGCTGAAACGATTAAACTTGTAAATCCGGCTGGGAAGCATTTAAGCGTTTCACAGCTTAAAGCAGGAGATGAGGTCCTAGTTTGGATAGGGGATAAAGCTAGACATTTTGGAGTTTCTATAGATGAGTTCGTGGTGGAGAGATGATGCATAAAATAAAACTTGTAGCGACCGTTTCGAGCGATGAGGAATTAAATTTAGCCAACAAAGCAGATGTTGTCGAATTCAGACTCGATTTTGGGGAGATAAATTTGAAAACTGATAAAGAAAAGATTCTGACGATTAGAAGAAAAGCGGACGGTGGAAACTACAATGGAACCGAGGAGGAAAGACTAGATAAAATTTTGGAATTGAGTAAAAACTTCGAATACGTCGATCTTGAATTTGATTGTCCAGATTTTATATTTGAAGCTCTTTCAAAAAGGGCAAAACTTATCGAATCCTATCACAACTTCAAAGAAACTCCAGAGTACGATTTTCTGGAGTATTTAGTTGAGAATAAGAGAGGTGATTTGTTTAAGATTGCAACGATGGGTAGAAGCTATGAAGACGTTAAAAAGATAGTAAAGCTTCTTTTAGAATACGAAGACCTTGTTGCTTTCCTTATGGGCGAGAAATTCTCATTCACACGCATCCTTTCAGCATTTCTTGGTTCTCCATTCATCTACTGCTACGTTGGAACTCCAAAAGCTCCTGGACAGGTTGAACTGAATTCGACTTTTGAAATGTTAAGTAGGTTGGGATTGAGATGAAGATCCTCATATATGGAATGGGTAGCATGGGTAAACTCTTCCATGACTTTTTCTCGAAAAAGGGTTACTTCGTAAAAGGCTACGATATAGATGAAAGAAAAAGAGAAGTAAGTAGCTTTGAAGAATTCGACGTAATTTTCCTCTGCATTCCAATGAGTAAAATAGGCGAGGCCGTTGAAAAGCTGAAGGCTGTCAACTTCAAAACTAAACCTTTGCTTGTAGATATCTCCTCGGTCAAGAAAATCTCTCACGAATTTTTAAAAAATTCGGGATTCGATTTTTTGAGCATCCATCCAATGTTCGGTGGAGATACCGAAATTGGATTTTCGAACATTTTGGTCATCGAAAAATCTGGAAGGGAAGAGGAGAATGTAATTCTTGAAGAATTCAAAAAATCTGGAGCTATTTTATCAAAATTGAGCTCTGAGGAGCACGATAATCTGATGACTAAAATTCAAGGAATCTCTCACTTTCTCTTAATGGCCTTCTCCAATTTCGTTAGAATGAATACTGACTGTCTGAAATATGCACCTCCAATTTTTGGAGTTCTTTACAGGCTTGCAGGCAGAATACTCAACCAGGATTGGGAGATGTACTATATGATCCAGAAAAACGCTGAAAATGTAAGAGAGACTTTTTTGAAAGAGACTTTTGATCTTCATGAGACTCTGAAGGATACGGCGACTTTTAGAAAATTTTTCGAAGATTTGAGAGAGATATACAGCGATAAGGAAAGCTCCCTACTCCTCGAATGCTTCAAACTCACCCAAGATCCAGGATCTATAGAACAACTAAGAGCTTACATAAAAATTGTAGATCTTATTATTTTGAACATGCTGAAAAAAAGGGTCGATGCAGCAAAGAAAATAGCTGAGTTTAAGGCTGAGGTTGGAGAACCGATAGAGAAGAAAGAGTTAGAGGAAGAGAAAATTAGAGAGATTTTATCGAAAACGGATTTAAATCCGCTGAGGGTCAGAAGGATATTTGAGGAGATAATAGATCTTGCAAAGGATGAAGAGTATGCTCATTTAGGAATTTCGAAGAAGGTAGCTGTTCTGGGACCCAAGGGTAGTTTCAGCGAAGAGGTTGCTCTAAGACTGATCAACTCAAGGTTACCGCTGATATACTACTCAACCACCGATGAGATCATAAAAGCGGTCGAGATGGGTGAAGTCGACTATGGTGTAGTTCCAATAGAGAATTCAATAAACGGGACTGTTTTGCCAGTGCTTGACGCTTTGATGACTCATAACGTTGAAGTTTTTGGAGAAGCCGTGCTTGAAGTAAACCATTCTCTTGTTGCTAAGAGAAAGATGGAATTGAAAGAAGTAAGGAAGGTTTATTCACATCCACAGGCCATAGCACAATGCATGGGTTTCATAAACAACTATCTACCACATGCCGAAATAAAGTACACATCTTCAACAAGTGATGCTGCAACTCTTCTCGACGATTTTTCTGCAGCGATCATGTCAGAAAACGCTGCAAAAATTTATGGACTGCAGATTTTAAGAAGAAACATACAGGATCTGAAGGATAGAAACGTTACAAGGTTCTATGTTGTAAGAAAAATTGGTGGAAAAAAGGAGGGTAAAATCACTTCTTTGTTTTTTGGCGTTCAAGACAGGCCGGGAGCTTTAAAGGATGTTCTTGAAGTCTTTTACAAAAAGGGTTTTAATTTGAGGAAGCTTGAATCTAGGCCAGCAAGAACTTACCTTGGGGACTACATATTTTTTACAGAAGTTGAGGCTGCTTTGAGTGAGGAAGACCTAAAGGAGCTGAAGAACGTAACCACCTTTTACAAGATCGTAGGAGTTTTTGATAAGATCGAAAAGCTACATGTTGGCTAAAAAATTTATTAACTTTCCTATAGAATGAACTTATGAAGTACAGGATATTGGCTAAACCGAGTTACAGTCTGCTGGAACTTGAGCTTGAGGGTGGAGAAGAGGTAATAGCGGAATCTGGCGCGATGGTTTACATGAGAAACGTTGAACTAGCGACGGAAGTTAAAGGGGGAATTCTTAGCGGGCTTAAAAGAGCAATGCTCGGTGGCGAATCGTTCTTCATAAATAGATACGTTGCCAAGGGAAAGGCTCTTTTAGGCTTGGCTCCACCTTACAATGGAGATATAACTCACATAAACCTTTCTGGCAGAATTTATGCTCAGAGCGGATCTTTTTTAGCATCATCGCCTTCGATAAACATAGACACGAAATGGGGAGGTGCTAAAACGTTTTTTGCCGGTGAAGGTTTGTTTTTACTAAAACTTGAAGGAGTTGGCGATCTCTTCTTGGCATCTTTTGGGGGTATAGAGGAGATAAACGTCGATGGAAAGCTTGCTGTTGATACTGGGCACATAGTGGCTTTTGAAGAGACTCTTGACTTTAGAATAACAAAAGTTGGAGGTTTGAAAGCCACACTTTTAAGCGGAGAAGGCCTTGTTGCTGAGTTCAGCGGAAAAGGGAAAGTATGGATCCAGACGAGGTCAATTGGAGAATACATTGGCTGGTTAGCCTCTTTACTACCGTCTCAGAGGAGATAGATTTTTCATTATGATTGTTATAAGTATAGTGTAAATTTATTTTTAAAAACGAAAGATTTTTAAGTAGATTGTGCAATTATAAATTATCGTGAGATTAATAGGGGGGAAGTTTATGGTTCGTAGATCTCGATGGGAGATAGTTTTTGAAATTCTGGAATGTGTGGAGAGAGGGATAAAAGGTAAGAGTAGGCTGATGCATGCGACCAATTTGGACTGGAGGATTTTTAGCAGGTATATTAGCTACCTGGAGAAAGAAAATTATCTTGTCTACAACGACGGTTACGAGATTACTGAAAAAGGTAGAGAATTGCTTAGAAAGCTGCGCGAGATTCAGAAAATAGCGGTCTGAGCACCCAGTCTAGGCAATTCTCTCCTAGACAATCTTACTCGCTATTTTACTAAAAGTTTGTGTTTAAGTCATATGGTTTTGTATGGTGATACTGTCTCGAGATCATCTCCCGCGCTTTTTTCTTGTGGCATATGCTTGAGACCATCTCCTGAGATTTAATCATATGTTTTTATCACAAAATCATTATATAATTGTCTACAGTAAATATTCTGAGGTGATTAGATGAAAAAGTTTGGAATAATGTTTGTGGGGTTGCTTGTAGCGCTTGGCGTTACGGCAGCAACCTTTGCCGGCTGGACGGATCAGCTGGTAATAAACGGTAGTGTGGCAACTGGAGAGCTTGATCTGCAATTTACAAGCTGTAGCTGTTCGGACAACGAAAATCTATACGATGTTGGAGTGCCATCATGTGCAATTAAGCCGGGAGGAAAGGAGGCAAATATTACTGTATCAAACGCATATCCAGGCTATGTAGCGACTTGTAGCTTGGTAATAAGCAATGTAGGAACAATTCCCGCTAAGATAACTGCTTTGACTGTGAACAACCCGAATAGCGAAATTAGTGTTGGATTAAGCGGAGTTAGCGTTGGAGATATAATCCCGGTTCCCGGAACAAAGACCTTGACAGTTACAAATACCGTAAATAACAATGCACAGGAAGAAACGACCTACACTTACACAATAACGATCGATGCTGGACAGTTCAACCAGTAATAAGTGGTGAGAGAGATGAACATAAAATATCTGAGCATCTTCCTTGCACTGTTTGCAGTGAGCTTTAGCTACGCTAACTGGGGAGACGGACTTGAGATTGGAGTGCAAAACGATCCAAATGAAGTTACAACAACGGAGATGGACTGGGACATAATCGTAAGCTGTTGGGAATATCCAACTTTCAAAGATTACTATCTGAAGCAGAAGTGCGCCCCACTTGAAGGGGGATGCTATTTATATTGGCCCGAAAACTATGGAACCACAACTGGGACATACGATGCGGAGAACATGGTAGTTAACATCAACGTCGTCAACGCATATCCTGGCTATGTCTTTGCGACCGATTTCTGCATAAAGAATACGGGCAATCTACCTTCGAAGCTTAAGGATATCGATGTAACCTACGATAACGCAGTCCTTGCAAGCTATCTGAAGGCTTCGGCAAAGATAACCTATAAGACAAGCCCATTTGCATGGAGTGTAACTAAAATATACACAAACAAGAGCCTTGAAGATCTAGCAACAGCAATTGAGAACGATATCGCAGGGATAGTCTTCAAGCCTGGCGGATATATCTGCTTTGGCGATGAGCTCAGTGAAGAGGAGAACGCAAACACCGGCGGTAGTGAGGGAGAGGAGAACACGATATACTTCTTCTTCCCATACTGCTCAAACATACCGATGAACAGCAACCTGAACTTCAGCATTAAGTTCAACTTCGTGCAGTTCAACCAGTAAATTCCTTTATTTTTTAATTTTTAGCCTGAGAGAAAATAAACTCGATCTTGTAATTTAAAACCCGATTCTGGCTTAAGTCTTCAAAGTAAATCCAGAGTCCTTCGTCAAAATCAAATTCCGCTTTTGAGATTACCTTTTCCTCAATTCTATGCTTTCCAAATGGCTTTGAAAAAGCAATCCATCCACCGTAGGAGAATTTCTTATCTTTTAGCTGTTCTTTAAGGATTTTGCCAACTTCGCTAAGGTTGTAGCCAATAATAGAGATCTTGTAAATCTTAGAATCCAGAGGGTTGGTTTTGTAGTAAACAAAGAATGCAGTCTTTGCGTCTTCATCGAAATCAACTCTGACATCTTTAAGCGTCGATGGAATTCCTATGTTTATGAACACCGGGTAGAAAACGATTGCATAGCCAGGATAGGCGTTTTGAACGCTGAAAACAAGCTCATCTAGCTTCTGAACTTTCAGCTCAGCCAATTCTTCGCAACTGCACGACTTTTTGCAGTTCACAACGCATTCGCTATTATAACCAAGCTTAATATCCGCATAATCCGCGGAATTCCAGAGATATGAATCGGAAGGCAGAATCAGGATCCAGTTCACGTTTAAGCAAGAGATCGTGTAGTTTTCTAACTGCGATAAAGAGGGCAGAATCAAAAGCAAGGGGACAAAAAATAGTAAAAGCTTTGTTTTCATGCTTAACTATTGAACTGCGTGAATACGAATGTTATGTTGAATCTAAGCGTTTCGCCTTGTGGTGGGTTTGAGGAATAGGGGAAGTAGAAGTAGATCGTGTTTCCTTCATCACCGCCGAATTTTATCCATCCATTTTTGTTGAAAATCTTGCCACTTAATTTCTGAGTAACGTTATCCGCGAATTGGCTTATGGTCAATCCAGCGATGTATCCCCCATCGGGATTCTCGTTTTGGAGTCCCCCGGTGGTGTTGTAGCTTAGTCTATAAGCAATTCTCATTGATTGTGCTACTCCATTCTGCTCGCAATTAGCTCCGCTGCAATCAACCAAGATTTGCTTGAGCTTTGAGGGTATTTCACCAGTGTTCTTGATTTTGAAGTCCACGTAAAAACCATAGCCAGGATATGCATTGCTTATCGTGCAAGAGAAGGTAGTTGCACCATTTTGGATGTCTTCCGCATCACAATTTACTGTGCCAAGATTCTCCCCTACTATATTAGGCGATTGAGGATTGAATTCCCCATTTTCCAATTTGTAGTCTCCATATTCAAAAGATCCATCTACGTATCTCCACTCGAGGTTCGAAGTCGTCACTTGCCCGCTGACCTTCACTGAATCCGTGAAAACCGAATAGCTCACGCTGAGCGCAACGATGATCAGCGGAAGCAAAAGCATTTTCGCTGTCATTTTCTGCACCTTTTAAAAAGAAAAAAGTTTTTAGGTGTTATTATGTGGCTTGCTGGAACTTTACAGTTACTTCATAGGTGAATAAAGCTTCTTCAGGTGTATTATCTGAATCAAATGTTAAGGTTACAGTGATATCCTGATACTCGCCAGGATTTAAGGTTAAAGATTGTGGAATTCCTGTAACTGTAACATAGTTCGGTAGTGGATTTGGAGTATAGCTCAAGCTAATAGCTTTTGCTGGAACCGTTCCAGCGTTTTCGACTGTAAATGTGCAGCTAACTTCAAGCCCTGGATATGCATTTTGAATGTTCACCACAGCATTGTCGCCATCGACATATGCACCAATAGTTGCATAATCTACTTCATCGCATTCAACATCCGTGAATTTCACATCGAATGTTCCAGTCGAAACAGTTCCACTCACTTTAACTGTATCAGTCCAAACCGCATAGGTCGCTCCCACTAAGCCGAGAGCTACGAGCAGAACGACAAACATCGCTCCGAACTTCCTCATTCATCCCACCTCCTTTTCGTTGAATTAACCACTTTATGGAGATTAAAATAATTTGTGAAAATAAAACACAGAAAAGAAACACATGCAAAAAGCATATGCTTAAACAACATTTCTGAGACGCATAAAACTTTTAAATTATTAAGACAATTCTTTTTATGGACGAGATCTTCAAGGAAATGGACAAAGAACTTGCGAAGTTTTTGTACGGAAAAGGCTTCAGCCAAGAATTCATTGAAATATTTGAAATTGCGGGATTCCTGAAAAGAAAAAAAGACGGTATAGAAATAAATTTAGAAGCTATAAAGGAGTTCTTAATGTTGCCTGAGGTTTAAGAGTTCTAAAACATCTTTTAACTTTCCTAGAAGCTTTCTACCTCTCTCTGTAAGATAAAATCTCTCGCTGTTGCAGTAAATCAGCTGCTCTTTTAGCATGTAGTCTATATATCGGCTAAAATTTCTCCAATCGAGGTTTGAAGCATACATGAGGCGGGTTTTGGTATCTACGCCGGATTCAACAGACCTTAGAATTTCAAAAATTATCTCCATGCGGGAACGTTTCATGATGTTCCCCTTGTGTTGGTGGTAATTGTGCTATAAAAATTTTTCTAAATATATCATTATGAGAAATAATTATTGTTGTGATAATGATGAATAATCAGGAAATTTTTCCGTATGAAAAACATTTTTTGAAATTTCAGGACTTTAAAAACCCTTTTAGCCGCGTAGAAATTTTTTTCTAACAGGGAAATTTGAAAAACCTACACAAAGTTTAAGTTCTGCTAATGTTAAAGATTACATGCTCACGCTTCCAGCTTTGATCGTATTTGCGGTAACACATATACTACCTGGAGAATTCTCCTTCTATTCGAAGATCTTGGCAGGAACCTTTCTGGCTTTTTCAGCAATTTATGATGCAAAGAAAAAATCTTTGAACCTCATGTATCGACCTGTACGTCTTAAAAGCTTTAAAAATCCAGAATATCTCGCCTTATACGTCGCACTTCTTCAAATAGTGGTCTTAGTAACCCTTGGAGTCTTTCTAGGATTTGGAAAGAGTCCTTATTCTTTTACACTTTTCGGGATAACAACAAACTTGGCTTACGTTTTTTCTACAACAGTTGGTTTCGAATTGAGCAGAACTTATCTTGCAAAAATTCTGACGAGAAGATTCAAAGAAAATTCAGTTATAATTGTGGCTACTTTATATACAATAATATTAATAATACCATTTGTATTAAATTTTCCAAAAAATCCTTTAGATCAACTAAAATTTTTTGGAAATGTTTTAATTCCTGTTTATACCCAACAGTTGTTTGCTTCTCTCTTAGTTTACATCTACGGGGCAAGGGGATCTCTAGCTTACATCTTCCCAGTCACTGCGTTTGAATGGTTTTCACCAATATTACCCAACCTCAACTGGACTCTGAACGCTCTCGTTACAACAGCGATGCCAGCAATAGGCTACTCAATTCTTGAAAAGGAAAAAGAAGTGAAGAAAGTTGAAATAAAAAAAGAAAGCCCTGCATCGTGGATAGCTTTCATGATTATTGCACTTCTAACATTTCTATTTTTTACAGGAAGCTTTGGAGTTCATCCAGCAGTGGTAGGGAGCGGTAGCATGAGTCCAAGCATCCAGACAGGAGACGTAATAATAGTATCAAAAATTGATACGGATGATTTAAATATTGGGGATATCATTCAATATATGGCCGAAGGCTATACGGTAACTCACAGGATAGTCGATATAATTGAAACAGACGATGGTAGATTTTTTGTAACGAAGGGAGACGCAAACGAAATCCCCGACGATCCTATAAGCGAAGATCGTGTTGTTGGTAAGGTCATCTTCGTCGTTCCAAAGATAGGACTTTTACCTTTAGGGATCAAAAAGATGCTCGAGATATGGGGTGTTTTTAAATGAGGATGTCAAAAAGCACTCTTAGAATATTAATAATCTCTCTTGTTTCTATTGCGGCATTTTTTGCATTTTTAGCTTTCTATTTGAATCCAATAGACAAGTTAGAGTTTGTCAGCGACGAGATAATTTTTTCAGACGACTTGAGGGTGATCGCAAAGCTTAAAGATAATTCACTTTTTGAAAAAAAAGAGATCGAAACGGATAAGATATTTGTAAACATAACGGAATCGTGCAACGCTTTATATAAATTAAATCTGATCTGTTCGAAGTGTGATGCTAGAGGGAACTACAGTATCGAAGCAATTCTTGAAACAAAGGATTGGAGTAAGGAAATGCTAAAAATTTCAAACGATTTCGTGGATTTTTATTCGATCTCAATTCCTATTGACTTTCAAGGTTATATAAGCACCTACGAAAGAATAAGTTCTGAACTTGGTTATAGGGCTTCTGAACCGAAAGTAACGATAAGGGTTTCGAGTTCTGCAGCGAATTATACGTACACAAGGACGATTACGCTTCAGATTGCGGAGAAGTTGTTAAAGATAACCGTAGATGAACCAAAAACAAAGAAGTTCGTTGAAAAAGACACGACAATCGTTGAGAGGGGCGAGATAACAATAATAAAGTACTTGCTCGCAGTTCTTTCAGCATTACTTTTTGTTTTAGCAGTGGTACTTTATAAAAAGGTGGAAGTTTACGAGGGAGACAGGTTCAAGAAATACGAGGGTATAACTGTAAAAGCTAAGAGCGCATCATCTGAAAAAATTGAACTTGAGAGCTTTGAGGAGATTTTAAAACTTTCAGAATATCTGAATAAGCCGATTATAAGGTTGGGTGACGAGTTCTTGATTTCAGACGGTTCAACAACTTATATAGTAAGAATAAAATAAAAATTTTTTTGTTTTACCATCTCTTTATTCCATACTTCCAGAACATGTAGAGGTTTAGAACATCCTTTGTGTCGATCTTTCCATCTCTGCAGAAGTCGTAGAACTGCACGTAGTTCTGGAAGTCTGGTGTGTTGTAATTCCACTGGAAGTATGCAACGTCGTTGAAGTCAAAAACCCCGTCTCCATTTATATCTTCATAAAGCCCATCGCCATCAAGATCTTTAGAGCCTGCAGGCAGGTTTACCGGAGTTCCTTCATTTGGCGTCGAATT
This sequence comes from Archaeoglobales archaeon, assembly GCA_030055525.1. Taxonomy (GTDB): domain Archaea; phylum Halobacteriota; class Archaeoglobi; order Archaeoglobales; family Archaeoglobaceae; genus WYZ-LMO2. The sequence continues at coordinate 10,849 of JASFYJ010000009.1, read as the reverse complement.
CGATGGGCTGGAAGTTGTGAAGCTCCAGACTTCGGAATTGTAAACTTCTTCGCCACACTTAGCCCTAACAAACCACTGGTAAGTCTTACCAGCTTCGAGGTTCACTTTTATGCAGATGTCCCCCTTTCCACTTGAAGTGCCAATGAGGTTTGTGGTGTAGAACTCAAGTGAGCAGTATGTATCGACGTTTGCGCAAAGTTCAGTAGGCAAGCTCACGTTTGTAGCCAAATTTTCGGGCTTCAGAAGTTTTAGAGTTGCATTCTTAACTTTCACGACTATCTTTCCGCTTACTGTTTCACTTCCGCTGGAAACTTCGAAATTTATCGTGTAGTCTCCAGCCTTGACTGGTGTCCAAGTAATGACCATGCTATTACAGCTAACGCCACTCGGAGCTGAAGTTATTCTGCAGTAAGCATCTTTGTTTGCCTCTATCTTAACCGAGAGGCTTTCGGCAACCCTTACTTCGATTGAACTCGGATAGATTATCTGGAGAGGTATTATGGTTGAATTATTGGTTGAACTGTTTGAGTTGGGTTTAGCGTAAAAAGTATACCATGTTTCTCTCAATCCGTTCGAAGCCCTGAGCAAGAACTTAGCTTCGCTCTCTGGATTGAAGGTGTATTCGTAAACTCCCCTCTTAACTTCAACGAGCGGAACGCTTTTGTTTGTTAAGTTGAACAGCTTTACTGTAGTGCTCTCGGGGAAAACAAACTTAATAGATCCATCGAAGCTTGGAATTCCATTTACTTCGCTGTATCTCCCAACTACACTGAAATTCGGTTTGCTAACTTCAACATCGTTGAGCTGGGGGAATCTGAGCGTTGGATCACCGATAAGCGTTGCCATCAGGTAAACACGCAGTGCCCAGTCGTCAGCTTTCGTCGCCTGGCTTAGCTTTACATTTGGCGAATAGCTTGCCATCGCAGTTTTTAGTGCTAAGCCGAGTGTATTGCCGGGCAAATTCTTAGTGAATTCTGTCAGAATTGCCTGTGCATGCTTAACGCTACTAACCTGAACTTCACCGCTGTTTATCTGGAAGAAGTAATCGCTTCCAGTTGTTCTTGTGAAGCCAACGAATGCTATGCCTCCAGCGTTGTTAAGAAGCAAATATTCCGCCCAAGGATACTTTGGCGCCGAAGCCCAGTTAAACATTGAGCTGAAGTCTGATGGCATAATTTCTTCATCATAACCAGCAGAACTGCAACCATCGCTAACGACGACTGGCAAAACTGGATTCTTCTTTGAAAGCTTGCTGAGGTATACAGTTGTGTAGACGATTCCACCCATGTCTATACCAGTAACGGTGCCATGACCACTGTGGTAAACGAGCCCATAACCGCCTGAAAAAGCTTCGTCAAGAAAAGGCTTAATTTCACTCGCCTTGTAATCACTCTGGAGCAGAATTCTTGGATTAAACTTTGAAACAACGCCATTATCTGCCAAATGCTTCACCGCTAACTCTCCCTGCCAGACTTCGTAATCTTCTATGGTTCCCCTATCGTTCTTAGAAAATGTGGCATAGATCTTGGTTCCAACGAAGACAGCATTTTTGTAATTCCCACTGCTAAGCTCTGAATACCACGCTTTAATCTTAGAAACAACCTTTGCAGCATCGCTTGCGTTGCTTACTGGAATTCTACCGACAGCAAAGTTTGGATTCAGATCGTAGTCGGGAGACATGTAGAAGAAGTCTGTGGGGTAGAAGCCAAAATTGGAATCCTTTGCATAGTAGCTTGGCGGGACTATGTCTGCGTCGCCGAAGATGGTGATGTATTCGGCATCCACTGTTCTAAGAAAAGCAATTATCTTCTTAGCTAATGAGTAGTTGTAGTTTACGATGCTCGATGGCTTTTCATTCGCATAGCCATAAACGGGCGGATCTTCAGCTTCAGCAAGCTTCGATATCTCCTCAATCGTCGCGATCCTTGATTTTATCCCCATCTGTTCGTGAAAACTTTTCAGCTCATTCGCTTGGCTGTAGAGAGCATTTGAAGTTATTATAACTTCGCTTGCACTGGCTACTGAAGATGCCAACAAAACAAACAGCAGTACGTAAGTTGCTTTAATCATAATGATGAGCTGATGCGTCAATATTTAAAATTTTTCTAATATATCGAAATTATAACTTTATAATTGCTACGAAGTTATTCGAAGCGAAAAATTTTTTCATCAAATGCATTTCTTAAATAAATTTTCGAATTTTATATTTAAGTTTTTTGAATACTTATGCTAAACTTATAATTTTTAACAATTTTTTTGGAGATTCGATCCTGAAATCCGCTGGAAATTCTTTGCGTTCAGAAAGTCTCCAGTCTCCATAGGCAGCATAAACAGTCACCAATCCTATTTTCTTCCCAGCCTCAATATCTCTCCTTATGCTATCCCCAACAAGTATAGCCTCCTCTATTTTTACGTTCAACTTCTCTAGTGCCAGAAGTATTGAATCTGGCTCAGGTTTCTTTTTTCCAGATAGGTCTGAGGTTATAACGGCATCGAAATATTCAAAAATGCCTGTCTTCTTCAACCTTGCAATAGCATGATGACTTTCAGCGTCAGTTACAACTGCAAGCTTCAGGCCGAGCTTTTTAAGCTCATCTAGAACCTCCTTGACTTCGGGGTAGATCTTTGTATTTTCGATCTTCGTTTTTTCGTAGATTCTACAGCATTCTTCATATAGTTCTTCGCTAAAAATTCCGTGATCTTTTAAAAAGTCAGCAATGTTTTCGTGAGCTTCAAATCCATGTTTTCCGTTTAAGAAATATTCAAGCAGTTTTTCTGCGCTTCCACAACCTGCAACTTTACAAACCTCCTCGCATGATTTTAGCTTTGCATTTATGAAGTCGACTAGGGTGTTGTCTAGATCGAATATTACAGCTTTTATCTTCGAACTGTTCATCTCAGGATTTTCAATTTTGTTGAGCTTATTTAACTTTTTATCCTACTCAAGTTCCAGATTTAGCGAATTTCTATTGTACGGAAAACTTGATATCTGGTTCGCATTGTAAATGAAAGCACAGTCTGAAAAGAGAATGAGCGACTTGAAATTTCATTTCATCTTTTAGATTAATTCCAGCAGTTATCATTTTTTCTCAATCCGTCGTCATTATCTATGGCTGCGAATACGTTCGTCGACCTTGAATGCACGGCGAGATCTACATTCTTTAGAGCTCCAGCGAATACGTCTTTTGCAGAAATTCCCCAGAAATCCTGCCCATAACCAAATCCAACTCTGCTCAAAAATAGCTCAGCAAGCTTTGCATCGCTTTGCCATGTATTGCTTGCCTTTACAGCTTCAGCTAATCCAGTTCCGTAATTTCCGGGGCTTTCAGAGAAAATTCTAATCTTTGCAAGCTTATCTGCTTCTTCTTCGCTGTAACCTTTACTCTTTAAGTTTTCCTTTATCTCTAAGTAAAATTAAATGCTAGCGCTTGTGAGGTGAATTTTAGAACAAAAATATAAAAATTACAAATTTAAATTTTAAGGTAAAATATAAAAATTTAAGGATACTTCAAACTTTCACCGGGCTTCAATGCAGCTACTCTAACTTTCAACTTCGATTCTACAAGCTTTTTGAACTTCTCAGGATCTTGTTGTATTACTGGGAAAGTATTGTAGTGCATTGGTACAGCAACTTTTGGTTTGACTAACTGTAAAGCTCTGTAAGCTTCTTCGATTCCCATGGTGTAAAAACCACCGATCGGTAAAAGCATAACTTCTGGCTTGTAAAGTTTTGCTATCAGCTGCATGTCTGAAAATACGAAAGTATCACCTGTATGGTATATTTTGACTCCGTCCATCGAAATTACGAAACCTACGGGATTTCCTGCACTTATTATCTCTCCTCCATCTTCAACATCGGCAGAATGAACAGCTGGAACCATCGTAAAAGATACGCCCTCAAAGTTTACAGTTCCACCGATGTTCATACCTATGGACTCGACACCCTTTTTTGCAAAGTATCTTGAGAGCTCATATATACATATTAACTTAGCATTGCACCTCTTTGCTATCAGCTCTGCATCACCCACGTGATCTCCATGTCCGTGGGTTACGAGTATAAATTCTGCTTCAACCTCTTCTGGCTTTCTCGCAGCTGTTGGATTTCCACTTAAAAACGGATCTATCAAAACCTTCTTACTTCCCGTAATTAGAAAACAGGCGTGCCCAAGCCAAGTTATCTCTACCATTATTACCACCTCAAATTTCATGTAGCCCTTGAGAACTTTAAATTTTGTTTCTCAAATTCGACAACTAATCTTTTTATCTGCACCACTACTATCCTATGTGGAGATCCATCTCGGGGGAGAAGCTGAAGTAAAGATATATGAGGACTTTGTCGTAAAAAAGAGAGTACCTAAAAGATACAGGATAAGAGAGCTTGATGAAGAGCTCAGAATTAAAAGGACAAAAATCGAAGCCAAGATAATGTCTCTCGCCAGAAGGGTAGGGGTACCGACACCGATCATATTCGACGTAGAAGGTGACACGATAGTTATGGAAAGAATTAAGGGGGAGAATGCAAAAAACTGTATGAGCGCCGATCTAAGCAGAGAAATTGGGAAGCTTTTAGCGAAGATGCATTCCAAAGACATAATACATGGTGACGTTACACCATCAAACATGATCGTAAGCAACAAAAAAATCTATTTTATAGATTTTGGTTTATCATATATAGATCACGAGATAGAATCCAAAGGGGTAGATGTACACGTCTACTTTGAAGCCTTAAAGGCTGGATTTGATAACTGGGAAGAATTGCAGAAAAGCTTTGTTGAAGGTTACCTAGAAAGCGGCGGCAGTTTGGAAGTTATTGAAAGGGCTAGGGAGATAGAAGAGAGAGGTAGATACGTGGAGAGGAGAGGATGAACACCTTCGGCTACATTTTTCGTGTTACAACGTTTGGTGAAAGCCATGGTAAAGCTGTAGGTTGTATAATAGATGGTTGTCCAGCAGGATTGAAATTGGATGAGGAGTTCATAGCGAATGAGATGAAAAGAAGAAGACCTGGGGGTGTCTACGCATCGAAAAGAAAAGAAGAAGACGTAGTAGAAATTCTTTCTGGAATTTTTAACGGAACTACATTGGGTACACCCATAGCCATGTTGATAAGAAACGTCGACATCGATTCGAAAGCTTATGAGGATATTAAAACCGTATTCCGCCCAGGGCATGCTGATTTTACATATCAAGCAAAATTTGGTGTATATGACTACAGAGGAGGTGGGAGAGCTTCAGGTAGAGAGACCACCGCCAGAGTTGCGGCGGGGGCAGTAGCTAAACAGATTCTGAAAGAATTTGGGATAAGGGTTATAGGTTATGCGAAGGAGATAGCTGGCATAAGATGCGAAGTTGAAGATTATGAAAAAGCTTTTGAAATCGCAGAAAAAAACGCTTTAAGAATGCCTGACGAAGAAGCAGAAAAGTTGGCTGAAGAAAAAGTAGAGGAAGCTATTAGAGAGGGAGATAGTTTAGGAGGCATCGTGGAGGTTGTTGCAAAAAATGTTCCTGCTGGCTTAGGAGAGCCGGTTTTTGGTAAACTTGACGCATATTTAGCTTTTGCAGTTATGAGCATACCGGCGGTTAAAGGTGTTGAGATAGGGAGAGGATTTGAAGTTTCAAAGCTAAAGGGCAGTGAAAATAACGATGAGATTTTTATTAAAAATGGTAGAGTTGCTTTCAGAACAAACAACGCTGGCGGGGTACTGGGAGGTATATCTAATGGAGAAGACATAGTGATTCGAGCAGCCATAAAACCTACTCCCTCTATCTCGAAAGAGCAGAGAAGTGTAGACTGGAGTAAGATGGAGGAAGTCAAAATACGTGTAAAAGGTAGACACGATCCCTGCATAGTTCCGCGGGCAGTTCCAGTTGTGGAGGCTATGGTCTCCATGGTGTTGGTCGATTGTATGATGCTTCAGGGCATCATTCCGAGAAGATTATGAACATCGCCGAAGTTTACAAGAAACTTGGAAAGCATTCTTGGAGTATAATGGATGCCATTTTCAAAAATCTGTGGGACTACAAGTATGTCCCATTGTACATAATTGCCGAAGATGCCAGAATTAGCGAAGAAAAAGCAAGAGCAATTTTAAAGCAGCTATCTGATGAAAGATTAGTTTTAAACAGACAAACAGATTATGAAGGTTCAACTTTTACTTTCTACGGTTTAAGCATTTATTCTCTGCACAGAATGGTAAGACGGGGTGTTGTTTCAGCCATCGCCAAGCTTATGGGTGAAGGAAAGGAGAGTATGGTTTTCAACTGCTACTCAGATAAGCTTGGAGAGTGTGTAATCAAGTTTCACAAGCTTGGACATGCAAGTTTTAAAAAGGTTAGAGATAAAAGAAATTATGGTGAACTCCATTTTTCTGTTTTAGCTATCAGATCTGCCAAAAACGAGTTTAAAACTTTAAAAAAGCTTCAAGGACTTGCGGTACCAGAAGTTTACGCTTGGGAAGGGAACGCTGTAATGATGCAGTTGATAGATGCGAAAGAACTCTACAGAGTGAAGGTCGAAAATCCTGCAGAACTTTTGGAAATGATACTCGATGAAATAAGGAGGTTTTATAGAAGGGGAATCGTTCATGGCGATCTAAGCCAATACAACATTCTCGTCAACAATGAAGGCTTTTGGATAATCGATTTTCCCCAGAGTGTAGAGGTTGAGAATGAAAAAAGTTGGAAAGAGTTACTCGTTAGAGATGTTAGAAATATTTTAAATTATTTTTATAAAATATATCAAATAGAAAAGGATATCAATTCTGCGGTTGAATACATACTGAGCGATGGGTAGCATCTTCGGCATCGACATAATTGGTGGTCAGATAAAGAGATACGCTTTAGTATCGATAGGGGATTTTGAATTCGAAAAATCAGTCACTAAAGCAAAACTTTTCAGACTTATAAGATCTAAAAAACCCGAAATAGTTGCATTGGACAACATATTTGAGGTATTTAGTAGCAAAAACGAAGTTGTTTCTTTTTTGAAAGAGATGCCTGCAGATATGAAGCTTGTTCAGGTTACAAGTGAAGGCCAGTCACTTTTAGAATTGGCAAAGAGGTTTGGAATCAGGATGAACATGAGAAGCCCATTTGATGAAGCGAAAGTCTGCGCCCTTCTTGCAAGCTTTGGAGTTGGATATGAGGTTTCAGCATTTACAAATAAAACAAAAATTGTAATTTCGAGGGGTAGAAGCTTGGGAAAAGGGGGGTGGAGACAGAAAAAGTATGGAAGAAGGGTCCATGATGTTGTTAGGCAGGTTTACAAAGAAATTTGCTATAAACTCAGCAATAAAGGGTTGGAATATGTCGAATCGGTTAGAAAAGGCTACGGTGGAATTTCAAGAGCAGAAATAATTGTCAATGCATCAAGAAGAGAAGTACCAGTACATTCCTTTAGAACAAAAGATGTGCAGGTAAAGGTTGAGGCCGTTGAAAAAGAAAAACTTGAGTTTATACCTCTCTCCAAAACTCTAAGATATACGATCGTGGGCGTAGATCCGGGAGCTACGACGGCAGTGGCTGTGTTCGACCTTAACGGGAATCTTATAGATGTTTTAAGTAGAAAAAACTGGAAGGTTTCAGAGGTAATAGATTATATCTCTTCACTTGGAAAGCCAGTTGTGATATCCACTGACAAAAGCTCGCCACCGGAGATGGTACAAAAACTTAGAACAGCGTTTAACGCTGTAATTTACGTTCCAAAGGAGGATCTGAGTGTTGAAAAGAAAAGACTGCTGGCTTCGAAATACAACTTTTTGAACGATCATGAAAGAGATGCCATAGCGTCTGCTTTAGATGCTTTCAACGTATACAAAAGCAAGTTCAAAAATATAGAAAAAAGGTTACCGGCAGGAGTTGATGTGGATAGGATAAAAGCAGAGGTTTTGAAAGGTTCGCCGTTGGCGGCATTGCTACAGCAGGAAGATGTAGAAAAGGAGAAGAAAGAAGAGAAGAAGGAGATTGTAATCTCAAAAACTGAGATAGAAAAAAGGGACAAAATTATTGCAGAGTTAAAGCAGGAGAATGAAAACCTTCTCAAAAAAATCGATGCTTTGAAAGAGGAGATTGAAAAGCTGAGAGAAAGGATAGTTCAGATGTCTAAAGAGGAGTATGAGAAGATAAGGAGGGAAAACTACGTTAGAGAACTTGAAAAGAGACTCGCTGAACTTCGCTCAGAGATTAAGAAAAAAGATGAAGAGATTTTAGAACTCAGAAGAGTGATTGAAGAGTTGAAAAATTTAAAGATGCTTGGATTGTCTGGTTGGAGGGAGATAAAGGTTTTGAAGAAGTTTACGAGAGAAGAAATTGAAAATGCAAAAATATCTGAAGGTGAAATAGTGTACATCATGGACTCAAGCGGCGGTAGTAAAGCTTTAGCTGAATACTTATGCAGCAAGAAGATAGGGGCTGTAATATGTGGAAAGGAGATGTCCCATTTAGCTAGCGAAGTTTTCGAAGAATTTGGAATACCTAGAATAAGCGCAGAAAAACTTGAAATCATCGTTTTTGGAAATATAGGTGCCGTAAATTCTAAAAATCTAGAAAAAGCAATAGAAGAAGCGACTTTGGAGCTGAAAAACAGAAAGTTAAGTAGGATTGAAAAAATTTTTGAGGAGTACAAAAGGAGAGCGGTATGAAGCTTCTATTTTCATCCATGTTTCTATATGAATATTCTACTGATATGATAGCGAAAGCTGCTAAACTTGCCGAGCTTGACGGAGTTGAATTTTGGCCCGAGACTCCTCACTTTTGGGTAGATAGAGATGAAAACAAGTTGAACTGTTTTAAGAATATTTGTGTGGCAATTCATGCTCCAGTACTGGATCTGAACCCTGTTTCCATAAACGAAAAAATTTGTAGTCTAACGATTGAAGAAAGTCTCTATGCAATAAATTTAGCATCAAAGCTTCATGCAGAGCTTGTAACTTTTCATGCGGGAAAAAGAAGTGCAAAGAGAGAACCAGTGTGGGCAGATTATTTAAGCCTGCATCGTTATTTGAGAATACTAAAAAATTATGCAGCTATAAAAAACGTTGCTATAGCTCTTGAGAATTCAGAACCAAATGTCAACAACCTCTGTAAAAGAGCTGACGAAATTTTGGAATTTTTGCAAAAGTACAACATATATTTTACTTTTGATATAAAACATGCTTTGGTTTCAAGAGATGCTGAGAAGTTTATCGAGCTAGCTTTTGATAGAATAGCAAATGTTCATGTGAGCTATTTTGATTCACAAAATCACCATGTGGAGCCAAGTAAGGGAGAAGAAGTTGGTAAAATTCTTAAAATTCTTTCAGATTACGGTTACAATTCTGTTATAACCATCGAACTTGATGACCTCGGGATAGGTAACATAGAATTTTCCAAAAAAGTTGAAATTTTGAAAAAGGAAGCTAATTTTGTGCGTTCTTTCTTCTAGCATATTCAGTTACTTTTCCTAGAACATTTATAGCCGTTATAACGTCTGGATAAACTGGAAATCCATTCAATTCAAGCTTGTTTTTCATTTCGAAAACCCCATCTCTTGAACCCTCTACAACAAAGTATATCGGCTTCCCAAACTTTTTAAGTTTCTTGAAATCTGGCTGGTATATCTCTCCGAGTGCTTGACTGCTCCAGAATGCCGTAACGATTGAATCGACATTTTTGTCAAACATCAGAGCATCGATTGCACATTCGTAGGCTTTCTGAGTTCCAACTTCTCCAACGGCAGGCCAAATATCAACAGGATTGTTGACTCTGTGCCAGCTCGGATTTACACTTTCAATCTTTTTTATCGTTTCTTTTTCGAACTCGGCCAACTTTAATCCGGCAAAGTAGGCTGCATCAGCTCCTTGAACGCAACCTGATCCGGTGTAATGAATTATAGCTACTCTATTTCCGCTCGGAAGTGGTTGAAGTGCAAAAGCTTTGGATACTTGGAACATCTCTTCAAAACTAAAAACCCTCACGAAGTTTGATTGCTTACCCACAGCTTCAAATATCTCATCATCCACTGCAAGTGCCGCAGTATGACTTAAAGCAGCTTTTTTACCATAATCACTTCTTCCAGTCTTAAAAACGACGACAGGTTTTTCAGAGTTCTTTATTGCATCATAAAATGCTCTTCCGTTTCTGAATCCCTCAACATATATACCTACTACGTTTGTATTTGGATCCTTAATCAGGAAGTTGAGAACTTCGTAGTCTTCGATATCTATTTTGTTTCCCAACCCGACTATCTTGCTGAAACCTAGGCTTGGATGGTTTGTAGCAACTATTTCCATCAATAATCCTAAAAATAGTCCAGTTTGTGCTATTATCCCAATATTTCCCCTTTTTATATATGGTAGCAGTGCAAAAGATGTTATCAAACCGTTGTCTGTATTTAAAATTCCAGTAGTATTGGGGCCAAAGATCCTTATTCCATTTTGTTTTGCAATTTTAATTACTTCTCTCTCTATCTTTGCTCCCTCTTCACCCTCTTCACTAAAGCCAGAACTAACTATGACTACTCCCTTAACACCCTTTGCCGCACACTGCGTCATAACTTCGGGGACAAACTTTGCAGGAACGGCTATAATAGCTAGGTCTATCTGTTCCGGAATATCTGCCACACTAGGATAGCATTTGTATTCGAGAACGTACTCGTATTTTGGATTCACTGGGTAAATTTTCCCTTTAAATCCATGCTGTTTGAGATTCCACACTATGTTGTAGCCAAACTTCCCTATGGTAGCCGATGCACCAACCACAGCAACGCTCCTCGGGTTGAAAAGCACGCTAAGATCGCCAAGCTCGTAGTTGAAGTTCTTCCTTTTTCCAACGACCATCCTAGCATCTGCAACTGCATAACCATTTTCATAAA
>JASFYJ010000008.1 GCA_030055525.1 Archaeoglobales archaeon | reverse complement strand
GATCCAGTTCTCATGCGGAAGCATAAGTTCTCTCGTATCCTCAATGGAAACTATCTTCGCCCTTCTAGGAATGAAGAGAGAAATCGCATTCATCGAAGTCGTTTTCCCGCTTGCAGTTCCACCTGCAAAAATTAGGGACTTCTTGTTCTCTATGCAAAGCCAGAGGTAAGCCATTTGCTCGCTGCTGAAGGTTCCCCAGGCTATCAAATCAACTGGGGTTACGGGTTCCTCTCTAAACTTCCTTATGGTGAAGGTTGATCCGTGGTCTGTCACCTCCTTCCCGAGCGTAATTTGCACCCTGCTCCCATCGGGCATCGTTGCATCCACCATCGGCTCCGCAACGCTTATGTGCTTCCCGCACTTTTGAGCTAGATTTACGACGAAGGAGTCAAGTTCATCTTCCTCCTCAAATATCACGTTTGTTTGTATGTTTGCGTAGTTCTTGTGGAAAACGTAGAGATGCTTCCTGTAACCGTTGCAAGATATGTCTTCGAGCATCTTGTCGAGTATTAAGGCTGTAACTTTGCCATAGAAGAGGAAATCTCTTATTATATAGTAAAAAATTTTGTAGTAACTTTTGTGCTCCAAATTGAAACCAATTTCTTGAAGCAATCTATCGAAGTTCTTCTTCAAAACAACCTCTTTACTCTCCTTCTCATCAGAATACCTTTCAAGTTCATCACGTAGGATAATCAACATCTCTCCATAAATTTCAACCTCTAAGGGAGACAATCTTGGTTCAACTACAACGTATCTATAGTCCTGCTCCTCTTCGTTGTATATTATATAGACTTTGCAGAACGGTTCTATGATCCAGTAATCTTCAACGATCTTCCAACCCTTCGGAGGTTCGTATTCTATCAGTTCGCCGTGTTCTTGAATGTTGTACTCAATCTGGATCCTCCTACCGAACTTTCTCTCCTCCCTAACTTTAAGAGCCTCAACAACTTTTTTTGCCTGTTCTATAGCTTCAAGAGCTTCTTTTTCATAATCTTCAAGTTCTTTCTCGTTAACTTTCTCTTCCTTCTCTTTTTCCTGAGATGACCTTAAACTGAGTTTTAGCGGTATTTTCGGAATCCTCATTATTGTAATGTGAATTTTACTCCTAAATAAAGCTTTTGAAAATATATTTTTATAAAAATGATTTTAAAGTTGCGAACTTCGGTCTTCGGAGCATTACGGCTCTTTTTATTGCATCTTTCAGGTCTTTGCCATGCAATCCATCGAGTTTAACGATTTCATCGCTCAGAAGACACAATTTTATGTTTCCATCTGATGTTAATCTTATCCTGTTACAGTTCAAGCAGAATTCTGTGTTGTCTATGGGCTTTACAAATTCAATTATCCCCCTAGATGTCCAGTATTGTTTTCTATGATGCATAGATCTGATCAGAATCTTGTAAGCTATATTTTCATATCTCTTTTCGATTTCTGAAATGTCTATGTAGTACTTTTTCAGTTCGCCATATGGCAAAAGTTCTATTAGCTGCAAAATGGTTTTTATTTCCTTTTTGTTTAATGAGTTGGAGTAAGCAAGCAGGTTATCTATTTCGTTATCGTTTATGTTTTTCATGACCACCATGTTTATCTTCAAAGGTGTAAGATCTACATTGCAAGCTTCTTCAATACCAGAAAGCACTTTTCTTAAGCCTCTTTGTCCAGTTATCCTCAAGAATTTATCTTCGTCGAGTGTATCAAGACTAACGTTTACTCTATCTAATCCACACTCCTTCAATTCTGCAGCAGCATCTTCAAGAAGGACTCCGTTGGTAGTCATTGAAACTTCCTCAAATTTGGGAAGGTTGCAGAGTATGTCAAATAGGTCTTTTCTCAAAAGAGGCTCGCCACCTGTGAACTTTAATTTTTTAATTCCAAGATCATAAAAAGCTTTTACAATCTCAATTACCCTCTCTGCAGGAATTTCGCTTCCACAAGAATTTTCACCTTCCTTATGGCAATAAAAACATTTGAGGTTGCACCTCTTCGTAAGGACAACACGTAGATTTGTAACTTTTCTGCCGAAGTTGTCTATAAGCATAATCACAATGTTTGCAATAAAATTTAATCCTTTTGGATCAGAACTTTTTGATCTTCTTAAGTGCAGTGATTACTCCGTGGCATTTGCAGGCAGTTGCAACAATAATTCTTCTGTCTTTATAGGCTTTTTTGACCATCTCTTGAAAGTCTTTTCCTCTTATAGCCCCCAAGCCTGGAACAAGCTGATGACTAACCAGTACAAACGCTTCTGGAGAAGCAAATTTGATCATCTCGAACATTGGACAAGGTCTTTTAATTTTGGTTACAGGACATATATCTGGGGAAATGCAGTTTTCCAAGCACGTTCCATCTCGATTGTAGCTTACAACTATACTACCTCTACCTACAGAAACTACTATTTTTGGTGGAATTCCACATAGTATCGAGTTAACTACATCAATCCAAGGCTCAAAATCTTTTTTTAGAACTTCCGCAGCGACGTGAACAGGGGCGGTTGGAAATATCCATTCTGGATTAACCTTTTTTGCAAGTTCAATTAGATCTGTAGCTTGGCCTTTGATAACTTCTATACCAAATTTTCTCGAAACTTCGCAGTTAAGATCTGGTTCAAGGACCAAAAATTCTCTTTTGTTCTTCATTAAGTATTCTACAGCTCTAGCCCCATATCTTCCCCCTCCCACAACGATATCCATAAAGGATATAGAACCCAGAATCATAAAAAATATTTGAAATTGTCGATGGAGACTTTGAAGATTTTCGGCTCAAACAATTTTATCTAAAACCTACAGTGAGCCTCTTAAATACGACACCAAAACACTTAAAAAACTTCTGATCGCTGATACCTAAAAGCCCGGGTGGTGTAGTCCGGCCCAACATGTGGGCCTGTCGAGCCCACGCCCCGGGTTCAAATCCCGGCCCGGGCGCTTTTAATAAATTTAAACGCATGGGAAAAATTTCGAATTCTTAAATATCTCTTTCGAAATAAAGGAAAAAGAACTACAGAAGGCTTTGAGTGGCCTTAAATTTCAACTATTGAATTCAGGAAATTTTTTAGTTCAAATTTTTAAATCCGAGGGCTACCCAAGGATATGCTATTCAACGAAGCTCTTGGACTTCTGATGCTCTTAGTTAGTTTCGCTGGTATAATATTAGCATACAGGCTTTTTGGCAGAGCTGGACTTTTTGCGTGGACTTCAATGGCAGTTATCTTAGCTAACGTCCAAGTTTTAAAGACAATAGAGTTTTTTGGTCTTGTAACAGCAATGGGTAACGTCGCTTACAGTTCGACTTTCCTCGTTACAGACATCCTGTGCGAGAATCATGGAAAAAAGGAGGCTAAAAAAGCTGTAATGATTGGATTTTTTACATTAATAATGTTTACAATACTCATGCAGGTAAGCTTAGCCTTCATACCCCATGAAAGCGACAAGATGCAACCACATCTTGAGGCTGTTTTCAGCATTTTACCAAGGATAACGATTGCCAGCTTGGCAGCTTACATAATTTCTCAAACCCATGATGTCTGGGCTTTCGAGTTTTGGAAGAAGGTTACAAAAGGCAAACATCTCTGGCTAAGGAACAATGCATCAACTATGGTTTCTCAACTGATAGACAATGCAGTATTTACATGGATAGCCTTCGTTGGTTTTGGGGTGTTGTGGGAACAGGTTTTTACGTGGGACATTATATTTCAGATATTTATAACATCGTACGCTATGAAATTTGTTATTGCGATTCTCGACACACCATTCGTATACATCGCAGCAAAGATGAAGGATCAAACGTAACCGAGCCACTCTTTTTTCAGTTCGTAAAAGCTACAATCTTTTATAGATTCTCTTATTTTCTTCATGAGGTTGAGTATGAAGTAGACGTTGTGGTAGGTTGCAAGTCTGAAGTAAAGGAGTTCATTAGAAACGAACAAGTGTCTAAGGTAAGCTCTAGAATAATTCTGGCATACTAAACAATCGCAATCCCTGTCTATAGGTTTTGGATCTCTCCTAAATGCTGAATTTCTTATGTGTATCCTGAACTTGTTCTTGGGATTTCCACCCTCAGCTGGGCTTATATAGAGATGTCCCCTCCTTGCCCATCTTGCTGGAGCGACGCAATCGAACATGTCTATTCCTCTTTCAACACAGTTGAAAAGGTCCTCAACTGCGCCAATGCCAAGAAGATGTCGAGGTTTCTCTTCAGGCAAAATTGGAGTAACCCAGTCTATTATGTTCAGCATATCTTGTTTGGACTTTCCTAAGGAACCTCCAATTCCATAACCAGCGAAATCTCTTTCAGCCATAAACTTTGCCGATTTTTCCCTTAGATCTCTGTATTCTCCTCCCTGTACAATACCAAAAAGAGCCTGTTTTTTGTCGTAGTACTGTAGGCACTCTTCAGCCCAGCGGTGAGTTCTTTCTAGGGCTTTTGCTGTGTACTCTTTATCAGACAAAGGCGATGTGCACTCGTCTAACGCAAAAATTATGTCTGAGCCTAAATTTGACTGTATTTCCATGGATTTTTTCGGTGTAAGTTCAACTACAATTCCAGATTTCGGGTCTTTGAATTTTATTCCATTATCTGAAACAAAAGCAAGTTTCTCTCCCTTGTAGGAGCAATTTTTTATCCCTTCCAAAAATATGTTGTTCGCAATCTTCCCTACACCGTGTTCTAAGCCATAACCTAAGGAGAAAGCCTGAAATCCACCTGAATCAGTTACAATTACTCCTTTAAAGTTCATGAATTTGTGAAGACCTCCAAGCTCTTTTATTAACTGGTCACCGGGGCGGATATGTAGATGGTACGTGTTTGCGAGTATAACTTCCACACCCATATCTTTCAGGTCCCTATTATCTAAGCCTCTCATAGCTCCCAAAGTTGCCACAGGGATGAATACAGGGGTTTTAAAACTACCGTGAATCGTTGTTACTTCTCCAACTCGCATCCTTTCAAAAGTGTGCACAATTTTGAATTTCATCCAAAAGTGTCGCGGCAACTGTTTAACAAGTTTACGAGCAGAAGTGCGCTTAAATAGCGTTTAGCTGATAATTAAAGTTTTAGTTTGTTTATGGTTAAGAACAACTAATTCGCTAATCGAAAAATTTTAAAAACAGCGAGAGCTAAAGATAATGGCTATTCTAAAAGCCAAAAAAGTGGTAAGCATGATGGAAGAAAAAATATATAAGGGAACTACGACCGTGGGGTTAATCTGTAAAGATGGGATAGTCTTGGCTACAGAAAAGAGGGCTACAATGGGTAACTTTATTGCCAGCAGAGTTGCCAAAAAGATATATCAAGTTGCAGATAGAGTTGCAATGACAACGGCTGGAAGTGTCGGAGATGCACAATACCTTGCGAGGCTAATAAAAGCTGAAGCAAACCTTTATGAAATTAGAAAAGAGGAAAAACCGACTGTAAAAGCGATCGCAACTCTGACTTCAAACATCCTGAACTCGTATAGATGGTACCCCTATTACGTGCAACTTTTAATAGGAGGAATAGATAAATATGGAGCAAGCATTTATTCTATAGACCCAATTGGCGGTGCTATAGAAGAGAGAGGTATAGTTGCAACTGGAAGCGGAAGCTTAACAGCCTACGGAGTTCTTGAAGATAGATTTACT
Source organism: Archaeoglobales archaeon (assembly GCA_030055525.1). Lineage (GTDB taxonomy): Archaea > Halobacteriota > Archaeoglobi > Archaeoglobales > Archaeoglobaceae > WYZ-LMO2. Next base: position 81,289 of record JASFYJ010000008.1, on the reverse strand, counting down.
CCTGAGATAAGTGTAGACGATGCCGTGGAGCTTGCAATCAGAGCTATATGGTCTGCAATGAAGAGAGATTCAGCATCTGGCGATGGAATAGATGTAGCTAAAATCACGGAAAAGGAATTTTATCAGTTTAAGGCAGAGGAAATTGAAAAGATAATCGAAAAGTTCAGGAAGTAGTCTGAAATGAGGTTACCGCTTGATGAAGTAAAAAGTAAGATAAAAGAGAGCGTATCAAAAGAAGTAAAGATCAGAAATATCGAATTTGAAGGGCCAAACATAGTTATCTACGTCGAGAATCCTCAGGAAATAGCCCAAACTGACGTTGTAAAAAAGTTAGCTAAGGAGCTTAGGAAGAGGATAATAGTAAGACCAGACCCCAAAAGCTTAAAGCCTCCAGAGGAGGCTAAGGAGATCATAAAAAAGATTGTTCCAGAGGAGGCTAAGATTTCGAACATATACTTTGACGAAGAAAATGGAGAGGTAATAATTGAAGCAGAGAAGCCAGGGATGGTTATAGGAAAGCAGGGAACGATGTTTAGGGAGATAATAAAAGCGGTGGGCTGGAGTCCAAGAGTTGTGAGAACCCCCCCGATCAAGTCTAAAACCCTCGAAAGTATCAGAAATTACCTTATGAGTGTAAGGGACGAGAGGAAAGATATTTTAAATCGAATCGGCGAGAAAATACATAGAGGAACACTTATAGAAGAAAAATGGGTCCGAGTTACCTTTTTGGGGGGAAGCAGAGAGGTCGGAAGAAGCTGTTATCTTTTGCAGACACCAGAAAGTAAGATATTGATTGATTGTGGCGTAAACGTTAGCAACATCCAAAGCACACCGTATCTTTATGTTTCAGAAGTTCAGCCGCTGGATTCTATCGATGCAATAGTTCTAACGCACGCTCATTTGGATCACTGCGGCTGGATTCCTTTGCTATATAAGTTTGGTTACAAAGGGCCAATATACCTTACTCCACCTACCAGAGATCTGATGGTTTTGCTTCAACTAGATTTTATAGAGGTTGCAGCGAGAGAAGGATCTTCATCGCCCTACGATTCCTCATTGATCAGAGAGGCATTGAAACATACGATTCCAATAGATTACGGTGTTGTTACAGACATAAGCCCAGATGTTAGGTTAACCTTCTACAACGCTGGCCACATTTTAGGTTCAGCAATAGCCCACTTTCACATAGGAGAGGGAGTATACAACGTTGCATTCACAGGAGATTTTAAATTCGAAAATACAAGGCTTTTCGATAAAGCAGTAGCAAGCTTTCCGAGGCTGGAATCTTTAATAATGGAGGCAACCTATGGTGGAACAAACGACGTTCAGCCCTCAAGAAAGGAGGCTGAAGACAGGTTAATTGAGGTGATAAATGAAACAATATCTAACGGAGGAAAAGTTCTGATTCCAGCTTTTGCAGTTGGAAGAAGTCAGGAAGTTATGATCGTTTTGGAAGAAGCCATTAGAGAAAAAAGATTACCTGAAACAAAAGTTTACGTAGATGGGATGATATACGAGGCCACAGCAATCCATACTGCCTATCCAGAGTACTTAAACGCTAATCTGAGGGACCTGATATTCTACCAAGGAATAAATCCGTTCATAAGTGAAAGTTTCGAGAGGGTGGATTCGCCGAGTAAAAGAGAGGATATCATAAAAGATCCAACTCCCTGTGTAATACTAGCTACCTCTGGCATGCTTAACGGCGGGCCCGTGATGGAGTACTTCAAACATTTAGCTGAGAACGAGAAAAATACGATAATATTCGTCGGCTATCAGGCAGAAGGAACATTGGGCAGAAAGGTTCAAAAAGGTTGGAAGGAAGTACCCTTTCCAACGAACGGTAAGAGGGGAGTTTTAGAAGTGAAGATGAGAGTGGAAACTGTTGATGGATTCTCAGGGCATTCAGATAGGAAACAGCTGATGAATTACGTGAAATCTCTAAATCCAAAGCCAGAAAAAATTGTAACAGTGCATGGCGATGAGGCAAAGTGTTTAGATCTGGCTTCAAGCATATACAAAACCTTCAAAATAGAGACGAGAGCACCACTGAATCTAGAAACGATTAGGTTTTACTAGTTGTTCTATCCTCTCTTAGGAAAATTTTAAATTTACAATTTACAAAGGGATTAAATGAAATTGCTTGTGTGTCCGGTGTGTCGTTCAAAGGATGTAGAACTCGATTCTGGTGGCTATACTGGTAAATACAGATGCAAAAGCTGTGGATACACTGGTAGTTTTGTTCTTGAGATGGACGAAAGTGCTTACAAAGAACTTTATGAGGGAGAGGAAATTGTGAAGGATGCTGAAAAGAAGAAAGATTAAATTTGAGAAGCTTCTCAAACTTTATATAGCTTAGCGAAAAGTTGTTGGTATGGAAAAGATCATAGAGAAACTCAGAAGTGGATCACCAATAATTGTTTTTGATTCTAGCAAAGCTGTGGTATGTACAGCCGCAGAAAACGTAACTTCAGATATTATCAAGTTCATGATGAAAAACTGTGATGAAATAAGAGTGGCGATGCCGTGGAAAAAGATTCTAAGTCTGGGTTTGAACAGATACAGGTTTTACAATGGAAATCTTATTCCTTTAGATTCGAAAGATGTTTCTGCCGAGAAGAGAGCAGAACTTATTAGGAAGATAGCTGCAGAAAAGATAGATTTTTCCCAAATAAAATACCCTGGAAGAATATTTATAGAGGAGGCAAAAGAGATGGGAGTTCTCGAAAGGCCACGAATTGCGGAAGCTTGTATAGATGTGGTGAAAATGTCTGGATTCTCTCCAGTAGCTGTTTATGCACCACTAATAACTTCCAAAGGAAACATAGCAACGAAAGATGATATAGGGGAATTTTTATCTTTTGAAAGTGTAAGTGTTCAGGAGCTTATAGAGTACAGGTTAAAAAAAGAGAAGCTGGTTGAAAAGGTCGTGGAAGCTACTTTACCGACAAAGTTTTATGGTACGCTTAGAGCTATAGGCTACAGAACACCAATTGGGGAGATAATAGCTTTAGTTTCTGAGAACTTTAACAGAAATGAAACTTTAGTAAGGATACATTCCGAATGTTTAACTGGAGACGTTTTTCACTCCCTTCGCTGCGATTGTGGAGAACAACTTGAAAGCTCGCTTAAGAGGATATCAAAATACGGAGGGGTTTTGATCTACATGCGAGGGCATGAGGGTAGAGGAATTGGGCTTATTAATAAACTTATGGCATATAAGCTCCAAGAAGAGGGTGCAGATACAGTTGAAGCCAATATAGAGTTGGGATTTCCACCAGACTTGAGAAGTTACGGAATAGCTGCGCAGATATTGATGGACTTGGGTGTTAAAAGAGTTAAATTACTTACAAACAATCCTTTAAAGATTGAAGAGCTCAAAAAGTACGGTTTTGAAGTGGAGAGAGAGGCTATAGAAGTAGAACCTTCTGCAGAAAATTTACAGTATTTAAAAGCTAAGAAGGAAAAGATGGGGCATATGATATGTCTAAACGACTGATTTGCAGTTGTGGTTATGAATTGTCTTTTCCTACGCAATTTTGTTTGAGTTGTGGAAAGAGAAATGCATTCGCATGTGGTGTTTACGTTAATGAAAGCTTTCTGTATTCCATTTTTATAGGAGAAGTCGAAGAAACAATAAAGTTTAAAAGGTACGAAGATTCAGTTAGAAACACTTATGAAATCCTTGCAGACAAAATCTACGAAAGAAGACTTGAAGAAATTTATGTATCTGCATTCAACGAAGTTCTGCTGGATGAAGCGTTCAGTGAACTTGAAAAATCTTATTTTCCATTTAGATTGTACAGAACAGACATCTTCGGTAGTTTTGAAGAATTTTCTCGCAGGTTGCAACTTAGGATAAAGGTTGAAAGGGAACTACCAAAGTTTGAGGCTAGAGCTGAGGAAAAGATAGGGGGCAGCCATTCGACGATAATAGGTGGAAGAGAGGGATACAATTTAGTTTTAAGGCTGGCATCATCGCCTTATGTAAAGAAAGTCGTTCCAGGTGTTATAGAGGTTGGTAGCGGGGTTGGAGGCGGGGTTAGAATGAAGCTTACGAGGAGCGATATTAAGGGCAATTTAAGAGCGTTGTTAATAGATGGAAACACTGTTCAGCAAGTTTATGTTATAACTACTGCCCGAAACAAGGAGGAAGGAGAGGAAGTACTTAAAATACTCTCCTCAACACTTAAATTTTCTTGAGTTACATCTTTAAAATTACTCTTATTTAATTGTTATTAAGTAGTTTTTACAGTAAAATTAAAAAAGTGTAGTAGCTAATTACAATAACTATGAACAACTCCAAAGTTAACATCGAAACTGCGCAGAAACTTTTAAAAGTTGTCTCACGCACTGGTATCGTAGAAGTACTTTTAAACCTAGAAAATGGCCCAAAAAAGTTTTCTCAACTCATGTTTGACACTCAACTGAACCCTGGAATACTTGATCGTCATTTGAAAGCCCTTTTAAACGTTGGTCTTGTAGAGAAGGATTCTGAAAATTATGTGTTGACAAAAACCGGAAAAATCGTTTTGGATAAGCTTGCGGAACTCGTTGCAGCTTATGAGAGTGTTTTTTTAAATTGCAAAAAATGAAAACTATTTAATGATAAATCTTAGAAGATCAGAAAAGGTTTTTTCCCCATCGTTGAAAAACATACATGCATCTAACTCTGGATAGGTTTTTCCCACTTTTTGATGAGGAGAAAAAAGATCATTACATGGTTGAAGAAATCAGATCTTACCATCAGAGCTTACTCAACAAACTGTATGAAGCTTACGAGATAGCAAAAAAAGCTAGATCTCTCGCTTTAGATCCCGAACCTTTTGTAGAAGTTCCAATTGCAAGAAATATGGCTGAAAGAGTAGAAAAATTGATGGGGCTTCCAGTTTCAGAAAGGATACTTGAGCTAGAAAAGCAGGGAATTTCGAGAGAAAAGATGTGTTTTATAGTTGCAGATGAGATAATTGAAGGAAAGTTTGCGAAGTTAGATAGAGAAGAGGCAATCGATAAAGCCGTGAGAACAGCAGTTGCAATAATGACTGAAGGAGTCGTTGCAGCGCCAATAGAAGGTATAGCGAAGGTGAAGATATGGAAGGACACGCAAGAGTTTATAAAAGTTTATTATGCTGGTCCTATAAGAAGTGCTGGTGGTACAGCGCAGGTTATATCTGTTCTTGTTGCCGATTATGTTAGAAGAAAGCTTGGAATATCTAAATATGTTCCTACCGAGGAGGAAATTTTGAGATATTGCGAGGAAATACAGCTTTACAAGAAAGTTGCAAATCTTCAGTATTTACCAACTGAGGATGAAATAAAACTCATCGTTTCTAACTGCCCAATTTGTATAGATGGCGAACCAACAGAGGAAGCGGAAGTTTCAGGATACAGAAACTTACCAAGAGTTGAAACGAACAGGGTTCGTGGAGGAATGGCTTTAGTAATAGCAGAAGGGATTGCTTTGAAGGCTCCTAAATTGAAAAAAATAGTGGAGGATGTAAAAATAGAAGGATGGGAGTGGCTCGATAAGTTGATCAAGACTGAAAGCAATGGAGATAACGAAATAATAAAGCCAAGAGATAAGTATCTCTCAGATATAGTTGCTGGAAGACCAGTTTTCAGTCATCCGTCAAGGAAGGGCGGATTCAGACTGAGATATGGTAGAGCAAGAAATTCTGGATTTGCTACTGTAGGCGTAAATCCAGCAACGATGATCATCTTAGATTTTCTTGCTGTTGGAACGCAAATGAAGATAGAAAGGCCAGGAAAAGCTGCAGGAGTTGTGCCAGTTTCGACGATAGACGGTCCAACGGTAAGATTAAAAAACGGTGATGTAGTTAGGATAAATTCGGTAAATGAAGCTAGAGCTTTAAAGAATGAAGTCGAACTTATATTGGATTTGGGTGAAATTTTAATAAATTTTGGAGATTTTCTTGAAAATAACCATCCTTTAATGCCTGCATCCTACTGTTACGAATGGTGGATTCAGGAAGTTGCAGATTTAGTTCCAAAGAAAGATTACAGAAAGATAAGTGAGGATGAAGCTTTAAGACTCTGTGATGAATTCAACGCACCTTTGCATCCCGATTATACTTATCTGTGGCATGACATAACTCTGGAGGATTTGGAGTATCTGAGGAACTGGATCTCAGAAAAGGGGAAAATTGAGGGTAGATATGAGCTTAGCGCTCTCGTTTTACCCCTGGATGCAAGAGCGAAGGACATACTTGAGAAACTCCTTGTTGAACATAAAGTTAGGGAAGGAAATATAGTAGTAGAAAAATATAAAGTTCTAATTAGATGTTTGGGACTAGATGAAAAGTTAAGAAAGATAAAGGAAGTAAGAGGTAGTAGTACTTTAGAGGCTGTTAGAAATCTCTCAGGTTTAGATGTCAGAGCTAAAGCTTTGTCAAGGATTGGAGCAAGGATGGGAAGACCAGAAAAAGCTAAAGAAAGAATGATGAGTCCCCCTCCACATCTTTTATTCCCAGTAAGCTTGGCTGGTGGAAAAACGAGGGATGTTGTTAATGCAGTAGATTTCACGAAGGATTACAATTCGCCAAAGGGAGAGATCGAAGTTGAGCTGAATCTAAGGAAGTGTAAAGGTTGTGGAAAAGAATTTTTCTGGCTTAAGTGTGATTGCGGTGAGTTAACCGAACAATTTTATTATTGTCCAAATTGTAAAATAAAAGTTAATAGTGAGAAATGTAGATGCGGTGAGGAAACAAAAGCGTATTTAAAGCGCAAGATAAACATAAAGGAACTATTTGATAAAGCTCTCGCAAATCTCAGAGTTCAGAATCCGCCTGAAACCGTCAAAGGTGTTATAGGAATGTCTTCCAAGTATAAGATTCCTGAAAGAATTGAAAAAGGAATTCTGAGAGCTAAACACCAGGTTTATGTTTTTAAAGACGGAACATCTAGATTTGACATGACAGACCTGCCTTTAACGCATTTCAGACCAAGAGAGATTGGAGTTAGTGTAGAGAAACTACGAGAGCTAGGTTATACGAGAGATTATTTAGGGAACGATTTGAAGAGTGCAGAGCAGATAGTTGAGCTTAAACCACAAGATTTAATCTTACCAAAATCTGCAGGAGATTATTTGCTTCGAGTAGCGAAGTTCATAGATGAACTTCTTGAAAAATTCTATGGACTTGAGCCCTACTACAACTTAGAAAAACCTGAAGACTTAATTGGACATTTAGTTATAGGGTTAGCCCCTCACACATCGGCTGGCGTGCTTGGAAGAATAATCGGTTTTGCAGACGTTTTAGCAGGTTACGCTCATCCCTACTTCCATGCAGCTAAAAGAAGAAACTGCGATGGTGATGAAGATTGTGTGATGCTTCTATTAGATGGTCTTCTGAATTTTTCAAGGAAGTTCTTACCAGATAAGAGAGGCGGGCAAATGGACGCTCCTTTGGTTCTTACGGCTATTGTAGATCCAAAGGAAGTTGATAAAGAAGTGCAGAACATGGATATAGTTTCGATGTATCCTTTGCAATTCTATGAAGCTACCATGAGGTATGCAAGTCCAAAAGAAGTTGAAAATTTGGTGGAGAAGGTAAAAGACAGGTTAAAAAGCGATCTAAGATTCTGTGGGTTGAAGTTCACTCATGACACCTTGGACATAGCTTCTGGAAACAAGGAGAGTGCTTACAAGTACCTTGAGACCATGCAGGACAAGCTAAGGGCTCAAATGGAGCTTGCAAAAAAGATCGTAGCTGTTGATGAGTGCGACGTGGCTGAAAGAGTTATAAATGTTCATTTTCTGCCAGATATAATTGGAAACTTGAGAGCCTTTTCAAGGCAAGAGTTTCGCTGTCTCAACTGTAATGAAAAGTTCAGAAGAATACCTCTATCTGGAAAATGTACTAAATGTGGTGGTAAACTAACTTTGACAGTTCACAGCAGCTCCATTACAAAGTACCTAGCTTTATCCAAGATGCTTTGTGAGGAGTTCAAGGTTTCTGAGTATACAAGGCAGAGGATCAATCTGATCGAACTTGAGATAAAGTCTCTGTTTGAAAGCGATACAAAAAGACAGGTTAGTATAGCAGATTTCTTCTAAATTTTCTAAGAGTGAGATCATGGAGCTTTTGATCTTCCAAAATGGTTTCTTTGCTGAAAGATTCGTCGCAAATCTGATGAATTATCCAAACTCCTGTCCATCTTACGGTGCATGCGGAATAGATGCATGTACCCAATGCAAAGCCAAAATCTACTCTTTTACGAAAAACATCGTTGCAGTTTACTCTCTCCCAGATCCAAAAACTATGCCAGATTTCATCGAAAATCCAAAGGATTTTCTACCAAAGAAAGTTGCAGAAGCGGATGTAGCTATTTTGATAAACATTCATCCAGATATATTGGCATCTATGCCTAGTTATCTTGAAGGAAAAGTTTCTGCAGTGATAGTACCTACTGAAGAGCCATCGTGGTGTAAAGCAGGGCTTAGAAAACAGATTTCAGAAAAATTTTTAGACTTAAAAATAGAATTTGAGGCACCAAAACCTTTTTGCAGCTTCAAACCATCAACTAAAATTTTGAAAAAATTCTACGAGGAATTCAAAGTAGGTTATCCAGAATTTGAGATAGATATGGAGGATGGCAGGATACGCTCGGTAAGAGTATTGAAAAGTCAGCCCTGTGGAGCTGCGTGGTACATAGCTGTAAAACTTAGAAACAAAAAATTTGAAAATATGAGGGAATTGTGGAGTGCAATATCTGAAGCGCACCACAGCTTTCCTTGTACTGCTAGCATGGAAAAGGATGTTGAGTATGGTGACACTCTCCTACACGTTGCAGGGTACATAGCAAGACATTCAGTGGACAAAGCTTTGAAGTATACTGGAGATGAAGAGATACCTAGTAATTTAACAAAAGTTGTTTTTGGAGGTGAGGCATAACAAAAATTTAAAAGCGAAGGAAAGAGATCCTTGCATGGTAAAGCTCAGGGGGCACCATCTCATTTGTCTGCATTTTTTTGTTGGAGAGGGCTACGACATGAGGTTTATTGAAAATTTGAAGGATGTCTTGTCTAAGGCTGAGATTGATGCTGTTGAAGTCGTCGAAGGCATCGATGATGTTTGCAAAGCTTGCCCTTACAACAAAGGATACTGCGCTTACTCAGAAAAAGCTGAAAAGGAGATTAAAGAGATGGACGATTTCGCTTTGAAGATACTTTCTCTAAAAGTTGGAGATAAAAAATTCTGGAGTGAGATTAAAATCGAAGTCGACAGGATCTTAGAGTTATGGAAATTTTACTGCAAAAAATGTGAATGGAGAAGGGTATGCAAGATGCCACTCATACGAGATTTTTAAGATGCTTGGCTGCAACAAACAAAGAATTTTTCATCTCCTCATCGTTCAACCTTCGAGCTATTTCAGGATACTGAAAAGCTTTGTACGTGGGGTAGTATTGGAACATGAGGTTAAATCTAACATCGCTACCCAAGTTTTTTGAAACCCACTCCACAACTTTTTCAGTGCAGCAGTTTACATGGTTGGGCATTACTAGGTGTCTTATAAGCAGTTCTCCGTTATCTTTCGCCCTTAAAAAATTTCTTGTAACGACTTCCCAGTAGTTGGGTGCTTTTGAGTACTTCAATGCACATTTATCATTTCCATACTTGAAATCTCCAAGCCAGACGTCTACGACATCTTCAATTATCTCTGCAAGTTCATCACTGTGGTACATGTTCGAATTCCAGACTATAGGTACGTTTGATTCGACGTAGATGAGCATCTCGATTATCTTGTGCGAATGCTGATCAGGATTTCCACCTACGAGGTTAACATTCCTGCTGCCATGCTTCCTTCGAATATCAACAATTCTTGCCATCTCTCTGGCATCGAAAATATAGTCGTCGCTGTAGACGATATCGTAGTTTTGACAGAATACACATGCAAAGGTGCATCTGTTGAAGAATATGGTGTGTGAAGGTATGAGTTCTGGTTCTTCACCAAAATGCAGAAATTCGCTGCTGTAGTAGCTTAACGAACTACATCTGCAAAATCCAAACTTTTCATATCTATTTACGCCACATCTTCTCTCACAGAATCTGCAGTTTTTTAGCATATGGAGCAGTATATCTCTTTTGAGGTGAAGAAAAGAGTATTCAGCTGGTGGCTCTTTTAAAATAGAAGCATCAGCCTCTTTTAAAATCTTTCTAAACTCTATCTTAAGTTTGGAATGTATCTTCAGCATTTCTTCAAAATTTTCATAACTCTCTGCTGGCAAGCGTTTTGCTATCTGGAACTTTGCGGCAACATCGTTTGAATTTATAGCTTCGTACCTTTCCAACCCTCTGACCACAATAGTACTTGCAACATGGAGATAGATAAGCATTAAGTTAAGGAAGTCCGACTTTTCTGAAGAGATTTCTGGCAGCTATTACAAGCGGATCCCAGACACGTGTTAAAGGGGGATAGTAAGGGAAGTCGGCAAAAAACAGATCTTTAATACTGCAGTTGTTGTATAGAAGAACTATTGCACCGTATATCCTCATAGCAACACCTTTTCCCATGGCTTGAACACCTAAAAGTCTACCGTTTCTTTCTGCAACTACTTTAAGGTGTATTAAACCGTTCGGTAAGTACTTTGCTGAAGTTCTGGAGGTTATAAAGGTTGATACAACATCGTATCCTTCTTTTACAGCCTCGTGTTCACTTAAACCAGTTTTACCTATTTCAAGGTCCATAAAGCTTGAAAACTGGCTTTTTAAAGATCCTGGATAGTGGAGTTCTTTTCCTGCGATGTTGACTCCTGCTACGTATCCCATCTTGTTCGCAGGTGCTGCTGCAGCTATCCAATCAGGTTTTTTTGTTACCAAATTTATAGATTCCGCACAATCCCCTGCAGCGTACACATCTTCATTTGAAGTTTGCATCCTGCTGTTTGTTTTTATAGCTCCCTTTTTTCCAATTTTTACAATTTTTTCAGCTAACTTTGTATTTGGAGACATTCCAGCGGCAACTACTACAAGATCGCAGCTGTATTCACTTTTGTTTGTTATGACTTTTTCAACCTTATCTTTTCCTTCAAAATCTATGACTTTTTCGCTCAATTTCAGCTCAAGATATTTTTCCATCTCTGATTTTAAAATGGCAGCCATTTCTGCATCGTATTCTGGCAAGGGCCTTTCGCTAGCTTCAATTACTGTTACTCTCTTTCCGAGCTTTACAAGTGCCAAAGCCATCTCAACGCCTATATACCCTGAACCGACGATTACAACTCTGTTAGCTTTCATCGCTGCACTTTTTACTTCTCTGGCCTTTTCAAAGTTGTCTACGTATAGAATCCCATCCATTTCATCGTTTTTTGTACTTAATCTCTCTGCTTTAGCTCCTGTAGCGAACAAAAGCTTGTCCCATTCGTAGGTGTATTCTTTTCCATCTTTTTCTGCAATAAGGTAGTGGTCACCGACTTCAACAACCTTTGTTTGAGTTCGAACGTCCAGACCTCTTTCTTGTACAAAGTATTCAGTTGGATAAGTACAAAGTTCCTCAAAATGTTCGACCATTCCTGAGATGTAGAACGGAACGCCACATGGCGCATGACTAACGTACTTGGATTTTTCAAAAACAACAACTTCCCAACTTGGCTGAAGAGCCTTTATTCGTGAGGCTGCAGTCATCCCAGCGGCCCCACCGCCGATGATCGCCACTTTCATTCCATTAGCTTTTGATGATTGATTCTTAAATTTTTTGGTTGATCTAAGAATCAGAGGTTTAAAAGCGATTGTTATGGTAAAATTATTTTGCTTTTATATAAACATCTGTTTTGGTGGTTGCTTAGAAGGCATCTTGAGTTTTTCAACAATGCCAAGGAGGTCAGAGGTCGATATAAATTCCCTTTCTTCTGCAATCGCTTTGTGAAGCGCGGCTTTTATAACCTTCTCCACGATATCTCTTCCGCTGAACCCTTCAGTAGCTTTTGCAACTATCTCTAGCCTTGCATCGACCTTCAACGGAAAGTTTTCAAGATTTTTACGCAGTATTTCAAACCTCTCCTCCTGATTTGGCAAAGTAAATTCTATCTCCTCCTCGAATCTACTTCTTATCGAATTATCTAAAAATTCCAACCTGTTTGTTGCTGCAATAGTACAAATCCCTGTGTTGCTTTGAATGCCATCAAGCTCTGTCAGCAGAGCATTTACAATCTCAGAAACATCTCCTCTAAGATCTTGATAACTTCTATCTAACGCTATAGCATCGAATTCATCCAGAAATACGATACAGGGTGCGAGTTTTCTGGCTCTTTCGTAAAGTTCGTGGATCTTTCTGGCTCCATCTCCAACATGTTCTCCGATGAGTTTGGTAGATTTTACGGAAAGAAACGGCTTCTTTGCCTCATTTGAGAGCGCTTTAGCAAGCATAGTTTTTCCAGTTCCTGGAGGTCCGTAGAAAAGAATATTTTTTGGTGCCCATTTTCCAAACTTCTCGGGGTTTTTCAAATACTCCAAAATAACCCTAGCTTTTCTCTTTGCATCTTCTTGTCCAACAACATCTGAAAGCTTGACATCCCGGACTATCTCTGTTTCTATCACTTTTGGTTCGCTCTCGACTAGAATTATTGTTGAGTCAGCAATGTAACCTGCAGAAGGCTCAGCATCTAGGACTTCAAATGCAAAATCTGGAAACATCCTCATATCAAAAAGTATCTTTCCTTTTCTTACGAACTCTCCTTTCCACTGTTCTTTGGCATAGATATCAAAAACCTTCAAGTTGTCTACCTTGGGGTACTCGTGGTAGCTCGCTTTCAGTGGATATCCAAGCGGTCTCAGTATTATGTACTTCAGTTCACTCACTTCTTTCGCCATTTCATAAACACTCTACCTCATTGGTTATTAATCCTTTCCTGTTGATTTTTTATATCGTAGGCTTTAAAGTTGATAGATGAGGATCTACTTGTACTGCGACAGTTGTGGAGAGGAGACTGTACATGAGTTGGTGAGGGAAGAGAAGATGTTATATAGATGCACAGCTTGCGGTATGTATACCACGCATACTCCAGAGAGAGAATTAAGTTTAAGGGCCGTAATCAGCAGTGGACCAGAATCGCAAAAGGGGGTTTTGAAAGTAAAAGAGTACGAATTAGTAGAAAAAGGCAGGGAATTTATCGTAGAAGTTGCTGGAGAGCATAGAATTGGAGAAGTTACTGGTATAGAACTAAAAGATGGCAGAAAAAGCGAAACTGGATTGGCAAAGGATGTGTCAACCGTGTGGCTTAGGGATGTTGGAGAAGTGATCGTTAGGTTGAGTCTGCATAAGAGAAGTGTAACTACACCGGTAAAGATAATAGTCGATGGCGATACTGAATTTGAGGTAGGAGAGACAATAGAAATTGAGGGAAAGAAGTTCAGAATTAGCAGAATAAAGCTCATTAAGGGGGATATACTAAGAAAAGCTGGTAGTAGGGCGAAAGCGAAAGAAATAAGAAGAGTTTATGCCAAGTATGAAACTTATAAGGCTTAGAGATTTTATTCGGGTTAAAAATTATTACTTTTCTGTTGTAGGCTATAGAAATGAGAAAGCTGTAAAATGTTTCTTAAGGTATGTTCAGCATGTAGGAGGGGATAGAATAAAGAATGGTGTGCGTTTTAAGAAACTCAGCCATGAAGAAGCTTTTTGTGTTGAGGAATGGAGAAGATACTTCGATGGAAAGATATTCCGCATACCACTGGATATAGTTGATGAGGTCCTTAAACCCGAGGAAAGATTACTTGAAGTCATGGATTCAGAGGTGAAGAAGGTGGTACAGCTATTCTCATCGATTCCGAAGGATAAAATGGGGGTTACTGGGTCGAGACTCATCGGTTTGGAAGGAAAAGATTCAGACGTTGATTTTGTTGTTTACGGAAAATATTGGTTTTATGCAAGAGAGCTGATAAAAAAGGGTATACTAGAAGGAAGGCTAGCTGAGCCCGATGAAATAACTTGGAATTATATATATGAAAAAAGAAAAGTTCCGATACCTTTTGAAATTTTCAAGGCTCATGAAAGGAGAAAGTACCACAGAGCCTACATAGGCAGTACGTACTTTGATCTGCTATACGTTAGGGACTATGATGAGCTAAATAGAGATGTTCCAGAAGAAGTTGGAACAAAATACGGTTTTCGCGAAGTAGAGGCTGAGTTGCTAGATGATTCGCTCATTTATGACTATCCAGCGTATTATCCTGTAAAAAGTACTCAAATAAAAGCTATTCTCTGCTTCACCCATACCTACGTTGGACAGGCTTTGAAGGGCGAAAGAATTTTTGCAAGGGGTGTGCTTGAGAAAATAGGTGACGATTTTTATTTAATCGTTGGAACAAGCAGAGAGACTCAGGAAGAGTTCATGGTTTCTGTAGATCTTATAGAAAAGGAAGGTCTTAAGGAGGAATTTGAGAGCTGGCTAAAAGAGCGGCTCCTTTAGCGACTGCAAGATCGTCTTTTATCGTAACTATCTCAAAATCGAATTCTCTGGCAGTATACTTACAGACGTTTTCTTTTACAATCTTTGCATTCAATCTTCCGCCAATCCTACCTCCTAACGCTACAATCTCTGGATCTAAAAGCATCACGGCGAAAGCCAAACTCTTACAGAAAAGTTTGAATCCTCTAATTTTATATATTCTCCCACTTTCGAGTAAGCCCCTTGCATCCATATATCTACCACCAAATGAAGCCTCTAAATGCCCTGTCTCTCCACAACTGCAAACTCTTTTTGTTTCAACGAAAGTATGACCAATTTCGCCAGCAATTCCGCTTCCTATATAAAGTTTACCATCGACTATTATCCCACTCCCGATTCCAGTGCCAATTGTAACTCCGAAAAGGTTTTTTACGTTCAAGATTTTTGATGCATAGATTGCAAAGCAGTTTGCATCGTTTTCGATTACGCATTTGGATCTAAAAAAGTCCAGCACTTCCTTACAAGTTTTTAAACTTAGATTTGGTGCTTTTATAATTTTTCCATTTTTTATCCATGCTGCTATGCCAACCCCGATTGCTTTTGCATCCTTAAAACTCATTAATCTTTCAGCGCACAACTCAGCCGTCTTGAATGAGGCTAAATGTTTGAAGTTACTGCCTTCAAGGGAGACTATGTCTGTGTTTGTACCACCAACGTCAATGCCAACTATCATAGTTCCTGCGGTAAAGCAAAGATATTTCTTTCTTTTGTGATAGTTTAGGCTATGAGCAAGTTAAATATTGAAGACGGTGAGAAGGCTGTAAAGCTTGCAAGAAAAGCGATCGAACATTATTTAGAGACTGGGAATATGATAAAAGATCGCTATACTGGTTTTTTTGAGGAAAAAAGGGGAGTTTTTACAACTTTGATTAAGAAAGGGGAGCTTAGAGGTTGTATAGGATTTCCATATCCGATAAAAAGGCTCGACGAGGCGATAATAGAGTCTGCAATCGCTGCAGCAATCGATGATCCACGCTTTGAACCGGTAAGAAGAAGTGAAATGGAAGAAATAGAGGTCGAAGTTACCATATTAACCCAGCCGGAGAGAATAAAAGCAAAACCTAAAGACCTACCTCATCACGTTGAGATCGGAAAGCATGGTCTAATGGTAAAGTTTGGCCCTTTCTCTGGTCTGCTATTACCGCAGGTGGCTGTAGAGTATAAGCTAAGTTCCGAAGACTTTCTTAGTGAAACTTGCATAAAAGCTGGACTTCCACCTGATTGCTGGCTTAGCGGAGCGGAAGTTTACAGATTTGAGGGCCAGATATTCAAGGAGGAGAAGCCAAAGGGGAAAGTGATCGAAGTTCGTCTGATTTGATCATAATTTTTTGGCAACACAAAAACTTATAAACATTGATCTCTGGAAAATTCTGAAGGGCCCGTGGCTCAGCCTGGTTAGAGCGTTCGCCTGATAAGCGAAAGGTCCGGGGTTCAAACCCCCGCGGGCCCATCTCCGATTTTGAAATGAGAACAAAAGCAGGCTGAACTTGGTCCTTGAAGCTTCTAAAGAGGTTTTCGATGAGGGCTGAGATTTTAAAGATATTTTGAAATTCAGTAGTTTTCCAGAAGCTTATTCTTACTTTAAAACTTCCAAAATCATCATAAAAACGCCGGGGGTGGGATTTGAACCCACGCGGGCAAAGCCCACACGCTTTCCAGCTTTTAAAGCCTCCAGGCGTGCGCCTTACCACTCGGCAACCCCGGCAGATTTTTATTAATTCCGAATTTTTCTTGCATCTACAGGACTTATTTATCTTTTGGTTATTTGAAGCGCAAGATTATTTAAGCATTGATGTGAATTGAAGCGATGAGTCTTGAGAAAGAGTATCTCGACATCACTTTCCTAAAAGAGAACGAATTCGTAAGAAAGAAGTGCGTAAAATGTGGAAAAAATTTCTGGACTGCAGATGAGAACAGAGAAATCTGCAACGATCCGCCATGCAGCAGTTATGCGTTCATTGGAAAACCTATTTTCAAGAGATCTTTTGAGCTTGAAGAAATGAGGGAGTATTATCTCTCCTTCTTTGAGAAGAGAGGACACGAAAGGATTAATCGATATCCAGTAGTTGCAAGGTGGAGAGATGATATCTATCTAACAATTGCAAGCATAGCAGATTTTCAGCCTTTTGTAACATCCGGTATAGCTCCACCGCCAGCAAATCCTCTTACAATTTCTCAGCCATGCATAAGGCTTGATGATCTAGATAGCATAGGTAGAACAGGTAGGCATTTGACACTTTTTGAGATGATGGCTCACCATGCGTTCAACTACCCGCAGAAGCAAATCTACTGGAAGAATGAAACCGTCGCATACTGTACAGAGCTTCTGATGGAATTGGGTGTGAAGAAAGAGGAGATAGTCTATAAAGAAGAGCCTTGGGCTGGCGGTGGAAATGCAGGTCCATGTTTGGAAGCAATAGTTGGAGGTTTAGAGTTAGCAACGCTCGTCTTCATGAACCTGCAGGAAGACGAGGCTGGGGATATAGAGATAAAGGGATCAAGATACAGAAAAATGGAGAACTACATAGTCGACACTGGATACGGACTTGAAAGATTTGTATGGGCGAGCAAAGGTACGCCGACAGTTTACGATGCGATCTTTCCTGAAGTGATCAATTTAATATTAAAGGAAAGTAATATAAATGTAGATATAAAGGACAAAGATGTTGCAAAAGCTGTAGCTGAGAGTTCAAAAGTAGCGGGAATCTCGAGCAATCTTAGAGGACAGGAACTTTTGAGGCTAAGGGAAGAAGTAGCAAAAAGAATAGGGATAGATATTAGTGAACTTTCTTCGATACTCGATCCACTTGAAAAAATCTATGCACTTGCTGACCATACTAGATGCGTACTTTTCATGCTTGGTGACGGGCTTGTACCTTCGAATTCTGGAGGAGGGTATCTTGCAAGGCTTATGATAAGGAGAAGTTTCAGATTAGCGGAAGAACTTCAACTTTCAGCAGAACTTGCAGATCTAATTGAAGCGCACTTCAAGAAACTCAAATTCACATTTGAAGTTCCGATGGAGACGATCGAGGAGATACTCACTCTTGAAAAGAAAAAGTATGAAGCAACAATCGGTAAGGGTATAAAGTACGTAGAAAGGATACTTGAAAAGAAGAAAGGTCTTTCAAAAGAAGATCTTGTAGAGCTATACGATGCACATGGCATTACAGCTGAGTTATCCGCAAAGATAGCTGAACAGAAAGGTTTCAAGGTTGAAGTACCACAAGATTTCTATTCTGAACTTGCTAAGAAGCATTCCAAAGCTGAAAAGAAAGAGGAGAAGAAAGTCAAGCTTTCTGGGAAGTATCCACCAACTAAAAAGCTATACCATGAAGATCCAAAGATGTTTGAATTTGAAGCTAGGGTAATTGGCTGCGAAAATGGATATCTTATCTTAGACAAAACCGCATTTTATCCTGAAAGCGGTGGACAGGAAAACGATTTGGGATACTTAATGCTCGATGGCAAAAAAATAGAAGTTTTTGAAGTTGTAGAAGTCGATGGTGTAGTGCTGCATAGAGTTGGTGTGGAGTTAAAAGATTCAATCGATAAAACTGTTAGAGGGTATATCGATGCTGAGAGAAGGCTTAGACTGATGAGACATCATTCCGCAACCCATGTGCTACTCCACACCTTACAAAAAATGTTCGGAAATCAAGTATGGCAGGCTGGAGCTAAGAAGGAGGAAAAGAAGGCAAGATTGGATGTAACTCACTACAAGAAACTCGAAGAAAATGAAGTGAGAGAAGTAGAAAGGTTAGCAAACAGAATTATACTTGAAAACAAACAGATAGAAACCTTTTGGATGGACAGGATTGAAGCCGAAAAGAAATTTGGATTTAGACTCTACCAGGGTGGTGTTCCGCCTGGAAAGGTGATAAGGGTAGTGAAAGTTGGTGAAAACGTCCAAGCATGTGGTGGAACGCACTGCAGCTCGACTGGAGAGATAGGACTGATAAAGATACTTAAAGTTGAGTCAATACAAGATGGAGTTCTTAGGTTTGAATTCGCTGCTGGAGATGCAGCTATCGATGCTATTGCCGAAATGGAGGCAATAATTAAAAGAGCAAGCGAAGTACTTAGAGTAGAACCTTTGCAATTGCCAAAAACGGTAGAGAAGTTCTTTGAAGAGTGGAAAGAACAGAAAAAAGAAATAGATAAATTGAAAAGTGAGATAGCAAACTTGAAGGCTGAAAACCTGCTCAAAGATGCTGAAACTTTCAACTCAACAAAAATTGTAGCAAAAGTCATAGATGGAAGCATGAAGGATCTGATCAAACTTGCCGAAGTACTTGTTAACAAGAAAGCAGTTGGATGTATAATGGCCTCAGGAGAAGGGAAAGTTTATGTAGTGGCTTTTAGTGGTGCGAACGTCGATGCCAGAGATATCCTTAATGCCATCTGTAGAGCTGCAAAGGGAAGTGGTGGTGGTAAGAGAGATATAGCTCAGGGAGCAGTGGAAAAGCTTTTATCTGAGGATGAGATCTGGAAGATCATCTATGAGGTGCTCTCGCGTTGAGTTGATACCTGTAACAGGCCTACCAATCGTTGAGGGCGGAGAAGATATAGCGAAACTGATTTTAGAGAAAACAGAGATTAAAGACAAAGATGTCCTCGTGATTAGTTCAACTTTCATCTCGAAGGCCGAAGGAAGAGTTGTAAAACTCAGCAATGTAAATGTAACTGAAAAAGCAAGAAAATTGGCTGAAAAAATTGGCAAAAAACCGGAGTTTGTGCAGGTAGTTCTTGATGAAAGCGAAGAGATACTGATAGATTATCCTTTTTTACTTGTTAAGGCAAAATACGGAGCGGTGTGTGTAAACGCCGGAGTTGATGGCTCAAACGTAAAGGAGGGTTACGTCGTTCTTATGCCAAAAAATCCAGATGAGAGTGCAGAAAGGATAAGAAGAAGAATAAAAGAGCTTAGTGGGAAAGATGTTGGTGTAATCATCACTGATACAAATGGAAGGTGCTTCAGGAAAGGTGTTGTTGGTGTAGCTGTTGGCTGTGCTGGGGTAGAAGTCCTAAAAAGCTGGATAGGAGAAAAAGATCTTTATGGAAAAGAGCTTGAAGTAACTGTAGAATGTGTTGCTGATGAGATAGCTGGAGCTGCTAACATCATAATGGGCGAGGCTGGAGATGGAATTCCAGCTGTTATAGTGAGAGGACTGGATATATCCGGAAATGGGAGAGCATTGGACATATTCAGGAAAGAAGAGGAGGACGTAATAAGGAGATGTCTGAAAAGATCGTACTCGTCGGTAACAACGTAAGGAACGTTGCGGAATCTGCAAGAAAAGCAGGATACAAGGTTGTTGCAGTAACAAAGTATGATGACGCTGACCTTGAACTCTACTGTGATGAGGTTTTTTTATTTAATTCACAAAAAGATGCTGAAAAAATTGCAAATGATGTTGCTCAGAAATACAACGCCAAGGTAGCTCTTTGTTCGGGCTGTGAACTTCTCAAAGTAAAGGCTGATTTGATATCTAATGAACCAAGAAAAGTTGAGAGGATTGTGGACAAGCTTAAGTTCTACAAAACACTTGAAAATACTGGTATACCTTATCCTGAGCTTTTAAGTGATGCTACAAACGAAAAAGCCATTTTAAAACCGAGATTTGGTGGAGGTGGTGAAAACATCGAGTTTTCATATATTAAAAAGGAAGGTTTTATTTTGCAGCGATACATCGAAGGCATTCCATGTTCGGTATCTCTAATAGTAGGAAAAGAAATAGTTCCGATTGCTTCAAACTTGATACTTTCGGGATGGAAGGAAGTTTACTCTTCGGGTTTTAGATACTCTGGAAATGTAACCCCCTTTTTAAACAATGCTGTAGAAGAAATGGAAAAGATAGCTATCGAAACCGTAGCGATTTTTGATCTAGTAGGCTCAATTGGTGTCGATTTTGTTCTTGCAGATAAACCATACGTTCTAGAAATCAATCCACGTTTTCAGGGTTCCTTAGATAGTGTTGAATGGTGCTGCGATGTAAACGTTTTTGAGTTGCACATGAAATCTTTGGAAAATCAGAGAATAGAGCGTCCTAAATACAAAAGATTTGCAGCAAGAGCTATTCTTTTCGCTCCTTGCGATATAAAGATAAATGCGAGCCCTTTTGGTAATGCATTCTTTGCAGATGTTCCTAAACTAGGATGTAGATATCAAAAAGGAGAACCAGTGGTTTCATTGCTTGCTTCGGGGTACGATTGGAAAGAGAAGATAATAGAGAGGAGAGATTTGTTTTTAAATTCTTTTACGGCTTTCGTATAAAAAAATGAAATTTTATTTTTCATGGCTTCTATAAACAATTTCTCTACCAGAAAAGCATATATACTCCTGAGGATTTGAAAAACAAGAGTATGATAATCGTAGCCGAAGGTGATGAGGATAAGAGTTTAGAACCTCCAGACAGTTTTCTAAAAAAACGGGTTAGCGACACTGTTTTAAATTTACTTGGTGACTATAGGTTTCATACGAAGGGATATTACGTCTCTTTACACGCTGAAGAAAACAACTGCATCGTTTATCCAGGTGTCAAAAATGCTTTGGATATCTATAGGGCTCCAATTTTTATTGAAAGATTAAAAAAAGCTGGTTTAGATGTTCCAGAGTTTGAGGTAATTCCAAGACCAATTCCAGAAAAGACGATAATGCTTCCCTTGAATCCATTTTCGAAGAACTCAATGAAGGTCGTAAAAAACGATTCGCAGTATTACAAGTACTTCAAAAGTTTAAGCATGGATTATCATTATCCAGTTGTCCATGTAAAAGTAGAGGGAAAAGTTGATGAAGTTTACATGCACCTAAATAGAGCAAAAAATGGAGGCGAGGAGGAGAAGGTTATTGCAAGAAAGGTCTTTGAGATATTTGGTGTTCCCCTTGGTAAGATATTCATCGAGCGTATAGATGGAAAAATCAGACCTTTCTACTTCATGCCTTTAAATAGAAAGGAAATCGACATCGAGTTGGTTGTTCAAGCTATCTATGAAGATCGGCTGCTACGTTGAAACATACAATTTCAAATACAAGGAAGAATTTGAAGCGCTTAAGCTGTTCGAAGTAACAGCAGAAAACTTGGGTCACACTTTTGAGGTTACCGGTAAGGAAATAATAGATAGACTCGACGACTTTGACTCAGTATTTATAAGAGCTACAACCGATCCCTTGTTTACTTCTTACGTCGTTTCAAGATTGGCTGAGGAGAGAGGAAAGAAAGTTATAGATGACTCGGAAAGCATTAGAATTTGTTCGGATAAAGTTGCCCTCTACTACCGGCTCACTAAAAATGGTATTCCTGTACCTTATACAGTTCCTTTCTATGGTGATTTTGAAAAACTGAACTCTATTGCAGAAGATATAGGCTACCCTGTTGTAGTTAAAGCTCCAAATTCGAGATTTTCACTTTTTGTTGAGAAGACAAATAACTTTGAGGAACTTTTGGCGATAGTAAAGAGGTTTATGAGAAGAAACAAGGCTATACTCTTGCAGAAGTACATTCCATCAACTTTCGATTGGCGTATAGGGGTTTTAAATGGGGAAGTCATCTATGCATGCAAGTACCTGCTTCCAAAAGGTGGTTGGAAGATTCGAGATGTTGTGAATAACAAGGTCGTTTGGGGAGATGTAAAGGCTATCAAAAGAGACAATTTACCCTCTAAGCTGAAAAAAATTGCAGTAAATGCTGCAAAAAGTGTTGGAAACGGTCTTTATGGAGTAGATATAAAGCAGGTTGGGGATGAATTCTTTGTGATAGAAGTGAATGACAATCCTACTATAATGCACGGTATGGAGGACGCTAAGGATAAAGATATATACGAGAAGATAATAATGGCTCTTGTTAGCTAAGGCGAGAAAATGATCGGTCCGGAGCATGAGTTTTCTATAAATAACGAATACTTCGAACCACAGCCGATTGCAGATAAGATAATAAAGAAAATTCGAGGTCGAATAGCTAATGAGGCAAAACTTAAGAATTCGGGAGTAGTGGTAGGAAAAGAACTGCAGAAACATGTGATAGAGTTGAAGCCAAGCAAACCTTTTACTAGTTTTTTAGAGTTTGAAGAAGTTATGCAAGAAGGCGTTGAGGAACTTCTGAGTTACTTGGATGGGTATAAACTCCTCGGATTAGGAATGCATCCTCTTCTCGAGCTTAAAAACGCCTACGTATGGGATCATAGGGATAGAAAAATCTACGAAGCGTACGACAGGCTTTTCGATATAAAACAGCACGGCTGGCTAAATATTCAGAGTTTTCAGTTGAATTTATCATTCAAAAATGAAAAAGAGGCGATAGAGATGCACAATAAGCTAAGAGTTCTGCTTCCATACCTAGTGGCGATAGCATCATCTTCACCAATATGCGAAGGTAGAAAGTTTTACGTAGATTCGAGGATCTATTTTTATAGAATAAATCAAATAAAAATACCCGTAATTTGCAACGACGTAATACCTGAAAAAGTTAGCAATCTTCAGGAATACATGTACATACTTGAAAAGATCTACGCCGAATTGAAATCGAGGAACGCTGAAGTTCTATGCCATGAGTGGGTAAATTCGAGAGGAATTATCTTCCGCTTTACTAGAAATTGCATCGAGATAAAAGCCATGGATGAGCAAGAATGCATAAAAAGTGATGTAGCTATTTCAGCTTTTATAAAATCAATTCTAAATTCCAATTTAGATGAAATTAACGAGTTGGAGCTAAAAAAGAAGTTGGACGATGCGATGGTTAACGGAACAAAGAAAATGAAGGTGGAATTGAGGAATTTACTTAAAAAAGCATATGAAAACGCTGATGATGAGGAAAAGAAGTATATAAGCGTTTTGGGTGAAAGAATAGAGCATGGCAGCTTGGGTGAGAGAATCTTAGAAAATTTAAAAGATTTTTCGAAGGAAGAGATAATTAAAATGTGTGAAAAATTATCAAAATGTCTCGAAAAAAATGAGGTGTTTCGATGATCGATTTTATCGAAATCTGCTCAAAATGTGGAGGACAATGCTGCAAGGATGCAAACCCTCCACTTTCAAGGAGAAGACTTGCGATTTTACTCGAAAATGGAATAGACATTGAAAAGATAGCTTTCGAGAAGTATATGCATCCAAAATCCAAAGAAGACGGTTTTTGTATCTTTTTTGATAACGGAAAATGCTCAATTCACACTATAAAACCTGAAACGTGCGTTGCTGGACCTTTTACATTTGACTTAAAGGGAGACATGTTGGAGATATATTTGAAGCTGGAGAAGATCTGCCCACTCGTTGCATACCTTAAAAAAGACAAAAAGGCATATAGAGAACAGTTTAGAGTAGCTGTTGAGAACATAGTGCAGCTAATAATGGATTTAGACGAGCGTAGTTTAAGGGAGATATTAAAGATAGAGGAGCCCGACACTGTGAAGGTTGCTGAAATAACCCTAAAATTAAAAGAATAAAATATAAAACTAGTTGGATTTTACTGTAGTTCTAGTTGCCTTTCTGAAATCTATTCTTATTTGGATTTCTTCGTAAATTATTCTAGGTAAGCTGAAGATCGATGCTGACACAGGCTGAGCGAACTCGAAGTAGAATTTCAAGAGAACTAGCGCAGAAAGTGAAACTACAAATGATAACGAAAATAGGATAAGATAGGAACTGATCCCTAGATTAGAAGTTGTGTACAAGATTATCCCACCAACTATGCAGCCTACAGCTGAGAATGAATCTACTATCCAGTTTCCTATGGCGTAAAATTGAGAGGAATGTTTTTTGTAGGTCATGTCTGCTATAGCATTCATAAATGAGATGGTTGGGGCAGAGGTGTAGAAGCCATGCAGAGCGTATGCTAAGGTTAGGGTCAACGCTGGAAAAACCAGTGGTGAGATAGTAAACATGATTATGGACAGCAGGAACGTTATAATAATTATTGCAAACAGTGGTTTGTTTCCAAAGTAGTCTGATATTTTTCCTGCAATCTTTAGAGAGTAGATAGTGGACGCGTGCGCTACGAGTGTTAGATATATTAGGAACCAAAGTGAGTAATTTAGCACATTCAGAACGAATAAAGCGAAAAAGCCCCTCGAAGCGCTCAATGAAAACCAGAAGATCGAGTTTAATAACACCCACATTACAAAATTCCTGTTTTTTAGTGGTTCAAGTATACTGCCTTCTCCAATTCTGCTGGATCTTACGTCGTTCATAGAGTGTAGGAAATAAACACTGGTAACCCCAAAAAGAAAAGCCATGAGAAATAATAAGGAAAAGGCCCTATCACCGAGCAAGTGGAACAGGATCGTCTGTATGGCTAAAATTGGAAGGCCTACCATTTTACCAAATGATAGCCTTTTTGATAGTAGCTCTCCTCTTTTTCCTTTATGTAGTATGTCCTGTGTCCAAGAACTCCAACTTACAGTCAAAACGTCTTCAAAAATGTTAAAAACTAGATAAGACAAAGCAAAAAGTATCACTGCAGAAGAAGCATCGATGAAGGTTGAGAGCAACATCACTATAATGGATAGTTTTGCTAAGGAACTCGCAAATACTGCTATTCTCCTTCTGCTGTTTCTCTCGACATAATTTGCGAAGATGATTTGCATTACAGTCGTAAGGTTAGGGATCGCCAAGATTAGTCCTAATAAGGTTGTTGGAGCAGAAAGAATGGCAAGATAAGAGCTGACGATTGTTGTCGTAATTAGCGAGTAAGTTACTTGTGAAAAGGCCCCTTCAAGCATGAAATTTCTTAAGGATCTGTCTAGGTCAAAACAGCTAATTTTGAAATTTTCCCCTCATCCCCACCCCCTCCCCCACCCACCCATCCAACTTTTGTATTTGATCTGGTTGAATGGGTTCCTATATTTAAATTCGACGCCTAAAAAATAAGAAATTAGAAATAAAAATTTAGTTGCTATGAGTGTATTTTATACTCAGCCCATCTCTCCATTCAAAAATAGGGTAGCTTATCCTTTTAACATCCAACAATCCGTGAGATAAAAGTGGCAACGCTATTGTGGCATCTACATTGACTTGGACCTTCTTTGCGTTGTAGTTTATTTTTCCCCAGCTGACACCCTCCTCAAACGTGCAACCACTTAACCCTCCAAATTGTGGATTGTCCGTAGTTATCTGTATTGCGTATTCGTGACCATTA
This sequence comes from Archaeoglobales archaeon, assembly GCA_030055525.1. Classification (GTDB taxonomy): domain Archaea; phylum Halobacteriota; class Archaeoglobi; order Archaeoglobales; family Archaeoglobaceae; genus WYZ-LMO2. The sequence continues at coordinate 55,696 of JASFYJ010000008.1, read as the reverse complement.
ACTTCCCAGCCTTTTAGCTTCGCTACGATTTCTGTCTGTTGTATGAAATTCTTGGGCACTCCTCCGCCTATATACACTACACCTGTTTTCTTGGATTTTGCAACTATCTCTGTTAGCTCTTCAACATCTTTAATGGTGTCGATTATTAGCCTTCTTTTTGCTACCGCCCCTCCAATGCCAATGGAACTATCTGCAATTGCTGGGCAAAATATAGGAACACCTTTTTCGTAAGCCGAGATCAGTATAGAATCTTTTTCTTTTGCTTTCTTTGAGATAATCTTCGCTAACTCTTCAAAAAACTCCCTAGAAGATAGAACTCCTTCAAAGTTAGAGAAAACATCTGCTATTAAGAAATCAAGCTGGTTAAACTCTTTTTCAAACGCAAAAACATCGTAAATTCTGTCTATGCCCTCTTTGAATAGAGCATAATCATCCACAGCTTCATTGCCAAGATAATGCTTGAAACCTAAAGCTTCGTGGATATCATGAAATATATTCGCTCCCGTTGAAACGAGGACATCTACGTACCTGTTTTTTATTAGCCACGACAGTATCTTTCTCATACCTGCTGGTACCATCGCTCCGCTTAGCCCCATCAAAATTGTAATTTCCTCCTCTTTCAGCATTTCTGTCCATATTCTAAAAGCCTCACCAAGTTTTCTTCCCTGAAATCCAGTTTTAGACATGGCATTAAGTAATTCTGAGATCTTACGATCTTTAACATCTACGGGATTTGTAGGGATCATGTTGGCTTTAAAACAGAAGTGCGTATTTTAACTTTTTGTATCAAATTCATCATCAAAATTGAATAAAATTCTTGTACATTTCTGAGTTGTCTGCTGTAATTTCTATTTTGAAGGTTAAATTTAAGTTTTTCAGACATTCCGGGATTTATGAGACTCCTTGCATGTCTGATCATCACTATCATAGTTGTTACAACCGCTGCGGCTCAGCCGCAGGTGTATATTGATGTTGTAGATTCCAAGGGAAACCTTGTAAATTACGTAAACCTTGGCGATCCTGTAAAAATTCGGGTTATAATGGTGGAACGAACTAAGTACCCTCTAGCCATTTTTATTACAGGTCCTGTAGAAGGTAAGTTGCTGTGCAAAAATAATTCCGAAACACCTAAGAATATAGATGAGGCTTGTGGCAAAAGTGAATGGGATTTTAAAATTCCGGAAGATTGGCCGGAGGGAGTTTACCATATAAAGGTCAATATATATGAGGTAGGTACTGTGGAGAGGTTCAAAGATTTCAGAGTTGTTAAGCCAAAGATAGTCAGCGTAAATATACCCGAATTCGTTTACCAGGGAAAAACGAAAATTTCTGTTAGTTTAGAAACGGCAAACAAAGGATATGCAAGTTTAAGGCTAAGAGGAAACAACATAGATTACATTCTCGTAGAAAAATCAATAGATGAATTTTCAAAGAGCGGAGATTACAAATATGATGGAGAATTCGTGGTTAACCTCAGACAATGGTATGAGAAGAGCGGGGATATATCAAGTACGCTTCAGCCAGGTTCTTATCTACTGGAGGTAAAGCTTACTATTGGTTCGAAGGAGTGGGACAAATTCGTTAAAGTTGTAGAGATAAAAAAACCGAGATTTGATGTTTTTGTAAAAGACAGTGTCATCAAAGGAGATCAGCTGGTCGTGGATATACAGACGAACAGAAAGTACGACTATGAATACGAGGGAATATACGTAACGCTTGTAAGTAAAAATTTTGTCACTTACAAGAAGGCTCTAATTGACGAAAACGGCTATGCTAAAGTTATTTTCGAGACCTCGGCATTGCTTGAAGGGGATTACGAGATCTATGTGAGAGATACAGGCCTAACAAGTACCATACCTCTTCCAGAACTCGTGCAGAGGCATTATGACTTGAAACCTGAAGAAGAATATGCGAAAATACTTCAAGCACAAGATGACGTAATTTTCAGTAAGAAAATAGCAATAACAAAACCTCTTGGATTAGATGCTGAAATATACATCGTTCCAGTAGGATACAGCACTCAAGTAGAGTCGAAAATGAGCTTTGAGGTTATTCTAAATTCTAGCAGAGGTGTTTCAGCCTTTGAACTCATCATATACTCCTCACCGAGTGGTATCGTTGATTTCAGCTCGATAAGCCTTCCAAACTGGGCCACGCTTGTAGATAGTTCTCTTTCATCAGACTACATCAAAGTTTTCGTTGTTGATCAGAAGAACCAGTTTAAAACAGCAGAAAATCTTAAAATTCTAGGAATATCGGCAGAAGCAAAAAATGAGGGTGAAGCGGTTTTGGAGATTAGAAAAGCTAACGTTTTTGATAAAGACGGGAAAACCCTTCTAACAAAATCATATAAGAGCTACGTTAACGTAGAAGCCAAAACATCCAGTAGCGTTCAAAACGAAACGGATAACACGATAGTAGTCGAGATACCAGTGAACACTTCCTATGAAAAGCCATCAACATCTTTTACCACCCCAACACCCACTACAGCAGTTTTACAACCAGAAAACACTACCCAAACTTTAAACTATGGTTCGGAAGCTCAGGCTTTGGAAGTTGATTATCAAAAAGTTTTCATGTTTACACTCAGTTTTGTTGCTACTTACATCCTCGGAAAATTTTTTATCAGTAGAAAAAAGTAAAGATTTTCTTACAAGAACTAAAAGGAGTTTGTTGTGAATCGATTCATAACAAATTTTATTTTCTCGGTATAATCTATTTTTTGTGCTTATCGGAGGTGATTCTGTTGCCGGCTTATAAGTGGTTTATACTGGCTGTTGCGTGGACGCTCTTTGGTGCGTTGTTCTTTTCCTGGTATGCGATGGGTACACTGGCTGTTTTATTGATGGAATTGTACCAGATGGATCAGACGCAGTATTCTATATGCTTCACTCTACCATGGCTTGTAGCAGGAATACTAGCGTTCCCTTCGGGAATAGTTGCAGATAAAATTGGAGTTAGAATGACGGCAACTGCCGGTGCTTTGATTACAGCCTTTGGAACGTTACTGAAAGCTTTCAGCATTGAGTATTCTGCACTTATCGTTGCACAGATTTTGGTCGGCATTGGTTTAGGTACAGCGCTGGTGAACCTACCAAAGCTTATAAACGCTTGGTTCCCACCGCAACAGGTAGGGCTTGCAACTGGATTATATATGACTGCAATGATGATATGGTTATCGTTGGGTATGACTCTGGCACCCTTTTTCCAGAGCTGGAGTAGTTTAAATCTGGTTGGCGGGATTTTAACAATTCTGGCAGTAGTTTTATTTGTCGCAATTGTTCGCGACGCCCCTGCAGGAGTTGTTATTCCAAAAGCAAATGTAATCGAAGGTGCTAAGAATTCCTTAAAGAATAAGGCTATCTGGGGTGCTGCCTTGGGGACCTTTGTTGCGATGTCAGGGATGGTACCCTTCCAAGCGTTGTTTCCAACAGCAGCATTTTTTGAGAAGGGTATAGATGTCGCAACAGCTGGTGCAATTGTTGCAATGATAACATGGGCTGGTTGTATAGGATCTTTTGTTTTTCCAGCAATAAGTGCAAAAACAGGTGGTGTGAAACTATACATAATCTTGCTGTCACTTAGCTTTTCAGTACTGGTGTATGTTGGTTGGATTTTAGGTAGTGTTCCAATACTCTGGGCTACTATAACGCTTGCCGGTTTTTTGGCTGGTGGAGTAATTCCGCACTGGATGGCTTTACCAGCATATCTTCCAGCAGTCGATCAGAAGATGAAGCCAGAATGGATCGGAGGAGCTGCAGGATTGCTGAATACTTTCCTATGCATTGGAGCTTTTATTAGCACTCCATTTATAATTGCTCCAATAGCAACAGCTTCTGGGTTTACGACGGCCTTTGGAATTTCTGCATTGCTCTTTGCAATCCAAGGAATGTTTGCTTTGTTGATACTCGAACCACCAAAAAGAAAATAGAGTATAATTTTTATATTTTTTGTTGGAAATATGTAACCTAATTTTTACAACGTTTGTAGACTTTCTTACATCTAATCTCTCTTTGATTCATTAAGTGTAGCTAAAGTTTATATTTTTTTAACTACAAATTAAAGTATGCAGTCAATTCCAGCAGATCTAGTACTTTTTGACGGTGAAATCCCTCTTTGGAGTGGTAGAATGAGTTGGAAATCTAATTGGTGGCTTTTATTTCTAGGAACACTAACTTTTTGGACGATCTTAGGACTTTTGTTCTTTTTAGTAGCTTACCTAAGAGTTAAAAGCTCTGAATACTTTGTCAGCAATCTTAGAATCTACATAAAATACGGTCTGATTGCCAGAAGAACCATGGAAATCAGAAACGAATGGATAACCAACTATGCTGTGTTTCAAGGATTTATTGGTAGAATTCTTAACTACGGGGACATCCTTATTGCAACTCCTGCACAATACCTTGGCTCAGCATTGATCAAGGGCGTTTCAGATCCAATGTTTGTCAAGGCAATGATAGATGATGCTACTCAAAGATCCAAATCAAAAACATGAAATTAGGCTTTATACAATTTAAATTGCGGCAAAGTTATATTCATCACGGGTATGATCCTTTTAGATGATCATAACTGACAACCATATGCACCTCTACAACCATCTAAGACTCAAAGCTCTTAAGGAGTTTAAGGAAGCTGGAGGTACCCACGTATTTTTAGTTTCACTTTTGTGTCATCATTACGAAGTTGTGCCAAAAAGTGGAAAAGATTTCTCAGCTGTTTTTGATGAGCATATACGGCTTGTAGAGAGGGCAAACGATATCGTAAAAACTTATGCAGTTCTGAGTGTTCATCCAGCAGAGATAACAGTGCTTGGAAGCAGATATGGGGTTGAAAAAGCAGCAGAAATCATGAAAGAGGCTTTAGAAGTTGCGGGAAAATATGTAGCAGAAGGTAAAGCGGTAGCGATCAAGAGCGGGAGACCTCATTACGAAGTTAGCGAGAAGGTTTGGAAACTCAGCAACGAAGTTTTAATGCATGCGTTTGAGATTGCGAAAGATGTTGACTGTGCTATACAACTTCATACAGAGAGCTACAACCGAGAGGGGATGGAAGAAATTGCGAAGATGGCAGAAAAAGCCGGATTGAAGAAAGAGAGAGTAATTAAGCATTTCTCACCACCTTTGGTAAAAGATTTCGAAGAAATCGGAATTTTTCCATCGGTTATTGCAAGTGGTAACAATGTTCTCGAAGCTGCATCGCAGGGAGATAGATTTTTTGTAGAAACAGACTACATCGATGATAGAAACAGGCCAGGAGCAGTTCTGGGACCTAAGACTGTTCCAAAAAAAGTTAAAGAACTCATCAGCAAATATGGAGAAGATATAGCGTATAAGATATGTGTTGAAAACATCGAAAAGATATACGGCATAGAACTGGAATTATGAAAGCTGAACTTAGAGAAAACTTTGCAGTGATTCCCTCAAGAATAGATTTGACAAATCGAGGGTTTGGACAGAAGGTAGGAGATAAAATACTGCTACATCCAGTCGAAGCTGTTTATCTGCAGTTGAACTATCTCTACCATTTCGTTGAAACTGAGGAACTTTTAAGATGGGCCAAAAGAGTTGAAAATTTTGAGACAATGTACTTTGTTTATGAGGACTTGAGAGATAGAGGAATCAATGTAAGAGTGTCTGGGGATTATTTAATCGCTGGAAAGGTTTACTATCCAATTTCCGAAAGAAAAACTATAAAAATTAAAGATATTGCAGAAAAATCCAAAAATTTTGATAAATTTACTGTTGCTGTAGTTGATGAGGAGAGTGAGGTGACATACTATCGGGTTACGCTTATACAACCATATGGCGAGCAGTCAGAAGATCTTGAAAGCTTCGAAGGCTACCTAATGGCGGACAGAGTTGTTGTATACAACAAGGAGATATTCAAACGCTACTTCTATGGAAGTGAGAGGAAAAATTTTGTTACACTCTCCCTTATAGAATCCGTCTATCTAGCGGAGTTGGGATACTTAAAAATGAGGAATGCAACACTTGAAGAGTTAATTGAAGCCGCAAAAAAGCATGAAAAAGATTTTGAAAGAAAATTGGATGTCTATAAAGATCTAAAAAGAAGAGGTTTAGTGGTTAAAACAGGATTTAAGTTTGGAAGTGATTTTAGGGTCTACGAAAAAGTGGCAGACATTGAAGATTTGCCTCACTCTAAGTACCTCGTTACGATAGCTGACGACGAGGAGTTCAAGCCGAGTGAGATAGCCCGAGCTGTAAGATTAGCACAAAGTGTAGCAAAGAAAATGCTCTTCGTCGTTGGTGATGAGTATGTTCAATTTGAGAGGGTAAAATTATGAAGGTTGTTGTGGGCTCAAGAAATCCGACGAAAATTGAAGGTGTAAGAAAGGCTTTCAAATACTACTTTAAAGAAGTAGAGGTTGAAGGATTCGATGTGAAAACTTCAATTCCGCCTCAACCCTTCGATTTTCAAACAATAATTGGCGCAATAGAGAGAGCAAAGATTTGCTGGAGTAAAGAATTCGATTTTTCTGTAGGAATCGAAGCTGGACTTTTTAAAGTACCATACACCATTACGGGTTACTTGGATTTCCAAGTAGCGGCGGTATTTGATGGAAAAAAGATTGCCATAGGTTTTGGTCCTGGTTTTGAGTATCCTCCGGTGGTAATTAAGGAAGTTCTTGAAGGTAAGGAAGTAGGATCTGTAATGGAAAAATTTTCTGGAATCAAAGATATCGGTAAGAAAATTGGAGCTGTTTACTTTCTTAGTAAGGGGGCAATTTCTAGAGTTGATCTTACAAAAATGGCTGTTTTGATGGCATTAATTCCTTTTATCAACAATTATGAGGGTCGTGAAACCCTTTGATCCGTGGAAATCAAAACTGTGTAGCTGTAAACCCAAGTACTCCTTTAATCCATACACAGGTTGTGTGCACAATTGCGCCTACTGTTACGCAACTTATATCCCGGACTTTTTTAATATAAGAGAGAAAAAGAACCTCTTAAAGCTTCTAGAGAAAGATCTTGCCTGCTTAAATCCTAGAAGTATTATTTCGATGTCGAACAGTTCCGATCCTTATCCGCCTGTGGAGAGAGAAAAGCAGTTGACAAGGAGTTGCATTGAGCTAATGAAGGAATACGAGGTAAATTTAATGGTCGTTACTAAGAGTGATATCGTAGCTAGAGATCTGGATATACTTACAGAAATGAACACCGTTATCTGCATTACAATAACAGGTTGCGATAAACTGGAAACCAACGCTCCCAGCACAGAAAAAAGGATAGAAGCTTTCTTGAGAGCTAAAGATGCTAGTATTCCTACAGTTTTAAGGTTTGATCCTGTAATTCCAGAAATAAACGAAAAAGAGTTATGGATAATCGAAAAATGCGAGCCGGATCATGTGGTTACTTCTACACTGAAACTTAAAAGGGATGCGATCTCAAGGTTACAAGGGTATCCAGAACTTCGTAACATACTAACTTTCTATACAGAAAAGGTAGGGAGTTATAGGTACTTGAGTAGGGAGTTTAGAGAGAAATTGTTGCGTAAAATTGAGAATTTCTGCTTAGAAATAGGAATAAGCTGCGGCTTTTGTAGAGAGGGGTTGGAATTTAAAGCGAAGAGCTGTGATGGAAGTCACCTTTTTAAATTTGTATAAAATTACGAAATTTTTGCCCCAATAGATTTAAGAACATCAAAGAAGGCTGGGAAAGATACACTTACAACTTCTGCATTCAGGATTTTTATTTTTCCAATTAAGCCTAACAAGGCAAAGCTCATGGCGATTCTATGATCTCCGAAGGAATTGACTGTACCTATGAATCTACCACTCTGACCTTTTATCTTCATTCCATCTTTGAACTCCTCAACTTCAAAACCTAAAGCTCGTAAATTTGAGCAAATCGTTTTTATCCTGTCGGTCTCCTTAATTCTTAGATGCTCGGCATTTCTTATTGTCGTCTCTCCTTTTGCTGCAGCACCGAGAATTGCTATTGTTGGAACTAAATCTGGATTATCTGATGCGTCGAAATCAATACCCTCCAGTTCGGATTTTTCCGCAACTATTTTACCAGTGTCTCTGTTCCATTCAACTCTACCACCCATCTGCTTCGCGACGTCCACTATTATTTTGTCTCCCTGCATGGAATCGTACATGTTTTGGATCTCTATTTTCCCGGCCAAAAGACCAGCAGCGATTAAATAGCTCGCAGAACTGAAGTCTGCAGGTACGGAAAAACTCCTGAGTTTGAAAGCTGATGGATACACTACAAAACTCTTATCTTCCACTTTAAATTTCACATTGCTGTCTCTTAGCACATGAAGAGTTATGTCGATGTAAGGTCTGGATTTCACACTTTCAACCTCTAAAACCGACTCCTCAATCCCTAAAGGTAGGGAAAAAAGCAGCGAAGAAACGAACTGTGAGCTCGGAGCAGAGAACTTCAGGTCCCCTCCTTTTATTATACCTTCCACTTTTATCGGAGCTTTATAATCTCCATATCCGTAAACTTTTCCGCCAAGTTTTTTGATTGCTATTGCGAGCTCTAAATTTGGTCTGCTTCTTAGCGAAGGATCTCCATCAAGAGTTGAAACACCTTTGGCTGTCGATAACAGTCCCATAAATATTCTAAGTGTTGTTCCAGAGTTTGCAAAGTAGTAGTAGCCATTTTTAATCTCTTCCGTTCCAAAAATTTCAAATTTGTCTACTTTCCGCAAAATTTCTGCTCCCATCTTTCTGCAACCATTGATTGTGGCGATCGTGTCTTCTGAGATTAGAACATTTTTTATTGTAGATTTTTTAGATAAACTCGCAGCTATAAGCGCTCGATGCGAGTAACTCTTGGATGGTGGGGGTGTAGCTATTCCATAAACCTCACTTTTCGAAACTAAGACTTCCATCTAGATAACCTCTCCAAGGCAGCTTTTCTCTCAAAATCTCCCAATTCGGCCTGTTTTAAAGTCTCTCTCATAAATTTTATTACCTCGTCGTAGATCTCCCTTCTAACTGGAAAAGGAACGCCATCCTTACCTCCAACTGCAAAGCAGAATTTTGCAGGATCTTTTTTATCATATTCAGTGCTATATATAAGCTCAGAAATCAAAGCCAAGGCTCTAATCGTTTCTTTTCCAATTCCCTTTATCATTAGCAAGTTTTCAAAGTTCTCTGGCTGTAAATTGTACGCTTTTTCAACAACTCTCCAGTCTATCTTTTTTGGGACCTCCAAACCCTCTTTTGATTTTACAATGGATATTAGTCTTTCGTAATCTTTCTTAAAGCTGCCATCTCTGATCACGTCTACACAAACTTTTCTCGCTCCTCTGCTCACTTTTGACTGTAAGTTGACAACAAAATCTTCAATTTTTTCGGCCGTTATTCCACTGTGGACATCTTCCAAGCTTGGTAGATTTCTGTAGACGTTCCAGTGGTATCTTCTAGCCATACCTGTTTCTACGTTCATACCCTGCTGGACAACTACCATGTATTTATCGCTGAAAAAGACCGCATGATGGTAAAGGTCGTATCCATCTATCAAGGCGGCGTTATCAGCTTTTGCAGCAAATCTACTGAATTTGATTATCTTTTCGGCATCAGCCTTTATTTCTGTAGCGAGCTTCTCGACCTCTTCCGGTGTTTTTATTGCGTTAGCACCTTTCCCACCCGCAATTTTAACTCCAAACTCATTCTCATTTAAAACGGACTTTAAGACACCTGTTAAAACAGTTGTAGATCCACTCGAATTCCAATCAAAACCTAGAACGTTTGAGAAACACTGGAAGAATATTGGATCAGAAATTCTTCTTAAAAATTCCAGTTCGCCAAAATCCGAGATTATCAGTGCTACTATTGGCTCTGCAAGTTTTTTCATTCTGTTTAGAAGCCAGTAGGGGGCTTTTCCACTGTGCAAAGGTAGATCGATCTGTCTCATATGTCCACAACTATAACTGTTCTGTAACCACCTTCTCCCTTTTCCACTCTATAGTTGTGCATTGTTATAGCTTTTGGCTGCAATTTCACAATCTCTCTGGTTACTCTAGATCCTATAAGTATACCTTCCACTTTAAATTCGCTGGCATTCACGCTAACTTCTCTTGCAGCAAAAAATTCAGTATCGAATAGGTACAGGAGTTCGTTGAGCCACTTATATAAGAGAAGATCTACTTCTTCAGCCTCTATGCTTAGATCTACCGTTCTATTTTTGTCCAATTTTTCTACGTGAACAAAAGCATCGTAAAAAGCAAGAGTTGCATTCTCTATCAGTTCTTTAACATCTTTGCCCCAAACCTCAAAAGCTACGTCTGCTGTGTGATCTATGAACCTGTACCCCATATAAAAAATTTTTAGAGAAGTGATTTAATGGTTACTCTCTCTTAAGCCATGGAATAAGTTTTCTCATCTCTGCCCCGACTTTCTCTATTGGATGATTTCTTTCAATCTCAAGCAGTTTGTTGTAAACAGGTCTACCAGCCATGTTCTCAAGTATCCACTCTTTTGCAAATTCTCCACTCTGTATCTCCTTCAATATCTTCCTCATCTCATGCTTAGTATTCTCGGTGAAGATCCTTTTACCCCTTGTCATCCCACCGTACTTCGCTGTTTCGCTTACAGCCTTCCACATGTTGTATATCCCACCTTCATAGATAAGATCCACGATCAGTTTGAGTTCATGCAGTACTTCAAAGTAGGCAACCTCCGGCTGATAACCTGCTTCAACGAGAACTTCAAAAGACATCTTTATCATCTCTGCAACTCCACCGCATAGATCAACTTGCTCACCGAATAGATCTGTTTCAGTCTCCTCTTTGAAAGTCGTCTCTATTACTCCAGTTCTTGTTGCTCCAATTCCTTTCGCATATGCAAGCGCTCTTTGAAGCGCCTCACCAGAATAGTTCTGCTGCACAGCAACCAACGCCGGAACCCCTTTTCCTTCGACGAACATTCTTCTAACCAGTGGCCCAGGACCTTTTGGCGCAACCATTGTAACATCTACGTAGCTCGGAGGAACTATCTGGTTGAAATGGATGTTGAATCCATGGGCAAATAGGAGCATGTTTCCTTCTTTTAGCTTGTTCTTGACGTACCTGTTATAAACATCCGGTTGCACCATGTCTGGAATTAGCATGGCTATTACATCACCTTCGATCTCTTCAAGTTTTACAACCTTCATTCCATCTTTCTTGGCCATTTCCCAGCTTGTTTTGTCCCATTCGGGCAATGCAACAACAACATCAATCCCAGAATCTTTCAAATTCAGTGCATGTGCATGTCCTTGGCTTCCATATCCAACGATGCAGACTTCTTTCCCCCTTAAGAACTTCAAATCCGCGTCGGAATCTCTATAGATTTTGGCCATACTTCAAGTTTGCTAGAGGCGTATATAATTTGCGTAGGACAAAAATTTCGTAAAAACTATATTCAGATCCATAAAAACGATTTATGCGCTCGGCGTTATTCTTATTTCTGTTGGGGTTCGTGCTTTTAGTTTATGGAGTATTCAGTGCTTTCTATCTTCCACCAGTGGCAGCTAAAACAATTGCAGACAATTACAGAATAATCTTTTTCCATGTTCCTGCTGCAGTTTCATCTTTTGTAGCCTTCACGGTCACATTTGCAACTTCCATTGTTTTTCTCAGAAGTGAAAAGTACAAGTACGATATTTTAGCTGAAAGTTCAGCTCAATTCGGCTTTGCAATGATCACCGCAGCTTTGATAAGTGGTTCAGTATGGGCCAAAGTCGCTTGGGGAAGTTATTGGCACTGGGATCCACGAGAAACTTTCGTCCTGATACTATGGTTCGCTTATGCGGGATATCTTGCTTTAAGAACATCTATCGAAGATTACGCAGTGAAAGCGAAGTACTCTGCAATATACGGGATAATAGCATTTATAACAGTTCCACTAAGTTATCTATCTTCAAAAATATTTCTCTCTCTGCATCCAACAACTGGAGAACTTAGCTTCGATTTGCCAAGGCTGGCAACACTCCTTATAATGCTCACAGCATTCATGCTCATATATGTTGCCTTCTTAATTCTGGACTCAAAAATTCGGATAGTGGAGGCTAAGATAGGAGGTGATCTTGATGGATGATTATACTGCGATTCTGATCGCTTCAATGGTTGTGCTCATGGCTTTGCTTCTAGTATTCCTCATGACCTACAAAAAGGCTTTGGAGATTCTTAAAAGACTTTAAACAATTTTTGCATGTAATGCAAGCATCTGGATTTAAAAATGATTTTTTAATTATATTCTCCTTCTTATTGCCGGATTTTTCGTTGCAATATCTAAAAGCGCAGATTCGAAGCTATCTTCGATAGGGATAGTTTCGGACAAAAACAAGCCAGTTCTTCCAACTTCTTTTCTCCTTGTAAGTACTCTTATTCTTTCCTGTACAGTTTCAACGGAGATTCCAAGAATTTTAGCCACTTCACTTGGATGAACATCGGAGAGTGGCACCTCTACGTGTCCCTCTGAAATTGGCAGTATCAAGACCAGCCTTTTATCCACCCCAGCCACTCTTTCATTTCTTAAGATTCCCTCAAAATCTAGACATCCTCCAAAGCGGTAGAATTCAATTTCTCTGTCTTTCATCTTGACTAGAGGAAAGCTCACTGTAACTTCATCCGAGAGCACGAATTCCCCTTTGATTGCATAATTTGGAGTTGCTTGGACAATCTTTTTTTCAAGTACTTCAAATTTCTCTAAAGCGAGCTCTATTTTGTATGATGGAACGTTCAATGGAACGAAGATATCTATGTCGCTATCTTCTTTTACATCTCCCCTTGCAACGCTGCCATAAACTACACATGGCAGTCCAACATCCTGCAGGGATCTCATTATAACACTGGCCTTCTCTCTTTTTTCTTTTAAAATGCTCCACTTATCTTCGTTGTAGATTAGAACTCCTTTAGATTCAAAACTTGCCACCCTCATTCAACTACTTCGTCTATCCAATCCAAAAACTCTCTCAACCCCCTGCTTATAGGAATTTCGCATATGCAAGGGACTTTGTAGCTGTGAAGCTCTTTTACCTTCTTTCTTATCTCAGCAAATTTCTCAGCGGTTGTTTTTACAATCATCGCGTACTCGTTTGCATTCTCTATCTTTCCTTCCCACCAAAACATGGAGGTTATGGGAAAAATGTTTACGCATGCAGCTAACTTATCTTCAACTAGTGCCTTTGCTATTTTTTCGGCCTCCTCTTTCGAGGATGCTGTTATATAGATAAAGCTGTACATATCCACACCTCAACTGATTTTCTTTTTCTTAACCTCAACAACATCGCCGAGTGTTATAGATATTTTTTTCTTGTCCTCTATCTTCACCTCTTGAACTTTCTCTCTTAATTTAATGCCAAAGATCTTTTCGAGTTTTTCAACAACTTCCGGTTCTGGAGCTATTTCACCATTCTCTATCTTTTTAATGAGAGACTCTTTTTCCTGAATTTTTTTAGCCAGTTCTTCCTGACTCCAACCCCTCTTTTCCCTCTCCCTCCTCAGAACCTCATGAAAGTTCTCTACAAGCTCTTCTTTGAACTCTATTCTTGTTGAAGGCTTCTTTTTCTGTATAACTACTCTTTTTGCACTATTTTGGGAAGCAGTTGAAACTTTTTCACTTCCAAACTGCTTACATGAAGCACAAACAGTCATCTCTGTCCCTTCAACGAATATCTTGTAACCTTTGCTTATTTCCCTACCGCATATCTCGCAGTTCATACGATCACCGCATCCAACAAGTTAATATAGGTGTAGTGATATATAGTATTTTGGAGGTCCCGGGTGGGGGAAAATGGAAAAAGACAAGGAAGTTGAATACCTGCTTGAAAAGCTTCAGAAGCTTGAGGATGAATATTACAAGCTTAAGGAACACGTACGTAGACTTGAAGATGAAAAAAGATTTATAGAAAGTGAAAGATTAAGATATGAACGTGAAGTTCGAAGATTAAGAAGCGAAATTGAAAGATTAAGATCGCCTCCGTTGTTGGTTGGTACTGTATCGGACGTTCTTGATGATGGAAGAGTCATTGTTAAAAGTTCAACAGGACCGAAGTTTATAGTTTTCGCATCACAGTATATAGATCCGGAAGAATTAAAACCGGGCGTAAGGGTGGCTCTAAATCAGCAGACTTTGGCGGTTGTCAGTATATTACCCTCATCTAAGGATCCGATGGTATATGGATTTGAAGTTGAAGAAAAGCCAGATGTTACTTACGCTGATATCGGCGGATTAGATGCGCAGATCGGGGAGATAAGGGAAGCAGTGGAGTTACCTATGCTGAAGCCGGAGCTTTTCAAAGAAGTGGGTATAGATCCACCTAAGGGCGTTCTTCTCTACGGTCCTCCAGGGACAGGTAAAACGTTGTTGGCAAAGGCAGTTGCAAATCAAACGAAAGCTACATTTATTAGGGTCGTAGGTAGCGAATTCGTGCAGAAATTCATAGGTGAGGGAGCAAGACTGGTAAGAGAAGTGTTCCAGCTTGCTAAAGAAAAAGCGCCCTCAATAATATTTATAGATGAACTCGACGCCATAGCTGCTAAGAGAACAAGTAGCGATACAAGCGGTGATAGAGAAGTACAGCGAACTATGATGCAGCTTTTAGCAGAGCTTGATGGGTTCGATTCGCGGGGAGATGTGAAGGTAATAGGCGCTACGAACAGAATAGACATACTTGATCCTGCAATCCTCAGACCAGGAAGATTTGACAGAATAATTGAAGTTCCGCTACCGAACTTTGAGGGTAGAGTTCAGATATTCAAGATCCACACAAGAAAAATGAAGCTTGCCAGCGACGTAGATTTTAACGAACTTGCAAGGCTGACTGAGGCTGCAAGTGGTGCAGATATTAAGGCAATATGTACTGAAGCAGGGATGTTCGCAATAAGAGAGGAGAGAACAAGTGTAACCATGCTCGACTTCATGAAAGCGATAGACAAGGTTCTAAGGAGAAGTCATCCAATCCCGGATTTAAAAGGAGTCATGTTTGTCTAACTCCGGGACCTCCACAAAATTTTTTATTATCTTTGGCAAACACTTTCTATGCTCTTTAAAAATTTTGCTGAATTTTGCAATGTTGTTGAGAAGATAAGCTCAACCATAGAGCTCGCTTCAAGGGTTGCAGCTTTGATGAAGAGTGCCGAGGATGATGAGGACCTCTACAACATCTCACTTTTTCTCATGGGAAAAGTTTATCCATCATGGGATGAAAGAGAGCTTGGAGTTGGAATAGGTCTAATCTACGAAGCTCTTGAAAACGTTAGTGGTATAAAGAAATCAAAAATAGAAGATTTAGTCAGGGAACACGGCGATCTGGGAATAGCGGCTGAAAAGGTTTTACAAAACAGAGCTATGGTTACGTTATCCTCAGAGGAATTGACGATAAAACGTGTTAGAGAGATATTCGATGAAATCGCAGGTTTAGTTGGCGAAAGAAGTAGAAAAAGAAAAATTCTTCTTCTTACTGGCTTATATGCCGCAGCTTCACCAATTGAAGCAAGGTATCTCACAAGGCTGATTTTGGGAGAGATGCGACTGGGAATTGGAGAAGGCATAGTGAGGGATGCGATATCTAAAGCCTTCAATGTTCCAACGGATTTGGTTGAAAGAGCTTATATGATAACAAACGACCTTGGAAAGGTTGCAATAGCAGCCAAAAGAGAGGGAATTTCTGGTTTAAAGCAGATAAAAGTACAGCTGCATATTCCTATAAGGATGATGCTTGCACAAAATGCTGAAAGTGCAAAAGAAGTTTTGGAAGAGGTGCAGAAAGTAGCTGTAGAATGGAAGTTTGATGGTGGAAGGATTCAGGTACATTATGGAAATGGAAAAGTCACTGTATACTCCAGAAGGCTTGAAAATATAACGAATGCAATTCCAGAAGTCGTGGAAGAGATAAAGAAGTGTTTAAGTGATGGAGTAATACTGGATGGAGAAGTCATAGCCGTAAAGGATGGAAAGCCAATGCCCTTTCAGCACGTTTTGCGAAGGTTGAGGAGAAAGCATGAAATTGCGAAGATGGCAGAAAAGATACCACTTAAAGTTTACTTCTTCGATATCGTCTACAGAAACGGAGAATTGATAGATCTTCCTCTTAAGGAAAGAAGAAAACATCTCGAAGAAGTAGTAAAAAGTGGAGAAGTGATTAAAATTGCAGATCAAGTTGTAACGAGCGATTTAAACGTAATCGAATCTATTTTTAAGGCAGCAATCGACGCAGGACATGAGGGAGTTATGCTTAAGAATCCTGAGTCACCATATATACCCGGAAAGAGAGGTAAAAACTGGTTAAAGCTTAAAATCGTAAGAGAAACGCTTGATCTGGTTGTAGTAGGAGGGGAGTGGGGAGAGGGTAAGAGGAGTCAGTGGATAAGTAGTTTTGAACTTGCATGCGTAGATCCAACTAGTGGTAAGCTTTTAAACGTCGGGAAGGTTGCAACAGGATTTACAGATGAAGATCTAGAAGAATTTACAGAATTGTTTAAGCCTTTAATAGTGAGGCAGGTGGGTAAAAGGGTTGAATTCATTCCTAAGTACGTTTTCGAAGTAGCCTATCAGGAGATTCAGAAAAGTCCGAAATACGAAAGCGGCTACGCTCTTAGATTCCCACGTTTTGTAAGAATAAGAGATGATAAGGATGTTGATGAAGCAGATACCATCGAAAGGATAGAGCAAGTGTTTAGATCGCAATTTGGTGAGAAAAAATGAGGAAATTGATAAGCTCATTCCTGTTTATTGTATTCTTCGTCTCGGCCTACGAAGGATACGTAAGCGGGGAGGTTAAGATAATAGAAGAGCTTGGAAGATTCTTCGGCGAGTTCGAAAAGATTTTAGATGATCCGTTTAAGTTTGCTGTATTCATCTTTTTAAACAATGCAGTCAAATCTCTGATTGCAATGTTAAGTGGGTTCTTCTTTGGCATCTTTCCAATTCTTTTCATAGCAGTAAACGGATACATTTTGGGGATGGTTGTAGCGCTCAGGCTTCCGGAGTGGGGGTGGGTAAAGATAGCTGCCGCAATCTTACCTCACGGTATAATTGAAATACCGGCTGTTGTATTAGCCTGCTCCCAGGGAGTTATGCTTGGATATCGTTTTTACTTGGCCGTTTTCAAAGGCGAAAAATTCAAACCGCATCTGATGGAATCGCTTAGAGTTTACTTCAGAATAGTAGTACCGATGCTGCTGATTGCGGCGGTAGTTGAGGCATTTATCACCTTCAACTTGGTCAAAAAATTAACTTAAAGCGCATCGAAATTTTACTATGAAACTGATACTGTGCAGCAATCAAGACTTGGCTTCGATGAACATCCTTGAAGCTTTGCTTTCTATGGAAAGTTTTGACGAAGAAAAATTTGATGACATCAAGGTTTATAAATCAGACAGCTTTTCTATCGCTTTGTTGAACGAAAGACTAATTTATTCAGACCACATAGATGAGAAGCTTTCAAAATTTTTATCTTTTGATGATATCTTATTTGCATCGAGGCACAGCAGCAAGGATGGAAGAAAGATCTTCACCGTCCATGTTTCCGGAAATCCTGGAAATGCAGAATTCGGTGGAAAATCTTTCAGCCTTGCAAAGCCATCTCCGATTACAATTAAAAACTACGTGATGAGCATAAAGGATAAACTTAGTAGAAAACCGGATTTTGAGTTTTCTTTAGAAGTTACACATCACGGACCTTCAGAGATAAAAACACCTTCAGCGTTCTACGAGATAGGCAGCAATGAGGAAGCATGGAGAGATAAAGAAGCTGCAGAGATAGTCGCAGAATCTCTTATTGAAGCGATCAAAAGCGAGAGAAAGGACTGGAAGATAGCAGTTGGAGTTGGAGGGACTCACTATGCTCCAAGACAAACTGAAATAATCTTGCAGACAAGCATAACCTTTGGTCACAATTTTGCTAAATATACGTTTGACTATCTTAATGCCGAAATACTTTCGAAAGCGATCGAACTTAGTAAAGCAGAGATGCTAATCTACGATGAGAAATCCGTAATCTCTAATATTAAACAGGTTATCTATGAGGTTGCAGAAAAGTGCAAGGTGGAGGTTTATAAATCGAGGGAGGTTAAGGGGAAGTTTTCGCTTTGATTAGCACGAATATCAACTCTAAGGTTCTGAAGTTCGATAAGATTTTTATGTAAATCAGCTTTCAGCATAGCCATGAACTGGTTTGCTAATTACTTCGAATTTGAGAAGTACAAAACGAACATGCGAACAGAGGTCCTTGCAGGTATTACGACTTTCATGACAATGGCCTACATAATATTCGTAAATCCGGCAATTTTGAGCGATGCAATTGGAAAAGAAGCCATTCCATCGCTCGTAACTGCAACTGCCCTGGCAGCAGGAATCTCAACTATAATAATGGGCATTTATGCGAAGAAACCCTTTGCCCTAGCTCCGGGGATGGGATTAAACGCCTACTTTGCCTACGGAGTATGCATAGGGATGGGCTATCCCTGGCAGGTGGCTTTGGCGGCAGTTTTCGTTGAAGGTTTGATATTTGTAGCGTTAACACTTACTAAGTTCAGAACGGCTGTTGTTAATGCAATACCTAACTCGCAAAAGTATGCAATAGGAGCTGGAATAGGTCTTTTCCTGACACTTATAGGCTTAAAAAGTGCTGGGATAGTTGTCGGCAGTGAAGCGACGCTTGTGGCATTAGGCACACAAAACTTTGCAAAACCTGAGTTTTGGTTGGCTATTTTTGGCATCTTTCTTGCAGCAGCCCTTATGGTTAGAAAAACTCCAGGAGCTTTATTAATTGCTATCATCGCTGTTACAGTACTGGCTATCCTTGTAGGTGTAACATCCCCACCAAGAAGTATAGTTTCTTTGCCTACGATGGAACACACCTTCTTAAAACTTGATTTCGCAGGATTGATCAGTGTGGGAGCTATAGGAGTGATATTTGCGTTCTTCATGGTCGACTTCTTCGATACTCTCGGTACAGTTACAGGACTTAGTGCAAAAGCAGGATTTATAGATGAGAAGGGAAGAATACCTGACGCGGAAAAGATACTCATGACGGATGCCGTTGCCACATCTATGGGGGCACTTTTTGGTACATCGACAACGACAACTTACATAGAATCGGCAGCTGGTATTGAAGAAGGTGGTAGAACGGGGATGGTAGCCATAGTCGTTGGAGTTCTGTTTTTGGTTTTTGGCCTTCTTATTTCACCGATCGCCGAAATAATACCGAGCTGCGCTACGGCTCCAGCTTTGATTTTGGTTGGCTTTTTGATGATGAGCGTCATAAGGAACATCGATTTCGAAGATGTTACAGAAGCTTTACCAGCTTTCTTTGTTTTGGCGACAATTCCTTTCACTTACAGCATCGCTGATGGAATTGGAGTAGGTTTTATAAGCTACTGTGCCTTTAAGCTTGTAGCTGGGAAAGCCAAGGAAGTACATCCACTGCTTTGGGCATTAGCTATAGTGTTCGTTGCCTACTTCCTCTACTTGGGCGGAATCCTT
This sequence comes from Archaeoglobales archaeon, assembly GCA_030055525.1. Lineage (GTDB taxonomy): Archaea > Halobacteriota > Archaeoglobi > Archaeoglobales > Archaeoglobaceae > WYZ-LMO2. Next base: position 36,249 of record JASFYJ010000008.1, on the reverse strand, counting down.
GCACTCTAATTTTTATTTTTGTACCGAAAGAGATTTACAACCTCCTGTTTTTTAATTTTTGATGAGAACTGTAAGGATCTTTGATACAACGCTTAGAGATGGAGAGCAGATGCCAGGTGTTTCGCTTCCAGTAAATTACAAGATCCAAATAGCAAAACAGCTAGATAAACTGGGCGTAGATGTTATCGAAGCTGGATATCCAGCGGTTTCTAAGGGTGAGTTCGAGGCGGTTAGAGAGATATCAAATTTGGGATTAAAGGCGGATGTTTGCGGACTTGCAAGGGTTTTTAAAGATGACATAGATGTAGCCATAAAAGCCGATGTCGATATGGTTCACGTTTTCGTTCCCACTTCAGACATACAGGTTAAGCACACGATAATGAAGAGCAGAGAAGAGATAATAAAAATTGCTACTGAATGCATCGATTATGTAAAATCGCACGGATTAAAATGTCTTTTTTCAGCGATGGATGCAACGAGAACAGATGTGAATTTTCTGAAACAGATATTTATGGCCGCTGAACAAGCTAAGGCAGATGCTATAAATGTTCCGGATACCGTAGGTGTTGCAACACCTTTTAAATTTTATGAACTGATAAAAGATCTTAAAAGCTCTATCAAGCTTCCAATAGATGTTCACTGTCACAACGATTTTGGTTTGGCTGTAGCAAATTCCTACGCAGCCGTTCTTGCGGGTGCAGATGAAGTACAGGTTACGGTTAACGGTATAGGAGAGAGAGCTGGAAATGCAGATCTTTCGCAAGTTGTGATGATACTACATTCTCTTGAAGGCATAAAAACGAACATAAAAACAGAATACCTTTTCGAGACTTCTAAGCTCGTTGAAAGACTCACTGGCGTTAAAATGCCTCCTAATACACCGATCATTGGAGAGAACGCATTCAGCCATGAAAGTGGTATTCACGCTCATGGAGTGCTCAAGGAGTCTTCAACATTTGAGCCTGGAATTGTGACACCTGAAATGGTTGGACATAAGAGGAAGATAGTTATCGGGAAGCATGCAGGAAGGTACCAGATCAAAAAAATGCTTGAAGATGCGGGATATGTTTTAAGCGATGATGCTATTGATAGAATATTTGAAAAGGTTAAAGATCTCGGAGATAAGGGTAAGAAGATAACGGACAGAGATCTTTTTACACTAGCAGAAGTTGTCTTAGGTGAAGTGAAGCATGAGGAGAAGGCGATAAAGGTTGAGGAAGTTACGGTTATAACTGGAAACAGGATAACACCAACTGCAGTTATAAACGCTCTGGTAAATGGTGAGAGAAAAGTGACTTCAGCGATAGGTGTTGGACCCGTAGATGCCTCGCTTAAAGCTGTGACAGCCCTTGTTGGTGAAGCGATGAAGATAAGAGAATTCAGACTTGATGCAATAACAGGTGGTAGCGATGCGATTGCTGAAGTTTACGTTACCGTAGAAGACAATGAGGGGAGACTTTTTACTTCTCGCGGAGCCTCACAAGATATAGTTATGGCCTCGATTGACGCTGTTATAAATGCAATAAATTATCTGCTTCTGAGGAGGAGAAAATGATAGTTCATCCAATCGATTATCGCTACGGAACGAAAGAGATGAGGAGGATATGGAGTGAGGAAAGCAAGTTGAAAAGGATGATATGGGTCGAGATGGCCTTACTTAAGGCTCTTGCAAAAGCTGGATATTTAAGCGAAGAGGAAGCTCTAGAGGCTAAAAAGAGGGCTAAAGCAGTCTCCTTGAAGAGGGTAAAAGAGATCGAAGATGAAATAAAGCACGATGTAATGGCTCTCGTTAAAGCTCTGGGTGAGGTAACCAATTGCGGGTGGATCCATTTTGGTGCAACTTCCAATGATATAATCGACACAGCAACAGCCACTCAGCTCAGAGATTCGCTGCTGATCTTCGAATTCAAACTTAAAAAGCTCATAGACCTACTTTGTAAAAAGGCTATCGAATATAAAAGCGTTGTTTGTCTTGGAAGAACGCATGGACAGGCCGCTTTACCAACAACCTATGGATTTAGGTTTGCTTTGTGGGCATACGAGTTTGCAAGACATTACCAGAGACTGCAGCAGCTTAAGGATAGAGTTCTAATAGGAAAGATGAGTGGAGCTGTAGGTACGCAGGCTGCATTTGGTAAAGATGGATTTGAGATAGAGAAGGAAGTAATGCGACTTTTAAACTTGAAACCCGCTTTAATTTCAAGTCAGATAGTTCCTAGGGACGGATATTGTGAGTATTTAGAATTTCTTGCAAACCTCTCAACTTCTCTTGAAAAAATGGCTACTAACTTCAGGATTTTACAGCGAGCTGAAGTTGGGGAAGTTTTTGAGTTCTTTGGAGAAAAGCAAGTTGGAAGCTCAACCATGCCACATAAAAGAAATCCAATAGAAAGCGAAAACATCTGTGGGCTTGCAAGAGTAATTAGAGGTTTTGTAGAACCGCAACATCAATCAGCAATTTTGTGGGAAGAGAGAGATCTTACAAATTCCTCTGCTGAGAGAATTACACTTGTTGAGGCCACCATACTGGCAGACCACATAATTACAAAAGCAATAAACGTCGTTAGCAGAATTAGATTAGATCTTGAAAACATCAGAAAGAACCTTGAAGCTCAGAAGGGGCTTAACCTGAGCGAGGCTGTGATGATTGAGCTAGCTAGGAGAGGTTTTGACAGACAGATAGCCCATGAAATAGTTAGAAAAGCTTCGATGAGAGCTTACGCAAATAAAACTTCGCTTGCCGATGAGTTGATAAAGGAAGACTCTTTGGCTAAAATTTTCAGCAAAGATGAGCTAGAAAAGTTCCTTAAGCCAGAGAACTACATCGGTAATGCAGTTGAAAGAGTTGAAAGGGTTGTAGAGTGGATCAGGAGTGTTTTGAATGATACTGCTCATTAAAATGGCAGAAATTGAATGTTTGGTGGAGATAGATGAGAAACTGGCTCCAAAAACTGTCGAAGCTATCAAAAATTCTTTACCCATCAAAAGTTATGCAAACAGATGGGGAGATGAAGTTTACTTTGAAACCAACGTGGATGTTGAATTCGAGGAGAACCAGAAGGATGTAGTAGAGATAGGAGAGGTTGCTTTCTGGATTCCGGGAAGGGCAATATGCATATTTTTCGGCAAAACTCCAATAAGCGACGACAAAATACGCCCAGCAAGTGCTGTTAATGTTTTTGGAAAGGTTATTAGGGGGCTAGAAAACCTCAAAAAAGTTAAAGATGGAGATGAAGTTCTAGTCACGTCTCTTTAAAATTTTATAACCCGCAAGCAGAGCAGAAACTCCCAAAACTATCTCAAATCCTGGTATCTCTTTTATCATATCCTCTATTGCACTCTTCTGCTGTGGAACAAAATCTGAATGAACTAGTTCAACCTCTCCTCCTGATTTTGCCATAATTGTAAGTAGCTTCGCCAATCTTTCGCTTAGTTTAAAGTACATAAGCTTTAGATACGGATTTTCTACGTTTTCTGCGTATTCAAAGTAGGCTGCAGGTAAGATGGGTGTTAGACTTTTTTCCGCCTCTCCAACAGCATTTTCAGCATTCTGTTTTGCTTTAGAAACTTTTTCATTCAAATTGGTTGTATAGCTAGCTTCTATTGCTAAGCTTGATTCAACTATTGAATCGACAGCGGAAAAGGCAGCGCCAGCGTACATACCTTCGCTGAAAAGTTTCTTTGCAACTGTTAGAGAATCATAGGACCAGCTGATAAGTTGCGAATTTCCGCTGAGAGATTCGGCATAGATGATGAGTGAAGAAGCTTCTGAAATGTAGAACTCTGCTCTCTTCTTCAGTTCCTGATAGCTTATTTCATAATCGTTTTTTATTATATTTAGTAAAGAAAGCCAGACTTTTGCACTCTCGACCCTTTCCCTCGCATATGCAAGGTTGTAAATAGCTTCGCTTGCAGAACTTGAATTCTGAGCTTTTTCCAAATAAAGTTCAGCCTCTCCTATCCTTTCCTGAGCTGCGGCAATTATCTGGATGGAGTTTATACCCAAGCTCTCTTTCTTTAGATAATTTTTAAGATAGTCGATCTCCTTTCTGATATTCGCAACTTCACTGTCAAACTGCTGTGCATTGTTTATCCTGCTCAGATACATTTGATACCTCGCCTCAATCATCGCTTGGAAGTACTTACTTGTAGCAGTGTAGTAATTTCCTGCGTTGTAGGCGTTATCGGCATCACTTACAAGTTTTGCTGCATTGCCTTTTATTTCGTAGTTCTTCAAGTTATCTCTCATTCTCTCTGCAAGCATTCTGAGCATTTCGGAGTAAGTGTAAACGCTGAAATTTGCTTTGGAGGTCTTTATTTCATATCCTGTGTAAAATTTTAGTGCATCGTTGATCGTGGACACTTCAAACACGTCTACACCCAATTTCTTTCCGTAATCTACAAGGTTTATCTCAACGTATCTTGTAGAAACTATGTTTATTATTCCAACTCTTTTAACAACCCTCTCCTGTTCGTAAGTTATACTTTGCCCTTCGGGAATGAGAAATATTCTGCCACCACTGTTTGCTACAGCTTCAAGTTTATACTTTAGTCCACCCACAGGACCGATAAAGCCGTCGGGATATATCATTCCAGTCATGAAAACATCATCTCTCAGGCTTAGGTTTTTGAGGGCAGCTATAGTTGCAATCGTCATCACGCCTCCAGCAGATGGTCCGCCAACTATAGGAGCATCTGCCTCTATCGAGTAGAAGAAATCGTAATTCGTAAAATCTATCCCCAAGAGATCGCATGCAGTGATTGCTGCAATTCTTGCACTTCCCTGCATGTCTATTTCAGCGTATGGGCCTGTTGAGATGAAAACTTTCCCACTTCCGTTTGTTATTGTTGCTGTTATATTTATCAAAACTCCCTTTTGCACTTCACCGCTCGTAACAGCCACGGCTCTTATCGTTACGGAATTTCCCTCAATAGCTAAAACAGGAGTTATAAGCAGAGTTAGGAGCACTAGAGCAAGGATCATCTTTTGCATGTGAGAAATTTTCTTGGGTCTTTAAAAAACTTGTCCACCATAGATCGCTTAGCTTCTGCATATTTTTTTGATTAGGAAGAACAGAGAGAAAATTGCGAATACATCAATCTCAATAAAGCTTACAAAACCAATGCTTTTGACTATAACGCTTAGCCCATCTGTAGTCTCGCCTTGATCTGTAAAAACTTTAACTGTAAACCTATATCACTTGGATTGGACTTTTGAAAGAACAGAGATCATCAAACTAGCTTCTTTAAAACTCCCAGGATCGATTGTGGGTATGATATCTGGTTCTATCTTAACACTCCAGCCTTCAGGGATTTTAACATTACTTTGACGTTTGTAAGCTTGAAACGCTACCCGAAGTTTCTGATGTACCCCTATAAAAGGTTTCAACTTGCGTTGTTTGTAAAGTGTACATTCCGTCTTCGGGTTCGAGATAGAACTTACTTCTCCGGTAACTAAAATGGTTAGATCTGCTGTATCTACGGACATCTTTTAACAAAAGTTTTGGGGATAGCGATTTAGTGGCATGGAAATATGAAGTTTGCCTTACTAAAACAATGATCCTATCTAGCAAACGAGTATTTGTGTTTTGATGATTTTTAGAGATTCTAATTTTGTTTTTCTTTATCTGCTATGAGCTCTCCCCCAACTCCAACGTTCTCGGCTTGTTGTTCATGGATCAGTATTGTTATGGTTCTTTTGTCCATACTATAGATCTGGCTTGCGATATCTGTTAGCTTAGCAACAAGTTCCCTCTTTTTATCAACAGCAAGTTTTGGACCATAGATTATAATTGTAGGCATAGGACATGTAGAAAAGGATAAATAAAAAAGTTTCTTTGTGCAACACATGAAGAGAGCAACCATAGTAGCGACCGGGTTGTCTTCATTCCTAACGTCATTCATAGGTTCCTCTGTAAACGTTGCTTTGCCTTCTATAGGCTCTGAATTCAAAATAGATGCTGTAACGCTTGGTTGGATAGCTACTGCCTATCTTTTAGCTGCTGGTGTAATATCACTGCCTTTTGGTAGACTTGCAGATATCAAGGGAAGAAAAAAGATCTTTTTATTTGGCTTAATCGTTTTCGGATCAGCATCTCTCCTGTGCGCTTTATCTAATTCAGCTTTGGAGTTGATAGTTTACAGAACTCTTCAAGGAATAGGGGGTGCAATGATCTTCGCCACTGCAGTAGCCATACTTACATCTGTTTTCCCACCGGCAGAGAGAGGAAAAGCGATAGGTATAAACACGGGAATGGTCTATCTAGGCCTAACAACGGGACCATTCTTTGGAGGCATCTTAACCCACTACATCGGCTGGAGAAGTTTATTTTTGGTGAATGTTCCGATCTGTATAATCAGCTTTTTGATCGCTTTTAAAATAAAATCGGAATGGGCAGAGGCTAGGGATGAAAAATATGACTCCATAGGGGCTTTTCTGTATGGTCTGATGCTGGTGTTCATAATTTACGGTCTAACAGAATTGAGTTTAGTTTCTGGAGTTATTGGACTACTTGCGCTGGTTCTTTTCGTTTACTATGAAAACAAACAAAAATACCCAGTATTTGAAATAAAACTTATTACAAAAAATCAGGTTTTCGGATTGTCGAGCCTAGCAGCGTTGTTAAACTACGCCGCAACTTTCGCAGTGGGATTTTTGATGAGCTTGTATCTGCAAATTGTAAAGGGGTTTGATGCTCAAACGGCCGGAATTATCCTCATGGCCCAGCCAATTGTGATGGTAATCTTCGCCCCAATAGCAGGTTGGATTTCAGATAAAATAGAACCCCGAATTGTTGCATCCATCGGCATGCTCTTTACTGCTGTCAGTCTAATACTTTTTGCAACATTAAATTCCGAAACATCGCTTTTCGATCTTATTTTCTACTTAATGCTCTTAGGCTTAGGAATCGGACTTTTCAGCTCTCCAAACACGAATGCTATAATGAGTTCAGTAGAGAAAAAATTTTACAGCATAGCTTCAGCAACGGTTGCTACAATGAGGCTACTAGGACAGCTCTTAAGCATGGCAATCGTTATGCTGATATTCTCTCTGATGATTGGCAGAGTTGATATAACTCCTGAAATACAGGCTGATTTGATTAAAAGTGCAAGCTTAACATTTAAATTGTTTTCAATCCTTTGCTTTTTAGGAATTTTCGCTTCACTCGGAAGGGGAAGGGTTAGACGTTAATTTTATATTTTTTGTTTTGTAACATATACTCATGAGACTAAAAACCGGAATACCAGGGATGGATGAGATACTAAACGGTGGAATTCCGGAGAGAAACGTTGTTTTGTTAAGTGGTGGTCCTGGAACTGGAAAAACAATCTTTGGTCAGCAGTTTTTATGGTACGGACTTCAAAATAATGAACCTGGAATTTATGTGGCTTTGGAAGAGCATCCTGTTCAAGTTCGACAAAACATGGCTGCTTTTGGATGGAACGTAAAGAGTTTTGAAGAAGATAGCAAATTTGCTTTGGTTGATGCATTTACGGCTGGTGTTGGCAAATCAAAAGAATTTGAAAAGTATATAGTTCAGGATTTAGGAGATGTTAGAGAGCTTCTAGACGTTTTAAGGCAGGCTATCAAAGATCTGAATGCAAAAAGAGTTGTAATAGATTCAGTTACGACTTTATATATAAACAAACCGTCTGTTGCGAGAAGCACAATACTGCAACTGAAAAGGTTTTTGGCCGGGATGGGATGCACTTCAATATTCGTAAGTCAGATAAGTGTTGGAGAGCGCGGTTTTGGCGGGCCAGGGGTAGAGCATGGTGTAGATGGAATAATAAGACTAGACTTAGATGAGATAGATGGAGAGCTGAAGAGATCGGTGATAGTGTGGAAGATGAGAGGAACGAGTCATTCGATGAAGAGACATCTTTTTGAGATAACCTCGAGAGGTATAGTTGTTTATCCTGACAAAATCTTGAAGTTGAAATAAATAGGGTGGTGGAGATGAGCAACGAGATTCCCCTAAATCCTATAAGTAGAGAGCAGATACACAAGCTCGAAAGCACACTTTTATTTGCTACTCTCTTCAGACCTGAGGTTCTGGAGATTATAAGAGATCCGGCAGAAAGACTCACGTGGGTTGATAGCTTAGCGGTTGCTGCAGGATCGATTGCGAGGGAAAAGGCGATGATGAGTGTAGGTGAGATAGCAAGAGAGCTCGGAAGGACTGAACAAACGATAAGAAAGCATTTAAAGGGAGAAAGCAAGGCCGGACAACTTGTCAGAGAAACTTACGAACTTCTAAAGCAAGGTAAGCTGAACGAAGTTCTGAGCTTTGTAGAGACCGTCCAAGAGAGTAGGAAGATTAGGGAAGAAGTTGAGAAGCTAAAGAAAGAAAAGCAGGAGCTTGAAAAGAAGATCGAAGAATTAAAAAAGCTTAAAAACGATCTTGAAGATCTTCAGAAAAAAGTTTCGAATATGAAAGATGAACTTGAGAGAATCATCACAAAAACAAAAGAGGTGGAAACTAAACTCGTCTAAAGTACAAGTAAAATGTGTTCTCCCTCAATTCTATTCTTCCTCCGAATCTCTCCATAAGCCTTTTGATTATATATAATCCCAAACCTGTGCCAGCTTTTTTGCCATAAGAGAAACCCTCGCTGAAAAGTCTATCTCTTATCTCCTCTGGAATTCCAGATCCATTGTCTGAGAATTTTAAGATCACAAATTCTTTAGAGTTTTCCACCTCTACGTTAATTTCTGTCGCGTTACCATGTTTTATAGCGTTATCTATCAAGTTTCCAAATACGATCTCTATTCCATCGTTTGCAAGCACCTCTGCATCTCCTTTTAGATTTATTTTGACGTTTGAAAACTTCTTAAGTACTTCTGAAATTTTTATCTTTTTTAAGCCTTCGTTGAGAAATTCTATCCCTCTGCAGATGCTTAAGATATTAAATCCTCTTTCTATGGCATTTTCGATCTTCTTCAACAGTTCATCGTTCTTTGTTTCAATGTAAACCTCTAGGAGGCTTTTTACTGTAAAAAGGATGTTCTTTATATCGTGCCTTAAGATCCTTAAGACGAAGTTCAAATCTTCGTTGACTTCTAAGAGTTTCTTTTCGTTCCTGTTTATCTCCTCGAGCATACTATTTATTGATTTTACCAGATATCCTACTTCATCGTCGCTATTAATCTCTATCTTTTTGTTTCTGTTTTTTGGATATTCTTTTGCGAACTTTTCAATTTTTTCAATTTTATTTATAATATTTTTTGAAAGAATAAGAGCAAAAGTTAAGAGGGAAGAGATTACGACAAATTGTGAAAATAAAGCGAAGAGCAGGGCCTCTCTGAATGAGCTTCTAAACATATTTTCAATTTTGAGAGGTATGCTTATCTCCTCCCCGTCGAGAGCAGAAATCTTAAAAAAGAAAACCTCTTGGTTATCTTTAGAATCTTCTGCAAGCTTCAAGTTTAGGATATCTGCCATCTGTTTAATCTCGTCTTTTTGGAGAATTTTTCCCATATAGAGATATCCGTTCGCTTCGCCTTTTCCAGAACTTGGTAAAATTTCGTTCGAGGAGATTATGAACAATTGATCATCTACTTTCAAAATTCCGCTTTTTCCTTTACTTTCAAAGATCTTTTTAAGCAAATTTTCTGGCATTTCTTCTTCTTCGAACTTCTCATCAAAGAACTTCATCCAGATGATATCATCATTTTTATAAACAAAAATCATAAAATTTAGCTGCAAATATAAAAAAGTTTCACTATTGAGGTTTGAGCGTATGTAAGCTTCGTTTGGCGATTCAACGAATTTGTATGTATCATCCCAGATTGCCCAGTCTTGGCAGGTAGTTTTGAGAGAGGATACAGAATTTTCAATTATACTCTCGAAAGTAACGAGTTTCTCGTTAACATAAGAATGGTAAACCTCTTCAGAAATTTTTAAACCTACAAAATAGATAGCCAAACTGCATCCAATATAGATCAAAATAGCCGTAGGTAACAAAATCAGCAACACCTGACTTCTAATTTTCACAGCGCTTTTTTTACCCTGAGTAAATAAAAAATTTTTCTCACAATATTGAAATTACATCTTAAAACTCCTGCTTTAAATTGGAGAAATTTTGATATTTGTTCATCTAGCGTTGAATATAGAGACCTCTACTATCTCAGCTTCTCTTGTCCCGAGAATTTCTGAAGGTTTAAGTTTTATTATCCTCCCAACGGCCTTTGGGAGCAGTTTTAATCTTACAACTGTAATTTCACATTCTTCGGCGTAATGGGGTGAAGAGTAGAATACAGACTGGCTCATAACTTCTTTTCCGGTAACTTCAGCTATAAGCCCACTGACACCCTTTTCGAGGTCGTGGGTTTTAGCTACAGTTAGAAACACGTGGTCACCGATTTTTACATTCAAAGCAGTAGCTACGTTGTGGGCGCTTCTAAGCTCGATATTCCTGATGTTACCTCTTACGATCTCTTCAATAACAGCCTTAGATATTCCGGTAAGAACGTAACATTTCATCTTTATCACCCAAACATCGGCAACTCCTCTTTCTTAATTTCATGGGCTCTTGCTTGATCAGCTAACATCTGCATCTGTGCTTCAATAAACTCTGCCTCCTGTATTAGTCTCTCCGTACTTACTTTCCAGTTGAAAATTCTGTTCATAGCCTCAACAACGTTAGCGGCCGCCCTCGGATCGGGGTTAAAGCCGGCTGTCTCACCTAAGAGAACTATTGCAGGTACTTTTCTTGCAACGCACTCATTCAGAATACATCCGGCAATTCCCGAGATCGTTCCACTTTTGAATATCTCGACGTACTTGTCTATCTCTCCAAGAAGTTCTTTCTTGGTTGCTGCACCAAAAACCCTCTTTTTATCTTCAAAAGTTGCCACACCTGCTAAAGAGTACAATCTCCTTGCATTTATCTTTATTGCCCAATCAACGATTACCTTGCTTATATCGTACGAAAACTGTGGTGGTATTGGGACATCAGAATGGACAAGGATAAAGTTCAGCTCCTTAGATTTGTATATCCTTATCGGTGGCAAAACTATTCCGTCAAAGAGCGTAGCTATAGGGGGAATCAATGCAGATTCGATCACACCGATATTTTCCAGTTTCAGCTCAATTATGAAGTGGGTCGTGGCAATAGTTCCAACCAAACCTATACCTGGGAAGCTCGTGATCAAAATCGGCTGCTCTAGGGCTACGTCTTCAACTATTATCTCCGTCTCCATCTTAACACCTCTATATATTTCAAACTGTCGGCTAAAAAATTTAAGTTCTTTGTATGCTTAACTTGCATGCGTGGTGAAGTAGCACTAGTACTTGCAGCGATCCTGATGAGCACACTTTCGATATTCGTAAGAAGTATAAACGCCGATCCATTGAGTATAGTTTTTCTTCGTCTATCTACAGCATCCTTCATACTTTTAGCAGCAATTTTTTTGCTCAGAAAACCATTTAAGCCGACAAAAATTATGTTTCTCCTTGGACTACTGAATTTAGCTACTATCTCATGCTATGTTTCTGCATTAAAAGGTATTGAAGTTGCAACTGCTGCCATGCTTTTGTATATGGCAGCTGTTTACGTAATTCCTATAGCCATATTAAGTGGAGAAAAGGTCGATCTTCAAGGTTACTTGGCGCTAATTTTAGGTCTTTCCGGATTATACTTAATGTTGTCCCCGTATCCTGAGATGAATGCAGTTATCGTTCTCGGATTGTTTTCTGGAGTCTTCTATGCGTTGGTCTTCCATTTTACCAAGAAGGCAAGAAATTTACATGACTCTCTAGAGATATCGGCCTTTAATACTGCTTTCGGAGCTCTCGTTCTTCTACCTTACTTCCTAACTCATCCAGCAAACGCTGACGCATTTCTAATTATTGGACTCGGAACAATTCCAACGGCTTTACCTTTCACGCTCTTCGCTTACGGGATGAAGTATGTAAAAACTTCGAGAGCTCCAATAATTTCTTTAATTGAGCCGCTTTCGGCTTCCTTGTTGGGGTTTTTCTACTTTGGTGAAGTTCTTACAGATAGACAAATCTTAGGAGCCTTTTTGATACTTTCAAGTATATTTATTGCAACAAAAACTAAAAATATTTAGCTCGATGAGGATCTTTGATGTGGAATTCAATCCTTTCGTAAAAAAGTATTCGAAAAACGTGAAGAGGGTAGCTTTAGTTTATCCAAATAGATACGTGGGTGGGATTTCGAATTTGGGGATGCAATACATTTATTTTGCTATTAACGAGCTTGAAGGCCTCATATGCGAGAGATTTTATGCCGACGTTTTTGATGGGTTTAGAAGCTTGGAAAGCGGAACACCGTTAAATAAATTTGATTTAGCGCTCTTCAGCTTGCAGTACGAATTGGATTATTTTAAGGCTGTGGAAATTGCCAAAAAATTCAGTGGTCTGAAAATCGCTGGAGGACCGTGTGTGATGATAAATCCTTTACCGATAAAAAAGTACTTCGACGCCTTTTTCATCGGGGAATGTGAAGACTATATTCAGGAGATTGTAAAAGCTAAAAGAATTGAAGATCTTGAAGGTATTCCGGGTATATACACTGGAAAGGAAGATAAAGTAAAGAGAATCCACTCTGAACTTGGGAAACATATTGAAAGAGAGATCATAGGGGATGGAGCTTACGGTAGATGCTTTTTGCTTGAAATCGGGAGGGGTTGTATTAGAAAGTGTCGATTTTGCGTCGTTCGTCAGATATATTCTCCGCCTAGGTGGAGAAAAATCGAGGATCTACCTGAAGTGAAATACGTTGAAAAAGTAGCAATTATAGCTCCTTCACCAACTGACCATCCACAATTCAAGGAGATAGTTGAAAGATATACTTCTCTAGGCTTTCAAGTTTCACCCTCTTCTATTAGAGCAGATGCTGTGGATGAAGAGTTGTTGGAGATCCTTTCTCGTACTTCAAATTCCTTAACTTTAGCTCCAGAAACGGCATCAGAGAAACTTTCTGAGATACTGCAAAAAAATATAAGTTTTGAAGATATAATTAGCGTCGCTGAAATGTCTAAAGGAAGATTTGAAAAGATAAAGCTCTACTACATGATAGGTTTGCCAGGAGAGAGCTTTGAGGATGTTTTGCAGATATTGGATCAAGCTGAAAAGGTCAAAAAGATCGTGGGTAGAGTAGAGATATCGGTAAATCCTTTAATTCCAAAACCTCACACACCAATGCAATGGCTACCTTTTGGAGGTAAGGTTGAGTTGAGAGATGGAATTGATGAGCTTAGAAAGAAAATGAAGTTGATAAAAAAAGAGTGTAGAAAAAGGGGGATTGAACTTCAGATGGAAAGTCTAAAAGAGTTCGAAGTTCAGGCTGTATTAAGCAGGGGAGAAGAAGACGTGTCGAAGATATTTGAAAGACAGAAGATAGATTTTGAAAAGTATCTTGGAGCTATTGAAATTGAAAACACACTTCCGTGGGACTTCATAGATCACGGATACTCAAAAGAAAGGCTAAAAAAAGAATATGAGAAAATATGGGAAATTTTAAATTCAGAGGCAGGTAACATTAAATGAACCTCGCCACCCCAAGCGTTGAAAGCGATGCTGAGCTATGAGGGGTGGCTCCCCTTTAAAACAAGGGCTCGTGGTCTAGTGGTTATGACGTCGCCCTCACACGGCGGAGGTCCCCGGTTCGAATCCGGGCGAGCCCATTTCTTGCAGGAATTTGAGCAATTTAGGAGGCTATCTTTAAATTCTCGCTTTTTTGAATGGCTTGATTTTCGGTTTGAAGGTTGTGGATTTTTATCTTCGCTTAGAATGTTTTTAGAGTTGGCAACTCGGTTGGCAACTATGCGTATGAAAAACCAGTCTTTAACTCTGTAGATCTCCGCTTCGCAACCGATGAGTTCGGAAAATTCCACAGGCAACCGCAAATAAGGATATTCAAAGCCCTCTTTAGCTTTCTTTTTTCGAATAACGACTTTCGCGATAAAATCCCTCTCCATGTGTGGAGTTGGCAACTAAGTTAAGAATTTTTCGAAAAAATCCGAAAAAACTACTAGTGGCTTGTATTATATAGCTTCTATTATTTTTAAGTTTTTTATCAGATTTTCCGAAAAACATCGATTTTATTTTAAATCGAAAATTTCTGAGATTTCCGGGAAGGAGCGGGCATAATGGAAAACAAAAACCACAAAGCCCGGCAATTTTGTGGAAGATGGGTTTTTTAAACTCTCCAAAATGCTCCGAGTCTGAATAATGCGTTCGAATTCCGTTTCAAGTTTGCGATGCAATGCTTTGCTGAAGATATCAGAATCCACAGCTGACTTGCTTTTGAACTCTCTACTCGCCAAATCGTAGAAATCAATCAGCTTCATTTTTTCTGTAAGGCAATAAACACAATCCGTTAAAGAGTTCATGAGATAGCCGACATAGCAAGGATCAGAAAGAAGCTTCTTCTGAAGTTTCAAAAGTGGTTCAATCTGATCAACAAAACCACCAATCCCGAAGCATTGCGAATATGCGTTAAGAAGTTTGCTGAGAAACTTCATCGATGAACGAGTTCCAAATCCACCAAGATCTTCGAGAAAGCGGGGGAATAAATGAGACTGCTATTAATTTTTTAATTTTGCTTATCCTTAGATCTGAACAAAATCTCAGAAGAGAGAATGAACTGGATAATAGCAAAGAGAGATGGCTTAAAACTTACCATTTGCGTTGTTGTTGAGGGTAGAGGAATTAAAGACTTTGTTAAAGTGGAATTTCGAATCCCACAATAACCGCTTACACGATTGAAGACGCAGTCAGAAGACTTTTAGCTTCCAAAAGCCCAGATGAGCTTAGAAATGCTCTGAAAAATAGCGATATTAGACTTGAAGGCGTTGGAATAGTGAATCAGATAAAAGTTGGATTTATGAACTTGCTAACAAAACTGGTGGGATAGTGAGGAATTCTGTAAATGTTATCCTATTGCTTTTTATCGTTTTTTCTGGTTGTTCAGAGGCAAAGGTCTACCATATTTCGCCAAATGGGAATGATGCGAACGATGGAAGCGAAGAAAGACCTTGGAAATCGCTTTCAAAGCTTAACGAGCTCTCAGCTGGCGACACCGCAATCCTGCATGGGAGATTCAATGAAGCGATCGATTTAGAGGTCTCAGGAACAAAAGATGCCCCAATAAGCATAATTGGAGCAAATGCGGTCATAAATGGAAGTAGCGTAGATAGGGATGGGTTTGTTATTAGACCCAATGTGTCTCATGTTGTGATTTGAAATTTCATTAGCCTTGCTCGTTGTTGTCTCAATTGCCTATCTTGTGGGCAGAAAAAGGCATTAAAGGTGAGATTTTACTTTTAAATAATTTTAAAAAATTAAACCCGTTGATAAATCCCAACGGTCTCTTCGCAATCCCACTTAATTGAAGGATTCACAGGATCAGCACATCCCTGCGGTTTCAAAATTCTGAATTTAACGCTCCATGCTCCGCTTTCAATCGGACACTTTGCTTTAAAGGGCTGATTTTCGCTAAGAATTTCGCAGTTTTTGACTTTCCAGCCAATCTCCTCGCAACTCCAAAGCTTTCCAGTTATTTCGCATGGCGAGATCTTCGCATCGACAAGCTTCGCATTCGAAGGCAAATTTAGATTGCTAAGCATCGCAATTCCATCTTTCGCGATACTGCACTTCGCATTCTCCTTGTCTGCTCTGCAAGAACTGCTTTCTTCTGCACAAAAACTAAGAACGGACACTAAAGCCAATAGTAGCGCCAAAGCTACTATTTGCCTTCTCATTCCGATCCCCGAAAAATCATGACGAAGAAGTATATAAATTAATCGTAAGGAAATTTTGAATCGCTTTAACTCGGAACTCGAAAGATTTTAATCTTTTAAAGGCAAAAGTAATCATGGAAGTCAGGTTGGAAGGTTCAATCGTGCTCTACGAAGACAAAAAAAGAGTTGCATGGGTTGATTTCACCGCAAAGTGGAATGAGATTGAATTGCTCGCAACCCAAGTAGAGAAGGGTATGGAAGGAAAAAGCTACGCATCTCAAGCGGTTGAAAACGCTCTTATCTTTGCAAGAGGTTTTGATAGCATAAAAGTCTCTTGCCCCTACATAAAGAGATGGATTGAAGAGAACGGTTTTGATAAGGAAGTGCAATACACTCAAAAACTGCAATTCAAAGAAGCCGTTGCAAAATTCAACAAATATCGCTCACCTGAAGCAAATGCGGAAATTTTGGAAATTGGCGATGATTTTGCGGTTGTTAAGATAACAGGACCATTTTGCGTAAGCTGCGGACTCTTTGATTACTTCGAAGACATTGCAATTGAGGCAAATGCAAGAGTGATTGATTACGAAGAAGATGAGGATGGCTTTATCGTTAGATACGAGCTTTTGGGGTTAGAATTTTAGATAAGTGCTTCAAAGCTTAATTTTATGGATTAAGAAGCCAATCTACAATATCTTTCAATACCCGTTTTCAGGGTTTCGAGATTGCTACTCTATCTAAAAATACTGCAAATTATAAACTTTTCTGTTCGCTTTCAGTAACACCAACTGCAGACCTCAAAATTGCAGAGGGGATTTAAAAAAGGATGCAGTGATTATATAAGATCGTTGCTTTATTATAATAGCGACTGAAAACAAAAAATAGCGAATAAAAATCTTTCCTGCTAGAATTTTGTTCTATAAAAATCTCAGCCATTGTTAAAGTCTTATTGCTCTACAGTGTATATGATGAAATCCAAATATAAATCGAGCAAATTTTAAAGATGCAGATTTTTATTTTTGGCTTTTGATTGAGTTTGCAAATCTTCTGTGGATTTTGATTGCTAAAAGGCCATATAAAAGTTTTCAGTAGAAAAGAAAATTTTAATTAGATACAATGTTGAAATCGGGATTTTTATAAGGCTCCACAGGCTCTTGGACTGCTACTTGGTGTTAAGTGGCAATTTGGTGTGAAATAGTATTAATCTTCAATTCTAGAATGAAAACTGTTCACAAATAAAACAACAAAAATCACGATCACAAAACACATTTGTCTGGACAGAAGAAAAAGGCCCCAGAAGGATCAGAAAGCCGAACAAACCGATTAAGACTCCGATTACATCTGAGCTTATACAGGAGGCTTTACGACTGGCTAAAAGAAAACGTCTCCAATATCTTCGCTTTTGTAGAACAGTCCCTTAAAGCCATAAAAGATCAAGTTCAGCTTGCTTTCATTCTTATTTCTTATGCGGGGGGCGGGATTTGAACCCGCGGACCCCTACGGGACAAGGTCTTAAGCCTTGCGCCTTTTCCTGGCTCGGCAACCCCCGCTATACTTTTAGCTATCTTCACTCTCTCGCACTTATGAGTCTATCGGTAGATTAAAGTTAGCGTGTAGCAAGAATTGTAATCATGGAGATCTTAAAAATAGCATAAAAATTTGCTGATGGGATTTTGATCTACTCAAGAGCGAAAGAGTTTAAAACCAGAAGGTTGCATTCAACTTAAGCGCGCGAGTAGTCTAGTGGTAGGACAACGGCTTTCCGAGCCGTTAGCCCGGGTTCGAATCCCGGCTCGCGCATCTCTTTTTTGTTTAAGGTCTCGTTAGAAGCGTTAAAGACAAAATCAAGCCTACTTACGTTCTTATCTCAACGAAAAACGAGATATTCGAGAATTTTTCTTTAACCAGTTGTAGATTTTCTCTATCAGGGGTAGGTGCAATCGAGGTCTTAGGCAGTTTGCTTGCTTTTTTAAGCCTTCTACTTCCTTTTTCTTCTGTCCGGATAAATGATTTTTGTGCTTGCAGTATTTTGTGTTTTCTTTAGCTTAGCTAGGTAAATTTTAAATTTTTAGATTTAAATAAAAATTTTAAATTTTAGTTTTTGAGTTCTATACTTTACCTACCCCTTGACCACAAACTTCATAAAGCAATTTATCAAAAAATTTTAAGGGCTCGTGGTCTAGTGGTTATGACGTCGCCTTGACACGGCGGAGGTCCCCGGTTCGAATCCGGGCGAGCCCATTTCTTGCAGGAATTTGAGCAATTTAGGAGGCTATCTTTAAATTCTCGCTTTTTTGAATGGCTTGATTTTTGCTTTGAAGTCTGTAGAATTTTATCTTCGCTTAGAATGTTTTTAGAGTTGGCAACTCGGTTGGCAACCTTGTGGATTCAATAAAGCTCTATTTTCAAGTCAAGTGCGATTTTTTAAACGAGTCTGAATCACACCGGATGTTTTGATAAAATTTAATAAGAGCTCAAAATTAAAAGAGAAGCATGAATCTCCAGGAAGGTAGTATAATCAGTGGCCCTTTTTGGGGCGAGGCTGTGAGGGTTGAAAAAGTTGAATCGATTTTGGATCGCATTAGGATCGTAGGTTACACGATCAATTCAAAGCAGTTCGTCGATCGTATTCTTAAAAAGGAAGATCTGGAAAGGGTTAAGATTTTGAAGCCCGGATTGGATTTTTCTGCAAATTCCGAGAATGCTTTCTATTTCCTCGAGGCGATAAGGTTTAGAAATGCATCGCTTTTCGATCCACTGCTTGCCGTCAACGTTTCGAAAATAGATCCGCTACCATTTCAAATCGAAGCTGTGTATGGCTACATCTTAAAACAACCAAGAATTAGATTTTTGCTCGCTGACGATCCGGGAGCGGGGAAGACGATAATGGCGGGGCTCGTTATAAAGGAAATGAAGTTACGAGGACTTGCGAAAAGAACTTTGATCGTTGTTCCGGGGCATTTGAAGGATCAGTGGAGAAGGGAGCTGAATGAGAAATTTAAGGAAAGCTTTGTTGTTCTCGACAGAAACACGTTCAACGCTCACTATGGCGAGAATCCTTGGGAGAAGAATGATCAAATCATAACTTCGATAGATTTTGCAAAGCAAGACGACATATTAGCCTCGCTTTCATCCGTGCACTGGGATCTTGTAATTGTAGATGAAGCACACAAAATGGCTGCTTACAAATATGGCGAAAAGGTTTCAAGGACCCAGCGATACAGGCTTGGAGAAGTTCTTTCGAGGAATTCCACTCATCTACTATTCCTAACCGCAACCCCGCACAAGGGAGATCCTGAGAACTTCAGATTGTTTTTGGATTTGCTTATTCCTGGCTTCTTTGCAACGCAGGAAATGGTTCAGGAATCGCTTGCGAATAAAGACAATCCACTTTTTATAAGAAGGCTAAAGGAAGATCTTAAGGACTTCGAAGGAAAACCAATCTTTACAAGGAGATTTCCGAAGACGATCAAGTTCTGGTTGTCCGAGGAGGAAAAGGAGCTTTACAACGAAGTCTCAAGATACGTGGTTGAGCAATACAACAAGGCTTTGCAAAGTGAGAAGAAGAGAAATGTGGCATTTGCTTTGCTGATTTTGCAAAGAAGAATGGCATCAAGCACCTTCGCATTGCTCAAATCACTCGAGAGAAGAAAGGAAAGACTTGAAAAGATATTAAAGGGAGAGGAGAAAAGAAGAGAGCCCATAGAATTTGAAATTGAAGAAATTGAGGAAGAGGAAGAGAGCGAGAGGTGGAAAAGAGAAGAAGAATGGGAAGCTATAACTGTTGCGAAGGATTTTGAGGAGCTTAAGCGAGAAATAAGGAGAATTGAGGAACTGATTGAGAAGGCGAAAAGAATCGTGAATAGCGACGAAGAAGTTAAGCTGAAAGAGCTTAAAAAGGCAATTGAGGAGGGATTTGCGAAGATAAAAGAAATCGAAGGCAATCCAAAGATTTTGATTTTTACAGAGTCGAGGGATACGCTCGAATACCTTGTAAAGAAGATCAGAAGCTGGGGATACAAGGTTAACTTCATACACGGCGGAATGAGCATCGATGAAAGGATTAGGGCTGAGAAGGTTTTTAAGGATGAAACGGAAATAATGGTTGCAACTGAGGCTGCAGGGGAGGGAATAAATCTACAGTTCTGCCACATAATGATAAACTACGACATCCCATGGAATCCAAATCGTCTCGAGCAGAGAATGGGGAGAATTCACAGATATGGACAGCTAAAGGACGTCTACATCTTCAACCTCGTCGCTGTGGATACAAGGGAGGGAAAAGTTTTAGCAAAACTACTTGAAAAACTTGAAGAGATAAGGGAGAAGCTTGGAAGCGATAAAGTTTTTGACATAATTGGCGAAATCTTTGAAGGCAAGGATTTGTATACGCTGATCGTTGAAGCTGTGACGAATGCTAAAACGCTTGACGAAATTCTGAGTGAACTCGACATAAAGCCCGATGAGGAGTATATCTCAAGGATAAAGCAGATCCTCGGCGAGAGTTTGGCAACGAAGTTTATCGACTATACGAGGATAAGGGAAATGACTGAAAAAGCAAGGGAATACAGGCTGATCCCTGAATACGTTGAGGAATTCTTTGTGAGAGCCTTTACGAAGGCTGGCGGAAAAGTGAGGCGAAAAGATGGCTTTATTGAAATTGATTCTATTCCTCCAGAGCTCAGGGATATAGCTGAAAGCGTGGATTTTAAGAACAGGTATGGCATTCTAATGAGGAGGTATCCAAAGGCTACATTTGACAAGGAAGTTGCTTTTAAGAATCCGGATGCTGAATTCATCTCTTTTGGGCATCCGTTGTTTGAGGCGTTGCTTGAATGGGTGATCAGAAAGCATGGCGAGGAAGTGAAGAGAGGAGCGGTTTTCAAGGATCCTTCTGGAAGGCTAAATGGCTTCATTCACTTCTACATTGGCGAGGTTCTCGATGGAAAGGGAGAAATTGCTGGGAGGAAGATAATTGCGATCTACGAAGGGGAAAGGATTGAGGAGATAAATCCCGCGATTATCTGGGATTTAAAGCCTGAAAGCGGAAATTTTGAGGCATTTAAAGATGAAAAGAAGCTATTGCCATATGTTTTGGACGTTCTCGAAAAATACAAGGTAGAGATTTCGATGGAAAGGGAAAGACAGGCAGAAGTAAAGAAGAAGTATGGTCTGAAATCACTCGATTATTTGATTGGACAGCTTGACTTTGAGCTTTCTGAGCTATACGAGAGGCAGGCAAGAGGAGAAAAGGTTGATTTGCCGATAAGGAACAAAGAAGAACAGAAAAGAAGATATGAGGAGGCAATAAAAAAACTTGCTGATGAAATAGAGCTCGAAAGGAATTTGTCGATAAGAACTCCTGAACTTCTGACAGTTATAAGGGTTTTGCCAGAGAAAAGTGAAGTTGTTGCGAGTGAAGAGGTTGAGAGAATTGGTATGGAAATTGCGATGGAATTTGAAAGAAGGAGTGGCAGGGAGCCGGAAGATGTCTCAGCTTTGAATCTTGGTTTCGACATAAGGTCTAAGGGAGCGGGTGAAATAAGATACATCGAAGTCAAGGCAAGGGCTGATGAGGGCGATGTAGCATTGACTCCGAACGAATGGTTCAAGGCTAAGAGATTTGGCAACGATTACTGGCTCTACATCGTCGCCAACGCATTAACAGCTCCTAAGCTTTACCTGATAAGGAATCCTGCGGAAAACCTGAAAGTTCAGGAAGTCGTGGACATAGTTAGATTCATAGTTCCGAAGGAGCAGTGGAAGTCCGCGGGGATGCTTGGATTTTCTGAAAGATGAAATCTCAAAAAACAGCTTTTCACAGAAAATTTTTTTAAGAATCCAAGTAAAGATTGGTCATGGCTTTCAGTATGGGGATCAGGGGCAAGGTTTGCAACGTTGGCTATCGCTTGTTTTTACTTGAAGAAGCTGACTCGTTTTTAATTCCATGCTTTAATGCAAGAAATGAAAAAGAACAGGTTGAGCAATTTCTTGAATTTATGAAAAGCAAAAAGCCTGAAGAAGGGATTTTATGAGGGCATTCATTGAGGAGAGTTTTCCAATAAAAGAAGTGAGCGAGATCTCAAGGAAGGAAAAGAACATTCGCCATGGGCATATCTCGACTTTGCACATCTGGTGGGCAAGGCGACCTCTGGCAGCTTCAAGGGCGACGAGTTATGCGGCGCTGATTCCTGCGGTTGGAGACGTTGAAGAGTGGGAGAAGAGAAAGCAGTTCATTATAGAGCTTGCGAAGTGGGAGAACTCTCTGAATAAGCATATAATTGAGAAGGCGAGAAAAGACATAGTTGAGGCAAATGGAAAGGCTCCGAAAGTCTTAGATGCTTTTGCTGGTGGTGGTTCGATTCCGCTTGAAGCTTTGAGGCTTGGGTGCGAGGTTTTTGCAGTGGAATACAATCCAGTTGCGGTGTTGATTCTTAAGTGCACTCTTGAGTATCCGCAGAAGTTTGGGAAAAAGCTCGTTGATGAAGTCAAGAAATGGGGAGAATGGGTTCTTGAAGAGGCGAGGAAGGAGCTGAAGGATTTTTATCCTGAAGATGAGCTTGAAAGCAATGCTTTGTCGCTTGAAATGGAGAACAAAAAGGAAAAGATGGCTCCAGTTGGCTACATATGGGCGAGAACGATTCCATGCCAGAATCCTTCTTGCAACGCGGAGATTCCTTTAATGCGTCAATTCTGGCTTGCAAAGAAGGATAAGAAGAAAATTGCCTTAATGCCCTTCGTTGAAGGCGGAGAAGTGAAGTTCAAGATCGTTGGCGATGGCTACGAAGAGATGCCTGCAAATTTCAATCCGGAGAAAGGGACTGTTGCGAGAGCGGTTGCGAACTGCTTGGTTTGCGGTTCAACTGTTGACGACAAAACAGTCAGAAAGCTTTTCCAGCAGGGAAAAAGCGGGCAGAGAATGATAGCGGTTGTGCTTAACAGCAAAAAAGGAAAAATTTACAGGATTGCAACGCAAAAAGACATCGATGCCTACAGAAAAGCGGAAGAATACCTCAAGGAGAAGAGGGCAAAGCTCATGGAAGAATGGGGAATAGACCCCGTGCCTGATGAACCGTTAGTTAGGGTTCCCGTGTCTTTCGGTGTTATAAACGTTTGGGTTTACGGTATGAATAAGTGGGGAGACCTTTTCAACTCACGCCAGAAGCTTGCTTTGATAACCTTTGCTGAGAAGGTCAGAAATGCTTACAGCAAAATGATTGCTGAAGGCATGGATGAGGAGTTTGCTAAAGCTGTCGTGAGTTATTTAGCTCTTGCTGTGGATATGGTTGTAGCTTCCTGTAATACTTTGGGTAGGTGGGAAACTACAAGGGAGTTAATTGCCGATGTTTTCTCCCGTCAAGCGCTCCCGATGATCTGGGATTTTGTTGAACTCAATCCCTTTAGCGGTGGATCAGGAAGTTTAGAAAGGATACATGATTACTATTACACCAAAATTCTCGAGCACCTTACAAGCATAAACCCGTAAAGGATTGAAAAATCTCAAAACGATTTTATAAAATTTATTGTTATTTTTAGCAGAGCCAAAGTTCGTGCAAAAATCTCGATATAAATTTTCAGCAAGTATCAATTTCGAGCCTTTTTAGGCAAAAGTCAAAGGTGATGCGGAAGTTTGAAAGGAACTCCAAGCCAAGAATGACCTCGCCAATTTCGGAAGTTTCAATAAATCCGTCGACTCGATAATCGTTTACAATTACAAAGCCATAAGTGCCTTTCGTCTTTAAAATCCTTCCATCGGGCATTAAAAGTGTTCTTTCGCTCATCGAGAGCTTTGAGAACTCGAGTTGGGTGAAGATGTCTTCGGGGAGCATTAAAAAACCCTCATAGCCAGTGTCAATTATTGCGACCACTTCTCCACTTTCGGGATACCTTTTGCCTGTAAATGCATTCTCGACTTTTATCCCCAGACAGGGAAACTCAACGAGTGGAAAGAACTTCATAGTTTTTTGAGTCTAACTCCAAACCTCGCCTCCTGTTTGAAATCTGAGCGCAAAATTCTAAGACCTCTAAAATCGAAACCCTTCTCTTTCAGCGTTTTAACGAGCTCCTCAAGACTTTTAGCTTCCGCAACCTTTTCTTCGCCCTTAAAGGCAAAGTAGATTTTGTCTTCTCTCTTTAGCTCCTGAATGTAATTTTTGACTGCAATTTCGACAAATTTAGAGATTTCTCCTTTCTCCTTTCCAAACTTATCTCTCAAAAGCTTTCTTAGCTCTTTTTCAGTCTCATCGTCAAGCACTATCGTCAACACGCCCATAATTAAAGTTTACTTAAGTATTATTTAAATACTTCTCTACTGAATCTCAGAAAAATTCTTAAAGATTGAATCTGAGTTAGTTTATGGAAGCGAGAGTCCGGGTAACAAAGAAAAGGACGATCTATTTGCCAAAAGAGATAACAGAAAAGCTCGGAATAGAGGAAGGGAGCTGGCTAAGGCTGAGGGTTGAGAAGGGAAAGCTTGTTGCGGAAGTTATTGAAAGTCCTTTTGCTCTTGGTTTGAAGGGAAAGAAGTTTGCTGAAACTACATTCGAGGAATTTGAAAGAGAATCGATGAAGTTCCAGGAGGAGATCTTTGGTGAAAATTCTTCTTGATTCCACTTACTTTCTGCCTGCTGTTGGAGTTTCTGTTAGTAATTCAGAAAAAATTCTTGAGACCCTTGAATGGCTGAGAAAATCGAAAAAGGCTGAGTTTTACTATTCTGAATTCAGCATCCTCGAAATAATTGCAAAAGTAGCAAAGATGAATTACGATGAAGAAGTCGTTGCTCTGGGTTTGCAATCCATTTTTGAAAATCTTAAAGAAGCTAAGGCGGGCATTAAAGCTTATTTAATGGCTTTGAAGCTAAAAAGTGAGTTCAGAGATTTCATTGACCTGCTTTTGCTTTTCACAGCGGATGAAAACGGAATTAAACTGCTTACAAGAGACAGGGAGCTCAAGGAATTTGCTGAAAAACTTGGAAAAGGCAATGTAGTTCTAAGCGAGGAGGAAATTTGCGTAGAGAGCAAAAAAATTCAACCTAACTGGCATTAAAGCGAAGTTAATAAGGAATTTGCGACTTTAGAGCTTTTGAGAAGTAAAAGCCACTATTTTGGGACTCTGAACAGCTTAATTACAGAAAATTGTCGAACCTATAAGCCCCTATGAGTTTTCAGCCAATTTCGAGTTTTATCGAAGGATAGCTTTTCTTGATAGCAAGAAAATGCTTGTCCCCTGTTTTCAGGGTTAGATTGTTGTTTAGAGCAACAGCTGCGATGATCAGGTCAGAAGTAGGAATGAGACTTCCGTTTTCTACCATCTTTTGCGAGATTTCGAGAGCGAGCGCGTAATCCCTGAGCGAGGGGACAATGATGCTCAGATCAAGCATAACCCCCTTTGGAAATTCGATCAGATTGATTATCGTGGTGAAACCTTTTAGTTTTCTGCCCTCTTTCATTGCTTTTATCATTTCGTTCGTGTCGTAAAGGATCGCATCCTCTCCCATTCCACCACCTTTGACTTCTCATAGTATTCTTCGTATTTCTCAAGCCCCGTTTTTTCAACCGCCTCCCTGAAGTCTTTTCCGAGCATTCTTGTTATTTCTTCCCCTGAAATCGTCCCCTTCTCGAGTTTTTCAAGGTATTCGATTATCGCCCTCCTTGCAACCTCGCTCCATTTCACTTCTCTGAACTTCTTCATCCTCTCATAAACTTCGGGCGGGATGGACAAAGTGATGTTTGGCATAATATTTGTGTGAATCCACATATTTAAGTTTTAACACATCATGTGGAAATTAGTTTAAAACGCAAAGCGATATTAACATGCTAAGCGATTCCAACTTGATGTTAAATCAGGTGGTAATCGTTGAAAAGATCAGGGCAAATCTTAATGGAGCTTTTCAAGCCGGATTTGTGGAAATAAAACGGGAGGTTGAAAGATCATGAAGGCGATGAAAATTCCGAGCGTGCTTCAGGCTTCCGCAACCGAGTTACCTTTTCCTGACGACTACTTTGATGCAGTCTTTACGGATCCGCCATACTACGACAACGTTCCATATTCGTATCTCTCCGATTTCTTTTACGTTTGGCTAAAAAGAACAATCGGAGACCTTTACCCAGAGCTTTTTGCAACTCCTTTAACTCCGAAGTCGAAAGAGATTGTTGCCTACTCGCATCAGGGTGGTTACGAAGAGGGAAAGAAGTTCTTTGAAGATATGCTCAAAAAAGCGTTTAAAGAGATTTCAAGGGTTCTAAAACCAAACGGAATAGCGGTGATCGTTTACACTCATAAATCCACAGCCGGCTGGGAGACTCTGATAAATTCCTTGCTCGATTCAGATCTCGTTCCCACAGCGACTTGGCCAATCGATACAGAAATGGAGGCAAGGCTTAGAGCAAAAGAATCTGCAGCTCTCGCATCTTCTATCTACTTCGTCTGCAGGAAAATGAAAAGGGAAGAAGTTGGATGGTTGAGCGAAGTTAAGGAAGAGCTGAACAAAAGATTGCCAAGAAAGCTCGAAGAGCTTTGGAAGGAAGGAATAAGCGGATCTGACTTCTTTATTTCTGCTATTGGCTCATCAATAGAGGTTTTTGGAAAGTATCGCAAGATCATGGACTACGAAGGAAATGAAGTCTCAGCGGGGAAGATGATTGAGATCGTGCGGGAAATCGTTACGGATTATGTGTTTAGACAAATTATACAGAATGGAATCGCAGGAGAGCTTTCATCGCTCACGAGGTTCTATCTTCTTTATCGCTGGAGCTTTGGTGAAGCTAAAATTCACTTTGACGATGCGAGGAAGCTCGCTCAGAGTGTAGGAGTAGATCTTGAAAGGGAATGGGACAGGGGATTTATAAAGAAAGAGAAGGAATTTATAAGGGTTCTTGGGCCACAGGATAGGAAGATTGACGAAATAAGGAGTAATGAGCTCATAGATGTTCTTCACAAAGTCCTTTTGCTCTGGAAAACTGGAAGAAAGGATGAGATGAAGGAGGTGCTTAGCGAGAGCGGATATGGGCTAAAGGAAGCTTTTTATCGGGTTGCTCAGGCAATAAGTGAAATTTTGCCACTGGAAAGTGCAGAGAAAAAGCTTCTCGATGGATTTCTGAGCGGTAAAGAGAGGCTGATAAGTGACATGAAGGAGAAAGCTGAAGATGTGAAAACAAGGCAGAAGAAGCTATTTGAATGAAAACTTTATAAAGTAGGAAATTAAAAATTTTTGATCCAGGGAGGGAAGGTGAAGCTCATGAAACCCTTCACGCAGATTGTAAGACCTCATGATGACATTCTTGAAGGAAGGCTTACAATGGATGTTTTTGCAGCAGATCTCTGGCAGGTTGCATTTGGTAACGCTCCGCCAGAGTATCGAAATCCTGAACTTTTCTTTAGGAAAACTTATCTAACAAAAGGGCTTAAGAATCTGATAGAAGTTGCTAAAAACAGGCTTCTTGGCAAAACAGGGGATGCGGTTGTTCAGCTTCAAACTCCTTTTGGCGGAGGAAAAACACATGCTCTTATAGCTTTATATCACAGGGCAAGGGAGTGGAATGCAAAAGTTTTGGTATTTGATGGAACCGCGCTTAGCGCTGAAGTTAGACTTTGGGAAGAATTCGAAAAACAGTTAACTGGAAAGATCGATATAGCAAGAGGAGAAGCACCACCGGGCAAGGAAAAGCTGATAAAACTCATTTCCGAAAACTCACCACTGTTAATCCTTATGGATGAAGTGCTGCAATACATAACAAAAGCATCCGCTATTAAAGTGGGAGATTCAAATCTTGGAGCTCAAACACTTGCCTTTTTGCAAGAGCTGATGTCTGCAGTTGCAAGCGTAGGTAATGCGATGCTTGTGATAACTTTGCCATCAAGCGTTCTTGAGCACTACGATGAAAATGCGGAAAGGGCTTTCCAACAGCTACAGAAAATCGCAGGAAGGATGGAAAAGATCTACAATCCTGTTGAAGACGACGAAATCGAGCAGGTTGTTAGAGCAAGACTATTCAGCTGGGTTGATGAAAAAGAAGTCGGAATTGCTGTAGAGGAGTTCATAGACTACGCAAAGAGGGAAAATTTGCTCACAAACGACGAGATTTCAGCTTACAGGGAGAGATTTTTGAAAAGCTTTCCATTCAAACCCGAAGTAATAGACGTTCTTTACAAAAGGTGGGGTTCATTTCCAACCTTTCAGAGGACAAGAGGAGTTTTAAGGCTGTTGTCGCTTGTGATCCATAACCTTGTTGACAAAAATGTTCCCTTCATTCGTCTTGCGGATTTCGATCTAAACAACAACGAAGTAAGGAGGGAGCTGATCAAGCATATAGGACAAGAGTGGGACAGTGTAGTTGCTCAGGACATAACTTCAAACGATTCAGGATCAAAAAAAGTCGATAAGAGCCTTGGAGCTTCTTACTCGGCTTACAGACTTGGAACTGCGGTTGCAACAACGATATTCATGACTTCATTTTCTGGAAGAGGTGAAAAAGGAGTTAATGTTCGTGAAATAAAGCTGAGTGTCTGCTATCCTGAGTTTCCAAGCAACGTGGTGGACACCGTAATAAATGGTATTAGAGAAAAGCTGTTCTATTTGTCCGATGAGGGCTTTTACTTCACTAACCAGCCAAACCTGAATCGCATAATCGTAACGAGAGAAGAAAATGTCACTGAAGAGAAGATCTATGAAGAAGAGCTCAAAATCTTAAAAGATGCTCTAAAAAAGGCAAGCAGGTTCAAAATTATAATCCATCCTAAATCTTCCCGCGATATTCCCGATACTGAGGATCTCAAGCTTGTAATCCTAAAGGAAGAAAAACCCGAGCAAGAGTTTGTGGAAAGAAATGGTGAGACTCCGAGAGTTTACAGGAACACTCTTATATTCCTTTGCAGGGATAAAGGCTACGAAGAGCATTTTTCAAGATTTTTGAGGACTTTAATTGCTTTAAGGTCTTTGAAAGATGATAGAATGCTAAGGCTTACAGATTCGCAGAGAAAAGTTTTACAGGAGAAGCTGAAGGATTTCGAGAACAGAATTTATGAGGAACTAAGGCGGTTGTATAGGCGTTTGTATCTGCCAAAGAAGGATGGATTCAGGGAGATAGATCTCGGAATACCGTCATACGGCGAGAAGGAACTTGAAAGCGAAATCTTTGAGAGGTTGAAGGGGGAAGGAGAGATCATCGAGAAAATCTCAGCAAAGCTTTTGAAGGACAGATTTCTTAGGGGAGATTATCTTGAAATTTCAAAGCTTTACAGAGCGTTTCTTACGACACCAGGAGAGCTCAGGATTTTAACGAAAGAAGGATTCATCGAAGGTATCAAAGAGGGCGTTAAAGCGGGGCTTTTTGGCTTTGGCTATCTAACGGGCGAAAAGCTTGAGTTCGTAGCGATTAAGAAGGAGCCGAAGGTGGAGCTGAGAGAAGAGGAGATTATAATTAAGCCCGAGCTCTTTGTTGAACAAAAGGAACAAAAGATAACAGAAAAGCCTAAGGAAGGGAAAGAAAAAGAAGAGAGGGAACCTGTTAAGAAAGAAATCCGTGAAGAAACAATAAAATCCATTGAATACAGATTAAAAGTCCCTCCAACGAAGATTTCCGATGTGGTAAAGCTCGTATACTTTCTGAAGGGAAAATTCAGTTCTTTTGAGATTGAAGTTTCGCTCAAAGCAAGCGATGGCGAGTTGAGCAAATCCGAGCTTGAAGATAAGGTTAAGGAAGCTTTAAGGCAGTCAGGAATAGCAGTAGAGGAGGAAAAGGCTGAATGAACTGCATAGAATAAGATCCTACCTTTAGCATAAGCTTAATAAGGTAAAAGTACAGTCAATATAAACGTAAAAAATCTTCAAAAAAGTTAATAAAAATGAAAATTGGATGCTTATCGGCATGAGCAGCATACATCATGATTTCGGTAGGTTCATTAGGTCTCGAGTTAAAGGAAAAAAGGTAGTTGAAGTTGTAGGTGTAAGAAGTAAAGGATTGTTTAAGAGTGTTGTAGATCATCTTGGTTACGATGTTCTATTTATACTTACTATGAGGGGATACGAAACGATCCTGAGAGATAAACTTTCAAACTCTGCTTTGTACATTCTTTCCGAGAAATATTTCGATATAAGACTGCACATAACAAATGTAAGAGATCTGCAACGACTTGTTAAACAGATAGTGAATGAGATAACAACAGAGATGAAAAAATTCAATTTTGACGCTGTCATCATCTACAGAGCGAACGATCTACCTCCGACGATATTGGGTATGGATCAAAACATCGTTGAAGAGGAGTTCTGGAGGATACTTACGATGGATTTCCGAAGTTTGGATGCCACGTTCATGCTGGTTTACGAGAAAGTAGAATACAGGCCGGATATACTTTCACAGTTTGCGGATGCTGTAGTTATTATGGATCACTCTCCACAAGTTTGGAGTGTATTTGAATGAAGGTTTTAAACTTTGCGGCTTTTCTTACACCTTTCCTAGTTTCAGCAGCACTAACATACTTTTTTTCAATTCCAGGCTGGATCTCGATCTTTTCTTATCTTGTATTTCTTGGAATGGTTGTAGGAATTTTTACTTTTTTAGTGTATTTGAAGCAGTACATTTCCTTTAGACGTTACAGGGTGCCTCTGATAAGCAAGTACGCTGAATACAAGATAGCTGTTGTCATACCTACATACAACGAAGATCCAAAACTTGTAAAAGACACAGCCATTTCTGCTCTTATAGCTCTGAAAGGTAGGGGGGACGTTTTCGTACTTGACGATTCATCTATAGAAGAGATAAAAAAAGAAATAGACTCGCTTCAAGATCTTGGAATAAAAGTTTTCAGGAGAAAAACAAGAAGAGGTTACAAGGCTGGAGCCATCAACGACTTTTTAAAAACTTTTGGAAGTAATTACGATCTCTTAGCTATATTTGATGCAGATCAAAGACCAATTAGTACTTTTTTTGACGAAATACTGCACTATTTTTTCGATAAAAGTGTGGCTGTAGTTCAGGTTCCGCAGGTGTATACTGAGATAGAATCAGGGGTTAGCATCGCATCTTACTGGCAGCAACAGCCTTTTCTTAGGATAGTTATGCGTGGCAGGGAAAAATCCGCTTTTAGCCTTGGATCTGGATCAGTCTTCAGAATTAAAGTTCTTGAAGAGATTGGAGGGCTATGTGAGGACACAGTTACAGAAGATGTGGCAACCTCAGTTGAATTGCATTCAAGGAAATGGAAGAGTATTTACGTGGATAAACGTCTTCTATGGTATGGTGAGCCTCCAAAAGATCTTAGATCTTACCTTATTCAGCAATCAAGATGGTCTTTTGGAGGCTTTCAGTTGCTTCCAAGGCTTCTAAAGTCGAAGCTAGAGTTCTCCGTTTTTGTAGATTACATCGCCGGATGGATGTACTGGTTTAAAGAGGGGCCTTTAACAGTTGTTGAACTCGCAGCTCCTATTGTTTTTTTGCTTCTTGAGAAACCATTCCTAAAAATGGATGCTTCTTTATATCTTTTGGTTTACATGCCTTTTTTCTTATCTAGCTTAGCTGTTTTTGTAGTAGCAGCAAGGGAGTTCTACGGCATTAAAGGTTTTATCTATCATCAAGCCATCGAACTTTTATCCTTTCCAGCAATAACCGCATCCTTTATATCTTGGTTATCAAAAAGAAAAAGACCTTTTGCTGTAACACCGAAGAGGGTGGGAAAGGTACCTTTTAGGCTCTTTCTACCTTATATTGCAATACTAATTCTGCTTATTGTTTCTTCTGCAAAAGGTCTTTTTATCCTATCGAACCTCGATCATTTTCAGCAAAAACTTGCCACACTTGTAAACGTTTTTTGGTCAATTTATTTCCTCCCATTCCTGATTTTCGGTCTCTACATAGCAACTAAACGCCATGATGAAGTTTTAAGAGTTGAAATGCTAAAAAAGGCTTTTTAAATTTTGCTATGCAGCTTAACTCAATTTTGATAAAGGACGTTATCCTTGAAGTAGGCTTTCTTGAGAACTCCAGATTTTTGTTTAAAAAGTCGATCACTTAAATGCAGGCTGAATTCCATCGTTATTCTTTTATTAATGACATGCGGGGGGAGGGATTCGAACCCCCGAACCCCTACGGGACTGGACCCTCAATCCAGCGCCTTTGTCCACTCGGCAACCCCCGCTTGCAGTAAGTTGAGCAATCGTTTTATGTGCTTTTTGGTTGAAAAATATATCTTTTAAATTTCAGGCCTTAAAGATTGGAAACGATTATCAATCAAAAATCGAAAGTTTTTTAAATTAGATATTGCTTAATAATGAAACATGGGCTATGCATACGACTACCAGTTGTTAATAAGACATATACTGGAATATGGAGTAAATTATGCACCAAAGCAGGAGATAGTGTATAGGGACCTGCACCGCTACACTTACAAAGACCTCTACAACAGAGTTCACAGACTCGCGAACGCTTTAGAAGAGTTAGGAGTGAAAAAGGGCACCCGAATAGGCGTCTTAGAATGGGACTCACACCGTTATCTAGAATGCTACTTTGCAATTCCATGCATGGGGGCTGTTCTACATACTGTGAACGTCAGATTGAGCCCTGAAGATATCTTGTATACAATTCAGCACGCTGAAGATGAGGTAATTTTGGTCTACAAAGACTTCGTTCCACTGATGGAATCTCTAAGATCCAAGTTGCCCAAAGTGAAACACTACATAGTGATGACCGACGATAAAATGCCGGAAACAAATTTAACGGATTTAGAATATGAAGAAATGATAAAGAAGGCAAGCAAAGATTATGAATTTCCAGAATTCAGCGAAAACACGATGGCAACGCTTAGCTACACTACAGGTACAACTGGAAGACCAAAGGGTGTTTGGTTTACGCATAGAAAGCTTGTACTGCACACCTTAAGTGGTTGCATAGCGATGACAGGTATAAGATCCCCCTTAAGGCTTAAAGATGATAAAGAAGTTTACATGCCTCTCACGCCGATGTTCCACGTCCATGCCTGGGGTATTCCGTACATGATGTGGCTTATGGGTATAAAGCATGTTTATCCAGGTAGATACGAACCGATGATGATCGTTAAACTCGTTCTTAGTGAGGGCGTTACATACACGCACTGTGTTCCAACGATTTTGCAGATGATCGTCGACAATTTGCCAGAGGGTTTCAAGTTTAACGGCTGGAAGATGCTCATTGGTGGTGCTAAACTGCCGGAAGGATTGGCGAAGAGGGCAAGGGAAAAAGGTATCTATACGATGGCTGCCTACGGTATGTCCGAAACCTGTCCAGCTCTTACTGGAGCTTTTGTAAAACCACACCTACTCGACTTGCCGATGGAAGACATGTTAAAAATGTCTGTGAAAACAGGAATACCATTCCCGCTGGTTTATGTGAGAGTAGTACATGATGACTTCAAAGATGTAGAGAAGAATGAGAAGGATATGGGAGAAATTGTAGTGAGAGCTCCTTGGCTTACAGACGGTTATCTTAATGATGAAGAAAAAACGAAAGAACTTTGGGCTGGAGGATGGTTGCATACCGGAGATATAGCTGTAATGGATTCTGAAGGTTATGTAACCATCGTCGATAGGCTTAAAGATGTTATAAAGAGTGGTGGGGAGTGGATCTCTTCATTGACCCTCGAAAACTTGCTGAGTTTGCATCCAAAGGTTAAAGAAGCAGCCGTAGTTGGCGTTCCGGATGAAAAGTGGGGAGAAAGACCTTTAGCTGTTGTTGTTCCAATGAATGAGAACCTTAGCGAAGAAGAGCTGAGAAATCATCTACTTAAATTCGTTGAACAGGGAGTTATAACAAAGTGGGCTGTGCCAGACAAGTTTATTTTTGTCAGAGAATTACCAAGAACTAGTGTTGGTAAAATAGACAAGAAGAACATAAGGAAGATGGTTGCTGAAAGCTTTAAAAAATAGTAGTCATTCCTCAGTCCTATATTTTTTAAGAACCTCCTCTATCGGCATCTTGTCTATTTCTTCCGCAATTTTGAATATGCGGTCAAGATCCATCTTCTGATCATAACCGAGGCTTTTTAACAACTTCCTCAAAAAATTTTCGCTTCTATAAATCTATTCGCTATAACTATCGCCGGTATGGGGTCACTTGCAGCTACAAAAACTTCGCCATCGCATTCTACAGCGATCTCCTCGATCTCCGCAGCCTTCATGATATCACAAATTTGCTTGAGTTTCTCTATGGCCCTCTTGGAGTTTCCCTTGTATAGCGAATCGAAGTATGCGTATTCTATCATATCTCTCTCATCCTCTTTAAAACTCCGAAGGTTTTATCTCTCGCTGTTACTGCGATTAAACATCTATTTTCGTCCATCTTAAACACTATGCTTGAATCCTTGAAAGCCACGTATCCAGTCGACTTTTTACCTGCAATGGATTTCAAAAATTCGAGTATCTCTTCAGCTGTTTCTGTGTCGAGGTTGTGAACTTCTATCTTCTCACCTATCATCGCCAGCTTTTCGACCTTCAATGCTCGAGCTAGCTCTTCAATATCCACGAGATAGGTACCTTTGGTCGCTTATATCGTTTTCTCAAAGGATAAAAAATCAAAAAATAAAATCTTACAGATAAAGTGCAATGAAGCCAGTTGCAAGGAACAACGGTAAGAAGATAATCGATATCGTCTGTAAAACCTTAATCAATGGGTTGATTGCAGGACCAGCTGTATCTTTCAGTGGATCTCCAACTGTATCTCCCATTACTGCAACCTTATGCGCCTCAGAACCCTTTCCGCCGTAGTTTCCGAGTTCTATGTACTTCTTAGCGTTGTCAAGTGCGCCACCAGCATTTGTCATCCAGAATGCCAAGAATACCCCGGAAACGATCGATCCTATCAACAGTCCGCCTACAGCCCTTACTCCAAATAAAACACCGAGCAGTATCGGAGTTAGAATTGCTAATATCGCTGGAACTGCTAGCTCCCTAAGCGCACCTCTTGTAGCAATATCGACGCATCTTGCATAGTCTGGTTTAGCAGTACCTTCAAGTATTCCCTTAATCTCTCTAAACTGTCTTCTAACTTCTTCCACCATCTTCATTCCTGTTTTTCCAACGGCGAGTAGTAAGAAAGAACTGAAGTAGAATGGCAGAAGCCCACCTACAAGCAGTCCTATGATCACTAGAGGATCTGTAAGGGAGAACTCAGGTATCTGCATTCCAAGGTAATTCAAGCCCTTTGCGGCATCTACTCTGAATGCGTGGAATAGAGCCAATGCTGAAAGCGCTGCACTACCTATTGCAAAACCTTTTGTTGTGGCTTTTGTTGTATTTCCAAGTGCATCAAGTACATCGGTGACTTTTCTTATCTCCTCTCCAAGGTTTGCCATCTCCACAATACCGTTTGCGTTATCTGAAACTGGGCCAAAGGAATCTATGGACATGATTATTCCAGAAAGTGAAAGCATCGCAGCAGTTGTTATTGCAGTTGCGTAGATTCCTGCAAGAGTTCTATCTACATCCTGTGGAGCGGTAATGTATCCCAAAGCGTAGGACAAGATTATAGCTGTAACTAAAACAAGCATGCTTGGAAATGTACTTTTAAGACCTACAGATAAACCGGTGAGGAAATTAGTTGGCGCTCCGGTTTGTGAAGCTTCAGAGATTGATCTTACTGGCGGATAAGAGTAGGATGTGTAGTAATCAGCGATCTTTTCAAGCAATATTACTACTAGGAATCCCATTATGCTGCAAAGTACTAGCGTGTTCATCAACGTCGGCTTTGAAGCGAAAAGCCAGGATGCGAAGATGTATGAGAGAATGGCAGCAACAAAAACCGTGACGTAGAAGGAAAGGTTTAGAGCACTCATCGGTTTACCTTTCCATCCACTGCGTACAACGAGAAGACCAACTATTGAGCCGAAGATGCCAGCAGCACAAATCAGAAGCGGAAATATCACTGCTGAATTCCAAAGATCTGTTTTGTGGAATGCAAAGTATCCAAGCAGCATCGCAGCTATTGCTATTACTATGTACGACTCAAAAACATCAGAACCCATACCTGCACAATCGCCAACGTTATCTCCTACGTTATCTGCAATTACTGCAGGATTCCTTGGGTCATCTTCTGGAATACCTGCCTCTACTTTTCCAACTAAGTCAGCAGCCAAATCTGCGGCTTTTGTGTATATTCCTCCTCCAACTCTTATAAACATCGATATCAAGCTTGCACCGAATCCCAAACCGACTATCAATGGTACAACTTCTGGTGTAGCTCCAAATGCAATGTATAACCCCGTCACTCCTAGAAGAGCTAAACCAACAACGCTCATTCCCATTACAGCTCCAGCTCTAAAGGCTACAGTTAAGCATGCTCCCATGCCCTTCTTTGCAGCTTCTGCAGCTCTACTTGCAGATCTGGTCGTCACTGCCATACCTAAATACCCTGCCAAAGCTGACAGTGCTGCACCTATCAAGAAATCAACCGCAACTTTCCAACTATCCTCCCAAGAAAAACCGGCTATTTTACCAGTTAAACCAACTGATTCACCAGCTATTGGCAGTGCTACGTAGATAACTAATGCTATAGCTATCGCTATTGGGAAT
>JASFYJ010000007.1:92812-110574 GCA_030055525.1 Archaeoglobales archaeon | reverse complement strand
TTGCTTTTCTAATGTCGTTAAGTATCTCGAACGGGCTCTCTTTCTCTAGCCTCTTTTTCGTTAGTTCTATTGTTTTCTCTTCATTCAGGTCTGCGAGGGCGTTTACAAACTCTTGATTCATAAAATCACCTCTTAGAGTTTCTTCCGGTAAAAATAAAGGTTGTTATGAACAAATTCATAACAAAAAGTCTTTATTTGTGGTAAAAAAGGTTTGAATTGTATTGGGCAGACTTAAAATTCATTTCATGTTTTTAAACTGCTCAAATCCTTAAGAAATTTAGAAATCTAAAAGTTTAGCAAAAATAGTAGATTCCAAGGATGCGCCACTATTTCTGTCCTTTGACGTAGAATTTAGTCCACTTGAGTTTTCTTGGGTTTCTTTTAAGTTCAAGCATGTTCTTTTCGCATTTTCTTGAGCAGAAGTATAGTATTCTCCCATCTCTGCGCACAAGCATCTTCCCTGTCCCCGGTTCGATCTCATGACCACAGAAGCTGCAATTTCTTATCTCCATTGAATCACCTCATTTTACTACTAGCTTTCTGGCCTCTCTGGCAGTCTCCTTTATCATCAACACATCTCCGACTTTTACAGGTCCAAATACGTTTCTCGTAATTACTCGACCCTTGTTCTCTCCTCCAAGTATTCTTACCTTTACCTGTGTAGCCTCACCATGCATTCCAGTCCTACCGACGATCTCTATCACTTCTGCCGGTTGAATATCCTCATCTTCTGGCATATAGACACCGTCTTATCTATCATCCAACCTTACTTTTTCAAACCCTTAAGTTTTGCAACTAAACTTGAAAGTTCTTTTTTAGCCTCTCCTTCATCTATTATTGCGGCAGATGCACAGCTGACATCTATTCCAACGGCTTTTCCGAGATCTGCTTTACTTTTTACGTATACGTAAGGTATGTTCTTTTCTTCGCATATAAGCGGAAGATGAGCTACGATCTCTGGCGGATCAACGTCTGTTGCGATATACACCAGCTTTGCTATCCCCCTCTCCACGGCCTTTGTAGTTTCGTTTGTACCCTTTCTAACTTTTCCAGACTCTCTCGCTTTTTCAAGGAGCGCAAGTGCTTCAACTTGCAATTCCTGAGGAACTTCGAACCTAACGTACATATCATCACCTCTCACTCATCGGCTCTTCTCCTCATCCAACACGTCGCTTTAAAGTTTTTGCTGTGGGGCTAATATCTCAAATAAAAATTTTAAAATTATGTTAAATCTATTTCGGCAATTTTCTCCCATCCATGTTCTTCAAATACAGAAATTTTTGTTCCGATCGTATAGAGATAGTCGTTAATGTATATTGCAGCGTAAGATTGCTCTGCGACCTTCAGAAGTCTTAACCTATTGTCCTTATAAGAAAATACGTATCCAGAAGACGCAGGTAAAAAGAATACTTTGTGTTTTTCATCCAAAAGAAAAGCTCTATGGTTCGAAAGTACTTCACTCCAGTACTCTTGGAGTATGTAGTTATCTATTTCCTGCGGTGTAATATTTGAAACATCGAAGAGTGATATCTTTACTCTTTCATCATCTTTTCCAACCCCAAGAACTAGGTTCTTGTATATTGGATGTAAATACGAAGAGTATCCAGGGATCTTCAGTTCACCAACTATCTTGGGCCTTGATGGATCTGAAAGGTCGACAACAAAGAAGGGATCGATCTGTTTGAATGTTACAACGTAGGCTTTATCGAATAAAAACCTAACGGCGTAGATTCTCTCATCTTTTCCAAAAACACCTGTTGAACCTAAAATTTTTAGATTTCCATCTAGAATAAATAACTCGTTTTCATCACCCACCGTTGTTGCCACCCTTAGATTTCCATCATATTCGTCCATGGAAAATTGGTTGAGTAACTTCCCTGGCAACCTTGCACTCGCCTGCATTTTGAAGTCTAAACCCACTTTAAAAATCTCTGTACTTTGAATCTGCCTTAAGTTTTCTCTAACATACTTCGAATATCTATTGTAAAGCTCTGTCTCAAAGAGCTTGCGATCTTCATCGCTTAAAGCATTTAAATGTTGTCCAATCAAAATTTCCAACTCTAAACTCTTTGCAGAGTCGCTTATATCGTAACTATCAAGTTTTCGAACTTTTTCTATGAACCAGGCTGGAAAAAGATTGCTATTTTTCGCAATAAAGTCACTCATTATTTCATAATAGTTTTTCTCGGAATAGTACGCGACATATATAGCGTTTTTTGACATATAAACTACTGAATCTGGGCTAGCGACGAATGAGATCGTATTTTCTATCTTTCCATTTTCAGCGTTTATCTTGGCGATGGTGTATATCGTGCTAACCTGCAATGGTCTTGTTGGGTGGTAAATATTTGAACATTCTACCCTGTATCTGACTCCATTAACTTCGTATGGCTCGATGGGGCATCTTGTATAATATTTGCTTGTTATAATATATATTTTTCCATCCATCATTCTCGAAGTTACATAGCTGCCGTTGAATTTTATTTCGTAAATTTTTTCGAAGTTGTCTACACTGTAAGCTGAGATCCTGTTTTTCAATGTATTCAACACAATAACACTGCCCGAATAAACAAACAGTTCTCCACCATCTTCTATCTCTGCTACTTTTTCTATTTTTTCCGGAGGGAAAGCATTAACTATCGCTAACTTCTGAACTGGTGGATAGAATACTCTTAAAGGTCTTGGATTGGAAAAATAGCTCAAATAAATTCTTTTTCCATCCGTTTTGACTATGTACGGTTCATCTACATCTGGAACTTGTACATTCGTTGTTGAATACCTTTCCACTTCCAGCTCTTTTGCTGTAGAAGGGACTGAAATAGATGGTGTTATAGTTTCGTAAGTAAGACTGCGAAAATTGTAGTAGGGCGAGTAGTAAGCTGAATACGTCGATTTTTTCGTGTATTCTTCAAAATCCCTTGGAGATTCGAAAGTTTTTATTCCCGATACACTTTTTTCCTGAGAAAATGCTGCGAAGTAAATAGAGACGATCAAAAAGAAAACTCCCAATCCGACCAATCCTCTTTTCATATTTTCGATTTATGTTTAGCAATTAGAAGATTTTTGTTTTGTAAGCAAAAATAAAATTCGAATTTGGAAAGGGTTTTTATGATGGCTAATGAGTTTTACCTATGGACGTGAAGAAGGTTGTTGAGGCTTACGATGATGTTTCCATAGGTATATTTGGATCTCATTCAGCAAAAGAGATCGGGATGGCTGCCAAAGCTTGGAATTTGAAAACGGTGATAGTTGTTCAAAAAGGCAGAGATAAACTTTACACGAAGTACAACAGACATCTCTACGATGAGATCGTAAGTTTGGAATCTTTTAAAGATATCACAAACAAGGAAGTTCAAGAGAGATTGATTGAGCTCAACACCATATTCATCCCCAACAGGAGTTTTGCCGTCTACGTGGGTTACGATAGGATCGAAAAATCCTTTAAAGTTCCAATTTATGGTAACAGATACCTTTTAAGAGCTGAAGAAAGGAATACTGAGAGAAATCAATACTATTTACTTGAAAAAGCAGGAGTTAGAATTCCGAAGGTTTATAAATCCCCCGAAGATATCGATAGGCTAGTCGTGGTGAAAGTTCAGCAAGCTAAAAATCCACTTGAAAGAGCCTTCTTTTATGCCGTCTCCCAAGAAGACTATTACAAACAGGCAGAAGAGTTGATTAAAGCAGGAATTATAAGCAATGAAACGCTATCGAAGGCGAGAATAGAGGAGTACGTTTTAGGGGCCCGTT
The DNA here is from genome assembly GCA_030055525.1 of Archaeoglobales archaeon. Classification (GTDB taxonomy): domain Archaea; phylum Halobacteriota; class Archaeoglobi; order Archaeoglobales; family Archaeoglobaceae; genus WYZ-LMO2. Next base: position 106,824 of record JASFYJ010000007.1, on the reverse strand, counting down.
TTAATGCAAACTTCCACAGCTTTGCCCTTAAAGACGTATTTGGTGATTTTGATTTTGTAGGATTTAGCGATAGAAGACAGGTAAATCTTCAAGGTTTCTTGAACCTTCCAGCGAGAGATCAGCTAAAGATAAACATTCCCGTAAGAAATGAAGAAATCGGACATTTTGGAGTTACGATGAGGGAGAGTAAACAGGAAATGGTTTACGATGCTGCAGAAAAACTTTTAAGAGTCTGTGAAAAAGAGTATCCGCCAGGAATAATAGGTTCTTTTGGACTGCAGGGAGCTGTAGCCTATTCTCCAGAAAATGATGAACTCGAATTTGTTGTTTTCGATGTTTCTTTTAGAGTTCCGGGCGATCCAGCAATTGGCCCAACATCGCCAGAGATGAGAAATCTGAGCTTAAAACATAAAGTAAAAATCGAAGATCCACTCGATCTGACAATGATGGAGATAAAAAAGGCGTTTGAAATTGGAAGACTTCCAGAAGTGGTCACTTAGCACTAAGCATCTCTATGCCATCCTCCGTAAGCATGAATTTTCCATTTTCCTCCTTAACGAAGCCCTCTTTTATAAGCCAGTCTAAATTGAACTTCAGCTGGAATTCGCTAAGTTCTAGAGATCTTCTTAGTTCTTCGAAAGTTTTTCCACTTATACCTATTTCTGCAACTATTTTTCTCCTTATGGGGCTCATAGCCGCCCTAAACAACCTTTCGTGATGTTCCCTATCCCGTACTTTTTCTTCCATGGTTTAAACGTAACGTTTTATTATTTAAATTTTTCGATTCTCTAGCTGTTCTCCAACTATCTCATCAAGAAAATTTAAAAACTCTATTTCTTTACCTTCTGGAATTGTAGCTCCAGCTGCTATCTTATGTCCTCCTCCACTTCCACCCACTTTTTCAGCAGCTTTACGAATCGCTTCTGCAAGGTTTACACCTCTTTCTATAAGCCTCTGTGTCGCTCTTGCCGATACCTTTACACCGTTTTCAGATTTTGCAAAAGCTACTATTGGTTTATCGAAGTTTCCCTTGTGAAAACTCATGCCTGCTATTATTCCTACTATCGTATCTGGAATTTCATCTTGTGCATGGAAAAATTGTATATTCTTAAGTTCTTCAATTCCAAGCTCTTCAACAAGTCTTAAACCCTCCGAAAGGTTCTTTCTATGATTCTGAAGCAAGCTTCGAGCCCTTTTGAAGGCATTTTCATCCCCTAAGCAAACTCTTAATCCAATCTCTTCCTCTCCATAACGTGCTGTTGCGTTCAAAAGTGTAGAGAATTCCATTGCATCCCTCATCTCTGTACCCTCTGGTTTGTCCAGAAGAATATAACACTCTCCCACAATTCTCAGGATATTTTTGTAGGGCATGCCGAACTCCATACATAGCCTTACAAGTTCGGATACTATCTTTTTCTTCTCTTCGAAACTCAGTTCGATCCATCTCTTCCAGGGATCGATCGAAAGTGAACTCAAAAATCTAACGCATCCTTTCTCATTTCCGCTTATTCCTGGAAGATATGGTTCGATGTTGTATTCCAACATCTTTGCAATCGGTCTCGTCTGTTTCCCGAAAAATCTTAGATCTCTAACAACTTTTAAAAAATTGTTTTTTTCTGCCTTTTTTACGATATCTCTATTTTTGCCTTTAAGCATACATTCTGCTGAATCTTGAAGATCGCCAACTGCTCCAACTATAGCCAAATTTATCAGATCCAAGTTTACATCGGTAAAATCAAAAATTGTTCTCCTTTCAGATTTCAACTTACTTGCGACCATAAAAGTAGTTCCAGCACCGCTAAGTTCAAAGCTACCATCGAGACCAAAATCATTCGGGTTCAACTGCATTTCATGTTTAGCTATTGGAATGTGGTGATCAGTTATTACGAAATCTAAATCCGTAAGTTTATCTATTTGACCACTTCCGAGGTCTGTAAACCAAATAAAAGTGTTCTTGTCCTTCAATTCTTCAATTTCTTTGTCTCCAAGCTGTTTTACAAATTTAATTGATGTTTCAATCCCCGCTCTTTTTAAAGATTCATAAGCTATTGCTCCAGCGGAAATACCATCGGCATCGATATGTGTAACAACTAAAATTTCTCTATGTTTTAAAATCTCGTTTGCGATCTTTCTAGCTTTTTTATCAAATTCCACACTCTTTTTTTAACTGATCTGCTTATTAATGTTTTTCTGTTTTTCTCTAAAAGTTCTAACTTTAGCCGCCAACCTTTAAAAATATTATAACAAATATATACAAATATAAAATGATCGAGATTAATGCAAAAGGTGCAAGTATCAAGTTGGGTGAAACTCTCAAAAACCTTCCATTCCATCTTCTGTTCACAACCGAAACGTAAAAGATCGTGTATACGGTTATAAGCGGGGACAAAATCTTAATAAGCAGTTTTTCGCTGCTAATAAAGACGTGGATCCAAAGCAAAACTGTGAAGACAGCGAAAATGTAGAGGGACTTTAAAGTCTTCTCCGGACCAAAGAAGACTGGTGTTGTTTTTAAGCCTACAAGTTTGTCGAATTCAAAATCTGAAACCGCAGTTGGAATATAGAAAGTTGCTGCTAGAATAAAAGCCGCAAGATAAAGTTCTATCGAGGCGTAATACTCACTCACGCTCATTCCAGCATAAAAAATAAGCGATGCGGCTGCAGCATTGCATACAACATCTGCGATGGGTTTTGACTTCAATCTTGGAGGTGCTGAATAGATAAGACCTATGAAGTTGGCTAAGATCATGGCTATTAAGAAGTTCTGGTTTATCAGGTATGCAGAGAAAATTGATACTAACAGGGATAAAAAAGATATAATCTGAGCTTTTTTAACCGAAATTTCGCCTGTAACTAACGGCTGTTTCGATAAATCAACATCCTTTGTTCTACCATCATGATATTTATCTACTTCTTTGTCGTATATTGCGTTAACAACGAAACTGAAGCTCATCCAAGAAGCGAACGAAATTGTAGCTAAAAAAACCTTAAATAGTTCAGTTTTTTCGCCAGCTCCTATCCCTAATCCGACTGCAAATGGAAGTAGAAAGCATATCCAAGCAACTGGACGGAGTAGAAGGTAGTAAGTGTAAAGTCCGCTCATCATCAAAAATTTAGAATTCTGAATAAATGCTTTTCCAAAAGAGGCAAGAGAGATATACTTGCTAAGCGAGTTTATTGATATGGAGATAGTTTTACATCTTGAAAACCACTGCATCGAAATGGCTGCAAAGAAAAAATACGCGGAGTTGTTGAGAGATCTGCTTAGAGAAGAAGACGAAGAAAAAGAAAAACTTTTAGAATTTATACTTGAATTTATCGAAAAAGCAGATTTTGGGCATTTAAGAAAAATTGGGTTCGATGGTAGGAGAAAGATAAAAGTGAAGGTCAGAAAGGTGAGAGATAGTTTTGAGGTAGAGGAATTTGATGAGGAATAATTTTTTGTGTTGAAGGTGACCTTGATGAGTGAAGAAGTGGATCCTGTTTGCTACTGTTTCGACGATCTATTTCTTTGTATACCTACACAGAACCTCTACAGCTGTGTTAGCAGACCTCTTAATTTCAGAGTTCTCTATTACCGCCATTTCCATCGGTCTCTTCACCTCGGCATATTTTTACACCTATTCGGCTCTTCAAATTCCAGTTGGCTACCTTTCTGACACATTTGGGGCTAGGAAGGTTGTAAGCTTTTTCACCTTTCTTCTATTTCTGGGTGTGACGATATTTTCTCTCGCCCCTAACTTTGAATTGGCGTTATTTGGAAGGATGCTCATAGGATTTGGAGCTGCGGGAGTTTATGTTCCGTCGGTTATGCTTTTTTCCAGACTCTATAAACCTTACGAGTTTGCAACAATTCTTGGTATATTCTTTGCAATAGGTAATGCCGGTTCAATCTTTTCTTCCTATCCTCTTGCCGTTCTTACTTCTTTACTTGGATGGAGAACAGTTTTTGGGATAATTGCAACATTCACAGTTCTTATGCTGATTATCTTCTTTTTGGTGAGTGAAGATTACACAGAAAAGAGGATTGAAAAAATAAAATTGAACGATTTTGTCTATATAGCCATTAGTAGAAATCTGTGGTGTATAGGTTTGACTTCTTTTCTAAGATACGGCGCAGCTATGGGTTTTCAAGGAGTATGGGGTGGGTTGTTTTTGATGGAGGTGTATAAATTAGGAAGAGAAGAAGTCGGAATAATCTTGCTGATCATGGCCTCTGGAGTTTTGATTGGAGCCCCAGTACTTGGTTACCTTTCAGATCTAACAAAAAGCAGAAAATGGATAATTTTCCTCGGATCTCTCGGTGTTACGATATGCTGGATCCCTCTTACTTTTAAAACCTCTTCCATGCATATTTGGGAGTTATGCTTCATCTCATTTGCTCTTGGATTTTTTGGAGGTTCAGGATCAACAACCTATGCGCTTATAAAGGAATTCTTTCCCCCGAAAAGCTTGGGTCTAGCTTCAAGCATGCATAACGTCTTTCCTTTTCTTGGAGCCACGGCTTTTCAAGTTATTATGGGTTATATAATAGATCTACTCAGTGAAAACAAAATAGAAGCCTATTCATATGCATTTGGCTTTTGTTTGGTTTCATGCATACTTTCGGTTGTACTCTCTATTTTAATTCAGGAAGGGAAATCAAATTATCGATGACAGATCAACGCTTTTTTCAAATTCTTCGGCAAGTATATCCATCCAGTTCTCTTCGATTTTGATTCGAATTCCTAGATAGTCTTCAAAAGCTCTAAGGACGTTACTGTTCCAGAAAAGACCATGAAGGTAAGTTCCCCAAACCATTCCATCATCGCTTGAACAGCCATCATCTTCGAATATGGGTTTTGACGAAAAAGTTCGCCCTTTGTGGATCTCGTATCCCCAAACTTTCTCTCCCTTTATCTTGTCTATTATTACAGCATCTCCAGTGACTTTCTTCTCAACCTGTCTGGTTATCTTCTTGAACTCCTTAAATTCCGTAATTGCATCTAGTAGTCCTATCCCTTTAACTCTCAAAAAGCCGTGTTCAACGCCGTAGTCTATTAGTTCTTTACAAAGCATCTGATATCCGCCACATATGCCGATTATGGGTTTATTTCCAGCTATTTTTCTTAGTCTTTGATCTGCATCGAATTTCTTCATTTCCTTTAAATCTGCTATGGTATCTTTGCTTCCAGGTATTATTATTATATCAAAATTATCTAAATCGTCTTTAAGTGAAACGAATCTACTTACAGATCTCACCGGTTCGAAGTCTGTATAGTTAGATATTCTGGGTAGCTTCAGTATACCTATAGGTCCGCTTTCTTTCCATTCTTCGATGTTTAAAGAATCTTCGCTTGGAAGAGCGATGCTCATGTAAGGTAGAACTCCAAGTACTTTGACATTGCAGAGATCCTCTATTTTTCTTATCCCGTTTTGAAGTATCTCTTTACTACCCCTTAACCTGTTGATTATAAAACCTTTAACAAGAGGTTTGATATCTTCCGGCAAAAGCATATAGGATCCGTAAAGAGATGCAAAAACACCTCCACGATCGATATCTCCAACTATTATTATTTTTGGATTTGAAATTCTTGCAGAGTATATATTTGCAAGATCTCTCTCATAAAGATTTATCTCCGCTATACCTCCTGCTCCCTCTATTATCACATACTCATATTCTTCAGCTAAACTTTCGTAAGAATCCTTAACGATCTTTTTTATCCAATCCAGTTCTTTCCAGTACTCTCTGAAATCGATGTCTTTTATAGCTTCGCCCAAAACAACAAGTTGGGATACGAAGTTTCCTTTTGGTTTTAGAAGAACAGGGTTCATTCTTTCGTCTGGTTCAATACCGGCTGCAAAAGCCTGATAAGCTTGAGCTATGGCAATTTCTTTTCCATTTTTCGTTATGTATGAATTTAAGCTCATGTTCTGAGCCTTGAATGGTGCAACTTCGTAACCTCTCTTTGCAAGTATTCTACAGAGAACCGCAGTAATTGTGCTTTTTCCAGCACTACTTGTTGTTCCAGCTACCATTATTGCGGGCATCAATTTAAATCTTAAAAGAGTATTAAAAACTATTCTCTCAACCTTCTAATTATCTCCTCCAACTCTGTTGCCTTCGAATCCGAAAGCTCTAAGAAGGCTTTAAAACGTTTGAAGTTTTGCGTATCACACAGATAACTTGCAAATATATTGTTTGGGATCAAACAGCCGTTTTCTGGAGCCTTTTCTGATATTTTAACCCTTAAATTTATTATTTTATCTCCCCTGCTTATCTCTAACACATTTCCGTCCCTTAGCCCATAGATTTTTGCCAAGTTTGGATGAACGAGTATTAAAGAATCGTTCTCAAAGATCACATCCCTTGCAACTACAACTTCTGCCTCGAACTTCATGAACTTGGATATTCTGAGCATCAAACCCCCTCCAGGATCTTTTTAAAGATCAAAACATCGTTAATCTCTTTCTCTTCTAAAGGTTCAAGTTTAAATCTTACCCCATCACTCCTAACCATTTTACCACCGCATTCAACGCCAGAGATGGCAGAAGGTATCACCACGTCTGCGACCTTAGACGTCAAAGAAGTTTTGGGATCTATCACTATCTTCTTTATTTTCATAAATTTTTTAGCAATTTCAAAAGGTAGCGATTTAAGGGGGTCAGTGCCGACGATCAGTGCGGCATCTACACATTCTTTTTTCAAAAGTTCCATGAATTCAAATTCCTTTTCTGATCTTTTTTCTCTGAAGCTGTACTTATTCACGAATCCAGTTTTTTCGAAAAGAGTTTCATTGAATCCTCGCATGTTTGCATGAAAACCAGCTGGGAGTAAATAGAGTGGTGCAACCTTTTCGTTTATCTTCTTAATCATCTCAAAAAATCTGTCCATATTGCTGATCCCATATTTCAAACCTAGCCCAGCGAATAAAACGTTAAAATCGGATTTTTTCATCTCTTTAAGTATGACTCCAACTTCACTTCCAAATTTTCCTGCTTTACCATCGACAGCGAGCAAGAAGCTATCGACGAGCTCATCATCTTTTTCTACTTTTAAAAATTTTGCGTTCTTCTTTGCGAGCATAGCTGTTTCGCTTTTCCTTACATCTACAACAACTAGGTATCTATCTTCTTCATAACCTCGAGGCCTTTTCTCCCCCCTTGGGTAGTAGGTAAATTTAGACATGTGTCTCGGCAGGCTGGTGTAAGGATTCGCGCCCCAGTAAATTACAACGTAAGCTTTGTTTCTGACATCATCGAGGGTTGTTGAAGGGACATCTTTTTTAATTATCGCTTCTACTATCTCTCCCAGACAGAAAGAGGAGTTGTCATCGATATAACACTCCAGTTTTTCAGCTAACCTGATCGCTAAACTCTGTGCTTCAAGAGTGGTTGTATCTAATCCAAAGATTATAGGATTTCTGGAATTTTTAAGAATTTCTATGGCTTTTTCGATAGCCTCGTCTATGCTAACTGTTCTATTCTCTATCTTTGCTTCACTTCTGTTTTCTTTAGCCCCTGCTATGTGTCTGTAACCCTTTATGCACGCATTCATAATTCTGGTACCGTTCACAACTACATCGTTGCAGAGACAGGAACATCCTGTACAGATCATATCAACCCTCCAAAAAGCTTATCGCATTTGAAGGACAATTTTCTCTGCAAACAACACAAAGTATCCTATTTTTACCATATCTACGGCATATCGAAAGATTGCAAACCTTTACTTTCCCGTTCTCAACCCTTAGGATAGGGTTATCTATATTAGGACCGTTTCCAATGGCCATTCCGTAAGGATCTTTTTCGACGTGGATAGGACATACCACTACACAATTTCCACAACCAACGCAAAGTTCATCGTTAACTACTAAACCGGTTTCAGTAGCCTTCTCGAGTGGCTTTAAAATTTCAAGGATTTTTTCTTTCTGTTTTTCGTATCTTTTCTCCTCAAAAAGTGGTTTACAATCTTCGATCTTTTTCTCTCTGTTGAGCAACTTGAATGCGAAACTCATACAAGTTTGTTCACCACACTTTTTGCAGTTTGTTTTGGGTAGAAGTTTGTATATATCCATCGGGGTCAATGGCATGATGTTCGTTAGTGTAGTGAATTTAATTATGTTTCGAATCTTTGCGACCGTTTATGAAAGCAAAAATATTTTAAAACGAGTGTAGAGGTTTTCTAAGGTGAGTGTCGTGAGAACAGATCTTCCAGTGAAGGAAATAATGACTAGAGAAGTCTGTACGATATCTAAGAATGACTCTGTTCATACCTTAGCTAAAAAGATGCTCGAATTTGGAGTTGGAAGCGCTGTAGTCATCGAGAACGGTAAACCGGTAGGGATTGTTACAGAAAAAGACCTAATAGCTAAAGTTGTTGCGAAAAATAAACTACCTTCGGAGCTTAGAGTTTATGAAATAATGTCCGAGCCTTTGATAACCATAACTCCTCTAACAAGCCTTAAAGAGGCTGCAAGATTGATGATAAAGAGAGGTATAAGGAGACTGCCAGTTGTAGATAACTCTGGTACACTTGTAGGAATAATAACAGATAACGATATCCTGAGCGTTTCAATAGATCTCGGAGAATTTACAGCCCTAATATTAGAGCATTCAAGTGGTTACGAAATAGAAAAAGAGGCTTCTAGCGGTATATGTGAAAAGTGCGGAAAATACACGGATGTTTTGATAAATTTGAACGGGCTAAATGTATGTGAAGATTGTGCAGAGATTGAAGAGGATTATGAAGATGCTGGCTCTTGACGCTGGTACTAGAGACGTTTTCACTCTTCCAAGATCATCCACGATAATGACCGCACTTCGGACGATGATAAACAGAGGTTTTAGAAGAATACCAATTGCAGATGCTGGAACAAAAAGGCTTGAAGGAATAATTTCTGCAACCGATTTCATTAACCTCTTTGGTGGTGGCAAAAAATTTGATTTTGTAAAAAACAGACATTCCGGAAATTTAGCTGCAGCGGTTAATGCTGAAATTGAGGAGATTATGGAAAAGAAAGTTATAGCAATAAGTGATAGCGCAACTTTCAGTGAAGCAGTTGAAACAATGTTCGAAAAAAGAGTTGGAGGATGCCCTATAATAAACGATGATGGGAAGGTAGTGGGAATCATAACTGAAAAGGATGTGGTGAAGTATTTAGCAAATAAAAGCAAGTACGATGCTCCAGCGGAAGATTACATGACGAAAAATGTTGTCACTCTAAAACCTAGAGATACGATAAAAAAAGCTATGGAGACAATGATTTCCAAAAAATTGAGAAGATTGCCAGTTGTCGATAGCGGAATACTGTATGGAATTGTTACAGTTAGAGAAATCTTGAATTATTTCGGAAAAGGGCATGCTTTCAGAATGCTTACGAGTGGAAACATTGTTGATGCAACTGAAAAAAACATTACAGTCTTGCTTTCAGGTGATAGAGTTTACTATCGTGAGGTACCCACTTTTCAAAAGGATACGCCAATCTCACATATAGTTAAATCCTTTATAGAAAAGGGTTATGGAGCAGCGTTGATAGTAGAAAACAATCAGTTGGAAGGGATAATCACCGAAAGGGACATCGTGAGATTTATGTATGAACATCTATGAATTTTGTTGCAGAGGCCTTAGGTTTATCTCGACAGACCGCTGAAAAGCTTGAAGAGGGAAGCATATTAAGAAAGGCATTTGTTAGAGATAGCTTTTTTCCAGATTTGGTTGACGCTTATAGGCTCGATAAAAAGTTCGGAAAGTTTGAAGAAGGTACGTTTATTGCGAAGCTTAAAGACAGGACTTTTGTTGCAAGGGGTTTTCCAAAAATTAGAAGAACATTGTTGCTTGATCCAACACTAAAGAAGCATTTTGGAAATCGAAGAATAGTTTTAGAGGAAAAAATGAACGGCTACAATGTGAGGATAGTTAAGATGGGGGAAAACATCTACGCAATAACACGTGGAGGTTTACTGTGTCCATACACAACTGAAAAGGCCAGAAAAATGATTTCAACCGACTTTTTTGAGGATTTTCCCGAATACATGCTTTGCTGCGAAGCAGTTGGTATTGCATCTCCTTACGTTGTTTTTGATTACGGTGTGGAATTTGACTTTTTTCTCTTTGACATAAGGAACGCTAAAACTAACGAGGCGCTTAGTGTTAAAGATAAAGTTGAGATCGCTGAAAGTTACTCAATAAAAACTGCACGAATACTTCTTGAAACAAACGCAGATAACGTGGATTTAATTCTTAAAACTGTTCAAGAACTTGAAGCTGAAAGAAGAGAAGGTGTAGTTATAAAAGATGTCGAAATGAAGATCGAGCCTCTAAAATATACTACAAGTTATATAAATTGCTCAGATTTACGATATGCCTTCAGGTACTTTGCAGAATATGGTAGAGATTTCATGCTTTCTAGAATTATAAGAGAAGCTTTTCAAAGTTACGAGATCAAAGAAACTCAGAAGGATTTTGAAAAAAGATGCTTGAGGTTAGGTAAGGCAATATTGGAACCACTAGTTGAAAGCATAAAAGACGTAAAATCCGGGAAAGATGTTGTCGAAAAAAGCAAGATCTTCTTTTATGATGGGAGGGTGGCTGAGTTATTTAAAAGACATCTGAAGATGCAGGGGATAAACGCCAAACTCACTTATCTCTACAAAAAAGACGGAAAAATCTACTATGAGCTACAAAGGGTCATGAGAAGCACAACAGATAAGATATCAAGGATTTTGGAGGGAGGATACTGGCAGTAAATTTTTTAACTCTTTTCGTTTAAAGAAAAGAGGGAGAGCGGCGGTGGGCGGCTGACCGAAAGGAGGAAAGTCCCCCCACCCGTTGAGTGTGGAGCGTCTTAAGACGCTGTGCCGAGAGGCACGGCTCCGGCACAGAAACGATACTGGTTTGGGGTAAAGCGATGATTCCGAAAGGATGAGGTCACCCAAACCAGTTGAAACGTGCCGTCCCCACAGGGTGCAAGGCCGAGAGGCCGCTCAGACTAATGCCGCCAGAACAGAAGGGGGCTTACGGCCGCCACTCTCCCCAATATTATCAGGGAGGGAAGATAATGAAAATTACGATACTTGCGGACAACAAGGTTATTGAGACAGGAGTAAATTTGAAAGCTGAGTGGGGGTTTTCAGCACTTGTTGAGTTTGATGAACCAATTTTATTTGATACAGGAAAAGAGGTAGCCTTTGAAAATCTTAAAACCTTAAAAAAAGATCTACCGAAAAAGATAATCTTAAGTCATGGTCATTACGATCATACAACCGGTATTGTGCAGTTTTTAGATAACAGCGAAGTATATGCCCATCCAGACGTTTTTTTGCCAAGGTTCTTGAAGGGCAGGTATATCGGGATACCCTACTTAAAAAGCTTAGTAGAATCTAGGGCAAAGATATTCGAAAACACTGAACCTCAAAAGATATCTAAAAATATCTGGCTTAGTGGAGAAATACCAAGGATATTCGGCGATTCGACGCTGAAAGAAGCCATAATCGTCCGAGAAGGTAAGAAGGAGTTTGATCAAATACTCGATGATCAGGCAATTTTTGTGAAATCTAGTAGGGGTATCCTAGTATTAGTTGGTTGTTGTCACGCTGGACTCCTTAACACTCTTAAATGGGCGGAAGAGGTTTTAGGGGATGAAGTAAAAACAATAGTCGGCGGAATGCACCTGGTGAATAAAAAAGATGATGAAGTCAGAGAGATAGTCAAGAAGATCGATTATTTAGAGCTTATTGCTCCGTGTCACTGTACTGGATTGAAAGCGGAGATGATAATAGCGGACTTCTTCAAAGAAAGGTACAAGGCTGTTGGAAGTGGAAGTGTTTTGGGTTTTTGATGCTGAACTAGTAGATCAAGCAGCTTTATAAAAGCTTTTTATTAATTGTATTTAATTTTTTTACATCGAGAATTTGTTTTAGGTTTTAGGATAGGAAGCCGTACTTGTTTTAGCGACAAAAACTTTAAATACTCATTCGTGACTTTACATTATGGCCAAGAAGAAGGCCGAGAAGAAGAAAGAGGAAAAGACGGCCACCGACAAGGGAAGTACGAGTCAGGAGAAGAAAGGGGGTAAGTAATATTTTGTGGTTTTATTTTAAAAGTTTTTTATTTTATAACTAAAAACGGCTACAGCTGCTCTCCCAGTATACCGACCTCTTCTCAAAACCCTAGGTCGTCAAAAAAGACCTCATCTTCATTCTCAAAAAAAGAAATGCCCGGAGGGAGATTTGAACTCCCGACCATGCGGTCTTCAGCCGCACGCTCTCCCGAGCTGAGCTACCCGGGCTTAGGTAAATGTACAGCTTTCAGTATTTTTAGTTTTCGCTTGAAGCTGTATATCTCAACACCTCAACAAAATTTTTATTTTTATCGTTTTTAAAATAAGCGAAAAATACTCAAGTTTACTAGAATCAGTTTTTAAGGATGATTTAGAGAATTTCCAAGATTTTTCCAGTTTTTTCATAAGTTTTTAGCCCTTCTAGACTTTTTAATCTTTCTGCAAATTCAGCGCTGCATAGAATCTCTACAAATTTTTTAACGCTATCTTTATTTATTTTATCTTTTGGAATCAGGAAATCGTACTCTTCGCTTTTCAGAGGTATAAAATCTAAATCATATTGTTTTGCCACAGTTTTTATAGCAACACCCACATCTGCTTTTCCCGTTGCTATTGCAACAGCTACAGAATTGTGTGTTTTAGCCTCAACCTCGTAACCTTTTATTCTGGAAGTAAGAACCTCAAACTCGATTTCGAGCTTTTTTGCAACATCTTTTAGATAATTGTCTATCAATATCCTTGTTCCAGAACCACGGTTTCTGTTTACGAAAACAACATCTTCTCTAAGTAAATCTTCAAAATCTCTTATTCCTTTTGGATTTCCTTTCTTGACAACAAGTCCCTGCTCCCTTATATACCCCTTGATCAAGTATCCTGTAAATCCAAATTTCTTTGCAACGCTTAAATTGTACTCGTTTTTTTCATCGATAATGTGTATCCCAGCAATATCTGCTTCTCCACTTCTTGCTGCTTTTATCCCCCCGATTGAGCCGACATTTATAATCTTCGTATTGAGTCCCTTTCGCTCTCTGAGTATTGAAAGCAGAAGTTCCAAACCAACACATTGGCTTCCAATTACGATAAGATCAGCAGGTTTAATTGAACTATAGAGATTTACTTCAACTTCTTCACCCTCGTTTATTACCAGAGTATCTTCGTCGATTTCGATGAAACCGTCGGCAAATGCTAAAGTTGATACTGCTCCACTGTAATGTCCTGAGACAGGATAAGCAAAAAACTCATCTTTTTTATTTCCTTCTACGATATAAATTGGGAGGAGCTCTCTCCTTCCTTCGGCAGAGAAAACCTTCAATGATAATTTTGCCTTCAGCTTTCTTCTTTCTTCTTCATGCAAACCACTTAGTCTTCTTATGATAGGCGCAACCAACAGCTCAAAAACGGTCATTGCAGAAGTTGGATAACCCGGTAGGGCAATGATTGGTTTTCCATTATTAAATGCTACTATCGTTGGTTTTCCGGGTTTCACGGCTATTCCATGCACTAGAACTCCTGGTTTAAAGGAGTTAAGTATTCTGTACATAATATCTCCTACGCCTGCAGAGGTACTGCCACTTGTTATTACTATGTCTGCAATTTCCAAACCTTTTTTTATTTTTTCCAGGATCTCTGATTCATCATCTCTTGCTATTCCAAGCAAAATAGCCTCCCCTCCATTCTCTCTTACAGCAGCCGAAAGCATGTAAGAATTTACATCGTATATCTTTCCATACTCAAGCTTGCTGCCAACTTCAACAAGTTCGTTTCCAGTTGAGATTACGGCAACCTTCGGCCTTCTAAAAACGTTAACTTCTTTAATTCCACACGCTGCTAAAACTCCAATTTCTCTGTGGCTCAATTTAGTTCCTTTTCTTGCGATAAGTTCTCCACACATGATATCGCTACCAGCGTAGATTATGTTTTCTCCAGGTACAACCGCCTTTAAGACCTCCACATGATCCCCAAACTTTCTAGTAT
>JASFYJ010000007.1:18749-92713 GCA_030055525.1 Archaeoglobales archaeon | reverse complement strand
TTTTCCACCATAACAACTGCATTCGCTCCTTTAGGTATCGCAGCCCCTGTGGAGATTTCAGCAGCTTCTCCACTTTTTATTTCAAAATCTGGAATTTCTCCAGCTTCAATTTTTCCAACTATTTTCATTTTTACTGGCCTCTCTTCATCTGCTCCAAATGTATCTTCAGCTTTCAAGGCGTATCCATCCATAGCTGCTCTATCAAATGGAGGGACATCTATCTTTGCATAAACATCTTCCGCAAGTACCCTTGAATGGGCTAAAAGAATTGGGATCCTTTCAAATTCTTCTTTTAGCATGCAGAAGCTCTCTACAATCTTTACAGCTTCATCAAGTTTTACAACTTTTCTGAATATTTTCCTTGCCTCTTCTCTCATTTTATCACCACCGTTACATCCTTAATAAGCTCAATTTCAACCTCTTCGCCTGCATCGTAACCTTCGAAGTTCTCAGGTACGACCAACAAACCGTTTGCTCTTACCATTGAACTAATAATACTCGATCCGGAGATCCTTATAGGCTCAATGGTTTCGCCATCCCAGAATACCCTCACATAGCTTCTAATTCCGATTTGGGATGCTACGGGAGATCTTAAGACTCCCTTGACTCTGCAACCTCTCCTTGCTATCAACCTGACACCCATCATAGCTAAGATAGAAGGTTCAGCAAAGGTTTTGTAGGCTAAATATGCTGCAACTGGTGAACCTGGAAGCATAAATATAGGTTTACCATCAAAAATTGCGGCTCCTGATGGCATTCCAGGTTTCATTGCAACGCCATGAAAAATAATTTCTGCACAATTTTCAACCACTTTAGAAACCACATCTTTTTTTCCAACGGAAGTTCCACCAGTAAATATAACAACATCAAATTTTAATGCCTCTTCTAAAACACTTTCTATCTTTCTCGTATCATCTGGCACTATACCCAAAAAAAGTGGTTCAGCAAATTCGCTTAACGCGTTAACAAGCATCGCAGAATTTGAACAGTATATCTTTCCATACTCAAGCTTGCTGCCAACTTCAACAAGTTCGTTTCCAGTTGAGATTACGGCAACCTTCGGCCTTCTAAAAACGTTAACTTCTTTAATTCCACACGCTGCTAAAATTCCGGCATCTTGTGGTTGCAGGATCTCTCCTTTTCTTAAGATTAGATCACCGGCTTTTACGTCTTCTCCAGCAAAAGATATGTTTTTAAAAGGTGGAAGGGGTTGAAAGACTTCCACATGATCCCCAAACTTTCTGGTATTTTCCACCATAACAACTGCATTCGCTCCTTTAGGTATCGCAGCCCCTGTGGAGATTTCAGCAGCTTCTCCACTTTTTATTTCAAAATCTGGAATTTCTCCAGCTTCAATTTTTCCAACTATTTTCAAAGTAGTAGGGTTGTTTGGAGAAGCCCAAAATGTATCTTCAGCTTTCAAGGCGTATCCATCCATAGCTGCTCTATCAAATGGAGGGACATCTATCTTTGCATAAACATCTTCCGCAAGTACCCTTGAGTAGCATTCATAAATCGATACTACCTCTTTTTCAACCATTTTTAATCTTCCTATCAAATTTTTTAGAGCCTCTTCAACACTACAAAGCCTTCTAAATTCCATAGAAAAGGATCGCACTACAAGTTATTAAATTTCCCTAGTTAAAATTTCAGCAAATAAGAACCTTTATAGCTCTATTCGATGGCAGCGAAAGGTTGATAAAACCTCACAAGATATTCAACGTGAAGCCCCGTAGGGTAGTGGTCAATCCTGCGGGACTCTGGATCCCGCGACGCCGGTTCGAATCCGGCCGGGGCTATGGCATTTTGTTGATTTTCAGTAAAAGATTAATATCTCACGAAGTAGCATGCCCATGCATCTTAGAGAATTTCAAGAGATGATCGCAAGTATTTACAAGAAGAGGGACTTGGAGCGGGGAGCGGAGAAAACAATGCTCTGGATTGTTGAAGAGGTAGGAGAACTTGCTGAGGCTGTGAGAAAAGGGAGCAATATTGGAGAAGAAATAGCCGATGTTTTAGCTTGGATTGTGAGTCTTGCGAATCTTTATGGGATAGATATAGAAAGTGAGGCAATTAAAAAATATCCTGGTTATTGCGTTCGATGTGGTAAGAAGGTTTGCGAGTGTGATGAGTTATGAAGTTTACGATAGTCAGTGATGAAGACATAAAAAATGGTTCAACAACGGACAAATACTTTGTTTGGACTGAGAAGGTTTTGAAAGCTAAAGGCTTAAATCCAGAGGTTGTTGCAGAGGTTACAACGTCTCAGTGGGGAGTTTTTGCCGGACTAAATGATGCTTTGGCTTTGCTTGAAGGTTTGCCGATAGATGTATATGCAATGCCAGAAGGGACGCTCTTCTTCCCACATGAGCCCGTGATGACTATTGTGGGGAGATACCTTGATTTTGCGAGGTTTGAAACTGCTTTACTCGGTTTCATTTGCCACGCTTCAGCTGTTGCAACTGAAGCTTTCAAATTTAAACTTGCAGCTGGAGACAAGAAAGTATTTTCTTTTGGAACAAGAAGAGTAAATCCTGCACTGGCAGCGATGATCGAAAGATCTGCCTACATTGGCGGGCTAGATGGAGTAAGTAATTTAATTGCAGAAAAATATTTAGGTTTAAAAAGTATGGGTACAATGCCTCATGCGTTAATTATTTGTTTTGGAAACCAATTGGATGCTTGGAGAAGCTTCGATGAAGTAGTAGATGAAGATGTACCGAGAACTTACCTTGTGGATACTTATTTTGATGAGAAGACTGAATCCATTATGGCAGTGGAGAATTTGAAAAGAGTTGATGGAGTTAGACTGGATACACCCTCTTCGAGGAGAGGAAAGATGAGAAAGATAGTCGAAGAAGTTAGATGGGAGTTAGACATAAGGGGTAAAAAAGATGTTAAGATATTTTTGAGTGGTGGGTTAAGTTTAAAGGACGTTTTAGAAATGAGAGATATAGTGGATGCCTTTGGTGTTGGTACTTCCATAAGCGGCGTTAAACCAATCGATTTCGCTCTAGACATCGTTGAAAAGGAAGGTAAGTTTGTTGCAAAGAGAGGTAAAAGAAGTGGAATGAAACAAGTTTACAGAAAATGGGATACTCTTTCGGATGAAATGAGGTTGTTCAGGGATCCGAAGCCCGAAGATAAGGAACCTTTGCTTTTAAAGTTTATAGAAAAAGGTAAGATAGTAAGAGATACAAACATGCAAGAAGCGAGAAAACTTTTATTGAGGCAGATGGAAATTATAAGAAAAAGCAATCGAGAGGAGGAGTTCTTAAGTGATACGAAGTAGGTTTAAAAAAGGAATGGATCCAAAAGCATTAAAGCTATCGTCATCTTTAAACCACGATGTATCAATTTTCGAGTACGATATCCTAACCAATGTCGCCCACACCTTGACACTTTTGAACTCTTCCTATTTAAATAGGGAAGAAGCTAAGGAGATAATCGAGGCCCTTTCAAAAATAAGAAAAGCAGGATTCAGAGAGATCGAAGATTACGAAGATGTTGAAGAGATGATAGAGGCAGAAGTAACAAAAATAACGGCGGCTGGAAAAAAAATGCACACGGGAAAGTCGAGAAATGACGAAGTTGCCACATGTTTAAGAATGTTCGCTCGCGATGCTTTACTAAAAATTGCTTTAAAGCTATGTGAATTAAGAAAAAGCTTACTTGAAGTTTCAGAAACGAATTTAGATGTCATCATGCCGGGATTCACACATTTGCAGCATGCACAACCGACTAAGTTATCTCATCATATTTTAGCTTATCATGAAATGATCAAAAGAGACTATGATAGGGTCATCGAAGTTTTTAAAAGGGTTAACCTTTCCCCGCTTGGCTCAGCAGCGTTTGCTTCTACAGTTTACAAACTCGACAGAAATTATTCCGCAAACCTTTTGGGTTTTGATGGAGTTGTTGAACATAGCGAAGATGGTGTAGCTTCTAGAGATTTTTTGATCGAAAGTGTTTTTGTATGCGCTCAGATAATGCTCGATTTAAGCAGAATTTGTGAAGAGATTGTAATATTTTCGACCAGCAATTTTGCATACGTGGATCTTCCGGAAGAGTTTGCATCTACTTCATCTATAATGCCTCAGAAGAAGAATCCTGATATAGCTGAACTTATTAGAGCCAACACTGGTAAAGTTATTGGAAATCTTACCGGAGCGATGGCTATATACAAAGCTACACCATTCAGCTACAATAGAGATTTTCAGGAGCTTAATGCGCTTCTATACGATTCTCTGTCTAGAACTGAACTTTCATGTGACGTACTGGCGTCTATGATTCCAAAAATTGTCTTTAACAGGGAAAAGATGAGAGAGGATGCATCAAAAGGTTTCAGCTTTGCCACACATTTGGCGGATTATCTTGTTCTAAAGTACTCCATTCCGTTTAGAGATGCGCATAAGATAGTAGGTAAGCTTGTATCTGATGAAATTTCTGCTAGAAAACTAAAAGAAGTTGCCAAGGAGTTTGGATATGGTATAGAGATGAGCGAAGAGGAGTTAGAGAAATTGAAAGACGTTGAGCTCATTGTAGAGAGTAGAAAAAACATAGGTGGGACGGCAAAGGATGAGATAGTAAGGTTGATAACAAAAAGGAAGGAGGAACTGAAGTTAGATATCCGGAGAGTTGAGATGTTAAAGGAAAGAATTGAAATGAAAATTGCAAAGCTTTTTGAGTTAGTTAGAGACATGGAGGTGGAATTTTGAATCTCATCGGAAAAAAAGTAAGAATCAGAGCAAAAAATAGGATATTTGAGGGCATCGTTATGCCATCTTTCACAGGAAACTTTGTTTTAAAACTTGAGAATGGTTACAATGTCGGTTTTAAAGAGTACGAATTGATCGAAGTAGTGGAGGAAAGCCTCCCAAGGGGAGATGTTAAAAGGATAGAACATAAAGAGGGGTTGCCGAACATAAAAATAATATCTACCGGAGGAACAATAGCAAGTAAAGTCGACTACAGAACTGGAGCTGTGACGAGTCAGTTTACTGCAGAGGAGATAGTATCCGAAGTTCCTGAACTTGCAGAGTTTTGTAATATCGATGCCGAGCTTTTGTATAATATATTAAGCGAAAATATGAAACCAGAAAACTGGGTAGAGTTGGCGAAGCACATTTATGAAGCTTTGAAACATTACGATGGAGTTGTAATCACTCACGGTACAGATACTATGCACTACACAGCAGCGGCAATTTCTTTCATGGTATCCACTCCCAAGCCGATAATATTCGTTGGAGCACAGAGGAGCAGCGACAGGCCAAGTAGTGATGCAGCAATGAATCTTATTTGTGCAGCTAAAGCTGCTACTGCCGATTTGGGTGAGGTTGGAGTTGTAATGCATGCAACAACAAGCGACGACTACTGCTATATCCACAGAGGAGTAAAAGTTAGGAAGAACCACACCTCAAGGAGAGATGCTTTCCAAAGTATCAATGCTAGGCCTATTGCAAGGATAAGTTATCCCTCCCTTGAAATAGAATGGCTCTTCTGGAGATTTAGGAGAAATGAGAGAGAGCTAAATCTGAACGCTAAAATCGAAAAGAAGGTAGCGCTAATAAAATTTTATCCTGGTCTTAGTAGTGAAATCTTAGATTTCTATCATTCGAAGGGTTATAGAGGATTTGTGATTGAAGGTACGGGACTTGGGCATGTATCAACCGATTGGATAGAGACTATAAAAAAGATAGCAGAAGATAGTGTCATCGTTATGACCTCACAGTGCCTTTGGGGGAGAGTCTGTGATAGAGTATATGACACTGGTAGATACTTGCTGAAGGCCGGGGTGATTGAAGGGGAGGATATGCTTCCAGAAGTTGCTTTAGTAAAACTTATGTGGTTACTTGGAAACTACAGTTTGGAGGAGACAAAAAAACTTATAAAAAAGAACTTTGTAGGAGAGATCGAACCCCGAACAGATTACTGGTGATCTGGCTCTCACCCCCATCATATCTTGTCACGATAATTAATAAACTTTTCGTTTCTTTTTGAAATTTCATTACAGAATTTTCAAGTGCCACTCAAAAGTTCGAAGTATACATCTTCAAGCCTAGGTGCTGTTTTTCCGATATCTATTATCTCGAATCCATCGCTTCGCAATTTGTTTATTTCCTTTAAAAGTTCATCAACACCGGAAACTTCGACTCTCCTAACCATGCTGTTCTCTGAAAAGGAGATGAGGTAATTTGATTTTTTCAATATCTTCTTTACTGAACCGTAGTAAAGGACTCTGCCACGTTTCATGATCACGATCTTGTCAGCGACTCTTTCAACGTAGTACAGGTTGTGTGTCGAAAAAATCACGATTTTACCGCTGTTTGCAAGTTCTCTTATTTTCTCAGCAATTTTTAAAGCCATTACCGGATCTAAACCGCTTAAAGGCTCATCGTAAACTAAAAGTTTTGGATCGTGAATTAGAGTTCTTGCAATAGAAAGTTTTCTTTTGTTTCCTTTAGATAATTCCGAACACAACTTTTCCGGAACTTCGAACTCTTCCAACAACTCTTTGACTATTCCTTTTTCTTTGACACCGTAAAGAGATGCAAAGAACTGAAGGTATTCTTTTGATGTCATGTTGTCGTAGAGTGCATCAAATTCTGGTAAATACCCGATCTTTTTCTTAATCTCCGAAACTGGATAACTGTTGAGTAAAACTTTCCCGCTCTCGGGAAGCATGACTCCGGCAATAATTTTAAGTGATGTAGTCTTCCCAGCACCATTTTCACCAGCTATAGCAACGACTTCTCCATCTTCTGCGCTAAAATCAAGCTCATTTACTGCTAAAAAGCCTCCATAGTTCTTTTTTATTTTTCGAACCTCTAACATATTTAGGCAGTTTTCAGAAAGATATAAAATTTTTGCAGCTACTTATTTTATGCTACCTGACGTTCAATGCAGAAGACCAGAGTATCCTTTCGGATTAAGCAGAGTTGGTGTAACAGGAATAAAGAAGCTTGTCGAAGTTAAAAGACCAAGTAACAGACCTATAGTACTTGTATCAACTTTTGATGTTTTTGTAGATCTACCTTGTTATCTTAAAGGTGTTAGCATGAGTAGAAACTTTGAAGCTATAGATGAGATGATAGAGTCTCTCACAGCGGAACCGATCAGCAACGTGGAGGATCTTGTTGTAAAGATCGCCGAGCAGTTGATTAAAAAACACGAGTACGCAAGCAGAGCTGAGGTTTTGATGAGTGCCGAGTTTATAAACAAGAAAAAGACACCTGTAACGAATTTAAATACTCAGGAAGTCGTAAAGATACTAAGCGAGGCTGTGGTTGGGGAAAATGAGAGAAAGATGTTTGTTGGTGTTGAAGTTACAGGAATAACTGTTTGTCCATGTGCTCAGGAACTAGTAAAGGCGAGAACAAAAATGAAACTGATCGAGATGGGTTACAAAGAGGAAGAGATCGAAAAAATACTTTCTTCAATACCAATTGCGTCACACAACCAGAGAGGAAGAGCTACAATAAAGATAGAAGTAACAGACGACTTCAGAGTGCCAATAACAAAACTTATAGATATTGCAAAATCCTCGATGAGCTACGAATCCTACGAGATACTGAAGAGAGAAGATGAAGTTTTTGTAGTGGAAAAAGCACACAGTAATCCGAGGTTTGTTGAAGACTGCGTTAGATATATGGCAGCTGAGATTGTAAAAAGGCTAAAAAAAGCTCCAGATGATGCATTAGTGATCATAAGACAGGAGAACGAGGAGAGCATACATCAACACAACGTTGTTGCGGAAAGAATTGCCACGTTCGGTGAACTGAGAAATGAAATAAACGAAGGTAAGATTTAAATTATTAACGCTAAGCTTATGAAAGAGGTGGCGTGATGGGCATAATACTTGCGATAAAAAAAAGATTCAGATTTCTTATAAAATTGTTTAGAAGAAAGGATAGAGTCAGGATAGGCATCTACGGCCCTCCAAATGCAGGTAAAACGACACTTGCAAATAGGATCCTAAGAGATTGGAGCGGTGATATTATGGGATCTCCAAGCGAAATACCTCATGAAACGAGGAGGGCTCGCCTTAGAGAGGGTGTAAAGATCGAGGTAAATGGAAAATCCCTTTCAATTGATATAGTCGATACTCCTGGCATTGCGACTAAGATAGATTTTCACGAATTTCTTAAATACGGACTAAGCGAAGAAGAAGCTAAGAGGAGAGCTAAAGAAGCCACAGAAGGTGTAATAGAGGCGATAAAATGGTTAGACGATTTGGATGGAGTTCTACTTGTTATGGACTCTACTGAAGATCCTTTTACCCAAGTTAATGTGACTATAGTTGGAAACATCGAGGCAAGAAATCTTCCTCTTCTTATAGTTGCGAACAAGATCGATTTACCAACCGCATCTCCAGCAAGAATAAAAACTGCTTTTCCCCAACATCCGGTAGTTCCAATTTCGGCTTTAAAGGGTATAAATATTGATGCCCTCTATAAGGCAATGGCTGAAAAGTTTGGGTGAAATTATGGCTGTTCAGCTCAATCTAATTTCTAAAGACATGTTGGAAAGAATGGCCTCGATGGAAAAGCTGCGAATGATCTTGGACAGTGTAAAAGAAGGAAAGATAGTCGTTTTAGAGAGTGGTCTGAGTCCCGAAGAGGAGGCAAAGCTGATAGAGATGACGATGCTTGAAATCGATCACGAAAACTTCGTTGGTATAGAGGTAGAAAGCTACCCAATAAAGGAGAAATCAGTATTTTCAAAGATCTTTGGAAAGAAAAAAGGTAGATTGACAGTGATTGGTCCAGCAAACAGATTAAAGACGATTGAAAAGCAGGAAGACGTGATAAAAGCTTTAATAAAGATCTGAAATGCCGCACCGCTGCACGAAGTGCGGAAAACTTTACGCTGATGGAGATATGAGGTTACTGCAGGGATGTGAATGTGGAAACAATAAATTCATATATGTACCAAAGGAAAAAAGAACCGAAGATTTAGAAGTTCAGGTTGAACAGGTTAAAAAAGAGTTTGAAAGATTTGGGATAGAAAGTGTTAGGATTATCGCCCCAGGACAGTACGAGATAAACTTGGAAAAACTTTTTGAGAGAGAAGAGATAATAATCGCGATACAGGAGGATGGCAGATACGTGATACACCTACCATCTCTGCTGAAGAAAAAGAAAAAAGACTAGCTAAATTTTGAAATCAATCTTCTAGCCCTTTTTTCAGCCTGGGAGAGAACCTTTTCTTCATTCAACGTTAATATCTCTCTATCCTCCATAACTATTCTTCCATCAACTATCAGATGATTCGCCTCGCATCCTATTGAAGCAAAAACTATCGAGTTCTCATCTCCGAATGGATAACTAGAAACATCTTTTTTTAATACTACCAAATCTGCAAGTTTTTCTACTTCTATCCTACCTCCATTTATTTTGTAAGCTTTGTACCCATTTTCTGTTGCCATTTTCATAATTTCGACCGCTTTTAGTGGTTTCTTTCTTAAAAGTTGCAGTAGTGCTGCAATTCGCATCTCGTGGAGAATGTTAAGGTTGTTGTTGCTTGCAGCCCCATCTGTGCCTAGGCATACATTTACATTTCTATCTATCATCTCTCGAATTTTTGCAATCCCGGCTCCAAGTTTCATATTACTTGCAGGACAATGAGCAACACTTACTCCTTTTTCTGAAAGAATTTTAATTTCTTCTTCATTTAACCATACACAGTGCGCAGCGACTGTTTTTGAATCTAGAAAGCCTATTTCATTTAAAAGTTTCACAGGAGTTGTGCCGTACCTCTTTTTAATTTCTTTCACTTCCCAAAGAGTTTCTGAGACATGTATATGTTTCAGATAATCGTATTCCGAGATCTTTTTTAGAAATTCTGGAGAGCAGGAGTAAGGTGCGTGTGGTGCTAAAAAAGTCGTAATTCTGCTAAAATCATTCCACTTTTCAGCAAATCTAATTCCCTCTTTCAGTTCTTCTTCAGCTCTATCAGGATTGCCTCTATCAGCCATTCCGTAACCCAAAGCAGCTCTCATCCCTGCTTCAATGACTGCTTCAGCAACTGAGTCCATGTATATGTACATATCTGAAAAAGCTGCAACTCCATTCTTTATCATCTCCAAGCATGCGAGCAGAGAACCCCAATAGACGTCCTCATCTCTCAAATCTCTTTCCAACATTTGGACATTGTTAAGCCATTCGTAGAAGGGTACACCTTCAGCTACACCTCTAAGCAGAGTCATTGCTGCATGCGTATGCGCGTTAAAAAAAGCTGGTAAAACTATACAGTTTTTAGCATTCAAATTTACCTCTCCCTTAACATCTTCCTTGCCAATGTACGATATTTTGTTTCCATCTAAAGCTATACAGCACTCTACAAGTTTTTTGTCTATCCAGCACTTTCCGCCATATATGACCAGATCATGCATAGATCTAAGATGGACTAAGGATTTTTAAGTTCGATCAACATCTCTAGATAGGATTTTGTTATGCTCTCTTCTTTTTTGTATCCAAGCATAGAAGCCAAAGTAAAAAGCTCCTCTTTTCTTTCAATTCCCCCCTCGAGTTCTATCTCGATGAACTTTCCGAGTAGTTCGACTTCGTCTATGCAAAAAATCACGTCTTTGAACCTGTAAATCTTTCTTCTCTTTCTAACAGTCCAAAACTTTCTAAATCCCAACCTCTCGAAAAGCAATACGGCTGACTCAAAATCAGAAACTTTTAATTTGATCTCTTCTCTGCTTTTCGTTTCCTTATCGATTTTCGGTCCCTTGTAAGTTATCGTAACTCCTTCCATATCCTTTCTAATTCTTAAAGCCTCGTCAGTAATACTGAAATCCCTTGAAGGATGGCTGAAATAGAGATCCTCCTCAAATTTTTCTTTAACAAACTCTGCAAAGTTTTTTATCTTCTCTTCTACATGATCTTTAAGAGGAAACTTTACTTCGATTTCCATGTTGATCTCAACCTTTTTAAATCCAGTACAGACTGCTTAAAAAGGTGATGCAATGATCGCAAAGGGTGATTTCGTTAGGATTAGTTTTACTGCAAAACTTGAAGATGGAAGTGTAATCGATACGACAGACGAGAAAACGGCAAAAGAGTTTGGAATCTACAACGAGAACACTAGATACGGTGACGTTTACATAATAGTAGGTGAAAAGCAAATCGTCGAAGGGCTTGATGAGGACATCGTTGGAAAAGATGTTGGCTACAAAGGAAACGTTCTTTTACCACCTGAAAAAGCTTTTGGAAAATACGATCCAAAAAACAAAGATGCAGTAGCGATAACGAAGTTCAGTGAAAAGCCTGAGGTTGGACAGAGGGTGAGGGTTGGAAACAAAATAGGAATCGTTGAAAGGATAGTTGGCAGGAGAGTCATAGTGGACTTCAACCATCCACTGGCTGGAAAAAATATCCTTTTTGAGTACGAAATAAAGGAGAAAGTAGAGAAACCAGAAGACAAGGTTAAAGCGATATTCCTGATACATTCGGGGGTTGAAGTAAAGAATGTAAGATTAGATGGAAACAGAGTAGTCATAGAGGTTCCGAAAGAAGCTTACTTCTCCCAAATGTTCTTGATAGGAAAATACCGTGCTGCACAGGATGTTTTCAAATTCCTAAATGCAGAAGAAGTCGAGATAATCGAGAGAATCAGAAAAGAAGATTTTAAGCAGGAGAAAACTGAAGAAAAACCCGAAGTTCAAGAATCAAAAACAGAATCGTAGATGATTTCAGCGACATCTTTAATCTGAATTTTACTTTTATTTAATTTTGCCGCATCCTCTAGCATCATCAAGCAGAACGGGCATGAAACTGCCACAACATCTACGCCAACGATCGCAGCCTCGTTTATTCTAAAATTTGATGGTCTATTTTTCAATTCTCGGACGATGTTTCCTGCTCCACCACCGCAACATATGGCTAAATCTCTACTTCTTGGCATTTCAACTAATTTTAAGTTAGGAACTGCCTTCAGAACTTCCCTAGGCTCTTCATAGATCCCGTTGTATCTTCCAAGATAACAGGGATCGTGGTAGGTAACTTTAGCATCAAAAACGTTTTTAAATTTAATCTTAGCTTTTTTAATCGCTTTTAAAAGAATTTGAGATGTGTGATAAACTTCCAGTCCGTAATAATTTTTGAATGCATTGTAGCAATGGGGCGATAGAGTTATAATCTTTTTTACGTTGTGTTCTTCGAAGATCTTTCTATTTTTCTCCTTTAGAAGCTCAAAAAGACCCTCTTCACCAATGGAAAGAACATCATTTCCACAACAATCTTCATTCTCAAGGACTGCAAAGTCAACTTCAGCAATTTTTAGAAGTTCAGCAGTTTTTCTAGCAACTTCAGCAACTCTTTCGCTCACAACTCCACAACCTACGAAGAAGAGATACTCAAAACTGTCTCTTTCGGCAATCTTCAAATTTAGATCATCCATCCACTTTTTCTTCACATGCTTTCCAACACCAAAAGGATTTCCAAATTTATAAGTGCTTTCAAGCAACTTTCTGATTTCATCCGGTACTTTTCCACTTTCAATAGCATTCTTTTTGGCTTCAATTATTAGTTCAGCTAGTTTAATATTTCTGGGACATCTGTCCTGACAAATTCTGCAGCTCGTACAGTTCCAGAGTTGTGAATTCCAGAAGCTTTTTTTCCCCATGAATTCAGCAATTAATTTTCTTATGTTTAATTCAAATCTAACACTACAAGCCGAGCTACAAATACCACATTGCATGCAGACGTTGAGCGAATTCAGGAGCATCGATGGTTTTTTGCCTTTTAATTTATAACCCTTGTGAATCCAAGCAAGCAAAATTAAAAAATAGCTGTCAATGACATTAAAATATATGAAAGAATTTGAGTACATCTTCGAGGATGTCGTTGTTAAGCCTAGCAATGCTCCAAGCTTCACAATTAATGGCAAAGAGGTCGACATCTGGGATGATGCACTTTTAAAGTTTCATTCAAAAAGCATCGTTGAATACGTAAGAGAAAAGATACTCGAAATGGAAGAAAAAGGTTTGGATCTTTTTCCAGAAATTGTTGGAAAAACAGTTGAAAAGAACATGGTCAAAATAGCACTCTTAAGCGGTTCTAATATCCTTTTTAAAGGTAAAAAGGGCTATGGAAAGACTACATTTTCAAAAAGTATTGCAAAATTTTTACCGGAAAAAATTTTGGCAATTAAAGGATGTAAGATCCATGACGATCCAACTAGGCCAGTTTGTTTTTCATGCAAGAGGAAAGTTCTGGAGGATGAAAAAGTCGAACTAACTTTTGTTCCAAGAAAATGGATAAGGATCGCTGGTGATCCCATGATGACTACTCGCCAGCTTATTGGCGGTATCAGTTTACAAAAAATTAAGGAAGGGTACGATTTAGATCATCCAGAAGTTTTTGCTCCCGGTAGGGTTTTGAAGGCTCACAGAGGTATAGCTTACTTCGATGAGCTGGGATCAATTCCATCTGCACTGCAAACGTTACTTCACGAACTTTTTGAGGAGAAGCAGATCACAACACCAGAGGGAGATATAGTACCTTTAAAGATAGACTGTATAGTGATCGCCTCTACAAATCCAGCGAACTATAAAGGTGTCTCAGATATAAAGGAACCCTTATTGGATAGAATGGAGCAGATAGAGATAGGCCCACCGGAAACTATTGAAGAAGAGATCGAGATAGCAATGAGAAACATGAGCCTTAAAATTGGACCTTTAATACCTGAGTGGCACCTCAGAATTTTAGCAGGAGCTGTTAGGTGTATGAGAAGCAAAGAATGTAGATATGCAAGCAGGATAGAATTCGAACCAAGTTGTAGAGCAACTATTAAGCTTTTCGACCATTTAAGAGCTTCTGCTATGCTGAACAAAAGAAAGGTCGTTATGTTTGCAGATTATGGCAAAAGCTATGAAAATGTGAAGTTAGCGCTAAAAAGTAGATTTGAAGTAGATTATGAAGAAGAAGTGGACAAAGACAGCATAATAGAGGGAGTTGTGGAAGATTCGATAGATAAAATCGGAAGTGAGATATATTCGTCTATTCCAAGAAACACCTTTACCGAAATTATGGATGAATTGGCTAAAGCTGAGATTGTGAACGTTTATGAAGATGACGACTTTGGTAGCAGTTTGTACTCTTTCGCATCTTCCATGTGCAAGCACCCTGAGGAGGTTGCTTCAGCTGTTGAAATGACTTTAGAAGCTATAGCGAGATGTACAGGATTGTTAGAAAAAATAGGGGTTGGTGTATACGTCTGTGCTGGAATTAAAGGATAAACCACCATGCAAGAGTTGTGAAAAAGATGAGGGTCTGAAATCTCTGGCAGATGATTTACTTTACTCTCTGTTTAACCCCTATCACAAAGAAACCGGTTCTTACGATGTTACTGAGCTGATAAAAAAGCATCTTGGTGAAGATAGCAAGAACTTTGAACTCTTCTCTTACACTTTTTCAGAACTGATAAAAAATTTTGGATTTTTAAGCAGCTACTGGTTGGAAAAGCTTGAAAATTTTAGAAAAGCTAAGAAGAGTGCATGGGTGGAGTTGAAAGATAAGCTAAAAACTGGGGAAATACTGCCAGAAGAGTTGAGTGCAAGTCAAATTGTTGACAACTTTCTCGATGAGGTTATCGAAGAACTCATGAAGATCGGGTATTTGAGAAGTGTAGATAACAGATTCCAGAGAAGGCAGATAAAGTATTCGAAGATCGCCGAGAAAATACTTGGTGAGAAGATTTTAGAGTTAAGTCTAAAGAAACTCGAAAAGAGGAATTTTGGTGAGAATGTTACAGACGCTGAAGGGACATCTATATTCTTGGGGGAGAAAATGGTTGAATTCGATCCTTTCGTGCACCATTTTGATGCAATAGATTTCGTTGAGAGTTTGCTAAGATCTGCAGTTAAGGGAGTGATAGAATTAGACGAGAACGATCTTGTTGCAAAACAGCCAAAACACGCTGAAAAGTGCATATATATTATGCTTATCGATGTTAGTGATTCAATGAGAGGTAAAAAACTTATAGGGGCAATAGAATCCGCACTCGGGCTTAAGAGAGCTATCAGAAAAAGAGGAAATCAGGATGAACTTAGAGTTCTTGCTTTCAACCATAAAGTGAGGGAAATAAAAGAGGGAGAGATTGCAAATCTAGAAGCGAAGGGGAGAACAGATATAGGCTTGGCTTTAAAGAAGGCTAGAGAGTTATGTAAACTGAGTAGTGGAACACCGATTATTTTCCTAATCTCCGATGGAGAGCCCACTTCTAGCTATAATCCCTACTTGACACCCTGGAAGTGCGCAATGAACGAGGCAAAAAATTTGAGAAGTGTCAGGGCAAGACTACAGATAATAATGCTCGGTAATGAGGGCAAGTTTCTCGAATTATGCAAAAATCTAGCAAAATTAAGCGGTAATGCAAATCTAATCCACGTTTCTGATCCTCTCAATTTAAAGAATTTCGTTCTGCACAGCTACATGACAAAAACCTAGAATATCTCCTCTCTCGAATAGACCACTATACCCTTGTCTGTTATTTCGAACGGGTGTATCTTTTTACTATGGTTGCTACCCCTCATCTTGAATATCTCGATGGCTCTTACTCTCGTATTTTCCAGTTTTGAGTAGTAGAGAACTATTGTTCCTTCAACAACAAAGTTCTCCACACCGAATCTACTTATTGCATCACTCTGCCCCTCAACAACCTCGCAGGTTAGAATGGATGTCAAACCTAGAATTTCCATTGTGGTGGATATTTTCAGTAACTCCACTCTGAACTTTGCCGGGTCTCCGATGGTAAATCCTATGGATGTTGTTGAGTCAAGTACAGCTCTCCTCGCCTCAATCTCATCCTGGATTGTTATTATCTGATCGAGGAGAGATCTAACATCAAAGGGTCGGACATCTATGTACCTTTCATCAGATGGCAGACCTATCTTAGTTGAAGTGGCATCTACAATAGCTAGCATGTTCTCGTCTTCATATTTCTCAAGCTCCCAGCCGAAGACTGCCAAATGCTCTCTAAGGTGTTGGGGCCTCTCTTCAGTTGCAATTATTATTCCTGGCTCATTGTATTTTTCAATTCCGTTGACTATAAATTGGGAAGCAAATATTGTTTTTCCAGAACCTGAAGGTCCAGAGAGAAGATAGCTTCTGTCTCTCAATAAACCTCCACCACAAAGTTCATCAAAACCTGGTATACCTGTTGGCACCCTTTCCAGCATATCAATCAATTACTTTCCAAACCTTAAAGTTTAAATTATTTACGCAAACTGTGAGCATGGCGAAAGTTACTGTATCTCTGATAAAGGCCGACGTAGGAAGTGTTGCCGGGCATTCAATTGTGCATCCAGATCTAATAAGTATAGCAGAAAAATGCCTTCAGGATGCTAAAGAAAGTGGTTTGATAGAAGATTTTAGAGTTTTCAATGCTGGAGATGATCTCGAGTTACTAATGAGTCACAAGAAAGGGGTTGATAACGAGGAAATACACAAACTGGCTTGGGATACATTTTACAAAGCTGCTGGAAGAGCTAAGGAGCTCAAGTTGTATGGTGCTGGACAGGACTTGCTTAAAGATGCTTTTTCAGGCAATGTAAGAGGTCTCGGACCTGGTGTGGCTGAGATGGAATTCACAGAGCGAGGAGCAGAGCCCTTAATAGCTTTTATGATGGACAAAACAGAACCTGGAGCATTTAATCTACCTATATTCAGGATCTTTGCAGATCCATTCAATACAGCCGGCTTGGTGATAGATCCTTCAATGCACAACGGTTTTGTCTTCGAGATATGGGATATAAAGAGACACAAAAAAGTAATGATGAGAACTCCGGAAGAGATCTACGATATCTTAGCTTTAATAGGGAGCAAGAGCAGATTCGTCATAAAGAGAGTTTACCCAAAAGAGGGAGGAAAACTTCCACCAAGCGAACCGGTAGCTGTTGTCAGTACAGAAAAGCTATTTGAAGTTGCTGGAGAGTACATAGGCAAGGATGATCCAGTTGCGCTTGTTAGAGCTCAAAGTGGATTACCTGCAGTTGGAGAAATTTTGGAGGCCTTTGCTTTTCCACACCTCGTAAGTGGATGGATGCGTGGAAGCCATATTGGGCCGATAATGCCGGTACCTTTCAGGTATTCAAAGTGTACACGTTTCGATGGGCCACCGAGATGCATTGCAGCTGGATTTCAAATTTGCAACGCTAAACTTGTTGGCCCTATAGACTTGTTTGACGATCCAGCTTTTGACTACACAAGGATGAGGGCTATGGAGGTAGCAGATTACATACGCAGGCATGGACCATTCGAACCCCACAGGTTGCCGGAGGAGGAGATGGAGTACACTACGTTACCGAAAGTTCTTAATAAGCTGAAGAGTAGATTTGAAGATGTGTGATGAAGCTGGCATTCTGGAGTTGGGTCGACGAAGATCGGATCTCCTACCTCTCCAAGTATACTCTATCCATCGTCGGGAGCAGATTGCTTCTGAACATTCTATCACGCTGTGGTTTCGGCTGCATAAAATACATTTCAGATTTTGTAACCCCGAACGATGTGGCAATAGATTGCACTCTACAACCATTTGAAGCGAACTCTTATGACATCGTTTCACCCCAAAACGAAGAATGCTGCGTAATTTCGTACTTGTATCCTGAAGATAGAAATGAGCTAAAGAAACTTCTCAGAGGTTCCGATTTAATTGTAGCACATAAATACATCGAAGAAGTCGCAGATGTTGCTGAAAAGTTGGGCGTACCCTACGTTCCAAATTTTATAACAACATTTCTACCAGATGGAGTAAACTTCTTCGAAGTCGAGATCCCGAAAATCATGTATGATCCAATTTCTTACTCTATTAACTGCAGCATACAGGCTGCCGAAGTGTTTAAACTTCTCACTGGTTATGATCTTCCAGCTATAGCACCGGAAGCGTATGTTGTCGATCTAAGAGTTGAAGGTTATTTGAAAAAAATGGAGTTGAGGAAAAAATGATCGATTACAAATCTTTAGGACTAAAAGTGGGTATAGAGATACATCAACAATTAGATACGAAGGAGAAGTTATTTTGCCGTTGTCCGACTGAGTCTGGAACAAAAAAGTTCGATTTTACAAGGTATCTAAGACTTAAAAGAAGTGAAATCGGCGAAGAGGATAGAGCAGCTAAAGAAGAGGTTGCAAGAAGTAGGAAGTTTATTTATGATTTTCAGGATGCTACATGTCTTATCGAAGCTGATGAAGAACCGCCAACTGAGATAAACAAAGAAGCTTTGAAAATTGCGATACAGATTGCAAAGATGCTGAACATGGAGATAGTGGATGAAATCCATGTCATGAGAAAAATCGTCATCGATGGTAGTAATACTACGGGGTTCCAAAGAACAGCCTTAGTAGCGTTTGACGGTTATGTTGAAGTTGATGGTAAAAAAATAGGAATAGCAACTCTTTGTCTTGAAGAGGAAGCATGCAGAAAAATTGAAGAAGGAGAAGGCTATGCAAAATACTCTCTAGACAGACTTGGAATACCTTTAGTAGAGATAGGCACAAAACCCGAAATAGATTCTCCAGAATTAGCGAAAAAAGTTGCTGCAAAACTTGGTATGATACTAAGGTCTACTGGAAAAGTAAAAAGGGGTCTGGGAACGATAAGACAAGATGTAAACGTAAGTATTATCAGTGGAGCAAGAGTAGAGATAAAGGGTGTTCAGGAGCTAGATATTCTCAGCAAAATCGTGGAATATGAAGTCTTGAGGCAAAGAAACCTTCTAAGTTTGAAAAATGAATTACAAAAAAGAAATGCTTATGTCTCGGAGGAGATCCATGATGTTTCAGAGTTATTTGCAAACACTCAATGCAGAATCATCAAAGGAAAAAAGGTAAAGGCCGTAGTACTTAAAGGATTTGGTGGTATAATTGGAAAAGAAGTTCAACCAGGTAGAAGACTGGGTACTGAGTTTGCTGATATCGCAAAAAGTTTTGGATTGGGTGGGATATTTCACACTGATGAACTTCCAGCTTACGGAATATCTGCTGAAGAGGTTGAAAGGTTAAAAAAATTCTTAAATGCTGAAAAAAGTGATGCTGTAGTTATAGCAGCAGGAAGCGCTGAAAGGGTCGAAAAAGCTTTAAAAAGGATCATCGAAAGAGCAAAATACTGCTTAATAGGCGTTCCAGAAGAAACAAGAAAAGCAAACGAAGATGGGACAACTTCTTATTTACGCCCACTACCGGGGGCTGCGAGGATGTATCCCGAAACCGATGTACCACCCGTAGTTGTGGATAAAGATCTGCTTGAAGTTGAAATTCCTGAGTTGATAGAGGAGAGGGCTAAGAGATACAGCGAGATCTTGCCTCCTGATTTAGCTTGGGAGATAGCTGATTCTCAATACTACAAGCTTTTTGAAGAGTATTGTCAAATTCTGCAACCAACAATAGTTGCGAGAGTTTTGTATTCCATACCTTCTCAGCTCAAAAGAGAGGGTGTAGAGGTTTCAAAACTCTCCGAACATCATTTTAAGACAGTTCTAAGCTTAATAGCTGAAGGAAAAATAGCTAAGGAGGGGGCTGAGGAAGCAATAAAAATGCTGGCTGCAAATCCAAACGCTGATTTAGAGAGAGAATTTGCTTCGAAGGTCAATCTAGATGAGATCATATCAAAGATCGTTAAAGAAAAAAGAGATATTATACTTGAAAAAAGGGAGGCAGCATTTAAGCCGTTGATGGGTCTTGTGATGAAGGAGGTTAGGGGGAAAGTTGATGGTAGAACCGTATCTGAAAAACTCATGAATGAGATAAAGAAGATCTTGGGTGGTTGATATGAATGTTTTACTAAGCAGAAAAGATACCGTAAGATTATTGATATTATGTGAATTGGCTAAGAACCCCGAATGCAATCAGAGAGATATAGCAAACAAGCTTCAGTTAACTCCACAAGCCATATCTGAACATTTCAAGGAACTCGTAAACGAGGGTCTAATTAGAACTATCCACAAGGGTTTTTATGAATTGACTAAAAGTGGAGAGGACTGGATGTCGAAAGCTTTGCTTGATATACATGTTTTCAGTGAAGAGCTTTTAAAAAAGGTTTATTCAAAAACAATCGTTGCAATAGCAAAAGAAAAGATAAGTAGAGGCGAGGAAGTTGATTATTGGTTTGAAGATGGTTTTATATTCGCAAAGTTGAACAAAAACGGCAATGGAATTGCCCTTACTGTAGCTGAAAACGGAGAAGAAGTTTTAATAAAACCTACGGGAAATTTGGTTCCACCATCTAAGGGAGAGATAGTAGTAGTAAGAGTACCAAACGTGTCTGCCGGTGGTAGTAGAGCAGTTGAACTTGAAAAACTCTCTGAAATAATAAAGAATAGAACTAAAAGTATTGTAGTAGCTATCGGTGTTGAGGCCCTAGTAACATGCAGAAAGGTGGGAATTGAACCAATTTTCTTTGGAGCAAAGGAAGTTTGTATTGAAGCTGCACATCATGGAAGCGGAGTTATAGCTGTATGTACAGAAAACAGGTTGGATGACCTGCTGCGGAGTCTGATCGATGAGGGTTTAAAATTTGAAATTGTAGATGTATCTAAAAATTAGCCTGCTTGGACCTTCAGCATTTCCTGCAATTTTTTCTGCGTTTCAGCAAACCTCTCTCTTAATCTCTCTTCCTGTCTTTGGAGGGTTTTTATTCTGATTTCGTAGGTCTCCTTTTTTTCTTTCAGCTCTTTTAAAATGTTCTCCCTCGTGTCTTTAACAAGTATGTTTCCTACAGCTTTATACATCGGCACATCTTCAACCTTTTTTTCAATTTCTGCAATAGCTTGTTCGGTTTCCTTAAGTAGCCCCTCTAATTGAATTCTCTGGTTTATTATTACCTGTAGCTGCTGTTGAAGTTGTTGCAGCTGGGCAACCATATTTTGTACCGCAGGTGGAAGCTCACTCATCTCTCAACACCTCTTCAATTTCGATACACATTTTTACCAACCTCAACCACGAATTTAAAGCGGCTCTCAGATCGGATATCGACTTCGTGGAGAGTTCTATTTCAAGCCCCCGTTCAGATAGATAAAGTTTTGCATAAGTTATGGATGTTTCAGCTTCGGGCTTTAAAGCACTAAAAATTTCTTTATCGACACCTATACATATGTGGGCTCGCACAAGTTAGATAACGTCAGTTTTTTAAATTGTACTTCGGTTATTCAAAAAGGTTAAATAATTGGAATTGAAAAGTGATAATAATCATTAGGAGGTATTAGTATGACAAGGACAATCACTATCGCTTCTGGGAAGGGTGGGACTGGAAAGACAACGATCGCTGCAAACTTGGGTGTAGCTTTATCACAGTTAGGCTACGATGTTACAATTGTCGACGCTGATATAGCCATGGCCAACCTTGAGCTTGTTTTAGGGATGGAGGGGTTACCAATAACTTTGCAGAACGTCTTAGCGGGAGAGGCAAAAATTGAGGAAGCGGTTTATGTAGGCCCAGGCGGTGTAAAAATAGTTCCTGCTGGAGTAAGTCTCGAAGGTCTAAGGAAAGCAAATCCTGAAAAACTTGAAGACGTACTAATTCATCTTATGGAGAACACAGACATTTTACTCCTTGATGCTCCAGCTGGACTTGAAAGAAATGCTGTAATAGCTATCGCCAGCGCTCAAGAACTTCTGCTGGTTGTAAACCCTGAGATTTCTTCAATAACTGACGGTTTGAAGACTAAGATAGTAGCCGAAAGGTTGGGCACAAAGGTGATCGGGGCTATAGTTAATAGAATTACAACGTTGGGTGTTGAGATGGCAAAAAGCGAAATTGAGGCGATACTTGAGACAAAGGTTGTTGGATTAATCCCTGAAGACCCAGAAGTAAGGAAGTCTGCTGCTTATGGAAAGCCAGTAGTCCTCAGAAGTCCCGAATCTCCTGCATCGAAAGCGATAATGGAACTCGCACAGACGTTGGTTGGTGTAAGAAAAGAAAAGAAACCATTGGCAATCGAAGAAAAGAAGAAAGAAGGAGCAATTGCTAAAATGTTGAAAGTTTTTAGGAGGCGGAAATGATGATGGAGGACTGGATAGAATACCTTCTGCTGGTTCTTCTAATTTTAAGCATAATTCTAAACTTGGTCTTGTTAAAAAAGGTTAGACAGTTAAACAAGGAACTGAAGGAAGTCGGAGCTCGTGTAAGCGTCACAAAAGAAGAACTTTCGCAGATACGAAGGAGACTTGAAAAAATGAAAGGAGAGATTTAAATTTTTAAATCTTGCTTTCATAATTTATTCATGGATCTCAGAAAAGTAATGTTGGGATTGAGCTTGTTAATGCTAGGGTTTGGTTTACTGGTTGCAAGTTCTGGTGAGGTTAGTTACGGTGGTATATTTATAATAGGCCCAGTTCCGATCCTGTTCTCATCGGATGCATCTTTAGTTCCTTTTTTAGTTTTATTCGCTGTATTTGCGGTGTTATTCATGCTGTTTGCGACGAGGTGGTAGTATATGCTCGAATTGGTAGGAGCCATTTTGGTAATTTTTGGTTTACTACTGATTTTTCTGGGGTTAATCGACAGAAATGTAAGAAAGAAATTTGAAACTTTCGAAATTGAAAAAAAGGATAAGGAGAATGAAAAGAAAACCGATGTGAAAGCTGGAGGAGTTGTAATTGTGGGTCCAATACCGATTGTTTTTGGAGATAGCAAGTATGCTTTCTACACACTCCTCCTTGCAACAGTACTGATGCTCGTATTAATCGGATTTTTCTTCCTTAGCTTTTAATATGCCTTACGTAATTGTAGAGAGATCGGATGGTTACGAAAACGTTCGGGATGTTTTAAAGGAAGTATTCGAAACATTTGAAGTTGAGGAAGAAGTGCTACTTAAGCCGAACTTTTTGAAGTTTGATAATCCAGAGAATGGATGTATAACCCATCCAGATTTCTTGAAGGCAATTTTAGAGGTTTTAAACAGAGAGGGTGTTGATGTAAAGATTGTCGAAGGTGGTTTTAGCAAAGATTCTGCAGACCTCTGCTTTGAAAGATTTGGACTTAAAAGGGTAGCCTATTGCATCAACTTAAACAAAGATGAGTTCATCGAAGTTGAAGTGAAAGGAAAAAAGTTAAGGAGAGCGGAAATTGCAAAATCTGTGTTCAACAAAGAATTTATTAGCGTTCCAAAAATGAAGGTGCATCATCTGACCAAGGTCACTCTTGGAATAAAGAATAACATTGGTTTTCTTAAAAAACCTGCAATCTATATGCACGCGTGTATAGATGAAAAGTTGGCGGACCTTCTTAAAGTCTTTTGGCCAAAGATTACGATAGTCGATGGAATAATAGGAGGAAACTATTCTGAGATATCAACAAAACCCCTAAAACACGGTGTCATTGTAGCTGGAGACAATATAATTGCTGTAGATTACGTTGCATCACAGCTTATGGGTTTTAAAGATGTTGGACATATTAGAGTGGCTTTAGAAAGGTACAAAATTTCTGAAGATGAAATAGAAACAAGCAGAGATGTTGAAAAATTAAAAAAGCAGTATACTTTGTCTTTTTTTAGCCAGATGCTTGGTACCCTAGAAAGAACGGTCTTTAAGATCAGAAATTTGATTTAAGGCAAATTATTCCAGAAATCCATCGAAATCGACCATGGAATTTACTATCAGCTCGGCTAAACCACAACAGTCTATTTTAAACTTATCTTTGGCTTTATAGTAATCTAAAAAGTCTCTTATAGTTGCCCTACAGTTGCTGCATGGAGCACATACGTATTTTTTGCTTTCAGAATTGAGAACATCTCTAAATGCATCCAAAATTTGGCAAAACTTAACTCTTGATGAGATTTTATTTCTGAATTCTGGAAAGTTTAGCGAATTCATTATCGCTAATCCTCCACCCCCACCGCAGCAGTAATTGTAAACTCCGTTTGGTTTCATTTCTTTAAAAGAAGGACATATCTTGCGAAGAATCTCTCTTTGCGGCTCAACGACACCCATGAGTCTTACTATGTTACATGGGTCATGCAAAGTAACAGGAAAACTATTCTTTTCTGGATCAAGGTTCAGTTTCTTCTTTACCAAGTCTAAGAGTATAGGAAGACAGCTCTCTCGTGGTATTTGGTATTCGCCAAAAATCAACCTATCTGCAACGGATATTAGGGCTTTATGTGCATGTCCACACTCTCCAACAACGACTCTGTTCACTTCAAGTTTTCTTGCTATTTCTAAATGTTTAAATGCAATCTTTCCAAGTTGAAAATCGTCATACCATATCCCATAGTTTACTGCATCGTATCCAAAGGCTTCGCTGCTTAAAGTCCAACTTAGCGAAGCTTCTTCAAAAATTATGGCAAAGGCCATAACATTTTCCAACCTGCTTAGATAATCTCCTGCATTGTGAAGCAGCAAAATATCGGAACCCTTTTCATCTACTGGAATTTTAATTTTCTTGCCAGTTCTCTCGAATATCTCTTCTTCAACAAATTTAATTATGCTTCTAAATCCTTCCGATCTCAAACCTGTAGAGGAACCTATATTTAGTTGTTGTACAGTTCCTTTCTCGTGTAAAGCTTTTGGGGCAACACCTAGTTCTTGAGAGTATAGTTTTCTGATTTCTCTTGTGATCAATCCATTATCTATCCCCAAAGGACAGAACTGTACACATCTTCTGCAAAGGTTACAGCGATATGCAAGTTCGGCCAAGCGAAGGATCAGGTTTTTGTTTACATCTAAACTACCAAAAAGTTTTTTACCGAATTTGCTTTTTTTAATGATCCTTCTCAAAATCTCTGATCTGAATGTTGGACGATAAATTTCCTTTTTACCTGAAGCTAAGTAAACATGACACGCCGAGCTACAAGATTTACAGCGAGTGCAGTAGTCTAAACTCAGAAGTAAGGGATACAGAAATGTCCAGTTGTTTTCTTCGCTAAGCAACTTCTTTAAACCTTCTGTGAACTTCAGAAGAAGTTCGTTCTCTTCCTCTTTATTCTTTGGTTTCCATTCTAAATCGATCCCTATGAATCCATCGAGTTCAAATACGTACTTTTTCCATTCAGGATTTATTTCTTTAAATTCGTCTTTAAAATCGTAGTTTGGGAGTTTTATAAGGTCTTCAGGTCCTATTTTTAAAAGTTGCCCCTCTTTTAGTACGTCTGATAGTTTTATTTGGTCTTTCATTTTTCAACCTCCAAAAAGTTCTCTATCCACGTTTTTTTTGCTATATGTTGAGCTCCCCATTCTACTCTGCAATGTAGCTTCTCCTTCAACCTCTCCTCGAGTTTTTCGCTCATTTTTTCATTATCCCAGAGTATAAGATGAGTAAAAATTAGGGCTATGTAATGTGTTACCTTTGTAAGGGGTAGTGAAAGGATAAGTGCGGAGTACAGAATCAGATGAACTGTTTTGAAGCTTTCAAAAAAAGGCTGTAGATCATTAGGAAATATATGAAAATCTTCTAAAAAATTTAAAAGTCCCGTTGAGGCCAGAAGGAGCACGAAAATCAATATGAGATGATCTCGTAATGGAACATAGTATCTGAGTGGTGGTCTAAGTTTTCTTAAGAACAAGTACATACCAAAAGCTAGCATTAAAATTGAACCAAAAAAAGCTAGAAGTGATGCCATCTTTAAAATTTTCGTCGAGATGTTAAAGAAAGCACACAGTATCCACATTAAAATCCAAATCGCGTGGAAAAATATACCTAGGTGAAACATGAATGTTGCAAACCAGTGTTTTGGTTGAAGAGACATTTTCTTTCGATTTATGAGCAGAATCCCTAAGATGGTTTTCAACTTCCAACGTCTTGGTCTTTCAAAAGATCTTCTCCACCATTCGGACCATTCATAATAACTGCCACCGTGTTTATAATTGATCTCATGTGGAATTGGATAGACTTCACATCTTAGATGGACTGCTCGAAAATACTTTGAAAAGTTCAGTAGTATAGCTATGAAGAACATCGCAAACGAGGAGAGCAGTAGGTAATGTAGCATGTTTTCTCACTCTATAAAATGCTTAAAAATATTTTGGGGCGTATATGTCAGATTATAAAAAACAATTTGAAGCTCTTAGATATCTAAATGTGAAACCCATCTGGCGGGGGGAGTTAAATTTATATTGCTTCACAATAGTGCGATGATGTTATGTATGCTAGGATCAAGATCAAAGACACAGTTAGAGTTCCTCCTTCAAAACTTGGTGAAAACCTCGAAGAAGTAATAAGATCGCTACTTTGGGAGCAATTCGAGGGAAGAATTGATAGAGAGTACGGAATGGTTATTGGAATTGAAAACATTGAGGAAATTGGTGAAGGGAGAATTATAGAAGGGGATGGTGCTGTTTACTTCGATGTTGTATTTGGGGCTATATGTTTTAAACCAAACCTTCAAGAGATCGTCGAGGGAGAAGTGGTTGAAGTTGTAGAGTTCGGAGCTTTCGTTTCTATAGGTCCTTTTGATGCTTTGCTTCATATGAGCCAAATAACAGATGACTTTATGGTATTTGATGAAAAGAACAAAAGATTCGTTGGAAAAGAGACAAAAAAAACCTTGCAGGAAGGAGACTTCGTTAGGGCAAGGATAGTTTCCATAAGTCTAAAAGAGAGGGAACCGGAAAAGAGCAGAATAGGTCTAACAATGAGACAACCTTGGCTTGGAGCTCTTAAATGGATAGAAGAGGAGATAGAGAAGCTAAGTAAAGAGAAGGGTGTTAATCCATGACAGAACTGGCCTGTAAAAAATGCAAATTTATAAATTCGGATGTTTCTATATGCAAAAATTGTGGTAGCACTGAACTGACGAAAGAGTGGTACGGATATCTGATAATTCTAGACCCAGAGAGAAGTGAGATAGCAAAGAGGGTTGACATAAGAATTCCCGGAAAATACGCCTTGAGGGTAGAGTAATGCTGAAACTTCCTGACTATCTGAGAAGTAAACTTGCAAAGCCACAAGGAAAGCTTTATAAGGATGGCGAAAGAGTTTATGAGAGGATAGAGGAAATTAAAACTTCAAAAATGATCGCATGCGTAGGAGATTTGGTTACCATCCAAGCCACGAAGTTCGGTGTTGATGTTAATATAGCAGTTATAGATGGGAAAACTCTGAGGGAAAAAAGTTTAGATTTTGACATCAGATTTTTTGAAATCTTGGAAGTTGAAAATCCAGCAGGAGTCATCACCTGCAAACTCTTAAATGTGTTAAAAATAGCCGTAAGAGATGCTTTAAGTGGTAAGAAAGTTTGTGTTAGAGTGGATGGTGAAGAGGACCTCGCAGCTTTACCGCTCGCTTTACTTCTGCCTGAAAACTCGGTTATTCTTTACGGCCAGCCGAAGGAAGGAGTAGTAGCTGTTAAAATTGACTCAAGTAGTAAAAAACGCTTTAGAGAGATTTTGAGGCAAATGGAGAAAATTGGGGATTGTGGAGATTTGGATGAACTTTTGGGAGGTGAGTGAAATGGAAGTCTTTGTAGATTTAGAAAGATACAACCCTTTGCTCAGGAGAAAAGAGATTTACTGCAGGATTTCCTATGAGGGTAAGACACCAACGAGAGAAGAGGTCAGGTCGAAGATTTCTGGATTGTTCGCCGCCGAGCCAGAGAGGATAGTTGTAGACTATATAAAAACCGAATTTGGAAGGATGGAAGCGAAGGCTTATGTAAAGATATATGACTCAAAAGAACAGCTTGAGAAGATCGAAGATAAGCATATATTGGCTAGAAATTTTGGTAAAAAAGAAGAAAAAGGGCAAACACAGAGTTGAGGTGATAAAATGGCTAAAGGTAATGAATCGGTTCATAGATTTTACGAAATAAAGGGAGAGAAGATCTTAAGGAACAGAAAGTTTTGTCCAAGATGTGGAGAGGGAGTTTTCTTAGCAGAACATCCGGACAGAAGATCTTGTGGAAAATGTGGGTACACTGAATTCAAGAAATGAAAGCTCTTGGAATAGAAGGTACTGCGTGGAATCTAAGTGTGGCTGTAGTTGATGAAAAAGATGTTTTAGTGCAGATAAGCGATCCATACATACCAAAAGTCGGGGGAATTCATCCAAGAGAGGCAGCCCAGCATCATGCGGAGAAACTTCCAAAAATTATTTCCAAAGTTTTTGATTTATTAAGTGTGGAGGAAATAGATCTAATAGCCTTTTCTCAGGGCCCAGGATTAGGACCGTGCTTGCGTGTTGTAGCCACGGCGGCAAGGTTGTTAGCTCTAAAATTAAATGTTCCACTTGTTGGCGTAAACCACTGTTTGGCTCATTTAGAAATTGGAAGGTGGAAGTCTGGAGCTAAAAATCCTGTAACGCTGTATGTGAGCGGTGGAAATAGTCAGGTTATTGCAAGGCGTGGTAGACGATACAGAGTTTTTGGAGAGACGCTTGATATAGGGATAGGTAATGCAATAGACAAGCTTGCCCGCTACATCGGTTTACCACATCCTGGAGGACCTAAGATAGAGCAGCTTGCAAGGAACGGTAGTAAGTACTACTCTTTACCCTACATTGTCAAAGGCATGGATCTATCATTCAGTGGTTTAGTAACTGCTGCTCAAAAAATGTACGATTCAGGCGTTAAAATAGAAGATATTGCATTCAGCTTTCAAGAAACAGCTTTTGCGATGCTTACTGAAGTTACGGAGCGAGCTCTTGCTTATCTGAAAAACGATGAAGTCTTGCTTGTTGGAGGGGTTGGAGCTAATTTGAGATTACAAGAGATGTTAAAAACCATGTGTGAAGAGAGGGGGGCTAAGTTTTTTGCTCCTCCGAAAGAGTATATGGGTGACAACGGTGCAATGATAGCTTATACGGGTTTGCTTATGTTTAGAAGCGGACATTCAACAAAGATAGAGGAATCTTACGTAAAACCAGATTTTAGGATAGAAGAAGTCGAAATTACCTGGCTATAACGACGATAGATTTATTAACAGCTTTTTAGAACATACAAACATGTTCCTGATATTCGATCCGCTTTACATGCTATTGGCTGTGCTTGGGTACTTAATAATGTTCGCATTAGCAAGCACTGTAGCACCAAAGTTGGCCAACAGAATTTCCGGAAGATTTTCACTGCATGTTTCGATGCTGCTATTAGCTATTCTAATACTAGGGATATCTGCAGCGACAATATACGCTATCCTATACCTTTCAGGACTTTACGTTAGCTTTTATGCAATACTTGCTTTCGTACTCATAACGAACCTCCTAATTTACCTGATATCGCCGTACATGATTAACCTAAGCTATGGAGCAAAGAAGAGCGAAGATCTACAAGTATTGGTTAACAACGTTGCATATAAAATGGGCATGAAACCGCCCAAAGCAGTGGTAGTCAACAGCCCACCGAATGCTTTTGCTTACGGTAACATCTTAACAGGAAAGTACGTTGCCGTTTCAAATTCTTTGATGAATATGTTAAGCAAGGATGAACTGGAGGCTGTTGTAGGACATGAAATAGGCCATCATAAGCATAAGGACAATATGGTAATGCTACTGTTTGGAATTCTACCGTCTGTGATCTTCTACTTAGGATATGCGCTAATAAGGTCCTCCTTCGGTGATGATAGAAGAGGTATCCAGCTTGCTATAGCTGGCATTGCAGCAGTTTTGGTTTCATTTGTTGTTCAGATACTAGTTTTGGCGTTCAGCAGACTTAGAGAATACTATGCAGACTTTGAAGGAACCCTCGTAGCTGGAAAAGAAGCTATGCAATCAAGTTTAGCCAAAATACATCTCTTCTACCATAGATATCCACAGCTTTCTGAACAAATAGCTGAAAGCAAGTTCAGAACACTGTTCATCTACGCTTTAGTTAACGCCGCAGCTAACCC
The DNA here is from genome assembly GCA_030055525.1 of Archaeoglobales archaeon. Lineage (GTDB taxonomy): Archaea > Halobacteriota > Archaeoglobi > Archaeoglobales > Archaeoglobaceae > WYZ-LMO2. Next base: position 62,957 of record JASFYJ010000007.1, on the reverse strand, counting down.
ATTCACAAGGTATGAGATAGAAAGACTAAAGAACATGAAAGTTTCTCCGCTAGAGGAATTTCTATCCACTCATCCACCGCTACCAAAAAGACTTAAGTTCATAGATAGCATCAAGATCCGATAATCTGCCTAATTTCCTCTAGAGTTTCATCTATTTTCTTTCTTGGTACAAACAAAGAGAGTTTTCTAGCTTCTCTTTCTAATAACTCAAAATTCTTTGCCAATTCATCCACGGTTTTGCATTCATCTAATATTTCCAGTAGTTTTTTAGATAATTTTCCGAATCGATCCTCGATGATCTTCCTGACCTCATTTACTACCTCCTCTTTATTCATCTCCAGTGGAACTTCATCGAATGCATTCTTAATTAGGGCATCGATCTCCTCTGGCGTTGGCTCTCTTATCCCATATTTTTCAAGTATCTTTTTCCTATCCGGAGCAGCAATTTCTTTTCCCCTATAATGTGTTAGATCTATTGTTGTTTCGGTTTTCGAGTTATTAACATCGGAAGCTACAGTTATTTTCGGTTCAAGGCGTATCAGAGCATTCTTGTTCCAGTTTAATGCTTTTTCAACTTTTTCATCTTCTAAAACATAAATTTCTGCTACGCAGTTCTCTATTTTTTTAAGCTCATCCAATGCTTTATCTCCCAGAATTTCTTTTTTAGAAACTATTTTTTCAACACTTCCGGCAATTAAATTTCCATTTCTAAGTACAAGCTGACCCTTGGATAATTCTCCGTACTTATAGTAGAACTCAACGTAGCCAGTAAAGGCTGAATTGCTTAACTCCTCCAAAATTTCGGAAACCCTACAGTTCTTTCTTATCTCCACTTTCTCTCCTTTCGGGATGAGCATTTTGACACCTCAAACCAAGGCCTCTATCTTTTCAGCTGCTTTTTTGATCTCTATCTTAAGCAAACCATAATTAACACTACTTTCCGAAAAAACACCTAATATTAACTCGCTGGCCTTTGTGATGATAACTCTATCCTTAGAGTTTTCAACAACTAAAAAGTTAACATCCCCGTTTGAGATCTTAGCCATTATATCGCTTGATTTCTTGAAAAGTTCGACAACAAGCGCTGCAAATATCTCATCATCTTCTCTTGTCGATTCAGACTCTACTAGGTTGCCATCCATGTCAGCTATATATACTCCTTTTACACCATTTAACTTGAATATATCCGCTATGACGTTTTCAAACATGAATATCACCGAAATGTTTTTAGACTTATCATTATTTAACCTCTACGTTGTTAGAATGCTGACCTATCAACAAAACAACGAAAGTTTTTAAAGTCCCATGAATAACTTTACCTAGCTCTGCCTCTCACACCCGGGTGAAAAGCATGAACTCGGGTCGGTAGGCAGAGCGACAAGCATAAATATCCTGAATTTGTTATCCAAAACGGAGGGCCGATAGCTTAGCCAGGAAGAGCGCGGGACTCTTAATCCCGCAGTCGGGGGTTCAAATCCCTCTCGGCCCGGTTTATTTTCAAGTTTTAAAACAGTCGAATTGCCTTTCTTGAATTCTCGATTTTCTAAATGGCTTGATTTTCGGTTTGAAGGTTGTGGAATTGTTTCTAGAATAAAAATATAAAAAACAGGTTTAAATTTTTTGAGCCCCCTCATAGCCTCTCTAAAAGCTGAAACAATCGAAGCACCGCCGGTAACATTCAATTATCTTTTCTTCGCCGTTTTCTCGATTTTTAACGCCTATCATAGCTGGAATTACACACTATTTACAACTCCTTCGAACTCCCATGCTATAACCATTAGGAACTTGAAACTCTCAGGCAAAGCGACATCTTCTTGAAGTACTCTATCGCAGAATTCATAAAATTCTATGGATTTGATTTAAGCGCTTTTAGGAGCTTCATTATGTTTGGTTCGGATCTCAATCATTTCGATTTTTCCACGCTTTTTTGTACATGATCCCTTCAAAATTCTTTAGGAGATTACATATTTTTAGCCTCAAAAATATTTTCAACAAACAACGATAAAAAATTAGAGAAGTTCTGGGATATAAAGCCAAGCGAAATAGACTGACATAAGCACAAAACCCAGCGGAACACCTATTCTAGCCCATTCGCCCATAGTTATCTTCATCCTCGCTGCAGCTACTATGTTCGGTATGTTGCCCGGAACAAGCATACCTCCAGCTACTAACAACCCCATGAGTGCACTCTTTATCTGGAATTCCGTAAGTGATGGCCCTATTTCAGCAGCTGTCAGTGTAGCGTTATCTAAGAAAGCTGAGATCATGTTGACCCAGTATAGTCCCCAAGCTGGAACATGAGATATATACCATACGATGATTGGAGCGCATCCAGCACCTAGCAGCTCAAGTGCGGCTACAAAGATGTAGACTTTAACAGCCCTGATTATCACAGCTCTTATCCTTTCAGTATACTCGGGAATTTCGATGTTTTCTATTTTTACATTTCCTACTCTGTAGGCACCGTATACTCCTAGGGCTACAACCCCCGTAACTACATATAGGCCTATCAAATCGATTAGATAAAAGAAATCCGCATAGTATGGTGGTCCACTTAACTTTCTAACCGCAATCGTTGATAGAGGTTCGCCGATGGGTGTTAAGGCAGCTCCCAAGCCCACTGCGAAGCAGGCTATAACTATGAACTCAATTTTCTTTTTTCTTTCAAGCGGTGTAGCGAGGGCTATCTCAGCTAAGAGTACCGAACAAACTATAACAGACATTACGCTTGAAAGTAAACCAAAAAGAACTATAAAAACAAATGTGAAGGTTCGCATTCCTATCTTTCTCATCATGTTCAAAAGAGCTGAATAGATCGGTTTGTTGAAGAAGTAAATTATCAAGCCAACTACTAGAACTACTTGGAATATCCCGAGAACTGGTATATCATCTATTTTCACGATGCCAATCGGCGATTCGAGTGCATGAAGTAGAAGTTCGGAAGTCCACATCGGTAGACCAGCATGAATCATTAGTGCAAAGTGAGTAACTGTTACAGCTAGGACACCCATAACGAAGAAGAACGGTTCAAGGTTCTCCTCTACCTTCTTCACCTTAAAGGGTAGTATTAGTACGAGTCCGAGCATGATGAAAAGAGCTAACGAAACGATCGGGTCTGGTCCCATTTCTGCTAAGATGTGTTCAACGTCACTTGCAGACATGAGTTCGTTGTTAGCTACAATATCTTTTAAATTTTGCTAAACTGGCCAAAAAGGGCTATAATCGAAATATTTTTCAAAAAAAAAGTAACTTAAACGATTTATCTGTAAAAAGCTGCGTATCTTTACTACTGCATACGTTGCCATATCAAACTACCAAAATCTTAATTTGGAAAACTATCTTTCGTAAATTACGAAAACTGATTTAAATTATAACCGAAATCTTTTTAAAATAAATTTACTATTCTTCCATAGATGAGAAAAGTAGGTGTCGTTGGTGTTGGCTGTTCGAAGTTTGGAAATAGGGAAGTCACATTACAGGAGCTAGCATTTGAAGCTGTTTATGAAGCACTAAATGATGCTGGACTTACACAAGAAGAAATAGAGCTGAGCGTTGTGGGTTGCGTTGGGACGCGAACCTATGAATTCATGCCTGCCGTTCCAGTAAACGAATACTGTGGATTTGTTGGTAAAGGACCAATAAGGGTTGAAGCTGCGTGTGCTACGGGAAGTGCTGCGATATATACTGCTTACACATCTATCGCTAGTGGTATTGTGGACCTAGCTATAGCTATAGGAGTCGAGAAAATGACAGAAGTTGATACGGCAACTTCTAACGCCGTTGGGGGGAGAGCAGGCAATTATCTTTGGGAGTTTCACCAATATGGTACGACTTTTCCCGCATACTATGCGATGCACGCCTCAGCTCATATGGCAAAGTTTGGAACAACTGAAGAACAAATGGCCTTGGTTGCAGTCAAAGCTCACAGAAATGCTGCTAAGAATCCAAAGGCACATTTTCAAAAGGAGGTAACGGTTGAAACAGTATTGAAGTCGAGATATATTGCCTATCCTCTCAAGCTTTTTGATTGCTCACCGATAAGCGACGGTTCTGCAGCAGCTATACTGGCGAGTGAGGAAAAAATCCGAGAATTGAATCTGGATGCCGTCTGGATAGAGGGAGTAGGTTACTCCTCAGATACCTCCAATATGACGAGAAGAGAGAATTTTGTTGGTTTAAAAGCCAGCGTACAGGCAAGTAGAATGGCTTACAAGATGGCAAAAATTGAGGATCCTATAAAACAACTTGATATAGCTACAGTTCATGACTGCTTTACAATTGCCGAAATCATGGCCTATGAAGATCTTGGTTTTTGTAGAAAAGGTGAAGGGGGAAAATTTGCTGAGAGAGGAGAAAGTGATTTTGGAGGAAAGATACCAGTAAACACTTTTGGTGGATTGAAAGCTAAGGGCCATCCACTAGCAGCTACAGGTATAGCGATGATTTATGAAGTTACAAAGCAGCTTAGAGAGGAAGCTGGAGCTTTACAGGTGGATCTGAAGAACTATAGAGGTTTAACGCATAATGTTGGTGGTACGGGACATTTTGCATGGGTTTTTATATTAAAGAGGTGATTTAAATGATAATTGAAAGTAGAGAGCTGCCACTTAAACACAACATCTCTGTTAAAAAAACTGAAAAATACTGGAAAGGGCTTGAAGAGGGTAAAATTTACAAAACAGTCTGCAAGAATTGTGGTAAGGAGTATTCACCACCGCAAGCTGAATGTACTTTTTGCAGATGCGAAACAGATTGGGTTGAAATAAGTGGAGTAGGAGTTGTTGAAGCTTTTACTACAATCCATACGATTCCTAAAGGTTTTGAATGGAGCGAACCTTATACGATAGTCATAGCCAGATTTGGAAACGTCAGGGTTATGGGTTGGGGCAAGAATGTGAAGGTCGGTGACAAAGTCAGAGCCTATACAGCAAAGGACGCAGCTGGTGTTTGGAAAGTTTATTTGGAGGTGGTTTAAATGCTAAACTTCAAACTGAGTCCCGAGCAGGAAGATATAAGACGAGCCGCAAGAGAGTTTGCAGAGAAGGAATTTACGCCTGAAATTATAGAGAAGTGTGACCGAGAAGAAATTTATCCTATAGACATTGTAAAAAAAGCCAGAAAGCTTGGATTCTCGATTGTAAAGATCCCGGAAGAGTACGGAGGTATGGGTTTAACGCTCTTAGAGGAGTGCTTGATAACTGAGGAATTCTACAGAGTAAGTCCAGGCATTGGAAGTGCGTGCATGAGTTCTACATTTGGTTCTGAGCTTATAGAACTTTTTGGCACTGAAGAACAGAAAGAAAAGTACCTCAGGTGGTTGACTGAAAAGGATGGCATTTCAGCCATGGCATCAACAGAACCCGAAGCAGGCAGTGATGTGGCAAGTATAAAGACAAAGATGGTAAAAGATGGAGATGAGTGGGTTATAAACGGAACTAAAACATTTATAACAAATGGCACAGTATGCGATTTCGCTTTAGTTTTAGCAAGAACTTCGGAAGGTAAAAAGAGGCATGAAGGCTTGACTTTCGCAATAGTCGAAACGAAACAAAAAGGTGTAAAGGCTACGAAAATCAAGAATAAGCTGGGTTTGAGGGCAAGCGATACTGCTGAGCTCGTATTTAAAGATGTCAGAGTTGGAGATGAGAACATACTTGGCAAACCTGGTGAAGGTTTCTATCAGCTTATGGAGTTTTTCAATCACACCCGCCCAAGGGTTGCGGCTCAGGCAGTAGGGATAGCACAGGGAGCTTTTGAACTTGTTTTGAAGTACACAAAACAAAGAAAACAGTTTGGCCAGCCAATTGCTGCATTTCAGCATACTCAGTTTAAATTGGCTGAGATGGCTACAAGAATTCAAGCAGCCAGATTGTTGTGTTGGTACGCTGCATGGCAGTGCAGCATAAAAGATCCAAAGCCTGAACTTTCGTCGATGGCAAAATGGTTTGCTGGTGAAACGGCTGTTTATGTCGCTGATTGGTGTGTTCAGCTTCATGGAGGTTACGGCTACGTAGGGGAGTATCCAGCTGAACGTTACTACAGAGATGCAAAGATTACGGAGATATACGAAGGGACTAAAGAGATACAAAAACAGATCATAGCTCGAAGACTTATTGGAAAGCTGGAGGGAGGGTCTTGAGGGTCAAACTCGAGTTTGATGGAGAAATAGCTATCATCACTCTAAATAGGCCGGAAAAGCTGAACGCTTTAGACACAGAAACAAGAAAAGAACTCATGGAGGTGTTCAATCAAGCTGAACAGAGAGCAAGAGTTGCAATAATAACAGGGAGCGGAAAAGCGTTTGCTGCTGGAGCAGATATAAATGAACTCATTCAGAGAACTCCATCGATTGCTTTGGAAGCTGGAAAACTTGGTACCGAATTGTTCAATAGAATTGAGGAAAGTGATCTGGTTACTATCGCAGCCATAAATGGGTTTGCACTTGGTGGTGGCTGTGAATTGGCTATGGCTTGCGATATAAGAATTGCGAGTAAAAAAGCTAAGTTTGGCCAGCCTGAGATAAACATAGGAATAATACCCGGTGCAGGAGGTACACAGAGATTGCCAAGACTTGTCGGTTTAGGAATGGCAAAGAAGATGGTTCTAACAGGGGAAATGATAGATGCTGAGGAAGCTTTCAGGATTGGATTAGTTGAAGAGGTAGTGGATGATGAAAAGCTGATGGAAAGAGCAAAAGAGATCGCAAGAAAGATACTCGAAAAGCCGCCACTTGCTGTGAGGTATGCAAAAAAGGCTTTAAACGCTTCGAGAAACATGAGTTTGCTGGATGGATTAAGATATGAACTTTCACTGTTTTCGATATTATTCAGCACAGAGGATGCGAAGGAAGGTATGAAGGCATTCTTGGAGAAAAGAAAGGCAGAATTTAAGGGAAGGTGAATTTATGTTTAAAAAAGTTGGTGTGGTAGGTTTTGGTTTGATGGGTACTCAGATAGCGCAGTTTTTAGCTCAGAATGGAGTTGAAGTTATAGCGATTGACGTCGATGATGAAAAGTTAAAGCGTGGAATCAATGAAATTAAAAATGGTCGATTTGGTTTGATGAAGTTGGTTGAAAAAGGAAAGATAACTAAAGATGAGGCCGAAGCTATAATCTCAAGAATTAGAACCTCCACAAGTTATGATAGTTTGAAAGAGGTAGAGCTGGTTATAGAAGCTGTATTCGAAGACATCGATTTAAAGAAGAAAGTCCTCGGAAGAATATCTGAGGTAACTGATGCAGTAGTCGGATCGAACACATCATCAATAAGCATAACAAAGTTAGGTTCGGCAGTAAAGAATCCTGGAAAGTTCCTTGGAATTCACTTCTTCAATCCTGCACAAATTCAGAAGCTGGTAGAGCTCGTTAAGGGGTTGCTTACGAGTGATGAAGTGATTAGAGATGTTAAAGATTTTCTTACAAAACTTGGAAAGGTCCCAATTGTTGTAAAAGATTCTCCAGGATTTGCAACGACAAGGTTAGGGCTTTTGCTTGGTAAAGAGGCTTTGTTGATGGTACAGGAAGGTATTGCTACACCGCAGGAGATAGATATAGCTATGATGCTCGGCTATGGACATGCAATGGGACCGATAGAGACGGGAGATCTGGTGGGTTTAGATACGAGACTTAGGATATACGAGAGCATGTATGAGATGACAAAAGACCCAAAATGGGCGCCACCGAAGTTGCTAGTTCAGCTTGTTGATGCGGGCTACTTTGGAGATCCTAATGTAAAACCCGGAAGTAAAGGAGGAGTCTATGAGTATTTTGGTCAGGAAAAGGCGTCAATTGTTGTCACAAGGCTTAGTTTAAAATAAAATTTTTATAAATTTTTGCATTTAAACGAACCATATATGCATCTTGGTCCTCAACTCTTTGTCGAATCGAGCTTAAAACAATTTTATCTGATATGCAATCCAGAACTTCCCAGCAAGTTTTTAAATACTTAAGTTGAAAAGCCAATTATGGGTGCAGCAATCATCGTAGGTGGATTTTGGGGTGACGAAGGAAAGGGAAAAATTGTAGCTCACGTCGCCTACACTGATAGGCCGAAGATAATTGCAAGAGGTGGCGTTGGACCCAATGCCGGTCATACTGTAGAAGTAAATGGCCAAAAATACGGAATAAGGATGGTCCCCTCTGGTTTTGTTTACAAGGATGCAAGACTGCTGATTGGTGCGGGAGTACTTGTTGATCCCAGTGTTTTTCTGCGTGAAGTCGAGCTTTTAAAAGTTGCAGATAGAGTAGGTGTTGATTACAGATGTGCAATAATTGAGCCAAAGCATATAGAAGCAGACAGAGGGGATAAACATTTAAAGGAGAATATAGGTACTACCGGAACTGGTTGTGGGCCAGCGAACGCGGATAGAATATATAGAATAGCCAAGCAAGCGAAAGATATAGATGTTCTTAAACCTTACCTTACAGACGTTGCACTAGAAGTGAACGAGGCAGTTGAGAGGGGAGAGTTCGTTCTACTCGAAGGTTCTCAGGGTTTTGGATTGAGTCTTTACTACGGAACTTATCCTTACGTTACTTCTAAAGACACAACTGCATCAGCTATAGCTTCGGATGTAGGTCTAGGGCCGACGAGAGTGGATGATGTAATAGTGGTCTTCAAGTGCTTCCCAACGAGGGTTGGAGGTGGACCTTTCCCAACAGAGATGCCTCAAGAGGAAGCAGAAAAACTTGGAATTGTAGAGTACGGTACTGTGACTGGTAGAAGAAGGAGGATCGGGTACTGGGATAGTAAAATGGCGAGGTATTCAGCAATGCTGAACGGTGCTACTCAGGTAGCCATAACCGGTGTAGATAAGTTAGATAGGGAGTGTTACGGTGTAAGAGAATGGGAAAAGCTAACTCCAAAGGCTAGGAAGTTCATAGAGCAGGTTGAACAGGATACAAAAACACCAGTAACCTTGATCTCCACAGGCCCCGAGCTGAAGCAGATAATAGACCTCCGGAAAGAAAAACTCTAATTAAACCATCTGGCCTAGATCCACGTAAGTGTTTGGTAGCTCATCTATGCCAGCTTCATCAAGAACTTCCTTTTCCACGAATATTGGACATTTTATACGAACAGCTAGAGCTATACTATCACTTGGTCGAGAATCGACTTCTATAGTTTTATCATTTTGTTTTATAACAAGACGAGCATAAAATGTGTTATCTATCAGATCATCGATTACTATCTTTTCAACCCTGCCATTGAGCTTTGAAATAACATCTGCAAGAAGATCATGAGTCATCGGCCTTGGAGGCACATCGCCCTTAATTGCTGAATATATGGAGAGAGCTTCAGATATCCCAATGTAAATAGGCAAAATTCTCCCATCTTCCGCCCTTAAAGCTACCACGGGTGAGAAACCAAGTACACTTTTCTCCGCAAACACTCCAAACACTTCAGCTACGAGCACAATTAAATTTGTTGTGAGAGGTTATAACTATTGCGATCGGATCTTTTCAAGCATGTATAGATATATCAGCGGGAGTGCTATAGTTGAGTCGCAATAAACTGTCACAGCTTTTGCACCCTTCTTAAGCTTACACCAACTTTTCGCTTCCTCAAGTGTCGCGCCGCTCAACCCACCAAAATGTGGCGAATCTGTTGTGATTTGAACAGCATAGTCAAAACCTTCAGCTAAAAGCATCGCTTGCAAAGTAAAGTTTTTCGGCACACCACCGCCAAGTATTATAATACCACTCTTTTTAGCCTCAAAGCAGAGATCTGTTAGGAATTTTATATCTTTTGTGAAATCGATCGTGAGATCCTTTGAATATATCATCAGATGCAATCCAGCGATAGAATCATGTAGAGTCGGGCAAAAAATAGGTACTTTTAAATTGTAGGCAGATCTTAAGAAAGAATTCTCAATTTTACTACCAACGATCCATAAGAACTCGTAGCTTCCGATTTTTCCGTGTGTTTGAAATATTATATCTTCCAAAAACTTTTCAATACCTTCAAAGGCTGAATTATCTACAAGCACGTCATATATTCTGTTCAAACTTGAATCTGCAAGCTCTAAATCGTTTATATAGGGGGAGGATATCTCATGACCAAAACCCAAAGCTTCTACAAGCTCATGAACAAAATTTGCTCCAGTAAGAACGATAGCGTCTATAAATCTGTTTTCTACCATCCCTTTAATTATATTCCTCATACCTGCAGGTATCATGGCTCCAGCTATTGTCAAAAAAACAAAAGCATCATTTTTAACCATCTCAACACAAATTTTTGCAGCATTTGCGAGTCTTCTAGCGTTGAAGGCTGTAAGACTTAATGAATCAATTAAGTCTGATATGCGCATACCTACTTTGATTTCGGGGCTTTTAACTTTCATGTTTCGAATGACAGTAAAGCTTAATTAAACTTTACTCTTTAGTTTTTTGATGGACTTTGAAAGATCAATTACGATGTATAAGAGCTTTAAAATGCTGAGGGAGAAAATTGAGAAAGAGAAGGAGAAGTATCAGGACTTGTGCAAGGAGGTTAGGAAAATAAGGGAAGAGAGTGTTTGCAATCAAAAATTGATTGATGAAACTGTTAGAAATCTCAGATCAAGAGGTTTTAGAGTTGAAATAGCTGAAAAATGTGAGGATGCAATAAAGTTAGTCTTAAAAGAGATAGGAGATGAGAAAATAGTCATAAAATCGAAATCAAACGTTTGTAAAGAGATAAAACTTGCTGAAAATCTGATAGCAAATGGGATAGAAGTGATCGAGACAGATATAGGAGATAGAATCATGCAGATATTTGGTGGTGAACCAGCGCATCCAACCGGACCTGCAGCCCATTTAAGTGCTGAAAGAATTGCTAAAAAAATTAAAGAAATCTATGGAGTTGAAGTTGAGGCAAAAGCAGAATCTATAGCTAAATTTTTAAAGAACGAGATTAGTAAACACATTGAAAAGGCAAATGTAGGTATAAGTGGTGCAAATGCTATAACTTCCGACGGTTTAATTTTATTAGCGCACAACGAAGGTAATATAGCTGAAGTTCTTAGGAAGAGGAGGTGGATATGCATAACAGGTATAGATAAAATTTATCCATCGGTATACGATGCTCTAAAGGCTATAAAGTTGCAAAGCTTCTTCGCCACAGGAAAAGACTCTACATCTTTCATTGAGATCGTTTCTGGCGCTGCATCAACTTCAGATATAGAGAAAAAGCCAGTAAGAATTGGCGGGGATGCTTTGGTAATTCTTTTAGATAATGGAAGGAGCGATATCGCAAAAAGCAACTTTAGGGAAGTTCTTTATTGCATCGGATGTGGAAGTTGTGTGACTGTTTGCCCAATGCACTTATTCAATGAATATTATAAAGGTGGTAGATTTTCCTTGTACTACTCCTTGAACGGAAGCGACGAAGTTAAGTTATGTCTAGGTTGCGGAAAATGCGTTTCCGCTTGTCCGCTTAAAATAGACATTCCCTCAATGATAGATCTCAAGGAGGGTAGTCTTAAGAGGTTCTTCTATTCTCACTTCGTCTTTACCCTACTTCTTATAAAGTTCGGACTGAGTTATGCCCAGAGTAAACTCAGAATAATTTAAAAAGCCAAACTGCAGTTAGCTTGTGCATGGAAAGGACTTTCGTTATGCTAAAACCAGATGCTGTGCAAAGAGGAATAGTTGGCGAAATAATCAGTAGGTTCGAAAGAAAGGGATTCAAGATAGTAGCAATGAAGATGCTTAAGATAAGCAGAGAACTAGCGGAGAAGCATTATGCCGAACATAAGGGGAAACCGTTTTTTGAGGGACTATTGAATTATATAACATCTTCTCCGGTAATTGCGATGGTTATCGAGGGAAAAAATGCTGTAAAAGTTGTAAGAAGTATAGTCGGTGCAACAAATCCAGCCGAGGCACAGCCAGGTACTATAAGAGGGGACTACGGATTAGATGTTGGTAGAAACGTAATCCATGCATCAGATTCCTTGGAGTCGGCAAAAAGAGAGATAGCTTTGTTTTTCAGCTCAGAGGAAATTTACGAATACTCTAAATATGACGAAAACTGGATATATGAGAAAAATTGAGATTTCAAAGGTTTATTTTTAGTCTTACACCTCGAGCGGAAGAGTTAAGTACTTTTTTAAACATTGTGAACATTCGGGATATCTATGGTTGAGAAGACTGATAAAAACCTTAGAACACCAATCGTCGCGGTGCTTGGACATGTCGATCATGGTAAGACAACACTACTTGACAGTATACGAAAAAGTCGGGTTGCTGCAAAGGAGGCAGGAGGTATAACGCAGCACATTGGTGCTACAGAAGTTCCAATAGATGCCATAAAGGAGATCTGCAAAGATATATGGAAAGTTAATGTAAGAATCCCTGGCCTTCTTTTCATCGATACACCCGGGCATAAGGCGTTCACAAATTTAAGGAAGAGAGGTGGGGCTTTATCTGATTTAGCAATTCTGGTTGTAGATATAAATGAGGGCTTCATGCCTCAAACTGAGGAAGCTTTATCTATTTTGAGAACTTTCAAAACACCATTTGTTGTAGCTGCAAACAAGATAGATAAAATACCCGGATGGCAAAGTATAGAAAGAGCACCATTTACAAAAAGCTACGCTTCACAGGATGATGTAACAAAACAGAGGCTTGAAAATAAGATCTATGAAATAATCGCAGAACTGTATAAGCACAACTTTAATGCTGACAGGTTTGACAGAATAAAGGACTTTACAAAAACACTTGCAATAGTCCCAGTATCAGCTCTGACTGGTGAAGGCATCCCTGAACTGCTTTTAATATTGGTCGGTTTGGCCCAGAGGTACCTTGAAAGCAGTCTAAGACTTCAAGTTGAGGGTAAAGGCAAAGGAACAATATTGGAAATAAAAGAGGAAAAGGGCTTGGGAGTTACATGTGATGCAATACTTTACGATGGTACGCTTAAAGTTGGAGACAAGATTGCAATTGCAGGTAAGGATGAAATAGTGGTTACAAATGTAAAAGCCATACTTAAGTTGGCCCCACTTAGGGAGATGAGAATGGAAAGCAAGTTCAAAAGCGTGAAAAGTGTTACAGCAGCTGCTGGGATAAAGATAGTTGCTCCAAACTTAGAAAAAGTTCTCGCTGGAAGCGAATTTGAGGTTGTTGAAAGTGATAAAGACGTGGAGGACTTCAAAAACAGAATTAAAAAAGAATACGAGGAGATCGCAATAAGAACTGATGAGGAAGGAGTTGTTTTGAAAACTGACGCTTTGGGATCACTTGAAGCTTTGATAAGCGAGCTTAAAATCAACAGCATTCCCATAAAGAAAGCAGAAGTCGGAGATGTTGATAAAAGGGATGTTGTTGATGCATCCACGAATAAAGATGAACTCAACAGGGTTGTTTTAGCCTTCAACGTAAAGCTTCTTCCAGGTGCTGAGGAGGAAGCGAAAAAGTACGGAGTAAGGATCTTCACTGATGATATAATCTACTCGTTGATCGAGAGATACACGAAGTGGAGAGAGGAGGAAAAGATCGCAAGGGAGAAACAGAAGATAGAATCCTTAATAAAGCCCGGGAAGATAAAGTTGCTTAAAGAGTTTATTTTCAGAAGAAGTAAACCTGCGATTGTTGGTATAAAAGTTTTGGCTGGGGAGGTTAGAAGGGGTGTAGATCTGATAAAACCGGATGGAACAAAGGTCGGAAGTATAAGGACAATGCAAAAGGAGGGTAAGAACATAGCCCTTGCCAAAGCCGGTGATGAGGTTGCGATAGCTATAGAGGAGGTAACAATTGGAAGGCAACTACAGGGAGATGAGGAACTTTACGTTGACGTTCCTGAAAAACACGCTAAAGTGATAGAGAAGGACCTTCTAGAGGCTCTTGACGAGGAGACTAAAAAGGTCTTTATGGAGTTTCTAAATATTAAAAGGAAGGAAAATCCATTCTGGGGAAGGTGATCTGAAAATTAAATAATTAGATCGAGTCGATTCAGAATGTTCCAAGCAAGAAACCTACAAGTCCAAAAAGCATTGCAAAAAGCGTTTTTTTCCTAAATTTTGGGATACTCTCTTTTTTTGCTCCTCTTAAAAGCTTAGCCGAAGCATCAAAAAACATCAGGTCTGCAATCGCTACTGGTATCAGGTACTTGAAATCCAAGTATTCTGGATTTAAAACTGGTAAAAAACTTAAAAGAACGGCTAACAAGTAGAAGTAGGCTGAAAGTCTTGAAGCAAAGTTTTCTCCTTTTACTATCGCTACACTCCTAACGTTTCTAAGCTTATCACCTTCAACGTCTTCTATGCCTTTCATTATCTCTCTCCCAAGCCCCGAGAAAAATGCTATCATTGCTAGAATTGTTGCCATGCTGTAGATTGAGTCTAAAGCGACTATACTACCAAAAATAAATGGAGCAGCCATTGAAAAAGCAACATAGATGTTTCCAGCGATCCCAAACTCCTTAAGCTTTACGTCATAAAGTACACCAGCAACTGAAACCGCAGTTGCAAATATAAAAGATTCCAAAGAGATTAGAAGTGCTGTAAAAAGTCCTAACGGAAAAAGAAGCACGGAAGAAATCAACGCTCCTCTTTTACTAATCTCCCCTCTAACTAGTGGTCTATCAAAGCGCTTATTTTTAATATCGACTTCATAATCGAAGGAATCGTTCAGTGCAAACGTTGAAGCTTGAAGTAAGACGGCTGTTAAATATGCAAAAATTATTTTTTGTAGATTGCTGTAGTTAGTATCCGAAACAAAAACCCCCACCAAAACTGCCAATCCATACATCAATCCATGTTCAAGCCTGAAGAGTTCCCAGTAGGATTTAAGGTATTGTAGAAAGGTAGGCATCGAAACCCTTTTCGTATATCACATTTCCTACTATTATCGTGTCTGCATAGTTTAACATTTCCAAAGCTTTTTCTCTGGAATTTATGCCACCCCCATAAAACAACTTCGCTCTTTCGACGGCTTCTTTTACAGTCTTAACCAGATAAGGATCTCCGTATGTTCCGCTGTATTCTATGTAGATCACCGGAAGGTTCATCATCTTTTCACCAACTAAAGCGTAGCTTGCTGCCATCTTTCTATCTATATCACAAATGGCCCTTGTTACCCTCGCAACAGCGGCTTTCGGATTTAGAACGATGTAACCCTCAAAAACAACCTTATTTAGTATTCTTTCGAATTCCTTCAGATTATTAAAGCTGTATATCCATTTTGCATGCTTTCCTGTTATCCAATCTCCATCGGCAGCGTTAAGAACTGTAGGAACAAAAAGATAATCAGCATCGTAAACTATGTTGGATGGATCTGAAGGTTCAACGACAGTGGGTATTCCATGATCTTTAAGCATAGATAGCAACTTCTTCGCTTTTTCAAAAGTAACGTTCTGAGTTCCAGATACCATTACGGCATCAGTGCCGCTTTTTGCAACGACAGAGATTAACTTTTCATCGTTTGGCCTATCTGGGTCTAGCTTAGTTATATGTCTCCACTTTTTCCAGTTCATCGCTTTAAGTAGTGTTCCAATTTAAAATCTTAACCTTTCGTCGATCTTTGCAGCATTCTTGGTGCAGAAAAACTCCTTACCAATCTTTTTTAGATAAGGACATTTTTTTCCTGTGTAGCCGATGATGCATAACTCACAATCTTCTTTATATACTCTTTTAAGTCCAAGCTGCTCGGCAAGTAATCTTAAGTTCATAATTCTACTCGCTTCGCCCATTTAAAATTGTTGCTAAGACTTCATCAACAACTTTCTTTTCGGGAAAGTTTCTAGCTCCAATTCTTGCAACTTTGTAAGCTCCACAAAAATTACCAAGCTTAAGACAGGTCTCAATTGGTAATGAATTCATGAAAGCATAAAGAAAACCTGCAGCAAAAGCATCTCCAGCTCCGGTTGTGTCAATGGCTTTAGTTTTGTACGCTTCTGCAAAGAATTCTCCCTCTTTAGTGAAACACATACTACCTTTGCTACCTTCCGTGATTATCAGGTAATTAACGAGATCTAAAATATCTTTTTTGTCAACACCAAGCATCTTAAATTCTTCTCTTGAAAGTATGATCATATCAACGAGTTTAAGCATTTTTTTGAGTTTTTCGAAACCGTATGATACGTACAAAAATCCAGGATTTAGGATTTTGAACGATCTAGATTCCTCAAGTACTTTAAGTTGAACTTCAAAACTCTTTTCGCTGGGAAAGGGGTCGATGTATAGGTAGTCACATTTCGGTATGAATACGACTGGTTTGGCTGCTGCATTTGGTTCAACAAAGAATGTTCTCTCCCCACTTGAATCTACAAAAACATGAACTTTTCCTGTTTTTTTATCTGTTACCTCATAGAAAATTTTTGCAAAAGTATTTTTTATAAAAAACTCTGCATCCTCATCTTCGCCGAGTGTTGTAAAAATTGCTGCATCAACGCCGAGTTTAGCAAGATTGTGCATAACATTAGCTCCAGCACCACCTGGAGATTTTGAAGTGCTTTTAACTAACGCATGTCCTCCTTTTTCAGGATATCTGTCGATCATGTATATGTAATCGACAAGTGCTGGAGCATGGGTAGCGATCATCATAGTTCCCAGCTGAGAAGTCTAATTGCAAATTCTTTATTGTTAAGGAGATCTATGCAATAGTTATCCCAGAAAACGCATGTACCTAAAACTATCACATTCCCATTTCTTGCAGCAAAAACGTTTTTTCCTGCTATGAAAGGTTCTCCCTGCACTGAAGCAGAGCATGGCAGAACTATCTCAAGACCATCCCATTCGACGATCGGATAAAATTCATCACCAACATTGTGTTCAGGATCTTTTATAATATCGTAGTTTATCTTCATCCCAAACTCGGCAACAGCTCTGTTTATGATTGCTGCAACGTTATCAAAGTTGTTGTAATATGCTGCAAAGATTATTTTTTTCCCCTTCCTCGTCAAACTTTTTATTCTACTTATCTCTCTAGCTTTGAACACCTTTTCCGGATAGTTGAAGACTATAACATCGTACTTTTGAAGCTTCCAGAAACTATCAACCTCTTCCAACTCTAACCCTTCTTTTTCTGCATACTTTAAAAGTTTTGAAAAATAGTAGTAGTCGTTTATCGAGAATTCTCCATGGCTTCCATCCCAACCGATTTTCATTGCAGCCCATATACTTCGGGGATAAAATATTTATTGGCCATAGGTTAGAATAAAAAGAGATTTAAAATAGATGTGCAACGAAGCTTAATGAACGTCGGTGTATTCATCTGCCACTGTGGCCTTAACATAGCAAAGGTCGTTGATGTTAAAGAACTCGTAGATTATGCTAAAAGATTGAAAGATGTCGTTTTCGCAAAAGATCTTGATTACGCTTGTTCAGATTCTGGACAGGAAGAAATTATAAAATCCATCAAAGAAAATGAACTTGATGCAATCGTTGTTGTCGCATGCACGCCAAAGCTACACGAAACGACTTTTCGTAATGCAGCTACAAAGGCAGGTATAAGTCCATACATGGTTGAGATTGTAAATATAAGGGAGCAATGTTCTTGGGTTCACAGGGGTAAACCTAAATCAGCAACGGCTAAAGCGAAGGATCTTATAAGGATGGCAGTCGCTAAAGCTAGGAAGGATACTCCGCTTTATAAAGTTAAAAGTGGTGTAAAAAAGAGCGTTGCTGTAATTGGTGGTGGAGTTTCTGGAATAGAAGCAGCCCTAACTTTGGCAAATGCAGGTGTCGAGGTACACTTAATCGAAAAGAGACCGACGATAGGAGGGCATATGGCTTTATTAAATGAAGTTTTTCCAACTAACGACTGTTCAATTTGCATCTTGGGTCCAAAGATGAGTGCTGCATGGAATAACGAGAAAATTCATGTTATAACCAATGCAGAAGTTGAAGAAATCAGTGGAAGTGTTGGAAATTTTAAATTGAAGATAAAAAAATACCCTAGGTTCGTAGATGAAAGCAAATGCAAAGGATGCATAGAAGATTGTAGTAGTGTTTGCCCTGTTGAGGTTGCAAGCGAGTATAACTTCGGGATGGGTCCAAGGAAAGCAATATATATACCTTTTCCACAATCTACTCCTTTATACGCGACAATAGATAGGGAAAACTGTATCGGTTGCAGATTATGTGAAAAAGCTTGTGAACCTAAGGCGATAAATTTTAACCAGCAGCCTGAAAGAATCGAAATCGAAGTGGGCGCGATAATTGTTGCAACTGGCTACAAGATCTTCGATGCCCGCAAAAAACCCGAACTTGGGTATGGGAAGTATCCAAACGTTATAACGACTTTTGAACTTGAAAGATTGCTCTCGGCGAGTGGGCCGACAAAAGGAAAACTTTTGAGACCTTCAGACTCCACGGTTCCAAAAAAGATAGCCTTCATTCAATGTGTTGGAAGCAGAGATGAAAAAACAAATAGATACTGCAGCAGGGTATGTTGTATGGCTAGTTTGAAAAATGCGTATGCTATAAAAGATAGATATCCCGAAACCGAGGTTGCAATATTCTATATAGATATCAGAGCCTTTGGAAGAATGTACGAGGAATTTTATAAAAGAGTGCAAGAAAGTGGAGTCAGATTCGTGAGGGGGAAAGTTGGAGAGATAGTTGAACTTGAAAACGGAAATTTGATACTTAGCTATGAAAGCACACTTGAAGGAGAAGTCAAAATGGAAGAGTTCGATCTTGTAGTACTTTCTGTAGGTTTAGAGGCTGAGAACGAGATAGCCAAAAAGCTTGGAATAGGGATCGGTGATGATGGGTTTGTGGAGGTTGCTCATCCAAAGTTGCGCCCTTCGGAGACACATATTAGGGGTATATTCGTAGCTGGTTGTGTTAGCGGACCTAAGGACATACAGGATAGCGTTTCTTCTGCAGGTTTAGCCGCTTCAAAGGCTTTAGAGATCATCTCAAGTTCTGAAATAGAATTCGACCCATACTATGCTTACGTTAATGAGGAAAAATGCATCGGATGCAGAATATGTGAAAAGGTATGCGAATTTAAAGCTATAAAAGTTGAAGATAGGGCAAAGATAGAAGCTGCTGCATGCACAAATTGCGGTGTCTGTGTTTCTGCCTGCCCTACAAACGCTATAGATATGGGATACTTCGATAACTCCGGAATACAGGCTATGATAGATGCATTAGCTGAAGAGAGGAATGCAGACCCTTTGATATTAGCTTTTGCATGTTGGTATTGCGGTTACGGTGCGGCAGATTTGGCAGGAACGATGAGGTTGCAGTACGAGCCGAATGTAAGAGTAATAAGAGTTCTGTGCACTGGGAGGATAAATCCAGAATGGATTCTGAGGGCTTTTCAGAATGGAGTCGATGGAGTACTCATCATCGGTTGTCGGCTAGGGGAATGCCACTTTAAAAAAGGAAATTTGAGAGCTAGCGAGAGAGTTGAAGCGTTAAAAAAAGTTTTAGAAAAATTCGGATTAGATAAAAGAATATCATGCCTTTGGGTATCCTCAGGAGAGGCAGAAAAGTTTTCAAATAGTGTAAATGAGTTCGTAGAAAAAATAAGAGAACTTAACAAAATTAAATAAAGTCAAGCTCGAGTTCAGTAAGCTTTTCCTTTGTAGGTATACCTTCTATCCATTTCCTTACTTTGTAATACTCCTCAAGCATTTCATCGACGTTTGGTGACTTCTCTGAGGTGGGGCCATGTTTTAGAGCATCCGTCACGATCTTTGGCAGTTTGTCATCGAACCTACCCATACCCCTTTTAATGTTTATTAACCTCTTAAGATTTATTATCCTCTCTCCCGCTTTCAGAAAAGTATCTATATCAAAGTTGAATCCAGTTATAGCGTTGAACATTCCCAAAATCTGGAAAGGTGTAGCTTGAGAGAACTTGCAGAGTATTAAAGCATCGTAGAGCTCTTTGAAATTTTGTAAGGTTACGAAACTTTGTATTCTGCTGCTCATGTTAAATCTATCCCCGGGATTTACCCCTATCTCCACTTCTCCAGGCATCAAGCCTATCTCTGCTAGTCCAGCACCTATATCAAGCATGTACCAGTCAGGCTTTAAATGGCATGCTCCTCTACTGGAAGTTGCATAAGTTAAAGCTTGACCAAAGAATGCTCTTGGGTCGTGCATCGGTATCTCTAAGCCTTTAACCTGTGCAGCATAATCCATACTAACTTTGTATTTAGCTGCTATTCCTTTGACACCTTCAGCCAGCACGTTGCCTATTCCTTCTCTCTTCGCTGTCATGTGTATGAAAGACAGGATCTTCTCTTTGTCTCCCCACTCTATTCTTTCTTCTCTCTCTATTACTTTCTTTTCCGACAGGTACATCATGAAAGCAATGCTTACGCCCATCGTTATCGTGTCTAATCCATACGCATTGCAGAGATGATTTGCGTAGATGATGCTGTCAAGATCATAGTTCTCGCAAAGTGGCCCAAATGCGGCTACTGTTTCATATTCTGGCGTATCAACTTCATCAACACCCATCTTACCGAACTTTACAATTTTTCCACAACCTAATGGGCAGTTGTAGCAAGCATATTTTCTGGTTTTGTATTTTTCTATCAAAGCTATACTATCCACTTTCTCTGCTGGAAAAACAGTTTTTGTGTAGTACCTTGCAGGCACATCTCCAAGCAGTGCTCCAAGCTCTAAATAACCTAGCGTACCATACCTTGAGAGCAGATTAAATGTAATATTCATGTAACTTCCAGCATTTACAGCCTCAACTGTAGCCTTTAAAGCATCCTCGTTTGCAACTTCTACGCTTCTATTTCCTACAGCAGCGATAGCTTTAAGTTTTTTGCTACCCATTACGGCTCCCATTCCAGTTCTTCCTGCAGCCCTTCCAGCATCGTTCATTATGGCGGCAAATTTGACAAGATTTTCGCCAGCGATGCCTACACAAGCTACTCTCGCTCTTTTATCAAACTCCTTCCTCACCTCCTCTTGTGTTTTGTATGTATCTAAACCCCAGAGATGTTCTGCACTCCTTATCTCAGCTTTATTGTCTGAAATCGCCAAATAAACTGGTTTTTCGGATTTTCCGATTACAAAGATTCCATCGTATCCACTTCTCTTTAAGAATGCTCCAAAATAGCCACCAGAAGTCGACTCCCCCCAGTAACCCCAAGCTGAGAGAGATGAAACACTGTACCTACTTCCTGAAGGTACTGAAGTTGCTGTAAAAGGTCCAGTCATAAAGACAATTGGGTTGGATGGAGAAAAGGGACTTAGATCGGCTGTTAGATAGTTGTAGATGATTCTTGCCGCTAAACCGCTGCCACCGATAAAAAGCTTTGCATCTCTCTCCTTTAACTCTAACTCCTTAATTTTTCTATCTGTAAGATCTACAAATAGTAACTTACCCATATATCCGTACATATTCATCACCAGTCTGGCATTCTTCCATAGTACATGTACTCAACCAGTTTCCTCATTTCGTCAACTCCCGGCTGTCTAATACTTTGAGCAGTTGTTGGATCCTCAAAAGCATATTTTGCAACAATTTCCAAGTTCTTTTTAAATTCTTCTTCATTCACGTAAGCTTTAAGAGCTATAGATACACCTAAGCTTTCTATAAAATCAACAAATTTTCTTGTTAGCTTTTCTAACCTATCACCGTCATGAATTCCAAGTTCTTCAGCTAAGTTAAGATATCCATCGTCAACATGTGCAATGAAGTTCAGAACATAGGGGATTGTTATTCCTACAGCTTTTCCATGATGAATTCGGAAAACCTTGCCAATAGCATGTCCCAACGCATGTGTTAATCCGACTGAAGCGTTTGAAAATGCTAATCCACCCATAGTTGCCGCTATTTGCATATTAAAGCGAGCTTCAAAATTTCTTGGATCTTCAAGAACTTTTGGTAGATTTTTGAAAACTGTCTTTATAGCTCCAATAGATAGGGAATCAGTTAATGGATTTGCCCAATTCCTATTTATGTAAGAGTCGAATGCATGGGCAAGTACATCTAAAGCGGTTCCAATGGTGAGCTCTTTTGGCATTTCCATAGTCATCTCTGGAATTAGAATTGCAAGATCTGGAACTAGTTCTTGATGCAGATGCGCAACTTTCCTTGGAGGGTCAGTAGTCGTATCTGTAAGCACTAGTGCAGCAGTTGCTTCGCTTCCAGTACCGGCTGTTGTTGGTATTGCCATAAGTATAGCTTTTGATCTTAAGCCTATTGTAGTTAGAGGAACGGGACTTCCTATATCTAAGTTTGGAAATTCGTACTTAAGCCAGGCACCTTTGGCAGAATCTATAGCAGACCCACCACCAACTGCTACTATCAAATCCGGCTCAAATTGAAGCATCTCTCTTGCTATCTCTTCAACAACCCCTATAGGCGGTTCCGGTTCTGCTTTGTCGCATAAATATACTTCAAACCCAAAAAGTCTAAATACTGGCAAAATTTCTTCAGCTAGTTTTCTAATTGCTTTATCTGTCACTATAAAAGCTCTTTTCTTCTTCATCAGTGAAGAAAGTCCTAGCAGTGTTGTGGAAAGTGCAAGGCTCCCCATATATATCTTTGGACATAAAAAGTATCCCTGCAATCTTCGCATTGTTCTTGAACCGCTTGCTGCGACTAGAAGGCGTGTTGATGGCTTATATAACGACCAACCTATACTAGCCATGATCATGCAAAATACCTGATTTTTAAAAATATTTCGATTATTAGCGTAGAATTAGTGCAAGGATGGAGGCTGCAATCAGCAAAGCATCCCTCTTAGAAACCTTTCTTACCTCATAAAAAGCTCTGTAGTTGTAACATTTGGAGTAAAGTGATTCTGCCATACCGATTGCTCTTAGAACAGACATAGATGCTAGCGTTTTTAACAAATCTCTTTTTGGGAGGTTCAAAGTTTTCATATTTTCCAAGTCCCATGTAATCAACTTGAAAAAATTCAAGGCAAGCATTGTTACGCTTATAAACTTTTCAGGGATCCTTAAAAATTTCAAAGCTCCAGCAATCTGTGATTGCTGCGTCGCAAACACAAGCGAACCACAAGACAAGATAGCTACGAACTTTAAAATAAGGTTCAAGTTTTGAAGCAACAAGGCTGATATTGAAAAAACCATAATTAGCGGTAAAAAAAGCTTCAAAACCTTAAAGGAGAAACCTCTCGTCGCAAGTGCTGAGACTAAAATCACATAAGCTGATACGATAGGGTTAACTGAAATATAAACGGATATTGTGAGCAGAATTGTAGAGAGAAGGCAACATCTACCTTCGATCATAGTTCTATCCTTCTATCACAAAGCTTTGCTAGTTCTTCATCGTGAGTAGCGATTACTGCACCTTTTTTGTATTTTCTAAGCAAAGTTACAATTTTTTTTCTGAAGTTGATATCTTGCCCAGCCGTAGGTTCATCGAGCAACAAAATTTTTGATTTAAAAGCTTTTGCAATTGCAACACGCATCATCTGACCAAAGCTTAAGGATTGGGGATGCTTTTCGGCAAAACTTTCGAGTTCAAAATCACATATAAAGTTTCCACATTCAGCTAAGACTGTTGATGCGTTCAGATGGTACGCCGGATGCTGAAGTACTATGGAAAAGTCTATTTTTTTACTTCTCATGTCTTTGGCCAATCTTTTTAGCATTGTTGTTTTACCAGATCCGTTATCACCAGTTATCGCTATAATTTCTCCTTCTCTCAAATTTAGAGGTTCGTAAATCACTTCTCCTAATTCGTATTCATAATATGGAATTTCAAAATCCTCAATTTTAAGTCCTAAGTTAACAACTCTGTCAAATTCGCCCGCAAATTCAATTCTGTGATCTGCAACGACGTGGTGGAAATCTTTAACAATCTTAATCACTTTTTCAACGTTTCTTCTGCTAAGATGGGCAAAAGGTTCATCGAGAGCTAAAAAAGATCCACAAG
Source organism: Archaeoglobales archaeon (assembly GCA_030055525.1). Taxonomy (GTDB): domain Archaea; phylum Halobacteriota; class Archaeoglobi; order Archaeoglobales; family Archaeoglobaceae; genus WYZ-LMO2. Next base: position 39,150 of record JASFYJ010000007.1, on the reverse strand, counting down.
CGATTGCGGAAGCTATTTCGACAAGTTGAAGTTCTCCTGTAGAAATCTTAAGTGGATCCTTGTAAATTAAATGCCCGATCCCGATTTCTTCACAGACTTCTTCAGCAATTTTTTTAGCTTCGTTAATAGAAAAATTTCTCTGAATGAGCGGAAAAGCAACCTCTTCAATAACAGTACTACAAACGACAGATTCCTCGATATTTTGAGGAACTAGAAAGATCTTTCTGCAGTCAACCTCCTTCCCACAAAACTTTACTTTGCCTTTCAGGGTTCCAGAGTAGAGTTTCGGGATAGCCCCATTCATCATCCTTAATATCGTACTCTTTCCACATCCGGTAGCTCCAGTAATGAATTCACAGCCATAAAATTTTTCTTTGAAATTTTTTAACCCAAAATTTCCGTTAGGGTAGCAGTACTCTTCGACTTCAAACTCTATCAAAGCTCCATCCCTCTCTCAGTTAGCATCTTTTTCAGATAGAAGTACACCACAACCGCAAGAAGGTGATCTACAAGGAAATCCTGAGGAATAAAAATGAGTACAGTTGCAGCGAAGATCAAAAAAATTTCTGAACCTTCAAATCCAAGATTTTTTGCAATCTTTGATACCGATTCCAACATACTCAAATCGTTAAATGCGAATAGGTAAAAAACGATGAAACCGAATAGATAAGTCGGTATTGAAGCAATTAAGGTGGAAATCCAGAGTAGCAGCTTTTTATCTCCGATAAAATCTCTAAATACACCTGCAAGAAAAGCAGAAAAAATAAAACCATATATAAAACCTGCTGTAGGTCCTAGAAGCACTCCCAGTCCTCCTCCGCCAGAGGCAAAAGGTAAGCCTAGAGCAATCATTCCGACGTATATTAGAATTGAAAAAGTGCCATACCTTGGGCCAAGAAGGAATCCAGAAAGCATAACACCAAAGTTTTGCATGGTATACGGAATCGGACCAACTTTAAAACTGATCTGTGCAGATATCGCTGTAACTGCTGCCATAGCTATTGCTAAAGTTAGTTTTACAGGGCTGTTAACCATAAATCAAATTTGGTTAACAGTTTTTAACTCTTTCGTATAGTCCTCTCTACGATCGATGCAGCGAGCTTTTCAGCTTCAACCGCAAAGAAGCATAAAGATGCTATTAAAATTGTCTTGATCCACTCGTATGCGCTCATAGGCTCTAGGTTCATAACTCCGGCTGTTGTAAGCACTAATTGAATTATAAAAGTCGCAAAGATTCCCAGAAGAGCAAACTTGTTCCTGAAACCAACTTTAAAGAAGCTCTTCTCTAAGTATGGAGTTAGAAGGTACCAAGCCTGTACAAATATCACTCCATTTACCGCTGCAGACATTTTTCCAATATCTGTGTATAGATAATAAGCTACAACCAGACATATCGCAGAGACATAGGCTATTCTTGCAACTATCCTCTTGTTTATAATCTCTTCCCTTGTTGGTTTCAGTTTAAGTAAACCTTCTTCCATCTTTTCAAAAACAAGCATCATTCCAAGCAGTCCAGAAGTTATAGTGTTTATCCATAGTATGTGAATAGGAGTCATGGGCATTGAAATTCCTAAAAGGAACGCCGCTAAAACTATTGAACTCTGACCACCGTTTGTCGGTAAAAGCCAAGCAACTATTCTCTGTAACTTTCTAAAAACGTCTCTACCTACTTCAATTGCGTTCACTATTGTAGAAAAGCTATCGTCGAGCAGTACCATATCACCGGCTTCCTTAGCAACCTCGCTTCCACTACCCATAGCCACCCCTATATCTGCCTGCTTTAAAGCTGGGGCATCGTTTACACCATCTCCAGTTACTGCGACTATCTTACCGTTTTCTCTTAAAATTTTGACTATTTCGAGCTTTTGTTCCGGAGTCGTACGAGCGAAAACTCTGTAATCTTTTAAAGCGTTCTCTATTCCGATTTTTTCCAGTTCTAAACCAGTTATCGTCTCTCCTTCGATTCCAACCCATCTTGCGACAGTAGATGCTGTAGCTGGGTGATCACCTGTTATCATCAAAACTTCTATTCCAGCTTCCTTGCACTTCGTTATGCTTTCCTTAACGTTCTCTCTTGGGGGATCTATAAAGCATTGATAGCCAAGAAAATCTAAATTTTTAAGATCAAATATATTAAAACCTTTAAAGTTTTCTAACTCTTTCCAAGCAAAAGCTAGAACTCTCATCCCGCTTTTAGCATATTTTTCCGGATCGAGATTTATTTTTCCGTTGATCATCATTTTTAAGACTTCTGGTGCACCCTTAACTACAACGTAAAACTTTCCATCTGTTTTAACGGCAACAGCCATATATTTTCTTTTTGAATCGAATGGAATCTCATCTATTAGCGTGAATTCTTCATTTATGCCCATTTTTAAAGCGACTTCAAGTAGGGCGATTTCCATTGGATCCCCTCTACATGTTCCGTTTTCGCAAACAGCCTTGTTGCAGAAGTATCCTGCCAACACAATTCTTTTTAAATCTTCTTTTTCTTTCAGCTCATCGTAGTTCGAATCCAAGTCGTACTCTGCATTCTCTGTTACTATCTTGACAACCTTCATTCTGTTTTGGGTTAGGGTTCCTGTTTTGTCTGTGCAGATTACGTCTACACTCCCGAGTGTTTCAACGGCCGGTAAGGACTTTACTAAAGCATTTCTTTTCGCCATCTCTCTTACGCCGAATGCAAGTGCTAGGGTTACAGTTGCAGGTAAAATTTCGGGTATTAATGCAACTGCAAAGCTGAGTGAAGCTACGAAAACATATAGGGTATCATAACCCCGCAAGATTCCAGCAACAAATATGAACATAGAGATGGCGGCTACTGCTATGGAAAGCTGTTTTGAAAAATTACTGAGTCTTAAAATCAATGGACTTCTGATTTCGACACTTTCAATACTTCTGCTGATCTTGCCCATCTCTGTAGAGTTACCAGTGGCAACGACAACAGCCTTGCACCATCCAGATGTTACTAGGGTTCCGGCATAGATCATGCAAGTTCTTTCGAGCAGTGAAGTGTCTTCTTTGACCTTTTTACTATTTTTGCTGACTGGGAAAGATTCTCCTGTTAGGATAGATTCATCCACAGATAGTTCTTTGCTTTCCAAGATCCTAGCATCGGCTGGAACTTTCATTCCAGCTTCGAGTAAGATTATATCTCCTGGCACCAGCAATCTTGAATCGATCTCCAGAACTTTACCATCAACGTATACGATGGCCTTTGGTATCAGGAACTTTTTAAGTTCTCTCATTACGTTTTCAGACTTCCATTCTTGAAAAAAACCAACCAAAGCACTAAGGATAACGATTATAAATACAACAACAGCTTCAGCAGTAAAATTCAGGAACATGAATGCAAAGATCGAAATTACTAGTATGATTAAAAGCGGATTTTTAAATTGCTTTATAAAAACCTCGATAAAGGTCTTTTCTTTTCCTTTGATCTCGTTTGGACCAAAATTTTCAAGTCTCTTTCTTCGTTCATCTTCTTTTAAACCCTTCGGATCACTTTGCAAGATTTTTAGAACTTCTTCATTTTCGAGCGCCCACCATTTGGTTTCCATCACAATTTTTTCGAAGCTCAAAACACTTAAGCCTTTCTTTTTTAAAGTTGGAGTTTAAAAACCAATTTCATAAAACGATGTAAAACGAATTCTGTTGTTAACTCAAAAACTTTTCAAAAATTTAAGTGCTCCGGCCGGGATTTGAACCCGGGGCAAGGGATCGAGAGTCCCTTATGTTTGACCGGGCTACACCACCGGAGCTTGTCTAAATTGCGATGGCTTTGTTTATAAAACCTTTCCCTGTCTGGGGGTATTTAAACTGATCAATAATCTTGAAGTCTCAGGGTGGTAAATTCTTTAAGTCGATGCAATCCTCTTCACTCATGGAAGACATTCTTAAGAAGATTACGGACTTTAAGTGGGAGCTCCCAAAGAGTTACAAAGCTGGAATGAGAGTTCCTGCTTACTTCTACATAAACAGAAAGCTTATGCAGGCCCTTGAAAAAGATGCTGTCGAGCAGGCAGCGAATGTAGCAACGATGCCTGGAATTCAAAAAGCATCTCTTGTTATGCCTGACGTTCATGTTGGTTATGGATTTCCAATCGGTGGTGTTGGAGCTTTTAGTATGGAAGAGGGTGTGGTGTCCCCTGGTGGAGTAGGTTTCGACATAAACTGCGGTGTAAGACTGCTAAGGAGCAACTTAAAAGTTGAAGATGTCAGAAAAAATATTAAAAAGCTGATAGATGAGCTTTTCGTTGCTGTTCCTTCAGGAGTTGGTAGCGAGGGGAGATTGAGAGTTTCAGACAAAGATTTGGACGAAATATTCGTTAGCGGAGCAGAATGGGCCATCGAAAAAGGCTATGGAGATGAAAAAGATCTAAAAAGATGTGAAGAAGAGGGAGCGATGGATGGGGCAAGGGGGGAAGTTGTAAGCAAAAAAGCTAGAGACAGAGGTAGACCTCAACTTGGAACACTTGGTAGCGGAAATCATTTTTTGGAAGTTCAGTATGTTGAGAAAGTCTACAATTCAGAAGTTGCAAAGAAGCTCGGTCTTGAAGAGGGCACAGTCACAGTCATGATCCACTGCGGTAGCAGGGGATTGGGGCACCAGGTATGTACGGATTTTCTAGAGATTCTCGATAGAGCTGTTAAAAAATATGGTATTCAGCTACCAGATAGGCAACTTGCATGTGCACCAATAAAAAGTAGGGAGGGTGAAGATTATTTTGCAGGAATGGCTGCAAGCGCGAACTATGCCTGGTGCAACAGGCAGATAATCACTCATTGGACTAGAGAAGCCTTTTCAAAGGTTTTTGGAATGAAGGAAGATGAGCTTGGAATGGATCTGGTTTACGATGTCGCTCACAACATAGCCAAATTTGAAGAGCATGAAGTAGATGGCAAAAAGATGAAAGTTTGTGTACACAGAAAAGGAGCTACGAGAGCTTTTGGTCCTGGAAGTCAGGATGTACCGCTTGAGTATAGAGATATTGGCCAACCTGTTTTGATTCCAGGAAGTATGGGTACCCCAAGTTATGTTCTTATTGGGACTAAGAAGGCTATGGAAGAAAGCTTCGGCTCTACATGTCATGGAAGTGGTAGGCTTTTAAGCAGAGCAGAAGCCAAGAGGAAACTTAGGGGTAACGTTGTAAAAAGCAAGCTTGAACAGAAGGGGATCTATGTAAGAGCTACCGAGGGTGCTTTACTTGCAGAAGAGGCGCCAGAAGCATACAAGAGCAGCGATGATGTTGTTGATGTTGTTCACAGAGCGGGTATTTCGTTGCTAGTTGCGAAATTAATACCTTTGGGAGTTGCAAAGGGCTGATGCTGATCTTAGTAGGTCTCGGTCTCTGGGATATCAGAGACATCTCGATAAGGGGGCTTGAAGCTGCAAAGAAAGCAGATAAGGTGTACGTGGAATATTACACATCTTTGTTTTTTTCAAGCCCAGATGAAATAGCTGAGAAAATTGGAAAAAGAGTTGAAGTTCTTGAAAGGAAGGATCTTGAAGAAGATTGTATAAAAATTGTTGAAGAAGCGAAGAACAAAAACATTGTCATATTGATACCGGGAGATCCAATGGTAGCAACAACGCATTCAATTTTAAGGGTTGAAGCTAAGAGGAGAGGAGTTGAGAGCAAGATAATACATTCTTCCAGCATAATGAGTGCTGTTTGCGGTGCTACAGGGTTGCAAAGCTATAGATTCGGAAAAACTGCAACTGTTAGTTGGACAAAGTCGAGAGCTCCACTAGATGTAATAGAAGCAAACAGAAAGATCGATGCTCATACTCTGCTTTTACTTGATCTTCATCCAAAACCCATGCAGATCAGTGAAGCAGTCGATATTCTTGCTTCTATAGATTCAAGGGTTTTGAATTTTTACGCTGTTGGGTTAGCTAGAATTGGTGAAAGTTCTGAAGTTTACTGCGATACGCTTTCAAAAATTAGAGATCACAACTTTGGAGCAACGCCTCACTGTATTGTTGTACTGGCACCAAAGCTGCACATAGTGGAGTACGAGTACCTCTCTCTGTTTGCGAACGCTCCAAAAGAATTGGAGCAGATCTTAAAATGATACCTAGTAGAGAAGAACTAAAAAGGCATTTTGCAAATCTAATCGATGACAATATAGTAGACCTGCTTTTAAGATATGCCTTAGGAGAGATAGATGTAAGCAGCAAAGTCGAAGGGATTGTTAAAAAGGTGTATGAAGGAAATTTTGGTGGGAAAAATATCAAAACAGTCTATCTGGACTCAAACTTAAGGGTGACCTTGTGGGGAGAAGCTTCAAAAATCGAGATCCTTCCTGGGATGTTTTTATCAGCGAGGGGAAAGATAGTGGATAATAGATTAGAAGTTTTCGACGTAGATAACGTCTCTGTTCGATTTGAATTTACAGCTATAGAGAAGCTCGTACCGGAAAAAAGGGTCAATTTAAGGGGGAGAGTTAGTGGTATAGGAGACGTGAAATTCGGCCGAGAAATCTACCTTTCGGATGCTACTGGGAGAATTAAGGTTGTGTTGTGGAACTGTAAGGATTTTTATATGAAGGTAGATATAGGAAGCTGTGTTGAGATTATAAACGGGATCGTAAAGTTGAGTAGGAGGGGAGAGAAGGAAGTTCATGTAGATAAGAACTCAAGCGTAAGATTTTGCGAGTAAAAAAGATGTGAATCACAACTACAATCTGAACATCCGAAACCTTTTATTCTTTCAAATCCTTTAAACTTCTCGGCAACCCTGCATTCTATATCTTTCAAAATTATTGCTCCAACGATTTGCATCGCTGGAGTTATGTAGTCTATGTGCCACCTTTTTTTCTTGTCTTTTTTAAAATGTCTCTTAATTCTATGCATACCGCAGTTTGCGCTTCCAACGTAATAGTAGTACCCATCTTTGAAACTCAAGATGCCTAAGGATCCGACTTTTAACTTTGATGGGGAATCACAAAACATTATCAGTACATAGGATACCATTGCGTTTCTTCTTCATAGCAGCATATAACTCTTGTACATCTTCGCGTTCAAAACAAGAACATGCCCATACTAAATGAAAATGCTTATATTACGGGACTACACCTAACTATATGACAAAAAATATACTAAATGATGAAGCGATGCCCAAAAGGTGGTATAACATACTACCGGATCTTCCAGAAAAACTTCCGCCACCTCTAAATCCAGTCACCAAAGAACCGGTAAAACCGCAAGAGCTCGAAAAAATTTTCCCCAAGTCTTTAATAAAGCAAGAAGTAAGTGAAGATAGGTGGATAAGAATACCCGACGAAGTTTTGGAGGTATACAGCTACTATCGCCCAACGCCGCTTTACAGGGCAAGAAGGCTAGAAAAATTTCTGAAAACAAAGGCTAAGATCTACTACAAGTACGAAGGTGTAAGCCCTCCTGGAAGCCACAAACCAAATACAGCAATTGCTCAAGCTTACTACAACATGAAAGAGGGAGTTGAGACACTTACAACGGAAACGGGAGCTGGTCAATGGGGTTCTGCTTTAGCATTTGCAACTAAACTTTTTGATTTAAAATGCAAGGTTTACATGGTTAGATCGAGCTACGAACAAAAACCATATCGAAGGATAATGATGGAAACTTGGGGGGCTCAGGTTATCCCATCTCCAAGCAATTTAACAGAAAGTGGAAGAAAAATACTAGAGAAGGATCCAAAATGTCCAGGGAGCTTGGGTATAGCTATAAGCGAAGCGGTTGAAACAGCGGTAAAATCCGAAAATACAAAGTATAGTTTAGGCAGCGTTCTAAATCATGTACTGCTTCATCAAACTATCGTAGGTTTAGAAGTGAAAAAGCAGTTCGAGATCATAGATGAGAAGCCTGATATAATGATCGGATGCGTTGGTGGTGGTAGTAATTTTGCAGGTTTCTGTTATCCATTCGTCAAAGATGCAGAAAAGGAAAACATAAAACTCCTAGCTGTAGAACCAAAAGCTTGTCCAAGTATGACGAAAGGAATTTACGAATATGACTATGGCGATACAGCAGGCCTAACACCGCTTTTGAAGATGTACACTTTAGGCCACGACTTCATACCGCCACCGATACATGCCGGTGGGCTTAGATATCATGGCTGTGCACCATCTTTGAGTTTGTTAGTCAAAAAAGGAGTTGTAGAAGCAAGGGCTGTTGGGCAGAGAGAGGTTTTTGATGCCGCAGTTCTGTTTGCAAGAACAGAAGGGATACTCCCGGCTCCAGAGTCTGCACATGCAATAAGAGTGGCAATAGATGAGGCTCTAAAGTCGAAAGAGGAAGAAAGGGTCATAGCCTTCAACTTGAGCGGTCATGGTTACTTTGATTTAAAAGCTTACGATGAGTTTTTGAGAGGCTCACTACCTGACACTTAATTTTTTCTAGATTTGTAAATATATAAATATTGCATAAAGAACTAAAAATGTCGTGGCTGTTTTTCTGCCAACTATATTATCTTTTTTCAGCGAAATTGTTAAAATTATGGTCAGAAGTATGGCTAGAGGTGTAGAAAAACTGAAGATGCCCGGATCTACGCTGACTGGTTTTACAAGTGATGCTAGGCCAATTACCACAAGAACGTTTATTATGCATGCTCCAATTATATTACCCACACTTATGTTGTGAACTTTTTTCAGCGTTGCTACAAGGGAATTGGCGAGCTCCGGTAGAGAAGTTCCGATGGCCACTAAGGTTAGCCCTATCACCGCCTCACTCACTCCAAAATTTGCTGCAATTTCGACAGCACTGCTAACTACTATTCTTGCTCCAAAAACTATAAATAATCCGCTACCAAAAAGCAACAGAACGTCTCTTTTTACTTTACCTTGTGGTTCAAATCTTCCGAAACTTACATGCTTTTTGTAGAGGTAGTAGAGGTAGAGAAAATATACCAAAACAAGCGTAAACCCCTCTAACCTCGAAATTTCAAAATCCAGCATTAGAATCCAGGCATAAAGAGTTGTAAAAGCTAAGAATATCGAATTCTTCCAGGCTACATCATCTACCTTCAGGGGCATTATTAAAGCGCACAAACCTAAAATCAAGGCGATATTAACAAGTACGCTTCCTACGGCATTTCCCAAGGCTATTCCACTGTTTCCATAGAAGGATGCGATTACAGAAGTTGTAATTTCTGGAAGTGTTGTAGCTATGCTTGCCAACACCAAGGCTATTATGAACTCGCTAACTCTCAGCCCTTTTGCAACTCTTGTAGCTGCTGCAACAAAAAGGTCGCTACCTTTAACTACAAAGCCTATACCAACGAAGAAGACCGCAAACGAGATGATAACTTCAAGCTCCATCTACACTCTTTTGAAGAATTTTTAAAAAATTTTCTTTCAGCTTAACGAAAAGTTTTTTAAACTAACACGCTCTTTTGACTTCAATGTTTGTATCTTTGTTGCTTGGAGTAGTAGTACTTTTCTAATTTCACACTGAGGTGGTGCTATGCGTGCTGCAAATGCTCTTGCGAAGGCCCTTGTTGAAGAGGGTGTTGAAGTCATTTTTGGATTACCCGGAGGAGCGATTTTGGAAGTTTACGATGCTCTTTATGATGCAGGAGTAGCTCACATTACTGTAAGACACGAACAGGCTGCTGTGCATGCTGCGGATGGATATGCAAGAGCAACTGGGAGGGTTGGCGTTGCCATGGCCACTTCAGGGCCTGGAGCAACGAACACTGTTACAGGGATAGCTACAGCATACATGGATTCTTCACCAATCGTTGTTTTCACCGGCCAAGTTTCAACAAATTTGATTGGAAACGATGCTTTTCAGGAGGCAGATATAACCGGAATAACGATGCCGATAACGAAACATAACTATCTAGTTACAGATCCTAAAAAATTGCTGTCTGTAGTTAAAGAAGCATTCTACATAGCTTCAACTGGCCGTCCTGGGCCGGTGCTAGTTGATCTGCCAAAGAACGTTACAGCTGCAGATATAGAGTACAACTATCCAAAGAAAGTGGTTCTGGAGGGTTACAAGCCAAGTTATGAAGGGCACATAAAGCAAATAGAGAAGGCTGCAGAACTTATCATGAAGTCGGAAAGACCTATAATTTTAGCAGGTGGTGGAGTTAAGTGGTCTAATGCTTCAGAAGAACTTTTAAAACTTGCTGAACTTATCCCTGCTTTTGTTGTAACAACTCTACTTGGAAAAGGTGCAATTCCAGAAGCTCATCCACTATGTCTGGGATTTATAGGTATGCATGGCTCAAAATATGCAAATTATGCGGTTCAAGAAAGTGATTTAGTAATTGCCATCGGATGCAGATTCAGCGATAGGAGCACAGGTAAGGTTTCAGAATTTGCGCCGAACGCTAAAATAATACACATCGACATAGATCCCGCAGAGATCGGCAAAAACGTAAGAGTTGACGTTCCAATCGTTGGGGATGCAAAGAGGGTCCTTTCAAAACTTATAAGCTACATTAAATACAAGCGCAGAAAAGAGTGGGAAGATAAGATTAACGAGCTAAGAAGAAAATATCCGTTGAGGTACAAAAAGGATGGTTTCAAGCCGCAGTATGTGGTGGAAAAAGTCTGTGAAATTTATCCTGATGCAATAATAACTACCGAGGTTGGACAAAATCAGATGTGGGCTGCCCAGTATTTTAAAGTCAAATATCCTAGACAGTTTATCACAAGTGGAGGTCTGGGAACAATGGGTTTTGGTTTTCCAGCGGCGATAGGAGCTCAAGTTGCCTACCCTAACAAGACGGTGATAGACATAGCTGGGGATGGCAGCTTTTTTATGAACATCCAAGAAATCGCAACTTGCGTTTATTATTCTTTGCCAGTTAGAGTTTTCATACTGAACAATGGGTTCCTAGGAATGGTTAGACAGTGGCAGCAACTTTTTTACAGAGAAAGATACTCTGCTACATGCATCGGATGCAGAGAACACAGTTTTGAAAAAATTGCTCAGGGTTTTGGAGCTGTAGGGATGACAGTTGAAAAACCAAGTGAAGTAGAAGATGTTCTTAGAGAATTAAAGGATATAGACGATCCGGTCATAGTCGACTTTAAAGTTGATCAACATGCAAATGTTTTGCCGATGGTTCCTCCAGGTAAAGCTCTGCATGAGGTTATTGACGAGGAGGTGGAATGATGAAGTACACGATCGCAGCACTCGTTGAGAACAAGCCTGGAGTGCTTGCAAGAGTTGCTTCACTGTTCAGAAGAAGAGGATTCAACATAGATAGTCTTTCTGTTGGTAGAACGGAGAGAGAAGATCTATCTAGAATGACTATAGTTGTTGAAGGTGATGAAAAGGTTGTTGAGCAGGTAACCAAGCAGCTTAACAAGCTGATAGATGTTATTAAAGTTAGCGACGTTACAAAAAATGCAGTTGAAAGAGAACTTTGCTTAGTAAAAGTCAACGTTCAACCAGAAAAAAGGGGAGAAATAATAGAGCTTGCGAACATATTCCGAGCAAGGATCGTGGATGTTTCGAGAGATAGCTTTATTATTGAAATAACCGGAGATGAGGAAAAAATCGAAGCTTTCATCGACCTGATGAGACAGTACGGGATAAAGGAACTTGCAAGAACGGGAAAAGTTGCGATGGCTAGAGGGAGTAAAAAATAAAATTTTACATCAGAATACTTTCAAATACTTTTTCATCTACCTTGTGCATCATTGGAATTCCAGTCACTTCACTTGCCAACGGCGACAAAGCTGCAAGATCCTCTCTGCTCACAAGCTCAAGCTTGAATTTTCGCATTCCAGCGAGCAACTGCTTCATACCAACGCTCATTCTGTATACATAGCTGTAAAGCCCTACCGCGCTCCATGGAATTGCGTTGCCAATCTTTTCACCAAACTTAGCCTTGAATTCATCTGCAAGGGCGAAGAACTTATCTGGCTTATCGCCATATACTTCGGTAAAGCTCTTCGGCAACTTGCCTTCCTTTGCAAGCTTTACGAAGTATTCAGACTTCATAACTGCAGTCAATGGCGCTCTTCCAGTTGTAACTGTCTTCACAAATGGTCCATCTCCGAAGTTGCTCATTGCTATTGCCTTCACAATTTGTGTTTCATTGATAAAGCCACCAGCTATGCTTATGTCGGGCACATATCTGCCCTTTTCCTTCAGCTTTCTCGCAGCCTTGAGCACGAGAGCTTCGAGGTAAACCGTTGGAATTCCCATCTCATTCATTATTGGTACTGGACTCATTCCAGTTCCACCGCCTGCGCCATCGAAAGTTATGTAATCCACTTCCGCCTCACTTGCAGCCTTCATCTGCCATGCAACATCTTCTGGACGATAAGCACCCGTTTTTAGTGTAACACTCTTTGCTCCTAAATCACGGATCTCTTCAACGAAATCTATGAGACCCTTCTCCGTAGGCATTCCAACTCTGCTGTGCCTCTCAAAGCTTTCAATTACACCATCCTTGAAAGCCTGCTGAACCACTGGATCTTCAGGATCGGGCAGAACAACGTAGCCCCTCTTCTTTAGCTCAATTGCCCTCTGCAAATCTCTTACTCTAATCTCTCCGCCTATTGCCTTCGCTCCTTGCCCCCACTTGATCTCAACAGTATCGATTTCGAGCTTTGAAACAACGTATTCGTAAACACCAAAGCGGGTGTCTTCAACGTTTACCTGCACCACTATGTCTCCATACTTCCCATCCCAGAATTCCTTGAACCTCTTAACTCTTCTTTCCATCTCTGGCGATCTCACGACTTTGCCATCCTTGAATTCAGACTTTGGATCAACTCCGCAGACGTTCTCGCCAATTATGAGAATACAACCAGCTAAGGCTGCACCCACAGCAAGTCCGTCCCAGTAGCGGCGCGCAACTTCAGTCGAACCAAATGCACCCATTGCGAGAGGGAACTTCACTTTCGTTTTTCCGATCTTTGACTCAACGCTCGCGTTGGGGAAAATCGCAAGGTCTGGATCCGGCTCAATGCCTTCCGCACCCCTAAGTCTTGGAAGTAAATTGAAGTGCGCCCAATCCAAGCCATAGTCTTTTAGCGAAGAAGCAGTGCTTTCGCCAAAATACCTTGGCTCTGGATACAAAGCTTCGTTTGCTCTGAAGGTCGAAAGAGCGATTTCGCAGATAAATGGGCAGTCGCTAACGCAAATTGGGCACATTCCGCTTTGCGGATTCACGTCGCGAACTCTCGTTCTTGTGCCAGTTGTAGACATCGCATTCAGGTATGCGGAATTCTTCTGCACCCTCTCCATTTTTCCACCTCCGTCTTGCGATTTTGACAGTGGTAAGCATAAAAGTTTTTTGGTTATATACGTTCTAAACTAATAGACTCTAACCAATACAGACAAACACATATAAAAAATTTTTAAGTTAAATGGTAATTTTCTGTGTTTGTATGAGGATTACCGTAAAAAATTGAAGAAATTTAAAATATACTCATCCAATATTGCAATTCTTCAATCAGCTTTTAGGAGTTTAAGCCCTTTCAGAGCGATAATTTGCTAATTTAACGAATTCGCAAAATTGAAGGCTGAGGATTAAGCTGAGATAAGGTCGTGGAAGTCTAAAAATTGAGCAGTCTTGAGATTAAACTCTCTATCATTTCCGCATTGAACTCTTCATCCCTCTTTGAGTATTCAAGAATTTCTTCTTTGCTTAAGCCTTCATCGCTCAAATCATCGCTGTAAACTTCGGCCCACTGTTTAACCATCTCTCTCGTTACTTCAATGTGGAACTGTAAACCTACCGCTTTATCGAAGACGAATGCTTGGTTTGCGTATTTTTGAGAGGAATAAATTCTTAAAGCCCCCACTGGCAAATCAAATGTGTCCTGATGCCATTGCAAAACTCTAAGCTCATCTGGGAATTCTGAAAAAAGCTCGTGATTTGCCACTTTACGAACATTAATCCATCCAATTTCTTTTCCATTCTCGCCTCTGTAAACTTTAGCCCCAAGAGTTTTTGCAATCATCTGCGCTCCAAGACATATTCCGAGCAAAGGAATTCTATTTTTTATCGCTTCTGCAATTATCTGGAACTCCCGCTTTAGAAAAGGATAGAGTTCTTCTTCATAGGCACCCATCGGGCCTCCAAGAACAAAAATGAGCGAGTAATCGCGAATACTGCGATTTAAGGATTGATTCTTGTAAGCGTCAAAGTATTCAAATTCGAAATTTAGAGCTTCAAGAACTCTTTCAATTAAGCCAAGATGTTCTATTTCCACATGTCTGATTGCAAGGGCTCTCATATCAGTAGACGTATACTTTTCCGTATGGTCTCTTTGACACAGGTAAAAGCTTTACGAATTTATCTCCGAGTATCTCGTCTGCATTGAATCCAAACTCTTTACAGAAGTCTCCAACGTGCTTTTCAAGAAACTTGAAGTCCTCGCTACTTAGCTCCAAAATCCCAACCTCTCTTCCCACTTGCCAAGGCTCAAGTTTTCCACGAACGTAGATGATTCCGCCATGCATTCCAGTGCCTATGTATCTTCCCCTATGCTTTGCACTGTAAAGCCCTAAGAGAATAACTCTTCCGCCGGCCATGTATTCTCCCAAGAAGTCCTGACTCGTTCCACCCACGATAAGCACTGGTACCTTCTCTTTATACTCCTTCATGTGAATCGCTGTTCTATAGCCAACGTCGTCTCTGATCATAATTCTACCGCCACGCATTGACATCGCAACAACGTCTCCGGCTCTGCCGTGGACTATTATCTCACCGTCATCCATCGTGTTGCCAACTCCATCTTGAGCGTTGCCGTGAACAACAATTTTATGACCTGCAAGAAAGGCTCCGAGATCATTGCCTGGGTATCCGAAGATTTCAACGCTTATTTTCCTTGGATTTCTTGAAAAGATCCTTGTTCCAATGTATCTCTGTCCTACGACATTCAAAAGCCTGATCTTGTTGCAGTTATGCTCAAAGACCGCATAACGAATCAGATCGTTGATCTCCTTGTGTGTTAAATCCTTTGCATCGATCTCCGCAAGATCTCCTTGGACTCTAATTCTTGGGATTAACTCATCTAATTTTCTTGAAAAATCGAGGAAGAGGTCGTAAAACTTCATTCTCCCGCCCCCTTTATTCCAAGAACTTCAAGCTCCCATTCTTGCAAACCAACACCGCGAAGCATCTCTCTGTTGCCTCGCAGACTTTCGATTGCATTTATTCCCATTGCCCCAAGCATCTCCTTTATTTCATTACTCCAAGCCTTTAGCAGGTTTACAAGTCTCTTTGAAGCTATTTCGGGATTCAGTCTCTTGGATAACTGCGGATCCTGTGTGCAAATTCCCCAGTTGCAAATTCCCGTATGGCACTTCTGGCATAGAGTGCAACCCATCGCAATTAATGCGGGAGTGCCAATGTAAATCGCATCCGCTCCCAACGCTATGGCTTTCACAACATCTGCGCTATTCCTAATGCCTCCCGCAGCGATCAATGAGACCTTGTTTCTTATCCCTTCCCTTCTCAACCTTTCATCTACCGAAGCAATCGCAAGCTCAATCGGAATTCCTACGTTGTCTCTTATAATCTTTGGCGCCGCTCCAGTGCCCCCTCGAATGCCATCGATTGCAATTATATCCGCTCCCGCCCTTGCAATACCACTTGCAATTGCAGCGACGTTGTGAACCGCTGCAATCTTAACGCTTACTGGCTTCTCGTAATTCGTCGCTTCCTTCAAAGCATATATGAGCGTGCTTAGATCTTCGATCGAATAGATGTCATGCTGTGGAGCAGGCGATAATGCATCGGTTCCTTCAGGGATCATCCTTGTCACAGAGATTGGCTTAGTAACTTTTTCTCCTGGCAAATGACCACCAATCCCTGGCTTTGCCCCTTGCCCTATTTTTATCTCCACAACCGCAGCGACGTTCAAGTATTCTGGATCAACACCAAATCTGCCACTTGCACACTGCACAACTGCGTTTTTACCAAACTTCCTTAGTTCTTTTGGCAATCCACCCTCGCCAGTGTTGAAGAGAGTCCCATACTCACTTGCAGCCATCGCAAGGCTTTTGAAGGCGTTGTAGCTTATAGCTCCATAGCTCATCGCTGAAAAAAGGATGGGAGTTTCGATTTGCACGTTCGGATATAGCTCTGTTACGAGCTCAATTTCTCCGCCATCAAAGGCAAACTCAAGCTTGTCGTGCTTCCTTCCAAGGAAAGTTCGAAGCTCCATTGGTTCTCTTAGCGGATCTATTGCTGGATTTGTGACTTGGGCAGCGTTCAACACGATGTGATCCCAGTATATGCGATAGGGCTTGTCGCAACCGCTTCCCGTTAAAATAACTCCACCGCTTTCAGCTTGTTTCTTCAAGTCTTGTATTTTTTCTCTTGTCCAATTGGCGTTGGGGCGATAATCTGAGGGATGAGGGCGAATGATGAGCGCTTTTGTTGGGCACATCACTGCACAACGTTGGCAGCCTACGCACTTCATTTCGTCAGCTCTCATCGTATTGCTCATCTCATCGTAGCTGTGAACGCCGAAACCGCATTGTCTCTCGCATACCCTGCACTTTATACAACGATCTCCTCTCCTTTCAACGAGAAATTCTGGGAGCATGAAGCTAAACATTTCATCTTTTTTAAGCAAAAACTTCACCTCTCTGAGACCTTCTCTCCGCTTTTTCAAATTTGTAAAGTCTTCCAACTACTGGTTCCCCGCCCATTGGTGTGTAAACTCTATCCAGTTCTCCACATGCAGCCCTTATTGCTGCTTCTTCAGAAGAGACAAAGAATAGATCTCCCTTCTCTCCTGAGGTTATTGGTCTTAGCCTTATGCGATCTGTGATCCCAAACATCTCCCCATGCCTTGCTACAATGATCGTCCATGGACCATTGATGAGCAGAGGAGCGTATGTGATCCTTAGAGCTGTGTAGATCTTCTTGCTTTTTTCATCCATCCTGTCGATTTGATCCCACATCGGTGGAGCTAAGATCTTTGCCACGATCTCGATCGGTAATCCTTGCTTTCTCATCAGCAAGTCTACTGCGTAAGCCATCACTTCCGTATCTGTTAAAAGAGTGCAGAAGTAGCCTCGCATTTCCAAATAGCGCTTGTTTGTGCCGTAGGATGAGATCTCACCGTTGTGCACAACGCTCCAATCGAGGATGTTGAAGGGATGCGCTCCTCCCCACCAGCCAGGGGTGTTTGTTGGGAATCTTGAGTGTCCTATCCACATATAACCCCTGTATTCATGAAGTAGGAAAAACTCTGCAATATCCTCAGGGAACCCAACGCCCTTGAATACACCCATGTTCTTGCCTGAAGAGATAACATAAGCTCCGTCTATTTTTGTGTTTATCTCCATAACCTTCGAAACAACGTAGTCATCGCCCTCATCGTTTTTTGGCATTACAAAGTATCTCCAAAACACCGGTGGTCTGAAAACGTTTGCCTCTAAATTGGTTGGTATCTCCTCAGCATTTACAACATCGAAGTTCTTTTCCAAAAAGCTTTCAACGTCTTTTCTCACTTCAGAAGTTTCGAGCATAACGTGGAGAGCATAGTAATCCTTAAAGTCAGGATAAATTCCATAGGCAGCAAAACCCCCTCCTAAGCCGTTGCCTCTTACTTTCATGTTCTTCATCGCAGTAACAACCATATCTGAATCAAATCTACTACCGCTTCTGTCTATAACTCCAAAGAGTCCACAGGCGTCGTGAACCTTTTCAAATCCACGCATCCCTTACCACCCCAAACTTTACCTTTTCCTTGAGCAAATTCCATCTAATTGCTTCAGGAATGTCAACATAGCCGAAGTTATCGTTAAGGAGCTTATCCTTAAATCCAGAAACCTCCAATTCTTCTTCCATCAATCTCGTGAATATACCCGCCCTTCCAACTTTTCCAGCGATTATGAAACCAACGATCTTTCCATCTCTTAGCACGAACCTTCTGTAGTTCTCACCTTCAAGTCTCGAAATCACTTCGCCATCTTCTGAATTGCTCAAGCCAGCGGTGATTATGTAGTAGTCGAAGAAGTGCATCGAGTTCATTGCGGTAACAAAGCTAAGATCCCTTGGAATCCCGCTCATGTTGAATCCCGCAATTCTTCCGCCCATGTAGGCTGTGATCCAGAGGGGTATTGGTCTACTCGTTTTGGCAATGCTGTCGAATATTTCAACGCAGTCTCCCGCAGCGTAAACGTCTTTTACAGAGGTTTCCATTCTTTTGTTCACAACTATTCCTCTGTTTACCTTTATTCCCGCATTCTTTGCCAATTCAGCGTTTGGAACAACACCTACTGCTATTGCGAGTAGATCCGTCTCTATTTCCCTTCCATCCTTTAGCCTTAGTATTTTCTTTTCGTTCCTTCGCACCTCTAAGATCGTGTTGTTCAGCAGAATTTCAACACCTTTTTCAGCGAATTTCCTTTGCACAATCTCAGAAGTCTTTTTATCAAGCACTGGAGCGAGAACTCTGTCCGCGAGTTCCACAACTTTAACTTCTAATCCCTTCTCAACAAGCGCTTCCGCAAGCATCAGCCCTATTATGCCAGCTCCAAGAATTACAGCGCTCTCAGCCTTTTCAACCGCTTCCTTTATTCTTAGCACATCCTCGAGCGTCTGGAAAGTGAAGAAATCGCGAGCATTCAGCCCTTCAATTTTTGGAATGAACGGTTTTCCGCCAGTTGCGATCAGGAGCTTCTCGTATCCAACAATCTCGCCATTTTCGAGCGTTATTTCCTTCTTGTTGGTGTCTATTCTCTCAACTCTAATGCCAAACTTTGTTTCAACGTTTAACCTCTCAAAGAACTCTTGCCTTCTGTAAAGCAAACCCTCTAATTCAATCTTACCTCTGAGGTAATAGGGAATCAGAGCTCTTGAATACGCCTGTCGATCAGCGGAAACCATGAGTATATCTGCATCGCTGTCTATCTCTCTTATCGCCTCAACGCATCCAATAGCTGCGGAAGAATTACCGATGATCACGTTTTCGAACTTCATGAAACCACTTCCAATGCCTTATTTGGGCAGACTTTTACGCAGACAGGATCTAAGTTGCAGAGATCGCATCGAACGATTTTCCCATCTTCAAACTTCACAGCACCATAAGGACAAGCCATTACACAGCTTAAGCATGAAACACACTTCTCTTCATTGTATTTCAGGACTCCATTGTCCTTATAGATCGCCCCGCTGATGCATGCGAACATACACTTCGGCTCTTCGCAGTTTCTACATTGCAAAATAAGGTATTCTGATGGATTTCTTTCAACCACAATCCTTGGCTTCGCTCTTGGCTTCTCCAGAAGGAAGGCATTTAAAATGTCTTTTGACATAGAGTGCGCTACTAAGCACCAGATTTCGCAGATTTGACATCCCATACAGACTTCGGGCTTAACGACGATTCTCATCCCTTTATAGATAAACGAGAGGAATATAAATTTTACTATTGTAAACGTATGGCTTATAACAAAACGTATACATTCGTATAAATATTAGGTGCATAAAAATATAAAACTAAAAAATTTAATTTATTTCTCCAGTCCTGATTCTGATCGCCTTCTCAACTGGGATGACGAAGATCTTTCCATCTCCAGGCTTTCCAGTTCTTGCACTTTCCTTAATAAGCTCTGTAGCCTTTTCAGCTATCTCATCATCAACGACTACCATAACTGCGAGCTTTTCGAGCATGTCTACTTGTATTTCTCTGCCTCGGAACTGGAGCTTTATTCCCCTCTGCTCTCCACGCCCTCTTACATCAAATGCTGTTAAAGCAAAGATGCCTTCTCTTTCAAGCGCGTTCTTTACCTCCTCGAACTTTTCCGGGCGTATTATTGCCAAGATCATCTTCATCTCCCTCACCTCGAATAAGCTATCTCACCATGTTGGGCAATGTTAAGACCAACGTATTCTTCAGTCTCTTCAACTCTTAGCCCTATTAGAGCGGAGATTAGCTTTGCAAGTATAAAGGTAACCACGAAAGCGTAGATAGCTCCTGAGAATGCTCCAATTATCTGGGCGTAGAGTTGGGAATAGTTTCCGAGTATCAGACCTTCCGAGTTGATCCTTGCAAATATTCCAGTAGCTATCGACCCCCATAGTCCGCCAATACCATGAATAGCCCATGCATCAAGGCTTTCATCAATTCCGAGCTTTGTTCTAAGCAACATGGCAAAGTAACAACCAATTCCAGCGATGCTACCTATTACAATTGAAGACAGCACATCTACGTAGCCAGCAGCTGGAGTTATTGCAACAAGCCCCGCAATCGCTCCGCTGATCATCCCAAGGCTACCAGGTCTACCCTTTAGCCACGAGACAAACATCCAAGCTAATGCTCCTGAAGCTGCAGATGTGTTTGTAACCAAGAATGCATTAAGGGCTATCTCATTTGCTTGCAGAGCACTTCCAGCGTTGAAGCCGAACCAGCCAAACCAGAGCAAAGCACCACCGAGCAGAGTCATTGGAACATTGTGAGGTTCTGTAATTACTCCTTTTAA
>JASFYJ010000007.1:0-18652 GCA_030055525.1 Archaeoglobales archaeon | reverse complement strand
ATGCATTAAGGGCTATCTCATTTGCTTGCAGAGCACTTCCAGCGTTGAAGCCGAACCAGCCAAACCAGAGCAAAGCACCACCGAGCAGAGTCATTGGAACATTGTGAGGTTCTGTAATTACTCCTTTTAAATTGCTTCTCCTTCCAATCACTAACGCCAAGGCTAAAGCGGAGAATCCTGAGCTTATGTGCACCACAGTGCCACCTGCAAAATCAAGAGCACCGAGCTTCGCAAGCCATCCCCCGCCCCAGACCCAGTGAGCAATTGGATCATAAACCAGCGTAGTCCAAAGTAGGGCAAAGATCAGAAAAGATGATAGCTTAATTCTCTCGACCATTGCAGAGACTACTATCGCTATTGTAAGCCCAGCGAAAACCATTTGGAATGCCACAAAACCAAGATCTACTAAATTCAAACTCTGAAGCCCCAAATACTCAAATCCGCCGATCAAACCAGCTTGATCGCCTCCAAAAGCAAGAGTATAACCAATTATCACCCATTGAACACTGACGAGCGCATAGGCTAAGTAGCAAAGTGTGATCGTTGAGATCACGTTCTTAGCTCTAACCATTCCCCCGTAGAACAATCCGAGTGCTGGTGTCATCAACATAACCATCGCAGTTGCGGTTATAAGCCAGGCAATATCTCCTCCATCCATAAATCCTGAGCAAATGGTGGATTTAAAAATCTTTTTAATAAGAGTTCTTAATTTTTCATACCTTCAAGTTTTCTAAAAAAATTTGAGTATTTTTTAGGAAACAGCATATTTTACGAAAAATTTTTAAGTCTGAACTCTTCTTAATTTTTGTGAAGAACCCTGTAAGAGTAACAGTTGCATTGGATGAAAAGAGCCTAAAAATTATGAACGAGCTTAGAAAAGAATTTGAATCACAAAGTGAGCTAATAAGAGAAGTTTTGAAGTTTTACTACCAATTCAGAGAGCTTAAAAGCGTTAGAAAAGAAATAATTATGAGATATGTTGAGATGCTAAGAAATGGAGAGCACGTTGTGCTTGATATAGATCATTTCATAACTCTGATGAAGTTCCTTAATACTCATCCTGAGAGGGAACAATTCTGGGAGATTCATAAAGATATAGCAAGAGCTCATGCCGACGAATTTGCGGGAAAAGATATTGAATACGTCTTAACAAGACTTGAAGCTTGCAATTTGTTCAGATTTACAGCAAAGGATGGAGAATATACGCTTGTGCTTAGCAGTGAAGTCTTAAAGACTTTTGTAAAGAGCTTTTTAGAGATCGTTTTACCATTTATAGGATACGATGTCGAGATTAAAGAAGAGTTCATGAAGCTGAGGATTAAGCCTTTTCCTTCCATTGATTAAAGAAAGTTTGTTTATGAAAGCTTATGGAATTTTTTAAGATATTTTTTATTTTATAATTACTTCGATAATTGCGGTCGCATATGGAGAATGATTTGAGCTCTTCTTAATTTATCTTATTTTATCGATTGCTTAGTTAAATTCTTAATTTTCGAGTCAAAAGGACACTCTAAAGCAGGAGATTGAAGATCTTGATTTTTAAAGTGCAGTTGCACTTGTATGGCCCGTTCCTTTTGCTCTATGCAGGATTAGCCATTTAGATTCATTTTTGAGGCTATGTCAGCTTTCACAACAATTGGGGCTGCAGTATTAATTCATGAGAAATATCTAAAATCAATTTTATTTTGGAGGGGCTTAATGCATTAAGTTGAGAGATTAGTATATCCTCTTTTCTGGTCTTTCTACTTCGGGTAAGAAGAGTTCGACACTTTTAGAAGCGAATA
Source organism: Archaeoglobales archaeon (assembly GCA_030055525.1). Taxonomy (GTDB): domain Archaea; phylum Halobacteriota; class Archaeoglobi; order Archaeoglobales; family Archaeoglobaceae; genus WYZ-LMO2. The sequence continues at coordinate 16,868 of JASFYJ010000007.1, read as the reverse complement.
TCCTGCTGTAGTACTATCCAAAATACTTCCAAGAATTATAAGAAATTTAATTGTACATTTTTAATTATTTTTATTAGTAAACATTTTAGAAATCCTTCCGATTTTCACGATTATATCTCCAACTTTCCATGAGAAATTGTCAACTTCTTCTTTCGGAATACTGGTCTGCTCTCTAGATTTTAGATACTTTAGTGAAAGATTTTTGCGTAAAACTAGAAAACACACTGGCTCAGAGTTCTCGCTTCAAGAAATTATTCACATAGACGGTATTTCTGAGGATTTCGAATTTGCTGAAATGAGTTATGAACTGCTTTTAGGTCTTTCAGAAAGAATAACCGAGATTCTGAAATTTTATGAAAGCAAGGAATTTAATGCTTTTAACTCTACATTCTTCTGAGGTGATAAGCTTGGAAATCGTTTCAGAACAAAATTTCATATCGTCGCAAGAACACAATTTTCTAAGTATTACTGGATCGGTGTATTTCTAAACTATTCTATTGGAGCATAAGCTTCTTCACTACAGAAGAATTATGCGAGTAAGCTGAAAAGCGTATGGTGATTGAATCCTATATCTACGAAAAAGGCGATGGGTTCTTGTTTTGCAAACCTTTTGGCACAACTGTAAGCTTAAAGATCAGCAATAGTGAATTTAAAAGGTAAAAAAGAACAAAAATGGAAAGCTTGTAGTTTACAACTAGGGGATTGCATCTTCCATAGCGCTCGACCTGATAGAGAGAAACAAGGAATTTTCGTTGAATTGACTTATTTGGTAATTCCAGATCAAATTTGCAAAGATTAGAATCAAAAAAGTTAAAAAAACCAAAATTGGAAAAAAGAAGAAACAAAGCAATAAAATAGAGTGGGGCCGCCGAGATTTGAACTCGGGTCACCGGCGCCCCAGGCCGAGAGGATAACCAGGCTACCCCACGGCCCCCTTAGTTTAATAAGGCCAAGTATTTAAAAACTTGCGGTACTTTTAAATCTTAGATAGATTCTAAAAAGATGGGGTCTATGGAAGATATAGTGGCCGAGATTAAAAATTGCAAAAAATGTGAGCTATACAAGATGAAAACAAATTACGTTCCAGGTACTGGAAGTCCAAATGCTAAGATAGTCTTTGTTGGTGAAGCGCCCGGGAGAGATGAAGATTTGCAAGGTGAGCCATTTGTTGGTGCGGCAGGTAAATTGCTTAATGAGATGCTATCAAAAATCGGTCTAAGCAGAAGGGATGTTTACATATGTAATGTAATCAAATGCAGACCTCCAGACAATCGAGAACCAAGTGAGGAGGAGATATTAGCCTGTGGGGATTATCTAAGAAGACAGCTAGACGTAATAAAGCCGAATCTTATTGTTTGCTTGGGAAGAGTTGCAGCAAAATTTGTATTTGAGGATTTTGGACTCGAATTTACTTCCATTTCAAAGGTGAAGGGTAAAGTTTTTGAAGTTGAGAGATGGGATAAAAAGGTAAAAATTTATCCAATCTATCATCCAGCAGCCATCTTATATAGACAGCAGCTTAGAGAAGATTACGAAAAAATGTTTAAGAATATAGCCTTAATTGCTGGACTAAAAAGGCAACCGGACCTCTTTGATTTCATCAACTAAACATGTGTCTTTACTCCCCACTTCTCAAGAGCCCTTGCAAGTTCTTTATGTTTTTTGGCATGTTCTTCAAGTGGTTTACCGTCTATTATAGCATCTAACGCCTGTCTGACCGCTTTTGCCCCGCATAAAATCCCATCTGGATGTCCTAGAACTCCGCCTCCAATCTGCAATACGAGATCTTTACCAAGCGCTTCAATAACTCCTGGCAAAACTCCAGGATGAAGTCCACCGGAAGAAACTGGCATTGCGGCCTTTATATCATAAAATCTTTGTCTTAGATGAAAAACATCGTCCTTCTCCGGAACGAATTCATCATCCTTCAAAACTCTTGCGTACTGCACAACATCCCACCTCTTACCTTCTAATTTACCATAACCGGCTGTACCGATGTGGAGCTGATCAATACCGACAATTCTGTATAGTTTTGCTAAAACGAACATCGATATACCATGTGAGTGATTTCTTGTTATAGCTGCATGCATAGCTCTGTGGCCATGTATTGCCAAGTTGTAGTCCTCAGCTAGTTCTCTCAGGTACCTTATACAACCCCAACCGGCTATCACTACGTCTACCATAAAGTAAGGGTTTCCATAATCTGAAACCAACTTGATTCTTTTTTCCATCTCCTTTATATCTGCAGTAACGTTGGCAAGCCAAACTTTTCTTTCTCCTGTCTCTCTTTCTACTCTCTCAATAGTTTTCACTATCTTTTTGGCTCTCTCCTCAAATTTACAGTAACTCGGACTTGCAAGGTTTTCATCATCTTTTATGAAATCCATTCCACCACTTAGCAATTCATAACACAATTTTTCTACTTCTTCAGATGTATAACCTACCTTAGGCTTTGGGACAGTACCTACAATAGGTCTATCTGTAATTCTGAATATCTTTCTGACATCTTTACCGAAATTAGGTCCCTTAAAATCTTTCAAAAAACCCTTTGGAAAATAAACATCTTCAAGTCTCAGTCCTTCAACTCTACGCATTCCAAAAACATTTCCAGCTATTGAAGCGATAAGTGCAGCAATATTTCCAGGTTCAAAAAGCTCTACAGGATAAGCGATCTTGACGATGTAAGAGTCCTCCAGCTCATTAAATTCATAGGCAACTCCAGACAACTCTTTAACTCTTTTCTCATTATACCAAGTGGCTAAACTAGTCCAAGTTCCCGTACTACTTTCCGCTGCTACGGCTCCAGCAGCTTCTTCGATACTGAAACCTTTAGCTGGCTTAATCTTGTAGATAGCTATAATATCCTTACTTAAATTTGGCTCGTATTGAGGATCCACATAATCCGAATAAGCGTCTAATTCAGACATGCAAAAACTAATCTTTCAGGATTAAAAATTTTATCGTAAAAGTGTTGTACCGGATCCCAAAGATTTTTTCTTTTATAGCTAATTCCTGCTGTTAACCTCTTATGGTTACTAAAACTTTGTATACTTATGCAATCAAATTCCAGATAAAATCGTAAACTTCAGTAAGTGTTTTTATGAGACTCTTATTTTTGGAATAAATAGATACAACTTCATTTTTTTCATGTGTAGTGATAATAACAAGCTCTCGATCGTCTGAAATAACGAATCTGGCATCTATAGGGATTTTGAGAAATCTTAAATCTGAAATTTTAAGAATTTCGGTTGGCACTTTTAATGGGTCGACTGAAGTTATAATCTTTACTTTTACACCTCTTGAAACTGCCCTCTCGTACTCGAGGATATGCCAGCATTTTATTCTCTCTATTCCTTCATGACTTATCATATTCCTAACTTCGTAATTGGCCCTTTCAATCATTTTTCCGATAATGTATATCATATTTGTTATACCATTTATCACTACAAAATCAAGATTTCCTGCAACTTTATTTCTTTGTAACTCATAAAGTTGAAGTATTGTATCTTTCGCAGATAGAAGAAGTTTAAATTCCCTTTCTTTTTCACTTAACAATTGTGAAAGAACTATGTCTAGAGGATATGCCTTAAAAATCATGGGATTCTCGGATATTCTAAAAACGAGCTTTCTATTTTCAAGTCTTTTAAGAACTCTGTAAACAAAGGGTGCTGGATCTTTGGTATATTTTGATAACTCCATTCCTGTTTTTGGACCAGTAGATAGGAGTGAAAGATAAATTTCTGTCTCCTTCTTACTTAGTCCAAGTTTCGTAAGATATTCAGAGATATCTAACAGATCTTTTATCATTAGAAAGTACGTAACTACATCCTTTATAATTTTTACTACTACTAGTTTTTAGGTTAAGCCACAAAGTTTATTCTATTGCTTATTTCAGATTTAGATCTAAAGGAGAATATCGAATATCTATTAACTTCGAAAAGTCAATTACCTTTATCTAATTTTTAATCACAAAATTATCCTATGGAGCCCCATCTAAAATATAGATGGGTTATACTAGCGCTAGCATGGCTGCTTTTTGGAACGCTGTTTCTCTTTTGGTACAACATGCCTACCATTGCTCCGAGGATAATGGAAATGTACAGTATAGACCAGACCATGTATTCACTAGTCTTTACATTACCTTGGTTACTAGCTGGTCTATTGGCTTTTCCTGCAGGAATTTTTGCTGATAGAGTTGGTGTTAGAACGGCAGCAACAGTTGGAGGGTTTATTGCTGCTTTAGGTACCTTTGTAAGAACTTTGCCAGGTGTTGAAATGCTACTACTTTCTCAAGCGCTTCTTGGATTTGGAGTAGGAATGGTACTTGTAAATCTCCCAAAAGCTATAAACGCGTGGTTCCCACCACAGCAGGTAGGACTAGCTACAGGGATATATTTGACCTCAATGATGATATTCATTTCAGTAGGGATGGTTATTGCACCGTACTTCCCAAGCTGGGAGAGTATGAATCTTACAGGGGCTATTGTTATTCTAATAGCAACTCTATTGTTTGCAGCTTTTGTTAAAAATGCACCTCCTGGTACTGTAATACCCAAACCACCAGTTATAGAAGGTGCTAAGGTAGCTTTAAGTAGTAAAGCGATTTGGGGTGCAGCTCTTGGAACGTTCGTAGCTATGATGGGTATGGTTCCTTGGCAAGCACTTTTTGCAACAGCAGCCTTCATTGAGAAGGGAATTCCTCTTGCGATTGGGGGTGCAATAGTTTCCTTAATTACAAATCCAGGATGGGTTGGTTCTTTTGTATTTCCTATGATGAGTTCGAAAACTGGAAAAGTAAGGGTGTATATTACAGGGCTATCCATCGCCTTCTCAGCTCTTATGCTTGCAGCGTGGTTCAACAGCAATTTAAATATGTTGTGGGTTCTTGTAGGTCTCGCAGGCTTTGTAGCAGGAGGTGTTATTCCACATTGGATGGCAGTTCCTGCCTACCTTCCTTTTGTCGAAAATAAAATGAAACCGGAATATATAGGGGGTGCTTCGGGGGTTCTAAACACGTTTCTTTGCATTGGAGCTTTTATAAGTACGCCATTTATAATAGCTCCTATTGCTAGTGCTTCAGGGTTTACAATAGCTTTCATCGTAGCTTCGATATTCTTTGCTATACAAGGTTTGTTTGCAATTTTAATTCCTGAACCACCTAAAGCTTAGTTGATGTAGTTTAGTGAAGAGGAGGTGATAAAGTATATGGCTGAATGGCCGATGGATAAACCGGAGATAAGGACGGTAGTAACAACTCTTAGCGCTCCGGAGTCGAAAATTTTACTTAATTCTTTTATAATGCCAAAAGTATTCTACGGACTTGCCGGTTTGCAAATGTTTTCGGGGTCAATGCCTCAGTTTGGTAGGAAGAGAGCTTTTATAATTACCGATAAGGGTGTAAAGGATTTAGCCATAACTACCCAAAAAATGCTTAAAGTTTTTGGATTGGAAACAAAGATATACGATAATGTTGAACCAGAAGTTCCATTAGGTTCTATAAAACCTGTTGCCGAGAAAATGGAGGAATTTCAACCAGATTTGATAGTCGCCGTCGGAGGAGGAAGTGTTATAGATATGGCGAAAGCTTCTTGGATACTATATGAAGAACCCAAAACAGATTTAACTAATGTCGATGCTATGCGACCTCTTGGACTAAGGAAAAAAGCTCTAATTGCATGCATTCCAACTACAGCTGGAACAGGGAGTGAGGCAACAAATGTTGCAGTCATAACCGACGACAGCGTCGAGCCACATAGAAAGGAAGGGGTAGTTCATCCAGAATTGTATCCCGATTTCGCAGTCCTTGATCCAAAGTTTGTAGTCAGGATGCCACAAAAATTAACTCTTGGTACAGGATTGGATGCTTTATCCCATGCAGTAGATTGCTATCTTTGCAGATCAAGTAATGAAATTTCTGATGCTCTTGCAGTAAGGGCAACGAAGATGATATTTAATTACCTTCCCCTTGCCCTTCGTTATCCAGAAAATCTACAAATCAGGCTTAAAACTCAGATTGCTGCAATGATAGCTGGAGCAGCTTTTTCCAATGGAGGAATAGGTACTACGCATGCGGTAGCCCATAATATAGGAGCTCTCTTTAAAGTTCACCATGGGATGGCTTGTGGAGTAACAATACCTTACATCATTAAATTCTACGCCGAAGTTGACGACAAGTACATTTATTTCGCAAAAGAACTTGGCATAGATGGCCAAGAACCCGATGAAATTTTGAAGAATCTTGTGAACTTTTTTGTAGAATTTTACCGAAAGATAGGTGCTCCGCTTACAATGAAGGAACTTGGCATTAGCGAACAAGAATTTAAAGATAAACTCGATATTTTCGCAAAATACGTCGTTATGGATCCAACAGGCCCATTCGCACCTAGACAATTCACAGTTGACGAAGCGAAAGAATTGCTTGTAGATATATATTATGGGAGGTTGAAATTATGATGGGTTTTCATGGGAAGGTTTTGGAAGTTAACCTTAAAAATTCGAGTGTTAGGGAAATAGAGATTAAAGAGGAGTTAATAAGAAAGTTCGTTGGAGGTTGCGGACTTGGTGCAGCGTTACTTTATAACAAAATATCCTCCAATATACCTCCACTATCTTCTGAATCGCCAATAGCTTTCCTTACTGGAATGTTCACAGGCTTAACACCTTTTTCAGGAAGACATGCAGTAGTTGGAAGATCTCCTCTTACAAATCTATGGGGTGAATCAACTTCTGGCGGCTTTTTTGGAGTTGCAATTAAGAAATCAGGGATCGATGGAATAATTATTACTGGAAAAGCTGAAAAGCCAGTATACCTTTACATTGCTAATGGAGAGGTTGAATTCCGAAATGCGAAAGAGCTGTGGGGTAAAAATACTAGCGAAACGATTGAAATTATCAACAAGGAGACTGACAAAAAGGCTCGTGTTGCATGTATAGGCCCAGCTGGTGAAAATCTCGTAAAGTATGCTTGCATAGTAAATGATACCCATAGAGCTGCTGGTAGGACGGGGCTTGGAGCTTTAATGGGTAGTAAGAATCTCAAAGCTATTGCTGTTTTAGGCGAAATAGGTCTGCCAGACGTAGCAGATGAAAAAAGCTTGAAAGAGTATTATGGAGAACTGCTCGAAAAAGTAGCATCAAATCCAGCAAGAGAACTATGGCACACGTATGGAACACTTATGTATACTACACAAGGTTACGAACTTGGAGATACACCGTCCAAATATTTCACAGAGGGTGTTTTTCCAGCATTCAAAATTTCAGGAGAAACCATGCTTGAGAAATATGAAGTCAAATCTGAGGGATGTGCAAATTGTCCAGTGATCTGTGGACACAGAGTCAGAGGTGTAAAAATGGAGTATGAAAGCGTATCTTCTCTTGGCTCACTATGTGGCGTTTACGACTTAGATGTTATACTAGATGCCGCGAATTACTGTAACGAAGCTGGTCTTGATGTAATCTCATCGGGAGTGACAGTAGCTTTTGCTATGTACTTAACAGAAAAAGGAGTGTTAAAAGATGGAATTAAATTTGGTGATGGAAAAGCTCTCCTCGAAACTCTAAGAAATATAGTAAAAAGAGAAGGGTTAGGTAATATACTAGCAGAGGGAACAAGATCAGCAGCTAAGACATTTGGAGTCGATCTAGAGGAGGCAGCGAATGTAAAAGGACTCGAAATTCCAATGCACGATCCAAGAGCATTCAGTATGATGGCTTTAACTTACGTCACGTCCTCTCGAGGTGCGTGCCATCTCCACTCCGACTATTTCACAGTCGATATCGCTGCAGCGCCAGTTCCAGAACTTGGTGTATTACCCACAAACAGATTTGATGAAAGCGAAGATAAGATTAAGATGCAAGTGATACATCAAAGTGCTAAAGAAGTTTGGAACAGCTACATCCTATGCATGCTTGGACTAATTAGTATAAACGATGCTGCAAAGTTCCATTCTGCAATTATAGGGGAAAGTATAACCCCTACAGATATTGCAAAAATTGGCGAAAGGACATACATGCTAAAAAGAATGATAAATATTAGACTAGGGATGAGAAGAGAGGACGAGAAGTTACCTCAAATCGTAAGAAGACCCCTCAAAAAAGGAGGAACGAAAGGTTATTCACCAAACGTCGAAAAAATGCTTGATATATATTACAAGATCAGAGGGATTGATGAAAAAGGGCATCCAACTAAAGAGAAACTAGAAGAATTGGATCTAAAGGATTTTTCACTTTAATTTTTTATGAAGATAAAGATCTTACTTTCGGCATTGCAGTTTCGAAATGTCATAGCTTACGAAAATAGGTGCTTTTATATTGACTTAGATGACCAAAGCACAATAAAAGATGCCGTTTTAGCCATTGAAAACAAAATAGGAGGGAAAATAGAACATTACCTCACCAGAGGAGACGTTAAACTCATACTCAACGATAGAGTCATTGATTACAAGGAAGAGATGCTCAAAAATTTGAAAGATGAAGATGTTTTAATTTTTATAACTCCCCTCTCCGGGGGTTAAAAATTTATTATATTGTTCTTTTTTAGTTCTTCGATCTCATAATCGCTCATTCCTAGTAACTCTTTAAGAACTTTGACAGTATCACTTCCAAGTTTTGGTGGCCCGCGCCATATTTTTCCTGGAGTCTCTGAAAACTTTGGCACAATTCCGATTTGCTTCACAAATCTTCCAGTGTTCTCGTCAAGAACATCTACTATGTCTCCTCTGTCTAGCCAGTGTTTGTCTTTAAGCACATCGTCTGGTGTTGAAACTTTTGAACATGGCACTCTGAAAGAGTTAAAAAGCTCTTCTACTTCCTCTTTCGTGTGATTTCTCAGGTACTCTGTAAAGATCTTATCAAGTTTTTTACCTTTTTCACTATTCAAAGCTTCTGGCGATGACGCACACTCTTCGTATGGAAAATCCTCTGGATTTATTCCAGTTGCTTTTGCTAACGCTTGTATGAACCTCTGATACAGTCCAGGGCCAATCGCTCCTATAGCTATCCAACCATCCTTTGTTTTGTATAATCCATAGGGCTGTGTATTGAAAACTCTGAGCCCCTCCCCTTCTCTTTTGATTCCTAGGTTGTAGTACATCATATAATACATTTCAATTACTCTAGCGATAGCTTCGAATTGTGCTACATCTACAACTTGTCCTTTTCCTGTTTTCTTAGCGTATATGTAAGCAGACAGCGCACCAATAGCACCGAAGAGTGCAGTTATGTAATCTCCTATATATAAAGGTAACCTGTGTACCTCCATGCCTGGTGGTGCTGCAAGATTGCACCATCCAGAATAAGCTTGAGAAATTATGTCGTAGCTACCTCTTGAGCATTTCTCCTTTTCGCCGCCAAACTCAGGTCTTCCATATCCACTGACGTGGACTATAACAAGCTGTGGATTCTCTTTAAGCATTTCTTTATCAGTTATACCATATCTTTCCTCTAACCATACGAGGTTTTCTACAAAAATGTCTGTATGCCTTAGAATCTTGTAGAAAATTTCTTTACCTTTTTCTGATTTTATGTCAAGTGCTACAGAAAGTTTATTTCTTGTAACACATACAAATTCTCCCCCAATCTTATTTCCATTGCCTTCAAAATAGGGTGGAACGACCCTTAAAGTATCTCCCCCGTCGGGCTTTTCGATGTGAATGACCTCTGCTCCTAAATCTGCAAGAATCGTACCTACTGCTGGCCCAGCGATTATACTCCCAGTAGTTACAACTCTAATACCTTGCAGTGGGCCAAAAATAGGTATTAAAAAATTTTCCCCTTCCATTAGTTACACCTTCCTAAAGCAGTACCAGTATCTAACCTTTTCTCCAGGTCCTTTAATCCTCATTATTTCCCACTCTACTCTATCCCCAATTTTTAGGCTTCTGTAGTCAGTATCAAACATTATTCCAATTATCTGTACACCGTTTTTGGGATAATCTCCAAATCTTGCTACTGCTACAACGAACGGAGCAAAGTTTTCGATAATCATTGGAAAACCCAACAGAAGGGCACTGAAAGCGTGAATTTCTCCAGTCTTTGGAATCTCTTCCCATTCGTATTCTGTGCTGTTGCAGTACTTACACATGGCTTGCGGTGGATAGAAGACATTTCCACATTTTTTGCAACGTTGCATTGTAAGTTTACCTTCGGAAAGATTCTTGTAGAATTGATATACCTTTGTCGAATCGGGGCCTTCAGCATCTTGTTGTTCCCACGGATCTACGATTGGTAGAAGAGGTATAGTATCTGGAAGAACAATCTCTTTCACGTCTTTCACCTCCCAAATTTGACATCTTTAGGTTTTTTTATGCTATAAAGCATGATGTGATGGAACTGCGCCATACCACTTAGGTTGTGGGCTAAACCAAGCTCTGCTCCGCTAACATACCTCTTTTCCGATACTTCTCCTCTGAACTGCATTGTTATCTCCCAAGCTTGTCTGACTCCTGTAGCACCAAGGGGGTGTCCGTTAGCAAGTAATCCACCACTTGGATTTACTGCAACTTTACCTCCTATGTAACTCTGTCCTTCCTCGATAAACTTTCCGCCTTCGCCTTTCTTGCAAAAACCGAGTTCTTCGTATTCTACTATTTCACTTATCGTAAAGCAGTCGTGTACTTCGGCTATGTCTATATCTTCAGGCGTTATTTTGAAGAGATCATAAACGTCTTTAGCTAGATATCTTAGTGATAACCAATCGCTTAATTCTCCCATCTCGTTTATTGAGTTGGCCATTGTTCTCTGTATCCCTCCTAAAATCCAAACTGGTGTGTCTGTGTATTCTCTCGCCCTCTCTTCGCTTGTTATCAAAAGTGCAGCAGCGCCATCAGTTATACCGCTGCAGTCAAAAAGTTTAAGCGGTGGTGCAACAACCCTCGACTTTAAAACATCTTCTTTTGTTATCTTTTTCTGGAATTGAGCGTAAGGATTTGCTGAACCGTATTCTCCAGCCTTCTCTCTTACAAGTGCAAGTTGTTCTTCCGTAGTCCCATATAAATGCATATGTCTTTGAGCTACCATAGCAAAATACGGTGGAGCTGTAAGACCAACTGCGGTGTCGAACTCTCTATTGCCAACATTCATCATGCTCGTTTGACTTAGATTCATGAACTTTGTATTCATTTTCTCCACACCAACAACGACAGCTACATCGCTCAAACCAGATGCAACTGCTAGCCAGGCATATCGTATTGCTATCTGTCCGCTTGCACAGGCTGATTCAGTTCTTGCTACTACTCTTCTCGGTTTAAGACCTAGAAGTTCTGCAGCGAGCGGAGCAACGTGAGTCTGATAAGTCCACCTCTCGGGTTGTGCTGCACCTATAAAAAATGAGTCTACATCTTTTTTGTCGAGATTTGGAACATCGTCGAACAGAGCTTTTCCTGCTTCAACTACTAAATCTTTCCAACTTGCGTCTCTTCTACCAAAATGTGTTATACCTGCCCCTACAATAGCAACGTTTCTCAAAATTCTCACCTCCCTACAAATTTAGGTTTTCTGTGGTAGTTAAAGGCTTGAATACCTTCAGCAACGTCTTGTGTTAGCGCTATATCTCCTGAAGCTTCTGATTCAACTAAGCATCCTGTCTCAAGGTTTGGCATAGTTCCAAGAGTAATAACTTTCTTCAGGTACTTTACTGCAACTGGTGGTAATTCTGTAAGGTTCTTTGCAAACTCAATAACCTTTTCCATAAAGTCCTCTTCTGGGAATACTTCTGCGACCAGACCCAAATTCTTTGCAGTTTCAGCATCGATGTTTTTCTTCAATAGTACTATCTCCTTTAATTTAGATACACCGACGTAATATGCAAGCCTCTGTGTACCTCCCCAGCCAGGGATTATTCCGAGATTCAACTCTGGAAGCCCGAGGAAGGCTTTTTTACTCATGACTCTTAAATCACACGCTAATGCTAATTCAAATCCGCCACCAACAGCAGCACCATGAATTGCAGCTATTACAGGCTTTGGATACATTTCTATCCTTCTGAAAACCTTATGGCCAGTCTGGCTGAATTCAGTAACTAATTCTGGTCTTCCAGATGCAAACATAGAGATGTCTGCTCCAGCGCAGAAGTTCTTTCCTTCTCCTATAACTACTACAACTCTTACCTCGTCATCCTCTTCAAGAACTGTTAATGCATTATCTATCTCCTTAAGGAACGTCATGTTTAGGGCGTTCGCCCTTCTTGGTCTGTTGAGTCTAAGAACACCTATATTTCCGACTTTTTCGAGTTTTACAAATTCATAATTTCCTGGACCATATTTATAAAATCCTTCTCCTGTTTTTCTTCCAAGTTTTCCTTCCTCAACCATTTTCTTAAGAACTCGGTTTGCTCTGTATCTATCTTCCCCATATTTTTCATAGAGTTCATTAAGTTTTTGAACAATTTTATCGATTCCGAAGTCGTCGGCCATTCTTAGTAGACCTCTGGGGTAGTTTAGACCGTGCAGCACTGCAAGATCGATTTCTTCTGCATTTGCCACTCCTTTATCGATTAACCAAGCAGCTTCATTAACAGCAGGAGCGATAAGTCTCAGTAAGTCAAAGTTTGCTCCCGCTCTTAGTGGTACTTCGTTTGTCTTTCCTTCACTCCAGTCATAGAAACCTTTACCAGTTTTCTTCCCATAATGACCTGCTTTGAAAAGTCTTTCAAAAAGCGGAGATGGGCGGTAAGTTTCACCAAGGGTTTTTCTGTAGTATTCGAGGACATGGTAACTAACATCAACACTACCACCGCCAAGAACATCGTGAAGCTCAAAAAGTCCCATTGGTAGCCCAAGTCTATATTTTACTGCAGAATCAATTTCTTCAATACTTCCTTCTCCCATTTCTACAGCCCAAGAAGCCTCATTCGACATTGTGACAAATATCCTATTAACGATGAATCCTGGAACATCTTTTCTTACATGGATTATTATTCTATCTATTTTCTTAGCAAAGTCTTCGACGATTTTTATAGTATTCTCGCTAGTCTTCTCTCCCCACACTATCTCAAGCAACTTTAGAATTTTTGGCGGGTTGAAGAAGTGCATTCCTATAAATTTGTCTGGTCTATTCGTCGCTTCGGATAATTTGGTAATGCTGAGCGATGAAGTATTGGTGGCAAATATTGTATGTTGTGGACATTTTTGTTCAATCTCACTAAAAATCTTCTTTTTCAGATCTAATATCTCTGGAACAGCCTCAATGACTAGATCTGCATCTTTCACAGCCTCTCCAATATCTGTTGTAGTTGTTATCCGTGAAATTACTTTTTCAGGGGGTTCTAGTATATATTTTTTCTCATAGCTCTTTCTAAGCCCATCTTCGATTTTTACCAAAGCTTTTTTGAGCTGTTCTTCGCTGATGTCCATTAGGTTTACTTTAAATCCGTGCATAGCTACAACCTCTGCAATTGCGTGGCCCATCGAACCTGCACCAATTACTGCCACATTTTTTATTTCCATCTTCAACACCTCTTACCAGGGATTTCAACCAAAGGCAAGGAGCGATACATGTAAAATTCCGCCGCCTTCAGAATGTTAGCAGAAGCATTATTTTCTGCAATCTCAAAACTTGGTTTAAATGTTCCATCAAACTTTGCATTTAGTAATTCAACAAATTTTTTGGTGACATCTGCTACGACTCTATTTTCAATCTCAAAAAACTCAGGGGAAAGAATTTTGTATCCTGTAACCAAACTAAAGTTCATAGATCTGGTATAGCAAAGAGGTGCAACAGCTATTACTGGTCTATTCTCTAATTCGAGGATTTTTGCTTTATTTGGCTTGTATTGTGGTAGAGGAGTTGTGCAATACCACATGTATAACTCGTTAATCAACTCGTCGGCATCTTTTTGCTCTAGAATGAGATATGCCAAAAGTGCTGCCCCATTTAACGGACCGCACGTAGCACCCCAGCCTATAACTCCCCCACGTCCATACAAAGCAAATCTAGTTGGAAAATTACTCCAAGGATCCTTTATCTTTTCCGAAAGCTCATTAACAACTGCATTTACAAGCCCATACATGCAGTATCCTTCAAAAGCGCTTTCATAGGCTTTATCCGCAGTCTTTTGTGGATCTAACTTCTCATAGGGCCAGGGTGTATCTCTGAAACCATTCATGTTAGTTAGTTGTAATTGCCTTTAATAACGATAATTGACAGAAAAAAGTTAAAAAGTGCGTGAGATGTTGAGTGTAACGTTATTTTTGTGTGTAGAAGTAGTTTTAGGCGGCTGTTGAGACTTGATGATTTTGTAACAAAAATAAAATATAAAAATTTAAAATTTTTTATGCCTTATTAGCGACCTTTTGAGGTGGCTTCATCAGTAATATAAGAATTAGTCCACCTATAGCTATAAAGGGCGCTGAAAACAGATATATACTTCCCCACCCATAGCTCGCTGCAAGCATACCTGCGATTGGTGGCATAACAATGAATGGCCACTGTCCTACAGCAGTTATAAAGCCAGTTGCTGTGCCTGCAAGGTTTGGAGGGAAACGCTCTGAAATTAGAGGTGCAGGAATTGTTGTTAACAACAACGCACCTAGTCCTACAAATATTATCGCAGCAGCGTAGTAATAGACTGGCATTCCGGGTTTTAACGATCCAAATACTGCAAAAGCAATAGCCGCTACGAAAAACATTATTCCTGCAAAGTTCTTTCTGCTTATGATTCCCTTAGATGCTAGAAGATCTGAGAGGGGAAGCAGAGTATACATTGATATTATGCCAACCAACTGTAGAAGACTCCAGAGCCATCCAGCAGTCATTGGATCAAGTTGAAGCCCTTTTTGCAGGTAGGTAACTGTGAAAACTACGTACATAACACATCCGATAAGCCACATCGAGTATGCTGAAAATAGGATCCATGCATCTCTGTATTTAAAGATTTCACGGAACGAGGTTTTTCTTTGTTCAGAACTAGTTCCAAGATCTTTCCTATCTCTTATTAGGGCGAATGCAAGTATTCCCATTATAATGCAAAGGATACCCATGTCAATCCATGCGTTTCTCCAACCGCTTGTAATTACTATCGAAGCCACTACTGGTCCCATAAAAAGCGCTGAAAGTCTAAAACCAAGAAACATATAGCTGTTAGCTGTTGAATAAAGAGACGGTGAGAACCAGGCTTTTGCAATTTTTGGAAACGCTGAGCTTAGCCATGAGAAAAGTCCGGCAATTCCAAAAAGAACAATAGCCATGTATATACTATTAGCAAACCCCACAAGTATAGTAAATATACCGACTATAATTGCGGCAACACTAAGTGTAACTCTTACACCTATCTTATCACATAATATCCCTATTAGAAAGCCTCCAACAACCATCCCTATAGAATTTGCTGTAACCATCAACGATGCTGTAGCTGCAGAAACCCCAAACTCCTCAATAATCTGTGGGGCAGTAAAGGAGTAGAGATAGTGCAACCACCTAACAGTAAAAGCCAGCATAGCTCCCGTCGCAACCATCCATGGGAGCCATCTGGGGAAACTTTTCTCGTCCACGTTCATCACCTCTTTTCAAATCTTATTCAGTATCTCCCGTACTTCTTTACAGCCTCAATTACAGCCCTAACATTCTCCGGCTTTGCATCTCTCGAAATTCCACCATCAGCTCCAGGATAAATCATTAATCCGCCCTCTTTGCAATCCTCTAGCAACTTCTTCATGTATTCCTCAACTTTCTGTGGAGTTCCGCTAATCAGCAGCGAATTTGGTGGACCAGTAGCGATCATTATACGATCCCCTACTACCTCTCTAACCTTTCTTGGATCAGTTTTCTCAAATACACCTATCACTTTCTTTTTTGGTGCTTCAAGTAGAGTTTCAAGGTGTGCATCGTGTCTGCCTTCAAACAGCACAAAGTTGATCATTCCCATTTCTGCAACTTTTTGAAACACCCTGTTAAGGTAAGGCCAGTAGAATTCATTGTAGAGCTTAGGGTTTAGGTATTCAGTCATATGTAACGGATAGAAACACCACACTACATCTGTTCCAAAGAGCTTCTTTGCTGTTTCAGGACTCATTCCGGTTTTTTCTGCCATCTCTATTATAAGTGGCGTCAAAACCTCTACAGCAGCTTTCACTTTGTCTGGTACTTTATACAGATCTAAGGAAACGCCTTTTATATCTCTTAGCAAGTCAGCTATAAAATCGAGCGGTGCATAACCCCAAGAGGTTGGTATGGATGGATAACCAATCTTTTTTAGCTCTTCTGCTGTAGCCATAACATTCATGCTACTTTTATAAATTTCAGCGCCATATTTAAGAAGCGTCGTATGATAATCTAGCGAACCTAGATTGCTGAGGTTCCTGCAAATTCTAGGAAGTGCTACTCGATGGATATATCCTATTGGATCTCTGATGAACTCATCATACTCCTCTCTCTTCATTATCTCTTTTCCAATGAATTGTGGGTGGGCATTCACGTCAAGCTCTATACCAGGCCATTTAGTGAATACGTCCCCTATAATCTGATGAAACGGACCTGTGAGGAATCTCAGACTTTTAGCTATATCCGGAGCACTTTTAACGAAAGCTAACACAAATATTATACCTTCAAGTCCAGTATTCGCTCGAAATAAGTCAAAATCGAAATCCTTTGCGACTTTTATGACTGCTTCTCTGTATTTTTGGTAGTCGAAAAGCATCTCTTTTGCCGTGATGCCAGCATACTTTGCTGGAAATAGCATGCTTGAAGCATATATAGGTACTCTGTCCGGCTCTTTTCCTTTCGAAAAAGCTTCCAAACGCTCTAATCGTTCCCTCCTAACCTCCTCAACCTCCATCATCCCACCCCGGCAAGCATCTTTATCTTCCTCACACCCACAGCTGCATCATCAGCCCACTCGTCTGCGCCGGTGTAGACTTTTACCTCCTCGCTCGTCC
>JASFYJ010000006.1 GCA_030055525.1 Archaeoglobales archaeon | reverse complement strand
CTCGTTTAGCATAGAAATAGCCTTTCCACCCTTCTCCCTTGCACTTGCAGCGCTCTTTGAAGCTTCGGCGGCGAAGTTTGCGGATGAGTTTACATCTTCACTTATCCTCGTCATCAACTTCTGCAACTCCTTAAGCTCAGCCGAGGAAGTGTTCGCAAGTCTCGATAAGTTCTCGCTACCAGTCGCTATCTGCTGAGATGCGCTGCTTATCTGCTCCATCCCGGCGTTAACCTGCGCTATAGCCTCTTTAGCCTGTGCCACTATCTTCGAAGTCTCCTTCATATCTCCAGCAAGCTTAACTATTATCTGCCTTAGCCTATCCACGAACTCGTTGAACTCTTCAAAAGTCTTCCCGAACTCGTCATCTTTGATCTTCTGGAGCTTTACGTTGAGGTTACCAGCTTCAAGTTCACGAATTCCGTAGCTTAATTTTGATAAACATTCGCTTATATATTTTAGATTCTGCTGAATCTCCATTTCTCTGTCTTTTAACTCCTTTATATCCTCCATTGCAACTACGACTGATTCAACTTTGCCATTTTCATCTAATATCGGAGTTCCAGTTGTTCTGAAGTGGACCAATCTTCTGTTTCTTGGAAGTTCAAATCTTGCTTCCACAACAAACGCTCCATCAACTATGGAAGATCTGTAAACCTTATCGTAGTATCTGTCAGCATCTTTTGGATTGTCTATTATTATCTCTCCAATTGTCGGCCTCTTCTCCTTGTAAAAAGCCTTCCAGGCATCCTTTGTACCTACCACTTCTTCAGCCTTAACTCCTGTTAGATCTTCGCAAGCCTTGTTCCAGAACTTAACAGTTTTGCTAGCATCCATCAATAAAACTGCAACCGGTAGGGAGTTCAGTATCCTTTCAAGCTGCTTTTCTCTCATCTTGACTTCGGTGAAATCTTCAATAGTTTCCACGACTTTTACGAGGTTACCTTTAGAGTCAAATATTGGCGTAGCTGTAGTTCTCACCCAGCGCTTTTTGCTTGCTCTTGGATAGTTTGCTTCGTGGATATCTACGTAGTAGGCCCCTTTAACCATTTCGGATTTAAGGATCTTGCTGTCAAATCTGTCAGCATCTTTTGGATGGTCTGCAACGATATCTGCTAATGTCGGCCTCTTTTCTCTATAAAATCCCTTCCAGGCATCCTTTGTACCTACCACTTCTTCAGCCTTAACTCCTGTTATCTCCTCCATCGATTGATCCCAGTGAACAACAGTGTGGTTTGCATCTATCACGAAGGTCGCAACCGGTATGCCATCCAAGATCTGTTTAAGTTCAGACTCCTTTTCCTTGTATACGGTAACGTCGGTGAAGACCTCTATGTAGCCTGCGAAGTCGTTTCCTATGTATATTGGGTATATCGAAACGTTCGTGAATATCTCCCCTATCTTAGAAACCAACTTAACTTCAACGTTTTCCACCTTCTGTCTATTTTTAACAGCTTCAACAATAATCTTCGCGTTTTCACTGTATTCAGAGTGGATCTTAGCTATATCTGTAGGTTTGAGTCCTATTATCTCCTCAGCCCTCGAATAACCTGCAAGCTTGGCTGCGTTATCGTTTGCAAACTTTATTTTTCCATTCTCGTCAACGAATATCACGTAGGTTGGTAAATTCTTGAAGATGTTGTTTACAAGCTCGTAAGCTTTTTTAATTTCTTCTTCTTTCTCCTTTATTGAGCTTATATCCACAAAGAATCCAACCATTCCTTCTAACTCTCCATCGATTCGAACTGGGCCGCATGAAGTGAGAATAGGGATCTTACCGATTTCAGTATTCAGCGCAGCTTCTATACCCTCTACTGTCAATCCACCCTTTTCAAGTGCTATCTCTATGTTCGTCTTCAAGCCAACATCAGCAAGCCTTCTTTTTCCATCTGGAGCGTAGAATATCTCTGAAGGTGCAAAACCGATTACATCTTCTTTCTTCTTGTTGAAGAGCTTAAGTACGTACTCGTTGAAGTATCTAAGCTTCCCATTTTTGTCTAGGAAGTATATACATATGGGCTTGGGCACGCTCCAGAATATCGTTTCTACAAACTTTCTCAGCCTTTCAGCTTCCCTGTTCTTTATTTCAAGTTCTTTTTCTTTTTCTACAAGTTTTTTTTCAAGTTCTGCTACTCTCTCCTCCAATTTTTTATCATTTTCTCTTTCTTTCACACTTTCAAGCAAAATTTTTAGCTTGTTTAGCGTCTCTTCATTTTGAAGAAGTGACGTGAGCTCTTCAACACCCATAACACCACCAAAATGATACAAAACTCTTAAATTATAAAATTTTCTTTGTGATATAAAATTTCCTTTTTGGAAATGCAGAGTTGAAATTTTTCGCAGGGAGTAATTGCAAAAAACGAATTTCACAATATTTCGAAACATTTATATCTGGTAATTTTTAACAACACAATATGTCTGCCCTAGAGGCAAGAAGACTCTTCGAAACTAATGTGGATGTTACAGTTTTGAAGGTTCTGTCAAGGAGTGGTGTAAGCAGTATAGTTTTCTGTCTTGAAAGAAGTCCTAAGAGGTTTTCAGAAATAATGTTCGAAACCCGTTTGAATCCCGGAATCTTAGACAGGCACCTAAAAGCTTTGGCAAAACTTGAGATCGTAGAAAAATCCGAAGATTTTTACCAACTGACAAAGAAGGGCTTGGAAGTGGCTGAGGTTCTGCAGAGACTGTTTTCGATTGTTTAAATAAAATTTTAATTTAATTTTATTTTTCACGATACTTTTTGACGTACGTTTTCGTCTTTAACTCTGCATCCGAAAGCTCGTCGAGCGTTTCCTTGATTTTTAAAGCATTCTTCCAAACCAGTTCATAAACCTTCTCTTTTCCTATCTCATCGCCTATCTCTATCGCACCCATTATTACCGCTAGAGGGTTTCTAATTCTGTCCGAAAGGTGCGCAAAATATTCAAGGTTTTTCTGCAGCCTTTCAATTATCTTGACTCTTTCATCCTGTATCTTTTTCAACGCTATCGCTCTCGATAGGATGTCAAAAACATCTTTTATCACCTGAATTGTCTCTTCGTTTGCTTTTTTCAGAAAAACATATGCTCCACAGCCGGAGTTGTAAGACAAAGCTACTAAAAGTTCGTGTTCTCTTTTTTCGCATTTACATCTATTTGCATCTACTATGCTCAGAGATCTCGGATGGTACCTCAAAAATTCGCATGCTAAGACATTCTCCTTCATGCTATAGAACTCTCCCTCTTTATCTACCATCACCACCGCTGAACACTCTTCAAGCTCTGCAAGTTGTGAGCATACGAATTCAACCATCTGCCTTCTTTCCTCAAGCATCCATATCTGGGTAGCTATGGATAGGGCGATGTAGAAAACATCATTCGCTTCTGGCATTCTTCATCCCCCGTAATTTATTCAAAACGCTGCTCAGATCCTTCTCAAGTTCTTCAACATTGAATTTTTGCCCTTTTAGATCTCTCAGCAGATCTACCTCCTCTTCCTCTTCAGTTTCTGCAACTTTGACTATCTTTGAAACGAGATCATCTTCCTCATCAAGCTCAACTTTTTCTTCATTTTTTTCCTCATTCTTCTCCTCAGATTCCGCTTCTAAATTGAACTGTTCATCAACGCTGTCCATGTTCATATTTAAATCCTCCTCTGGCAAATCTGGTAACTCCTGAACCGTCTTGTTTTCAGGTTCTTTGATTTCGATATTAGATGCTTCAGCCTTTAAGCCAGATTGCATTTCTTCGAGCAGGTTCTCTTCAACCCTGAATTTTTCCGACGCCTCCTTCGATAACTCATCTCCTCCCTCCAAAACAACCGTTTTCTCAACGCTTTTTGTTGGCACAGTTGAAATAGCTTCCTCAAGTTTTTTGTCTATCTCTTTCAGCTTCTCCTCTTTTTTCTCTTTAGAACCGAGCTTAATCTTTGAAAAAATACTTAAGCTTTTTGGAACTTTAAATCTTCTAGACTCCGAAACAACACCTGTTTCGGAAGTAGACTCTTTCGATTTGCTGTTTTTTCTTCTAACAGCATTAAAAACGTTCGATAATGCAATAAATATAAACGCAAGCAGAATTCCAAGAATGAGCTCTATAGGGAACTCCATTTTCTCACCTCCTATTCAACAAACGAGGGAAAGCTAAACAGCCACTCAACAAGCGGTGGAATAACTAACAATAAGACTCCAGAAAGCAGGGCAAAAATCGAACCATAAAACACATACATATAAACTCCACTGCCTTTGACGATGTTTGCAGCAATCGTATTAGCAATAGTAAGAGAAAGAATTGAAAATACCGTAAACTGGTTCATTAGCTCGAAGGGTATAGCGCTAAAAATTCCAATGTTCATACCACTCAATCCTCCGGGTAAGTTAGACATTATGCCACCTAAATTTCCACCGATCTGTGTTTCAAAAAGCTGGGTTATGTAGCTCGTGAATATGTTCATTATCTCCGTTATGAATATTATCAGTCCGACCATTGAAAGATGCAGAGGAATCAGCAGGTTTATGAAGCCCGAAGATATCAGATTCCTTTTCAACCTTAGTAGTACCATCTCTAGATTGGATGATGAAACTATCTCGCCAACAACATCTGCATCTCCACCGAGGTCTGTGGCATCTAAGAAGATGTTTGTGAACTTGTGTATAAGATAGCTACCGCTTTCCCCTATAAACCTTGCCCAGCTGAGTTTTGCATCCAAGCCCAAAGAAAGTCTTCGATAAAGCTGAGCAACGAGATCTTTCAAAGCACCGAGGTTTTTTTCATCTATCCTCGATATAGCCTCAGCTATCGAAACACCAGCTCCAGACTTTATCGCTCCAAGGCTTCTGATGAACGATGTGAATGCTTCATCTCTTCCAGATATCTTTGAGTCATCTATCTTTGCGATTATGGCTATTGGTAGAAGTAGCAAGCCTGCAAATACAAAACCATATCCTCTGAGTTCCTTAATGCTGATTAAAACGTTTCCAGTAATTGAAAAGCCACCTAGAAGTGTTGGAACAATTACGAAGGCTACAAGTACGAGGATGCCGAGGGGAATTATAATTTTTGAGAGTTTTGAAACCAGAACCTGTTCTTTAGATTTTATGTAGTAGTTATGAACCTTCTTATCCTTTGGAACCGCTCTCCAGAGCATAAAAACTCCAAATCCGCATATAAAAACGTTCGCCAAAACCGCACCATATAGTGTAGCAGCAGCATCTCCAGGGCTGTAGATTATCACTGAAAGCAGTATGACGATGGATATAAGCGATGCCGAGACCAGAAGAGATACGTAAGCGTCGGTCCATTTTCTTAAGCTTTCAAGTGATCGTTCATATTCATCCTTTCTTACCGTCTTGAAATGCTTCCATTCCCTCGCCAAGAATTCTTCATCTGGCTCTCCAGCAGATATAGCATTGGCCAGTCTGTTGAACAAACTTTTGAGTCTTTCATGCCTGACCTTATCCGCCATAAGGCTGCAGGCAGTTGCGTAATCGTAATGCCATTTTTGAGTTAGATCCTTTATCTTTCTGAAGTATTTGCTTGGCAAGTAGTCCCTCTCAGATACCATCTCGAATATCTTATCTCTGCTCAGCTTTGCAGTTGAAAGGGAGGCCATGTATGTTAGAGTAAAAAGGAGATCGTTGTCCATTAGACTGTTCTCTGAAAGATGCCTGATTTTTTCAGCTAATTTTTTAAAAAAGTTGAATTCGATTTTAGCACCTTTTAAAGCAAACTTCTCTTTAACTTCCATGGCTACACCTTTACGTTCAGCACGCCACTCTTTGTTATCTTCGATATCGCTGCGAAGAAGTCATAGAAGTTCTTTACTCCCTGATCGTGCAGAGTTTTAAGTATCTTTGCCCTCTTTTCAACCTCTTTGTAGATCACCTTCTTCTTATTTGGCGGTATGCCTAATCTGGTTGCAATTTTTTGCTCTAAAAGATAAGAACTGCCGAAACCTGTGAATACATGCTTGTCGGTTACAGGATCCCACTGGAATACTTCGATGTAGCTTACACCACCCTTCTGAGGGTTGTAACCCACGAGTTCATTTACGCTTATTACTCTCCTTACGAGCTTACCATCCGGGCGACGAACAGCGCTCTGAATGACAACAAAGTTCAGATTATCGATGAAAGTTTTCGGAACGCTTATGGGTTCCGCTGTAAGCCTCTGGATGAGCTTGTCTACGCTTGCAGCATGGAAGGTAGCCATCACAGGATGACCAGTTTGCATAGCTTGGAAAGCTATGTTCCCCTCGACGCCTCTAATTTCACCCACGAGTATGTAGTTAGGCCTCTGCCTTAAAGCTGCCTTTAGCAGATCGAACATGGTCACATCACTCCCAGAACCTTCGCCTATCTTAGCACCCCTTGTCGTACCTCTCGTAACCTCCCTTGTCCAGTTTTTATGTGGAACCTGGAGTTCTGGAGTATCTTCTATGGAAACAACCTTTGCTTCAGGTCGTATGAATGCTGTTAGAGCGTTCAAAAGCGTTGTCTTACCGCTTGCAGTTTCACCACAAACAAATCCACTCATTCCCTCGCTTATAAGCAGCCATAGATAGCCAGCAACCATGTAGTCGAGGGATCCAAATTCAATAAGTTCCAAAATGCTGAACGGAGTCTCGTTGAACTTCCTTATTGTAAAGTTGCTACCATTTTTGCTGATATCGTTTCCATAGACGATATTAATTCTGCTTCCATCAGGCAAGGTGGCATCGACGATTGGGTCTTTGTAGGTTACTGGCTTTCCAATTCTTTCAGCAAGCTTTATAATAAATCTGTTTAGTGTCTCCTCGTCTCTGAATTCTATTACGCTCTTCAGACCTTTGAATATCTTGTGTTCTATAAATATCGGCCCCAAACCGCTGCAGGATATATCTTCGATATACTTGTCCTTTATGTAAGGCTCAAGAACTCCCAAACCGACTTTATCTCTTATCAAAGCGTACTCTAAAGCTTTATACTGTTGCATTGTCACTTTAAGCTTCCCGGTATGATTACTATCAAAAAATCTTCTGTTTAACAGCTTTATATTTTTCTTCTGAACAGGCAAAAGATTCAGCTTTCCACTTTCAGCATCGCTGACTTCTTTTTTGTCGACAACTTCACATATCTTTCCTAGAGCATCCTTCAGGATTCTTATCTTAGCTTCTCTATCCTCAGGATCGAAATCTATGTCTGTGATATAATCTACAAGCCTTATCTCCACTTCTTTCAGCAGTTCGTCAACTCCAGTAAGTAAAATTGGCTCTATTGGGATATAGTAGTTTCTGACATCATTCTTGTCGGGATATATGTGGATGTAGATGTTTTCATCGGCTGGATAGATTATGTTAGGAGAATCCATCTCTCCGTGCTTTTTTTCAAGCTTAGGAATGAACTTTGGGATTCCGAGCTTATCTATTGGAAGTATATGGAGGTATTCAAGCAGATGGAGGTTCTTCTCAACCTCTTTTTTCATTGCATCGGGCAATAATTTGTATATTCCGCATTTTTTCAAGTTGGAGTGATCGTGACCCTCCTCAACCTCCCTAAGCTTGAATGGGAAGTTGGCAGCTACTCCACTTTTTATTCCACTTGGTTTGAAGCTCAAATCGATCTTTGATTGCACACTCATATGCTCATAGTAATTAGCATCATCTACATTTTAGCTTTTCTTTCAAGCCTGTGCTTGCGAAATTGGAATTATCTTCAGTCCAAATCCGGGTGTCACTTCGAAGCTTACTATGTTTCCAGTAGTTTTTCTAGCCCCTCTTACCTTTGAAACCTCAAGAACACTAACGTATCTGTCTCCAACTTGTTCCTTCTTTAAGAACAAGTGACAATCGCACGCGGCTCTTATTCTTACGAGGGTATCTTCTTTGAATGCATGCTGGTGCAGAGTTAAAAGTATCGTTTTTCCACTGTCGCACAGGTTTTTCAACCTCGTCAGAAATTCCAGTATATCGTCCTCTGTTGAATAGGTGGTAAACATTGTTAGTGAATCGATTATCACAACGTTCTCCTTTATCGCCTTCACGTGATCAGCCACCAAATTGAGGATGTTCTTCATCTGCTCTGAGCTCCACTCTACTCCCTCAAGATGCACCGGAAATATTCTCAGATAACCCCACGCGTAGAAATCTGAGACATCCAAACTTAAAGACTCCATCTGCTTTAGAAGACTTCTAATTGTGTTTTCAGTTGTATAGTACGCAATCCTGTGCCCCTGCACGAGACCGCCGTAGGTGAATTGCTGACAGAGAACACTCTTTCCTGTATCGTTTTCTCCCTCTATAAGTGTTAGCGAACCTAGAGGTATGCCACCTCCAAGTCTTTTATCTATCTCCGAATTTCCACTCGTCAGAATATTCTTCTTCAACTCTTCCTCAATTTCATCTATCATCCCATCACCTCACGTAAAATTCGTAACTATCACAAACAGCATTTGGTGTACAGATCAACAAAACATAACGTCCACTTTCAAGATCGAGTTGAGAAATGAGTTTTGCAACCTCGTGTGGATCGAATATGCCTGGATTTATTATCTCGGATTCAATGTAGTAGTTTGCATCAAGGTATGTGACGAAGTTGTTTCCGCTATCGCTAAGTCCGTAAACGATCGCATCGAAGCATTCAAAATCCAAGAACTTCTTTTCTCCAACGTTTTTGATCTCAGCTATGAGTGTTCCTTGAGAATAAGAAACCGTCAATATTTTAATGGAACTTGTAATTTTCTCTATTGTTTTTTCCGCAGCTATCCTGTAACTCTCTATTGTTGTCTCTGCAAGCAAATTTGTCCCACTAAGGAATGTGTATGCTGCAAATAGTAGTGCAATTGTTAGGATCACAGCTGTAACTATGTTCTCGAAGCCCATAGTGTCACCATGAGAAATAATCTGTAGCCTTTACACCGTTGTAAAGTACCAGCGTAACCTCGTATTCTCCTCTAGATATGGCTAGATCACCGGTAACTACTTTCAGTGTCTCTCCTCTTTCCCAGTATTCATCGCCATCTCCGTTCTCTATGCTGTAGAAGCAATCTTTCAAGGTTAGGTGAACAAAGTCTAAGCTTGAAGATATGAAAAGATCGCTCTTCTCAACAAGAGCAAGATTCAAAGTTCTTCCAGTATTCTTAACCCAAAGGGTAACCTTTACCTTAGAATCGTCAGAAGGAGAGGCTTTAACAAATATTATCTCTATATCTGTCGTAACCTTCTCGTTAAGCTTAACAGATACTGAAGTGTAGGAATTAGAAAGATCCCTAATCGAGGGAATCATCGTCATTATAACTACAGACACAGCTACAACTGAAGCGATGAGCAGAATTGATGTTGTTATCACCTCCCTGGACATTTTTCACCATGCTTACAACTTCTTTTCTAAAATCAATGCCAAAAGCTGCGAGTCCATTGCTTTGTCTGCTGGGTTCATTATCTTATGGAGTCTGTAGAGTTCGAGCAACATCTCCTCAAATCCGTTGTTTGCTGAAAGCAATTCTGTAAGCATGTGGAGAAATTCCTTAGCTTCAGAACTTATGTAACCTGCGATGCTGAACACTTCAAGCATTAGGCGAAGGGAGTTTGCATCGTACT
This sequence comes from Archaeoglobales archaeon, assembly GCA_030055525.1. Taxonomy (GTDB): domain Archaea; phylum Halobacteriota; class Archaeoglobi; order Archaeoglobales; family Archaeoglobaceae; genus WYZ-LMO2. The sequence goes on along the minus strand of JASFYJ010000006.1, from coordinate 103,936 downwards.
TCTCAAGCATACCCTTCACCCAATTCATCAGCTTGTAAAGAACAACGATGTCGTACTTTGTTAATGCAATTTCGGGTTTTTTTAGCGGTTCAACTTTTTCAGTCTGGATCTGCTGCATCATCAATCCCTCATTTTTACCAACTTCAGGCTTAACGCTCGGAACAAAATCCTCTTTTAAATCCTCCTTTGCGACAACCTCTTCTTTCTTCAAATCCTCCTCCTTGGGTTTTTTAATCTCCTCCTTTTCCTCCTCTTTTTTCTCCTCTTTTTTTTCTTCTGGCTTTTCGGGAATTGCAGATATAAGCTGAATCTGTGGAGCTTTTGATTTCGAGGAAACCTCCGTTAAGCTCTGTAGGTTCTGGAAGGGATTTTCGAGGTTGTTCATCATCTCTCTGATATCCAAAAGTAGTCTTTTTATAGAGCCCTTTAGCGTCTCAACTTCTTTTTCAAGCTTCTCAAGTCTTCCTTCTTCGGTTTCCTCTGCTGCTTTTGCGAGAATCTCGTCTACAACCGCCTGATTAACGTCAGCCATGGAGATCACCTAAAAAAATAAAATTTTAATTTTTAACGCAACAGCACCATCACAGCATCGATGCTTGGCGGTGCTTTGAGTTCAATTGGGTAAGTTGCGCCTATTGGTGGCTTGACTTCAATGACGAAGTTCGTATTGGGGGTTATGTCGAAACTACTGAGGTCTATAAAGATTTCTGCCTTCTCGAATTCTTCGAGATAGTCATCAGCCTGATTTTGGTCCCCTTGGAGACTGTAGATCCAGGTAACTTTGTAATGCGTAGAATCAGGTGTGTCTTTGCTGTAGAAGAACTGACCCATTTGACCCTTCGCAGGAACAACGACTGTGATCAGAGTTTTGTTCAGATCTATTGGCTGTCCACCCGCTGCAAGCTGAAGTGTGAAAGTTACATCTTTAATCTCTTTATTGACCGTTTCGCCACCAGCAACAACACTGCCAACCAATTCCATGCTACTCGTAGCTTGCTTAACTCCAGTATGCACTACTTCTTGGCTCTTTTGCGTTGCAAAGAAGCCCGCACCAAGCAGTATGTAGCTAAACACTGCAGCCACTGTTACGAACGCTATTAGCACGATCGCAGCTTCCAAGCCCGTAAAACCTTTCTCATTTCTGAAGAACTTCATTTCGATCACCTCACACGTAAGTTAGATCGGTAAAGCTTGGTGGCAACTGCTTCGTTATCGACAGCGGTGCTCCGATTGGTGGGCGGACTTCGATTGTGATGACGTCGTTGGGTTTGATATCACCTATTCCATCCCATGGCGAATTAGCACTTGTGTTCCATACGTCTTTCCAAGCAGTGTTGTTTACGTTTACTGCTAAGACCAACTTGTATTTTTCGTTCATTTCTACGACGTTGTCCTTGTCGCCAACCACTGATTCATACCACCACGCCTTGCCTGCAACTATTGTGCAATCGTTATTACCATTTATAACAACGCCAACCGCTGGTGTGTAATTCGCTCCATTGTAAGCGTAACCGCTCACGAAGTTTTCTACAGTTCCGTTGCACCATTGATTAGTATCATAAGAGACATTAACCGTGTTGCCAATCTTAAGCACACCATCGATCTGCCCTATGGTTTTAACATTACTACTGCCTCCCTGAACCTTGAAGCCCGAGGATTCTATATTACTACTTACTATAACTTTGTCGTTTGTTTTTATCAATGGTTCGAAGAACAACTGCTTATAACCAGTTGCGGTCGTGATGGCAATAGAAGTTTTCTCCAAGTCAACTGGACTACCGCCTGCGGTCTGTGTTACGTAGAAATTTATCTCTCCAACTATACCGTCTGAACCTGTTTTTCCGCCAGCGTTTTCACTTGCATCGAGGTAAATGTATTGTCCATCCAGCGTTAAACTACTGCTTGCCTGCTTCACGCCTGTGTCAACGACCTGCTTTGACTTCTGTGTAGTGAAGAAACCTGCGCCAAGCATGACGTAGCTGAAAACCGCTGCAACCACTACGAAGGCTATTAGCACAATTGCCGCTTCAAGTCCTGTAAATCCTTTTTCGTTCCTTAAAAATTTAAATTTTTTAATCTCGCACCTCATCTCACTCACCTAAAATTGGCTTTAACGCAACAGCACCATCATAGTATCGATGCTTGGCGGTGCTTTGAGTTCAATTGGGTAAGTTGCGCCTATTGGTGGCTTGATTTCTATGATGAAGTTATCGTTTGGATTAACATTCAGTTCCGCACCTTCTAAGTATACTGTCACCTCAGCTTTTTCAAACTCCTCGAGATAGTTGTCTGGTGACGATCCCTGTAGAGAGTAGACCCACTTAACATAGTATTCACTGGCTTGATCGATATTCGAAAGATTCGTTTCATATTTAAATTCCTTATAGCTACCATCCGCGGGAACGAGCACTGTGATCAGAGTTTTGTTCAGATCTATTGGCTGTCCACCCGCTGCAAGCTGAAGTGTGAAAGTTACATTCTTTATCTTGTCGCCCGTCGTATTTCCAGTAGCAACTACTGAACCAACCAATTCCATGCTACTCGTAGCTTGCTTAACTCCAGTATGCACTACTTCTTGGCTCTTTTGCGTTGCAAAGAAGCCCGCACCAAGCAGGATGTAGCTAAACACTGCAGCTACTGTAACGAAGGCTATTAGCACGATCGCAGCTTCCAAGCCCGTAAAACCTTTCTCATTTCTGAAGAACTTCATTTCGATCACCTCACACGTAAGTTAGATCGGTAAAGCTTGGTGGCAACTGCTTCGTTATCGACAGCGGTGCTCCGATTGGTGGGCGGACTTCGATTGTGATGACGTCGTTGGGTTTGATATCGCCTATTCCTGTCCAGTTACTATCTTCAACATCGATCGTTATCTTGTATTTCTCATTCATCTCCACGACGTTGTCGTTATCATCTCCAACGGTCTGCTTGTATGCCCATGGGCAACCTGTTATACTACTCTCATCCTTGTCATTGCATCCATCAGTGAAGAACACCTGCTTATAACCACTTGCGGTCGTTATGGCAATAGAAGTTTTTTCCAAGTCTACCGGGCTTCCACCTGCGGTCTGTGTCACGTAGAAGAATATTTTAGTTGCCTTACCGTCAGAACCAGTTGGACTTGCCCTTAGATATATATACTGCCCATCAAGTGTCAATGAGCTCGAAGCCTGCTTTACGCCAGTGTCAACCACTTGTTTCGACTTCTGTGTGGTGAAGAAGCCTGCGCCGAGCATGACGTAGCTGAAAACCGCTGCAACCACTACGAAGGCTATTAGCACTATTGCCGCTTCAAGTCCTGTAAAACCCTTCTCATTCCTTCTAAATCTCATAACCTCACCCCTTTCGGCGTTTAATCGCTAACTTGAAAAATATATAAATTTTTTTGTATATGATGAAATTTCTTTTTTTGAACTTCTGCTTTGAACTTTCAAAACGGTAAGAGATTATATGCAGAGGTTTTCAAGTATGAGCGGTGCGGGTATATGTAATAGATTCAAGTGCCATATTTCAGAGGAAGGCTGTTTATGAAAACATGGTTACAGTTCCGGAAGTTGTAGCAGAGATAATCGATGAAGCATCTTCGCTCTATTTTAGTGTAAAAAATCTGCGTGTTGAGGAGGCTAGCGAAGATAGTATTAAAGAGGTTATAAAAGCAGCTGAAAAAACCGGAGATATTCACAAGCTCTCAAATACAGACATAAAGGTGATCGCCAAAGCTCTCGATGAGATCAAGAAGGGCAACGAGGTCATTCTGGTTACGGATGATTATGCAATTCAAAACGTTGCAATGACTTTAAATATAAAGTTCGAAAGTATAATAATGGGAAAGATATCTAGGGAAGTTAGGTGGGTTAAGATCTGCAGGGGATGTGGAAGAAAGATTGATAGCGATGTGTGTCCGATCTGTGGTAGCGAGGCTGTGGTAAAAAGGGTGAGAAAATGAGGGTGGAAAGCCTAGTTGAGAAAGCTAGGAAGTTGAAGGAGAAGGGAATGAGTACTGAAGAGATAGCTGATGAGTTGAACGTTTCAGTAGATACTGCGATCTGGCTTTTAACGAGGGCAACCGAAGTACCGCCGAGTGATATATACATCGAACTGAGAAACATAACAAACCCCTCCAGGCTACGATTGATAGCAGCAGCTCTGGCGGATATGGTTAGAGAGAAAGTGGACGACAGTATTGATGTTGTTGTAGGGATTGCAACAAGTGGAATTCCGTTAGCAACGATGGTGGCTGAGGAGCTTGGGACAGATTTTGCGATCTATTACCCAAGAAAGTTCAAGATAAGTGAGGGAAAAATGATCGGCATCTTCAGTGAGAACTTTGCCAAGGTGGCTGGGAAGAAGTGCGTGATTGTTGACGACGTCGTATCAACTGGGAGAACGATAAAGGAGGCTGCTGAAAACATCGAGGCTGCTGAAGGAAAAGTAATCTGTGCTGCGGTAATTGCTGATAAGAGGGGAAGTGATGAGATAAACTCAGTACAGGTCTACAGCTTGCTTAAGGTTTTGAGGATCTGAATGAAAGTAAGTGTAGTAATTCCAACGCTCAACGAGGAGAAGGCGATAGGGGAGATTGTATCGGCCTTTGTAAGTAGAGGATTTGATGTTCTTGTTATAGACGGTAGAAGCACAGATAAAACGAGGGAGATCGCGGAAAAGTGTGGTGCGAAAGTTGTAATCCAGTCCGGAAAGGGAAAAGGACAGGCCGTTAGTGAAGCATTTAAAATCGTTGATGGCGACATTCTTGTTTTAATTGATGGAGATGGAAGTTATTTGCCAGAAGAGGTCGATAGGCTGATAGAACCGATAAAAAGCGGAGCAGCAGATCATGTAGTTGGAAACAGGTTTGGAAAGTTCGAAAAAGGAGCTTTCACAAGGCTGAACCTTCTGGGAAACAAAATTTTAAACACCTTTTTTCGATTTGCCTACGGTTACGAGCTTCACGATATCCTCTCCGGCTACAGAGCGATGAAAAAGGAAGTGTATAAGAGCGTCGAGCTCAGAAAACCGGGTTTTGAAGTCGAAACTGAGCTTACAGTAGAAACTTTGGCAAAGGGCTTTAAGATTGTGGAAGTTCCGATAACTTACAGAAAAAGGGAAGGCAAGACAAAGCTTAATCCCCTGAAGGATGGATTTAGGATTGGAAAAACCATATATGAGCTTATAAGCCGCTACAGCCCGGCAAGACACCTTTACTTTATAGGTTTGGCATTTGAAATTTTTGGGATTCTTTGCGGTATAAAAGTAATCTCAGGATGGCTTGAAGGAGTAACTCACTACCTTTTGGCAATACTTACAGCCTTGTTGATCATCGCCGGTTTGCAGATAATAATGTTTGGCATCATAGCAGATTTCATATTCAGAAGGAACATAGAGCTAAAGAAGGACATTGAAAAGATAAAAAGAATTTTAGAAAAATAATTACATTTTTTCGAGCGGTTTTATTCCTAGCAGTTCTAGCCCGTTCCTTAAAACTATCCTCGTCGCATCAACTATTGCAAGTCTGTGCATCCTTTCAGCGCTTTCGCTCTTCAAAACTGGGTGTAGCCTGTAAAAGTCGTTAAAAGCTCCTGCAACACTTAGCAGATATTCAGCTATGTAATGCGGGCGCAGATCCTTTGAAGCTTTGTAGATCCAGTAGGGGAATTTAGATAGGAGCATGACAAGTTTTCTTTCTTCTTTGTTGCACATTTCGGCGTTGAACTCTATTTCTGGCATCCCTGAATCAACAGCCCTTCTTAAAATGCTGCAAGCTCTTGCATGTGCATACTGTATATAGCTTGCTGTCTGCCTTTCAAAATCCAAAGCTTGATTCCAGTCGAAAAACATGTGCTTTTCCGGTGCAACTTTAACGAAATCAAAGCGTATTGCCGCGATAGCAACAGATTCGGCAATCTCATCTTTCTTTTTCTCGTCCATCTCTCTATTTGCTAAGATCTTCTTTGCCTCTTCTTTAACTTTGTCGATTAGCTCATCTGCGGAAACGAATCTACCCTTTCTTGTGCTCATCTTACCCTCTGGCAGCGAGACGAACTCAAATATAACCACTTCTGGTGGTTTCAAATTCAAAATTTCGAGTAACTTTGAAAGTTGTGCAGCGTAAAGCTTGTGGTCAGCTCCAAGAACGTTTACAAAACTCTTAAACTTCTCGTTTTTCCACATGTGGTAGGCTAAGTCTCTTGTGATATAAAGTGTGGTTCCATTTTCTCTTTTCAGTACAACCTCTTTTTCAAATCCTTCAAGCCTAATTATCCATGCCCCATCTTTCTCCACTTTTTGTTTCTCATCCAACATCTTCAAAATTTTCTCCACATAACCGTTTTTAACGAACTCACTCTCCCAGACAAATTCGTCGTGTTCAACGTTCATCCTTTTCAAAGTCTGCCTGATCCCTTCAAGCCCTTTACCAATTACAAACTTGAACTTCTTCTCAATTTCAGCATCCCCTTGTTCGTATTTAAGCATCAGTTCTTCAACCTTCTTTTCAAGTTCAGGGTTCTTTTCAAGCTCAACGTTCGCCTTTATGTATGAGTCAGCAACGGCATGGTCGGGTTTTTTGTCGCTTAAACCGAAAAGTTCGTAACCGAGAACAGTAACTGCAGCCTGCCTTCCCATGTCGTTGACGTAGTAGTGTGTTCTCACATCGTAGCCAGCTTTTCTTAATATCCTCGCAAGTGTATCTCCTATTACGGCGTTCCTTACGTGTCCTATGTGCAAAGGTCCGTCTGGATTTGCAGATGTATGCTCGACAAGGATCTCTCCCTTAAGGTTGACGTTACCGTAGTTCTCGTCCTGCGAAAGAATAACTTCCATGGTATCATTCAGAAACTCATCGCTTGCGAAGAAGTTCACGTATCCATTTACGACGTGAACACTTGAAATGTAGTCTGTCATCTCTATATTTTCCGCTATTTCACTTGCAACTTCATCTGGGCTTTTTCCCATCTCTTTGGCGAGCTTAAAGGCTATCGTCGTGCATAGATCTGCGTGTTCGCTCTCTTTTATGAACTTCTCATCTCCATAATCCTTAAGCGCTCTCTTAACATCTTCTATGAACTTCAGGAACATCAAAGTTCAACTGCAACTCAGCTTAAAAATAAATCGGAGAAGCAAAGAAGATAAATCTCAAAGCTTACAAACTCAATGGATCTCTGGAAATTTGTGAAGGAGTACTACATAGATTCTATTGTTTATAAAGAAGGTTACAACATCGTTAATACTCTAACTTGGGCAATTATTTTGATCTTAGCCGTTGTTCTGCTTTACAGATATTTAAGCAAGAGATTGGAGTTTGATAAAAGGTTCTTTTTAGCAATGTTTCCATTCATAGTGTTTGGATCGGCGATAAGAATTGTGGAGGATGCGGGGTTTTTGATGCCACCGCTTTCATACTTCTTTATGACCCCGTTCATATACGTGATGGTATTTCTTATAGCATTTCCAACTTTGATCTTCTCTTTAAAGTTTAGGGAGAACTACCATTACCACTGCGCCGCTGTGGGGTCTTTACTTGCAATATCTACGGTTTTTTGGCTTCTTTTTAACCTAAAAATTGAAAATCCCACTGTTTTACCGTTGTCAATATCTCTGGCTGCTTTAGCATCTTTTATCTTTTACTCTGCAGTGAAAATATGTAGGAATTTTCATAGCCTTGTAGTGATATTTTCACACATGCTTGATGCCTTTTCAAGCTACATCGGGATCAAGTTTTTTGACTACTGGGAATTGCATGTACTTCCGAGGTATCTTATAGAGAACTTCGGAATAGAAGTACTGCCTATTGCGAAATTTTTTGTAATCTCAGCTGTTTTATATATTTTGGATAGAAGCGAAGATGACAAAAAGTTTGTAGATTTTCTGAAGTTTGCCCTTTTCGTTCTTGGCTTATCTCCAGGAATTAGAAACTCGCTAAGGATCACTTTCGGAGTTTGAGTTTTTTATCCTTCTATCCTTTGGCACGTAGTTTCTAATGATCCCGTTGGATGCCTTTCCACAACCCAAAAAGTAGTTACCCCACTTCACTATGTAGTACCCCTTAAGATCCTTCTGAACTTCTAGATCTTCTCCTTTCAACCATCTGAGCGCTTTTTCTTCATCAACTTCGATAATTCCACTCTTTGCAACCCTACCTACAATAAAACTACCCTCTATCGAAAGCCTTATCCCATCTTTTTCAAGGGTTCCAAAGTATATTCCCTTCTTTCCTTTAAATTCACAGTTCTTGTATGCGTATATTCTGTTTTTTCCACCAAAAAAGAACTTTAAATCTACATCTGCATTAAACTGTTTTTTTAAGAGCTCTCTAATTTCCTCAACTTTGCCACAAAAAACGCTTCGCTGTCGTTGTTTTGAGGATGAATTCGAAGACATTTTCTCACCTCTTCATCGTAGGTCTTGCCTTCGAACTCTAAAATTGCTTCACTACTCTTTACAGGGATATTTATCTTTTCAACCTTAACTTCAGCGTTTCTTAACAAGTAGTCGACAACTTCCTCGTTCTCAAGCGGATCAACCGTGCATGTGGAGTAAACGATAATGCCTTTCGGCTTGACAGCCTTGTAAGCTGCAAAAATCAGATCTTTCTGCAATTTAGATAGGGCTTTTGTTTCGTTTAAATTCCAAAGCTTTGCATATTTATAGTTCTTCCTTATCATGCCTATATTGCTGCAGGGGGCATCTACCAGAACGGCATCGAAGTGATCTTCATACCTCCTGAAGTACCTGCCATCTCCCATAGTTACTGTAGCTATCAAAACCCCTAAACGCTGCAGGTTCGAAATTAGAATGTTAACTCTATCTATTTTAACATCGTTTGCAACTATGCATCCCTCGTTTTCCATATACTGTGCAATCTGGGTCGTTTTTACTCCTGGAGACGCGGCGAGATCTAAAACTTTCATACCTGGTTTGAGTTCCATAAGTTGCACTGGGATCATTGAAGATGCCTCCTGAGAAATTATAACTCCGAGCTGGTGTTCGGGGATTCTTGAAAAATCGTCTGTTTTGAAGTAAAATCCCTCCCTACACCAGGGAACCTCTCCACATATGTAATCTGAAAGTCTTTCAACAACGTAGCTCAGATCAGCTTTGAGAGTGTTTACTCTAATGCTGACTCTTAAGGGTCTGATAAAGTACTCAAAAAATTCATCACTGTCTTCTATCTTCCTTAACCTCTCGTAAAGCTCTGGATTCAGAGATTCAATAATTTTCCTACTCATACCTGCATCGAATACGGATTACATTCGTTAAACGCGAATTTTATCTTGCAAAAATCTTTTTTCATGGCTTTAACTTCACTTCTAACAAAATCAATACTCTTCCTATCTCTAAGGACGGAATCCATCAGTTCAGCAATTTTCTCCATCTCTTCTTCCCTCATTCCGAGCCTTGTTACCTCCTGAACTCCGATTCTGATTCCTGAAGGGTTTGAAGTGCTCTTTAAACTGTCCCATGGTAGAAGGTTCTTGTTGAGAATAATTCCAGCGCTTTCAAGTTTTTTGGAAACTTTCTCTCCACCCCCAAACTCTCTTACATCAACGGCAACTTGGTGGGACTTTGTAAATCCATTTTTCTCCCCTAAGACTTTGTAACCAAGATCGAAAAGTCTTTCTGCTAAAGCTTTTGCGTTCTTTACAACCTGACTTGCATAAGCTTCTCCAACTTCAAGCATCTCCATCGCAGCAACGACGTAACCTGCTAAGGTGTTGAGATGGTGATTACTAACCACACCGGGAAAAACGGCGTTATCTATACTTTCAGCAAGCTCTTTCCTGCAAAGTATTATTGCTCTCTGTGGACCAAAGAAAGTTTTGTGGGTTGAACCAGTCACTACGTCTGCCCCCTCTTTAAGTGGATCTTGGAATTTTTTACCTGCAATCAGTCCGAGCACATGGCTTGCATCATACAAAACTTTAGCTCCAATCTGATCTGCAATCTCTTTTACCTCTTTCACTGGTTGTGGGAATAGTATCAAGCTTGAACCTAAAACGAAGAGCTTTGGCTTAACTTTTTTTGCAAGTTTTTCAGTCTCAGCAACGTCTATGTTCATCTCTTCAATGTTGAAAGGATAATGGTGCACTTCTAAACCTCTAACGCCTGCAGCAGAAACTTTTTCATGGCTTATATGCCCACCGCATGGTACAGAAATGCTCATAATCTTATCTCCCACCTTTGTTGTAGCATAAAAGGCTGCAAGGTTTGCTACTACTCCTGAAATCGGTTGGACGTTTACGTGTTCGGCGTTGAACAACTTCTTCGTCAGATCGATCGCCATCTGTTCTATTTCATCTATATACCTACAACCTTCGTAGTATCTATTCCCAACCTTTCCTTCAGCATATCTATGTCCCAGATCACTCAGGTAGCATCTTCTAACGTCCATGCTAGTCACATTTTCGCTCGCGATCAATGAGATAGACTCAGCAAACAGTTGGTTGTGTTTTTCTATTATACTGTAAACGTCAGATGGTTGCATAGCCTTTGTTTATGCAGAAATTATTTAAGACTTCTGCGAACTTATTCCATGGAAACAATAAATTCAAGGGACATGCAAATACTCGATCTAAACTGCGAATTTTTCGGTTTAAGTAGGCTTCAGCTAATGGAAAATGCTGGCAAAGCTGTTGCCGATGAAATCTCTAAAAGGTTCAAAAATTGTAAAGTGACAATCGTAGCAGGATTGGGGAACAATGGAGGGGATGCCTTCGTTACTGCCAGACATTTGAGGAATTTTGATGTGGAAGTATTCCTCGTAGGGAAGAGAAGCGAAGTTAGAACAAGGGAGGCAAGAATAAACCTTTCAATTCTTGAAAAAGCTGGTTTGGAGATTAAGGAAGGAATTCCAGAAGATTTCGGCGATGTGGTTGTTGATGGTTTGCTTGGAACAGGAATAAGGGGAGAACCGAAAGAACCTATAGCTACTGCGATAGACTCGATAAACAAAAGTAAAGCTTTCGTAGTGGCGATAGATGTTCCAAGCGGTTTAAATTCTGATACGGGAGAATATAAAAAAGCTGTAGTATCAAACCTTACAGTTACGTTTCATAAGATGAAGCCCGGGCTACTAAAAGCCCCTGAAATATGTGGAGAAATAGTTGTTGCAAATATCGGGATTCCGGAAGGTATAGAGAAGCAGTGCGGTGTTGGAGATGTATCCTTTACCTACAAACGCTTTCCGGAGGGACATAAAGGGGATCATGGTAGAGTTTTGGTTGTTGGAGGTGGAGAATACACCGGCGCACCAGCTTTAGCGAGTTTGGCAGCTTATGCAGCTGGAGCGGATATAGTCACAACTTTGGTTCCGGAGACGATAAAAAACGTCATCGCATCATTTAGCCCCAATATGATAGTTAGGGGACTCGAGGGGGAGAAGATAGGATTAAAGCACGTTGAAAAAATTAGAAAACTTGCCAAACTTCACGATGTTGTAGTAATGGGTATGGGTGTTGGAGAGAATGAGGAGTTTGAAGCTGTTGTTCTGGAAGTTATCAAATCTTGTAAAAAGGTTGTTCTCGATGCACAGGGTCTGATAAAAGAAGTACCAGATGGTGTTGAATGCATAATGACCCCGCACAAAGGAGAATTCAGGAGAGTTTTTGGGGATAGCGATGTAAAAACGGCTGCAAAGAGGGCAAAAAGCGTAATACTGCTCAAAGGCAGAGAAGATTTTGTAACCGATGGCGAAAGATTGAAGGTGAACAGAAGTGGGAACGCAGGAATGACAGTAGGTGGAACCGGAGACGTTCTTGCAGGTGTTTGTGCAGCATTCTTCTGCAACGATGACGCTTTTCATGCAGCATGTGCAGCAGCTTTTCTGAACGGTTTTGCTGGAGATTTATGCTTTGAAAAGTACGGCTACAATTACACAGCAACCCAGCTTATTGAAGAGATCCCAATTGCAATCAAAAAATGTTTAGACTTTGGAAAGGGATAAGAAGTACTCGTGCATTCTCGTATCTTGCGTAAGTTCGGGATGGAAGGCTAAGGCTAGGATGTTATCTTGCTTTGCAGCAACTATGAAATCTTCGAAGGTTGCAAGTATTTCAACGTTTTTATCAACTTTAACTATGGCTGGTGCTCTTATAAAAACTGCCTCAAATTCTCCAACGTACTTCACTTTCAGCTTCACTTGAAAACTCTCCCTTTGCCTCCCAAAGACGTTTCTTTTCACCCATATATCCATCAAACCGAGCAATTTTGTTTTTGTCTTTTCCACTTGTTCATCTCCGTGCTTCGAAAGTAAGATCAAACCTGCACATGTACCCATCACCGGTTTTCCACTTTCCGCCAGTTTAATTATTTCTCTATCCATCCCATCGCTGGTTATTAGTCGACTTATCGTTGTACTTTCGCCACCTGGAATTATTAATGCATCACTTTTGGATATAACACCAGCTTTTCTGGTTGCAACAACTTCTCCGTCTATATTCAGCTTTTTCATTGCCATCTTTGTAGCAAGAACGTGTTCTTCCACATCTCCTTGTACTCCAACTACTGCAACCCTCATTTGGTTGCATTTTTTGCGGCGAGATATTAAACTTCTGCAGAAAAGAAAAATTTTAACAAATTAAATAATTTTAGGTTTAAGCTCCTCTCTCCTGCAATTTCTCCTCTTCAGGGAGCTTAAATACATCTAACCCTTTCATCGCCTCTCCAATCCCTTTGGAGACTTCAGCAACAACTTCTGGTTCATCATAATGCTGAACAGCTTCAACTATAGCTCTTGCATACTCTTCCGGGTTGGAAGACTTGAATATTCCAGAGCCAACGAATACACCATCTGCACCAAGTTGCATCATCAAAGCAGCATCAGCTGGCGTAGCAATACCTCCTGCAGCGAAATTCACGACTGGTAAACGGCCAATATTTTTAATTTCGAGTATTATCTCAAACAAACCATCTATTATCTCTCCTAGAGTATAGTTCTCGTAAACTACATCTTTCTTCCCGACATCAGCTAAACCAAGCTCATCTCTAACGATCTTCGATAGCTCAACGTAACGGGAAGCAAACTTCGTGGCTATAGAGTAGATAGACTCTTCGGGAAGGATTTTAATTTCGCTTATGGCTTTATTTATCAACCTCATATGCTTAACAGCTTCAACAACATTTCCAGTTCCTGCTTCGCCTTTAGTTCTAATCATCGCCGCTCCTTCCCATATTCTACGAACAGCCTCAGCAAGACTTCTTGCACCACAGACGAACGGAACTGTGAACTTCCTCTTGTCTATATGGAAGAACACATCTGCTGGTGTTAAAACCTCGCTTTCGTCGATCATGTCTACCCCAAGCGCTTCCAAAGCTCTGGCTTCGGCTATATGACCTATTCTGCACTTTGCCATAACTGGTATAGTTACTGCATCCATTATTTCTAAGATCTTTTTCGGGTCTGCCATCCTTGCAACTCCTCCGCTTGCTCTGATATCTGCCGGAACCTTGTGCAAAGCCATTACAGCGACAGCTCCAGCTTCTTCTGCTATCATCGCCTGCTCTGCGTTGGTAACATCCATTATAACTCCTCCCTTCTGCATCTTTGCAAATCCTCTTTTAAGTAGCTCTGTACCAAACCTTAGCTCTTCAAGTTTCATCTCTTAATTGTTTCCGCTAGGATATATAACACATGCGGTGAGAGGCAAAAAATAAATTCAGAAATTTAAGATCCTTGAACCGAAATTACGTGGATTTCCAAGCTCAACTTTCCCTTTGATACCGTATTCTCTCAGATAATCCTCAGCTTCTGCTTTTAGATTTTCAAAACTGCTTTTATATATCAGACCGTATATTGTTGGCCCCCAAGAACTCTGCCCAAAACCGTAGGTTTTTTGTCTCAAAAAGTCGGTTATAAATTTCAAATCTTCTCGGAATTCTCCCCCTTGGTATTCTTCAAAATGTTTACCAACAAAGCTTTGAATTTCGGTAAGATATCTGCCAAAATCTTCGATGTTTCTTTCTTTTATTGCAGGGATTAGTCCGAGAATTATTCTATGAGCTATCTTTTCAGCACACTCCGGTTTGCCGTATACGGATTTCATTATTGGCTTCTCCTCTTCCTCATCAAGCCCCCTTTTAAGCTCAGGTATTATCAACAAAAATCCCCAATCTTTTGGCAACTCCTCTCTTATAACAAGCGGTGGAAATCCGGATTTTACACCACCATCTACAACAAAACCTCCGTATTTAAATATGTAAGTGCTCACACCGGAATTTTTTCCCCTTCCGAGAATTTCAGCCAGTCTTTCTACTTCAATCTCGATTTTATTAATTTTTGCCACTCCAAACCCTACTGCAAGCTTAATTTGAGTTGTTGATCCGAATCCAACGTGCCTTTCAATGAATCTCTTTACCTCAACGAGGTAATCAAAACCCGTACCGAGTTTTTCATCCAAGATCTTTAAAACTTGAAGAACATCTCTACTGTCCTCTTCCTCGGCAATTATCTTCATTCGATCGTTTTTTTCGAGCTTTAAAAGGTAGCCATCGTCTATAGCTACGCCAAGTGATCCAAACCTTCTGCCCAAGGTACCTGAGGGGTCTATTATACCGAGATGGAGCCTTCTAGGTGTCTCAATCAACATCGCAACAATTTTTATGCGATCTTTTAAAATCTTTTTCATGAAGTTCGCTGGAATAGAACTGAATGAACCAAAAATAATGGGTGTTATAAACGTCTCTCCAGAAAGCTTTTACAGAGGAAGTGTTGCTAGAGATGAAGATGAACTTTTAGATGTAGCTTTGAAGATGGTAGATGCTGGAGCATCTTTTATAGATGTGGGAGCGAGATCCACAGCACCTTACTTACAAAACCAGATAAGTGAAGATGAAGAAAAAAGAAGAGCTTTTTGGGCAGTAAGCATCTTGAAAAGTTCGGTAAAAGTACCGATAAGTATAGATACTACGAGAGCGACGGTTGCTGAGGCTGCAATAAAGGCGGGAGCAATGATAGTGAACGACGTTACCGGTTTTAAAAACGATCCAAGGATGCCAAAGGTTGTAAAAGATTACGATTGCAGCGCAATTCTATGTGCTCATGGAAACATTTTGGACAACGTGGATCCTTTAACGCAAGTTTCTAGTTGTATAGAAGAAAGTATCAAAATTGCGAAAAAATTTGAAGTTGATGAAGAGAAGATCGCAATAGATCCAGCGATAGGATTCTTCCGCCCTAGCTGGATGCCATGGTATGAATGGGATTCAAAAATAATTGCCAATTTGTTATTTTTAAAGCAAAAATTCAGTTATCCGCTGCTCATAGGGGTTTCGAGAAAATCTTTTATTGGTGCGATACTAAAGAAGGAAGATCCAGCGGAAAGACTTTATGGAAGTTTGGCGGCTACTTCCATAGCGGTATTCAACGGGGCTGATATAATAAGGACTCACGATATTAAAGAAACTTTGGAGGTTGTTAAAGTTAGCAGCTATATTAAGGCACACAGAAGGATATAAGCGCCTCAATAGGCGGGGAATTTTAAAGTTTTTAAACAAAAATTAATAATAAAATTTTATAATCTAACGGGAATTCCTTTTGAAGCAAGGTACCTCTTAACTTCTTGAATTGTCAGTTCCCTGAAGTGGAAAAGGCTTGCAGCCAAACAGGCATCAGCCTTTCCATAAACAAATCCCTGATAAAAGTGTTCAAGTTTTCCTGCACCACCGGACGCTATTACGGGTATGCTCACCTCCTCACAGATCTTCCTTGTTACGGGAATGTCGTAGCCTTCCTTGGTTCCATCTCTATCCATTGAAGTTAGAAGTATTTCTCCTGCTCCTAGCCCATCAACTTTTTTTGCCCACTCAACTGCATCAATGCCGGTTCTTTTTCTTCCCCCATATATTACTACTTCATACCAAGCTTTTCTACCATCTTCGAGCTCAATTATATATTTTCCTTTGCTTAAATCGAAGTTCCGTTTGCAATCTATTGCAACAACTATACATTGGCTACCAAAAATTTCAGCTGCTTTTTTAACAAAATCGGGATTTTTTACTGCAGCAGTGTTTATAGAAACCTTATCCGCTCCGGCGGAAAGAATTCTACTTATCTCCTCTATACTTCCTATCCCTCCACCCACAGTTAGGGGTATGAAAACTTCTTCCGCCGTTCTTTCTACCACATCTACCATCGTCTCTCTCCCTTCTGCTGAAGCAGTTATATCTAAGAATACAATTTCATCAGCCCCCTCGTCATTATATCTTTTTGCAAGCTCAACTGGATCACCTGCGTGACGAAGGTTCACGAATTCGATACCCTTAACAACTCTCGCCCCCTTCTCATCTAGGGTGACATCCAAACATGGTATTATCCTCTTTGTTAGCATCATCTCACCTCAAACTTTTCGAACATCTGGAGATCCTGAATCTCTCTTACCTCAATTTTTTTCACAACGGCGTTCTTGTATGTGGGCAGGAGAGATAAGAATTTATCTATCGCAAATTCTTCGGCGGTGGCTAGGATATATACACTTCCATCCGGCATATTTTTTACGAATCCCTTGATCCCAAGTTCCTTTGCAGCTCTAGATACGAAGTATCTAAAACCTACACGC
Source organism: Archaeoglobales archaeon (assembly GCA_030055525.1). GTDB lineage: Archaea > Halobacteriota > Archaeoglobi > Archaeoglobales > Archaeoglobaceae > WYZ-LMO2. The sequence goes on along the minus strand of JASFYJ010000006.1, from coordinate 87,389 downwards.
TGAACTTTCCCCTTTACAATAACTTCAATACAACGCATTAAATCCATTTTTGTATAGAACTTTAAAAATTTTTTTAATTGCCAACACTTCACAAGCGCTTTTGGTTCATTTGCAGCTGAAGCTTCTTGTAATTAAAGAAGTATCTATAAAAATGGGGCCGGTGGGATTTGAACCCACGACTTGCGGGTCTCTTCGGGTCAGTGCTCCAACGGGTCATCACTCATCAGCAGACCCGTTTATCATCACGCCGCTGGAGCCCGCCGCGCTTCCTGGCTACGCCACGACCCCTAAGTTGGTGTTGTGTGGATCGGAATATAACATTTTTGAGTCGGCTGTTGTATCCAATATAGGTGCTGAAAGGATGACAGTTAGAAGTCTAGTTTCGGAAGTTGTTAAAGCTGCAAGGGTGGCCCTTTCAAACAGGCACAGATTTATGGTTATTCTGTGCACTAAAAATCCAGATGAGAAAGTGATAAAACTGGCAAGAAAGATCTATAAAAAATACAGAGATGAGGTAAGCGGAGAAGAAAATCTGCTAATTGCTGGAAGAAGCCAGTTCCTTGAAATGGCCCAGAAGTACTTTCAGGGTAAGTTTATCCATTACAAAGACTCCCAGAACGTTCTCGGGGAGACTTACTCTTCCCTACTAATCGACCTTACTGAGGGTTTTCATCCTAACGATCTTGGTATCATCGTCGAAACCGTATCTGAGGGAGGTATGATAATAGCAATTTCTCCGGAGTTGGAAAAATGGCAAAATTTAAAAAGCAAATGGCATGAAGAACTTGTAAGCGAACCTTTTACAGTAGATGATGTGATTGGCAGATTTTACAGGAGATTTATAAGGAAAACGATTGAGGCCGAGGGTATAATTATATTCGACGTAGATAAAAGGGAAGTAATAAAAAGCTACTCCTTCACTCCCAGAGTAGTTTCAAGGGAGGAGCTTAGTATACCTCAGGAGATCGAAATAAAGAGGAAACTCTACAAGCTCTGTGCAACACAAGACCAAATAAGAGTTTTACAAGCGTTTGAAAAATTTTTTGAAAAGTCTGGAAAGCAAAGAAAGGCTTTCGTTATTACGGCTGATAGAGGAAGAGGTAAAACGGCTGTACTGGGGATAGCAACACCCTATCTGATCTCAAGGATGAATTACATATTAAAGAGGCCCGTCAGAATACTGGTAGTAGCTCCAACACCGCAGTCGGTTCAGACTTATTTTAAGTTCTTACTTAAAGGCATGGTAAGGCAAGGGTTGGAAGACTACTATGTCAAGGAAACTTCCGGAATGATAACAGTAGTCAATAGCAAGTATGCTCGAGTAGAATATGCGGTTCCAAGGAGAGCAATGGTTGAAAAGGATTTTGCGGATATAATTATAGTCGATGAAGCAGCAGCAATTGAAGTGCCAGTGCTCTGGAAGATATTTGAAGGTGTTCGTTATGCTATATTCTCATCAACGATCCACGGCTACGAAGGTAATGGGCGCGGATTTGCGATCAGATTCCTGAAAAATATTGAGAAGGATGAGAACGTGGATATAACCAAAGTTCACCTTGAGGAACCGATCAGGTATGGAAAGGGGGATCCAATAGAGGCTTGGCTTTACGATGTTCTCCTCTTAAATGCTCAGCCGGAGGAGCTTAGCAGCGAGGATATAGAAGCGATAAAGAACAAAAATTTTGAATTCCGAGAGATTGGAAAGGATGAACTGATAGAAAATGATAGCCTGCTGAAACAATTCTTTGGTATATATGTTCTTGCACATTACCGCAACAGACCCTCGGACCTCGTAATTTTATCCGATATGCCGAATCATATTCCACTAGCTGTTTTTGTTAATGGAAAAGTTGTTTGCTCTTTGCATGTAGCTATTGAGGGAAGTATGAATGATGAAGTGATCGAAAAGATAAAGGAAGAAGGCTACAGGCCAAGGGGCCAGATAATTCCGGATCTGATATTAAAACACTTCTGGAACCTCGAATTTCCAAAACTTTCTGGAGTTAGAATAGTAAGAATCGCCGTACATCCAGATGCGATGGATCTGGGTGTTGGAAGTTTTGCTCTTCAGAAAACGATCGAGTGGAGCAAATCTAGAAATTTAGAGTGGGTAGGATCAGGATTTGGAGTTTCATTCGAACTACTTAATTTTTGGATCAAAAATGGATTTGTTCCGGTCCATATCACTCCGCAGAGGAATGAGATCAGCGGAGAGTATTCGGTGATAGTTTTGAAAGCTCTAAAATTGGATGTAGAAAGCGTTGTAATCGAACTAAATGCTGAGTTCATAAGAAGGCTTTTAGAGTATCTGGCAGATGAATTGAGAGATCTTGAGACAGAGACAGCAATCCTACTTCTAAAATCTCTTCAAACAGACGTTGAGTGTGAAATTCCAAGGATAGGTAAAATTGAAAGAAAAAGGATGAGAAAGTATTTCCAGGGTGTTAGCCTTTACGAATACAACTCCGACATAATCAGACCCCTCGTGAAGTACTATTTCCTGCGAAAAGAGAAGATTGAGTTAAGCGATGAAGAAATGTACATCTTAGTTGCGAAATGCCTGCAGCTAAAAAGCTGGCGGGAATTGCCGGGAGACGGGTTCAAAAAGTATAGAAATTTGATGGTTGCGGTGAAAAAGATATGGAGGTGGTACTGTGGAGAAGATTAACTTCGATCCAGATTTTGTTCCTCTGATACTCAGCAATAAAAAGAAGACAACCCTTAGGAAAGGCATAAAGAGCTACCCCGTAGGTCAGCTGGTTGAACTGACAGTTGAAAATTCGAAAAGCTTTGCAGTCGCTAGGATAAAGAAGGTCGTTGTGAAGAGGTTGAAAGAGATAAGTGATGAGGATGCAAAACTTGATGGCTTTGAAAGTAAGGAAGATCTAGTGAGGACGCTAAGAAGGATATATGGTGATGTTAAGGATACGGAATTCTTTACGGTGGTTCATTTTGAGGTAGTGAAGGAGTTGTAAACTTCATGTTTTGATGGATGATAGCTATCCAAGATGGGCATTTAAATTCCTCAAGCTTGTAAAAATCCATCGTTATCATGGCTAATGGTTGTGTTCTTTCGAAAGAATAGATGGAAGAGTAAAAAAGACCTTGTAAAAGGAAAGCTGCTACCACAACCCTCAATAGCAAGTGGAAAGTTAAATCTAGAAGGTAATAGCGTACATGACGCGAAGTATGGTTTCAGTTCGGAGATTTATTGAGCTTATAGCTTCTTTGCCACTGGAATTCTGGTATATTAATGAACTACTAATGTAGGCAAATTGGAAATTTAAGATTACAAAAAATAAATACTAAAATATTTTTCCTGGATTAAGAATTCCGTTTGGATCCATCAGGTTTTTAATTTTTTTCATCAATTCGTACTGCTTTGCATAGTATCTTCTGAATTCTTCCTTTTTCACCGTACCAATCCCATGTTCTCCACTTATAACTCCTCCAAGACTTAGAGCAACGTTAAAAATTTCGTCTCTAAAATTGAAGTAGCTTTTTTCCCATCCATCGTAAATAAGCGGATGCTGGTGGATGTTACCATCTCCAGCATGTCCGTAGGTTATAACATCTACACCGTACTTTCTGGCTATTTGAGAGCTCATCTTGATGTATTTTGGAACTTCAGCTGGAGGTACGCAAACATCGAGTATCTCTATGATCTTATCCTTAATTCCCTCGTATATCGAACCCCTTATACTCATCAAATCTTTTAACTCCTTTTTTGTTGCCACATAGACATCCATCCGCAGGACGTCTGAAGCCATCTCAGAATCCTCAAAATCTTCAAATATAGCAAAAATATACGCTTTCCCTTCCCCCGGCCATCTTTTTCCTGTAACCTCTTCACCGATCTTTACAGCTCTATCTTCTACAAGTTCTAAGGACAAAGGTAGAAGTTTTGTCAATTCTAGGGATTTTTCAGCAGCCTCTTCAAGGCTTTCAAATGCTGCAACCACCCCTACAGACCCTCTCATCGATGGAAAAAGTTTTAATGTTGCTTTAGTTATAACCCCCAGCGTCCCCTCACTGCCGATGAACAGATGAAGTAAGCTATAGCCAGTGGAGTTCTTTAAAGTTCTGCTTCCAACTTCTAAAATACTGCCATCAGCTAAAACCACTTCACAGCATAAAACATAGTTTCTGATGGTTCCGTACTTCAAAGCTCTCATACCTCCTGCGTTCGTAGCTATCATTCCACCAACCGTAGCCGTCTCAGCACCAGGATGCGGTGGAAAACTCAGACCATGCCTTTCAGCAGCTTTTTCAAGCTCGTAAAGAGTCACTCCAGCTCCACAATCAGCAAATCTATTTTTTTCGTCGATTTTTATTTCCTTTAGACGCTCAGTACTGAGAACTATTCCTGAAGATATCGGAACTGCACCTCCGCTCAGTCCAGTACCTCCGCCACGAACAAAAACAGGAATTTTCATTTCATTCGCAAATTTTAGTATTTCTGCAACTTCTTGGGTATTTTGAGGCTTTAGTACTACAAAATCACTGGAAGCTCTCGGTGCGATGAGCTTTGGTGTTTCGTCTGTGGCATAGAGTTTCGATCTATAAATTCTAAACTTTTCTTCCAAACGATTCAAACTTTCTGGCAACACAGATCTGACTCGTGGAAGCGAGTTTAATTTTTTCCTTAGCACCTGAAGGAGGATTAAGTTCTTAAATTCGCTGCGTACTTTAGGCTATGAGGGTTGGAATAATCGGTGCCAGTGGTTACACTGGTTCTGAACTACTCAGGATTTTGTACAAGCATCCGGAAGCTGAGGTTGTAGCAGCATCTTCAAGGAGGTATGAGGGAAAGGAGATATGGAAATTACACAGATTTCTTAAGGGATTTTATGATTTGAAATTCTGTGATACAAATCTGAAGAACTTTGAAAACTGTGATGTAGTTTTCACACCAGTACCACATGGAGAAGCAATGCAGTATGTCCCGCAGTTGCTGGATGCAGGAATCAAGGTTATCGATATCTCTGCAGATTACAGACTTGACAGGGAAACTTATGAGAAAGTTTATGGAAAAAAGCATGAAGGATATAGAAAAGCAGTATATGGCTTGACAGAAATTCACAGGGATGAGATAGCAAAAAGTAACTTAGTTGCAAATCCTGGTTGTTATCCAACTGCCACTATTTTAGCTGCAGCACCACTTGCGAAGCTTGAATTGATAGAAAAAGTTATATTTGATTGTAAAAGCGGAATAACTGGGGCTGGAGAGTCGCCAAGCAGTTTTACACACTATCCAAACCTCCACGAGTCAATAGTTCCATACAACATAAACAAACACAGACACTACTATGAAATTGTTCAGGAATTGGGCAGATTCCAGAGGGATTTAGAGATCTCTTTTACTCCGCAGGTTTTTCCAGGTTCAAGAGGGATACTTTGTACAGCCCACGTGTTTTTGCGAGGTGAACTCAGCAACGAGGAACTTTATAAGATCTACGAAGATTTCTACAAGAACTGCTATTTTGTAAGGTTGCAGGACGAAGTTTCGCTTTCTCAAGTTAGAGGAAGCAATTTCTGTGATATAGCTATCTTTTCAGCTGGAAAAAGAGTTGTGATAGTCTCAGCAATAGATAACCTGGTTAAAGGAGCTAGTGGGCAAGCTATTCAGAACATGAACGTAATGTTTGGGTTGGATGAGAAAACGGGACTCGACTTTCCACCTCTGTTTCCATAATTTTTTTAAAAAACGCCGGGGGTGGGATTTGAACCCACGCGGGCAAAGCCCAGCGGATCTCGAGTCCGCCGCAGTGGCCGGACTCTGCAACCCCGGCTCAGAGATTAGTTCAAATTTTGGAATATTAATTTTCCGCAAAAACATTTTATAGTGTATTAGAGAAGAAGACTTTGGATGATAAGCTTAAGCAAAATGATTCACAACGAGGCGACAGTTAGCAGCATACTTCTTTATGGTAAAGAAGACCAAAAAATACCGGAAAAGCTTGTGAATTTCGTAAGAAGTGGTAGGCCAATAGTTGTGTGGAATTTAACAAAAAAATGCAATCTAAGATGCATCCACTGCTACGCATCGGCGGAAAATGAAAATTCGAAGGAACTGGATTTTGCAAGCTGCATTGAGGTAGTCAACAGGCTTGCAGATTTTAAAGTTCCTGTAATTTTATTCAGTGGTGGTGAGCCGCTTTTAAGACAGGATATATTTGAGATCGCAGCTTATGCGAGAAGAAAAGGTATTAAATGTGTTTTATCAACTAATGGAACTTTGATAAACAAAGAAAACTACGAAGACCTCAAGGTATTCGATTACGTTGGCGTAAGTTTGGATGGAGTTGGAAAAGTAAACGACTTTTTTAGAGGTGTCGAAAATGCGTTTGAAGCAGCTTTAAATGGACTAAAGCTGGCAAGAGAAGTTACATTGACCGGTATAAGGTTCACAGTTACAAGATACAACTACAGCGAATTAGGTGAGATATTAAAACTTGCAAGAGAGAACGATATTCCAAGATTTTGCCTTTATCATCTCGTACCCTCAGGTAGAGCAGAATTTAGCGATGATATAGACAACAAGACTCGTAGGAAGCTGATGGATTTTCTTATCTGTGAAGCAGAAAAGGATGGATTGGAGATTCTGACGGTTGACAATCCGGCTGATGGTGTTTATGCGTATCTAAAAACTAAGGATGAAGACGTACTTGAATTTTTAAAGTACAGGGGTGGAGATGGAAGCGGGCAAAGGATAATCTGCGTAGATTTCAAAGGTCAAATCCATCCAAATCAGTTCTGGTGGGACTACACGGCGGGAAATATACTTAAAGATGATCTCCTTAAAATTATGAGTGAAGATGAACTCTTTGTTATGCTTAGGCGGAAAAAGGAATTTCTAAAGGGAAAGTGCGGAATTTGTAAATACAAAGAAATTTGTGGTGGTTTTAGAGTTAGGGCTTACAGATACGGTGACGTTTGGGGTGAAGACCCTAGTTGCTATCTGCAGATGGATGAGATTGCAGCAAAGATTTAAATTCAGAAATCTTGCATTCATCACACGGTGGTCGTATGAGTAAGATTAGAAAGCTACAGATGAAAAAGTCAAATCCGAACCTTGTAACGCTCATAGATGAGTTGTTAAAAGCGGCAGCTGAAAAGAAGGCTCCAGTTTGGAGATACGTAGCTGAAAAATTGAGTACTCCAAGAAGGATGCAAGTAGTGGTTAATGTATCAAAGATCGAAAGATATGCTAAACAGGGAGAATTCGTTTTGGTGCCTGGAAAAGTATTAGGCGGTGGAAAAATAACGAAGTCGGTAAAAGTTGCGGCACTCAATTTTTCAGAAACTGCGAGACAAAAAGTTCTTGAAGCTGGAGGAGAGTGCCTTAATATAAAAGAACTTATGAGTCTGAATCCTGAAGGTAGCAACGTCAGGATCCTTGTGTGAGGTGGTTTCGTGACCTTGAACGTTGAAAGAGTCCTTAAAACTCTTGGTGACAGCTATGCGATCATCAATGCAGAAGGGCATATACTTGGAAGACTTTCGAGCGTGGTTGCTAAAAGGCTGCTGAAGGGAGAAAAGATAGTTGTTGTTAATGCTGAAAAAGCTGTAGTGACTGGCGATAAGCACATGGTTTTTTCAAGGTATAAAGAAAAGTACGATCGAGGAAGCAAAGAAAAAGGTCCTTACTTTCCAAGACATCCAGAAAGAATATTCAAAAGGACGGTAAGAGGTATGTTACCTTGGAAAAGTAGAAGGGGTAGAGAAGCCTTTAGGAATCTCAGAGTATTTATGGGTATACCTGAACAGTTAATAGGTAGAAACTTTGAAGTTGTTGAGGATGCTATGCTTGAAAAGGTATCAAAAACTGAGAAGTATGTTACTCTAGCCGAGATAAGCGAGTTCCTTGGTTATAGGGGTGTCTAAAATGAAGATAGTAGTAACGAGTGGTAAAAGAAAAACTGCTGTTGCAAAAGCAGTCATAAAGCCTGGTGTGGGAAGGTTCAGAGTAAACAAAATACCGGTTGAAATATATCAGCCTGAGATGGCAAGGTTGAAGATATTGGAGCCGATAGTTATGGCGAAAGACCTAGCAAAGCAGGTCGATGTTGATGTGGAAGTAAACGGTGGTGGATTTATGGCTCAGGCTGAAGCAGCACGCACAGCTATTGCGAGGGCTTTGCTGGAGTTCAGTGGTGATGAGGAACTAAAGAAAGCTTTTCTTGAGTATGACAGAACACTGTTGGTAAACGATATAAGAAGAAAGCTACCAAAAATACAGGGTGGAAGAGGAGCAAGAAAGAGAGGTCAGACTTCTTACAGGTGATCGAATTGGAGATACCCATGGACGAAAATTCATCCGATTTTCCAGTCCGCTGTTTCTCCTGCGGGACTGTGATAGGTCACTTATACGAAAAGTACAAAGAGCTACTAAAGAATGGAAAAACACCAAAAGAAGCATTGGATGAATTAAAAATCAATCGTTATTGTTGCAGAAGAATGTTCCTGACTCATAAGTCTATAATTAAAGAAATAGTTCGCTTCCATGGGGCCGTGGGGTAGCCTGGTATATCCTTTCGGCTTTGGGAGCCGGAGACCCGAGTTCAAATCTCGGCGGCCCCATATATTTGAGGGGTGATAATTATCAAGAAATTTCCGTTTGAGTATACTCGATTTGAGAGGGCAAGAATAATCGGAGCTAGAGCGCTCCAGATAGCAATGGGAGCGCCGATATTGATTGAAACTAGCAAAAATGAGCCTTTAGAAATTGCAATTGAGGAATTTGAAAAGGGTGTGATACCTATAACCGTTAGAAGAAAAAGGGACTCTTTTGTCTGGCTCGAAAAGTATGATATGTTCTGAGGTGGTATTTTGATAATCGAAGACGTTCACTATCGTATAGTCTTTGACTCGAGAGGAAATGAGACTGTTGAATGTGTTTTGTTTACTTCAGATGTTGTTAGCAGAGCTATAGCCCCAAGCGGAGCCTCTAAGGGCACCTATGAAGCCGCAGTAGTTGATCCATACAAATGTGAGGAAGTTGAAGAGAAAGTTTCTAAGGCTTTAATAGGTATGAGTGTCTTTGATCAGGAAGAGATAGACAAGACACTGAGAGAATTAGATGGAACAAGTAACTTTTCGAACATAGGTGGAAATTTTGCCATTTCGTGCAGTATAGCAGTTGCAAAAGCAGCCTCGAATATTTTAGGGATCCCTCTTTATACATACGTAGGTGGTCTTTTTGCTAGAGAGATTCCATATCCACTAGGTAACGTAATCGGTGGTGGAAAACATGCTGAGGGATCTACGAGCATTCAGGAGTTTCTTGTAATCCCAGTTGGTGCAAAAAGTTTTTTTGAAGCTCAAAAGGTAAACACGGCAGTACATAAAAATGTGAAGAAGGAATTCAGTAGAAGGGGAATTTTTGCAGCTAAAGGCGATGAAGGAGCGTGGGCTGCAAAGATAAGCGATGAGGAAGCTTTTGAAATCCTGCAAAATGCAATAGATTCAGTTGAAAGCGAACTTGGAGTAAAAGTTAGAATGGGAATCGATGTTGCAGCAACTGAACTTTGGAATGGAGAAAAGTACGTTTATGGGAGCAGGAAGCTCAGTAAAGAAGAGCAGATTGCCTATATTTCCAAACTGATCGAGGATTATGATCTCTTGTATGTCGAAGACCCACTGCAGGAAGAAGATTTTGAAGGGTTTGCAGAACTAACAGCACAGGTTAAGTGTATGATATGCGGGGATGATTTGTTCGTAACAAATACGGAGAGGATAAAAAAAGGGATCGAATTGGGTGCAGCAAATACGGTACTTATAAAGCCAAATCAGGTAGGGACACTTACCGACACTTACAATGCTGTGAAGTTAGCAAAAGAAAACGGTTACGATATTGTAGTGAGCCACAGGAGTGGTGAAACAGAAGATGAGGCTTTAGCTCACCTTTCTATTGCTTTTAACGCAAAGTTAATAAAGACAGGGGTTGTAGGAGGGGAAAGAGTAGTCAAACTTAACGAACTCATTAGGATTGAAGAAATGATGGAAAATCCGAGAATGGTGAGATTATGATGGAAAAGGTAGAGTATGAGTATCTGATTCCACCGGATGATTATTTGGCTGCAGGAGTACACATAGGGACACAGATAAAAACTAGCGATATGAAAAACTTCGTCTTTAAAGTAAGGCAAGATGGATTGTACATTATAGATATAAGGAAACTGGATGAGAGGCTGAAGGTAGCGTCGAAGTTCTTGGCCCGCTACGAACCTTCGAAGATCCTACTAGTAGCTGCAAGGCAGTATGCATACAAGCCCGTTCAAATGTTTTCCAAGGTTGTTGGATCTATGTACATTACTGGCAGGTTTGTTCCGGGGACACTTACAAATCCAAGTCTAAAGGAGTACGTGGAGCCGGATGTTGTTTTTGTGAATGATCCGGCGATCGACAAGCAAGCTGTAGTTGAGGCTACAAAGATCGGTATCCCTGTTGTAGCTCTTTGCGATACTAATAACTCTATATCAGACATAGATCTCGTTATTCCGACAAACAACAAAGGTAGAAAAGCGCTGGCTTTGATCTACTGGCTAATGGCGAGAGAGATAGCTAAAATAAAAGGTATTGATTTCACCTACACTATCGAAGACTTCGAAGCCGAGCTTTAAATCTGTCTGCAACCTCGTATTTTTATTTATACGGTTTCTGAAGCTTAAAAATTCTTAAATATAGCTATAACTTGCGGGGGCTTTCTTAATTACAAATTTACTATATTGAATGGTATAAAATTCTTCAGGAAGAATATTACAGATGGTCCAGCATTTCCTAGTCGTCAACACTCCACGAAAAAAATTTATATCCCATCCACATTAAGGGGTAGTAAGGGCTCGTAGCTCAGCCAGGCAGAGCGACGGGCTTTTAACCCGTCGGTCGCGGGTTCAAATCCCGTCGAGCCCGGTTTTCCGGGCTTTTAAAATCTCTTTGCAGAAGTCTAGATCTATTTTTTACTTTCTGTTTGTTCTCTACCTAAAAATGAAAATTCAATTTTTCTTAGATTTCACGTAATCGTCGTTGTAAAGCAGTTCTGAAATTTTAGCTAGAAGTTCCCTTTCTCTTTCATCCTTTGTTTCTGCATACTTCTTAAGCAAAGTCTCTAAGTCTTTCTTCAAGTTTCTTTCCTTTTCTGTCATTACAACACTCAGAACACTTGCAGTAAAGAGGGACACAACCGCAACCCCCATCAGTACTATGACCATGGCAATCAGCTTTCCTAGAGGTGTGACGGGATATATATCTCCATAACCTACGGTGGTTATCGTAACAACTGCCCACCATACTGAATTAAAAAAATCGAGATTCTGAACATCTTTTTCTGCAAAATAGAAACTCAGGGCACCTAAAAAAACAGTTATAAAGAAGATAGCCAAGGCAGTCCCTAACAATCTTGTAGATCTTGACTGAATCTCTCTCATCAACCTCAATCCAAGAGCTAGTAATCTTAAAATTCTTAGAAGCCTTAAAACGGCTCCATAGTACACAGGAACGAATAAACTTAAAATAACTGCAGGTATGTAGGCTATAACTTCATAGCAGGTTGAGATCAGGTATTTTTTGCCGTTCTCTTTAACTCTTAAAACGTAGTCGTAGAGTAATGCTAGCGATATACCAAAATCGATGACGTATAACAAAAGTAAATTTGAGTCTTTTACAATCTCCAAAAGCAAAATTACAGCAATCGATACCACTACTAAGGCGGAAGAGATTAACTCACGTTTTGTTAGCATACTTTTGCATCTATGTGCGAAATATAAAATTTTGTGACCTTTTTAGATCTCCAGAGAGAATTTAAAGATCGAAAAGAGATGCAGCTACTTGACTTATAGCTTCTTTTCCAGCTCTTAAAATTGGGTAGAAATTTACGAAACCGTGCACTACTCCGTTGTATCTAACTATTGAAGCTTCGCTTCCGTATTTCCTCATTAAAATACCATACATCTCTCCTTCATCCCTAAGTGGATCGTATTCAGCAGTTATTATTAAAGCTGGTGGAAGATCGTTCAATTTGGCGATTATTGGGGATGCAAGAGGGTTTGACCTGTCATTGTCGTTTCTCAGATACTGTTTTGTGAACCACTCCATTAGCTGAGAGGATAAAAGTCCGTATCCATCTCTGAAGTAGATTAAAGACGGCGTCGGAGCTAGAAAGTTTACTACTGGATAAATGAGCACCTGTTTTTTAATCCATCTTTCTCCATTATCTCGACAAAGTATACTAACTACAGCAGCTAAGTTTCCTCCAGCACTGTCACCAGCAACAACGATTTTGTCTGCATCAACTCTGATATCGTCAGCATTTTCAACGACGAATTTTAAAGCATTGTAAGCATCTTTTACGGCGCATGGAAACTTGTACTCCGGTGCTAGTCTATAATCTACAGAAACTACGGTTGCGTTCGAAATTCTTGCTATCCTTTTACAAATCGAGTCGTAAGTTTCTAGATCCCCAAAAACAAATCCACCTCCATGGAAGTAGATCATTACTGGACTCCAAGGTCTCTGCTGGTAGATCCTGATTTTTATCTCCGAGTCCTTTGTTTTTATTGTTTTATCCTCGACATTTGCTACTTCTTCCTTCAAAGTGGATGCAGCCTCTCTGAAAATATTGTTCACTTTTTCTCTGTACTCTTTTACAGAAACTCTTGGATCGGGTGGTGGGATGTTTTCGAAGAACTTTATTACATATGCAGCCATGGGATCAAGCATGCATTGTAGTGATTACAAAATTATAAATATCTTTCGTAAAGTAGTCTTGAAGTGTTGAAAAAATTAAAAAGTTTCCAAAAAGTTTTTGAGATCAATGTGGGAGCTTGAGAAAAAATTTAAAAAGCTGAAAGAGTTTGCATCAAAATTTGAAAGAGTAGTTTTAGCGTTCAGTGGAGGTGTTGATAGTGCAACGCTTGCAGCTTTGTGCAAATATGAAACCGAAGTTCTTGCAGTTACCTTTAAGACTCAGGTTACTCCCAGCAGAGAGCTTAATCAAGCTTTAAAGTTGGCGAAGGAGATTGGATTAAAGCATGAAGTAATAGAACTCGATATTTTAAGTCCTGAATTCAGAAGAAATCCATTTGAGAGGTGCTATTTATGCAAGAAAAAGATGATTGAAGAGCTTTTAAAAATTGCAGAGCGGAGAGGTTGTGATGCTGTTTTTGAAGGGACGAACTACAGTGATCTTGAAGAATACAGACCCGGATATAAAGCTATAAAGGAATTTGAAAAAGTTTACAGCCCATGGGTTGAATTCGGTTTTTCAAAGGACGAAATCAGAAGAATTGCAGAAAAATTAAATCTGAGCGTAGCTAACAGTCCTTCACTTTCGTGTATAGCAACTCGTATTCCTTTTGGGATAGAGATCACAGAAGAGGTTTTAAAGATGATCGATGAGGCCGAAAACTTTGTAATAGATCTCTGCAAAGTTGAAAACGTTAGAGTTAGAAACGTCAATTCTTTAGCCATCATAGAAGTTCCAAAGGGTTTAGAGGAGAAAGTTTTCGAGAAAAGAGAAAAAATCGTAGAAAAATTCAAAGAAATTGGATTTGAAGCAATATTTCTGGATTTGGAAGGTTATAAGAGCGGAAAAGCTACGCTATGGAATTTCCTAAAGTGAACTCTTACTGACAAGTTTTTTAATACCACCACACACTGAAATCATGGATGATGTAATAATTGGACTGGAAGTTCACGTGCAGCTCAACAAGCTGAAAACCAAACTGTTCTGCTCATGTCCCCTAAATTACCATGATAGCCCTCCAAATACGCATGTCTGTCCGGTATGCTTAGGGATGCCTGGAGCTATGCCTGTTGTTAATAAAGAAGCAGTAAGAGCGGCAATTAAGGTAGCTTTGGCTTTAAATTCTCAAATTCAGCCTTTTACAGTTTTTGATAGAAAGAACTACTTTTATCCAGATTTGCCGAAAGGTTTCCAGATAAGTCAGTATGATAAACCTCTAGCTTTGGGCGGTTACGTGACGATAGATTTAGACGGAGTTGAAAAGAAGGTAACACTGAAAAGGATACACATGGAAGAAGATCCAGGGAAGCTTGCATACAAGGGATCAATTACCACTGCAAAGTATTCTCTGATCGATTACAATAGAAGTGGTGCTCCTTTGCTTGAAATTGTAACAGAACCTGTGATGAACTCCCCTAGGGAAGCAAGAGCCTTTCTAAACAAGCTTAGAATAATTCTCGAATATCTTGATGTGTTTGATGCCGAGTTGGAGGGGGCAATGAGGGTTGATGCTAACATATCTATAGCTGGAAGCGGTAGGGTGGAGATAAAGAACATATCATCATTTAAGGGTGTCGAGAGGGCTTTAAGCTACGAGATTATAAGACAGAAAAACCTTTTGAAGGCTGGAAAAAAGGTTGTAAGAGAGACAAGACATTTCGATGAAGCGCAGAATATAACGGTATCTCTGAGGAGCAAGGAAGAGGAACAAGATTATCGCTACTTTCCGGAACCGGATCTCGTGCCCATATATACAGAAAAAATTTTGGAGGAGGTAAAAGGGACTCTACCGGAGATGCCAGAAGAAAAGAGAGAGAGATTGAAAAAAGAGTACGGTATTTCAGATAACTATGCAAAAGTCCTAGTCATGGATTTGAAGATGGCTGAATATTTCGAGAGAGTTGCAAAGCTTGTTGAGCCAAAGTTAGCTGCAAGCTGGGTGGTAGATGTTTTGAGAGGAGAGCTAAATTACAGAAACTGGAATTTCGCAAAATGCTTCGAAATTTTAACTCCAGAAGACTTTGCAAAACTTTTGAATTACTTTAAAGAGGAGAAAATAACTGAAAAAGGAGTTGTGGAAGTCTTAAGGACGAAACTTGATCTTGGTGGGAAGATAGATGAGATAATAAACAAAAAAGGCCTCTTCGCAATACCAAAAGGTCAGATAATCCAGTTTTGCAAGGAAGCTATAGAAGAAAATCCAAAGGCTGTTCAAGATTACTTTGCTGGCAAAAAACAGGCTTTAAACTTCTTAGTTGGACAGGTAATGAAAAAGACGAGAGGTAGAGCAGATCCAGCAGATACAGCGAAAATTTTGGAAGAAATGCTAAATAAACAATGAAGATAGGGGTTTTAATCCCTGTTTCACCATTTGAGAGTTTGGATGTTGTTTTGGAGAGTTTAGAATGTATAAAGTCGCTGGATTTTGGAGAACATGAATTTAAGATAGTTTATGTTGTAGACAAGAATTTAGAATGTGCCGAAGAACTGAAAAAAAAGGGAGTTGAGGTCCTCTATCGCGAAGAGGCCAGAGGGAGGAGGGCCGGAGCTATAAACGATGCAGTAAAATTTTTTAGCGATTTTAATCCAAAATACGTAGCCATTTTTGATGTAGATTCAAGGCCGGAAAGGAATTTCGTATTGGAATGTATAAAAGTGCTTGAAAAGGATGAAAAGATTTTTATTGCATCATCGAAGAGATACGTAAACAACGGTATAAACCTACCCTCTGAGACTGTAGAAGCTGAATATCATCTTATAAACTTTTTTCTGAATAAACTTTCTTGGAAGCAGTTTAATGGACTTATTGGTGTTTTAAGATACGAATATCTGAAGAGGGGGCTTGAAGAGGGTGCAATTACCGAAGATGCAGAGTTTTCTACAAAGATGTACGCTGAGGGTTTAAGGGCTGAGATGGTAAAAACAACAAAGCTTTATGAGGAAGCTCCAATGAGCTGGAAGGAACTATATTTGCAGCGTAAAAGATGGTATTTCGGTGGTTTACAGCTTTGGAAACACAGAAAAAAGCTAAAGGGAAAGGTTAAATTTTCTTGGATAATGGCGTTAACTTTAAGCTACGTAGTTATAATAGCTTTGCCATTACTGCTTCTTTCGCCTCCCCTGATTCTATATCATTACAGAAAATTTTCGAAGCTTAAAGTGGTTTTCGGACTTGCGATCCATACATTAATTCTCCAGCTTGCAGCCTTGGATGCTTTTTTAAGTTACGTTTTTGGGAGAGATGTGAGTTGGGGGAAGATGAGAAGAAAAGCAGAATTTTTAAATACGAAAGTTAAGAGGATATGATGTTCGAACTGGTGTTTGTACTGCTTCCGATAGTGCTCGAAGGATACGATGATTCTGCTAACCTTATGGTTGTGGGTGAAAACTTTAGTGGGAATTTTACTGTTAAAAACGGTAGCCTTTTGGATCTTAGTCCAGGAAATTACGATTGCTGGCTTTTAGCGATGAACAAGAGCTTCTACAGGAAGATAAATACAAGTGAAGTTGAGGAACTTTACTTCAACTTGCGGTTTACAAATTCTACAGAATTTATAAAAATTTATTATCATACGGTCTTGTACTATTCAAACGGGTTCTTGGTCAGCGAAGTAGTCTTTCTGAACAACACGGCAAATGAAAACTTCGAGGGGGATATAGTCATTCCAATGCCAGATTTTTACGATCTTAAAATCTCGTCCTCTCTGAGTTATCTTCGTTATGAGGTTAGCGGTAATAGCTTGAGATTTTTTGACATCTTAATACCTGCAAACGGAAAAGGGCAGATGATTTTAAGTTACAGGTTGAATTCAGATGTTTTTTACAGAGATGGTAGAAATTCAAACTATGTTTTATTTACAAACCTCGAAGTAAAAAGTTTTGAAGGCATAGACTACCTAGGCGATAGAAGTTTTCAGGGAAGTACATTTTCAGTTTATGCTGGCAAGGATTCAGTATATAAATTGCATCTAACGCAGAAATCACCTAACTTTCTGCCAGTAGTGGGAATCATTCTAGCTTCAGCCGGTATCTTCATGTTCTTCTATAGCAGGAAGGGAGGATGGAAATTCTAAAAAGTTAATTAAACGTTGAATGGTCTTTCTATCCTAAATACTGTCCCCTTAGCTATCGCGACTATCTCCTCTTTACTGTTTTTGACTGTCATGATGTAGGTTGCAGTTCTGTTACCCAAGTGAATTTCCCTAGCTTCAGCAAAAATATCTTCCCCTTCCAAGACGGATTTAAGATAGGTTATACTAACATCTAGCGCAACAGCAACCTTTCCATGACTGTTACTTGCTAAAGCGAATGCCAAATCTGCTAAAGTGAATATTACTCCGCCTTGACAAACGTTTAGAGCGTTTAAATGCTTCTCCTGAACCTTAAGAGCTACTTTGGCGTATCCGGCTGACACCTCAACTATCTTCGCTCCAAGCAGACTGAAAAGTCTATCGTTTTTTTCCATGTACTCTCTAAACCTTCTTAGATAATCTTCACCCATGACTCTCAAGCGATAATGCTATTTTTAACAGATTCGATCAACTTAAAATCGAAAGGAATTAATATTCTGCTTAACAGCAAGAAGCATGACCATGCTGTTGTTTGAGCCTATAAGGATTGGAGATTTGGAGATAAAAAACCGCATTGTAATGGCTGCTGGGGAGACCAATTACCACACGATAGATGGAGGTGTTACGGAGAGATTGTTGGAATTTTATAGAGAAAGAGCCAAGGGTGGAATCGGTTTTGCAGTTGTTGGAGTGGCGAAGGTTGAAAAATACTTCCTTGGTGGAATTGCTGCTTATGATGACAAGTACATTCCGGATTTGAAAAAGATAGCAGATGTTTTTCATGAGTACGATGTCAAATGCGCTCTTCAGCTCTGGCATCCGGGAAGATACGAAATTTCTTTAGATCCTGAAAGACAACCCGTAGCTCCATCGCCAATTCCATCCCCGATTTTTACAAGGAGAACACCAAAGGAACTTAGTAAGGAAGAGATTCTGAAGATAGAAGAAGAATTTGCTGATGCTGCTTTAAGAGCGAAGAAGGCAGGTTTCGATGCAGTTGAGTTGATAGGTTCTGCAGGGTATTTGATATCTCAATTTTTCAGCCCTGCTACGAATAAAAGAACCGACGAATACGGTGGAAGTCTGGAAAACAGAACGAGATTTGCTGTAGAGATATTAGAAAGAATCAAAGAAAAATGCGGCAAATTCACAGTAACGATTAGAATTCCAGGAGATGAATTTATTGAAGGCGGAAATACTGTGAAAGAGATGAAAAGGATTGCAAAGATTTTAGAAGATGCTGGTGTAGCAGCAATTCATGTAATGGCTGGCTGGCATGAATCAAAGAGACCTCTAATAACCATGCTAGTTCCAAGAGGTGGATTTGCCTATCTTGCTGGAGAAATAAAGAAAGAAGTTAGCGTTCCTGTTATAGCTTCACATCGAATAAATGATCCACTAGTTGCGGAGAAGATACTTCGGGATGGTTTAGCAGATATGGTTGCAATGTTCCGTCCACTAGTAGCTGATCCTGAACTTCCAAAAAAGGCAAATGAGGGGAGATTTAACGAGATCAGAACATGTTTAGCTTGCAATCAAGGCTGTATGGACATGGTTATGCAAGGGCAGCCGATAACATGCTTGGTAAATCCAACGGCTGGTAGAGAATCTGAGTTCAGGAATCTAAGGGCTGAAAGAGTTAAAAAAGTTGTAATAGTTGGTGGTGGTCCAGCTGGATGCACAGCTGCAGAACTTCTAGCAAAGAAAGGACATAAGGTAATATTGTTCGAAAAAACAGACAAATTGGGCGGACAGATGAACATAGCTGCAAAATCTCCACTTGCGTATGAGTTTGCTGAACTTGGAAGATACTTCATGACTGTACTTCCAAAATTGGGTGTAGAGGTAAAGTACAGAACAGTAGCAGATGCGAGTAGAGTTCTTGCAGAAGATCCAGATGCAGTGATAATATCTGTAGGTGCTTCGCCACTTATCCCAAACATACCTGGAGTTGAAAATGCTGTAACGGGTTTTGATGTTTTACTCGGTAAAGCTGAGGTTGGAAATAAAGTTGTTGTTATTGGCGGTGGAGGAGTTGGTTGCGATGTTGCAGCGAAACTTGCAAGTGAAGGTAAAGAGGTTACGATTGTTGAAATGCTACCAAAAATTGCACAGGATGTTGGGATAAGCACTCGCTGGACTGTTCTAATGTACCTAAACGAGAAAGGGGTGAGGATATTGACGAACACCAAGGCTATAGGGATAAAGCCAAATGCAGTCATAGTAGAATCAGATGGACAGAAAAAAGAAATTGAATGCGATACTGTAGTTATAGCTGTAGGAACGAAGCCGAACGATGGGCTGTACGAAGAACTTAAAAATAAGGTAAAGGAGATCTATAAAGTTGGAGACTGTGTAAAGCCAAGAAAAGCGATAGATGCCACAAGAGAAGCTGCAGAACTAGCTTTGAGGATCTAATTTTTTAGTCCAATTAAATAATACGCTTCTTTTCTATCTTCGGCCTCAAAAAAGTCCAATATTTCGAAATTTGAAAGTTCCGCCTCACTATTTTTTACGACAAAGAGGATTTTTCCATTCTTTTTTAACTTCGGGATGTACCTCTGCAAAGCCTTCATGGAGGACTGAAATGGTAAAGTTAAATCGTTCAAAATTAAATCGAGTTCTGGTAATACACCAACGTCGAATGTGAAGGCATCAGCTATGAAGACTCTTACGTTCTTTTTTAATCGCTCTATTTCCCTCAAATTTTTTTCAAATTCCTTGCTGAATTCTATTCCATAAACAAATCTGGCTCTTTCGCTCGAGTATAGCAAAAATCCTCCGGCTGAACTTCCAAGATCAAGTACAACCTCATCTCCATTGAAAAGCCTAAATCTTGAATCTATCTCCTTCAGCTTCCAGTAACCTCTAGGAACATCTAAAGCGAGAACGACTATCTCGGCATCTTCACTTACATCTTGGGAGGGTTTTGATGCGACTTTGCCATTTACAAACACGAGTCCTCTCTTTATACTCTCTTTTGCCCTGTTTCGTGAAGAAAAAAAGCCCCTCTTAACGAGAAGAGTATCCAACCTCATAAAAAATTCTAGATTAGATATCTAGACATACCATTACGCCACCTTTTCTCAGCATCAACCAAATCAACTTTGAATCTACCAAAGTCAAGCTTTTCTCCATCGCTATAACCTATCAACTCAGCCTTGCAACCTTTCGATGCTAAGAAATTAATATATTTTTCCACATCTTTTTCACTGACTTCAACTATCCATCTCGTGTTGCTTTCACTGAAGAGATCTACGAAGCTAAAATTCTTCACAGCCTCAAAGCCGATCATTTTTCCGAAGCTCATCTCAGCTATAGCAACTGCAATTCCTCCCTCTGCTGGATCGTGACAGCTTAAAACTTTGAAATTTCTAAAAGATTCAAGCATAGCATTTGAATATTTTTTAAGCTTTTGAGGTGACGTCTTAGGAACGTTTTTGCTGAAAGATGATGTCACTGCAGCATACAAACTTCCACCAAATTCAGCATCTGTCTCTCCAACTAAAATTACTGCTCCACCTTTGAAATAGCTCGAAATTACTTTTCTAACATCTTCAACGATACCAACGCCCATAAGTGTTGGTGTAGGTGCAACCGCTCTATACGGAGTTTCATTGTAAAGGCTGACGTTTCCACTCACACAGGGCAGGCCATACTCTCTAGCCATCCAACCCATAGCTTTAACACATTCAACAAACTCTCCCATCCTTTCAGGTTTTTCTGGATTTCCGAAATTTAAACAATCTACAAATGAATGTGGTACTGAATTAACAGCAACGAGGTTTCTGACCATCTCGTCAAAGCTACTTGCAGTCCCCCAGAATGGATCAGTTTTGCACATCCATGGATTAACGTCTGCTGTAATTGCAAGCCCTTTCCAAGATTTTGTCGGCCTGATCACAGCTGCATCGCCATGGGTTTCAAAGTTTGGCCTTCCTTGCAGTGGATTAAGTACGGTACTGGCCTTTACTTGATGATCGTATTGCCTTATCACCCACTCCTTGCTTGCAACGTTTGGATGAGATAGCATTTTAAGAAAGATCTCTAGATAGTCCTTAGGCTCGGTTAAACTCTCTTCAGTTGGCTGAACTTTTCTTACCACATAGCTTCTGCAGTATTCTACGGTATTCAGCAGAAATTCTAGGTCTAACTCGTATATCTTGTACCCTCTGTAGTATATTCTGAGAACCTTATCAGGAGTCGATTTTCCAATAACTACAGCCGGTAGATCCCACTTCTGAAAGATGTAAAGCACTTCGTCAACGTACTCTGGCTTTACGGAAACCATCATTCTCTCTTGACTCTCAGAAACCCATATCTCCCAGGGAGCCATTCCTTCCTCTTTCAACGGGACTTTATCTAAATAAACCTCTGCTCCGCAGTTCGCAGCATAGCACATCTCACTTACGACACAGCTCAAACCTCCACCTCCAAGATCTTTCAATCCAGTAGCTAGACCTTTTTCAGCAATTTCCAAGCATGCGTGGATCAGCGGCTCTTTTATTATAGGATTTCCAAGTTGAACAGCACCTCTCGAATCCTCCTCTTCTCTAAGTTCTGAAGATGCAAAAGTTACGCCATGTATCCCATCTCTTCCGGTTTTTCCACCAACCAGCACCAAGAGATCACCAGCACCACCGACTTTGCTTGGTAGGATATTCTTTTTTTTGGCTATTCCAACACAACCGACATTAACAAGGCAGTTTGTAAGGTACGATTCGTCAAAAAATATCATCCCTGCTACTGTTGGTATTCCAACTCTATTCCCGTAGTCTCTTATTCCGGAAACTACGCCCGAGAGTAGATAGGTTGGGTGTTTAGTTCCCTTTGGCAGCTCTTCGTATTTTGTATCAAGAGGAGCAAAGAAGAGTGGATCGACTAGAGCTACAGGCTTAGCCCCCATGCAGAGAACGTCCCTTATTATACCTCCAATACCAGTTGCAGCCCCACCGTATGGTTCGACTGCTGAAGGGTGGTTGTGGCTCTCTATTTTTATAACATAAGCGTGCTCATCATCAAATTCAACTACGGCTGCATCTTCCTTTATTGCTGAGATGACGTATGGATACTTCGAAAAATCATCGAAAACGTGCATCTTTAGATAGTACTTTGAACTTTTGTAGCAACAATGCTCGCTCCAAGCCTGAGCAATGGATTGCAGTTCTATATCATATGGATTTCTTCCAAGCTTTTTGAAGTAGCCTTTTATCAGTTTCATTTCATCCAAGCTTAAAGCTAAACCGTTCTCCTCACTTATCTTATTTAGTTCATCATCGTTAGCGTTGATCAAGTCGATCTCGTAAAGTGGAAACGGAACATCAACCTTCCTGTACATCTTCCAACCACCTTATCGAATACCTATGGATCACGGGGTTAGCAAGCAACTTCTCACACATCTCGGAAATTACTTTTTCCGCCTCTTCCTTGCTTTTAGCTTCTATGTCTATTTTAAAAACCTTTATGCTTGAAACCTTCTTAACCTTCCTAAATCCTAAAAGGCGTAGAGCTTTCAGCGTCGACTCTCCTTCAGGATCTGCGACCCCCTCTTTTAGCTCGATAAAAACATGTGCGATCATATTGGTGGACTGGATCTTGGGTTTAAAATAGTTTGGCGGTCATCTTTGGAAATTCATAAATCTTGCGGGCTGGCTGCGTTAAATAGCCACCCGTTAGGTATGGAGAAAAAATTTATAATTACTAAATGCAGCTATTTCTATGAATCTACTTCGTCTTGTAGCGTCGGTCATATTCGTTCTACTTTTTGGGCTTGCGGGTTCCTATTTTACTTCGCAATCCGTTAAAACTTGGTATCCACAACTGCAAAAACCCTTCTTTACACCACCAGATTGGCTTTTCGCACCGGCGTGGGCAGCAATCTACTTTCTTATAGGTTTAGCTTTATACGTTTGCTGGCAAAATAATTTCTGGAACAATTCAAAGCTAAGGTTCTTCTTCTTTCTACAGCTCACCCTCAACTTCCTCTGGTCTCCACTTTTCTTTAGTCTACAAAGTCCCCTGCTCGGTTTCATAGACATCTTGCTTCTTGATATCGCAGTTGTCATAACTTTGGTTCTCATTTTGAAGCATTCCAGAGTTGCGACATTTCTTATGATCCCGTATCTCTTCTGGATTCTCTTTGCGACTATCTTGAACTTTGCAATCTTGATTCTCAATTTAAAAATCGAGTGAAGAAGGTATTTTAATTCTTAAAATTTTTAGGTCCTCAAAAGCCAAATCAGGCCACTATTTATTTCAATTTCAACAAAAAACATGCGCCGACCGGGATTTGAACCCGGGGCAGGGGCTCGGCAAGCCCCTGTGTTAGACCAGGCTACACCATCGGCGCTTAAGAGTTTTAGAGTTTTTAGTTTAATAAGGCTTTCGCTTGAAGATCAAAACTCAAAGAATATACTTCCAGAACTTTTGGGGTACAAAGTGCTTTGCATCTATACCGCAAGCTTCAGCGAATTTGTATACCGTAATATAGCCAGCTAAGTGGAAAGGCGCCTCGCCAAGTTCTGGATCTCTATCCATGCTGGCCATGCAGGGGTATGCGCATTGATATTGATGGATTGTTTTATAAAAATCACTTATTTCATCGATGAAATAGCCTTTCATCCTTTTAGCTACATAGTAGGAGCATCCACAGGGATCGCTGGAAATTATTTCAACGTTCAAAATTACATTATCTTCCATTTTAACCCTGAATTCTGGCATTCCTATTTTAAGCTCCTCGCAAAATTTCCCTATAACTCCATCACCTTTAAGAGAGCAAAATGGTTTAGGTGAGCAGAACTCAATCCCTAACTCTCTGTATCTTTCGAAAAGCTGGTTTCTTAATCCCGGTAATATCCAGCGATGATTTTCGGCAGGAGTTATCAAAGCTTTGAATTCTGCAATCTTATGAAGATCGAGTAGTATGTCTGGATGTATGTTTATTGCTACAACTACATCACAGCTAAAATCGTCCAAATACTGTTTGATATCTTCTATCTGCTCGTTTGAATTAGCTTCTGGAAGCTTAGCTGCAAGTACTAGGTCCTTCGAGTTATCGTATTTCTTACAAAGATCACAAAAATCTATACCACATGCTCCAAACTGGGGGCAGGATTCTGGATAAGCAAGGTTACATATTATCCTTTCTCCGAACTCGTTGCCATAGAGTACTGCAAACTTCATTTCCCCTTCAAGAATATTATGTTTCCTCTCCCCTTTTTAACCTTTTCAATTATACCCCTCCTCTCCAAATCTGCAATTATCAAACTCATCTTTGCCTCACTGTAGCCGAGCTTTTTTCTTAGATCCTTTTGCGTGATCCTTCCCCCATCCTTTTTAATTACCTCAACTACTTTTGCCAGATCTTCTGGTAGCACTTTTAGGTCTTCCTTTTTATCCCTTCTTTTGAGATAAACGAGAAACAGAACTAAAGCACCACTTACTGCAATGGATAGTAGATAATATGGCGGTTCATCAAATTTAGGCTCCTCAATTACGGGTTCCGGCTCCGATGCTATCTCCGGAAAAAGGATCAAGTCGAATTGAACGCTACCTTTTACACTGACTTTTTCTTCGGCAACAAGATTCTTCCATTTAGCAACGATCTTGTAATCACCAGAACTGACGTTGAAGCTGTAGAATCCATTCTTAGCTATCACCCTCTGGGTAACACCATCATGTAATTCTACAATGGCGTTTATCTCTTCAAGCGTATCCCACCGGTAGACGTATCCGTAGATCTCGTCAGCAGAGGAGACATTTATGAATAATAAAAACAGAATTAGGATAGTAAATGCCTTACTCTTGCAATTTCTGGCATCTCTCGTTTGTGCTTTGATGTTACCACCATCCTTTCGACTTTCCTAAACTCTTCGCTATCCTCTTTTTCACCTCTTTCAATCTTCTTAAGTATTTTATCGAGTTGCTGGTAAGTTATTCCCATCTCATCTTCATCCGTTTGTCCTATCCATAAGCCTGCGGTTGGTTTTTTCTTTATTATCTTCTCAGGCACTCCCAAATAGCGAGCAAATTCAAATATTTCTGTTTTGTAAAGGTCGGCGATTGGCATTATATCTACTCCTCCATCCCCGTACTTCGTGAAGTAACCAACCATCAGTTCGCTTTTATTTGAAGTACCAACTACTAGCCTTTTCAGGTTGTTTGCAAAGTAATAGTTGATGGCCATTCTGATTCTGGGCTTTATGTTTGCGATAGCATTTCTACTCCCATCTCCAACCAACTCGACAAATTTTTTCAAGATCTCAGATATCTCGACGATCTTGTAATCTATTTGAAGGCTCTCCGCTATGCTTATAGCATCTAAAATATCTTCTTCAGAGGTTACTCCCTTTTCTGGCATTATAAGTGCTAAAACTTTTTCAGCTCCTAAAGCCCTTTTGCACAGATAAGCTACAACTGTACTATCAATACCCCCACTTAAACCAAAAACAACACCATCAACCCCTGCTTCATATACTTTCCTTCTTATGAACTCTTCTATTGTACTTGCAACTTTGTTCCACATAATTACAAATTCGTGCGGGGGATAAAAAAATTCTGGAAAACTTTAAAATACCCTTACATATGTGGCCACGGGTGATAGCTTGAGGGAAGCTATCTTCGTAGGTTTGATGATCGTTTTAATCTGTATAGGTGCGTTTGGCGTTATACAGATGCATACGGAACCAATTGTACCAATTGAGCCATTTGAATCAGCTATAGGTATTCCATGGAGGTTACTTGTCGCTACTTATCTTTTCTTTGTTCTTTCGGGGCTATGCATAATTGCATCGCTCAGTGAGGTCTTTGGAATTAAGAAATTTACTGCTATAGCAGATGAAGCGTTAATACTCTCTCTCGTAACTGTAGTTGTCGGACTTACAGTTATAGCACTTGATCTCGAAAGGGTAGAAAGGGGAGCCTACGCCACCTTAGGCCACGTAAATGCGGGGAGTGTAATGTTCTGGATGATAATGTTCTACATAATCGAAGTTGTGCTTTTGATAATAGAGATGTGGTTCCATTTCCGTAACAGATTGTTGAAGCAGTGCGAGGAGAGGGGATTGAGAGGTATATTTGCAAAGATCGTAACTCTGAGATTTCTAAGACTGAAGTTTCTTGAGGATGAAAGACTGAACCATGAAATAGCAGTAGTCATGGGATTTGCAACCCTCTTCACAGCAATTATTGCCTACAGTAATCTGGGTGCACTGTTTGCTGCAAATTATCTACCTGCCTGGCATGGGCCACTACTTCCGATTTTATTCGTCGTTACAGCAGTTGTAACGGGTTCTTCACTCTCTATAATAACTACTGTAGCCTCTGATTGGGTAAGGGGAGATGTTCTTAAGAGATACGAATCTCTGCAGGCTTTAAAGTTCCTTTTGGGTTTTGCTTTAATTGTTCAGGCCTTCTTCGTTGGGTGGAAGATGCTCATAACTGCTTATCCTACTGCAGGTGAACTTGCCAGTAAAGCGATGGCTGCATATATTACGGGAAAATTCGCCTTCAACTTCTGGATAATCGAAGTAGGGATAGGTATGTTGATACCCCTACTGCTACTTGTAAGCCCTGCTGGTAAAAGCATCTCGGGAATTTTGTTAGCGGCAATACTGGCCATAACAGGAATAATCTTTTCAAGGATAGACTTGGTGCTTGGCGGACAGGTTGTGAAGCTGATAAGCGGTGTAAACGTCGGTAATACGCCAATCCATCCATTCGAAGTTATGACGGCTATTGGTGCAGGTGCGCTTGTAGTGTTACTCTACTATGTTCTGTATAAACTATTACCAGTGGAGGTGGAGCATGAAGCGTAGGGATTTTCTTAAAAGTGTTCTGATACTTCCAGGCCTTTCGTTGCTGGCAAGCTTAGGTAAGGAGGGTGTAAGCTACGCAATGGTAGTGGATGTTAGTAAATGTATCGGCTGCGGAAAATGTGTTGTAGCCTGCAAAATCGAAAACGACGTTCCAAAAGAAATGCCGATCTCAAGAACTTGGATAGAGGGTTATTCGGCGGATTACTCCTCTCCTTACAGCAGAACTCAAGTGCAAAAGGTTGTTATGAACACCACCGAGAATCCGTTTATAAAGATGAAGTGGAAGTATAAAACAGTCTTTTACGTTCCAAAACTTTGTAATCAGTGCAGTTCAGCACCATGCGTTCAGGTCTGTCCAGTGTATGCGAGGTTTTATACAAAGGAGGGTGTTGTATTGGTAGACAAGGATAGCTGCATAGGCTGCAAATACTGCGTAACAGCTTGTCCGTATGGAGCTACCTTTGTCCATCCAGAGCAGAAGGTTACGGATAAATGCACTTTCTGCTACCACAGGATAAGCAAAGGCCTAAAACCGGCTTGCGTTCTTGTCTGTCCAACCGGAGCTAGAAAGTTTGGAAATATAAACGATAAAAACAGTGAGGTATATAGACTTCTAAAGGAAAGCAGGGTTGCAGTGTTGAAGCCTGAAATGGGTACGTATCCGAGGGTCTTCTATATAAACCTTGATACAACGGTGGTGGAGTAATATGAGGAAAAAGGCACTTTTAATAGGAATCGGTATAACAGCGATAGTGTATGCGCTTGCATTTTCCTATATATTTCTGATTTCCCCTATAATACTTGAACAGGGTGTTCCTTGGATCGGAAGCATAGTTCCTGTGCAGATCAAAGAACTGCCAATCGTTCGTGATATCGTCGCTGGAGTAGAGAAAGGTTACATTTCAAACTGGTTTGAAAAAGAGCTCTCAAAAAAAGCCAAATATAAGGAGAATGAAGTATGCGGAGAATGTCATAAGGAATACTTGGATCTAATAATTTCGAGTAATCATTCATCGCTCGCCTGCGAAAGCTGCCATGGAGTGGGGGAGGAGCACAGCAAGCTGAGGACTGCATGGAGTATAGTGGTGGATAGATCAAGAGACGCCTGCATGTCTTGCCATTTGAATGTAAGCGGTAGAGAGGCAATTGTGACGGTTGATGAAAATCACTATCCGGGAGTAAAATGCGTGGTTTGCCACGATGCCCATGATCCACTTAGTATTAGTTGGTCTGAAGGTTCCTGAGAACATAGGTTTCATAGCAAGGGTTGCAAAGAACTTTGGAGTCAAAAGTATAGTCCTTTACAACTGCAATTTGACTGAAGTTAGCTTTCATACAGCTGCGCATGCAAAGGATCTGCTTGAAAATGCAAGGATAGTTAACGACTTGTCTTTTTTATCTTCTATGAACCTTGTTGTTGGGACTACGGGAGTTGAGGGGGGAGATTACAGGTTCCTAAGAAAGCCAATCGTTAGACCAGAGAAGTTACGGAGGTTTTTAAAGGGTGAAGTAGCAATACTCTTTGGTAGAGAAGATTTTGGTTTGTCAAGAGAAGAAATAGAGATGTGTCATCTTCTTGTAAAAATCCCAACTAGTGAAGAATATCCAATAATGAACGTTAGCCACGCTGTAGCTGTAATTCTTTACGTTCTATCCAAAAATAAATTTAGAATTGAAAAGAAAGAAGAATTTGCAACCTCCATGGAGATAGAAGTTGCAGTTAGAAATCTAAAGGAGTTGCTCGAGTTGATAGATTTTCCGAAGCACAGATTGCAAAGAACTTTGGTAGTCTTTAGGAGAGTTCTGGGGAGGGCAAAGATTAGAAAAGATGAAATGATGACGATACATGGTATCTTCAACAAAACGACATCTTTTATTAGAAAAAGCCTTGAAGAAAAGAAGGAAAAAATTTAGCGGATTTGATTTTTTCTTCTAACTCTTGAGATCAGGTAAGCAAATACTGCAGCTCCAAATCCATTGTCTATATTAACAACCGCTACGCCACTTGGACAGCTTTGTAGCATTGAAAATAGCGTTGTAATACCTTTAAAGTTTACACCGTATCCAACCGATGTTGGAACCGCTATTATTGGTAAATCAACTAAAGCTGCAATGACTGAAGGCAAAGCTCCTTCCATTCCTGCAACAACTATAACTGAATCAACATCGTTATTTTTTATATAATTGATTGGTTCATTTATTCTGTGGATCCCGGCGATGCCTACATCGTAGAATCTTTCAGCTTCAAGACCTAAAAAGGTGGCGGTTTCAAAAGCTTCTTCAGCTATCGGTATATCTGAAGTACCAGCTGTAAGTATAACTGTTTTTCCAGAATTTTCTGCAATCTTCCCCATCGAAGCCGTTCTTGCTTTTTCGTTTACTCTCATTCCAAGTTTTTTCATAACCTCCATCTGTTCGTTGTTCAACCTTGTAATCAAAAGTGGTTTTTTGGTATCTATGTAAGTTTTGACTATTTCTACCAGATCTTCAATGCTCTTTCCTTCGGCGTATACTGCTTCTGGTTTGCCAATTCTTTCAAATCTATCAAAGTCAGGATTGACCAATCTCTTCATGGTACTCATGTAAGGACTTAACTGTTATAGATCTATTCTTTATAGCCTCAATTGCTTTAACAGCCGCGTAAGCTCCGGCCAAGGTTGTTATGTAGGGCACACCAAAATCCACAGCAGTTCTTCTTATCTCATAACCCTCGCTTCTACCCCTTCTCCCACTTGGTGTGTTTATTATCAGGCTAACTTGACCGTTTATTATCATATCCACAACGTTCGGTCTCCCTTCGCTTATCTTCATAACTACTTCTGTTTTTATGCCGTTGGATTGTAAAAATTCTGCCGTACCTTTTGTTGAAAGGATCTTGAAACCCAGCTCTTCAAATTTTTTGACGAGCTTTATGGCTTTTTCGTTCTTATCTTTGTCTCTTAAACTGACTAAAACCGAGCCTGAGATTGGCAGTTTCATGCCAGCGGCTAGTTCTGCCTTGTAGAAGGCAACACCAAAGTCATAATCTATGCCCATAACTTCTCCAGTGGATTTCATTTCTGGCCCAAGCACTGGATCAACGCCTGGAAGTTTTATAAACGGGAAAACCGCTTCCTTTACAGATACATGTTTTAAATTCGGATTTTTAAGCTTGAAGTCTTTAAGCTTTGCACCCATCATTAGTTTTGCGGCTATCTTAGCTAAAGGAACGCCAGTTGCTTTGCTTACAAACGGAACAGTCCTGCTTGCCCTCGGGTTTGCTTCAAGGACGTAAAGGATATCATCCTTCAAAGCGTATTGGATGTTTACCAGCCCCACAACCTTTAAAGCCAAAGCTATCTTTTTCGTATACTCAACAACCCTCTCTATAACATCCTGAGAAAGGGAAACTGGCGGCAAAACGCACGCAGAATCACCGCTGTGAATTCCCGCCTCTTCAATATGTTCCATTATTCCTCCAATGTAGACATCCTCTCCATCACAAAGTGCATCTACTTCAAGCTCTATAGCATCCTCTAAGAATTTATCAACCAGAACAGGCTTTTCAGGACTGACTTCTAGAGCTTCGTTGATGTACCTCTCAAGCTCTTCATCATCGTATACGATCTCCATTGCTCTACCACCTAGAACGTAACTTGGACGTACAAGTACAGGATAGCCGATCTCTTTTGCGATTCTCTTAGCTTCTTCAACACTGAAAGCTATCCCATTTGGTGGTCTTGGTATGCCAAGCTTTTTCATCAACTCTTCGAACCTTTTTCTATCTTCTGCAATATCTATTGAATCTACTGAGGTACCTAATATCTTTGCTCCACTCTTTTCGAGCTCTTCTGCAATATTTAATGGAGTCTGACCACCAAATTGCACCATTACACCAATGGGCTGCTCGTTTTCCCAGATGTTCATAACGTCTTCGTGGGTTATTGGTTCGAAGTAGAGTCTATCAGAGGTGTCATAATCTGTTGAGACGGTTTCGGGATTGCAGTTCACCATTATTGTCTCGTAGCCGTCTTCTTTTAAGCTTTTAACAGCATGAACGCAGCAGTAGTCAAACTCAATGCCTTGACCAATTCTGTTTGGTCCACTGCCAAGGATCATAACTTTTTTACGCTTTGTTGGGACTGCATCGTTCTCCATTTCGTAAGTGGAATAGAAGTACGGAGTTTTTGCTTCAAATTCCGCCGCACACGTGTCTACCATTTTGAACACTGCTACTACGCCCTTTTCTTTTCTAACTTTCCTAACATCTCTCTCATTACATTTGAAAATATTTGCTAGCTGTCTATCACTAAATCCAAGTTTTTTAGCTTCGAGCAGAACATCCTTTGGCAAATCTTCTATCCTCTTCTCTTTTGCAAGTTTCTTAAGCTTTTCTTCAAATTCAACGATATTTTTGATCTTTTCAAGGAACCAGGGATCTATCTTTGTCAATTCGTATATCTCTTGAACACTGAAGCCGTTCTGGAATGCATACCGTATGTAAAAAACTCTATCATGGCTTGGAAATCTAAGTTTCCGAATTATCTCTTCTCTACTCGGATTTTTATCTTTTCCATCGCAACCCAACCCATATCTGCCGATTTCAAGACTCCTTAGAGCTTTCTGTAGAGCCTCTTCAAAGGTTCTGCCGATCGCCATCACTTCGCCAACACTTTTCATCTGTGTTCCTAAAATGGGGTTAGCAGCGGGGAATTTGTCGAAAGCGAAACGTGGTATTTTTACTACGACGTAATCTATCGTGGGTTCGAAGCTTGCAGGAGTTTCCTTTGTTATATCATTTGGAATCTCATCTAATGTATAACCGACTGCAAGTTTTGCAGCAATCTTTGCAATCGGAAATCCAGTTGCTTTTGAAGCTAAAGCTGAAGATCTGCTTACTCTTGGATTCATTTCAATTGCAAATATTCTTCCATCCCTCGGATGCACTGCAAATTGGATGTTGCTACCCCCAGTTTCAACTCCTATTTCGCGAATGATCTTTATCGCGGCATCTCTAAGTTGCTGATACTCGTAATCTGTAAGTGTCTGGGCTGGAGCAACAGTTATACTGTCTCCAGTATGGATACCCATTGGATCGAAGTTCTCTATTGGGCAAATTATGACAACATTGTCAGCCAAATCTCGCATAACTTCAAGTTCGAATTCTTTCCAGCCAATAACGCTCTCTTCAACGAGTACTTGCTTTATAATCGATAATTTAAGCCCTTTTGTTACTATCTCTTTCAGTTCTTCTTTGTTGTATGCTATTCCGCCTCCAGTTCCACCTAAAGTAAACGCAGGTCTAACTATTATCGGAAAACCAATTTCGTCAGCAAAACTTAAAGCCTCGCTTAAATCGTTTACAGCAACGCTTCTAGGTACTTCCAGACCTATCTTGAGCATACATTGTTTAAAAAGCTCCCTGTCCTCAGCCTTCTTTATCGCATCAACCTTTGCACCTATAAGTTCGACTCCGTATTTGTCTAAAATCCCCATCTCATGAAGCTGGACAGCCAAATTTAGCCCAACTTGGCCACCAAGTGTTGGGAGTAAAGCATCTGGCCTCTCTCTCTCAATTATCTTCGCCACGATTTCAGCTTCAAGTGGTTCAATGTAAACTCTATCTGCCATTTCCGGATCTGTCATTATGGTTGCTGGATTTGAATTCACAAGCACAACTTCGTATCCTTCCTCGCGTAGGGCTTTACAGGCCTGGCTTCCTGAATAATCGAACTCTGCAGCCTGTCCAATGACTATTGGCCCGCTACCTATAACCATTATCTTCTTAATATCCTCCCTTTTTGGCATCTTCACCACTCTTTAAGCATGTCTACAAATCTATCGAAGAAGAAGTAAGTATCATGTGGCCCCGGACCTGCTTCGGGGTGATATTGGACGGTTATAATCGGCAACTCCTTATGCTTCAACCCTTCTACTGTTTTATCGTTCAAATTTATCTGAGTGACCTCAAAACCATTTGGCAAAGTTTTTTCATCAACGGCAAAATTGTGGTTCTGACTAGATATGAACACTCTACCGCTTTCAAGATCCTTTGTTGGCTGATTACTTCCATGATGGCCAAACTTCAATTTAAACGTCTTTGCATTAAAGGCGAGTGCCGTAAGCTGATGTCCAAGGCATATACCAGCAATCGGAAATTTTCCAGCAAGTTTTTTAATGGTATCAATCGTCTCCTTCACTCTTGCCGGATCTCCTGGGCCATTGGAGATAAAAATACCATCTGGATTCATTTCGAAAATCTTTTCAGCGGGATAATTGTATGGAACGAGCGTTAGGTTTATTCCTCTCTTTAAAAGCTGCCTAATTATGCTCATTTTAACTCCACAATCTATCAAAACGACTTCAAATTTTCCTTTTACGTCGATTCTCCTTGGCTCTTTGACGCAAACTTTGTCTACCAAATCGATATCAGAGATGAAAGGTTGATCTCTTGCAATCTTTATCAGTTTTTCCTTATCTACATCAACACCTATTGCAGCCTTCATCGATCCATACATCCTGATCTTCTTGGTCAGCATTCTTGTATCTACGCCTTCAATTCCAACAACTTCATACTGCTTCAGCAATTCATCGACACTCATTTCGCTTCTCCAATTGCTAGGGTTTTTACAAAGTTCTCTAACAACAAAGCCTTCAACCTTAACTCCATCACTTTCAAAATCCTCTCTGCAAACACCGTAGTTTCCTATTAATGGGTAAGTCATCATCAGAATCTGCCCTTTGTAACTAGGATCGGTCAAAGCTTCAACGTAGCCAGTCATCGAAGTGCAAAAGACGATTTCTCCTACTCCTATCTTCTCCGCTCCAAAGGCTTTGCCCTCAAGATACGTACCATCCTCCAAAGCTAAACCTGCTTTCATATCAGCTCCCTCAACTCCTTAACAACCTTTTTAAGCTTTGGTACATCGAAGAACCTTCTACCAGTTATTTCGTTGCAGAGAGCCATGTAAAGCTTTGAGGTGGCTGTTTTTACATTCTGGCTAAGTTTTGGTGGTTTGCCTACGAGTTCTCTCCATCCTTCTTTACCTTTATAGGTTTTTACCTTTTCGTACCATTCTGTTTTCTTGTAGTACCCTCTAAGAATCTCCTTACTTACTTCAAATCCATCAAAGCTGAATCTGCATTCATCTGGGGTTCCAACTGCATCCACAACTATAAGATCTCTTTTTTCATCAAAAGCAAGCTCTATTTTTCCATCTTCGTTCTCTAAGCCCGCTTTTGCGACTTCAGAAGTTATGAGTTCATCAACCTTTAAAACGATGTCCTTTAGCAGTTCAAACTCGTCATCGCTCAGTCCAGAAATTTTTTTCGCCTCCTCGTGGCTGAGATATCTATCTATATCTTCAAGTTTTGTACTGAAGTCGACTATGGGTTTTTCAAGCTTCATGTTGACTTTTATCTCTTTCAAACCAAAATCTTCAGGCTTCACTTCCCCACTTGCAACTCTTCTAAGCAGAGATGACCCTTCTGGAATCTTGTTTCTGTAGATCACTTCGAGAGGTATTAAGAAGTTTGATCTTTCTTTTTGAAAAATTGAGTAATCTCTGCCAAAAGGCCTTAAAACTCTCACAAGCTTTATCTTCATTTTGTTTGTGACGTTATCTATTTCCTCAAACTTCTTGACTTTGTTCTCATCTATTAGCCCAATGTAATGCGTTTTTATCCCCTCTTCTTCGAGCTTTTCGAAGAAGAATGCGGAGATTAGACAAAGTGATGCTCCCTTTCCATCGATCTTGTCGGGCATCTCTCCGTAGTCGAAGACAGAATATCGGTCGGAAAATTCAAAGATCCCTTCTCCGAGTCCACTATTTGGAGCTTTAAGAACTATCAAATCCTTTACACTACCCATAACCCACCTCTTTATCAGATTTAACTATCTCTTCTTTCTTTTTCTTCTGGTATCTTTCAACGGCCTCTCTTACTTTCTCATCTTTCATCGCAAATATCTTTGCAACAGCCAAGGCTACATTTTCAGCTTCGAGTACAAGCATCGGTGCCACACCTGATGGCATTCTTATGCTTGAGAATATATCCGCTCCCGCAAATTTGTCGCTGTAGGGAGGGGATGCTATTACAGGCTTTACAGTATTTGCATCAACAAAACCACTCAGCGCGTTACTTCTTCCTGCTACTGTAACAAAAACGACGTCTTCTTTTTCGTAACTCTTCAAAATTTCAATAAGGTACTCCGGGGTTTTGTGAGCTGAAGCTATTCTTAGTTCAGTCTCGATGTTAAAAGTTTTAAGTTTCTCTTTTATTTCCTTTCCATAGTCCAAATCAGCTTTAGAACCCATAACAATTACAGCTTTCATTTTTACCCTCCAAACACTTTAAACTTGTTTCATCATCTGTAAGCTTTTAAGACTTTTGCTCACAAGTTTTATATTCTCTTGTGCAGGTTTAAAAATCGTTAGTAGTGGAAAAAGGTGATAAACTTGAGATTCTTCATTATCGGCTTCGGACAAGCAGGTGGAAAAGTACTCGACATGTTTCTTGAAAGCGAAAAAAGACGAGGATCGAATATAAGGCTGAGACATCTTGCTATAAATACAGCAAGAACAGATCTTCTAGGTTTAAAATACGTTCCAATCGAAGATAGAATTCTAATAGGTCAGACAATCGTTAAGGGCCACGGAGTTGGTACAGACAACAAGCTCGGAGCCAAAATTGCTGAGGAGGAGATTGAAACTATTTTGAATGCAATAGATGAAAGGGGTACACACGACATGGACGCTTTTCTTATAATAGCTGGCCTTGGTGGCGGTACTGGAAGTGGTGGTGCCCCGGTTATCGCTAAATATCTCTCTGAAATGTATTCTGAACCTGTTTACGCTGTGGGAATACTACCAGCTCCGGAAGAAGGAAAACTTTATTCTTTAAATGCTGCAAGAAGTATGGTATCTCTCTTGAAGTACGTTGACAACCTAATACTGGTCGACAATGGAGCTTGGAAGTTTGAAGGGTTAAGTTTAAAGGAATCGTTTGCAAAGATCAACGAAGAGATTGTAAGAAGGTTAGGAGTACTAGCTAGGGCTGGTGAACCGATAGAAGAGGACATAGTAGGAGAGATGGTCGTTGACAGCAGTGAGGTTATAAACACCTTAAGAGGGGGTGGAATATCTTCGATCGGCTATGCAACAACCCTTGCCGAATCTGCTCCAAAAAGAAAATTACTTCCAATTGGGAAAAAGAAAGAAGAGATAGAAGCATTAGAGAACGATAAGCCAATGAAGATTGCAACTCTAGTAAAAAGGGCTGCTTTAGGGAGATTGACAATTCCATGTGATATAAGGAGTGCTGAAAGGGCTTTGATACTTATTGCTGGCCCTCCAGAACAGTTAGACAGAAAAGGACTTGAAAAAGCAAAGTTGTGGATAGAGGAGCAGATTTCTGGTGTAGAAGTTAGGGCTGGAGATTACCCAACAAGAAGAACCAAGTACGTTGCAGCTCTCGTCGTTTTGGCCAACGTTACCGAAATACCACGTGTAAAAGAGCTGCAAAGACTGGCTGCAGAAGCTAAGGAAGGAGTTGAGGCTGCAGAAAAAATGAGAATGGAGAAGACGGTTGAGCTTTTTGATGAAGATATCGAGCCACTGATATGAAATTCATCGTAGCATTAACGGGGGCTTCGGGACAGATAGTTGGTATTAGGCTTGTAGAGAGGCTTAGAGAGATAGGTGCTGAAGTGTATTTGGTTTCTACGAGGGCTGCTCGAATAACTTTGAAAGCAGAAACAGAATACGATGAATACAGGATCAGAGAATTAGCAACGAAGTATTACGACGAGGATGAGATATATGCACCATTCTCTAGTGGAAGTTTCAAGTTCGATGGTATGGCGATCGTTCCTTGTAGCATCAAAACAGCTTCAGCTATAGCAAACGGAATAGCAGACAATCTTGTAACAAGAGCTGCAGATGTTGCTTTAAAGGAGAGAAGAAAATTAGTATTGGCCGTTAGAGAAGCTCCAATGCATGCTGGACATTTTAAAACCCTCCTAAAGTTGTGTGAACTCGGTGCTATAGTTTTTCCACTTGTTATGAGTTTTTATACAAAGCCCAAGACGATAGAAGATATGGTCGATTTTACGGTTTCAAGAATTATGGAACACCTTGGGTTGGATGTTGAATATGAGAGATGGAAATAAAAAAGCTTTTTAGGTTACAGAAAAACTGATCACATGGCAGTCATAATAGATGCAGTCAGAACTCCGGTAGGCAGATTTGGAGGAGCTTTGAAGGATCTGCAAGCTTTTGAGCTTGGGGCTGTAGCTATAAATGGACTGATGAAGAAAGTGAAAATAAAGCCTGTTCCAACTAAGGAATCTATTGATTTCTACCCTGAAAAGCTACCAAAGGGAAAAATACCGCTCGAAAAGTTTGAAGATTTCGATGGAATTGAGGTTCCAGTGGATGAAGTTATAATGGGTAACGTTCTGCAGGCAGCTCAAGGGCAGAATCCTGCAAGGCAGGCAACGATCTTTGCTGGTTTACCAAAAGAGGTTCCGGCATTTACCGTGAACAAGGTATGTGCGAGTGGAATGAAGGCTTTAGCTTTAGCTGCGCAGAGCATAGATTCTGGAAATGCGAAATTCATCGTTGCTGGAGGAATGGAAAGCATGAGCAACGCTCCTTATGCGCTTAGAAAAGCGAGATGGGGCTACAGAATGAGTGTGAATGCATTCGATGAGGTTGTAGATGTGATGGTCTTCGATGGGTTGTGGGAGAAGTTCTACGGTTATCACATGGGATTTACTGCGGAGAACATAGCTGAGCTATATAGGATAAGCAGAGAGGAGCAGGATAAACTTGCCTACGAAAGCCACATGAGAGCTGTAAAAGCGATAGACAGTGGAAAATTCAAAGATGAAATAGTGCAGGTGAAGCTGAAGGATAGGATTGTTGATACGGATGAGCATCCGAGAAGGGATACAAGTCTGGAAAAATTAGCTTCTCTCCCTCCTGTTTTCAAAAAGAATGGGACTGTAACTGCAGGAAATGCTAGCGGAGTTAACGATGGTGCCTCAGCTGTGCTAATAGCTGATGAAAAAGCTGCTAAAGAATTTGGACTCGATGCAAAAGCTAAGATAGTTGCCTTCTCTTCTGCAGCCATAGATCCCGCATACATGGGGCTCGGCCCGATTCCAGCAATAAGGAAAGTTCTAAGTAAAGCGAATTTAAATTTAAGTGATATCGGACTTGTAGAGCTGAATGAAGCTTTCGCTGCTCAGGCTCTGGCTTGCATTAAAGAGCTGAACTTAGATCTGAGCATAACCAACGTAAACGGCAGTGGAATATCGCTTGGACATCCAATAGGAGCGACGGGAGCTAGGATAGTGACTACACTTCTTCATGAGATGGAAAAAAGGGCAGTTGATTATGGTTTAGCAGCTTTATGTATTGGCGGCGGTATGGGTATGGCTATGGTTTTGGAGAGGGTTTAATTTTATTTTTTGATAGCATAAAAGCATCTTTTTGGAGAATAAACCAAACCCTCTTTTTTCAGTTCCTGTATTATCTTTGAGACCTCTTTGCTATCCAATCCAGTCTCTTTTGCTATATCCAAAGGTCTGACCGGTTTTCCAAGCTTGTTCATCGCATCAAGCACGAGCTTTTTTGTATCGCTCATGTTAGATATTCATCTTGTAGAATATAAAAATTTGTTCCCTCAAGCTTAAATATTGGTGACTCAATATCAAAAAGGGGGGCTGGTAACACGCTTCAGTTCGTAGTTGCCGTGGTTGGAGTTGTGTTGGGATTCCTTGTTGGAGATCACTTGATGAATAAAAAGGGTTTAAGGGCAAGAATAGAAAAAAAACGCTTAAACTTAGAGGATCTTCCTAAATACCTGAGAGAAAAATATTTCGCAGACTCATATATAAATATTGCGGGAAAAAAGATAGTTTCAGGTGTTGAGGAGAGGGAATTTGAGGAAGTGATGGAGAAACTTAAGTTAATGAATTCCAAGGAGCTCCTGTTAATATCTGGTAATGAGTTCAGATACATCGTCGAGAAGGGAAAAAATTCTATATATGTGAAGGTAAAATTGGTATCGATGAGGGATTTCGCTGAGATCTGGTCGCTGGTAAGAGGTGTTTTGACTTGATACTGCTCTTAATTGCATTTCTATCAACAATGACTGCTTCTCAAGGCGAAATCGTTAATTTAACTCTCGCGAGTGATGCAAAGGTCGTACTTGACGAATGTATGTACTTCGAGGATTATTACACAAGCGTCGAGAATCTAAGTGCAGGAAATTATCAAATCTATATAACGCACATTTGTGAAGGAGAAAAGAGGATAAGAATCTTCGCCAATGGAAGTGCAGAAGAAGTTTCGATTTACATTAAAAAGTCTAACGCTGCTGAAGATGTAATAAAGCTAGAAGGGGAAATTTTAGAGTTTAAAAAGCAGATAAAGGCGCTTAAAAATGAGAACGAGTATTTAAAATACGTTTTGGATGCCATAAATCGCATAAACGTTGATCTTCACGACAGGTTGATGAAGTGCAACAGCAAGGTAAGCGATCTCACTAACGAGCTCTCTATTTGGAAAGAGCAGGCTGGAAATTATAGTAGCGTAATAGAAAGGCTTCAAAATGAGCTAAAGTCTAGAGAAGAGACTTTAAATGAACTTCAGAATACAACTTCAGAGTTGAAAGAAAAGTTGAATCTACTTGAACTAGAAGCAGAGAAGATGAAGAATTTTGCTTATTACTACGAAAGCCTCTTTATATTCGCAACTTCAATGCTCGTTGGTCTTGTTTTCTCATTCTTGCGTAGGTGATATGAAGATCTTCGTAACAGGTCCGGCTGGGAGCGGTAAGAGCACCTTTGTTAAAAATTTTTCTGAGTTTTTGGAGCAGAAAGGTTACGATGTTTTATGTGTGAATCTCGATCCAGCGACGGATCCGGTATTTAAGACATCAGCAAACATAAGAGATTTCTTGAAGACGGAAGAAGTTATGAAAAGCTACGACCTTGGAATAAATGGAGCTCTACTAAAATCCATCGAGCTTGCCGAAAAAATTATAGAAAAATTTAATTTATCGGCAGATTTTGTAATCTACGACACCCCAGGCCAGATGGAGCTTTTTATTTATTCGGAGAGCGGTAGAAGAATAGTTAAGTTTCTTTCTGACTCTTTCACATGCAGTCTTTTTCTTATAGACTCAAACTTAGCAAAAGACCCGGAGGGGTTTATGGCAGCGATTTTTCAGAATCTGGTTGTATCTCTAAGATTATCTTTACCTACTCTTACTGTCTTCACAAAGTCTGATCTGATTAACTTTGAATTTTCTAAAGTAATGGAAGAAATAGAAAGTTGTCAAGGTTTACTTGCAGAAATTTTGGAAAGATTGAACATAGTGGGCTATACAAGCATTCGGCAGAGGATGATCAAAGTTTCCAACGTTACAAAAGATGGATTTGAGGATTTGTTTGATGCTTTGAACGAGCTTTTCTGTGCGTGCGGAGACATATCTTAAAAATAAATGAGATCTTTCATTCCTCTGGAATTTGTCTCTTGCCCTCCTCTATTTCGGCTAAAACCTCTTTTGGCGGCTTTCCATCTACCTTGATACCCATCGAAACACATGTGCCAAGAACTTCTTTTACAACTCCCTTCAGATTGTAGGATAAAGACTGTTCTTTCTTCATCTTAGCAATTTTAAGCACCTGTTCAAAACTTAGGTTTCCAACGAAATCCTTCTGCGGAGTTGATGAACCTTTCTCTATCTTTAGTTCTCTTTTTATCAACGCCGAAACTGGGGGAATCCCGACTTTTATCTCGAAAGTCCTATCTTCCTTAACTATTATCTTCACCGGCACGTTCAAGCCATCGTACTCCCTCGTTGCTTCGTTTATCTTATCAACCACCTGCTTCACATTCAATCCTAGCGGACCAATTGCAGGACCTAAGGGTGGTCCTGGAGTTGCTTTTCCTCCCGGTACAAGCACAACAACTTCCTGCGGCATTTTTACACCTCCCTTTTACTGACTATTCTAACATGATCAGCTTTTACTGTTACGGGTATGGGTACTACAGCATTTAGAAGCTCTACAGTTATTTCATTCTTTGCCTCATCAACTCGCTTCACTATAGCCATCTCCCCTTTAAATGGCCCAGAAACAACTTCGATTGTATCCCCTTCTTTAATCTGCTCCACAGCCTTTCTTGGGGTCAGAAAATGCTCTATCTCTGCAAAACTTATCTCTTTCTTTATAACTCCTCTTACATGTGGCATACCTCTTATAGCTCTTAAAACATCCTCATAACTCTCTGACTCAACGATTATGTATCCCTTTAGCTCTTTTGGTTCGAGGATAGAGTATATGGCAAGCTGATTCTTTTTTACAGCTAACTCAAGAAGGTTTGCAACGATCCTTTCTTGGTTTGCTGTTGTTTTGATTGCAAAGAACCTCGTCATTTTAAAGCCCCCGGCAAGATCTCCATTAGCAGATAAACAACAAATCCTACGAAGCCTATTATGAAGATCACAGCTATGGCTATCTTCGCTGTTGTGCTGAATTCCTCCCAATCAGGTTTTCTGGCCATCTTGATTATGTTATAGTATTCCATGAGCTTCTCACGTATCTCTGAGAGTTGCATAAAAATAGGGATATGAAGCTGTTATTAACTTTTACCTTACGAAGTCTATACCATACTTTCTCGTTACAGGATATCCTTTCTTGCCGAGTATCTGTGGGCTTTTTACGCCCGTAACTATCACTAGCGTTCTCATTGTGTTTTCAAGTTCGGGTTCAACCATCGCACCCCATATTATCCTTGCATCTGGGTCGACTTTACTATGTATCTCTTCCACAACGCTTTCAGCCTCTTCGATGGTCATATCTGGTCCACCTGCAACGTGAACTAAGGCAGCTTTAGCACCAGAGATATCAACATCAAGTAAAGGACTCTTCAAAGCTTTTCTAACTGATTCAGCAGCTTTATCCTCTCCGGAAGCCTCACCAAGACCAATCATTGCAACTCCGCCTTTTTCCATGACTGTTCTGACGTCAGCAAAGTCAAGATTTACTAGCGCTGGTTTTGTTATTAGTTCAGTTATCCCTTTAACAGCTCTCATCAAAATTTCGTCGGCTACCTTGAATGCAAGTTGTAGGGGATAATTTGGAACTACTTCAAGCAACCTATCATTTGGAATAACTATAACTGTGTCTGAAACTTCTCTAAGTCTTTCTAATCCGGCTTCGGCGTTCGCTCGTCTAACAGATCCTTCAGCAGAAAATGGAAAAGTTACAACTGCTATTGTTAAAGCTCCAGCTTCTTGAGCAGCTTCCGCAACAACAGGTGCAGCACCAGTACCTGTACCTCCACCCAAGCCGCAAGTTATAAAGACCATATCCGAGCCCTCAACAAGTTTTTTTATCTCTTCTTCACTCTCTCTTGCGGCTTCTTCGCCAACCTGAGGTAAGCTACCAGCACCTAGGCCGCGGGTCCTTCTTCTTCCGATAAGGATTCTTCTATGAGCTTTAGTATAGTATAGATGCTGCGCGTCGGTGTTCATAGCTATAAGCTCAGCCCCCTCTACTCCCTCCTCATAGATACGTGAAATTGTATTACAACCGCTCCCTCCAACACCTATGACCTTTATTACTGTTTTAAGTTCACGAAGAACCTGTAAAATTTCGTCTTCAACATTTTCAGCTGCTTTCATGCTTTCTCTTTCTTTTCTCTCCCTCTCAGCTCTTTCAAGAGCCTCTTCGACTATGGATTTCATAAAGTATCCCCTCTCTTCTTTTAAAAATCATACTATTTAAACTTTGTTCACTCACCCTCTACCTCTTTCCTCAACAGCTTTTGTCTCTCCTTTGCTGTGTAACCTGTAAGCTCTTCCAAAAATTTGTTGTACGTTTTTATCGTTTGATAGGCCAGCTCATTATCTACTGACTTTGATTTTGAAGATACTATAAGTTTCCCATTTGAAAGCTTTGTTCTAAGCTCTTCAAGAGCTCCAAAGTTTCTTACAACGTAGGAATCCCCATCAACTTCAAAGTTCCCGAAGTACTTTCTCAACATTTCTTCAAGTCTCTCGTTTGTAGCTTTAAATCCCCTTTTGAACTTGTATTCTCGCATAAGGAAAAAAAGACGGGCTGAATAAAAAGTTCACGGGATTATCTCTGTTGTATTTAAATATTTTGGATAGTTGATTTTAAGTTCCCTGAGTTCTTCCTTGTACTGTAGAACAGAATCCGCAAGATTTTTTACAGTCGAACATACAAGTTTAAATCCTTCCTCTCCCCAGAGTCTCTCCCTGTTAAAGAAAAGACATCTAGCGCCGCAGAATTTGAAGTAACTGCATTTTGGGCAGGGGTCAAGGATCTCTATCTCTCTTTTAACTCCGCTGTAAATATCACCCAATACGTTCCATTCGAGTTCCGGACATATTGGGCACGCCAAAACTCTTCCGTCAGGTGCTATGACAAAAGACCGTTTTCCCGACGCGCAAGGTGGGTAAGTGTAGCCTTTAGTAATCGCGGTAGCAACGCCTAAAAATGGAACTATGTTATGCATTATGCCTCTCCTGATCTCATCTACCCAAAAATCTACCAGCTTTCGAATACCAGCATTGTAAAACTCCACCCACCTTTTGAACTCGTCGCTGTACTCGCTCCATACTGCATCTATTTGCCAGTGAACATGAGTGAAGAGATCCAGAGATAGTATATGCTTAACGTCTTCGAATATGTCTGTTTTTTTGCTTGCAGTCATTCTAGCTATGAGCTCTCCGTTAAAGTATCTCCTTGTTCTCCTAACGTTCTCCAAGACTTTTGTATAGTTGCCTCTGTAAAATTCATGTGTCTCTTTCCTACCATCGAAAGAGATCAATATTGTAGAGAACCTTTCCAAGTAATCTCTATCTACTTTATCAAGTAGAAGACCGTTCGTTTGTAAGATGTAATGCTCGGCATGGATTTTGTCCATGATATTTTTGATTTTCTCAATCTCAAGCAGTGGTTCCCCGCCGTAGAAGGCGATTGAAGGGTTTTTGTCTTTCATTACAGAGTCTATAAAATACTTTAGATCATCAAGGCTGTATTGAATCTCCTCCGGCATAGCATCTTTATCAAAGCCCCCGCAGTAAATACAATTTGAATTGCATCTTGGGGTCACTATTACTATGTAAAGCATGCTAGAAATACCATCTAGGTCAATTAACCTTTTCATAGGTTTCTCTGGTAAGGAGTGAACAGATGAAAGCTATTAAAGCTCCAAGAAAGCACAATTTAAATGCTACAGAGTAGCTGAATGCAGAGTAAGATTCACTGTCGAAGCTTTCTATTATGAAACCCATCAACATTTGAAAGATCGCCCCACCTATAAAGGGGAAAATGTTGACAGAACTTGCTGCGGTTCCTGTGATAGAGAGTGGAAAAATCTCTTTTATCATCGTGTTAACTATTACAACAACGCTACCTGTGAATCCCATTGTAAAGCATACCACGTACAATACCTCCTTGGAAAGGGAGGCGGTAAAAAAGGCTAGAGGGATCCAAGATAGCATGAAAATTAATGAAAAGGCAGATAAAGCTATCTTTCTACTTTGAAGTACTCTGTCTGAAAGCAAACCTATAGCTGGGGCTCCAAAAAGTAAACCGATACCTATAGTAGTTAGTATTTTTCCTGCTCCAACTTCATCGAGTTTGTATACGTCCATAAGGTAAGGTCCACCCCAGAGCCCCTGAAAACCCATAAGGGCTCCGTTGAGGAAGAACTGAAAGGAGGCAAATATCCAGAAGTATCTGCTCTTCAGGATGATTTTGGCAGTATCTTTGAAATCGAGTTTTTCAGAACTAACCTTTGGATCATTTTTTGGGTAGTCTTTAATTAGGAAGAAGCACAGAAAAGCTAAGATTATCGTAAAGAGTGCCAAAATCGCAAAGGTGGACCGCCATCCAAAAATTACGACCATCAGAGCTAAAAAATACCCAGAAGTTACAGCTCCAAGTGCGCCAAAAGTTTTAAAAGTTCCTAATGCCGTGGCGAACTCGTTTTTTTCGAACCATCTCGATATGACTTTTACAGCTGGAATAAAGACACCAGAAACACCGATTCCAATGAGAGTTCTTGCAATCAAAATTATGTTGAATTCGGTGGCTATAGAGAAGAGAACACATCCAAGAAAAGCTACGAAAGTGAATACTGTAACTGTTCTTCTAGCTCCTACTGTATCAGAGAGAAAACCAACCGGAACCTGCATAAAGGCGTAAGGATAGAAGTAAAGAGAAGCCATCAAGCTTATAGCCAATGC
Organism: Archaeoglobales archaeon; assembly: GCA_030055525.1. GTDB lineage: Archaea > Halobacteriota > Archaeoglobi > Archaeoglobales > Archaeoglobaceae > WYZ-LMO2. The sequence continues at coordinate 42,486 of JASFYJ010000006.1, read as the reverse complement.
AGAAACTGCAAATTCGCTCATCAAAGTTTTGGCAACAACTGCTGAAGAAGTTCGATGGAAGTAAGCTAGAAAGTACAATAAAGACAGAACCATAAGCATTAGCCAGCGGTATCTGGTTTTTTGAGCGAGATAAGCCATAAGACTTGAATTTCGATAGAGATATATAATTTTTTTGATCGTAATCTTTGGACATCCAACGAAAGTTTAATATAACTATCCACAGCTGAACACAAAAAACAAGGAGGTCGAGAAGATGGCAGAGAATGCGGTATTTGTTGGAAACAAGCCGGTAATGAATTATGTATTAGCCGTACTTACGCAGTTTAACAGCGGAGCAAAGGAAGTTTCCGTAAAAGCTCGCGGAAAAGCTATCAGCAGGGCGGTCGATGTTGCAGAGATAGTCAGGAAGCGCTTCTTGCCGGATGTAGATGTGAAGGACATAAAGATATCTACCGAGAAGATAGAGGGCGAGCAGGGAACCGCAAACGTTTCGGCGATTGAAATCCTGCTTGTTAGGAAGTAAAAATTAAATTTTTTAAATTTCTTTCCCCAACTTTTTTGAGGTGGTACTTTGCCTTTACTTTTGGTAATACTCGATGGGATGCCAGATAGGTCGTTGAATGGGAAAACACCGCTGAGTGTGGCGAAGAAGCCAAACATGGATGCCTTAGCAGATTTAGGTGTTAACGGTATAATGGATGTAGTAGCGCCCGGAGTTAGACCCGGAAGTGATACGAGTCATTTGGCGCTTCTTGGCTACGATCCATATAAATATTATACCGGCAGAGGACCAATTGAAGCTGCTGGTGTTGGAATAGAGGTTAAGCCAGGAGATGTAGCTTTCAGAGCTAACTTTGCAACCGTTGAGGGAGAGGGAAGCATATTTGAGAAAGTTGTAGTGGATAGAAGAGCCGGAAGAATCCAAGATACGAAAGAGCTGATAAAGGCGATAAGGGAAGAAGTTGAACTTCCTGTAGATTTTTACATAGAGAGAGGCAGCGGCCACAGAGCTGCAGTAGTTTTTAGAGGAGAAGGTTTGCAAGCTGAAGTTTCAGATGTTGATCCAAAAGTTGTCGGAGCTAAAGTTAAGAAAGCTAACGCTTTAAATGAAGAAGCACAAAAGACAGCTGAAATTGTAAACGAGTTTGTTCAAAAAGTACATGAGGTACTTGACAAGCATCCGATAAATGAAGAAAGACAAAAAGCTGGTTTACCAAAGGCAAATGCTTTGTTATTACGAGGGGCAGGTATAGCACCACGAATTCCGAGTTTTAAAGATAAGTATAATCTAAAACTCTGTGTTATTGCCGCTGCAGCCATCGTTAAAGGTGTTGGAGCTATAGTCGGTGGAAAAACGGTTACACCAGATGGAGCCACGGGAAACAAGTTCACAGACGTCAATGCGAAGTTAAAATGTGCTTTAAGAGAATTGAAGCACTCTGATGTAGTTTTGTTGCACTTCAAAGCTACAGATGAACTTGGCCACGATGGAGATTTCGATGGAAAAAGGGAATTCATCGAAAAAGTTGACTCAGCTTTCGAGGATTTGCTAAATCTTGATGCGTGTATAATTTTGACGTCCGACCACTCAACACCAGTGAAAACAAGAGAACATACCGCAGACCCAGTGCCCATAGCTATGGTGCATGAAAACGTTAGAAGAGATGAAGTCACGAAATTCTCAGAATTTGAAGCGTTTAAAGGTGGCTTGTGCAGGATTAGAGGTTTAGATGTCATGAACATAGCTCTAGATCTGCTCGATCTTGCTAAGAAATTTGGTGCATAGAGTCCAAAAACTTTTTATATTTCAAGCAAAACGATTATTGGATACATGAAGGGGAAGGAAAGGTATAAGGAGTTCTTTGAAGAGATTCGTCCGGTTACAGATGAAGAGCTCGAAGAGCTATTGAATGGCAATCCTAAAAACATGGACAAAAGAAAGAAGAGACGTAGAGGTACTGCTTAGATCAACCCTACTAGCTCTTCGAGCGCCTTTTTTTGATCTTTTGCCTTAACTATCCCACTTGCCAAAAGTACACCATCTACTCCAAGATCAAGGGCCTTTGCGTAGTCTTCATGTGTGGTTATTCCCGCACCGCACAGAACCTTGACGTTTTTACTCACACTTTTCACGGCCTTTACAGAATTTTCAACAACCTCTGGTCTGGCCTTACTTACAGGAATTCCTGAACCTATCAACTCCGGTGGCTCAACGGCTACAAAATTCGGCTCCATGGCGGCTGCAGCTTTAGATGATAGAACGTTGTTTGTACAAACAATTGAAAATAGGTTGTTTTCCTTAAGCTTCGTTACTAAAAATTCTATCTCAGCCAAAGTCAGCCTTCTTTCCGAATGGTTTATTAGACTACCCTTTGCTCCATACTCTTTTATCATTTCTGCATTTATCCTTCCTGTATAACTTCCAAAATCCACTGCATCGACATGCTGGGCAAAAACATCTATTTTAACACTTTTTACAATTAAAGGTAGATCTAAATAAGATACAGCCACCGCAATATACTCCCCGCTTCTCTCAGAAACGTCTTCTGCAATTTTTGCAAGCTCTAAAGCTCTCTTTCCGAAACTCTCTCTGTATGCTTTGAAGTTGATGATTATTACACCCATCCCGACACCTAGAAGTCTGTCATGATTCTAAACTGGTCCGTGTCTGGTTTCAAGACGCTCATGAACCTCCTTACTGCCCCCTCTATATCTCTCGCTTTCGTTATCGCTCTTCCAACCACAACTATGTCTGCTCCCGCTGAAACTACTTCAGCAACGTTTTCCGGCCTTATACCTCCCGCTACGCCAACTATAACTTTGAATTTTTTGATCTCTTTCACTAAACTCCATGGTGGGGGAGAAAGCTCATTATCTATCGCTCTGTGCAGTTCAACTACGTCCGGTTTTACGTTTGATGACATTATTTTTTGAAGTGTTGAGATGGGATCTTCGACGTTCATCATATCTATGTAGCTCATGATTCCCGTCTTCTCAGCCTCTTTTATTCCCTTAACTATAGTAGATACCGGAGCCAAACCTGAGATTACCACAGCATTTGCCGTCGCATCGGCAGCCATTCGCGCTTCGAGGTTGCCCACGTCGAGAGTTTTCAGATCTAAGACATAAAATGCATCCGGTTTCACTTCTCTGAGTTTAAGGATCACTTCACTTCCATACCTCTTTACCAGCGGTGTTCCGACTTCAAAGATTATGTGGTCGCTTTCAGGTATTTGGGATAGTATGTTTAGCACTTCTTCCAAATTAGGGATATCTATTGCTATCTGCAGGTAAGGTGGATCCCAGAGTTTTGTTAGCTTCCTGCCAACTAGTGGATGGAAGCTCTTATCTTTTTCTTTCAGCATTGTATCAACGTCCGGGAAGTTGTTCATAGCTCTTCTTAAGGCAAGTTTTGTGGCACCGTAGTTGTAGTAGTATATCTTATGCTTGTTCTTAGCGTTTGGGTGGATAAAAATACTTGCAATTACCAAATAATCTTCAGCTTTATCTTTCGGTATGATTCCTTCTTCTACAGCGTCTGCTACAGCTTTAGCAACAGCTGCTTGAGCTGCCCCAAAAACAAGTTCTGCTTGTTCCATGTTTTTTATTGTAACCTTGGGTACGATAACAACGGGAGGTTTTGTAATCAGGTTGGGTCTTAGTACGGCTAGAAGTGGGGTATGGCCTGCAGAAAGATTTGAAAGAGCGCCTGCAAATGCCTGTGCAACTGGGGAATCTTTAGTGCCGATTAGAAGATCCACATGAGCTACCTCATATCCTTCTCCAATCAACGCTTCACCAACTCTGAATTCCATGTAGATGTTGAGACCCTCATTAAATAAATATGTTCCGCCAAAAAAGGATCGACATACTTCTTTCCTTGCAAAGATTTATCTTTCCGACTACAATCTAGCCTCGTGGTCAAGATACTTGATACGACACTTAGAGATGGGGAGCAAACTCCGGGGGTTTCACTTACCGTGGAGCAGAAAGTGATGATCGCAGATGCGCTCGACGCTTTAGGAGTAGATATCATAGAAGCTGGAACAGCTGTAACTTCAAAGGGAGATTTTGAAGCTATTAAGGAGATCTCATCGAGAAACCTGAATGCTGAGATATGCAGTTTTGCAAGGATCGTCAAATCTGATATCGATGCTGCAGCAGATGCTGGAGCAGATTCGATATTTATGGTAGCGCCTTCTTCAGATATACACATAAGGGCAAAGTTTCCTGGAAAAAGCTACGACTATGTTGTAGAAAAAAGCGTTGAAGCGATTGAATATGCAAAAGAGAGGGGGTTGATCGTAGAATTCGGTGCTGAAGATGCTTCGAGAGCAGATCTAGACTTTGTAATCAAACTTTTTGATGCGGCTGTTAGTGCTAAAGCTGATCGTTTAACTTTTGCAGACACAGTAGGAGTCATGACTCCTGAAAGGGTTGAAGAAGTAATTAAAAAACTGAAAGAGAGGTTTAGCGTACCTTTAGCAATCCATTGCCATGACGATTTTGGATTAGCTACAGCGAATACTGTTTTTGCTGTTAAGGCTGGAGCTGATGAGTTTCACGCTACAATTAATGGAATAGGAGAAAGGGCTGGAAATGCAGCGCTTGAAGAGGTTGTAATGGCTATAGAATTTCTTTATGGAATAAAGACGAAGGTCAAGAAAGAGAAAATATACGATACATCGCAGCTTGTTGAGAGGTTAACGAGAGTAACTGTACCACCGAACAAGCCAATCGTTGGAGAGAATGCATTTGCACATGAAAGTGGTATACACACTTCAGCGATCCTCAAAGATTCGAAGACTTACGAACCCATATCTCCGGAGACCATTGGAAGAAAAAGAGTACTGGTTCTTGGAAAGCATGCGGGAAAAGCAAGTGTTGAAGCGATAATGAAGGAACTTGGATACAAAGCAACTCCAGAACAGATGAAGGAGATACTAGATAGGATAAAGGAACTTGGAGATAGGGGAAAGAGAGTTACAGATGCAGACGTCAGAACAATAGTGGAGACAGTTTTACAGATCCAGAGAGAAAAAAAGGTAAAACTTGAAGATTTGGCAATATTCAGCGGAATGAAATCTATGCCTATGGCCAGTGTTAAGCTAAAAATAAATGGAGAAGAGAAAATTGAAGCAGCAATCGGACTTGGCCCAGTGGATGCAGCAATTAACGCCATTAGGAAAGCTATAAAAGATTTTGCCGATGTCAAGCTTGTGAGCTACCACGTAGATGCGATAACTGGAGGAACAGATGCACTAGTTGATGTTGTTGTTCAGCTTAAGAGGGGAAATAAGACTGTAACCGCAAGAGGGGCCAGGACAGACATAGTAATGGCTTCGGTCGAAGCTTTTGTAGAAGGTTTGAATATGCTCCTCTAACTTTTTAAATCCCGAACGAACATATCTTATGATCTTTGACGACATAGGTAGCTTTCCCTTGCCAAAGGGAATCAACAGAGAATGGGTTAAAAAGAATCTTGAGAGTAGAGAATACGAGGAAATTGTGAAAAGAGCTTTTCTTATGAAAGCCAAATTCGTTGAGTTGCCGAATTATCCGCAATTCAGGGATATGGTAGAAATGTTCCTCGAATCGATAAAAGATCCTGATAAGCAGGATGATGCTTACCTGGTTGCAAAGAAGTTTGCGAAAATACCAGAGCTTGAGTACGTAGAAAAGATGAAAGTTGAAAGCGTTAGAGTTTGTATTACTGGGCCTTTTGAGTTGTACTACAGAGAATTCGGCGGAAAGATATATGAAGATGTTCTGCTGAACTTTGCCGAGTCTGTAAAGAGATTCGCAGAGAATGCTGCAAGGTACGAGAATGTGAAATGCATCAGCATCGATGAGCCAAGTTTAGGGTTGAATCCAGAATTGCAACCAGATAAAGAGCTGATAGAAAAAGCTTACGATTACAATCTGCGTTGTGATATCCAGATCCACCTCCACGATCCACTCTTTTATGAAAAGTTGCTTGAAAGTAAGATAGACGTTATCGGGATAGAGTCTGCAAAAACACCGAAAAATCTTGAGTTCATAGATGCTATGGAGTTGGAATCTTCCATAAAAAAACTAAGAATTGGAATTTCGAGGAGTGATATAGATGGAATTATTGCAGAATTTAATACAATGTACGGTGTAAACGCTTGGAACAGTGAGGATCTTATGTTGATGGCGGTGGATGAAATTGAAAATCCCGAAAAAATTTTAAATCGAATTAAAAGGGCTTACGACATGTTTGGAGAGCTGATAGCTTATGTTGGTCCAGATTGTGGGCTTTTTTCAGCCCCATCGCAACAGGTTGCTCTAAGGTTGCTTGAGAACACAAAAAAAGCGATCGAGAGGTTTAAAGAATGGATTATCTAAGCTTCTTTTTAAAATGCTTTACAACATTCTTCGTCATTGTTGATCCGCCAGGTAATTTGCCAATCTTTATTGGCCTCACGGAGAGATTCAGTAAAAAAGTTAGAGACAAGATCTCTATAAAAACAACCTTGATTGCCCTCTTTTTACTGCTAGTTTTGACGGTTAGTGGTGGAGCTATTTTAGATTTCTTCCACGTTTCCATAGATGGGCTCAGAATAGCAGGAGGGGTACTACTTTTTATAATATCTATAGACATACTCTTTGGTGGGACAAGAAAAGAAGTTTATAGAAGAAAAGCAGAAGAAAATTTAGAAGCCGACTCTATTGCAGTTTTTCCGCTTGCATTACCTCTTTACACAGGTCCAGGAGCTATAACGGCGGGAATAGTTATGTTTTCTCAAGCTGTTGATATCTTATCGAAGATGATCGTGCTTATAGCCGCTGTGCTAGTTTACATTCTTGTAAGACTCAGTCATGTTTACAGCGAACCGATTATAAAACTGCTAGGAAGAAGTGGTTCAGACATAATAGCAAGAGTCCTTGCAATCTTCCTTGCCGCCTTAGCTGTGGAATTCGTTTTCCAAGGGCTAAGTGGAAAAATAGAAGAATTATTATTTTGTTGAATATGGATGGATCTTCACTTTATATTCGCAGGATTTTTTAACTGCTTCGATATTGACCTGTCCTAATTCTGCGCTTCCCCTCTCCTTAATTGTGTCTGTAATCTTCTTTGCAAATTCGCTTCTTACAATTACTGTTGAGAAGCCATCTGGACTGCCAGAACTTCCGAAGCTTATGTCGCTATCTACAGCGCTAAAATCTTGGCAAACTTTGCAGCCGCTTGGTACGATTTCGTCAAGTTCTTTGACTGAGAAGCTTACAACCTCACCACTCTTTAGATTTACAATAAATTTACCTTTCGATATGTTCGTCTTCAAGGCATTCCTAATGTCTACCTTCTTCTTTTCGAGTAGGAATTTGCTTAGGTCATGATAGTAGAAGTTCTCGGTGCAGAATATACCTATAGCCAACTTTACTCTTTCAAACTTCTTGAAGTTTTCTTGCATTTTTCTTAAAGCTGTGATCATGCAAGGTGTGCCAACAAAAGCTATCGAGTTGTATCTGAGCACAGCATCCTTTACAGCTGGCATAACATCTGCAAAGCTGTACTTAGAGCCGCGTAATTTTTCGTTCTTCAACTGTTCAACACTCGTCACGGTAACAACTTTAGTGTTCCAGTCCTCATCTCTCGAAACAAGAACTGCGGCATTTATTGCACCAATTTCAAATGCTGTAGCTATGACTTCTGTAACCATCGCACCATCTTGGCCGCTAAATCTCTTTGATCTTCCAGCAAAAGCTTCAATGTAGTTGCCGATACCACTTTTCGGTTTATAATCCCACCTTGGGCATACTCTTATGCAAGCTCCACAATCTACACAGTATTTAATATATTCCGGAAAGCTTATAGGTTTATCGCCTGCAGTGATACCATTTACTGGGCAAATTGAAGCACACGCAGTGCAATGGCTACAAATTCCCTTCGATATTACCTCTGCTTCTAAGTTTCCGAAGAATTTCATTTTATGTCTCCTTTCCGGTACAAAAATCTTCCACTCAAGCATTTTCTCATCCCCCTTTATACTTAATATCTTCATAGGACAGACTTCCGCACATATCTCGCAGAATATACATTTCTCCGCGTGTACTTTCATAGTATCTGGCTCTAAAAAAACTAAAGCAGTTTCGGGACAAATGTTTACACACAATCTGCATCCTAGACAGCTTCCAGGCTCTACGCATCCAGAGCTCACTTTACCACCTCCAAACGCAACACGTTCATCGGGCATACTCTCACGCACAATCCGCATCCAAAGCATTTATCGATTACTATTTTTATTTTGTTTTCATCCTTTTCGAAAACCAAAGCTTCGCGAGCTTCGTGGGGACATACTTGGACGCACAGCTTACATCCGATGCAGCTCTCTGGATCAACACATACAACTTTTTTAGCTTTTACAGCTGGTAAGATGGCGGGCAAGGATAAATCTTCTCTAATTTTTTCTTTTTTAAGCTTTAAAACACCTTTTTCTATTTCGTACTCAACCGTGACCTCATCCTCTCTATGGAGCTTTGGCAGAGAGGTCATTTGGTTTGCTTTTACAAACATTTCATCCATGTTTTTGAATGCAACATCATGAACTTTGCTCGAACTCAAAGCTCCAGTTGGACAACTGTCTACGCAAAAATGACAAAATATGCACTTCGAATAATCAATGCCAGGATAGGCTCTTTTATAAACGCTCATCTGTATAGCGTTTGCCGGGCAAATTTGAGCACATCTAAAGCAGCTTATGCATCTTTCTGGGTTAAAAACGATAAAACCCCTAAAAGTATCTGGATACTTTCTTCTCTCCCTAGGATATTCTATTGTGATTCTTAGAGGTTTCAAAGCCTGTATAAAAGCTTCTGCGATCGCAATTGTATGTCTCTTTAGGCTTTCAGCTCTCTTCACTTCAACTCTTGCAAGCTTCACATCAACCACCCCACCATTATCCCAAAGATCAGCGAAGCGACTGAAAGTCCAAAGAGATTACTCCAGCCAAATCTTATCGCCTGATCAAGCCTGTATCGTGCATAGACAGCTCTGACTATTACTAATATAGAAATGACTACTACAGCTTTTATGAAAAGTACGAGGGGTGCCACAAGGTCGCCGAGAAGTGGAATTTCCACTCCACTCCATCCGCCAAGGAAGAGGATTACGAACAGCAGGCTCATGAGGTACAGCTTCTCGTAAGCCAAAACCATCACTAAGCCAAATAAAATTCCACTGTATTCTACAAACGGTCCAAATGCTATCTCCTGGTCAGCTTCTGGAATTTCGAAGGGTAGACGAGACGTAGCCATGAGCATGACAATTAAATAAACAATGAAAGCTAGAGGATTAAGTAGAATGCCAGGAATCGTTTGCTTTTCTACAGCTACGTAAAGATCCCCACTTCCATATACATAAACCATTGAAATCGCTGCCAAAACGAAGGGAATTTCGTAGGCGAAATACATAAAAGCTTCTCTCATACTTCCGATGAACGCAAATCTGCTGTTTGAAGCCCATCCAATAGCGATAACGAATATCGGTATCAGTGATATAAAAGCTACTGTTAGAGGTAATGCATATGGAGTCCTAATACCAACCACGGCTCCTGCAGGTATGAAGGCTAAGGGTAGTAAAATTGGTATGAAGGAAAGTATTGGAAGTTGAACAAAGTAGGGTGTGTGAGCTTCTCTATGAACAATCACTTCCTGGAAGAAGTATCGAATTCCATCTGCCAGCGCTTGAATGGCCCCTCTTAAAGGTCTTGCGACCTCTATTGGCCCGACTCTCCACTGAACACGAGCTGCAAGCTTTCTCTCGAAATAGACTATCCAGAGAAGGTAAAGCATGAGTCCTGTTAGGCCGGGTAAGATTACAACGCCGAAGAACGGTCTCCAAAGGACAAGTGCCACTATGAGATTTAAAATAGGTATACCCATAAGGAAATCTATCAACGGCTTTAGCAGTGGTATATTCAGCATGTTTGATTTGAAGATGTTGAAAAGGAAGCTAACAATCCCGAAGATATCGATCCCAATTACGTCCATAACTACACCTCACCTGTCCGCTTCTGGTGGGAAATAACCAAAACTACCGTATATAGCTTGCAAGTCTGCAAGTCTTCCACCTTTCAGCGATTCCATAAACCCTCTAAGGTACAACCATCCAGGAGTCACTATTCTCAGTCTGTATGGCAAGTTCGACTCCCCATCGCTTACAAGCGTGTATATCAGACTACCTCTTGCAGCTTCTGTGAGAGTTGTATACTCTCCCTTTGGTAAAACAACGTTTGCTAACTTATCGAACAGCTCTCCACGAATTTCCTTGCCGTTTTCGCTTATCTGCTCACTTATAACTCTCCCTTCTGGTATATCTTTAATACACTGTCTTATAATCTTCAGACTCTGCGAAACCTCATTTACTCTGACTAGGAACCTGTAATATGAGTCGCACTCGTCAGCTACAACGATGTCCCAATCTAACCGATCGTATACTTCGTAAGGTTCAACTTTTCTCACGTCGTACTCAACACCGCTCGCCCTTAAGAAGGGGCCAACCAGGCCGTACCTGATCGCATCCTCCTTGCTTAAAGTTCCAACGTTTCTAAGCCTAGCAAAGACTGTTGGGTTGTGGATGAAGATCCTTTCAAATGGTTTAAGTCTTCTTTCTATTTCGAAGGTTGCATCATAAACGAACTTCAAAACGTTTTCGGGTACATCCTTCCTTACTCCTCCAGGGATTATAAAGGAAGTTGTTACCCTTGCTCCTGTCATTCTGACAAAAGCTTCGCATATCAACTCTCTTATGGCGAATGGGTACATGAATCCAGTACTATGCCCTAAAAAGATGGCAAGAATTGCAGCATCGTAAAGATGAGTTCCAATTCTTCCTAGTTCGGCGAGTATAGTTCTTAGGTACTTCGCCCTCTCCGGAACATCGATCTCCAATGCATCTTCTATTGCCCTCACGTAGCCCAAGTTGTAGTTTGGAGCATCCATTATCGCCGGTCTTTCGACTAAGGGAATATTTTGGATGTATGTTCTATTTTCTGCAAGCTTTTCCATACCTCTGTGAACGTAGCCAGGATCTGGAATAACTTCCTTAATTATATCTCCATGCAGTCTTACTATCAAACGCATGTGTCCGCTCCCCGGATGTTGCGGACCTACCAAAACTAGAAAGTCCTCGCTTCTGTATATCTCTTCGACATATTTAGATGGAATGGGGATGAAGAGTGATTCAAGTTCCGACCAAGGCTCTAAATGAACTTGGATTTCATATTCGTCATAATAATCTGTTTTACCCATAAACATCACCTCAAATAAACTTCTTCCTCAAGCTTGAAGTCCTTTCTTAGCGGAAACTCTGGAGAGTCTGGAGCTAACAAAAATCTGCTGCCCATATGTGGGTTTCCTTCGAAAAACACTCCGAAGAATTCGTGCATCTCTCTCTCCATATAATCTGCGCTTGGAAAGATGTCTGAGAGACTTTTTAACTTCGGATCATCTCTTGAAATTGAAGTGTAGAGGTTCAAAATAATTGGCATTAGGTCTTTTGTAGAGTAACTTCCTAGATGGTATTCGACGATGAATTTTTGTTCGTTTATAACGTCAATAACGTTTACATTTTTAACATGGTCGAATCCCAAACTTTTGAGTGAAGCAGCAACTTCTTTCATTTTTTCCTTCTCTACGTTCACGGCAACTCTGTTTTTACTGACTGCAATCACTTTTATGTTTTTTATACTATCTTCTATCTTTTTTGCAATCTCTTTAGTTCTTTCATCTACTTTTCTCGGAACATCGACTACTATCGTGGCAGTTTTTGAAACTTTTTTGGGTTTTGGAACGATTTTTATTGGTTTACCTACTCCAAGATCTTTTTCGGTAAATTCTACCGAAGTTTTAGCTTCTCCACTTTTTATTTTATCTTGCAGCTGTCTTATTCCTCTAAGCAGAGCTTCTGGAGTTGGCGGGCAGCCGGGGATATAAAAGTCTACAGGCACAACGTCTGATGGTTTTACAAGGTTGTATCCATTCCAGAATAAACCACCTTTTAGACCACAAGCACCCATCACAATTACAAACTTTGGATCCGGCATCTGCTCCCAGGTCACTCTTAAAATTTTCGCCATCTTTCTTGTGATTGCGCCTTCAACTATTATCAGGTTTGTTTGTCTTGCTATACCGTAGTTTAGTGCTCCGATTCTCTCTCCATCGTAGCCTGCGGCAAATGTATGTGCTAGCTCAACGCCACAGCAAGCAGTGACTAAATGAACAGGCCATAAGCTCCAGTATGTACCCCATTTTTTTATCGGGGCTAATTTTCCCGAATGAAGAAATTTTATAAATCTATCTTCCATCTCGATCACCTCAACTTTGCGATCTCAACTGCATACCTGTAGCCAACATATATCGCTGGGATAAACATGATCAAGGCAGTTAGAGTTAGAGCATAAACATCAATGCTTGGAAATGCCGCAAACAGCAGTATTAACACGGTAACGGGTTCTAGAGACATAAAAAGAAGCATGAAACCTATATACTGCATTGGATCTTTTGACTTTTGCCAGCCAATTGGCACGTTTCCAGCTTCAAAGCGTGCTATCTTTACATCGGTAATCGTGTACTTAGGAAATATCTTTGCCAGTATTAATACAGCTACATCGGTCAACAACGCTACTGCAACTATTACAGCGATTACTAACGTGCTCTCGACAAACCCTATATCCATATCACCACCTCAGCTGCATAACACTTTCAACAATCCAAGTTGGAGGAATTAGAGTTATTAGCATTAAAAGGCTTGCAACTAAGACAACGTAGTTTGTGATGTTTGGCTTCCAGCCTTTTCCTGTTATTCTCGCGAGTCTGACATAGTATGGTACCGATATTGCCGAATTCAAAACTAGCAAGATTGCAAGCCATAGGTAGTTTGAGAAGACAAGAGAGTAAATTATCAGGAACTTGCTCCAGAAGCCCATAAGAGGTGGGATACCTATGAAGGATGCGCTTAAAAGCCAAGAGCACGTTGAAGATGTCCCTTCCTTTATCGAATTGAAAAATCCTATTTTTCCAAAGGCGTTTACAAATAGCTGTAAAATTCCACCAGCTATTGCGAAATAGACATACTCTCCTGCATTTATTGCAGCAAAGGTTGCCAAAACGTAGCCCATGTTCGCTACTGTTGAGTAACCCAAAGTTCTTGCAGGGTCCTTTGTTGTTAGAGCACCGATGTTGCCAACGAACATTGAGAGAGCAGCAATAATTGCAATCAGAAAGAGAAGTTGCTGTGTTTCCGAAACTGCCGTGGCTGAGATTACTTTATATGCAACAAGAAACGGAACGAATTTTGCTAAGGAAGCTATTATTGATACTGGCACTGGATCAGCGGTTGAAAAAACGTCTGGGACCCATTCGTGAGCAGGAGCTATGCCAACTTCGATGGCTAATCCTGTTATTAAGGAGAGCATTGCGAGAGAGTAGATAAGTGAAGATCTGTGTTCGAAGTTGTAGTAAAGAAGAGCTGCACCCAGTATGAAAAGCACTGTGCCAAATATCATAAAAGTTATATATTTTACACCTATATCTATGTTCATCCTCTCTCCGATCATAATGAGTATGTAGGTTGGTGCGGATGCTGCAACGAAGAGGGCTAAAAGCATGGCCGGATCGCTGGTGTAGAAGATGAGGAGTGTTGCAATTAGCATAAAGCTCACAAGCGCGTAATCTATACCCTTCAGCTGGCTGCTTTTCAAGGCAAGCAATGATAAAACGTTCAGAAACGCTACTAGGAATATCAACGTTGGTAACATCTTAAAGTAGCTCAAGCTTGCCACTATCAATACTGCTAAGCTTAAGATCATCGAAATTCTTGCACTCCAGTAACTAAAGGCTGCTGCGATTGCAAGAGTAACGAGAGAGATTAGAAATATTACTTGGTCTGCCACTTCTACCACCCCACAGTTGTTGATGCAACTAAAACTACCAGTATGAATCCTATCACTATCTTCAGGTACCTTTCAATTCTTCCATCTTGTATCATCCTTAAGCTGTATGAGATGATCTCAAAGAACTTCGGAAAAGCAGAATGGCAAATGTAATCTATAAGTCTGTTTCCACAGTCAACGATTGTTGCCATGATCCACCCAATTTTTGGAACAATGTAATCGTTCAGGAAAGGTAGGTACATCCTATCGCTTAAAAACATTCCAATTCTTGAAAGCGCTTTTATTGAAGGATTTCTGAGGGCAAAAAGGTATGTTACTAATACAAGCAAACCCACTGCAAATGATGAAACCATAAAGCCTTCATGTAGAAATTCAGCAAATGGTTCTTCGTGAGTTGTAGTGTAGAAATAGAGAAGAACTAGCAGCATCGAGACCATTAATGCATAGGCAAAACTCATCACTCTACCTCCATGTGCGTGCACTTCAACTTCTCTCCCCTTCAAGAAGTTCAAAGCTAGGAATTTGGCTAAAAACGCTGAGTAAACTGCAGAGGTTAATACAAGCAGGATTAAGGGAAAAATTCCGAAGTGCTCATCTAAGGAGTGCATAACGCCATCCATCGCCGATTTAACCCAGTAGGCTGTTAAAGGTGGAATTCCCGATAGGCAGAGCGTTGCAACGATCGTTGCAATAAAAGCGATTTTGAGCTTTTTAGCAAGTTCTAAATTTCCACAGCAGAATCTGTCGTGTGTTTCGTGTATTAAATGTCCCGCTACAAGAAACAGGGTAGCTTTTGCAAAGGCATGCGTTACTAGATACCAGAAGCCGACGAGAATTGCAATCTTTCCGACCCAATAACTCGCTGCCGTAGATGCGAACATTAAACCCAAACTAGACATCGTTGATGCAGCAAGTAGAACTTTCCTTTCTAAACAACCCGCTGCTACTAAAGCTCCATAAAAAGCTGAAGCCAGTCCAAGGAATAAAACAACTGCATAAATCACTTCATAGCCTTCTCCAGCATGCCAAGGCTCTATATACCAGCTGAGACGCATAAATAGGTAAGTACCTGCCGCAACCATTGTTGCTGAATGAAGTAATGCGCTGACAGTTGTTGGACCAGTCATTGCAGTCATCAGCCATTCGCTGAAGGGAAGTTGAGCTGACTTTGTAAAAGGTCCCATCATAAATGCGATCATCAGTATAGCTATACCTGTAAATCCGATCTTGTGTTCAAGCGCAACCCAGTCGATTTCGCTTATGTTCAAAGTACCGGCTAAAACCATAAAAGCCCCAACAGCGAAGAACATCGGGATATCTCCAATCCTTATAGTAGATATTGCCCTCCAAGCTCCACTGCTCGGCGACCAGAACATGTTTAGCTTCCATACCTTCCTATCTATAATTCCAACATAGCTCAGATGGTCATCATCCCTGAACCAGTGGCCTATAAGTCCCCAGGAAGCGATTCCTAAGCCCTCCCATCCGATCAGAAGCATCAGCATGTTGTCGCTATATACGGTTAGAAGCATTGAAGCTGTGAAAAGGTTGAAGAAGAACCAGTACCATCCTAGCCTATAATCGTGTTTCATATATTCTAAACCGTAAATGCCAATCAAGAAAGCGATGAAGGCTGTAAGAGTTCCCATTATCTTGCTTAGATAGTCGAAGATGAAGACGAAGTTTATGTTCACTGCAGGAAGCCAAGGTATTACATACTTCACGGGTTCAGATTCCGCTGTAAGCTCTCCAACGTTCAGCAGGATGTATATTGCTGCAACGAGAGATAAAAACAATCCAAAGACACTCAAATATGCTAGCTTATCTGCCCAAGGAGGTCTTTTTTCAAGTCCCCAAGCTAAAGCTATCGGTAGGCTAGTTATTATTGGTGAAAGAAATAAAATTGCTAATACTTCTATCATGGCATCACACCTCCTAAAACGTAGTTAATACCCTCTATAAGTGCTGTAGATAGCGGGGGGAAGAGGAAGGCAACACTAAAGAAGGCTATAAAGTATAGTGGTGCATCAAGCAATCTACTTATCTTCGGTCTTTCGAGTTGTGCAGGCTTACCGTAATATATCACCTTCATTGTATAGAAACTGTAAAGCCCTGAAAGTATAAAAACGAGAGATATTGCAGCTATTACTGCTAAATTCAGCTTGTATAATTCTGCTACGCCTACGAGGATGAAAAATTCACCTAGCATACCTATTGTAAGTACCCCACTTAGCGTCGCAAAGCCAAGAAGAGCGGCGTTTGAAATCGTGGGTACATATTCATGCAATCCACCCATTTTTCGCAGGTCTCTCAACCCGTAAGTAGCTATTAATGCTCCGGCAGTCATGAAAAGTATTGATTTACCGAACGCATGGCTCATGTATTGAATTATAAGTCCCAAAAGTCCTGCGCTTCCAACGCAGAGGGCTATCAAAACATAACCCATCTGCGAAACTGTTGAGTATGCAAGCAATCTCTTGTAGTCCTTCTGCTTAAAGACTGAAAGTCCAGCATAGACGCTTGAGAATATGCCGAAAGCAAGTATTAGGTCTCTGTAAGCTATGATAAAAGAGGGATCTATTGTGTAAACTCTAAAAAGAACGTAGCCTGCAAGACCGACTGTTAACGGGCTTAGCAATGCGCTAACTGGTGTAGGAGCTTCTGCATGGGCCCACGGTAGCCATATATGCGCTCCAAACCCAGGAAGCTTTACTAACATTCCCAGAAAGATCAAAAGCCAAGCTAAAAAGCTTATTTTTGATATGTTATTGATAGCCAAAGTCTGAGACTCGAACGCAACTATTAGGAAACCAAGAAGTGCAAGAACTCCTGCTATGTGTGTCCAAACAAAGTAAAGTATCCCCACCCACTGTCTGTTACCATAGCCGTAGTAGTATATAAGGAGGAAGCTCGCTATCAGCGAAAGTTCAAGGAATATATAGAGCAGCAGGAAGTTGCCGGAGTACACTAAGAGAAGCATTGAGGCAGCATAAACGTTGTAAAGGAACCAGTACTTCTTGAATTCTCTCTCAACATTTGTAATCTCTTTACTGTGCACCATCTCCTCAAAACGATGCTTCATGTATGGTAGAGAATAAATCGCGACCATTGCAGAAACCAAACAGATTGTAAAACCGAACGCATTGCTTACGGGGTCGACGAGTAAGTAGAACTCACCGATCGGAGCTCCGAAGTTTTCAATGAATACTTCATAGCTTGCAAACGTTAAAATGTTGAGAAGAGAAATGAACATAGGGATCAAAAAAGAAATTGCTGAAACTATTGCTGCTTTTTTCGCATCCAATAAAGGAAGAAAGATCGCAAATACGAGCGGAATAATTATTGCATATTCAATCAAAGAGAATCACCTCCAACCGAAATAGTATCTACATCTGTTCTCCTCTTCTGCTTTCCGATTAATATTATGGAAGTTATCAATATGAGCAGTTCACTGCAGCTTACGAACAACGTTAATATCACGAATATAAATGCCATCGCTGGATCGACTGAAAAAAGTGGTAGAATTGCTACGAGAACACCTGCAAACATGAGTTCAAGGCTTATAAGCAATCTGACAAGATTTTTCGCTGATATAGCTTCTACGTACGCTATGAATATAATTGCCAGTGAAGTTAGAATGATCGCTGAGATGTTCATAGCTCCACCCTCTTCACAAGTTTTATTGCTGAGAGGACTATGAGAATCATAAGGGTAAAGAGGACGACCAAAACTAAGAAGTATTCAGTTGGAACGGTTGCAAACTCTTTCGCAAAATCACCAGAGATTTTTAGCTCTGTAGTAATAGAATAGTAGGCTGAAGCGACGATTATAAAAACTAATGCTGTAAATGCTGCCCATACTTTATTTGGTTCTCTTGGTAATCTAGTTTCATACGTAGCTGCTACAACTATTGTTACTGCTCCGACAACTCCAACAAATATTAGTGTTAGTAAAACCACGACCTGCTGTATGTTGTAGGCAGCATACATCGATGAAACAAAGATCATCGTTAGACAAAGGTAAAGTGCTGCATAGAAGTTGTCTCTGGTAAATAGGACACCTGTGGCACCAAGGATCGCAAGTATACCTGCCAGTAGTACAATCACATCCCCACTCATGTCTCCGACCAATGAGTAATTATTGATAAGCTTTACTGCCAAGTTTTTTAATGTTGAAAGATAGCTTTCTTAAATAATGACAAATATTTAAAGCTTAAACTTCTTTCCGAACTTTTCCACGAACTCGTAACCATCTCGATAAGGCTCATTGAAGTCAACGATCAATGCAGCAAACTCTTGCAATTTGTAAGGTCTTGCGCATGAACCAACAGTTACAACCATTCCATCCTGTTCAACTTTAAGCACCTTGTATGGTTCATGAGACCTTACAATAACTCTGCAACTGACCTCATCTAAAAATATCCTCGTAGCTTTTTTACCAAAAAAGAAGAAGACACCCCTGTTATAGTTCTCTCCACATCTATCTCTCTCCCATGGATCGTTCCACATCATCTCCAGCATCATCTCTTTATCTAGCCTCCTCAGCTCGGAAAATTTTATCCCTTCATCATCTATTCTGCATCCTTTAGTTGGAACTCCGCCGTGAACTAGGAATATGTCGTTTGCAATTGCAAAAACCGGCAACTTTTCCCAGAATTCTTGTAATTTTTTATAAACTTCATCACTACCAAATATCTTTTTCAGCATGTGAGGCAACTCGTGCGGATAAACGTTTGTTGTTTCGTGGTTACCTCTAAGCAGAATTGCCTTTTCCTCAAGGTAGAGCTGTAGAATTTTTTCATAAACTTTTACAGGCTCATCACCTCTATCTGCGTAGTCTCCGAGGAAAACAATTTTACCTTTCGACTCTTTGAGTATTTTTTCGAGAGCTGTATAATCAGCATGCGTGTCACCGAGTATGGTTATTAGATTGTTATCTATCTCACAAAAATTCTTCTTCGGAAATGAAGAGATCGCATCATCGATCAGTTCCAGTAGGTCCATGGATTCACTAAACTTTTGAATTAAAAAATTAGCGTTATTCGATATGCCTTTTAACAACTTCGATGAGCTTTAACTTGGTTATCGGTTTGCTTACAACTTCCAAAGCTCCAGCCTTAATCATGTTCTCTCCTTTTTGCGGTGCAAACGCTGTAATTCCTACGATTTTTGCTTTGGAATCTCTCTTTAAAATCTCCTTTGTAGCTTGGATACCATCCATCTGTGGCATTTCGATGTCCATTAGAACTAGATCCGGCTTGTAGGCAAGATATTTTTCGATAGCCTCATTTCCATTCGAAGCTTTTATGACTTCGTAATTTTTGGAGAGCATCATTGCTAAGATATCCTGAACGAATTTGTCATCATCCACTATAAGCACCCTTTTTTTCATTGGCTGCGAAGTACTCAACAGAGATAAAAAACTATCGTTTCAAACTCAAAAAATTTTTATTTAAAAATGTTACGACTAGATCAAGAAATCCTCAGGCTTGGGGATCTCAAGCTTGAGCCCCTTTCTCTTTCTAACTTCCATTACGAACTCTTCAAGTAAACTTTGAGGAACGGGCTCAAATCCAGCAAACTCTGCACTCCAAAATGCTTTTCCAGAAGTTGCACTTCTAATTGCTCCAGCAAATCCAAAGAGTTCTTTAACCGGTGCCTTGGCAGTGATTATCACAAGATCTCCCTCGGTCTGTATTTCATACACCTGCCCTCTCCTTCCCTGTATTTCCCTTGTAACGTTGCCCATCATCATCTGCGGAGCTGAAATGTACAACTTCTGGTAAGGTTCAAGGAAGGTAGGATTCGCCTGTAAAATTGCTGCAAATATTGCCGATCTTACCGCAGGTATAACTTGGGCAGGCCCTCTATGTACAGCATCTTCATGCAGCTTGCAGTCAACGAGTTTCACTTTTACCCCCATGCATGGCTCCCTTGCAAGCGGGCCAGTCGCCATAGCTTCTCTAAAGCCCTCAAGTATCAGTTCCATGGTCTCGTTTAAATACTGGATTCCTTTCGTAACATCACAGAAAAGGTTTCCTTCATAGTATTCAACTGCTCCAGCGGCTTCTTCCGAACTTAAACCTGCAGCTTGCAGTTTCTTTCTTATTACAGTCTTGTCCATCTTCTTGAGATCTACCTCTCCCTCTTTGAAGAGTTTAATTACTTCATCAGGTAGCGGTTCTACAGCTATGTAGAACCTGTTGTGCCTGTTTGGCGATTTCCCTTCAACTACTGGTGATTTGGATGTAACCGTTTCTCTGAAGACAACTATCGGCGGAGAAGTTATGACTTCCAATCCATAATCACGTCTTATCTTTTCAACCTTAACTTCCAAATGAAGTTCACCCATTCCGCTTAGCAGGTGTTCTCCAGTCTCTTCATTTAGCACTACACGAAGCGTCGGATCTTCCTTTGTTATCTTTCTCAAAACCTCTATAAGTTTTGGTAGATCTCTCGGGTTCTTTGCCTCAATAGCCATCGTAACAACTGGTTCGCTGTAATGCCTTATGCTTTCAAAAGGCTCGAAATTCTCCAGATTTGAAGCAGAAGATCCTGAAACAGCATCCTTCAGACCTACAACTGCTGCTATGTTTCCAGCTGTAACCTCCTCAAGTTCAACTCTATGGGGTCCAATGAAAACACCAACGTTCTGAACTCTATTTTTGGCTTTCCTGTCTACGATATATAACTCCTGTCCGGCTCTTAGCGTTCCACTGAAAAGCCTACCAACAGCTATTTCTCCAGCCTGAGGATCTACAACTATCTTCGTAACCATCAAAGCTATTGGCCCATTTGGATCGCAGTTGATCATCGCTTTTGCGATTTCGCTGTTAAGATCTCCTCTCCAAATTATCTTGATCCTCTCCTTCTGAGCCTGAAGCGGGGATGGGAGGTGCTTTATGACCATATCGAGAATGATGTTATGAACGGGAACTTTCTTTGAAAGTTCTTTAACATTTCCACTTTTTATGTATTCGTAAACTTCCTTAAATCCTATTCCTGTCTTTTTCTGAGCCGGAACACTCACTGCCCATTTCTGCAACGCTGAACCGAAGGCGACACTACCACTTGCGACGTCTATCTTCCACTCGTTGTATTTTTCTGGTTTTATAGATTTCAGTAACTTGTTAACGTCCGATATAACTTTTATGAGCCTCTCTTGCATCTGCTGCGGGGTCAACTCCAACTCTTTTATCAATCTGTCAACTTTATTAACAAAAAGAACTGGTTTAACGCCCTCCTTTAGTGCTTGCCTTAGCACAGTTTCTGTTTGTGGCATTATACCTTCAACAGCATCAACAACTAAGATGACTCCATCTACAGCCCTCATCGCTCTTGTGACATCTCCACCGAAGTCAACGTGACCAGGTGTGTCAATGAGGTTGATCAGATATTCTTGTCCCTCATACTCATGTACCATCGATGCATTTGCTGCGTTTATCGTGATACCTCTTTCTTTTTCCTGTTCATCAAAATCCATAAAGAGTTGCTGTCCTGCTAGTTCTTCACTTATGATTCCAGCTCCAGCAAGTAAACTATCGCTAAGTGTAGTTTTTCCGTGATCTATATGGGCTACGATACCTATATTTCTGATCCTCTCAGGCTGTTTCATCAGTTCTATGATCCTCTCTATTTTCCTTACCCTTGCCATCAAGTTCACCTCGCTGATTTAGCAAGTCTCTCCACTTCTTCCTTCTTTGCAACTGCATAGCTCTTTGGATCATTGTTAGCTGCTGCAATTATCTCGTCGGCCAGACATTCAGCTATGCTTTTTGGAGATTTAAATGCTGCCAATCTTGCACCTTCGGCAATATTCCTCAAAGCTACATCTACTCTGCGAAGGCTGGAGGTATCTACAGCTTTTGGTACGGCAATACCGCCATATTTAAGTCTTACAACTTCTTCTCTTGGCCCAGCATTGACAATTGCATCAACGAGAACTTGAACAGGATTCTTCTTAGTCTTCTTTTCGATTATCTCAAAAGCCTCTCTAACTATGTTGTAAGCTAAGTGCTTCTTTCCCGTGTTCTTCTCCTTTCTCATAACCTTATTTATCAATCTTTCGATTATGAAAACGTTTTGTTTGGCAAATGGCTCATTAGCATGTCTACCATGAGTGTGAAGAACATAGGTAGGCTTTAGACTGATGTACTTTACCAATGCAGGATCTTTAATCTCGACTTTTTCGACATCGTACTTCCCGAAAACTAGTAGATCTTCCTTTGTGAATCCATATTTCATAACTTCACCTCATCTTCTTCTCTTTCCTACCCCTTACGAGTTCTCTTAAGCTGGTGTCGTTTACCATAACGACTTTGTATCTTATTCCAGGTATATCTCCCATTGATCTACCCATTCTTCCTCCGATCTTCTCAACAATAACTTCATCGTGCTCGTCGATGTAATTTATTGCTCCATCTCCTGGACAGAATGCGGTAATCTGTCTACCATTCTTTATAAGCTGAACCCTAACGGCTTTTCTTATAGCTGAATTCGGTTGTCTCGCTTCAACTCCTATCTTCTCAAGTACGATACCTCTCGCCATTGGCGCTCCTTCAAGAGGGTCTGCTGTCTTTGCTATACCTAATGCTCTCCTTACAAACTTTTTATAGCTCCATCTAAATTTTTTTCTGTTCTCAATGAGCTTGCGAGCTGCAAATAAGCCATTTCCCATTTTATCTCACCTCATTACTTCACTATTATATCCTCAATACCATGATGTCTTCTTGCTAACTCCTTGGCTTTATTAATGTTTTTGCCACCCTTTCCTATTACTATCCCTTTTAAATCTGGACTAACGCTTATCTGTGCAACGTTCTTTCCATCTTTTTCCATTATCTTGACCTTTACACTTATCGGTTTAAAAATGTTGGCTATGAATTCTGCAGGATCATCTGAATGCTCTATGATCTCAATTTTTTTACCAATTAATTCCTTTGCTTTTTCTACGTTTATGCCTCCCTTGCCTATAGCTACTCCCATGTCTCCCTTTCTGACAACGAAGATCACCTTTTCATCGAAAATAAGACAGTCTTTGACGCTCGCTCCAGTTAAGTTTTCAAAAAGAGTAAGATACCTTATACTTTCATCCGAAAGCTTCAATGACATATTAGATCACTCGATCTGCTCGGTCACAACCATTGCGGCTATGCTGTAGGGTTTACCACATAGTGCTCCAAGCTCCATGTTTGTACCTTCGTACGTGTAAACAGGAACATTGTATTTCTTAATTTCAAAAATTACGTCTTCAGGACAGTTCTTTGCGACTATTACTGCCTTTGCCTCACCTTTCTTTAGAGCTTTAATTGTTCTTTTACTTCCAAAGTAATACTTACCACTCTTCAAAACTTTTCTAATGATACCTTCCACATCCGTCATCTTCTTCCCCCCATTTTCAGTACAAGCTCAATATCTCCAGTTCCAAGCTTTATTGGCTGACCAACAATTATGTTTTCGGTAATACCACGCAAATAATCCATCTCCCCTCTAACCGCTGCGTCGAGCAAGTTATTTACGGTCATCTCAAAAGCTGCTCTTGCAAGTACGCTTTGCTTCTCTCCCGCCACACCATGTCTGCCTATAGATCTTAACTCACCATCGGCAGTCATAACATCTGCAACAAGCATTATATGGCGCGGATCTACCTCTAAACCCTGCTCTTCCAGTGTATTCAGCGCCTCCTCTATTATTGCATTCCTCGCAGCCTCGATGCCGAGAACCTCGTATATCTCATATATGTCGTTTGTCAGAGTTCTCGTGAAATCAACGCCGGGCACCTTCATCACCTTCTTGAGGCTAGATCCTTCGGTGTAGAGAACGTATTCCTCGCCCTCTTTTCTTATTATAACTCTTTTTATCTCTTTTATACCCATAACTACGGTATCCTTGAGCTTTTCAAACGTTGACATCAGCAGCTTGTAGGATGGTTCTGAAATCTGTACAATAATGTTGCCACCCTCTTCCAGAATTTCCGTTTTTGCTTGTTTTTCTATCTTCTTTTTTATTGATTCGTGATCCAAACCTTTTCTCTTCATAGCCTCCTCGTCCGGGCGTATAATTATCCGCATGTTTCTGATATCCGCTTCTATGTCAGCTATATCTTTCAGGTACGTTGCCTCTATCTTGTTTGCAATATCTCTAGCTTTCTCTCTATCATTTGCATACTCCGGCAGCAACCTTATTTTCATCATCGGTGTTGATGGATTCTTTCTTACATCCAGTATTTCTATCAACCTAGGCAGACCTAGTGTGACGTTTATTTCAGCAACGCCAGCGTAGTGGAACGTTCTCATTGTCATCTGCGTACCTGGCTCACCTATGGATTGTGCAGCTACAATCCCTGAAGGTTCACCAGGTTCAATGAGGTTATTTAAATAGGCTCGAAAGCAAGCGTCAATAACTTTTTTAAGCTTATTCTCGGGTAAATTGAGTTTTTCAAGCTCAGACTTGATTTCCTCTTTTACAGATTCAGGAAAAGGATATTTGGACAATATTCTATCGAGTTCACTCTCCATACTGTTTCACCTCTTCAATTATCTCTTTAAGGATCCTTTTTACGTCTACGGCTTTTCCTCTATAGCTTTTTGCAGGATCTACACCATCTTCTCCAAATCTATACTGCACAAGAACACCAGAAGTCTGTTCTCTAACGGTTCCATCGTATTCAACCTTCAAATCTTGTAATGCATTTATCATCCTTCTCTGCAGATATCCAGACTGCGAGGTTCTTACGGCCGTATCAACCAACCCCTCTCTACCACCGGCAGCGTGGAAGAAAAATTCTATCGGTGACAGACCCTTCTTGTAGCTACTCCTAACAAATCCTCTAGCTTTGGATCCCAAATCTCCGGGCTTGAAGTGGGGTAAAGTTCTATTCGAGTAGGTGTATCCTCTAACTATCCTCTCTCCTCTAACCGACTGCTGACCTATGCAGGCTGCCATCTGCGTAAGGTTCAACATCGAACCCCTTGCGCCACTTACAGCCATTATAACTGCCGGATTTTCATCACCTAAAAACCTTCCTGCAATTTTACCTGCCTGATCTCTTGCTTTTCCAAGTTCCCTCATTATATTCATCTCTAGAGTCTCTTCTAGGCTTCTCCCGGGCATCGGTTCGAGATTCCCCTCTTTGTAGGCCTTTATTAGTTCGTCAACCTTCTTTTCGGCGTTTCGAATAACTTCCTCTATCTGCTCTTCAGCTTCTTTGGGGATCTCGATATCGTCTATTCCAATAGTAAATCCCACGCTTGTGATAACTCTAATAGCCAGCTGAGTCATTCTATCGATGAACTTTTTAGCTTCTTCTTTTCCATATTTTCTTATAATCTCATCGATTATTACGCCCTTAAACGCCCCGACAGCTTTTTCATCTATTGTTCCTTTAAGCAGTTGACCGTTCCTTATAACAACGTATGCATCGTATTCACAATTTTCACCTTTGCAAAATTCACATCCCTGACATACTTCAGCTTTAAATTCAAGCGTGATCTTCGGCAAAATGTAACTGAATATTTCCTTCCCTGTGTATTCGTCCTTAACGGGCACCTCTGAAACATCCAAAGCCCTTAAAAGCTGAATGGTCTCTTCCCTTGAGAACTTCTTGTTCCCTCTCGTAAGTAGATAAAGTCCAGAGATGTGATCGTGAATACCACCAATGATTGGCCCACCAAAACGTGGAGATAGGATGTGTTCTTGAACGGCCATTAAGATCTTAGCTTCAGCTTGCGCTTCTAAAGTTTGTGGAACATGAAGATTCATCTCATCTCCATCGAAGTCTGCATTGTAGGGAGGACATACGGCTGGATTCAGTCTGAATGTTTTATATGGTAAAACTCTAACATAGTGAGCCATTATGCTCATTCTATGCAGCGATGGCTGTCTATTGAACAAGACAATGTCCCCGTCCATTAACTGTCTCTCAACTATCCAACCAGGCTCAAGTTTTTCGGCAAGCTCCTCTTTGTTACTTTCTATAACTCTTATCCTTTTTCCATCGGGTCTTACGATATAGTTTGCTTTTGGATGCTCGCTTCTAAGTATGAACTCCCTTGCAATTTCAATATTTCTTGGAGTTACAAATATTGGTACTGTGAGCTCTTCAGCAATCTCTTTGGGTACTCCTACTTCACTTATACTTATAGCTGGATCGGGACTTATTACAGTTCTTGCAGAGAAGTTTACTCTCTTACCTGAAAGAGATTTTCTGAATCTACCTTCCTTCCCTTTCAACCTTTGTGCAAGGGTTTTCAAAGGTCTACCACTTCTATGCCTCGCTGGCGGTATTCCGCTTACCTCGTTATCCAAGTATGTTGTTATGTGGTACTGAAGTAGTTCCCAAAGATCTTCGAGAATCTGTGGAGGTGCTCCTGCTTCTCTATTTTCAAGGAACCTCTGGTTTATCCTTATTATATCTACCAACTTGTGGGTTAGATCATCTTCACTTCTTTGTCCAGTCTCCAGTATTATAGAGGGTCTAACCGTTACCGGCGGAACTGGTAGAACGGTTAAAACAAACCATTCGGGACGAGCTATTTTTGGATCTATACCAAATGCCGGTAAATCTTCGTTTGGTATCTTTTCAAGTCTTTCTCTCACATCTTTTGGAGTAAGCCTGTGCTCTCCCTCGTAGTAGAAAGTTGGTTTGTCGAACTTTATCTCTACTTGCTCTGCCCCACAGTGCGGACATTTTTTAGCAGCTTTCGTGAGTCTGAAGACTTCTTTGATGATATCATCGTAATTTTGGTTCATAGCAATTCTTTTTCTGATCTCTTCAACAAACTTGTCTCTCCTCTCATCCTTCATCAGTATTCTTCCACACTCTCTGCATGTTCCATTAAGAAGTCTAGCTATAAGCTTGGCGTATCCTACATGGATTACGGGAGCTGCCAGCTCTATATGGCCGAAATGTCCCGGACATTCACCAGCCTTTCCCCCGCAGGTTTTGCATTTTAATCCGGGATCTATAACTCCAAGGCGGGTATCCATCAACCCGCCCTCAATTGGAAAACCATCATCATCGTAAGTTTCAGGGGTCACGATCTTTGCAACACTCATTCTCCTTATCTCTTGAGGAGATAAAACCTCAAACTTTATTGCAGCGAGTCTTTTAGGTATCATAAATTACACCTCAGGCCTTGTCTCCTAAAATTATTCTTGGAGCGATCATCATAGACTTCAGTTCATCAAGAAGAAGCTTGAAGGCGTAGCTCATCTCTACTCTGTGGATGTTGCTGTCATCGTTGCATACATTGCAGTAGGCGGTGTTTCTTCTGTAGTCATAGGTCGCAATATGTCCGCAATTACCGCAGACCCATATTTCAACTTTGTCTGATTCTTCAAGTAATCTGTCTTTCAGAAGTAACGCGGCGCCATGACCTATCAAAACGTCTCTTTCCATTTCTCCAAATCTAAGACCTCCCTTTCTCGATCTACCCTCTGTAGGCTGCCTTGTAAGAATCTGCACGGGTCCTCTACTTCTTGAATGTAGCTTGCTTGAGACCATGTGGTAGAGCTTCTGATAATAAATTACGCCCACAAATATGTCTACTACCATCTTCTTTCCAGATATACCATCGTACATCACTTCTTTACCTGTGTGGCTGAAACCGTAGGCTTTTAGTATGGCTCTTAAATCATCTTCTTTCTCACCATGGAATATTGTTCCATCTACTCTTCTTCCTTCCAAGCAACCTACTTTTCCTCCGATCATCTCTAGTATATGTCCAACGGTCATACGGGACGGAATTGCATGCGGGTTCAGTATCATGTCTGGAACTATTCCTGATTCGGTGAAGGGCATATCCTCCTCTGGAACTATAAGCCCAACAACCCCCTTCTGCCCATGACGGGATGCAAATTTATCCCCGAGCTCAGGTATCCTCAGATCTCTTACCCTCACCTTTGCAAGTTTCATTCCACTTTCTGATTGCATCAGAAAAACGGCATCAACGATGCCTTTTTCATTACTTCTCATAGTAACTGACGTCTCTCTTCTCTTTTGTGGAGATATTCCAAGTTCGGTCGGCTCTTCCAGAAATCTTGGTGGAGAAGTTTTTCCAATAAGCACATCGTCTGGCCCAACTTCGGTCTCTGGAAATATCAAACCATCCTCATCGAGTTGCTTGTAAGCTTCGCTACCTCTAAATCCGGAAACATCAGCTCCAGGTATCTCAAATTTATCCTCCTGTCCACCAGGATATCTTATCTCTTCGGTTTCGTAAGTTCTAAAGAAGAAAGATCTACCCAAACCTCGGTCTATGCTTCCCTTGTTGAAAATTATTGCGTCTTCGATGTTGTAACCCTCGTAGCTTAGTACTGCAACTACAAAGTTCTGTCCTGCAGGTCTCATGTCGAATTTTATTACGTGCTGAGTGTCGGTTGTAACGATTGGAATTTGGGGATGTTGCAGAAGGTGACCTCTTGTGTCTGTTCTCCAATTTATATTTGAGTAGGGCAATCCCAAGCTTTGCTTTATCATCGCAGCTCCCATCGTGTTGCGTGGTGATGCGTTGTATTCGGCATATGGGATACTACCTGTGCAGATTCCGACTATAAGCGAGGGATCCAGTTCGAGGTGGGTATGTTCAGGTGTGATTTCGTGTTCATAAACAGCGATGTAAGCGTTTTCTTCTTCTTCAGGATCGATGTACTCTACCTTGCCCTGCTTGACGAGGTCTTCGAAAGTAATCTCCCCATTCTTGAGTTTTTCTATATCTTTTTCCGTAACAAGAGGTTTACCATCTTTTACAATTATTAACGGTCTTCTTGCTCTGCCTGCATCTGTATTTATTCGCACTTCGTTAGAATCTTCGTAAAAGGCCACATTAACTTGATTAGATATTTTCCCCTTCCTCCTTAACTCTCTAATCTTTCTTGCAAGTTCAGCACCGTTATCATGAAAACCTATAAGCGCACCATTTACATAAACTCTACATTTTCTCATAGCTAAGCACCTCTTATTGGCTCAACACCCAGAGATGTTAAAAGCAGTTTTTTGATTTCCTCTTCATTCGTACCCACACTAACTTCCGCATATTCTGCAAAGTTCTTAACCAATCCACAGTTTGGACCTTCAGGTGTTTCTGAAGGGCAAACTCTTCCCCACTGAGTAGGATGCAAATCTCTCGCCTCAAAATGCGGCTGAGATCTGGAAAGGGGTGAAACAACCCTTCTAAGATGAGAAATCAGTGAGATATAGTTGTGTCTATCTATAAGCTGCGAAACTCCAGTTCTTCCTCCAACCCAGTTCCCAGTAGCCATGGGATGCATCAATCTGTCTGTTAAAACATCACTTCTAACAGCCGTACTCATCTTCATGGGCCTGCCTCTAACTTTAGCTCTTTCGAGTTGGTATTTTACATCCTTTACAAGTCTAAGAAATGCAACTCTAAATATCTCCTCCATCAGATCCCCAGCAAGCTTAAGTCTCTTGTTTGCGTAGTGATCTTTGTCATCCTCTCTGCGCATTCCTAGGTATAGCTCAAAGATGAGTTCCGCCATCCTCGCTAAGAAGAAGGCTTTAGCTCTCCTAGCTTCTTTTTCGGTTCCAAGGTGTGGTAAAAAGTATTGGTCTATTACCTGTTCGGCTCTCTGGATTCTATACTCTTTACTTTGTCCTGGAGCAACCCTTCTACCTATATATTCAATCGCATCTTCAGCATTATCAACATCCGATTCTTCAAGGTTCTGAAGCATATACTTAATTATTTCCGGATTGTTGCTAACCATCTCGATTATCTCTTGGTCGGTTTCAACTCCAAGAGCTTTCATCATGTTTACAAATTTTATAGGCTTTGGAAGTTGCGGAAACGTCACTTCAAGTATGTTGTTCTTGCCTCTTTCAACTACGATTAGGGCCCTGTATCCCGAGCGTTGGCTGAAGCATTTTGCTATCTCTACCATCTCTCCATATTTCTCTTCTCTTTCTAACAAAATTTTATTTGGAGCCAGATCTTCTAAGGTAACAAGAGCTCTCTCACTGCCATTTATAATGAAGTAACCTCCAGGATCGTAGGGATCTTCGCCAGCTATACAAAGCTTTTCTTCATAATCAAACTTTTCTGGATTTTCTATCTTTCTTGCAATTCTTAAAGCGTTATCTATATTTTCGGGTGTAAGATTGCAGATCTTCGATTTAACCATCACAGGAAGCATACCTATTTCGACGTATTCAACTTCGAGTGGCTTTCCCTCATCATAGACAGTGCATTCCAGATAGATTGGAGCAGCGTAATTTAAGTTCCTCAATCTTGCATCTGCTGGAAGCAAAGGGATTTTAGTACCCTCAGCCTCTTTAACTATTGGGTTTCCAACCTTAATTCTACCAAGTTCTACGTAGACGTTGGGTATATCGAGCTCTATAACTTTCTGCTCATCTATAACCCTCTGAAGTCCCTCATCTATAAATCTGTTGAAGGAATCTATCTGATGCTTTACGAGACGATCGTGGGTAAAGTAAGCTCTTGCCAAAGTTCTTGTATCTAACATCTGCTCACCTCACAAACATCTTCATACAACCAATCTGTAAAAAACACTCTTTCCGGCCGTAAGACTTTTCCTCGTTATTTTTATAATATCCCCCGGTTTAGCTCCAATCTCAACAACTATTGGATCGCTAGCTTTTATCTTTGGGAGTTGTTCTTTACTAATACCAAGTATCTTTAAAAGCTCCTCAGCCTCCTCCTTACTTAGAATCTCATGTTTTGGGACAAGTATGTGGTCTTGGAGTCGGATTTTCATGCGTCTCCTCCTAATTATTAAACCAAGCTCAACGGGATTTAAGTCCAAATCGGCAGATTAAGAGTCCCCCTTTGCATTTAGAGCCTCCTAACCTGCCTGGTGTCTTTTTCATGTTCTTATTTAACTCCACAGCTAGCGAAGCTAAATCCCGCGAGCCTATAAAAGAGAGTCTGAAAGGGTTAAAAAAACTTTCGACCACAGTTTTTTATAGACATTCAAATGAATGATTCTTGAAGGATCGAAATTTCGGTGGAGTCTCAGGTTCGGTAAAATAAAAATTAGCAAAAATTAAAAGCTACTTAAGAAGCTTACTCTGCCATCTTCAACAAGCAGGAATCTGTCTGCAAGTTCTTTTAAAACATCTATTTGGTGACTTACAATTATCATTGTAGTCCCGTTTTTGATGTTTATCTCTTTAAGAACGTTCACAACCTTTCTTAGCGTAACTGGATCTATATCTCCAAACGGTTCATCTAGTATCAACAGTTCTGGCTTTGTTATAGCAGCAAGAGCAATTCCAAGTCTTACGGCTTCTCCACCAGATAGTTCATGGCTTAACCTCTCCAAGATATCGGTAGATAAATTCAGACGCTCGAGCATTGGTATTATAGAATTTAGATCCTCCTCTCCCTCTGGAAAAAGGGTTTTAATTATCTGATACGATAATCCCAGCCTTTGAAGCCTCATCTCAGCCTCATCTTTTGGTAAGTCCGTTAATCTGTAGATTGCATCAAAAATCTTTTCATCTATTCCCATCTCTTTTGCCATTTTTATAGCATTTTCGACGTTCTCATTTTTCTTCGTTCTAATCCTGTAAGCTATTAATTCGCTGACTTTAGCCCAAAACGGAAGGGAGAACTCTTGATGTAGTATACCTATCTTCTTTCTAACATTTATGCTTTTCCTGCCAAACTCTTTAAAGTCTACTACCTCGTTGTCTATTTTTAGAACGACTTTTCCACTATCTGGCAATTCTAAACCAGCTATTAAACGAGTAAGCACAGTCTTTCCACTACCGCTCTTTCCAATTACTCCAATGATTTCACCTCTACGAATCGAGATGTTTACATCTTTCATCTCTAGAGTTTTTCCTCCCGGAACAACGTAGTATTTTTTATAAACATTTTCAAGTCTGACTATCTCATCCTCTATTTTCGGATTTCTCTGCAAAGGTGGCTCAAGTTCTGATAAAAATCTGGCTACCATCTCATTAGCATCTCCTTCAGATATTACACGACCCCTTTCCAGTAGTACAACTCTATCTGCTAGATCTTTATGAACCTCAGGCATGTGTGAGGAGAAAACGATCGTTGTTCCTAGTTCTTTGTTTATCTTTTTTATAAGCTCTATGGATTTTTTTCTTGTTTCGTTGCATGTCATAGTTCCAAATTCGTCTAGGATTAGGATCGATGGGTTCTTTGCTAACTGTCTTGCAAGGATAAGTCTTTGTTTCTCGCCACCACTTAAAATCTCAGCCCAACATTCAGCCTTGTGTTCCAAGCCTACAAGCCTCAGCAGATCCATAGCTACTTCCTTCATCTCCTCGTAATCCTCAGCCTGAGCTGGTAGAATTTCATCGCCATATCTTACGAAGCTTAAAGCTCTTATTACGTTCTCTACAACTTTTTCAGACCACAATCCAAAGCTTCTTTGCAGATGTATCGCTGTACGCATCTTAACTTCTCTGAAAGCTGGGGGTTCAGATTCGGGAGTTAGTTTTATTCCATCTACATAAATTGTACCCTCGTCGAATCTTTCAACACCTCTCAGGATTCTGAGTAGTGTAGTTTTTCCGCTACCACTTTTTCCTAGTAGGCCTACAACTTCTCCTTTCTCGATCTCAAGTTTTTCTATATCTAATGCCTTTATTTTATTTCCACTGCTCAGTTGATAGTACTTTACTAGGTTATTCACCCTTATTATCATACCTCTCACCTAGACAAGTGGTTCTGGCTGATTTTTTCCCAACTTAGGTAAATTGGTGCTCGAAATAAGAATTTTGTCAATTTCTTTGGCTCTCTCTAACAAAGCTTCTTTCCCAATTTTTGATATAGCAACTACTGGGATCGATTCTCCAGCCTGAGCTTTTGCCAGATCTTTGCTTAATTCTCGGAGTCTTTTTGATGCACACAGCGTTACCAGATCGAACTCTTTTAGATCTTCCGCACTCCAGTTTACACCTGTAGTGTGTACAGCAAATTTAAGCGTGGCATCACACCTTTTGGCATCTTCAGGATTTAGTAGTGTTACTCCTATCCTTTCAAAACCCATCTTTCTTGCAACTTCTACACCTTTAACTTGATCTATAGAAGCAAACTTCTTATCTATCACAAATCCACCAGCCCTCTCGATCCTTTCAATGACTTCTTCTATTGGAGAAGTCTTAATTAAACCGGAAAGTCTCCCTCCTAGACCTTGAACAATTTTTGGATTTGAAGTTACAACTGTACCTGCACAATCTGAAGCAATCACGACAGCATCGAGAATTTTTTTCCTTAAACAGCATGAAAGTATTTCAGAAGCTCCAAAAGTTGCGTAAATTCTTTCGTCTTCAACTATTCTGTTCTTTGTAAACAATCCGAAATTTTTGATCCTGTATTCAGCATTTTTTATAACTTCTATTTTTGTTATTCTTTTTATATTATGAAGTTTTTCAAAAAGGGGACAGTAGCTAATTATCGGTTCTGAAGCATCGATAACCTTACCATCTTCAACAACAACTCTCGCTCTTCCAAGCATCTCCATTATGTGTTCACTCAAGTTTTCACTCTCCTTAAGGCAGGGTCATCATCGAATGCCGCATACTTTATACCCTCATCGTACAACGCTAAAGCTGCAAGCGCACCTATAGCTCCCTTTTTGCCAGTAATAGGTATAACATCTAATTTAAATTTCTCAGCGAGTTCCAAAGCCTCTTCCAAACCAACTATCTCTTTTTTAACCCTCAGACCAAAGTCCTTCAACTCTTTTGGGACTTCGATGCCTTCGTAAGCCACCAAGCATGCTTCATTGGAATAGCATAACGGTCTAATCCTCTCCACAAAAGCTTTTAAAACTTCTTCACTGCTAACATTCCAGGGCAATGCAAAGACTACCGAGGATGAGACGTTATTTGTGGTTTTCCATTCGATCTCTGGATAACACTGAAATATTCTATGGCTTATAAGTTTTAATCCCATCTTTTCACTTGTATCCAAAGCTACTTTTAAAGCTGAAGCCCAAGTAGCACCTTTCATCTTAACATCCGTGTTGTCAATTCCTAAGACAAGTTTCTTGTATTTAGGTGTTTTTATTTTTACTCTATTTTGAAAACTTCCTCCTACTTTTTCGAGATCATCTTTTGAAGGATATTCTGCTTCGAGAACACCTGGAGCTTGAGACAAGCAGGCTGCTAAACCCAAACCGGCGCCTGCAATTCCAATCCAAGTAGTTGTAACTTCTTTTTCTGTAACCTCCACACTTTCCAGAGCCTGTCCTCCCCGTTGAAAGTCTGCAGGACCAAAATTTACATCGAATTTTCCAATTTTCGCTCTTAGGAAGAGAGTTTTTCCCTCAATCCAACCAGCATAAGCAGCCCCTCCGGCTCTAAGTCTGTTTAAGAGGTCCCATTCTACTGGTCCTTTGGCTGTGCATTCCTCTATCAACTCAAGAACAGCATTTTTTTCATCAACAATCGTTAATATACTATTTGAAAACATTCTTCCGAATCTTCTTCTAACTTCCTCGGATTTCAGAACTATCCTCATGAATTTCGCAAGCTGGTGGAGGATAATAAAATTTCTCAATGGTTTTTTTGTATGTATGTTTTTTATTGTCAACTGTATAGTGTGACCAAATAAAAAGGTTTAAAAGTGGTATAAGCTAAAAAATTCTGGTGATTGCATGAAGGTAAATGGAGTAGAGGTTGAAGAGACATTTGCGGAGGCCTTTGATATAAAGATTGCTAGGATTTTGATAACTGCGTACGACTACTACTGGGCTTGGGTTGCGGCTAATGAAGCCACAGGTTTTGGAACGTCTGTTATCATGTGCCCAGCTGAGGCTGGGATTGAAATAAAAGCAAAACCAAGCGAAACACCAGATGGGAGACCAGGATATTATATACAGATCTGTCATATGAGTAAGAAGGGTCTTGAGGAACAGCTTTTGGCTAGGATTGGACAATGCGTTCTTACAGCTCCAACAACAGCAGCTTTTAACGGTCTACCAAATGCGGCTGAGAAGTTCGATACGGGTTTCAAGTTGAAATTCTTTGGAGATGGGTATGAAAGAGAAGTCGAAGTAGGTGGAAGAAAGTGCTACGCAATACCAATGATGCAAGGAGAGTTCATCGTTGAGAGCCACTTCGGCTATCAGCCTGGAATTGCTGGAGGGAACTTCTTCATAATGGCTGAAACACAACCATCAGCACTTGCCGCTGCAAAAGCTGCTGTAGATGCAATTGCGGATGTTGAAGGAGTCATCACTCCATTTCCAGGGGGAATAGTAGCCTCTGGATCCAAAGTTGGAGCAAATAAATACAAATTCTTGAAAGCTTCAACGAACGAAAAGTACTGTCCAACTTTGAGAGATAAAGTTGAGGGATCTCAAATACCGCCGGGGGTCAAGGCTGTGTATGAGATAGTCATAAACGGGTTGAACATAGATGCGGTAAAGAATGCAATGAGGGTTGGAATTTTAGCTGCTACAAAGATACCGGGGGTTGTAAAGATAACTGCTGGCAACTACGGAGGAAAACTTGGAAAGCATATAATAAACCTGAAAGATCTGTTCTAATTCTAATTTTTATGAAAACTTTTTTAACCATAGCTGGACTTGATCCATGCGGCGGAGCTGGTGTTGTTGCAGATATAAAGACGGCAAAATCCATAGGATTCTTCCCTCTCTGTGTCGTCACTACTCTTACCGTACAGAATACAAGTGGAGTTTATGGAATTTATCCGGTTGATCCAGAAGTAATTGAAGAACAAATAAAAAAAATTGTTGAAGATCTAGAAATAGATGCCATCAAAATTGGGCTTTTGCCGAATCTAAAAGTATCTGAAGTTATAGCCACCTTCTTGAAAGAGTTAGATGCTGTTAAAGTCCTCGATCCAGTGATCTACTCAGGAACTGGAACGAAGATGGGATCAGAAGATGCTTACAGAATGCTGATGAGGTACGTAGACGTTATAACACCCAATTTAACCGAAGCTAAGATACTAAGCTCGAAAAATTCGGTTTTCGAGGCTGGAGAAGAACTAAAGAAACATGTAAAAGCCGTAGTTATAACAGGTGGCGAACTTGGGGGAAAAGACCACATCTTTGAAAGCAACTTTTATACGGTGGAAGCTGAATTTAGTAATATTACAATACATGGCACGGGCTGCGTTTATAGTTCGGCTTTGGCATGCTATCTTGCTGAAAGAGGAAACTTAGAAGATGCTGTGAGACTTGCCAGACTTTTTGTGCTCGAAAGTGTTAAAAAATCGGTGATTTTAGGAAAAGGCTATCCATGCGTAAATCCCTAAAACAGGATCCTTTCTAAATCCTCTCCACTGTAAAATATCTCCTGAATGCCATCGTAGACATCTTCTATGCCGGCTCCAGTAATTGCAGAAGCCGGTATGAGCGGTCTGAAAAATCCAACCTCTTTAAGAACTGCAAAAAGTTCACTACTTAAGGTTTTTCTTTCAAAAACTAGCTCTGAAAGTAAACTGTCTGGATTACTGCTCCAGTTTTTTATCATCTCTATCTCCTGATCGCTTAGGATATCCGATTTCGCTAAAACCGGAATTTGAGGCATCTCCAATCTGAAAACTGCTGAAGATGACATAAAAAGCAGTGAAAGATATCCGTTTGGTGTTTTTGACACAATTGGGTCAAAAAGAAAAACCATAACACTGTTCTTAGCTCCTAAAGAATTCACCAGCATTCTACTGCTTTCTCTAAGTGTGAAGAGTTCCATCTGCCCAGGAGTATCGATTAAAATGTATTCCGAGTTTGAGTATTCGATCTCATACTTCAATTCGTCGATTATCGTGGCTATCATGTCTGCTCCAATTATCTGTGCCCCGTTGGGGCCAACTTTGTATCGGTGCATTATGTCTTCGAGGGTGTAGTACTCCCTTACATCAAAATCTGCCGAGTAGGGAACATATTCTGCTCCGGGATCTAGGTTTATTATCATGTAGTCGAGTTTTTTTAAGTCTAACCACTCTGCAAACGCTTTTGTGAAAAACGTCTTTCCAGACCCAGCCGTACCGACGAAATACACGTTGATCTGCATAACCAAAATTATTAGCTGCTGCTCAAAACCTCTACTCTAAAGTTAGTTTTGAAACCCCTGAAAAACTTCTTAGCCTCCACTATGTAAGGACAGTATGCAGGACATTTAATGCCCAACCCCTGCATTTTACAGTTGTTTCTGTTGCTGCAGTCTATTACGTCGTATTTTTTTTGATTTAAAGCTATCAGGGCTGAAGATCTTTTGTTCTTAACCTCAACCACTAGATAGCTCATCGCCCCTCCTAGCATTCTAAAAAATTAAAAATTTTCGAATTTCTGTAAATAAAATAGACATTATTAATAAGTGTACTCAAAGCATTATTGAACGCAGATAAACTCTCTGAAATTCTTTTTCAACCGATAGCTCAACGTATTCAACTTTTCTGACTACTTTTTCTATCTCATTCCT
Organism: Archaeoglobales archaeon; assembly: GCA_030055525.1. Taxonomy (GTDB): domain Archaea; phylum Halobacteriota; class Archaeoglobi; order Archaeoglobales; family Archaeoglobaceae; genus WYZ-LMO2. Next base: position 5,155 of record JASFYJ010000006.1, on the reverse strand, counting down.
CTGCTGTATAGATTTAAGCGCAAGCTTTGCACCGCTTACAGCTGAATCTCCAGCAAATATTATCTCACCATTTGCGGGAATAAGACCAATCGTTCTTGCATTCTCTATATCAATATGTTTGCCGAAAGATCCTGCAAGATAGATCTTGCGAATTTCTTCCGGTTTTATTCCAAACTTTGCTGATAAAATAGTCCATCCAGCTTTTATTGCTGCTTTCGCTAGTAAAAATTCGTTTATATCTTTTTCGCTGACTGTTATCGCTTTAAAAAAGTCAGTCTCATCAGCTTTTGCGACAACAAACTTTGGGATTGGAGGATTACCTTCTTTTACGATTCTATCATCCTCTTTGATAAATTTCCCATTTCTGTTTATATATCCATTCTTAAAAAGTTCTGCAACCAGATCGATCATTCCACTTCCGCAAATTCCCTTCGGCTTTTCTTCATCGATCGTTTTATAAAAAACTTCTCCATTTACGATTTTTACCTCCTCTATAGCTCCACTTACTGCTTTCATACCGAAAGTTATATGTGCTCCTTCAAAAGCTGGTCCAGATGGTGTTGAGCAAGCAAAAAGCTTATCTTTGTTTCCAAGAATTACCTCTGTGTTTGTTCCGATATCTATAACCATCGATACCTCATCATTTTCGTAGATTTTTGTTAGTAGAAGATTCGCAGATGCGTCAGCACCGACAAAGCCAGCTATAAGGGGTAAAGAAGTTATAAAACCTTCAGGATTTATCTTTAAACCAACTTCTTTTGCTTTGTAACTTATACTTTCGCTTACTGTAGGTGTAAATGGCGCAACACCTATGAATTTTGGTGTTATTCCAAAAAATAAGTGATGCATCACTGAATTCCCGACAATAACAGCCTCGTAAATATTTTCATGACTCTTTTTTGCTTTTTTGCAGTTTTCTTCTATAAGCCTGTTTATCGTTTCCACTACAATTCTCTGTAATCTCTCCAAGTTATGCTCGTTTTTTGCATAGCTTATCCTCGACACTATGTCTTCTCCGTAAGCAACCTGTGGATTCTCGGCGTAAGCTTTTGCGATGGTTTTTCCGCTTTTTAAATCTACAAGATGACATACTATTTTGGATGAACCTATATCCACTGCCAACCCTAAGATTTCGGTATTATCGACTTCTTCAACTGCTATCAGCTTGTTTTTCCATAGAACGGCATTTATCACCCAGTTTTTTTCTCGTAGCAAAAATGGAAGTTTTTTTAGCAGATCCAAGGATAGTTCAAATTCTCCAAGCTTCTCTTTCAGTCTTTCCACGTCACTTCTAACATCTCTTAAGCTTGGTGGTGTAAGATGAATAGTTAACTTCCTCAAAGCCGGTTCAAGTTCAACTTCGAGATCTATGGTCGATTCTTCCACTTTCCTCTCTTCGAGTCTGCTCTCCTTGGGTATAAAAATAGTTGAGTCTCCAGTTATTTTTGCCTGACAAGCTAGTCGGTAGTTCTGGTTAAGATCTTCAATGCTTAAGATTTTTCTCTCAGCATCACTCGGTTCACTAAGAGAACCTTTTATTAGTAAAACTCGACATTTTCCGCAGACTCCTCTTCCACCGCAATCTGATCTGATACCAACATTTGAGTTTCTTGCTATTTCAAGTATGGTCCCTGATTCGCACTCAACCTTTCTACCTATTGGCTCAAATACAACTCTCATAGATCTCAGAGCTGTATAAAGTCCTTTGTTCTTAAGAAGTTCTTGTAGGCTGTATTTAATGTATACACAGCTGGAAATATGATTTTGCAATCTTCAATTGGCCCGTACAATGCGAAATCTAGTCCAAAAGCTATCTGTAGAGTATTTGCAATCAGTACTGCATACTTCTCGGCCTCTTTTCCAAGCAAATTTCTCAGCCCTTTCCAGCTTGCAACAGCGTTGTGGGCACCAGAACCACATGGAAATCCAAACTTCTTCTTTATCTCGATTCCAGCTTTAACGGCTGCAGGTAAACTTGGAACATCCATTACGAAGGTATCTACAAGTGGCTTTTTTATCCCGGCAACTTCAAGCTTTGGCAAAATTTTTTGGAGAGCGTCAATTCTTGCCTTGCTGCTTAGGACATTCATAGTATAGGTTAAAACAATTGCGGAATCTACGTTGCTTTCCTTCAAAGCGTTAAGTTCTTTATCCTTAACTTCTGGAGAGATTGAATTGTAAATTACTCTCTTCTCAAGCCCAACTTCTTTTACGTACTTCAACGCGGAGATCTTTGTATCGGGCATTGCCGAATCTATCAAGAACGGTTTTTCTGTTACTGATGCGACGAATTCTATGTATTTTTTGAGAGCTTCTTCACTCATACCTACAACATCAACCAAGCCAGGGATTTCGGTTTTGTCACTGAGTTCCTCCTGCTCTTTAATCAGTTTCTCTGCCATCTCCTTGTTGAAAACTCCCTTCTTCTCGTCTTCTACTATCTTGTGCCCCTTATAAAAAATGCTGCCAATAAGCAAAGTTTTGCTCTCTCCTGGATTTCCTCCAACTTTTATCTCGCAAATTTCGAAAGTTTTCACATCACCAAATCTTAGCATTCTTTCACCTCCTTAACATATTTTCTACCTAAAAAAACAACTGCAGCTGCGAAGAAGTGAAGCAACGAAGCTAAATAGAGAGCAGAGATGTAAGATGACGTTAGATCTCTTATAGCCGCTCCCAAGTATGGTCCTAAAATTGAAGAAACCATAACTGAAATGTTCATCATTGCCGTGATCCTACCTGTAAATTTCTGGCCAAAAAACGTTGGAACTGCTGTAAAATGCACAGTAGGCTCTCCACCTAAACAGAAGTACATAAAAATGCCTACTACTAATATTAGCCATAGATCTGAGTAGAATGCTGCGAATATTGCAATCGCAACTCCAGCCATTGCATAAAGAATTGGCAATGTATTCAACGGACCTCCATTTCTATCGTTGAAGTTGCCCCAAAACAATGAACCTAAAGCACTACCGACTGCTGTTAACCCTAAAAATAGTGGAATAAATTGAGCTGAAATGTATTCCAAACTTATGGATGCTCTCGTCAAACCTTCAGAGACGATTGTAGCTATATTCATCAAAATCAAAAACCAAGCTGTCGCTGTTGAGAACATGACTGTAAAGAGGATCCAGAACCTTCCATCTTTCGTAGCACTTTTCAAACTTTGTTCGTTCTTCGATTTCACTTCGGGTATTTTCCAGAGTATAGTGCCAACGGTGAAGAAAGATACAGCCACTAATAGTCCTATTGCTATGTAAGTTTCTTGAATTCCGTATTTGGAGATTAAAAAGGCTACAAGCGGTGACATTATCAGCGGTGAGATGTTCTGGCCAAAGATTGCAATTCCAAATGCTTTTCCAGTATTTTCAGGGTACCATCTGCTTATAACTACGGGGTAAGTTCCTACGAACAATCCTGCACCCGCACCAACGAAAAAGCTTCCTGTATACCAGTACAATCTCGCAATTTCCCATTCTTCGAAGTTAAACATGACTGAGATTATAAACATTCCCAAGAAATAAAGTAGGCTTGAAAAAGTCATTGTTAACTTTGGACCACGTTTATCTGCCAAAAATCCAGAAATCAATTGGAATATCAGCATCCCAAAGCCTATAAAAGATGCTGAGATGACTACAGGTGACAACTCCTTCAGTGAATACTTTTGTAGAATATAGGGATAGAACTGACTCCAGATGAGGGTTACCATCCCGAATATCAAAAGTAAAGCTACTGATGCCGGATAGAAACCTCGAAACTCTTTTTCAATTTTTAATTTCATAAAAAATCAAAGGTAAAAATTTAATATCTCCCGTACTTCTTTACAGCCTCAATTACAGCCCTAACATTCTCCGGCTTTGCATCTCTCGAAATTCCACCATCTACGCCAGGCCAGATCATCATTCCGCCCTCTTTGCAATCCTCTAGCAACTTCTTCATGTATTCCTCAACTTTCTGTGGAGTTCCGCTAATCAGCAGCGAATTTGGTGGGCCGCTAACGAGTACGACATGGTTATCTAGGACATCTCTAACCTTTCTTGCATCGGTCTTTTCGAAAACTCCAACGATTTTTCCTTTCGGTGCTTCAAGCAGAGTTTCGAGGTGTGCATCGTGTTTACCCTCAAAGAGAACGAAAGGCGTTAATCCGAGCTTTATTACCTCTTTAAAAACTTCTTTAAGGGATGGCCAGTAGAATTCATTGTAAAGCTTAGGGTTTAGGTATTCGTTAAGATGCAACGGGAAGAAGCATTCTACAACATCTGTTCCAAATACCTGCTTTCTAATATTTTCTGGTGGAGCTGAATAAGTTGCTGCTTTGATAATTAAAGGTTTAACAGCTTCCACAGCTGCTTTCACTTTATCCCCAGCTCTGTAAAGGTCTAAAACTATGTTCTTTATATCTCTAAGGAAGTCACCTATCAGGTCGAGAGGTGCGTAGCCCCAAGCCATCGGAATCGTGGGGTAACCTATCTTTGCAAGTTCCATCGAGGTATCTGCCATAAAAGCCCCAAATTTTGCAAGTTCTGCACCATACTTTGCAAGTGCAGCGTTGTATTCTGCAGATCCAACACTACTGAGCTTCTTGTTGATTCTGGGCATAGCGACCTTGTTAATGAATTCAAGCGGATTTTCAATAAACTGGTTGTATTCATTTATTTTCATTATTTCCTTTCCTATAAACTGCGGATGGGCGTTCTTATCCAACTCGCAACCAGGCCATTTTGAATATACATCTCCGAGAACAAGATGAGTGTTTCCAAGTATAAATCTCGCAGCTGCAGACATTTCTGGCTGCTCAAGGAGAGCCACAGTGTAGATCATTCCCTCAAGGCCGGCTATCACTGTGAATGTATCAAAATCGAAATCTCTTGCAACCTTAAGCCAAGCGTCTTTACATTTGGCATAGTCGAAGAGCACATCCTGAGTTGTATAACCTGCATAAGTTCCATGCCAGACTGCTGTAGCTCCAGTTATTGGAACTCTATCAGGTTCCTTTCCTTTTATTACATCCTCTATCCTCTGCAGTTTTTCCCTCCTAACCTCCTCAACCTCCATCATCCCACCCCGGCAAGCATCTTTATCTTCCTCACACCCACAGCTGCATCATCAGCCCACTCGTCTGCGCCGGTGTAGACTTTTACCTCCTCGCTCGTCC
>JASFYJ010000005.1 GCA_030055525.1 Archaeoglobales archaeon | reverse complement strand
TTAAAGATCAGCATTCTATGGTTGGAGCTTCGAAGGCGCTTGAGGATATAAGGAGGCATAGAGGATGGAGTTTGAGGGAGCTCAACGAGGAGTTGGAGAGGAGGAGAAGTGTTCTGGAGTTTATGGTAAAAAACAATATTAGAGAATTTAAGAAAGTTTCAAATATAATTCACACGTATCAGAGCAAACCAGATAGAATTATGAGTCAAATTATGGGGTGATAGGATGTTTAAAAAGTCCAACTTCTTAACTTACACCGGATACAAACTTTTCGGAGAACAAATCAAAAAGGAAAGGACAAAATACTACGAACTTGAAAGAACTTTGAAGAAAGCCTCTATTTCAATGCCTCCAGAAATGTACATAGCCACTGCAAGAATGTTTTCTTTCTTGTTTGGATTAGTCGGAGCTATTTTTGGGATTATATTCGCCTTTATACTTGTTCGATTTGTCGGAATCCCTCCAATATTTCCCATACATCTTCCTGAAACTTTTAGCACATACTGGCTAATGATCAGAGATTTTGTCTACGCCGGAATACTGGCTATTTTAACGACTTTAGCGCTATACTATCTAGGAAATCTGCTATTTGCAATATATCCCTCCACAGTTATCAGTGATAGGAAAAGCAAAATAGACAGGATTTTACCACACGCCATTACTTTCATGTATTCTTTAAGCAAGGGTGGAATGAATTTGCTTCAAATCTTCAAAGCTCTCGCAGAAAACTACGAAGTCTATGGAGAAGTTTCTAAAGAGGCTTCTCGAATTGTTTGGGAGGTTGAGGGACTTGGAAAAGATATGAGAACGGCTTTAGCAAACGCTGTAGAGATATCTCCATCTGAAAATTTCAGAGAATTCTTACATGGATTGATAACAATAATAGACAGCGGAGGAGATGTAACATCTTATTTTGAAGAGAGATCAGAGTTTTATTTCGAAAGAGCTAGGCAGGACCAGAAGAGTTTCCTAGAATTTCTCGGTTTAATGGCAGAAACATATATAACAGCACTTGTAGCCGGACCTTTGTTTTTAATAATCGTAATGACCGTCATGTCCGTGCTTGGCCAGTCAAACGATGTGGCGATGTTTTCGATAATCTACTTCGTTATACCTGTAGGTTCGTTTATGTTCGCAATGCTCATCAAACTCCTAACACCAAGCGACGTTGGCAAAGCCCCAACGCTTAGAGAGAGGTTTGTTTATCGTAGGAGGAGTAAAGAGGTTGAAGAGAGAGATTTAAAGAAAATTAGAAATCTTATAAAGTCTTGGAGGCTCAAGAAGGAGCTTAAAAATCCAATAAAAGTGTTCATCGAGAATCCAAATTACACTTTCGTAATCTCTCTCCCCTTAGCGTTGTTTTTTGTCGCTTACGGATTAATTGTAAACCCCTATATTTTAGGGATGGATATTAAGTACTGGTTCTTTAGCATCGACGACTACATATTCATAGCTATAGGGATCTTCTTAGCTCCCTTTGCCATCTTTTACGAATTTGGGAGAAGAAACGTAAGAAAATACATGCGCTTAACACCGATATTTCTAAGCAAGTTAGCATCAGCCAATGAGAGTGGAATGCCTATATACAGAGCTATAGAGATGCTAGCAAAAACAGATACAAGTCCTTTAAGAAAGGAGATCAAAAAAATAAAATCGAATCTTGACTGGGGTGTAAGCCTTACAGATGCATTAGTTAGATTTGCAAACAGGCTTAGGATTTTCGAGATATCAAGGACTATGGCTCTTTTAAATGAATCTCTTAAATCAACCGGCAATGTAACGGATGTACTTATGATCTCTGCAAAAGATGCAACTTCTGCTGAGCTTTTAAGAAGAGAAAGGGCCACTAACATGTTTATGTACGTTGTAATAATCTACATAGCGTTCTTCGTTTTCATCGGGATTGTATATATAATTTCATCTACCTTCCTTTCTACCTTAGCAGAGAGTGCTGCAAAAGTTCAGGCTACTGGCCAGAACTTCCAGTTACTTCAAAAAGTCGATGTTTACACATACAGAAACGTCTTCATGCATGCAGCAGTATTTCAGGGCTTGTTTGCTGGGCTAGTTGCAGGTGTAATGGGTGAGGGCAGCATCTCTGCTGGAGCGAAGCATTCCTTCATCATGCTACTCATAGCATACGTGGTGTTCAACGTGTTATTCGGCTTCAAGCTGATCTGAGAAAAGAGCTTATATCTCGCAACAAATGGTCGAAGGCATGCCGATAACAGCGTTGACAAAATTCATGGAGCTTGTATCAAAACATATAGATAATCTAAAAAATACTATCGACGAGGAGGCGATTGAAAGGTTTTTCGAAAGCTTAGACAACTCGAAATCAATTTTTGTCCTTGGCGCAGGAAGAAGTGGATTTGTTGCAAGAGCTTTTGCAATGAGACTTATGCACCTTGGCTACTCAGTCTACGTGGTAGGTGAGACCGTTACTCCGAGGATTCAGAGAGAAGATATGCTTATTGCAATCTCTGGCAGTGGAGAAACTAGTTCGATTGTGAGTATAAGCCAAAAGGCTAAAGAAATTGGTTCCAAAATTGTAACTGTTACAAGTAAGAGAGACTCAACGCTCGCAAAGATATCTGATATCGTCTTAATTGTCAAAGGTAAACCGAAAAGTGAAAAAGATGAGAGTATTTCTCAGCTTTTCCCACTTGGAACCCTTTTCGAACTCACAGCAATGATATTTTTGGATGGCATTGTTGCAGAGATAATGGCAAGAAAGAGGTTAAGCGAACGGGATTTAGAGTTAAGACATGCCATCCTGGAGTGAGGTGGTGATATGTTTGAACTGATAAAAAAACTTAGCAACGCTTTTGGTGTAAGTGGGTATGAAGAGGAGGTTAAAGAGATAATAAAAGCTGAGGTAGAAAAATACGTGGACGAAATTAAAACAGATGCACTTGGGAATTTAATATGCATCAGAAATGGGAAAGATAGAAGAAAGCTGATGATTGCAGCCCACATGGACGAAATAGGTTTTGTTGTAAAGAGTATAGATGAAAAAGGGTTTATAAGAGTTGCTCCAATTGGTGGATGGTTCTCTCAAATAGCGTTGGCTCAGAGAGTTGTTATATATGGGAAGAGTAGAATTTATGGAGTTTTAGGATGTAAACCACCGCATTTGATGAAAGACGAGGAACGAAGAAAGGTGATCGAGATAAGTGATATGTTCGTAGATGTTGGAGCAACGAGCAAGGAAGATGTTTTAAAGATGGGGATCGATGTAGGAAGTCCAGTAGCTATAGACAGACAAGTTATAGAACTTAGTAACGGCAGAATAACTGGAAAAGCATTCGACAACAGAGTAGGAGTTGCAGTTATGATAGAAGCTTTAAAGAGAACACAGAGTGATGCAACCATATTCGCAGTCGCAACTGTGCAGGAGGAGGTTGGACTTAAGGGAGCTAAAACTTCTGCCTATTCCTTAGAACCTGACGCAGCTATAGCTGTAGATTCATGCGTAGCTGCTGATTTCCCAGGGAGTGAGACAGCACACATGGATATAAAACTTGGAAAAGGTGCAGTAATTACAGTAATCGACGCCTCTGGAAGGGGCTTGATCGTATCGCCACTTGTGCTTAGATGGTTGAAGGAGACGGCCGAAAAATACAACATCCCATACCAGCTTGAAGTTGCCGAAGGCGGAACTACAGATGCTTCGGCAATTAACCTAACAAAACAGGGCATACCAGCTGGAGTAATTAGCGTTCCAGCAAGATACATTCACAGCCCAGTAGAGGTTGTTGATCTGAAAGATGTTGAAAGTGCAACGAATTTGATAGCGAGAGCTTTGGAGACTTCAAAGAGTTACATTCTACCTTGATAGACTCTGTGCAAAAGATATAAAATTTCAGAGGATACTTGGCATATGAAACTTTGGATAATTGGGGCATACGGCATAGTTTCGACCACTTCGATGGTCGGTGCAAAGGCGATCGAAAAAGATCTTATTGAGAAACTCGGTCTTGTTTCTGAACTTCCTTATTTTAAAAAAATTCAAGATTATGCTCCTTTCAAGTTTGAATTTGATGGGCATGATATTAGACCACTGACAAATGCATATGAGGCTGCAAAAGAGCACTGGGAACTTAACAGACATTACGATGGAGCGATACTGGAGAACTTGCGTGATGAACTGGAAAGAATAGTGGCAAAAAAAGGAACTGCTCTGAATTGTGGTACAGGTATTAAGAACATTGGAAGAATTGAGACACTTGAAGATGAAGGGCTAACGCTTAGAGAGATAGTTGACAAAATTGAATCAGACATCAAAAAATTCGCCGACGATGAAACGGTCGTTATCAATTTAGCCTCAACAGAACCTCTTCCAAGGTACAATAGAGAGTACCACGATAGCGTAGAAGGTTTCGAAAGGATGATAGACGAGGACAAAAAAGACTACGCATCTGCAAGTATGCTCTACGCTTACGTAGCATTAAAAAATAAAATACCCTACGCAAATTTTACACCAAGTGTTGGCTCTTCTTTACCAGCTTTAAAAAAGCTTGCATTGGAAAATGGCGTTCCACATGCTGGAAATGATGGAAAAACTGGAGAAACAGTAATAAAAACAACTTTGGCACCACTTTTTGTTTACAGAAATTTGCAGGTCGTTGGATGGATGAGTTACAACATACTTGGAGATTACGATGGTAAGGTTCTTTCGGCTTTAGACAACAAAGAAAGTAAGGTCTTAAGTAAAGATAGGGTGCTGGAAAAGATCCTAGGCTATAACCCATACAGCATCACCGAAATACAATACTTTCCAAGCCTCGTTGACAACAAAACCGCCTTTGATTTCATACATTTCAAAGGCTTTCTTGGAAAGCTTATGAAGTTCTACTTCATCTGGGATGCTGTAGATGCTATAGTTGCAGCGCCGCTTGTTTTGGACATAGCAAGGTTCTTGCTCTTCGCAAAGAAGAAGAAGATGAAGGGAGTTATAAAAGAACTGTCTTTCTTCTTTAAATCTCCAATGGATTGCGAAACAATAAACACCCATGAACAATTCGAAATGCTCAAAAGATGGTTCCAATTAAACGCCTAAAGTGTACTTTCCAAATTTAAAGCTATATCACAATTTTGCCATTGAAAGGCACTTTTCTCCAACCTTTGCGATTATCTCACCTTCACAGCTTTTTTTAAAAATACACGTATTTTTAGCTTGAAGCGGCTCAATCCTATCGAAAGCATTTCTCCAAACGATCTCTCCAGCCGTTATGCCATAAACATACTCAAAAACTATCGCAGGAGTTGTAAGACGGGCATTGAGTTCGATAACATAAGGTTGCTCCGCCAAAATCAGATCCACACCAACGTAGCCGTATAGACCTCTTATAGCTTCTACAGCTCCAATTGCTTCATCTAAAATTTCTGGAATTTCTAATTCACATATCTTAGCAGGTACTACTCCTCCAAAGTACTCGAAGTTTTCAATTATCTGCTCATTTATACTCAACGGAATTATCTCATCACCGACAGCAACGCTAACACTTATCGGTTTTCCTTCTATAAACTCTTGAGCTATGTAGCCCTTTTTAATTTCCGAATTTAGGCTTATATCAACTCCTCCGCAAGAAATTCTCGGTTTAACAACGTATTTACAATCCAACGGTTTCTTGGAGGTTTTTGGGATATTGACTTTCCTCTTGATTTTTTTGTAGAGTCTCCATTTGTCCGAAGTTATCTTTATGGCTTTACTTGACGAACCTAAGTTGAAAGCGTACCTTTCAGCTATCTTTGTTAGATTGAACAAAGTTAAGTTGTTCTCCGGAGCCACTATTATGAAGGCATCACATTCAGAAACGCCCCTTTCAAAAATACTCAAAAAATTTTCTTTTGCATAAACACTTCTAACTTCTCCAAATTTTGCTAATCCCCTATAAAGAGCTTGATACATTGCAAGCCCTTCGACTGCTATGGATTCCGGAACATCTCCAAAACATGTTGCATGTTCGTAAAGAAAAACTTTCATACCTCTATTATTTCTTCGTGATCCTCCTTACTCTCTTCTTCAGTATCATTCAAAATTATTGTTACGTCGGCGGAATTTTTAAGAGCCGCAGATAGTCCCGGTTCAGCACCGACTATTATTGTCTCCTTTCCCATCTCCATTGCCTTAGCTAGCACAGCTTTGAAATCTGCATCCCTTGTTACAAGAGCTAAAACATCTATGGAGTCGTTGTATATTAATTCCATAGCCTCAACAGCCATTCGAACATCAACGTCCCCTGATGTTACTATTGGCTCAAAACCTTGATTTTCTGTAGCTTCAACCAGTTTTTCAGTTGCATATTGGTTCAGAAAAACTTTTGCAATTTTTATATCTCCATATTCACTCAAAATATCTCTTATTTCCTTCAAATTTATCTTGAACTCTTTTCGCAACATGTTTGGGCCATCTACGAGTACACCTATCCTTTTTCGCTGAACGAACTTTCTTTTAGATAAATACTCTTTAATCTTTTGAATTCTTGAAGATCCAGCCATTCTTCATCTTTTAGTTAACAACGCTTAAAAAACTTTTGCAGATAGATTGTTAATAAACATGCTTATATCCCACGCCTCCATTTAGAATTCGTGAAGAGATTGATATTTCTCGAATCTTCAGTAGAACTTGTACCTAAAGAAATTGCGACCCACAAATCCATAATTTTGGATTCGAAAAAAAGGGGTAAGAATCCAGAGGAAATTATTCTAGATGACTCGAAACACCATGCAGCTATGCGAAGTCTGGCTAATAGAGAAAAGAGGGGTAGACCAGATATAATTCACTGCTGCTTACTGCTTTTTCTAGATTCAAAAGCTTCCAAGGACTTTGAAGTTTACATACACACGATAAATGGTGAAATAATCTGGGTGAACAACAAGGTAAGACTTCCAAGAAACTACAATCGATTTTTAGGTCTTATAGAGGATCTTTTTTCGAAGGGGAGGATAGTTGCAAACGGTGAAACTTTGCTTGAGATAACCAATCTCAGATTGAAAGATTTGACTGCAAAAAGAAAGGTATTTGTTTTTAGAGAGGGTGAAAAAAACTTGGAGATGCTGAAAAAACTGGATAACGATTCTGTAGTATGTATAGGAGCTTTTCCACATGGAGATTTCTTTCCGGAGACTATAAACAGTCTGGGGAATCCGATTTTTATAAGCCTTGGTAAAGAGACATATACAAGCCTTTATGTTACCTCCCGCTTTATATGTGAATATGAAAGAGTTCGATCTACTGAAGATTGTTGAAGAATTTTTTGGGCATGAAGACATTCTTATACCTGCGGGAAAGCACGATGCAGCTTACGTTAGAGCCAACGATAAATTTTTAGTTTTAACCTGCGACACTGTCAATGAAAAAAGTGACTTTCCAAGGTTCATGAAGGCAGAAGAAATGGGTTACATGGCTGCAAGTGTAACCCTATCAGATATAGCTGCCTGCGGAGCAAAACCGTTGTTTTTCCTAAATGCCATATCAATGAAAGAGGCTGATTTTGATCTTTTTAAGAGGATACTTATAGGAATAAAAGACGTTTGCTCTAAATACGGCGTAAAAGTGGCTGGAGGGGATATAGATTTCTCAGAGACCTTGACAATATCCGGTTTTGCTGTTGGAGAAGCGAAAAGAATTATAACGAGGAATTCTGCGAAACCTGGAGAGAACGTTTATGTAACAGGTTTACTTGGAAAGGCTCAACTTTGTTTGGAACTGCTTGAGAAGGGATTTGATAGGGAATCTTTACCTTATCCTGAGAGTCTCTACAAACCAGAGCCAAGAATACGTGAAGGTCTAAAAATTTCTGAGTATGCAAGCGCTTTAACTGATATAAGTGACAGCCTTGCAGTATCAGCGCATTTGATGGCTAGAGGAAGTGGTGTTAAGATCGTATTCGAATCCATACCGACAAAGCATCTTGAAAATTATCCTGTAGATCCATTAGAACTTTTTTTATATGGTGGAGGAGATTTCGAGCTTCTTTATACAGCTAAACACAGTGAAGACGGTATAAAGATTGGTAAAGTTGAAGAGGGCAAAGGTGTCTATTTAAAGGTCGACGAAGAGCTAAAAAAGGTTGAGTTCAGGGGTTACTCTCACTTTTAATCTTTAAGCCATCTTGCAATATCCTTGGCGTAGTAAGTAATTATTATATCCGCCCCTGCCCTTTTTCTGCAAGTATGGTACTCCAAAACGCTTCTCCTTTCATCGAAATATACAGATGATGCCTTCAGCATGACATACTCTCCGCTAACACAGTAGGTTGCGGTGGGAACTTTCAGTTCGCTTTTGATTCTATATATTATATCAAGAAACGATGGTTTAACCATTAAAATGTCTGCTCCTTCTTCTAAGTCAGCTTTAGCCTCTCTTAAAGCTTCATCAGAATTTCTTATGTCCATCTGATAGCTCGAACGATCGCCAAACTTCGGAGCACTTTGTGCAGCGTACCTGAAGGGAGTATAAAGAACGCTATTATACTTAACAGCATAAGACATTATAGGTACATCGGAAAAACCTTCACGATCTAAAGCTTCCCGTATTGCTAAAACCATCCCATCCATCATACCTGAAGGTGCAATGATGTCTGCTCCAGCACCAGCTTGGCTGACTGCGATTTTTCCGTAGATCTCAAGCGTTTCATCGTTCAAAACTTTTCCATTTTTAACTATACCGCAGTGTCCATGGTCTGTATATTCACACAAACATAGATCTGTGATCACTAGAAGTTCATCGGCAAACGTATCTTTTAGCAATCTTACGGCCTTCTGTACGACCCCATCCTCAGCGTAGGCTGAAGAGCCGAAAGGATCTTTTCGAGAAGGTATTCCGAAAATTAAAACAGCTGGAATTTTTAGATCTACAAGCTCTTCTCCCACATTTATTATCTCTGACAGAGGATAGGTATATTGTCCAGGCATTTCTGGAATTTCCTTCCTCTCATTTAAGTTTTCATCGACGAATATTGGATACACGAGATTTTCTGGACTTAAATCAGTTTCACTGGTAAGATCTCTGAGTTTTTTGTTCTTTCTCAGCCTTCTAAACCTATTCTTTGGAAACGTATCCATCCCCCCTCTTGGGAATAAACTTGGTACCGTAGTATATGATACCTGCGTCACCATCTTCTCCATACTTCCTAAAAGTACACTCCACTTCCATCCCGTCATATACTTCTTCGGGTCTGCAAGCCAACTGAGAAAGTATTTTAACTTTGTTTTCCAACTCGATCAAAGCTATAACGTAGGGAGATCCTTTCTCTCCCCAAACTACTGTATAGCTTAAAACTCTCCCACATGTTGGTAGATTAACTTCTTCAATGATTCCCTTCCTTCTACAATTCGGACAAAGATCCCTCGGAGGATAGAAGTAAGAATTACAGTTCTTGCAGTGAGTCCCTCGCAGAGAATAGCGGTATTTTATCTTTCTCCAAAACCTTGGAATCAAGATCTCACCTCTTATATATCGTAACAATAGCCGTAGCTCCAGTACCGCCGATATTTAGAGATAACCCTACTTCAGCATCTACCTGCCTTTTACCAGCCTCGTTTCTTAACTGCTGTACAATTTCAACCGCCTGTCTTATTCCAGTTGCTCCAATAGCATGCCCACAAGCTTTTAACCCACCTGAGGTGTTTACAGGCAAATCTCCTCCAATTTCAGTAACACCCTCCCTTATAAGCTCATAACCTTTTCCCTTCTCAGCAAAACCGAGATCTTCGTATTCTAAAATCTCCGCAAAGGTAAAAGAATCGTGAAGTTCCGCGATATCTATATCCTTTGCACCAACCTTCGCTCTTCTATAAGCTTCTCTTGCAGCTTTAACGACAGCATTCATCGTTAAAAGATCTTTCCTGTTCTGTAATGCAACGTAGTCACTTGCCTGAGCACATTCAATAAAAACCGGTGTATCTGTATATTTTCTTGCGACCTCTTCGCTTGCAAGAACAATTGCTGCGGCTCCATCGCTTATCGGAGCGGAGTCGAGGACTTTTAACGGTTCAGCTATATAGGGGGAATTAAGAACTTCTTCAACACTTATCTCTCTTCTAAATTGAGCAATCGGATTATTTACAGCATTTTTATGATTTTTAACGGCAACTAAAGCCAGATCTTCCTCTTTTCCTCCGAACCTCTTCATATGAAGGCGTGCAATTAAAGCATAGAGAGCTGGTAAATTAGCTCCAGCGAAGCATTCCCATTCCTGGTCAGCTGAAGATGATGCTATCTTCATCGCATCTCCCACATCTGTAACTTTCTCAACCCCCGCAGCAACAACTATCTTGTGAATTCCAGAAGCTACAGCCATGTATGCTTCTTTTAAGGCTAATCCCCCACTTGCATCTGCAGCTTCAACTCTAACTGCAGGAATTCCAAGCTCAGCTAAGCCGGCGTAGTCAGCTATCAATGCTGCAACATGCTCCTGATTTAAATACATTCCTGAACTCATGTTACCAACGTAAAGTGCTTCTATCTCTTTTCCTTCAATTCCTGCATCTTCGATCGCTTTCAAACCAGCTTCAAGGTAAATTTCCCTGAAACTCTTTTCCCAAAGCTCTCCAAATTTGCTACATCCAACACCAATAATTGCAACCCTCATGTCTTTATCTTCCTCCTGTGTTTCAAATATGTCGAATAATCCAAGTAGGCTTTTTCAGATATTTTATCACGAACGGAAGGATTTCGAGGATAGTCCAAGATTTCTTCGGTTACTTCAATTACAAAAGCGTCGCTTCCAGCTCCAGATCCAAAAGAAACGAGTAATATTCTTTCTTCTGGTTTGGCAATGTCAAGAACTGCGCAAAGACCAATAAGAGATGATGCAGAGTAAGTATTTCCCACCTCTGTAACCAAAAGTCCTGGAGTAACTTGCTCCTTGCTGAAACCTAGTAAGCTTGCAGCTTTAAGAGGGAACTTTGCGTTTGGCTGATGAAAAACTACATAATCAAAATCTTCAACGCTATAACTGTATTTTTCCATCAAACCTTTTGCAGCATTAATAACGTGTCTAAAATAAGCAGGTTCGCCGGTAAATCTTCCACCATGGTTCGGATATGGCTGTAGATCTCTCCTCCAAAAGTCGGGGGTATCAGAAGTATAAGAGTAAGTTGCCTTTATTTCTGCAATACCTTCTCTTCCTATCAATATCGCCGCTCCACCGGCGGCGGCTGCATACTCTAAAGCGTCTCCTGGCCTTGATTGCGCAGTATCTGAACCGATTGCAAGACCATACTTTATCATTCCAGATTTGACCATCGCATAACATATTTGCATCCCCGCTGTCCCAGCCTTGCAGGCGAATTCCAAGTCGGCTGCGAAGTATTCATTCCCAATTCCTAGAGCTTCGCCAACGATTGTTGCAGTTGGTTTAACGGCATATGGATGACTTTCAGAGCCAACAAAGACCGCTCCAACATCCTTTGGATTTATTTTAACTCTTTTAAAAGCTTCCCTTGCAGCCTCTACAGCTATGGTTGCTGTATCTTCGTCAAAGTCTGGAACCGATTTCTCTTTTATCCCCAAACCCTCTTTAATGGCATTTGCATTTTCTCCCCAGATTCTAGCAACCTCCTCAACTCTTATTCTGAACCTAGGTATGTAGGTACCGTAAGAAGTTATAAAACTCATGCGAACTCACCTCTAAGTTTCTCTATCATCTCTCTTAAATCTAAACTCGTTACCAGAAGGGGCAGACGCTCTATTTCTGCTATCTTTTTTGCAACCTCATCTACAGAGTTTACCTTAAGCCCATGAAGAACCACAACTGCGGGTTTCAAACTTGAAACTCTCACTGCAACCATAGGTGATCTCCCTCCAGAAACTTTCGTAAATATCAGCGCCCTCTCACTAGTTAACCCATAGAGTTGGTAGAATTCAAAAGATCGCAGTTCTAGTATCGCTTTAATACTATCAACTACTGTATGCCCATTCACGAACTTTTCAAAATCGTTGACTTTTTCAGCCTCTATGATCTTCGAAAAATCATCAACGTGTACAGCTTTGTTGTATTCTGCCAAATCTAGAACGGCCGAGCTGACTTCAAAGATGTTTTTGTATTTAGAAAGGATCTCATAACCTCTTTCACTATCAGCTTCTATTAAAGCTTCAACAAACCTCTTAACGAAACTAACTCCTGGTGTTCTTCTTGAGCTTTCATAATCAGAAATGACAGACGAGGAGACTTCAAGCCTTCTCGCTATTTCGGCTTGCGTAAGTTTAAATATCTGTCTCCATTTTCTTAAAGCTTCTCCAGGAACATCTGCCAAAACTATATCACCACATATTTTTTCAGCTACAGCTCTAAATTCCACAACAAAATTTTGGGTTCCGAATATATAACTTTAACGATAGTCGAAGGTTAATTCGACAAATGTACGCAACAAGGCTCTTCACCGAGGTAGTCTCCGGTTAAAGCGTACGCCCTAGCCCTGCTCCCACCACAGATCTGCTTATAGCTACACCTACCACACTTGCCCTTCAACTTTTCTGGATCTCTCAAATCGCAAAAAATTCTAGATTTTTTATAAATCTCCATCAAACTGTTTTCTCTAACGTTTCCACAAGCCAAAGGTAGAAAACCACTCGGGTAGACCTCTCCAATATGACTTATGAAAAGCATTCCTCTTCCGTCCGTAATTCCAAATGTTCTATTTTTTTCTTTACAACTTTTTTCGAGAATCTCAGTGGATTTTAAATCAGTTTTTGATAAAAGCTCATAGTAAAGCTCGCTTACATTAGGCATTATACCTTTTTGCCTCATAATCTCCACCCTTCTGAAGTGAGTTGCTGCTGAACTTTTCACATTCAAACCAAATAACTTCAAATCGTAGAGCCAGCACAATATATCTTCAAATTCTTGAGCAGACGGCATCTGTTCAACCCTAGCTCTGCCTGTTGGGACTAAAAAGAAAACATCCCACATAGCAGCTTTTATATCTAAGCAAAGTCTTGCCAAATCCGGCAAACATTTCATCGTATACTTCGTTACGGTTGTGTTTATCTGGAACTCAACACCAGCCCTTATACAATTCTCCACAACTTCCATCGCCATATCAAAGGCTCCACTTACACCTCTAAACTCGTCATGAACCTCTCTACAACCATCGATGCTTACAGCAACTCTTGAAATTCCGGCATTTTTAAGCTCGACTATCTTTTCATAACTTGCTCTCTCAGTTCCACTGAATGCAATTGAACATCTAATACCTTTTTTTGAAGCTTGGTCAATTATATTAACAACGTCCTCCCTTAAAAGTGGATCTCCACCGGTGAATATTATCATGGGTTTTAATTCAAATTTAGATATTTCTTCTATCACTTTAAAGCATTCTTCAGTTGTTAGCTCATCTACATGCCTTTTTTTTACAGCCTTCGCTCTACAATGCTTGCATGCAAAGTCACAGGCCCTCGTGAGTTCCCAGAATATGATGTAAGGCTGATCCCAAGGCATAAGGAGACTCATCTTCTCAGGTTTAAAATTTTTGAGTATTCGCAGTAAATGCCTTTATATAGCTACACAAAACTTCTATGTGCTTGCAAAACAGGTGTTCAGAAACTTCATTTACAATGCCTCATCTCTCCTGATTGGAAATCTTTCCGGCTTGATAGTTTCAATCTATCTTGCAAAGACTCTTAAGCCGGAACTCTTTGGAATCTACTCTCTTGTTTTGTCGATAGCCTACCTTGTATTAAGCCTCACGGATCTTGGAATAAATGCTGCAACAACAAGATATGTCGCTGATGCTTATTTTAGGCAAGATTTTGAATCTTTGAGAGGTTACATAAAAAACCTTGCAATTTTAAAACTTCTGTTATCTGCGCTTGCATCTCTTCTAACTTTAATTTCTGCTGAATTCATTTCAATATACTTTTTCGCAAAGCCAGAACTTTACGAGCCACTGGTATTTTCTTCAGCATTTATATTTTTTTATTCGTTATCTGGATATCTGAACAGTATATATAACGCTTTCAAAGACTTTAAAGCAAGCCTAATCAGGTCTTTGTCTTACGAAGCATCAAAATTGCTTTTCATCATCATCTTCGTTTACGTAGGTTTAGAAGTTGTAGGGGCCATATTGGGATTGGTAATGGCTAGCTTGGCTTCGTTGGTTGTCCTTATTTTATATTCAAAAAAATATAAATTTTTTTATGGTAAAACCAAGAAGATACATTGGTTCAGAGTTATTAAGTTCACGAGCTACCTTACCATCGGCTCAATCACTTGGATATTTTTCGCCTACGTTGATTCGATAATGATCGGCTACTTTTTACCTGCAGAAGCAGTAGGTTATTATAGAGCCGCTTTTAGCATCATTTCAGCAGTCTCTGGACTTATATCCGTCACAACAGTATTATTTCCTGTCTTTATTGAACTTGAAGGCAAGAGACTTAAGAACGCTTTTGTTAGAACCTTCAAATACTCTGCTATAATATCCATACCAGCCGCCTTCGGTCTTGCAATGATAAGTGGAGGAATTGTGGTTTTTGTTTACGGACACGAATACCTGAACGCGATAAATAGCATGAGGATTTTGTCCTTTCTTCTGATCCCCTACTGTCTCAACCTCTGGAGCAACCTTTTCAACGCCAAGGAGATGCCCCAATATCCTGTTTACGTTTTAAGCGTTGCAATGGTGTTGAACATAATCCTTAACTGGTTTATGATACCAATATATGGAATCGATGGTGCAGCACTGGCTACACTTATTTCAAACTTTCTCAACTGGATTCTTTTGGGTTTATTTGCATACAAAAAGTTTTCAATATTCCCATTGACGCTTACGATCAAACCCATCTTTGCCTCAACTACTATGGTTGCTGCTATATATTACCTGAACCTACTAGATCGTTTTCTTGCGATACTTTTTGGATCGGTAGTTTATTTTTTAACTATTTTTATAATTAAAGGTCTAAGTAGTGAAGACTACAAATTTTTCAAGTCACTTTTCACGTGAGCTTTTGATCCTCGCCTCTATCTTTCCAGCTTTCTTCTCCCATTCAGATAAGACAAATCTTTCTCTTGAAAAGATAAAGTGAAAAGCTAATCCAATTCCCCAACCGAGCGTTACATAATAGAACCAAAGCGTTTGAGGAGAGATAAGAACGTTTAAAATAAAAAGAAAGACGTTAATGATTATATAAGCCGAGAGATGAGCTAAAAAACCGTTTTTTGCCTCTTCGAGCTCTATAGTTTTCCAAGTGTTTTTGAACTCCTGCAACACGTCCATAAATATTTAAAACTTAAAACTTTAAAAATTTTTTGATAACAAAACTTTTTCATAAACTCCCGGATACCGCGTAATTTACTGCATCTTCAGCTTTGTCAAAAACAACCATGCCTTTAATTACTACCGGCGGTTTAAGAGATGCTAAACGCTTTCCAACCTTCAAAGCAATTGCTATCTCTGATATCGTTCCATATTCTCCACCTATCGAGATTAAAGCGTCGGAGGAATGTACAATAATCACGTTCCTTGCATGTCCCATATCTGTTGCTATCTTTATATCTATGTATGGATTTGCATCCTTTACACTTCTTGGAAGAATTCCAACAGTTAATCCGCCTTTACTCTTCGCCCCCTTTGCGCTCGCTTCCATTACTCCGCCAAGTCCGCCATTTATAACTACACAACCCTTCTCAGCTAAAAGTTGGCCAACTTTATATGCAAGTTCATACGTTTCTTCATCACAAAAACCTGATCCGATAACACCAACCTGCATATCGAAATTTTTGACCGCTTTAAAACTTTAATCCATCGAAGTTTCACGCAAAAAAGAAATTTTAAATGAAAAACTTATTTTTTAGGTGGCCAGTTCTTTTCGAGCCAGCCCTTGATTCTTCCAGAATCTATAGGTCCCACGAGTACTTTCCAGCCTGTCTCATCTTCTATAGCTCCTTGCAATCTAGCTGCAAGTCCTGGAATTACTAGATACTTATGATTTACCTTTTCAGCTATCTTTGTCTGCTCAATTAACTGCTTTACACCACTTGCCGTGAATTTACCTCCAGCAACCGAAGCTTCTACACAAATGCCCTCTGTGTTGAGCACAAGCAGCCATCCTCTTATCTTTGCACTTGTTAGATCACTTTCAACAGTATAATAAGTTAAAGCAAAGTTTGTTGTAAGGAAAACAGGATCTTCCGGTTTTGGATCGTTTATAGGCCTTAAACCTGGCTCAACTTGTACTGGTGTGCGCGGATCGGTGTAGATGTTAGCTCGAAGCGTTAAAGTCGGCATAACCACGTGCTGCTTCAGAGTATGGAATATCATTATATCAGCGTACTTAACTACGAACATCCCGCCAATGACCGCTTCCCAATATTCTTTAGTTACATCGTCTGCGTTTATCAGATGTGCTGAAATCGGTGTAACCATTATTGGATATGCCACATCTTTATCTCCTCCTTCTATAGCTGTCCTCCTGATCTGAATTACCCTTTCGAAGGTTCTCTTCAGCCCTTCTCCTACCGGTTCAGTTACTGGGTCTAAAACTATCTCCTTTACTCCTGCCTGCTTGAAAGTTACCGCCAAACTTTTAAGTTTGTCAAGATCGCTCGATCTTACAACAACAGGTACTTTATATTCAAGTGCTAGTCTAAGAAATTCTCTCCAGTTTTCTTCTGTTGCCGCATATATCAGAGGTTTTTTATCTGCAACCTCCTCAAGTGCAGCCTTCATGCAGTCTGGATTAAGAGTTACCAAAACCATCGGTTTTCCGTAGCTTGCCACCTTCTTTACAACATTCCCGAACTTGCTTGGATCGTTTGAGGTGCACCTAACCGCAATACCATCCAAAGTCAAATATTTTCCAACGTAGAATTTTCTGTACTTAGCAACCCATTCACATCTTTCTTCAATCTTTTTCTCATCCAGAGTATCCCAAACATCGTAGAAGAAAGCTGTTGGATTGAAGAAAGTAAGCTCATGCCTATGGAGAACTTCTTCACCCCCAACTTTTACTGCAGAATCCCCGCTACCTATTACAATTTCTGCTATCTCTGGAGCTGTTATGTCTAGAAGTTTCTCTAATTTACTCTTAGCTTTTGGATCTTTCTCCGACTGTTCAACTAAAGGCTTACACTGTATAACTTTCGCACTTCTGTCGAGTATATGTGCAGCAAAACTCATGCAGGTATCGTAACCACATTCTTTGCAGTTTGTTCTTGGAAGAAGGTTATAAACTTCCAGCGGACTTTTTACCTTCATTCGTCACACCTCCATTTTAAGCCAAGCATTTGGATCATCAATTTTAGCTGTATTTTTACCTCCAAGTGTGTTGAATATCTCCTTAAGAGTTGCAACAGCCGTTGGGTGCATCATCATGAAAAGATCAACTCCTGCAAGCGATAGAGTAAGACCAGTTATTATCTCCCAAATAGGTCCTCTGAGCTCTCTCGGCCCCCAAGGTGTATCTCCTTCGAGTGGAGATTCGCTCATCCAAGATTCTCTAGCACCCCAAGCATTCGTAGTACCACTTGAGATCGGGAAGTTGAGATCTTCATCACCTTTAAGTGCACTCAACCTTATTCTTTCCATGTTCGTAAATGCATAATCCAACCCATATCCAAGCGCGGCAGTTGTTGGATCCATTACAATGCTGTTCCTTGGCATGTTTGCTCTTTTAAGCAAGTACCTGTTTAGCGTCTTCTGATTGTTTATATCCATCTGTGTCCAGCTGAGCACAACGTGACCATACTTCTTTGCTGCGTTCGCTATTCTTTCCCAATCCATGTCAAGAGTTGCTGAAGCTAGCAATATTCTTTCCCCTTCTGCAACCTCAGCAGCTTTTTCAAGCACCTCTGGATCCTTCTCTTTATTACCACTACCACCAACGATTATTGGACATTTAACTGCCTGTAAAACTTCTTCAACAACTTTTGCAGCTTCTCTTGCAGGTGTATTCTCAAGCAAAGGATCTGTACTCACCAAGTGTATCGTAACCAAATCTGCTCCAAACTTCTTAACACACTTCCTCGCCCATTCTGCAGGGTTTGTTAAAACATCTTCATAGTGCATCTTAACAGCTTTTGCCAACGCTGGTGGGCGATCAAACACATCTATCGCTATCGCAGGCAAATTCGGCTGTGGAGAATCGAACATATAGAAAGCTAAGCTTTTTTCTCCGCCAAGCTTTATAGTATAATCTCTCGTGCCTCCATCTGCTCTTGTAGCCCCAAGGACGACTTCCTCAACCTTTCCCGGATATTCTACTTTGTAAGGAGTAAACTTAGCTTCTAACAGCTTTTCGGGCAATTTGAGTTTTTCTTCAACTTTAGGAGCTGGAGGTGCAGCTGATACAGCTGGCTGTACTGCAAATGGCATTGGAATTCCAAGAACTGAAGATAACCTCTGCATGTAACTTAAAGCCATATTAGCATGGTACAGAAAGTTCGAAAGGTCTGAAATGATTGCATAAAGCGGTGCAACTGCAGAAAGGTCTATTGAAGAGCCCTCAAACTCTATTTCAAGGTCACCTTCAATCTTCACACCTTCTAACTCTTCCACGTTGTATTTTTTAAGAGTTTCCAAAAACTCTTGAAGTGTAAATCTTTTTGCCAACTTAATCACCTCTAAATGGTGGCTTTCAACTTAAGAAAGAAATCGGAAACTTTTTTCATCCTCTTATAAACTTCAGAGCTTTCATTTAGCATAGTTACTGGCAAGCCCATCATGTCTATTTTTGCAACCTCTTCGTCGAATGGTAAAACCTCGAGTAACTTTATTCCCTCCTCGTCGGCAAATTTTCTTATGTTTCTTTCAGCTTCTTGGCTATAAACTCTATTTGCTATCAGGAAAATTTCTTTAACACCTAGCTTTAACTCTTTCATCAACTGCTTTATCCTCTTAGCAGTCGTTAAACCCTTCATGGATGCGTCCGTTACAACTATTACATAATCTGCACTGTCGATCGTTTTTCTACTGAAATGCTCCAAGCCCGCTTCACTGTCAACAACTATGTAGTCATAATGCTTCATCATCTTTCTTAAAACTCCTCTTAGCAAAGAATTAGCAAAGCAATAGCAGCCTTCACCTTCAGGCCGCCCCATGACTATTAGATCATAGTTTTCGCACTCACAAACAACTTCTCCATATATTTTTCCTTCAATCCATTGTTCTTTGTTCATTGAACCCATTTCATCTCTACTTGTCTGGAAAGCTTCCCTTATCTCACCGATAGTTTTTCTTACAAGCTTAGAGACCCCAAGAGCTTCAGGTAGGTTACTATCTGGATCTGCATCTACCGCCAAAAGTCTGCTTGTGTGTTTAGAAATAAAATGGACGAGGAGGGCTGAAACGAGAGTTTTTCCCGTTCCACCCTTGCCAGCAACTGCTATGATGGTCATTCTTCTTCCTCAATAATCAGTTCTGGAATATGGATTTCTGCACCCTTTAATATGAGCTTTACTTTTTTAGGTTCGTCCATTTACTTCCCACCTTTTTCAGCCTTCCTTACAATGACTTTGTCGATTGTTATCTTTGCGTCCTTTATTATTATCTTGATTCCAGCTGGTGCTGATGATGCAGCTGGTAGCTGCAACTGTGGAAGCTGTACTAACGGCATGCTAAACTGCTGAACCGCCTGCTGTGCTGGCTGTGTAACAGCATGCGTAGTAGCTGGTGCAGCTTCTGCAGGCTTTTCTTCCTCTTTTGCAACTTCCGCAACTTCTTCTACCCAGCCGTTGGTTATCTTCTTTCCATCCACTGGTCTAACTACTCCTTTAACAACTGGATGGTCTACTTTCTTTAAAAACTCTTTGAGCTCATCAAGCGTCCTTGCTTGCTCTTCTGTTGCTATCTTGTCCTTTATATCTGCTGGTATATACTTCTCAAGCTTCTCCTTTAATGCCTTCGGCATCCAAACAGTTCTATACCACCCACCATCAGCTTGGATGAACTTCTTACTTCTGAAGTAGGCCATGCCCACTCCTAAGAATCCAGCAACCTGTTTTCCACCACCAGTTTGCCCAGCCATCGTTGAGAAAGTTAAACCGTTTGGTGCGGGGTCTGGATAACCTCTATTCACCCATCCTATTCCATCAACTTCTGGCATGTAGAATCCGATAACTTCAAAACATCCGCAACTTGTGTGTGGATACTCAAAGAAGCTGTGCAGCTTTATTCTTTCATATTCTCCTCCACTTTCTTGCTTTGCAAACTCGTTGACACCACTGTACTCACCGCCTATAGGATCTAAAACTTCACCTTTAGGAACAGCTCTATTCGGTCCCTCCGGATCAACTTTTGCAGCAGCTCTACCATCGAACCACGTAATAGCCCCACAAAGCGATGGCCTGTCTGGACTTACGATGCAGACGTTTGTTGGGGCAAAACTCTGGCAGAGTGTGCACGAGTAGAATTCCGAAACATCTTCATCATGCAAAGTCTCAACTCTCCTGTCTCTCTCTTCATAAATCGGCATTGCAACTTCTTTAAGTAGCTTCTCAACTAAAGCTTTATCTGTAATGTAAACAGCTTCAATTTTCTCTATGAAAGGTAGTTCGTTCTTGTAAAGCATCATTGTAGCTTTTGCAATCTGAATAAGACTCTTTAATCCTTTCTTCATTGCATTCTTCCCTATTCTGATCCAAATGTCATATCTCTGATTTAGATGCATGTAACCTTCGATGTAATTCTGAAAGTCGTGGTTTCTTCTCTCAATAACGGGCTCAAGATCAGTCTCTATTTTTGAACCCGCTATATAGTAGACCATCGCATAAGGATAAGCCTTCCCTTGCTCCATTTCATCCAAATCTGGGCCAACTAGAGTGACTTTCATGTCAACAACTTGATCTACTGGCAAAGCCATGACAAGCTCGAATTTCGGTTGCGTTGGACCGCCAAGCTCTACAAACATGTCGTCTTTTCTGATTCTTTCTCCTTCGTACATCGGAGAAATCTCGAATGGGAATTTTGTCTCTTCACCAACGCTTTCCTTCAATTTTACACCGCTTGGAATCTCTATTCTCCTTCTTTCGACCATTATCTCACCTCGTCACTTTGTGGTACATTGATTATTTGTAGTTATCGCTTTTTTACTCTTGCTGAATTTGACCGAATTCCGCACATGAAAGTGAAAAGTTAGACAGCTAAAAATAAGAGGCTGTTAGATCAGATAAATTATGTGTTTTTGTTATTAAAAAACGCTATTTTAGTAATATTCGATGAGATGAAGCTAAAATTTAATAATACGAAATTGCCTTAATTGCTACCGAACCCTCTTCTTTCGCTTTAAACAGCTCACAAGCATTATTTGAACTAACAAGAGCTCTTTTGGCATAACAGTAGCCTGCAGTTTGCGGAAAACTCACGTCCCGTATCCAGTACTTGCACTTTGAGCATGACATAATTTCACCATTGAAATTACTCATTAGACACTAATAAAATTTTCTATTTACTCAATACAAATAAAACTCTAAAGATACTAAGAAGTTACAAATATTTCGAAAAGCTTATATATGCAAACAGTATACAAGAAAATATGAGCGAAAAAATGATTGAAAAAGCTGAGCTGCCCTCTAAGTTGGCGCCATCTTGGCATAGATATTATGCAGGAAAGATTGAAACTTTGCCAAAATGCGCCATTAGAGGTATGGAAGATTTCGCCATATGGTACAGTCCAGGAGTTGCAGCACCATGCAAGGAGATTGCGGCAAATCAAGATAAAGTGTACGAATACACAAACAAATGGAATACGATAGCAATTGTTAGTGATGGTTCAAGGACTCTTGGATTGGGTAACATCGGTGCCCATGCATGTTTGCCAGTTATGGAAGGAAAGGCCTTGCTTTTTAAGTATCTTGGTGGCGTTGATGCCTTTCCGATTGTTCTTGCAGAACAGAATCCAGAAAAGATCGTGGAGGTTATAAAGATAATCTCCCCCTCATTTGGCGGTATAAATCTCGAAGATATAGCTGTTCCAAAGTGCTTCTACATACTCGAGAGGTTGCAGAAAGAATTAGATATTCCTGTCTGGCATGATGACCAGCAAGGGACAGCTACAGCTACACTTGCAGGGCTAATAAATGCATTGAAGATAGTAGGAAAAGATATAAGAGATATCAAGATTGCTATAATAGGATCGGGCGCCGCAAACATCGCTACTTACAGATTGCTGAAGGCTGCTGGTGCCGATCCAAAGAAGATATTTGTAGTTGACAGCAAAGGGCTTATGCACAAAGAAAGAAAGGATCTTGAAGCTCAAAAGAATGAGAACCCATACAAATGGCAAGTATGCCTAGAAACAAACGCCGAAATGAGAAAAGGCGGAATAGCGGAAGCTTTAAAGGGTACTGATGTGGTTGTAGCAGCCAGCACTCCAGGGCCGGGAGTTATAAAGAAAGAATGGGTTGCAGAAATGAACGATGATGCAATCGTTTTCGCAGAAGCTAATCCCGTTCCAGAAATCTGGCCTTGGGAGGCAAAGGAAGCTGGAGCAAGAATAGTTGGTACAGGAAGAAGTGACTTCCCGAATCAAATAAACAACTCCCTAGTCTTTCCAGCCGTATTTAGAGGAGTATTTACAGTTAGAGCTAAAGGTGTTACAGATGAGATGTGCATAGCTGCAGCTCAGACACTTGCAAAGTACGCTGAAAGGAAGGGGTTGAGTGAGGATTACATAATCCCGAAGATGACTGAAAGCGATGTGTATCCAGAAGTTGCAACAGCCGTTGCTTTGAAAGCTATAGAACAAGGGCTGGCAAGATTTAAGAAGAGCGAGGAAGAGATCTACAACGAATCCAAAGAAATGATCGAAAAAACACAAGAGAAGATAAGAAAGCTGCAGGAGCTAAAATTTATTCCTCCTCCACCAGAATAAAATTTTTAAATTTTTTGAATACCTGAGAAGAGGGGAAAATTATGAAAATAGCTTTGCTTGGAGGTACTGGGGATCTTGGAAAAGGTCTTGCATTGAGGCTTGCAAAGCTAGGATATGAGGTTTTGGTAGGTTCAAGAAGTGATGAAAAAGGCAAAAAGCTTGCTAGTGAGTATTCTCAGATCGCTGGAGTTGAAATAAAGGGCTTTGATAACGCAACAGCTTCAGAATTATGCGATATTGCAATTTTAACAATACCTTGGGAGTACGCATTCGATACTGCAGCACAGCTGAAAGAGAAGCTAAAGGGAAAGATAGTTGTATCTCCTCTCGTTCCAATGAAAAAAGAAAAAGGATATTTTGACTATGTAAGACTGCCAGAAGGGTCTGCAGCAGAAAAGGTTGCTTCAATTCTTGAAAGTAAAGTAGTTTCTACCTTCCACTCTGTTCCAGCTGAAAGGTTTGCAGATTTGAACCAGAAAGTCGATTGGGATTTACCTATGTGCGGAGATGACAAAGAAGCAAAAGAAACAATCGCAGAAATAGCAAGAAAAATGGGATTCAGACCTCTGGACGCAGGACCTTTGAAAGTTTCATCGTTACTCGAATCCTTAACTCCTCTTATAATAAACATAGCTGTAAAGAACAAGATGCACGATCTTACAATTAAATTTATTTAATTATATTTTAATTATGAATTTAAATTTGAGAAAGTTGATATTCCGTAGGTATAACAGCAACGAATGAGAATTCACCCAATCTGCCCATCTTGTCTGCTAAACCGCGTGTATTACGAGTCAAAATTGGTGACAGAAAACAAAGATCTGATAGCTAAATGTATAGAAGAGGCCCTAAAGCTTTTGTGTGAAGAATACCCAAGAAAACCCATCAACGCTTACCTTGCAACCAAGATACACAAGAGAGTATACCAAATTCTGCAATGCGACGATCCGTTCTTCGAATTAAAAAAGAAGGCCAACGATACCTCAAAATTGATCGTTCCAATGGCTGAAAAAATTGTTTCAAGTAGTAAAGATAGAATTAAAGCTGCAATTAAAATTGCAATAATAGGTAACGTCTTTGACTACGGAGTGTTAGGCCATAAAGTTGCAGATGAGTTTGAACAGTTCTTTATCAAAAAGTTCCACGAAGAGCTAGCAATCGATGATACAGAAAAAATTCGAGAATTAGCGAGAGGTAACGTTGTTTACCTTACAGATAATGCCGGGGAGATATTCTTCGATGCAATATTGATGAGAGAGATCAAAAAAGAGTGTAAAAAACTTACAGTAGTGGTCAGAGGAAAGCCAATACTTAACGATGCGACGATCGAAGATGCAAAGCTAGCTGGAATAGATAAAATAGCGGACGAAATCCTTACAAACGGTAAAGGTGCAATAGGGATCATGCTTGAAGAGCTGCCAGAGGATACGCTATCAAGACTCAGAAATGCAGACTTAATAATATCCAAAGGCATGGCAAACTACGAATGTCTTTCCAACAGTATTTTTAAACCCATTGCGTTTCTTTTAACAGCGAAGTGCTTACCTATAGCCGAAGATCTGAATGTAGAAGTTGGGAAAATGGTCGCAAAGGTGATTGAATGAGAGAAAGAGCATTACAAGATCTTTTTGCCGCAATGGAGAAGATAAATGGTCCAGCATATGAATGTAGATATTATCCATGCCACTTTGAATCCCAAGATTGTTCTCTCTGTTTTTGTCCTTTCTATCCATGCTTTCTTTACGTTCTTGGTGGTAGTTTTGTCCCATTCAAAAACAGTTTGATATGGAGCTGTAAAAACTGTCACTGGGTTCATAAAAGAGAGAACGTCGAAGAGATTCTGATTTATCTTTCGACTTATCCACGACAAAGACTGGTAGAAGAAGACTGGTTCTTCTACAGCAAGATTATTCAAGATCTGATCTTTGGGGAAGAACTCGGAGTGTGGATAGGGGACTGCTACAACCTTATTCCTGCAAACCAGCAGTACTACAAAAACGATGAGGCTCTGCTGATTGAACTTTCGAACTTTGAAATAGCCAACGTTTTAGAGATCCACGCTACCGACATTGAAAAATTATGCGGCATACTTGTGCCTAAGAAGTTATGATAATTACTACATCTAGAAAGCCAAGCAGAAGGACTAGAAGTCTTGCAAAATTTTTAGCAAAGTTTTTGAATTTTCAATACGTAAACAGAGGAAAAAATAGTATCGAAGAAATTTCAGCACAATATTCCGATCTCTGGATCATTTCGGAGATAAAAGGAAATCCAGCATTTTTAACATACTACCACTCTGCGAACCCGATCTTAAAAATAAGCTTTGCCTCAAGTAACGTTAAAAAAGTTGAAATAGATGAGAGCCCTCCTATTTTTATAGGCAAACCCCCCTTTGATCCTTTGCTTTTTAACGCCATCCCACAAAATTTCGCTGGGTTGAAGCTTATAAGAAAGTTGGAATTCAAAAAGAAGATTTTTGTTAAAAAAGATAGACTCTATTTTTACTACAACGATGAACCAGTTTTAGGGATGAGAATATTTTCAGTCCAGAATCTTATAGAAAAATATAGATAAAAATCTTTGAAATTGGCTCTGCTAAAACTTAAAAATTTTTAATTTTAAAAGATTGAGAATAGCTTATTCGAATAAAAACTTTTCTTTTTTAAAAATGAAAAAAGTTAAATACTGTTTTGCGAAAAATTCGCTGGTGAATCGATATGTTGGCAGAATTTATCCTTACGGATGAACAAAAAGCGATAAAAGAGGCCGCAAGGGAGTTTGCCGAAAAAGAGTTCCCGAACTATGCAGAAGAGTGCGATAGGGAAGAAAAATTTCCTTTTGAGTTATGGAAGAAGGCTGCTGAACTCGGATTTATAGGAATGAGCTTCCCAGAGGAGTTTGGTGGTCAGGGACTCGGAATCTTAGACTCCTGTCTGGTTGTTGAGGAATTCTGGAGAGTAGATGGAGGTTTAGGGCAGATACTGTCTAGTACATTTGGAGCAGAGCAAATAATGATGTTCGGAACAATTGAACAGAAGAAAAAGTATCTGCCACCGCTTGCAAAAGGTAAAGCCATCTGTTGCGCTTGCTACACTGA
The DNA here is from genome assembly GCA_030055525.1 of Archaeoglobales archaeon. GTDB lineage: Archaea > Halobacteriota > Archaeoglobi > Archaeoglobales > Archaeoglobaceae > WYZ-LMO2. Next base: position 91,512 of record JASFYJ010000005.1, on the reverse strand, counting down.
ACCGCAAGCCGGAAGCGATGTTGCAGGCATTAAAACGAGAGCAGACAAGGTGGGTGATGAGTACGTTATAAATGGTACAAAGATGTTCATAACCAACGGAACCATCGCCGATTATTACATAGTCCTAGCTAGAACGGATCCAAATCCTCCAAAAAGACACCATGGAATGAGTGTATTCATCGTCGAAAAAGATACTCCGGGCTTGCAGGCTAAGAAGTTGAAGAACAAGTTAGGTATAAGGGCAAGCGACACAGCTGAAGTCGTTTTCAAGAATGTCAAAGTTCCTAAAGAGAACCTCGTTGGCACTGAAGGGCAGGGATTCTTGCAAACGATGATGTTCTTCAACGTAACAAGAATACCCGTCGCTTTCCAAGCCGTAGGTTTATCGCAAGGAGCATTTGAGCTCGCATTCAACTATGCAAAGAATAGAGAACTGTTTGAACAGAAGCTTATAGATTTCCAAGTTACACAGGAAAAACTTGCAAAGATGAGAACCAAACTTGAATGTGCTCGATTACTTGCTTATCAGGCCGCTTACTATCAAGATAAGATGGGTATGCCCGATCCCGGATTAACGGCGATGGCGAAGTACTACTGTGCCCACGTAGCTCAAGAGATAGTTCATGAAGCTGTCCAGATATACGGCGGATATGGTTACATGAATGAGCAGGCAGTTGCGAGAATGTTCAGAGATGCGAGAATACTCGAAATCTACGAAGGTACAAGAGAAGTTGAACTTGAGATAATTGCAAGAAGCTTGCTTGGCAAACTACCATCAAAACTTGGAAATGTAAGGAAGCATCCGTTTATGTAAATTTTTTATTTTTTGGTGATGGAAATGGAGGAAGTATATATCGTTGACTATCTAAGATCGCCGTTCTCAAGGAGCAGACCAAACAAGCCGGAAACGGACGTTTTCAATAAAATAGACATGCCCACTGTAGCTTCAATGCTTGTCAAGGAGATGATCAACAGAACAGGTATAGATCCAAAAGAGATAGGAGATATAATAACAGGATGCACAATGCAGATGAAGGAGAACTGGCTTTTTGGTGGCAGAATAGTTAACATCCTAGCCGATCTCCCCATGGAGGTTCCTGCTCAGGGTGTTGAAAGGGTTTGTATCTCCGGAATGTCTGCTATGCATCAGTGTGCAATGGAAGTCATGCTTGGATACTCTGACATAACAATAGCATGCGGCATTGAACACATGACTCACCTTCCAATGCAGCTGGAATTCAATCCATGCATGGGGGTTTCCCCAACCCTCATGTCGAGGCAAGATCTGATCGCAAAGTACGACTTGATGACGGCAATGAGTATGGGTCTTACAGCAGAGAAGCTATTCGAAAAATATAAAGATGAACTAAAATGGACAAAGAAAGATCTAGATGAGTGGGCCGTAAGGAGTCATAAGTTGGCTGCAAAGGCCGTTTCTGAAGGTTATTTCCATAACGGAGCTGGATATCCAACAAAGAGGAAAGGAGAGATAATGCCGGTCGAAGTAGAGTTGGCCGACGGTAGTAGAAAGGTTATAGACATAGATCAGTCCATAAGAGCGGATACATCACTTGAAGCTGTTGAAAAGCTTCCACCTGCATTTAAACCAGGAGGTGTGATCACAGCTGGCAACGCTTCACCGCTGAATGCTGGAGCTACAGCTATAATGCTCATGAGTAAGAAGAAGATGAAAGAGTACGGTTTAGAGCCGATGGCTAGGATAGTCTCTATAGGTTGGGCTGGTGTAGATCCGAGTGTAATGGGTGAAGGCCCAGTTCCGGCAAGCAAAAAAGCATTGAAGATGGCCAAGTTAGATGTAAAGGACATAGACTACTGGGAGATAAATGAAGCTTTTGCAGTTGTTACGCTGTTTGCGATCAAGAAACTTAATATAGATCCGGAGAGGGTCAACATAAAAGGTGGTGGCATAGCTATCGGTCATCCACTTGCTGCTAGCGGTATAAGGATAACGGGAACTCTCGCAAGGATCTTGAACATTGAGAACGCAAAATACGGCGTTGCAACGCTTTGCGGTGGGGGAGGACAGGGAGGGGCGACGGTAATCGAGAATCCGTACGTCTAATTTTTATCATTTTATCCCCTCAAGATTTTTTAACTTGAAGGGCTAAAATCACTTAGTGATAGACCTACAGAAGCTGAAAGAGATTTTAGAGAAGGAGAGAGAACTGGCAGTAACAGATATAGCAAAAAAGGTTTTCAGAGCAAAAGTTGTTGAAAGTGGTGTAATCTCAACTCTAGAATGCAAAAATGCAAGTTATTTTAATAGTGGAGATGTGGTTGGTGTTTTTGAAGAGGGAGATGTAAAAGAGTTAGGAACAGTTTTGGATTCCAAAGGTAAAATTTTAACTATTTACACTCACTGGCAACTTGATGGAGAGATCCAGATTCTAGACTACGAACCGCTTATAGCTCTCGACTTGCAGATAGATTTCATTGAAAGGATAAATAAAAAGAGACTAAGCGAGCTCGAAGAAAGCTGTGTCAATGTTTTTATTGGAAAAAATTATAAAGAACTTAGAAAAGTAAAAATTGAAAAAGATCCTAGTGGAATCAAACTTGATTATTCCCAAACTGATGCCGTTGAATGTGCTTTAGCCCTAGAAGATAGTGAAATCTTACTGATTAAAGGTCCTCCAGGAACTGGAAAAACGACTGTGATCGCTGAGATTGCAAAGGAATTGAGCAAAAATGAAAGAGTGATGATAGCTTCGCACACAAACAGGGCTGTAGATAATGCCATCGAAAAACTTCCACTAAAAGATACTTTACGCGTTGGAAGACCGGAAAAAGTGTCTTCAGAAGTTAAAGAATACCTTTTGAGTTACAAAGCCAGAAAAAAGCTTGGAAACCAAATAGAGAATATAGAAGCCGACATTGAGAATTATTTAAGAAGTGGAGATAGAAATAAACTCTTAGAAGTCAGCCTTTTGCTTGAAAAAAGAAATGAAATGCTAAGGAAAGCCTCAGAAGATGTGCTTTTAAACTCTAAGGTTGTCGGAACTACGCTTGTAAAGTCCAACCTGTTTCCTTTAAAAAATTTCGATTTCGATACAGTTATAATAGATGAATGCAACCAAGCATCTATAACGCTCGCACTACTCGGGATGAAGAAGGGGAGAAAATACGTTCTTGTAGGAGATGATATGCAGTTACCTCCAATTTTTAGAGTTATAAAGAATTGTGGACAGCTATCATCTTTTGGATTTTTCTTGAAAAAGTATCCTGAAAGAATGAAGATGCTGAAAATACACAGAAGATGCCACCCAGAGATAATCGGGTTTTCAGCTAACTACATATACAATGGCGAAGTAGTTGCCGAGGAAAGTTGTTTAAATCAGAAGTTAAAAATTGACACCAAAAATCCCATTTTAGATCCCGAAAAACCACTTGTATTTGTACACGTTGATGGAGAAGAGGAAAAGGAAGGGCTTTCAAAGTTCAACAAAAAGGAGATAGAAGTTTGCAAGGAGCTTGCAGATGAAATGAGAGATCTTAAGGTCGATTTTTCAGTGATTACGCCATATATACAGCAAAAAAAGAGGATGGAGAAACTAAACATACCTGCCGATACCATAGATGCTTTTCAGGGAAGAGAGAAAGATGCAATTATTTTCAGCGTTACCGCTACAAAAAACTTGGAATTTGCTGCAGAACCTAGAAGGTTGAACGTTGCAATTACTCGAGCTAGAAAGAAGCTTGTAGTATTAAGCAATGCACATGCAATTTTAAAAAATAGGAGGAACTTGCTTTATAAATTTTTTATTTATACACATAAACTTCGAAGAGTTTACGATTGGGAGAACAAGAGGTGGATGTGATCAACGGTTCTTTGCAAAGAATACAGCAATGTAAGCTACAGAAGCTAAAAAAGCCGATACAGCACTTGCAGAAATCTGAAATGTAAAAGATGTAAGAGATCCAATTAAAAGCGATGTCAAGGTTGTGATGAAGGTTAAAGCAAGAACATCTTTAGAGCTTCCTGCGATCTCCTTGGCTATCGCGGCAGGGGCAACGAAGATCGCATAAGCTAAAATCGCCCCAACAGCCTTCATAACAGCTACTATCGATATACAGAGAATTGAAGTCAAGAGTAAATCGAACATCAAAACGTTCAATCCTTCCGCTTCAGCCCCCTCAGGATCGAACAAGAAGAAAATGAATTTTTTGTAAGATATCGAAAAAATTAAAGTTATCACAGCAGCTGAGATCGATAAGTACACCAAGTCCTGCATGGTCAAAAGTAAAAGATCTCCGAAAAAGAATGTCCATATTTTTGCGGCAACGTTTTTAACGAAAGATAGGAATATAACCATCAGAGACATGAATAGAGCGAAAGATATTGCTATTCCTGTATCTACCTCTCTGAATTTTGACGCATAAACCGCAACAAAGGCCGAGATTACTGCAAATAGCAAAGCGAAGAGGTAGTGGTTTTCATAAAATCCAAAAGATGCCAGTAGTATGGAAAAAGCAACTCCTGCTAAGGCTGAATGTGATACACTTGCAACTAAAAACGAAGCTTTACGGAAAACGACCAAAGTACCCGAAATAGAGACTATAACTGAGATCAGTACTAGAGAAATGAGATCAGTGAAGGTCAGCATAGAGTGGTACCGCCTCGCCGTTGCATACAACAAGTGGAACATCTGTTTTGTATGCTTCGAGCAAATTACGTGCTGTGAATACTTCTTTAGGCTTCCCAAATGCTATTAGATGTTTGTTTATCAACATAATTTTATCAACAATTTTTATTATAGGATTAACATTATGTACTACAATAAATGATGTACAATCAAGTTCATCTATTACCTCTACGATCTTTCTCTGGGAGATCATATCCACACCGTTGAAAGGTTCATCAAGGAGCAAAAGTTTAGGATCTTTCATCAAACTTCTGGCAATCAAAATCCTCTGTTGAAATCCTCCACTTAAGTTCCTGAACAACATATCAAGCTTATCTTCGATTTCAAGTCTTTTTATTACCTCATCTTTTATCTCACCCCCCATTGCAAGAACTTCCTTCACTTTCAAAGGTATTTCTAAGTTTACTGAACTCCTCTGGGGTACGTAAGATGCTATTTTAAGCACATTTTTGTCCTTTCTCGGATCCATTCCAAAAACTGAAATCTCTCCCTTTGCCCTTAAAAGTCCAAGTATGCATTTAAGCAGAGTCGTTTTCCCTGCTCCATTTGGTCCAATGATTGCAACAACCTCTCCATCATCAACTTCAAAACTTAAATTTTCTATTGCCAAAGTTTTCCCGTACGAGTAGCTCAGGTTTTTCGCCACAACAACCATACTACCACAACCGCCATTAAAGCCAAACTTGCGATCAGATAGATATTGTAATTTGGTTTTTCTACTTCAAAAGCTCCAGAAATTCTTGCTGCGTTCGCAATTATGGTTGCATCGTAATCTAAACTGGAAAAAATAATTGTGTACGCCAACTTACATTCATTTTCTGACGCAAAGTTCTTCGAAATTTCCTCTACTTTTGTTCCCCTATGATAATCTGCCAAAACAATATAGCAAGGTTTCTCAACTTTCAAACTTCTGAGATCTACTATTTGCGTGAATTCTTCAAAAAGGATCGCTTTTACTTCCACAAACTGTGCTAAGATATAAGCTACATGTGGATCTGATGCTACATAATATCCATTTTCCTTAAGCAAGGATTTTGCTTGCACTTCAGCTCTTTCAACTCTCTCTTCAAACTCGTAGTACCTCTGCATGTAATCTTTGCCGCGCAACTCTGTTAACTTTTCAGCAAGCTTTTTTGCTATTTTTAGCGCGTTCTCTGGATACATCCAGTAGGCATGATAGTTCTCACCATAGCCTTCGAAGTTTAATATCGTAGCATTGTAGTCTTCAAAATCTAAACAATTTTTATTTAAATCTCGTATTCTTTTTTCGAACTCAATAATATTGGAATTTGCAAGCAAGACCAATTCAGCTCCCCTAATTTTTTCCAGATCCGAGGAAGATAGAGCGTACGTATGCGGATCTACAGCTGGAGGGAGTATGAACTCTACCTCCTCTCCAGAAATTTCCTCAGCAATCGATCTTAGCTCAGGTAGTGTTACAAGTATTTTTGCTTCCGCAAAATTAATAACCAGCAAAATCAGGATAAACAAGGGATAACATTTCCGCATGGACATCTTTCTCTACTCCCGTATTTTTTCTCTAAAACTTTCTCAAAATTCTCACCTATGACGTGGTCTATTCTTGAAGCTTCCTCACATATTACCTCTCTGCTTAAACCTATTTCATCGAGAAGACATTCAAGAAGCCTATGTTTTCTTGTTACTTTTTTACCAGCATTTATACCCCTCTCGTTCAATACAAAACCCTTCTTCTTTACGTAACTTCCATAACCACTCTTTTCCAGGTCAAAAAGTATCTTCTGCGCTGTGGATTTTGGTATTCTGTATTCTCTTGCTAAATAAGTAGGTCCAACGACGTAGATCCCCTTTTCCCATGCTTTGTACAATGTTCTAATTATAGACTCTGTATCCATATTGAACATACTTCGGAAGGTTTATTAAAGATTTTTGTTGTTACTCAGAAATTTTTTATGACTCACTACACCTCACTAGGCCATGGATGCCCTTGTTGTCGTAGACTTCCAAGAAAAATTAGCTAAGCGAATAGATGGTATAGAAGATATTCTTAAGAACTCGGAAAAACTTATAAAAGCGTTTAGAATTTTCAATTTGCCGATCATTGCGACAGAACAGATGAAACTCGGAAACACGGTTGAAAATATTCGCCGATTAATAGCTGAAATTATAACAAAAAGTTCTTTTAGCTGCATGAGAAATGAAAAGTTTTTGAATAGGATAAAGGAGTTAAGAGTAAGAAGAGTCGCGCTAATAGGAATTGAGGCACACATATGTGTATACCAAACGGCTATAGATATGATAAAATCTGGCATTGAAGTAAGTGTAGCGGTCGATTGCATCGGTTCTAGAAAAAAGACCGACAAGGATGTAGCAATAATCAGGATGCTGCAAGAAGGTGTAAAAATTTCCTCAGCCGAAATGATAATCTACGAAATCCTCAAAACTGCAGAAGCGAAGGAGTTTAAAGAGATCCTCGAAATAATAAAAGAGTGAAAGTAGCTAGCGCTTCAGTATTATCTTTTCATAGCATCTTTCAACCTCTGGCAGTATTTCAAATCCTCGAACGTAGCATAGAAGCGTCAAACCACCAGCACCAACGCCTTCTTTGACGAATCCATGCTCATAAGCTTTGAGCCCATCATACTTTGAAAGTCCAAGCTTGGGATCCGATGCTACAACAGAACAACTCGCTATGTTAAGATCCGCATTACCATCTTTTGCAACGTATTTGGTCGTTGCAATTGCGAAATCTCTTTTTCCGAGCGCTTCAATCAGCTTACTCGCTGCAACCATCTGCGTTCCTCCAGCTAAGACTACAAATTTATCAAAACCACAAGCAAGCCCAGTAACAGCAGCTAAAACTGGATCTCCAACAGCAGAAAGAATTTCCAATGGTTCAGTATTCTTAACCCTTCTAACCGCAACCTCTACGATTTTTCTCTTCAGTTCTATCGGGTTTTCTGGCATGCTTGACGAAACAGCTGGCTCAAAACCCATGGCTTTTAAAACAGCTGCAGCAGTAGTCGTTCCAGCTGGTATGCTTTCTCCAATCATCAGCACATCACAAATTTTTGATAACTGTTTTGCCAATAGCTTTGAATTGGAGATTAAATTTTCAACATCTTCTACATTCATAGCCCTTCTTTCTGCTATGTTCTCTCCTACGGGAGCGTTCAGAGATACGTAGGGTATCTTTGGTTTGATCATCAAACCCGCATCGACAACAAGTAACGGAATCTTGGTCAAATTCAAAGCAGCGTAAGATATCAGAGCTGGTGTTGGTTTCCCATCCGGTGTTGCCGGCACTCCGCTTATCGATAAACATTTTCCATGGTAAAGTAGCTCAGCATCTGCTGGTGGTGTGTAGGCAATTAAATCTTTGTTCTCTCCAGCAGCCGTTATTCCAGGCACTTCCGCAGTTTTTGTGTTCCCTATAACTAACAAAAAAAGAACTCTACTGTTCTTCAGAAACTCTACGAAATCTGCATTTCCTTTCACGGCGTAGTACATGAACTCCGTTGAGTTTGTGAAATTTAACTTCTTCTGAGGTTATACAGTCGTAATACAACTAAAAAGTAGAAAAGTATATATAGGTTAATTCTGTAGAAGTAATTATGATTAGCCAAGATGAGGCAATAGAACTTTTTAAGTTCGCTCCCAAGGAGTCCTTCGAGCTTCTTTTGAGGAATATCGAGATTAGGAAAATACTTGAAGATCTTTGGGAAAAACATCAATCTGGAGCTATACGTTACGATGAAAGTTTTGAGAAAATATATGAAGAATTCTCCAAGTTCTTTTATCGCCCCATCGAAATTTCAGTGTTTGGTATTAGGCAGTTAAACTATCTTTTTCCTTTTGTTGATCTTATGAGAATCTTGGAGTCTCAAAACGAGTTTTTAGATACTTACTGCGAGTTTTTAAGTTCGTTTTTCTCACATTTAAAACTTCTATCCGAAATTTACTTTACCTCTACAACTTCTGAGCCAGTTAAGAGTGTCCTTGATAGATTTCTTGATCATTATGCAGACTTAATAAAATCCTGCAGTTCTGAATTTATGAAAGCTGATCTATTGCATGAATATCCGTTAATACTACCCAAGAAAGTTTTTGAATACCTGGAAAATGCAATTAACAGTTGGAGAAATTTTTCAGAGTTTTTTAGAAGTTACCGAGATTTGAGAAAACAAGCCTTCGTAACTGCTGCAGAGAGGTTCATAGAGATTGCAAACAGCAAAAAATTTTCGAATTTCTTCGATTTTTTGAACACCTTCTTGAACGAGGAGGTTAAAGAGTTTGAAAACTTACTGAGTTCGAAGAAATATGTTGAGATTCAGAAAAATATGGTCGAAAGTCTAATGGATTACCTATATTACTTCAGAAGATTCTACGAAGGGATCGCAGAGAATAACCCACTGAATCCGTTTGCAACTGTATCTCAGATGGATGAAGCTTTTAAAAGAATTTTTGATCTAAAGAGACGAATTAATGAGCTTGAAAAAAAGTTGGATTCTATTGAGAAGGGTGTCCAGAAATGATAGCCGAAAAGATAAAAAATATAAAGCCTGGATTTTGTGATTACGAAGTTGTTCACGAGGATTGGATTTTTAAGTTGCTACACTACAGAGGGAATCCCAATTACAGAACTCCAGTTCTGATATGCTATGCCTTTATCAACAGACCAGTTATCCTAGACTTACATGAAGATGTAAGCGTAATAAAGAAGATGCTTGAAGCAGGGCTTGATGTTTGGATGATAGACTGGGGTTATCCGAGTTTTGCTGATAGGCATCTAAAAATATCTGATTATATAGACTATCTTGATTTCTGCGTAGATTTTGTAAGAAAAGAGCGAAAAGTAGATAAATTGACATTACACGGTTACTGCTTAGGTTCTACACTTGCAGTAATCTACTCAGCTTTGTATCCTGAAAAGATCAAGAACCTTATAATTCAAACACCTCCAATAAACTTCGATACAAAGAACACTCTAGCGATTTGGGCTAAAAGTATAGATCCCAAAAAGATTTCAAGAGCATTGTTCAACGCTACTGGGGATCTCTTGAATATCGCCTTCTTACTTGTAGACCCAGTAAGATTAATAGTTGGCAAATATCAATCGCTAATAAATAGTTTCGACGACGAAAAATCAGTAAAAGACTTCTTTTTTATGGACCACTGGATTTTCGATTCTCCATCCGTTGCAGGAGATGTTTTCGAGGAGTATATTGTCAGATGGTACCATAGAAACGAGATAATGAATAACCAATACGATGTGAAAGGAATGCCAGTAGATATCAACAAAATAGATATGCCCGTACTCGTTTTGGCGGCTGAAAAGGATCATATAACACCACCAGAGTCAGTAATACCGTTTTTCGAAAAAATACCATCAAAAGATAAGAAGATGCTTCTATCAGAGAAGGGACATATAGGTTTGAGTGTAAGCAAAACTTCCCATACAAAAATTTGGCCAGAAGCAATTCGTTGGATTATTGAAAGGTCTTAAGGGAGGAGATAAAATGATGGAGTTAGAGGAAGTTTACAGAAAATTGGGTGGAGAAGTTAAAAAATTTGAAAAATTCAGTGGCCAGCTGGATGTGGGTTACGAGATAACTTACGAGAAAAGGATAACCGAAGCAGACGTTTATCTTTTCGGACTGATTTCTGGAGATTTTAACCCAATACACTTTGAAGAAGAGTTTGCAAAGAAGACGAGGTTTGGAGGAAGAGTTGCTCAGGGTATGCTTACTACAAGCTTGGTTTCAGCAGCGGTAGCAAGAATTCCAGGGATCGTTGTATTACTAGAAACATATTTCAAATATACAGCTCCCGTGAAGATCGGAGATCTCGTTAGAATCCAAGGGACTGTGGTTGAAAAAGAGAAAAATAGATACAAGTTAAACATCAAATGTGCTGTTGAAGATAGACTTGTTGCTGAAGGCTGGGTAAAAATTTTGATATGGTGATCAAATCTCTCTTACTATCTTTTTGCCACTCCTCTTCGCAAGCCAATCAGCAACCTCATCCCACATCTTCATCGCTTTACTTGAAACCACAAGCCCCACGTGACCGACATCGGCTTCAAATATAGCCTTCTCGTTGCTTGATACATAATCCAAAAATCCTAAAGTGTTCTTTGGTGGAGCTAAATGATCCTTTTTACCAACAATTGCTGCCACCGGCATGGATATTTTTTTAGGATCTGCCCTTTTTCCGTTGATATACAATTTACCTTCACATAGCGCATTTTCTTGATACATCAGTTTCACGTATTCTGCATAAGCATATGGTGCCACGTTAACTCCATCGTGAATCCATCTCTCCATTCTAAAGAAAAGATCGAGAAAATCTTCGTTTTCGGCATTCAAGAACATGCTGACATATTTTGTAACGTAGTTTTCGAGGGGTCTGAGAAGCTTGTACCTCTCCCCCAAAAACCAAGCTGGAACGTAGCCGTATACGTTTGTAACTTCTTCGGGATCAAAAAATCTTTTATCGCTAAGCGTAACAAGTCCACCAACATCCTTACCAAAATATAAAGTAGATGCTAAAAGCAGTAGATTTCTGACGTTTTCTGGATAAAGAGACGTGTAAATAGCTGACATCCCTCCACCCATACAGTAACCGAGAATAGATATCTTGTCAACTTTCGCGTAATCCTTAAGGTAATCTATGAAGTCGTACATGAAGATATCCACGTACTCTGAAAGACCAAATTGATCTGCAATCGTCGCATCTCCCCACTTTATCAGATAAACATCGAATCCAGCATCTAAAAACTTCTTAATTACACTTCTTTCAGGGTAAAGATCCAAGATGTATGGTTTGTTGATGAGTGCATAGACTATAAGCAATGGAGTTTCGTACTGCTTTTCTGTTGTCGGCAGGTACCTATAAAGCTTCACTCCGTCATCTTTATAAAGTTCTACCCTCGGAGTTTGACCAACCTTCACGTTAGGTATTAGATAAGGCCTATCTTCGCTCCAAGGTAAAAAATCGTGCTCCAAAAGCCATTCAGAAAGCTTTAAAGATCTTCTGATGTTCCTTAAAGACTCGGAAATCAGGTAAGGAATCATTTTTAACACCTCAATCTTTCTTTTCTTTACCAACCATTTCTTTTTGCAACTCAACCAGCATGTTCTTTATCTCTGCGATGTCTTTTCTAACAACTCTTGTCTCCTTTTTTATATCACCCTTCAGGTCTACGTAAGCCTCTGCAAGAGCCACTATATCCTTTCTCGAAACCAATCCCAAATTGTGCAAAATAGCTCCGTTTATATTTTGTAGAGTCGTTAAAAATCTCAGATAGTTACTATTTAAAGCATTTATGTAGGCTGAGTATAGAACGTTGTCGCTCATCTTATTAACTACATCTTCAAGCTTTGAAAGGTACTCGAGATAAGTTGCAAGAACGTTTTCTACATCGCCCGCAAAAATCTTTTGCCAGATCTTTGTTGAATAATCGAAGTTCAGCTGAAAGATACTGAATATTCCACTGTAGTATTTTTCGATCGAATCTTTAATTTCCTCTTCGCTAAGCTCACCAAGATAGGTCTTGGGGTCTATCAACTTCATTAGAAACTCTTCAAACGTTTTAAAGGTCTTAAAAATATCTTCCATCATCAAAAGCTTTTTAGTTATTGCGAATATAAAAAATTTATGGAAGAAGAAAGGTATGCGACTTGGGCTGAAAAGTTCAGGCTCAGTTATATTTATTTTGCAAAAAAATTAAAAAGCTCATTAAATGCAAAAAAGATACTCGACGTGGGTTGTGGCAGCGGTATCTTAGCTAATGAACTATCAAAAATTTTTAAAGATGCAGAAATTGTCGGTATAGACAAAAACGTTGAAATGTGCAAAATTTCAAGAGCAATCGTTGCTGATGCAAACTTTTTACCTTTCAAAGATAGGTCTTTTGATTTGGTTATATTCTCTTTTTCGCTACATGATACAGGCCTTAGGGCAATTTACGAGGCTAAAAGAGTACTGAAAAACGAGGGAACAATAGCAATAAGAGATATAAACTCAGAAATGCCATCAAATATAAAAAAATTCGTTTTAGATGCTTTGAGAAGGTATGTAAGTGAATCTTACGCTGAAAGAGTTTCAAAAGCTATTTGGGGATTTCCATCTCCACGTTTTGTGGCAAACTTTATGAGCAAAGAATTTGAAGAAGTTCATCTCTCAAAGGCCCTTTTCGACTTCGAAATTATAGCAAAAATAAAAAAATAGTTGTCACTCTTTCTTCTTAGGTGTTGCCTTCTCGCCAAACTCTATCATTCTTGCAAATATCTCATCCTGCTGTTTCTCAAACTGTTCAAGCAACTTCTTGAAGTTTTCAAAGACCTTCGTTTGAGATTCCGTGTAGAGGTCTATCGTTTTCTTCACGTTTTCGTAGCTTTCAGACGGTATAAACTGCCTCATGTACATCTCGTACATACTCATGTAGCTGTCCATGGCTATTTTTACCATGTCCAGCATAGATTTACCCACTGCAAAACCCATCTTATACATACTTCTTACTGCATCCATAAACTCCTTATACTCCACTTCTCTCACCTCCCGACTCTTTTATTACAATTACCTTAACAACATCTCCCTCCTTTAAATCGAGGGCTATTCTATCTGCTTCAGGTATGCTTATCCTCCCACCGCTCTGAACTTTAGCCCTAAAAATCGCTGTGTTTCCTTGAATGGGGTTCAGCTTTATCACGTTGTTTAAAGCGATGGTTATCATCTCAATTAGGTTTGTCTGCATCTTCAAAGTATTTTCCCAAAGTTTTTGCATCTCCTTCAGATAATCCACTACCACCAATTACCATTAAATGGTTCGAGCTTAAAAAGCTTTCGATAAATAGTTATACTCGCAACCTTACACTTGCATCGAAAACAACTGCAGAGCTTTTATCTAAAACTACAGGGTTGCATTCAACTTCAACTATTTCAGGGAAATCCTCTATCAGCATATTTATCCTCAAGATAGTCTCCACAAAGGATTCTATGTTTACAGCCTCTCTTCCTTTGTAACCTTCAAGCATAGGGTAGATCCTTAAACTTTTTACCATTTCTAGTCCCTCAGAGTACGTAATGGGAGTAACTTTAACGGAAATGTCTTTGAGCAACTCTGCAAACTCGCCTCCGGCACCACAAGCTATCAGGGGACCAAAGTTCTGATCTTCTACAACACCGATGAACATCTCAATTCCATGAACAATTTTCTGGAATATGAAACCATCTACTTCCTTAAGTTCTTGAAGTATCTCCTTTGCAGCTCTTATTGCTTCAGCTCCATAAACTCCACTCTTTGAAAATCTTGGATCTCTTCCATATGAAGGTTTTTCAGCAACTGCCTTCACACTAACAACGCCCAATTTTTCGACTTTTTCGATTGCCTTCTCATCTTTGAGTTCTTCGGGTTTTAAATAAACGTAATCTGGTGTTTTTATACCGTAACAGTTCAAAAGTTCGAAAGAATCTAGAATGTTCAACCATTCTTTCTTTCCAAGTGATTTTGCTATTATCGCTGCAGCCTTATCTCTGTTAACTTCAAATTCTCTTGTATCTTCTTTCGGCTTCATTTTCCACTCTGAATATTCTGCAACCTTACTTAAAACCTCTGCTGCTAAACTTGGATCGACGTAGACAGGAACAGCTAAATCCTCCTTCCTAAGAACACGACATTGAAGATCGGTACCAGCGTATATAAATATTACAGGCTTCCCTAAAGAATTTGCATATCTAGATGCTTCCAAAACACTTTCCACTACTCTACTTGTTTCCTCCATGCTTACAGCCTGAACAAAGATGACTACTATCGCATCGACATTCTCATCTTTGCTTACAATCTTTATAGCATCACTGTAATTTTCGAAATTAGCTGATGCTGTCATATCTACAGGATTTTGAACACTTGAAATTGGTGGAAGAGTCTGTAACAGCCTCATTTTAGTTTCCTGAGACAATTCCGGTATCTTTAAACCGACCTTCTTACACCAGTCAGCTGTTATATCTCCATAACCTCCACCGTTTGTTAGGATACAAACCTTCCTGCCTCTTGGCAATGGTTGATGCAGTAAAAAGCAAGATATTGCAAAAAGTTGATCCAGAGTGTCGGCTCTTATGATTCCCGTCTGTTTAAAGAAAGATTCTACTACGATACCTGAAGAAGAAATCAGAGACCCGATAATTGAGGCAGTGTTGGTTCCAACAGGGGTTATACCTGAAGCAAGAGCTAGTATTGGCTTCTTTTTAGACACTCTTTTAGCTATCCTAGCAAACTTTCTCGGATTACCGAAGGATTCAAGATAAAGAAGAATCAAATCTGTTCTCGGATCCTCCTCCCAGTATTCTATGAGATCGTTGCTCGATATGTCTGCTCTGTTGCCGAGAGATGCAAAGAAGGAGAGACCCAGTCCATAGGAGCTTGCGTGATCCATCACTGCCAATCCAACCGCACCACTTTGCGATGCGAACCCTATTCTACCATTCTGTGGAGGGTTTGGAGCAAATGTAGCATTTAATCTTAAATTTGGATCTGTATTTACGATCCCCATGCAATTTGGACCTATTAAACGCATTCCATACTTTCTACAGATCTTTAAAAGCTCTTCCTGTCTGTTCTTACCTTCTCCACCGAGTTCTGCAAATCCAGATGTTATTACTAGCAGAGCTTTCACACCTTTTTTTCCACATTCTTCTGCAACATTAAGAACCTCATAGAAGGGTACAGCCACAATTGCTAAGTCTACCTCATCCGGAACATCGGAAATCGAAGGATAACATCTTACCGACTGGCTGTACTTTGAATTTTTGTTTACTGGATAAACTGTACCGTTATAACCATAGACCAAAATATTATATAAAAGTTTTCCACCTACTTTTTTTCTATCTTTTGACGCTCCTATTACTGCTATGGTATTTGGACAAAAAAACCTACGAAGAGCGTTTATAATTGCTAACTTCTCTCTACGTTCAAAATGCTCTAAAACTTCTTCAGTTATCGCAGTCGGCATTCTCACAACTAATGCTCCGATTTCAGGCCTAACTCTCACTGGAAAACCAGAATCTCGAAATACTTTGATCATCTGATAATTTTCTGGTAAAACCATTGCATAGAACTCTTTTATTCCATTTTTCCATGCTATTTCAGCCATCACTCCTAATAGAGCTGTTCCAACACCCCTACCATGAAAATTATCTGAAACCGTGAATGCAACTTCTGCAGAATCTCTGCTTGTGGCATAATACTCTGAATGGGCTACGAGATCGTTGCCATAAAAGGCAACGATTCCAAAGGAGTTCTTCCTATCCACATTTACAGCTCTTTCAACATACTTTTCAATAAAATTTGAACTTGGTTTCCCAAAGAACCTTAAATAAAGACTCTCCCTTGAAAGAGAAGAATACAATTTCTTCAACTCTTCCAAATCCTCTTTTCTGACTTCACGAACAAAGATAACTGTACCATCTTTCAGAGTGATTTCCTGTGGGATGTTGTATAGCTTACCTCGCATGATAAAAATTTTTGAAAACAATTTGATTAACCTTTCGGTATAAAATAGTCCAAAATGGATGGTTCGAAAGATGCTTTAAAAATAAGATTTAAAAAGCTAAAACCTTCTTTTCCACAGATTTAGATGTAGTTTGCTTTAAAACCTCTTCCGCGAGCATTATATTGTTCTTGTAATAATACATGGTCGCAATAACTTCCACAGCTTGTTCAGGCGTCGTATAAACTGGTATTCCGGATCTTTCAAGTTTTATTACATCCTCTATGATAAACTCCTTACCAAAAACAACCACAAAGATAGGGATGCCCTTGTAATCTATAGACTTCAGAGTATCAACATAACTTCCAAACTTCTCTGTTTGCACAATGAGTAAAATACTTCCAACATCATCGCATTTCAGTGCTGTCTCTATTATCTTTCTGACCTGTTCGGGGGTTTGATCAAAAGTAAGATCTATCGGGTTAAAGCTTGCTACAAAACTCGGCATGAATCTTCTGATCTCTTCTTTTATCTCCTCCGAAAATTTCGCCAGTCTCAGTCCATTAAGAGATATTGCATCTGCTGAAGCGACACCAAGAGAGCCAGCATAGGTTATTACAAGAACTCCATCGTTCTTTGGCAAAGGTTGTTTGGAGAAGGCTTTAAGCAACGCAAAAAGATGTTCATTATCTCTTGCTCTTATAATTCCCGCCTGCTTGAAAATCGAGCTATATATCTGGTCATTTCCAGCTAAAGAGGCTGTATGGGTTGACGCAGCCTTCTTTCCTTCCTCAGTTCTACCTGTCTTTAAAACTATGATTGGTTTCTTTTTCGTTATATTCCTTGCCACATCTATAAATCTCCTGCCGCCTTTTACATCCTCCAAGTACATTCCTATAACTTCTATGTTCTCATCAGCACCAATTGCTTCCAGCATGTCAGTCTCATTTATATCGAGCTTGTTCCCTATTGTCGCTATTATTCCGAAGTCCATAATATTTCTGAGCCCCCACAAAAACCCCGCAGCATAGACTCCTGCCTGGACTATTAGTCCTATGTTTCCCTTATTAAGCTCTCCAAGGAGCCCTAAAGATCCGACGAATCCGTTATGAGTATTTATCAATCCAGCACAATTTGGGCCTACAAGTCTACACCCATACCTTTTTATTAATTCCTTCATCTGCATTTCAAGAGTCTTTCCTTCTTCTCCAAGCTCAGAAAATCCTGCAGATTCGACTATGATATACTTCACACCGGCTTGACAACATTCCTCAACTATCTTTGGAGTCTGCTTTGCGGGCACTAGAACTATTGCAACATCAACTTTCTCTGGAACATCTTTTATGCTCTTGTAAGCTCTAACACCCTGTACCTCTTCAACATTTGGGTTTACAGGGTAAAGTTTTCCGCTAAATCCGTGAGTTAAGAGGTTTCTAAATACATTCCAGCCTAGCTTACCCTGTGTATTTGAAGCTCCGATAACTGCAACGCTTTTCGGATAGAAGAGTCCTTTGAGATCGATGTTTCGAGAATTCCCTTCATTTATTTTACAAAACTTGGGATCAAGAATTATCCTTGCGTCAACAACTACATAACCTTCAGGATATACAAACACCGGGTTCAAATCCATCTCCTTTATTATTGGATTTTCACTTACGATCTTCGAGACTCTCAATAAAATGTCCTTTATCGCCTGTAAATCTGCAGAATAATTACGGTAACCTTTCAGCAAAGAGTAACCTTTTATCTCCCTTATCATCTCTTCGGCATCATCTTCACTTATTGGGATCGCTCTGAAGCTTACATCTTTAAAAACTTCAACAAAAACTCCGCCCAAGCCGAACATCAGTACATGACCAAAAGTTTCATCCATCGTTACTCCTACAATTAATTCTATCCCCGGCTTTGCCATCTTTTGCACAGAGACTCCGATCATACCCTTATCCTTGAATTTTGACTCGATTTCCTTGTAAGCTGCTCTAACAGCTTCATCGTTTTCAAGGTTTAGTTTAACACCACCAACATCGGATTTGTGAATTATCATTGGAGATAAAACCTTCATAACTACAGGATATCCGATTTCTCTTGCTATTTCAACAGCCTCATCAGCCTTTCTTGCTAAAAAAGCTCTAGTAGTATGAATACCATACTCCATAAGGATTTTTTTACTTTCGTGTTCGAGTAAGTACGTTCTACCTTCTGAAATCGCTTTCGATGCTATTTCACTTATAAGCTTCATGTTTTTCACCATTCTTCGTAATTGAACTCAAATATAAAGATTTACAAATATATTATAACGTTATAAAATTATCATTATTATTATATGGTCGCTTTGAGAACACAAAAAATTTAACCCCGACTAGAATTAAACCTATGAACTTTCGAGAGATAGAAGAAAAGTGGCAAAGGATTTGGCAAGAAGCAAAAATTTTCGAGTCAGAGCCAGATGATCGAAAAAAATTCTTTATTACTATCCCTTACCCGTACCTTAACGGTAATCTCCACGTGGGCCACACAAGGACTTTTACTATAGGAGATGCCTTTGCCAGATACATGAGAATGAAAGGTTACAACGTATTATTCCCTATGGGGTTCCATGTTACTGGAACGCCAATTATTGGACTCGCCGAACTTATTGAAAAAAGAGATTCTAAAACGATCGAAGTTTATACAAAATACCACGATGTACCGCTTGAGGAACTTCTAAATTTAACGACTCCTGAAAAGATAGTTGCATACTTCTCTAAAGAAGCCCTTGAATCATTGAAATGCATTGGATATTCGATCGACTGGCGGAGAGTTTTCACAACTACAGACGTTTGTTATCAGAAGTTCATAGAATGGCAGTATTGGAAGTTGAAGGAGAAGGGACTAATAGATAAGGGCTCCCATCCCGTGAGATACTGTCCGCACGACCAAAATCCGGTTGAGGATCACGATCTGTTGGCTGGCGAAGATGCGACGATAGTGGAGTACACAGTAATAAAATTCAATCTTGAAGGTTCAGATTTAGTATTTCCATGCGCAACCTTACGTCCAGAAACAGTTTATGGAGTGACAAACATATGGTTGAAACCCGCAAAATACGTTGTTGCCAAAGTAAACGGAGAAAAATGGTTTATTAGTAAAGAAGCATATGAGAAGCTCCTACATACGGACAAAAAAGTAGAATTTATATGCGAAGTTGATGCGAAAGACTTCTTTGGCAAAAAAGTTGTTGTTCCCCTCACAAACAGAAAAGTTCCAATTCTGCCAGCAAACTTTGTTGATCTAGACAATGCTACAGGTATCGTTATGAGTGTCCCAGCTCATGCTCCTTTTGATTTTGCAGCTATCGAAGATCTCAAAAAGAACGAAGAGATATTAAAAAGTTTTGGGTTGGATAAAAGTTTGGTTGAAAAAATTGAACCGATAGTCATAATAAAAACAGATCTAGAAGGAATACCAGCCAAAAAGGTTATGGAGGATTTTGGAGCCAAAAGTCAGAAAGACTTCGAAGCCTTAGAAAAGGCAACAAAACAGCTTTATAAGAAAGAATTTCACACAGGTTTAATGATGGAAAATACAGAATTTAACGGTGAAAAAGTAGCTATTGCAAAAGAAAAGGTTGAAAGGAAGCTTATCGATTCCGGACTTGGTGATGTTTTTTATGAATTTAGTGAAAAGCCCGTTATCTGTCGCTGTGGTACAAAATGTGTAGTAAAACTCGTCAGAGATCAGTGGTTTATAAAATATTCAAAAGCGGAATGGAAGAATGCAGTTTTAAAACATCTTGAGAGGATGGAGATTATCCCGGATTACTATAAAGAAGAATTCAAAAATAAAATCGAGTGGTTAAAGGACAAAGCATGCGCTAGGAGGAAAGGTCTGGGGACTCGAATCCCTTGGGATAAAGAGTGGCTGATAGAAAGTCTTTCCGATTCAACGATATACATGGCCTACTATATCTTAGCGAAGCACATAAACGAAGGTTCCTTGAAAGCTGAAAACCTCGTGCCGGAATTTTTTGATTACGTCTTTTTAGGTGAAGGAAAAATTGAGGAGGTTGCTAGAAAGTCAAAACTGGGTATCGAGTTCTTAGAAAGATTAAGAAGAGAATTCGAATACTGGTATCCTGTCGATCTGAGAAGTAGCGGTAAAGATCTTGTCGCTAACCATCTACTTTTCTATCTATTCCACCACATAGCCATATTTCCGGAGAGATACTATCCAAAAGCGATTGCTGTAAATGGCTACGTCAGCTTGGAGGGAAAAAAGATGAGCAAAAGCAAAGGTCCATTGCTTACAATGAAAAAAGCAGTTAAAAACTACGGAGCAGATGTTACGAGGATCTATATTCTCCATGCATCAGAGTACGATAGCGATGCAGACTGGAAAAGCAAAGAAGTCGAAAGCTTAGCAGCCCATCTAAAAAGATTCTGCGGTATTGTATCGGAGAACTACATGAAAGAACCTTCAGAAATTACAACACTTGACAGATGGCTAGTAAGTCGATTCCAGAAGCTTGTTAAAGAAACAAATGAAGCGATGCAAAAGCTACAGACAAGAAGAGCGCTGAATTCAGCATTCTTTGAGGTTATGAACCTGGTGAGATGGTACCTCAAAAGAGGTGGCAAGAATCTATCACTGATACTGGATGACTGGATTAAGCTACTCTCCCCCTTTGCACCGCATATATGCGAAGAACTCTGGCATATGAAGCACGATACATTTGTAAGCCTAGAAAAGTATCCTGAGTATGATGAATCGAAAATAAATGAAGTTGCTGAAGCTTGCGAAGAGTATATAATTAGGCTAATAGATGACATAAACGAAATAAAAAAGTTTATGGAGAATCCAGAAGTAGCATACATAGGAATTGCTGAAGAGTGGAAGATGAAAGTTGCAAGAGTGTTTTCTGAGGTCAGAAACGTCAAAGATGCAATGAAAAAGCTGATGGAAGATGATGAACTACGTAAAAAAGGAAAAGAGGTCTTGGATCTAATCAAAAAGTTATCGATGGAAAAGATAACCATAATAGACGAGAAGTACGTGATAGAAGAGAACAAAAACTTCATTGAAAGCGAAACTGGGTTGAAAGTTGTGATTAGCTCAGAAAAAATTCCGAAAGAAAAAATTAAAGCTGCTATACCGGGAAAACCAGCTATATACATCACCTAATTTAATTTATTTTGTCCTAACTCCGAAGAAGCTGCAAAAACACTAAGTTGCAACTCGAAAGTTATTGATGTTCTCTTTAAGAAAAGTTTAAATACCATTAAAAAAAACCATGATAAGTATTATGAGCAAACTTTACCGAGCGCTCAGAAGGGGATACTGTATAGTAAGCAAAAACGAGGTTAGATCCTACCTTCTAAGCAAAGAAGAAGATGATGCTGCAAAAAAAATCATTGAGATAGTAAAAAAATTGCCTGATGATTTTGAAATAGGTTACTTCAACGCTGGAATGAAGATGTGCGTATATAAATCTAAAGATAAATTTTTGATTTTTCCAATGCGTGAAGATAACATACTTGAACTCCTTAAAGAGTTAAGAGGTGTGGATGATGCAATACATTCTGAAGAAGGGTAACATGGTGAAAAAGTTTGGCAACTGCGATGAAGATCTTTTTGAAATTCTGAACTCTTCTGTGGATGAGGCTCTCATAATAACAGCATCTCTAGCAATATACTTCGAAAAGAGGGACTCTTCTGCGATGGTTTGCGTTGAAAAAAGTAAAGCCGGTCTTGCAAAGTTGAAGGCAAAAAATCTGATAAAAAACTGCAACAAATTGGATATGACAAAATTGGATGATGCATTCAAGTTGGCTGAAAAAGTCGACAGCATGAGTCTTGAAGAGGTTGCCAAACTTATGAGGTGACCAGAATGATAGATTTAGTAGTTTTCGCAATAGCTGCAGCCTCTGGTTCAATTTTGGGATTCATCGCTACAAACAGAATTTTAGAGAGAGAAGTGAACGAAGCTAAATCTTTAAAGATGACAACAAGAGTGAATGTTATAAGTGAGTTTCTCGAAAAGGAGGGAGTGAAAAAACTTGAAAGAGGCCCACCAAAGAGCTTGGAGGAGTTGGTAGAGTACGTTGCAGCTAGATACATGCTCACCGATGTAACAATGCTTACTAACGATGGCTTGGTAATAGCTTCAAACAGCAAAACTCCCGAAAGTGATGCAGCTATTGCTCCGGAAATTATGAAGGTGATAAAAAGTGTTTTAGATGTAGATAAAGCCGTCCTGTCTTCCGGAGATAAAAGGGTCTTGGTTGCTCAGCTAAATGAAGATATAATTTTGCACGCAAGGGTTGCAAGGGATGTTTCTAAGAGAGAAGTAGAATCAATTCGAGAAGAGGTTAATACACTTCTTGGGGGGTTGATATGATAGAGATGCTAATTTTGGCAATCCTCGCTATACCCGGAGACATCATAAGTTTCAACCTCAACGAATCGGCTTATCTGAGCGTCAGCAGCAATTGTCTCTTTCTAGATTCAACTTTTGCGGATCCAGGAGAGCATTATCTGTATGTTGGCCTCAACTGCTCTGCTGGAAAGTACTTTTTACTAGTCAACGGTACAGAATTTTTGGATTTGGAGGTTAAAGAAGTCAATGAGAGTCAGATTATCGGTTCGGCAACTAACTATCAGATGAAATTTATAAAATTAAAAGGACAATTAAAAAGATATGAAGAGACATTATCTGAGCTAAACAAAAGAGTTGACGAACTTGAGAAAGAAAAAAGTATGTTAGAAGTCCAAAACAAGCTTCTAAACGATAACATTGAAAGGCTGCAGCTGGATTTGGCAAAAATGAAAGTTGAGTTAACAAGCAAAACTTCTGAGATTCAAGATCTTAGATCCCAAATAGAGTCAGTTTCAGGAGAAAACCAGATATACAGAGCGATAGCGCTATTTTTGATATCACTCTTTGCCGGCTCTTATGTAGCTATTATATATCAGGCGAAAAAATTTTAGTTAAATTTCGAATTTTTCATTCGTATTTGTTGTGAAGTTGTTACCAAAACCAGCATGCATTATATATCTGTAACTCAGATCTGGTTTCCCTTTAATGAATGCATCTCCAAAAGTTACATCGACTATTTCCCCAACAAAAAGCGTATGATCTCCCACTTCTAACTCTTTAACGACTCTGCACTCCAAGTTGGCTTGGCATTCTTTTATAGATGGTACTTTCACCTTCTTCGATTTAAGTAAAGTTAATTTCATCCTAGCTAACTTATCTTCTTTCGCCCCACTTAAGGTCCCTGCTATCCAAACTTCTTTCAAAAGCTCTAGGGTTGGTACAGCTACCACGAATTCACCAAGTTCTTTTATTAACTTATGGGTATACCTCTGACGACCCACTGCAACACCTAAAAGCTGAGGATTGAACGACAAAGGTACTACCCAGTCTGCAGCCATGATATTCGGTTTTTCAACCCCGGAAACGATCAGATACGTTCGAAGAGGGTACAAATATTCAAGCATCACTTCTCACCTTTAGCTTTTTCATCTATAAGAGATATAAAATCTTTCGCTGAAGTTATAGAACCTAGTTCCTCTTTCAAAATGAAGACGACCGATCTTATGTTGACCTTTACATCTTTTTCAGTTATATAAGCTGCTCTACTCTCCGTTACACGGGATATTTCCCCAAATATCATCGCCCTTCTTTTGATTTCTCTCACCGGCTTTACACCGGTAAGAACTAGTTCGTCTTCTGCAAGAGATACCGCATCAAACGGTGCTTGTTTTACAGGATGTACCTTTACACCTATCTCAGAAAGATGTACCAAAGTTTCATCGAATTTTGTTTTTTCACTTGATTCTTCCATCTCTCCCAAATCGTAATCTACGAAAGACTTGAATTCAATTGCTTTAATAACTTGAGTTCCAAGTAGTTCCTCTATTTTTGCAGCTGTTTCCAAATTCGTGTCTATATCCTCTTCATACTTCTTTGCAGTTCTCCTCGAAACACCAAGCCTTTTTGCCATGTCTCCTATACTTATTCCAAGTTTTTCACGTATCTCTCTGATTTTTTTGCCATCGAT
Source organism: Archaeoglobales archaeon (assembly GCA_030055525.1). Classification (GTDB taxonomy): domain Archaea; phylum Halobacteriota; class Archaeoglobi; order Archaeoglobales; family Archaeoglobaceae; genus WYZ-LMO2. The sequence continues at coordinate 67,338 of JASFYJ010000005.1, read as the reverse complement.
TCTTACATAGTAACCGCCGGGAGCGGAATAAATTAGCGGTGGAATGTTCTCTACAACGTAATCATAAAATGTAGCTAAATTGACAACAGGTATACCATATCTCGTGTAAACGACCCCCCTTTCAAGAAAATCGTTCTTGAACCTTTCTCCTACTATAACTGGCACAGCAGACAGTAATCTTGAAAGCTTCTTAATCTCTTCCGCCGATTCTGGTTTTAGAGAGTCAACGTTGTACAGAACCTTTACTAGATATAGTTCATCACCCCTCTTCGCTACCACATCGAAACATCTTGGCTTAGTATCAGCTAAGTTTGCCATTGAAAAGCCAGCCTTCTTGAGTATTCTCATTACAGATTCCAACAGTACTATCTGCATCTCATAAAGAGTAGGTATTTATGTTATATTAAGTTTATCTGTTCATGGAAGTGGCGGTTTATTATTTCACATTCACAGGCAATTCAAAGAGAGTAGCAGAAATAATCGGAAAAGCTTTAAACTGCAGGATCTTTGAAATAAGATCTTTTAAATTACCCTACATAATCTGGTTGCTTCTTTCATTCATCCCCCTGCTCGAAATACCGGCAAAATTCGAAAAAGTTACAAAAGATGCTATAATAATCTGCTTTCCGAAGTGGACCTTCAACTGTCCGCCAGTTACGTATTTTATGAGAAGGATGAACGCAAAAAAGATCGGTCTAGTAATAACCTACGGCGGTTTTGATGAAAAAAGGTACGCAGAATTCTACAAAGGGATGGCCAAAAAGAAGGCAAAAGATGTAGAATACCTACTTATTAAAAAGGATGCAATAGATGAGGAGAAGATAGTTGGCTGGCTTAAGGGGTTTTTGCAATTCTGATACAATTTTTTAAATCGGAGAAGGCTACTTCGCATTTTCTTCTTTCCGGAATGTAGTGCAAAGCCTTTCCAGAGTTTACCATTACGCATTTGAATCTATCTGAAGCTGGAGAGACGACCATGCAGGTGTCGCAATACACTTTAGCCCCCATCTTCTCTAGTTTTCTTACCAGATCTATACTCTCCTCAGCAATTCTTCGTGAAGTAAAAATCCAAAGTTCCCTTTTTATTTTTTCATCTCCGATTAGCTTTAGAATCTCCTCTAACTCTTCCTTTGACGCATGCGGACACCCGATGGCTATCAAATCCGCGTTACACTCTTTTTCCAACTTTCCTTCCACTTCAACTATTTCCTTTGGAACATCAAAATCTCTAAACTCTGGAGTTATCTCTTCAGCATGGAACATAGCAACACTTCCAGTCGCTGCCAAGGATGCTGCAAGTTGCTTAAGCTCCCATTCCGATGGCTTTTTTTCAAATATAAAATAAGGGATCTCTCCTCTAAGCTCTTTCCCCGCAATGTATCCAACCGCTGCTAGATTGCCCTTTGCTTTTACAGTTACGGTTGGCATTCTGTTTTCTTTAATGTGTAAACCGAAGTACAAAGTCCTGCCAGTAATCGCCGCTGCTATAGATGTTATTCCAGCTTCTCTATTAGTTCTAGCACCTAAAATTGAATTTGCATAAACTACAGCCGAACTCTCAGCCCAAGCCAAGTGGTCACCAAAGCTTGGTCTGTTTATATAGTAAGGTGTACATGTCAGCGTCAGATCGGCTCCAAGATTTTTCAACGCTTTCAGTATTCTTATTTGTTTTTCATAAAACCGCTCATCGATCCCCATTTCTTTCCATTTCTTCAGATCCATTCCAGCTGGATTTACAGTAGTAGGTACAGAAACTCTGGCATTCAAAGACTCAATCCACTCCAAACCAGGATCACCGATATTATCGTAGCTTATTCCTGATATGTGAGCAGACTTTATTTTAACAAGTCTTTCAGCTTTGAACATCTTTCCAAGAGTTACAAGTAACTCCATAGCTTTTGAAACAGTTTCATTTTCACTTTCAAGCATTTTTTCTTCCTCTTTATCCAGATACATCTATCTCCCTCTTTAACCACTCAGGTAAAGCAAACGCAGCTCTATGAAGCTCGGGATTATAGTGTTTGACTTTCCCTTTTAATTTACCGAACCTCTCTTCAAAAAATTTGTCTACCTGTCCAGCGACAATGAACGCCCAATATCCTAGAGGATAAGTGGGTATATATGACAGATAAACTCTCCTTTTTTCGAAAGCTTTAGCGTTTTTCCAGAGTTTTATGAAAAGGTGTTTTTGAACAATCGGCGACTGTGCTTGACAGCAGATAATATCACATATTTTTGAGGCATTTTTGAAAAATTTTTCGTCGAAAAGCGGGTCACTAACCCCTACAGGATCTGTGCTATCAACGATTATCACATCGAAACGATCTTCGCATCTTTCAACATACTTGAGTCCATCTTCTATTACAATTCTAACCCTTTCATCTTCAAATGCTCCCTGATCTATCTTCAGATACTCTCTCGAGAGATCTATAACTGCTCTATCGATCTCTACAAGAACGACTTCATCCACTTCATGCTTTAGAACTTCCCTCAAGGTACCTCCATCCCCACCTCCAATAACAAGCACTTTCCTCGGAGCTTCATGCATCATCATTGGAACATGTACAATCATTTCATGGTAAAACACCTCATCAAGTTCCGTCAGCTGGATTTTGCCATCTATCACAAGCATCTTGCCAAAGAACTCTGTTTCATATACTTCTATATGCTGTATGGATCTCGCTTCAGCTATCTTTCTTACAACTTTTATCTCAAGCCCCGAACCGTTGTACCTTTCTGTAAACCACTCCATAACTTCTGTATCGATTCGAAGTTTATAAAAATCTCGTTTGCATTTCAAAAATAGCTTTTAGAACTAAAAAGAGTCGTAAAGTTTTTTCTGTCTTATATATTCTCCTCTATCTACAAGATTTTCAACAACGATCCTTTCAGGGTCAACTTCTTGTAGTTTGAAAGATGAAAATCTGGTTTTTCCGATGCCTAAAATGTCACCGAACTTGTTGCATACAAAAACGATTTCGTTCTCTTCGAATTCTGAGTACTTCTCAACTGAACTTTTAAATAAATCTCGTCCGTATAAAAAAAGCATTTCTCCTTTCTCATTTACATAAACATTCTTTTTTTCATTTTTTACAAGCCAGAAAGAACCCTCTAGAGATAACTTCAGTCTTCTGCTCCCAATTTCACCCAACTTTATACCACATATCCATTCTATATTTTTAGCGTTTTTTATAAAATCCCATAAGTCTTTAGATACTGCATAAAGTTCTCTCCCCTTGACTAAAAGTTTGAAATCCTCGACTACTTCCTTAGATCCAAAAAAATTGATTGCTGAAGCTAAAACCTTCAATTCTCTTTTTTCAGGCTCTCTAAGCGACATAAAATCGCTTTTAACAAATTAGAGTAATCTCCATCAACCCTAAAGAACTCGACAGCATTTATTATAACTTCTTCTCCAACTTCAACAGTTTCCCCCAAACTTTCAGAGAGTACTACCTCTCCATTCTTCGTAAGCTCGTAACAATCCATGTTTTCTTCTACCCCAACAATCAAAAACCTCCTCTTGAAAAAGTACGGTTTAATTTTTCCTCTAAACAACCTAATAGTGACAAAGGTCTCATTAGGTATTAAAGATGTGTTCATTTCCAGAGCCTTTGCATTTATGCCTACCTCTTTTTCATCCAACTCGTAGCTATATCCACCAACCTTGCTAAGGTAGATATCCGAAACGATCTCCAACGGATATCGGTACATAATCATTATCTTATCTGTAAACTCTTTTAAATCCCTTTCGCTCAAATATACGATTATCGACAAAGTGAAAAACATTGGTATAAACTTTTTTCAAATGGAGCGGGATGTTATCGAAATGCTATACCGGATGATCGAAGGGCGAAAAGTTGTAACGAAAGAAGAAATTGCAAGAAAAATTATAAGAGCTCATTTAGTAGTCCTAGGAAAGGAAGCTAGGAGTTTGACAGAGAGAAAAGTTTCAAATTTTGTAAACAATCTATTCGAGGAATTTATAAAAATAAAAAATCTTCGATTTGTAAATATCGAAAAAGACGGTATTAGTTTCTACGTTCGCGAAAAAAGTTTGGTGGAATTGGAAGATTTTAAAATTTCGCTAGTTGAATATGAAAAATCTAAAAAATTTTTTAACTCGCTTCATGTGATGAGGGCCGTAACAGATTCATTCTTTGAAGATTATGAGGTAGATGATGGGGAGTATATACGAAGATACGTGAGCGGTGATAAAATTTACAACGTAGTATATTCGCTAATAGAGGACGTTTACGAAGATTTCGAAGTACACAAAAAGTTATCAAGAAGCTTTAATGGAATATATACTATAGTAGTCCCCACAGAGAAGAAGATAGATCCATTCTTAGATTTCTACTCCCAATACTCCGAAGAGGCTAAAAGAGAGAGAATTCGAATCTGGGTCGTTAATACAGTTGAAAAAAGCATAGATCCATTTATCGGATATCCGAACGATTTGAGGTTAGTGAAGAAGTTCAAGAACCCAAAGTTAGCGTCTATAATGAGTTCTTTATGGCGTACAAAGGTAGATGAAGAATCATGGAAAGATTAAAATTTACTTGTAATTGAGTAATTAAAGAATGGCAGAGAACGGTAAAGGCTATGACTATTTAGTTATCGGATCGGATGCAATAAGCATAGGTGTTATCAAGGAGCTTACAAAGTTCGGAAAAAGTGTGCTCGTAATAGATCCACAGAAGGATATAGTAGACTTTTTAGTACATGAAGGCTACGATGCTCTTCTTAGAGAACCAGAAAAAATAGAAAGCTACAAAGATCTGGAGCTACAAAAATTTTCTGCAATTTTAATTTTAAGCCCAAGTGATGAAACTAACATCAAAGTTGCCAAAAAAATAAAAGAATTCATCCGAGAAACTCCAATAATTGTAAAGGTTACAACTCCAAAGGCAAAAGAGGACCTTGAAAGTTTAGGTGTCGAGGTTGTTGTACTATCGGCAGATGCAATAAAAAGCGCAATAATTGAAGAAATTAAGAAGCTGGAAACTTACCAAAAATTAGGAAAACTAAAAAAGATACTTGCTGAAATGAAAGGTAAAAAGTTGGGAATATTTACTCACGACAATCCCGATCCTGATGCGATCTCTTCAGCCTACACACTTAAAGAGATAGCAAAAACTTTCGGCGTCGATGCAGATATACTCTACTATGGTGAGATACTACATCACAAAAACAGAGCAATGGTGAATCTACTTGAAATACCTATGATAAATGCTAAAAATGCCGACCTTAGCAGGTATTCAAAGTTTGCCATCGTAGATTCCTCAGGACCAGGTAAAAACAATTCCATACCGCAGAACGTTGAAATATCTATAATTATCGACCACCATCCGGCGGATGATGCAAAAGCTGAATATGTAGATATAAGAACGAATGTTGGCGCTACAGCAACGATTTTGGTAGAATACATAAAAATTCTAAAAATAATACCAACAAAAACTCTTGCTACAGCACTTCTTTTCGGTATAAAGGTTGAAACCGATGATTTTAAGAAAAATGCCAAAATTTCCGATTTTCTTGCAGCAGCATATCTTTATCCTCTTGTCGATCACGAACTAATAGAAAAAATGGAAAGGCCCGCAATGTCTGTAGAGGCTCTAGAAGTTTTGGGTGCAGCTATAAAGAACAGACAAATATATTCAAGCTTTCTAATTAGCTTTGCAGGTTTTACAAACGACAGAGATGCCTTGCCACAGGCAGCAGACTTTCTTTTAAAACTTGAGGGCGTATCAACGGTTGTAGTTTACGGAATAGTAAAAGATGTGGTCTACGTAAGCGCAAGGAACAAAGATGTAAGGATCAATATAGGAGAGGTTCTTAAAAAGGCATTCCAAGACGTTGGAAGTGCTGGAGGACATGCCCATGCGGCAGGTGCTCAAATCCCACTCGGGATTTTTGGAGAGGTTGCTGATAAGGATACACTTGCCAAACTAATTTCAGATGCTATAAAGAGAAGATTTCTATCAGCGGTAGGAATTGAAAGCTTAAAGTTATAAAACTCTAAACTGTTCATTCCCTCATGAAATTGAACATAGTTATTGTAGGTGTTGGAGGACAAGGGGCACTGACAACTGCAGCGATATTGGCAAGAGCTGCCATGAAAGCTGAAAATAATGTCTTAACTGCTGAAACACACGGAATGGCGCAAAGAGGAGGAAGCGTAGAGGTTCACGTAAGGATTGGAGAGGTCTACTCCCCACTCGTCCCAGAGGGCGATGCAGATTTACTCATAGCTTTAGAGCCAGTAGAGGCGCTCAGATATGCAAAGTATTTATCTGAAAAAAGCATAGTTGTTTTGAACACAAGGAAGATAATACCACCATCAGTTACAACAGGGATAGCAAGGTATCCAGAGATAGAGGAGATAATAAGTGATATCTCAAAGATCTGTAAAGTTCACGCTTTAAACATCACTGAAATAGCGGAAAAAGCAGGAAGTATCCAAGCGACAAACGTTGCGATCATTGGTGCAACTTTTGCGATCTATCCGATGCCATTCAGCTATGAAGACTTGGAATGGGCTGTAAAATACGTAATTCCAGAAAATCTACACGAAATAAATTTAAAAGCTCTTAGGATGGGTTACGAAAAAGTTAAATTAAACCAGCCCGCTGGAGAATAAGCAAATCTTCAGTCTCTATCTTTTCTCCTCTCTTGAACATCTCGTATATCTGCTTTGCTTTCTTTATCAGTTCTTCTTTTTCTATCTGCTCCTTAGATTTGGCTTGCCTGGATTTTAGCGCCTTTATTACCTTCTCAAGATCTCTGATGTCTTTTCTCTTCTTTAAAGCTTCTTCGTGACAGGCATCAGCTTCTTTTTTGCTTTTTACAAAGTTCTCATGCATTTCGTCTGCCATCTTTCTAGATGCATCAACTTCAGCCAAGATTTTTACGAGTTCTTCGTGGTACTTGTCTGCCTGCTCAACCAAGCTTTTCATTTCGTTGTTGACTTCTCTTAAATTATCTTTCAGTTCTCTTATCCTTGCAATCAGCTTCTTAAAACCTTCATGTTTCTCGAGCTGGGCCTTTCTTTCTTCGAGCTCTTTTCTAAGCCTAGATATTCTCTCCACGAGTGCTCTCTCTTTTTCAATCGTCAAGACACTTGTCTGCTGCCTAAATTCAAGTCTTCTTATCTCCCTTTCGATCTCTCCAAGCGGTCTTCCACCCTTGTCAATGCTCTTCCTCAACTTGTCTACTTCGCTGTAGAGTGCATCTATTTCATCGTAAAGTTTCCCCTTTTTGTCTTTCAGTTCTTTTATTCTTACGTTCAATTCATCTCTTCTAGCCTTTAACTCTTTAGCCCTTGCCAAAAGCTCCTTCACTTTAGCGTTAAGCTCGTCCCTCTTCTTTGCATAGTTCTTTGATGCTTCGTTGAGTTCGTCCCTCCTCTTTATTAGATCCTGAACCTCCTTTTCTAATTGACTTTTCCTTTCCTCCAACTTTTCCAGCATCATGGTCTCACAACAGCCGTCATTTTTTTGGAACCAATGAAAGTCACTGAGAAGTGAAAACTTTACCGAGATTTAAAATTTTCTACTGCATCTTTGAAGATGATACTAAAGACGTAAACGATAATATTTGGCAAAAATCAAAAAGTATAAATACTGAAGATTAATTGCAATATCGCGAGTACTAAAAAGTAAGTAGGTGTGGTGAAGTTAAGCGTTCTGCTCGCCATCGGGTTATTGATCTCTTTTCCCCTGCAGCTGCGCAGGAGGAAGATTTCAGTGATACACCAGAAAACCTTGCTAAAGCTTTACTTAAAAGCACAATAGCAAACTTAGAGGTAGGAAACAAGTTTTGAACATTCTTGTGCTGGGCTAACACATCTAAAAATCCAAAACTTGCGTATCTGCTTTATTTAAAGCACTTGCCAAGTTTTTTTGAACACCTTATAGTGGTTGGGCATAGAGAAGTACTTCCGAATTCCTCTAGAAAAGACTTCCAGAGTTTTTGACCGTTGTTTCTCAAAGCGATGAGTTGATCTGTAAGCTTTTAGATGTTTTATTCTACTATTTGATGGGATTTTTGAAGCTCTTTATAATATCCCTTGAAGGTTCCATTGCCTTAGTAACTGAAGATGATACTCTGACGAACTTGAGCGTTGCAATTTGGCAAAAAACAGCCATCAATGCTACGAAGATCTTTGGTGATTAAGAAGCGAAAAAGGTCTGGGCTACGCGATCAAAAAAACTTAGGATGACATGAACATAATGAACTTTGCGAATAGTTTTGTAAATTTAATTCAAGAATTTCTTGAACTGGCCACTAAGTTGGGTGAAACGGCTCCAAAAGCTTTCATAGCGCATCTGTAAATTTAAAAAATATATTTTATAATTTGAATTTGTATTTTGAATGGGAAAGTTAATATAGTTGAAGAGAGACAAATCAAAAATTGAAAAAGGTGAGTTGAAATGTTAAGTGAGTCAGTAAGGGAGAAGGCTTTAGAGCTCGCTGCATGTATAACGCAGCTGGAAGAGTACAAGAATTTTTTGGAAACGGAAAGAGAACTAAGAAACGATGAAGTGGCACAAGAGATGCTAGTTGAATTCCAGCAAAAACAGCAGGACTTCATGATGAAGCAGATGTCCGGTGAATTTGATCACGAATTGTTGAGTCAATTAACGGAAATTCAATCCAAGTTGAACACAAGGGAAAGTGTTGTCAGGTTCATAGACTCCTATAACAAGCTGTTAGCCGTAGTTGGAGAGATAATGGATCTAATAAGTGAAAGAATCGAGCTTGATATAGGGGAAGTATACAGAAGGTAATGTTCGAGCTCCTATTTTCTTTTGTATTTGGAGCTCTTTCAATTTTTTCTCCTTGTGTTTTACCTGTACTGCCAATACTATTGGCAAGCTCCGATGGTAAAATATTAAACTCAATTTTAACATTCACTGGCCTTTTAGTTGGAATCGCCATCTTATTGAGTCTCTCAGCTTCTCTTCTAATTCTGCTGAAGATAATCGCTTACCCTCTTCTTCTTCTGTTTGCGGCATCACTTCTGTCTGAAAAAATAGAGCTGAAGATCTCAACTTTATTATCAAAATTTACCCCAAAAAGCCTTCTAAAATTGAAATCTAGGCCATTTCTTCTTGGCTTCACATTATCCTTTATATGGCTTCCATGCATATTACCTTTCGCTGGAACTACTGCATATTTTATATCTGAAGAACCTCTAAGCTTAATTTTCTATCTTTCAGGACTCGCTTTTGCAGTGGCTTTTATTTTAAAAGTTGGGGGAGGGTTGATTAGAGAGAACTTCGAAGTTGTTAAAAAAGTTGCAGCGGCGATGATAATATTTTATCTGATATACACGGTGCTCTGATATGCGAAGCTTCTTAATAATCGGAAATAAAGCTTCTACTAAGCCCTTCAACCTCAACGATATACCTGGAGCTGGAAGAATGGACATAATTTGTCGCTCTATCGCACAAGCTTTGTTCATATCACATGGTATCAGGAAAGATGTAGAAGTTTACGCTCTTCTTTTAGGTGAACCAGAGCCACCTAAAGTTGTTTTAATTAAAGGAGATGAAGTTAAAAGAATGTCCCCTGACGAAAGAAACATAGCAGCACATATAAAAAAAGCCTTAGCTTTAAATGCAAGCAGCGATTGGAAAAGAGTGCAGTCTGGAGTTTACGTAGCAAAAAAATCTATTGAAGAGTTGTTGAGAGAGATTGGGCAAAGATACGAAATATACTACCTGAGGGAAGATGGAAAAGACATCGAAGAGGTTGCCAAAGAAATACATAACCCTCTCTTTATAATAGGAGATCATCTTGGATTACTAGCAGAGCAAGAAAAAGTTGTAATGTCGTACGCTAAGGAAATTTTAAGTGTTTCCAAGATTTCAATTATGGCCGAACAATGCGTTGTGATTTGCAACTACGTTCTTGACAAATTTGGCCGATGATTTAGGTTTTGCGTATCCAATGTACTTTCTAGTCAATTTTTTAAGATGAGAATTAGACTGAAACGTCACCCAGCAGCTATCTCCTCGTTCTTAGAAAATTTTAAATTCTTTTTTGAAAAAATTTTTGTATGCGTTTAGCAGTTACTTTACTAGTGTTAATACTCACCACGGCTCCAACTTTAGCCTTAGAAACGCTCAGTGAGAAACATTTTAAAGTTGAGTATACGATAACTCCCGAAGAAGATTGCTACACCGCTGGAGAAAAGATATATCTAAACTATGTAGTCTATCCAAAAAGCTCGGCATACCGAATTCTTATCGGTGGCGAAGAAAATAACGCAAGAACTTACTACTTCCAAACAGATCTGAACGATGCGGTATGGAGGCTGATCGTTGATTACTATCAAGGCGGTGCTTGGGATGAACAGATGAGTGGAAAGAAGGCTCAGATCGATGCCAAATATTTCAAAACTGGAACCGAAGAGAAGGGAATCGACAAGATAACTGCGAATCTAACAGCAACAGTTCCTACATGTAACGTTAGGCTCTGCGAATTCGTTGCATTGGCTGCAAGTTGTGAAGACTGCGAATCCAACGCTTTACCGAATGTAACAATAAAAGTCGCAAACGAGGTGATCTTCAAAAACGATATAAAAATTATCAGGGCAAATTTAAGCGAACTTAAAGAAACACTCAAATCTGAAGGTTTATACAGCGAGGAAGATTTCAAAAATGTTTCAGATTTAATAGATTCTGCCGAGTCCTACCTTCTAAGCAAAAACTACATAAAAGCAGATGAAAAGCTAAAAATGGCTTCGGATGCGTTAAAAAAACTTTTTGATCTCTCTAACAAGAAGGTTGTTGAAAAGATGTACATTGATGTAGATTCAGAAGTATCTAAAGTGCAGAAGTTGCTGATGAATTCATCAGTTTTACTTGAAAAGATAAAGGGAAGCGAGAGATACACTGATCTTGCATTGAAACAAAAAGAGTACGAAGATGCTCTCAACTCGCTAAAAAATAATCTAAAAGATGCCAAAAACTTGATAGAGAATGGTGATTATACCAAGGCTAGGAGTATTCTAGAAGAAGTAACTACCGACGTAAAATCTCTAAAGGATACTGTAGAGGGTTTGATCGATCAAATAACTGCAGAGACTCAGAAGGGTGGTTTTATCCCATCAATAGCGTTACCCTTCAATCCATTGTATATCTTAGCTTCTTTAGCAGCGGTATTTTTAATAATAGTAGTTCTAATAAAAATTCGGAGGAGGAAAAGATGGGACGAACTGAGATAACCAAGTTTTTTATATTGTTTTTGTTAATATCAGTACCTGCCTCAGCCTTCGAATTTTCGTTCTCCTGCAGTGAAAAATTCACTAGCTACTACTACGGAGGAGAACATATATATTCCAGCTGCTCTTTGAAGCCAAAGACAGATAGTGATGCAAAACAGATGGATGGGCTTACTTATCTAGCTCTCAGCGAACTTGATTCAGCAGCCATACAAGTTGAAGTGAAGATGAAAAATGGAAGAACATTTCTATTCCCTACGCCAAATGACGAGTATTCAGCTAAAGAAGAGACTTCTTTAAAGTTCTATGTCCCAGAATTTGGCGGAGTTGACGAGATTATAATTAGGGTTCAGGGTTACGTGCCGATCATCGATAAAAGGTTACTCAATCTATCTGTATTGAGCTTTTCAGAAGAAAAGAAGCTTTTTGACCTGAATTTGACCGCTGTAAATAAGCAGAAGTTCTATGAAGATATAAAAAGATTCGAAAAGGAGAATTGTACAGATTCGAAGCAGCTCTTAAAGGCTAAGAGCATATTCAACGAAGATAAATACATCGAAGCTGAAGCTATACTTGCGGAAATTGAAGAAGAAGTCAAAGAATGTATCTTTAAAGAACAGACTAAAGAGTACGAGAAGAGGCTGGAAGAGATAGAAGGGAGATACAACGATGTCAAGAAGAAGTACCTGCTTTTAGAAGTAAAGGTAGAAAAAGACAAAGAACAGATCGAAAATCTGGCGGAAATCACATTAAGGCTCGAAAATATCTCTGCAAAACTAAAAGAAGTAGAAAAAAATATAAGTAAGGCTAAAGAATTAATAAGACAGGCAAAATTCGATTCCGCAACAAATTTAACAAATTCAATTGAAACCCAGCTTAAAGAAATTGAGACAGGGATAAAAGAAACTGATGCTTTGATATCTAAAAAACTTGATTTGATGCTTATAGCCGGAATCTTTGGCTTAATTGCAGTAGTATCATTCTTTGCGATCGTGGCTATCTACAGAATCAGAAATAAAGACAAGTGGTAGCTAATCCAAAAATTTTGCTGAGTGCTGAGATCCAACGATGACAGCATCGATCAGCTTTGCTGGAAAAATTCCACTTTCAATAACACCCGAAATTAATTTTAATTCTTTTTCGAGTTCTTCAGCGTTATCTATAACTCCAAAATCGCAGTCAATTATAAAATTTCCATTGTCTGTTATTATGGGTCCAACCTTTCCGCTACCGGTTCTTAACTCAACCGACTTCGCCATTTTCCCCAATTTTTTATAAACAAAACCGTAAGCGAAAGGTAGTACCTCCACTGGGACTTTAGCGTTCAATTTTTCACTCAACTTTCTTTCTTCAACCATCAAAACAACTTTTTTGCTTGCTTTTGCAACGATCTTTTCTCTCGTTAAAGCTGCTCCACCACCTTTTATACAGTTCATGTTCGCATCAACTTGATCTGCGCTATCTATACATATGTCTGCCTGCGGGTATTCTGCAAGGTCCACAATTTTTATACCATTTCTCAAAGCCGCAAAATGTGACTGATATGAACTCGGAATTCCATAAATTTTTATTCCTTCGTTTTTTATTTTTTCTCCGAGCATGTTCAGAAAGACTTCAACAGTTGTGCCACTTCCAATTCCCAAAACTGTTCCATCTTTTACTAAATTAAGGGCAAGCTTAGCAGCGTTTATTTTCCCATTCATCAATCCACCCCCTGAATACATTATAGTCGATCTTCGCAGTGACGTCGAGAGATATCGGAGTAATAGATATGTAACCACATCTTAGAGCATGTATATCTGTACCTTCCTCAGCATCCTCTATCTCTTTGCCGTTGATCCAGTAGTAATCTCTACCTCTCGGATCGTACCTTTTCTCTACCCTAGTAATGTACATTCTCCTAGCAAGTCTCGTAAATGCAATCTTTCCGTTTGGATTCGAAGGTATGTTGACGTTGAAGACGTCAACATTTACATCACTCTCAACAACCTTTTTTGCAATCCAATTTAAAAAATCTGCCGCATATCTAAAATCCTGCGCTGAATTGAGTCCAAATTTATGCTCTTCTGGCATCTCTAAGGATATTGCTATTGCTTTACTTCCCTGGGTAGCTGCTTCCAAGGCTGCACATACTGTACCAGATGTTGTTACAGATTCAGTACTAAGATTTTCACCAAAATTTATCCCACAAACTGTAAGATCTGGTACTTCGCCGATTATTTCATGTATTCCAATTATAACGGAATCCGTAGGCGTACCACTGACAGCTACAACTTCCAAACCATCTATCCTTACTCTTGATATCCTTATAGGAGTCATTATTGAAATACTTCTTCCAACTCCACTCATCTGCATAACTGGAGCTACAACGTAAACTTCCCCAAGACCTTTTAACGCATGATATGCAGCCCTAAGCCCTTCAGAGTATATGCCATCATCGTTAGTCAGCAAGATCTTCATGTTATATTGAAAAATTGCTTTGAGTATATAATACTGGCTGCCCTCAAATTTCTGAACTCAATTGATATTTAGTTGATTACATAAAAATTGTTCGCAGCGGAAAAGATTTATAAGCACACATCTTTGTTTAGTATTGCATGGAGTTCAGAGTAGTAATCTCAGACCCAAGCACTGGAAAAGCTTACCAGAAGGTAATAAGTGGAGCCAACGCCAATAGGTTAATAGGAAAGCAGATAGGAGACGTGATAAGTGGAACAATTGTGGAACTTCCGCCAGACTATGAACTAAAAATTACTGGGGGAACAGACAAAGATGGATTCCCGATGAGACCCGACTTGCCTGGATCTGCAAGGAGAAAGTTGCTGCTTTCGGGGGGAGTGGGCTACAATCCAAAAGAAAAAGGTATAAGGAGAAGAAAGTCCATAAGGGGAAGAGTGATCTCCAAAGACATACTTCAGATCAACATGGTAGTTGTGAAACACGGTAAAATTCCGCTTGAGGAGATTTTCAAGAAATAATGGGCGTTTTGGAGAACAAAAAAAGAGCTAGGATTTTTTATAAATACTTTTCCAAAATCTACGACTACGTTAACCCGATTTTTTACGCTGAGGAGATGAGAGAAAAAGTTGTTGAGATGGCAGAAATAGACAAAAACGACCTAATTCTTGAAGTTGGCTGTGGTACGGGGTATACAACTGCTGGAATTGCGTTAAAAGTTCCACAAGAGAATATAGTGGCATTAGATATAACTCCGCAGCAAGTTGAGAAAGCTCAAAGAAAACTCAAAAAAGTAAATTACTTCCTTGCCGATGCTGAAAATTTACCTTTTAAAGACAAAGTATTTGATGCTAGCATTTCAGCTGGGAGTATTGAATACTGGCCAAATCCAGAAAAAGGGATAAAAGAGATGGCAAGAGTTACTAAAAGTGGGGGAAAAGTCGTTATCCTGGCCCCAAGGAAACCTGAAAACTTCATAGCAAAAAAAATTGCAGAACTTATAATGCTATTTCCTACAACTCAGCAATGCGTAGAATGGTTCAAACGTGCTGGGCTTAGAAACATAAGATATATCGAAACTGGACCCTACAGCTTTTGGAGTAGGTTGGTGGTCATAATAGCCGGTGAGGTTCCATGAGTAGAGTTAAATATATCGGCCCAATTATGCTTGACGAACCGGAAAAATTCGATTTCGACGAATTTGTCAGACAGGCAGTAGCTCTAGAAGCTGAAAGGCTGTTCTACTACAACGGAAAGCTTTATCTCATAGATTACGATACGCTCCACGGAATAGTTGGAGACGAGTTCATTGTTGTGGAGATAATCACATACGCATCTTTCTCAGAGGTTGGAGAATTTAGAGGATGGGTTGTATACTACGGAAACGATGATATCGCTGATTATGTCTCAAAAATAAAAGATATTAGGGGAGACATGACCATAATCCCTGTTATAAGAACAGCTGACAGGTTTATAAGAAAAATCGAGGAATCAATAAACAAAAACAGATTCATTGACTTTGCCGGAGGAAAAAGTCAGCGACGGTTTTAGCTAAAACATCAAACTTACCAAAATAGAAGTGATCTGTATCAAGCTTTACCATCTCTTTTGGATCCGAAGATCTTTCATATATTTCTAAAGCCACATCCTGAGAAACTACTTGGTCTTTCATCGCAATTACGAACAACTTTGGTACCCTCACGTCTGCAAATTCTATAAGATCTATTGAAGGTAGTGGAGAGATATAACATGCAGCGTTGGAGTACTCTGCAACATTCGACGCCACTATGCTACCAAAAGAATATCCAGCTACACCTACAAAATCATGCCTACTTTTTAAATAAGCCAAACACTTCTTAGCATCCTCTACTTCTCCACTACCCCCTCTATATGGTTTAGAATAATCAAACCTAAGAACGCTAAAGTTTTTTCTCGTCAACTCTTTACTGATCCTCTCAAGGCGTATATCGTACATACTGCCACCAAAAAGTGGATGTGGAGCACATAAAAGTACAGCATTCTTGCCTCTAACTTCATATATTGCCTTTACGTTGTCTACAAGCACTTCCGCCATAAGCTCACCTATGTAACATTTGAGCATCAAGAATTTAAGCAATTCTGCAAAGGTTAGTTAATGATCAGTACCCCCGAAATTTGGGCGGAATTCTTTGAAAGATACTACAAAGAGGAGTTAAACAGGCTCGCTTACAAGATAAAAACCGGGGGAGATGGTAGATCTTTGTATGTAAACGTTGTTCGAGATCTGCTTATCTTTCAGGAGGGTAAACTTGCTGAAGAGTTGTTAGAAAAGCCCGATTTAGTCTACGATCACGCCGTTAAAGGGTTGATGAGTACCTCAAATATATATGGGATAGCCTTAGAAGGCTGCAGACCAAGGTTTTATTCATTACCAACCGCAAAGAAGGTCCTCGTAAGAAACTTAAGGGCCGAACATATAGGTAAATTCGTTGCAATAGAGGGGATAGTTAGAAAGGTTACCGAAGTTAGGCCAAGGATTGTTGAAGCAGCTTTCGGATGCACCAACTGCGGAAGCATAAACATGGTACCTCAGGAAGAAAGTCAGCTAAGGATGCCCTTCGAATGCAGCAAATGCAGTTCAAAAAAGTTCGTATTTCTGCCAGAGAACAGTGTTTCGGTGGATAGTCAGAGGGTAAAAATTCAGGAGTATCCAGAAAACCTTCGTGGCGGAGAGCAACCGCAGAGCATTGATGTCGTTCTTGAGGGAGATTTAACTGGAATCATAAATCCCGGAGATAGGGTTATTGTAAACGGCATCGTTAGAGCTAAGCCGCGAACGGTTCAAAAGAAACTTGTACATATGGATTTATATATTGATGGAAATTCTATAGAAATTCTGAGGCAGGAGTATGAGGAATTTGAGATCACCGAAGAAGATAAGCAAAAAATACTGAAGATTGTAAAGGATGGAGATATTTACCAAAAGATAATAAGATCGATTGCTCCATCCATCTACGGTCACGAAGATGTTAAGCTCGCGATAGCCTTGCAACTTTTTGGTGGTATTCCAAAAAAGCTTCCGGATGGCACAGAGATAAGAGGAGACATTCATGTTCTTTTAGTTGGTGATCCTGGAGTTGCAAAGTCTCAACTTTTACGTTACATTCACAAAATCGCTCCAAGAAGTGTATACACCACTGGAAAAGGCACAACTACTGCTGGTTTAACAGCGACGGCTGTGAGAGATGAAGTTGATGGAAGATGGACTCTCGAAGCTGGTGCACTTGTTTTGGCTGATAAAGGAATAGCACTTGTTGATGAGATAGACAAGATGCGTAAAGAAGATCACTCCGCACTGCACGAAGCGCTTGAGCAACAAACGATTAGCATAGCCAAAGCAGGAATAAATGCGATTCTAAGAGCCCGTTGCGCATTGCTTGGGGCTGCAAATCCAAAGTACGGAAGGTTTGATCGTTTTACTCCGTTAGCTGAGCAGATAGATCTCACACCAACTCTGCTTTCAAGGTTTGATCTAATATTTTTGATGACAGATGATCCAGAGGAGAGTAGAGATAGGGCGATAGCGAAACATATTCTAGATGCACATCAACTCGGAGAGATGCTGGAAAGAAAACGAAATATAACTTTAGAATACAGTGAAGAGATGTTAAAAGCAAAATCAAAGAAAATAGAGCCTGCAATAGATCCTGAATTGTTGCGAAAATACATAGCCTACGCTAAAAAAACTGTATTTCCAGTTCTTACGGAAGAGGCGAAAAGAGCTATAGAGGAGTACTACGTCTCGTTGAGATCGAAAGTTAAAGAAAATTCGCCCGTACCAATCACAGCAAGGCAGCTTGAAAGTATCATAAGGCTCTCGGAAGCTTCAGCTAGAATGAGATTAAGTGATAGAGTTGAATTAGAAGATGTCGAGAGGGTTATTACCCTAATGGAGCGCTGTTTAGCTCAGATTGCTGTAGATCCCGAAACAGGACAGTTTGATATAGATTACGCTTTCAGTGGAACCTCTAAAAAGCAGAGAGATAGAATAATGATTGTAAAGAGAATAGTAGAAGAATTAGAGAGCAAAACCGACTTTGGTGCTCCTGAAGAGGATGTTCTAAACGAATGCGAGGCAGAAGGTATAGATAGAGAAAAGGCAAAAGAAGCTATAAGAAAACTCAAACAATTTGGCGAACTTTATTCTCCAAGACCAGGTTTTTATAAAGTGATCTCAAAAATTTGAAAACTTTTATATTTGGCCGAGTGTAAGAAAGGTGATGACATACAGAACCGGTATAGTTCCACTGGACATGCAACTAAACGGTGGAATACCTAAAGGAAGAGTTGTACTGATTTTTGAAGAACCAGGCGCTGGAGCTGAAGTTTTTTCTTACCATTTTGCCATTGAAGGTGCTCGAATTGGTGACAAGGTGCTTTACATCACTACTGAAGAATCTGAAGATGAAACAAGAGAAGTCATTGAAAAATACTTTGGATTGAAAGGAGAAGAGTGGGAGTACATCACAATCTTAAGTATCCAGTCAAACAAAGAGTCTAAAGCCAAAGATTACTTAAAAAGAACCATATATGACGCCATATCTGGAATTAAAACAATCATTTTAAATGAAGAATTCCAGAGAGTGATCATAAACGATCTTATATACTTTCTCAAAAACTATGAAGTCAACGACATAATGAAATTCTTAGACTTTCTAGCTGAAGAGGCCAAAAAGAGGGGTTTTGCAGTTCTATTGCTTACAACAAAAGGAATATTTGATACGCAATTCGAGATCCTGATGAAACGCCGAGTAGATATAGTTTTTGACCTTTCCCTCAAAGAGGTCGAAAATGAACTTCAGAGAAGATTGAAAATCATAAAATTAAAAGGTATGCAGGTTCCAAAAGCTATTCTCAGATATGAATTAACAGAGAAGGGAATTAAAATGGAGTCAGTGATGCGGGTTCTATGAAGATCATTTTCGGGGAAGTTTTTGTGGAAGATCCTAGATACTTCACAGAAATTGCAACCTTCATAGATTCAAAGTACGTGATCGATCTCGAAACTGTAAGGTTCGCTGCCGAGAAAGCTCTAAAAGCTTGGAATAAAGGAGAGAAAATATCCAAAAGTTTGAGTTTGGAAGTACTTTTATACTACGCAGCAACGAGACAAATAAAAGATGCCACAAAGCTCGGTATCAAAAAAGGTCTGAAGAGATATGCCGTAGTTTTGTTTAATGAAGAAGAGAGACTGAAGATGAACATAAGAGAATTAAACTTCAAACCGGAATACGACATTGATGCCATTATGAAGCACTATGAGATCTCAAAAGAGGAGCTTGAAATCGTTGGAGTTGAGAAGATACCGATGGTTGTAAGAGAGAGAATAGCCCTTTTTTCGGTGTTTAAAGAATGAAAGCAAAAGCTTACGCCGCAGGTACAATTTTAAACGCTCTTGCTACCGGAATTGGGGCTGCTTTTGGAGTAGACCTGAAGTTAGAGGTAGACTTGGTAATTTGCGATGATCTTAAACAATCCGTAGTTGTATCCAAGGGTGCCGAATTTAGAAGTGCGCTTGTAGACGAAATTTGTGGAATTTTTGGATTAAATGCGAAAGTTTTCGTTGAAAGTGAGATACCTCAGGGAAGTGGATTGGGGAGTAGTAGTGCTCTCGCAAATGCTTTAATAGTGGCAATATGCAAGGCAAAAAAAATCAGATTAAGCGATGAAGAGATACTAAAAATTAACGCTAAAGCTTCTTTAAAAGCGGGAGTTAGCTATACGGGTGCTTTAGATGATGCTGCCGCATCACTTCTCGGAGATTTTCTTGTTACAGACAACTACAAAATGAAGATCCTAAAAAGATGGCATTTTGAAGGCTACTCAACTGTTTTAATTCCAAGATTTAAGAGGGGGAAAATCGACTTCGATCTATTAAGAAGTAGAGGCGAAGAGTTGAGAAATGCGGTTAAATTTGCATTGGATGGGAATTTTTATGACGCTATGGTTGAAAATACCAAATTCTACTGTAGATTTATCGGTTATCCGGTAGAAATAGCGGAATTAGGTTGGAAAAGAGGAATATGTTGTGGTTTATCTGGAAATGGACCATCCTACTGTGGATTCGGAAGTAAAAGCGAGATGGAAGAACTAGCAGAGATCTGGAAAGATTTTGGAGAAGTAATTGTTAGAAAATTACCTTCAAAACCTGCGAACGATTAAATATCTCTCTTCATCCTCAACCACTTTCCAAGTTCCTCCTTCGAAATAAAACCGTGCTTTTCATAGAATTTTATTGCTAAATAATTTTCTTTTCCAACCCATAGTTCTACAACTTTTCTCCCTCTACTTTTTGCATATTCAATTGCGTTTTCCAAGAGTTTTGAACCGATTCCTCTGTTTCTAAACTCTGGCAATACAAAGATCTCATGTATCTCTCCCACCCTGTGCATTTCAAAGATACTTATCCAGTTGATATCACAAGCTACAAAACCTAAAACACTTTTCGAATCCTCAGCCACCATAAAACCCTCTGGATCTCTCTTTAAAAGCCACTTAAAATAATTCTTCACACTTTTTTCATCCCTATATGCATAGTTCTCCAGTCCCCTGTAAGCTTTCTTGTATGCTTCGACAAAGATATCTAAATCACTAACACTTACTTTTCTAACCTCCACATAGAAAATTTTATACCTCAAGTTTTAAATTGTTCACGATGTTGCTGAAAAAGCTGGTAGAGATAAGATCCAAAAGTGGGAATGAAGAGGAGATAAAAAACTTTGTTGCTGATTATTTGGAAAGGCTAGGGTATGAAGTTTATGAAGACGAGCAATTTATCGCTGTAAATCCTAAAAAAAAGTTGATTGTCGCAACACATCTAGATACCGTCAGCTTCAAATCCGAATTTTATACAGATGACGTTTATGCTTATGGTACAGGAGTTGCGGATGCCAAAGGTAGCGTTGCAGCGATGCTTCAAGCTGCTGAGAAAGGTGTAAATTACACTCTATCTTTTTTCTGCAACGAAGAAGAGGGTGGAAGTGGTTCAGCCAGTTTCATCAAAAAATGGAAGTGGGGGGAATACGCATTAGTAATGGAACCAACACAGCTCAAGATAGCTTCTAAACATTATGGCTGCATTGAAGCAGAAATTTTGGTGAAGGGATTAGCTGCGCACGCCTCAATGCCAGAGTATGGAAGAAATGCAATAGAAATAGGATGCAAAGTTATTTCAGAACTTAAAAAGAACTTCAAAGTGACTATATTCAAAATTGAAGGTGGAACTGGTGAATACGTTGTACCAGATCTATGTAAAATCCGTTTCGATGTATTAACAGAACCAGAGGAGGACGCTTTAGAGAAACTAAAAAATTTTGAAAAATTTGGAGAACTAAAAATCTTTGAAGTTCACAAAGGCTTTTACAGCAAAAGAGCATCGGAGATTTTAGAGAAAGCAATCAAAGCTGCTGGATACGAGGTTGAATACACCTACATGCCTTCATGGACCGATGCCATAAATTTAAGTAAAAGGTACGACTGTGTAGTTTGGGGGCCTGGAGATTTAAGCTTATGCCACACCGAATTTGAAAAAATCAAGATCTCAGATATCGATGCCGCTACCAATGTGCTATTAAAGCTCAACAATTTCGTAGATTGAATGAGCGATTTCGGGATGTAAAAAACAAAGTGCAATGACAATTAAAGGATGCTGGATCAAATAAATGGCCAACGAATTTCTTCCAAGAAAAGCCAACGGATCAAGCAATTTAAATTTTACAGAATTTTTAAAAAATTCTTTTGTTTTATTTCCAAAATATAAACCAAAAAGCATAATCCCAAACCAAGGCATTAATGGATAGTAGTCGAGTGTTGAGAAGTTCTTAGGCCTGATTCCTATCCAAAGGAGAAAATAAGTGTCTAAACTAATCGATTGTA
Organism: Archaeoglobales archaeon; assembly: GCA_030055525.1. GTDB lineage: Archaea > Halobacteriota > Archaeoglobi > Archaeoglobales > Archaeoglobaceae > WYZ-LMO2. The sequence goes on along the minus strand of JASFYJ010000005.1, from coordinate 45,734 downwards.
GCAAAAATCCTAAGAAAAACAGAAAGATCCCAAAAATCAATGATAATTTCGGCATTTTCACAAATAGAACTGATAAAAGTGTTGCTACTGCGAAGAAATGTATTATCCCAAAATAAACCGGCTGCTCATCAAAAATTGAAAAAGTTATGAAGCTTATAGAGACCGCTATTAAAGATAACTTAGCAACTTTTCGCAGTATTCTTTGAAAATTTTTGTAGGTCAAAGCCATTGTCAGGCCAGAGATAAAAATGAACATCCCACCTATAAAGCGGGGAAAGAAGAACCAAAAAGTACCTTCGAGATCTAATAGCCCAAAGAACTGCGCATCAAAAAAGAAATGGTATATAAGCATTAGTAAGACTGCAAAACCTCTAAGAAGGTCGAGTTTCCAAAGCCTCACCTGAAGTATCTCAGATCTTCGTCGCTCTTCCATTGTTGTACTGTTATTTCCTGCATTTCCCTGATCTGCGCAATTATCTTCTCCATTTCCTTTGCTCTCTCTTCAAGTGCCTCTTTCGATACCTTCAAACTGAGTATCTTTGATAGAACATCCAAAACAGCTTTTGCGCTCTTCGGGTCGATCATGTAACCAGAAGTTACTCCCATTAGACAAACAGCCTCTATGTTCTCTAAAGCAGACATCCCCAAAAGAAGACCAGCAGCACCTATTATTCCCCCTCCAGGCTCGCCAGGTTCAAATTTAACTCCGTATTTTTTGAACTCTTCAACCAATTCTGGCTTGTTTGCGGCTCCAATCACATAAGGTTCCTCCACCAGCCTTCCTATTCCGAAACCTCCTAAAGTAAAGATCCTCTTAACTCCAAAACTTTTTGCAATGTTTATATAGGCATTTGTTAACTCAAAATGACCTTCGTTACTTATGCTCTGAAAATCTCCAACAAGTATCAAAAGATCCGGAGCATCTCCATTAGATTTCCAGGCGTAAACTTCGTTTATTGGCATCCTTACTGTACCATCTTCCAGAACCATAACCTGTGGTGGGAAGTAGTGAGAATAGATCCTTACCACCAGTTCGGCTTTTAGTTCCTTAACAAGATGATCCGCTACCAGTTTGCCCACATGCCCTATCCCTGGTAAACCTTCGATAAAAACCGGATCCCTTAGTCCAACCTCTTCAGGTTTCTTTAAATATCTAACATCAACCTTCTTTAGCATCTGACCACCTCCTGAAAGCAAAGAATCCAATTTCTTTTCTTAATTTTCTCCTATATTTCCCGTAGTGATCTTCTGGAGAAAACTTTGGCGGTATAGGCATGTAAGTTTTTGAATTACAATATGGACAAAACTCTTTGAGAGTATATTTTCCACAATTTCCACATTTTCGCATTTCGACCCTCATACAGCTTCTCGTACAAATTTACAATCACAACCAAGTTTTTTTGCATCTTTCAAAGCTGTATCAATTGCCCTCTTAAGAGAGTTTTCAGCGGTCTTGTAATCTTCAGCTGTGATTATTATCCTGTACTTCGGCGCCCCTACGTACTGTATCTTCACCTCAACATCGTTCAAGACCTCTTTCAAATCCAAAAGTATAGACTTAATTCTGTCTATTCCATCAGATGCTGGACACTTTATTTCAAAATAACCTCTCACCTTAACTTTTGGTGGTTTTATGTTCTCCATTGCAATAGAGGCCATCTCTTTAGCGATCTCTTCCCCCACTAGAGGTACTAGAACTTCGTAACCTTCAAAAGCTGCCTCTTCGAAAGCAGCATACACAGAATCGTATTCTTTTTGAATCTTCTTTCCTATCTTCTCAAGTTCGCTTCTATCTATTTTCAACTTTTCCCCAATTATCTCCAACCATTTGAATGCTTTTAACTCATTCTTCCATTCAATCAGCTTTTCTCTCTTCTGCCTTTCGTTCACGTCTTTTATAGATAGATCTATATGTCCTCTCTTCTTGTTCACATCAAGAACTTTGCATATAACCTTCTGCCCTTTTTTGACATGATCTCGGATATCTTTTATCCATCCCGATGCAACCTCGCTGATGTGCACCATTCCTTCCTTGTTTTCGTACTCATCGAGTGATATGAAAGCTCCAAAATCCAAAACCTTCTTCACAGTACCTATAACTATGTCTCCTTTTGAAGGATAGCCGCTCCTTTTAATTATCAGCCTCTCTTCTTCCATCCTTTTTGAGTAACCCCTACATGAATTTAACCCTTCCGCAATAAAAACTTGAGAAATAGTTTATTAAGCCCAAGGAGAAAGAACATATTAAATGAAGGTTGCAGTTGTCTTTGATGGTGCAGGAACTCTAGCAAAAATATTGAGATCAATAAAAGAGATTGATACCGGAAAATTTCTTTGTCAAAAGCAGACCGTAGATATTGTAGATGAAAAAAAAGGTAGGGCGCTCGTTATAATAAAAGATGACCCCCTAGAAATTTTATGCAAAGAGGATTCAGAAAAGCTGATCTCGGAATTTTTATCTAACATCGATTTCGGTGTTTCATACTGCAACCCTCCTATAAACGCAAAAGCAGTTTTTAATGATAAAAAAGCAAAAGTAAGAGAACTAAAAGAGCCATTATCCAAATTAATCGAATGGAATGCTGAGATGGACTTTGGAAGTGCGTTGGTTGTAGATACCTACAACTCGAAGATTGAATACACTATCGCTACAGCTGGAAGACTTTTTCCCGAAGTAGCTGAAACTATAGAAAAACTAAAATCTATGGGTATCGAAGTTTTCATAGCTTCTGGGGACAGAAAGGGATTTGTAAAAAAGCTAGCCAAGCTTACTGGAGTGGATGAAAAAAACATAGTCCCTGAAGCCCATCAAGGTGTAAAAAAGAAGTTGATAAGGGAATTAAAAAGTAGAGGCTACTTTACGATCATGGTAGGTGATGGTTCGAACGATGTCCCTGCAATGCTTGAAAGCAATTTAGCTGTAGCAACCTTGCAGAATGGATATGCCTCGCCAAGATGTTTAGAAGTTGCAAATATTAGGATTTCGAACATTAAGGAAATTCTGAGCATCTGCAAGAACTTAATCTGATCACCATCCAACTTCTTCAACATTAAATACAGGGCCATCTTTACAAACTAGAAGACCATTTTCTAAGCTGCATGAACCACAAACTCCAAATCCACACCTCATGTACCTTTCAAGAGAAACTTCACAACTTTTCTTTGGAAGGAGGGGTTCGAAGAGTTTCCAAACTGCCTTCATCATCTCCTCTTTTCCACAGCAGTAAACTCTCTCGTAGTTTTTAAGATCCAAACATCTAAGTGCATCAATTACCGTTCCCTTCAGTCCAAAGCTACCATCTTCCGTTGCATAGATACAATTCTTAAATCTAAAGACTATTTCATCTGAATTTTTCACTCCGTAAACAAAATCTACATCGTTATGTTCACTTACAACGTCGTATAGAAACTTCAATGGAGCAACACCTACACCTCCAGCAACCATTAAGATTTTCTTGTTCCTCGGCAATGTGAAGGGTCTTCCAAAGGGTCCTCTTAATCCTAGGATCTCAAATTTTTTGTTTACCAACGCATTACTTGTCTCGCCAACAGACTTTACAACGATTGAATTCTCTGTAGCAAGGCTAAGAGGGATCTCTTCATAGCCAAAGACGTTTAACATTACAAACTGCCCCGGAAAAGCTTTAAGTGCAGGTTTGAATTCTATATGAGCAATCTTTTCGTTAAACTTCCTGAAGTTTGAAACTCTAACCACAAACATGCTTTCAACTTATCTTGCGGCTATAAATCTCTTCCAAATGTTGATGATCACAGTGATTATAGCAATGATTGTTATAATAAAGAAAAAATTTATATTCTTTAATTGTAAAGAACTATCAACTACAGGAGGTGTTGGAAATGGAGAAGAGAGACAGGAAGGAAGTTGAAGCAGTGTTTAGAAAAGTTAGAATTTATGGTGGATAATTTTTTAGATCACATTAAATATTTTATTAAAATGTCTGCAGAACCGCCAACGATAGTTTATCCCTATCCCTTAATACCTGCTTTTGTAAGCCTATATTCAGAAAATTTAGCAAGCTTTTTGATTCTAATAATTTATTCTGCCTTAATATGTTCAGCAGCAAATTTATGGAACCATCTAAACGATGCTGATGAAGATCAAATTTCAGGATCAAGAGACTCGAGGATCCTTATCGAAAGAAAGAAAGAGGTTATTTTGACTGTCATTATTCTTTACTCTTTATCGTATTTAATTGTACAAATGCTAAGCTCAGGATTACTAGAGAAGATTCTAGCGCTAGTCCCGATATTACTCACGTGGCTATACTCAGACAAAATTTTAATATATAAATTTTTAAAATTTAGATTGAAAGAACATTACATTGGAGAAATTGTTACTTACTTAGCTGTATTTTTAACTTGTACGTTAATTTTGTTCTCGATCGCAGGTGAAATAAACTCCAAAAATATCTTCATCTCCTTCATCCTCACAATTTTTTATCTTTCCATCATAGTTCTGAAGGATCTGAAAGATCTGTCTACTGACGAATCTTTCGGGTACAAGACTTTTGCTGTAGCTTTTGGAGCAGAGAACACAATTAAGATTTCCACAATTCTAAATGCTGTTTACTACCTTGTCTTATTTGGATACGCAATCCGATTCGATGCGAAACTACTTCTAGCAACACTTCCAGTTTTTTTCTTGATCTACTTTATCTTCAGAATGCAAAGACTAGAATGGAAGATCAGTCTAGAAGATGTGAATCTGATAAAAAATTACGTTTTCTCTTATCTATCCTCGATCATCCTACTGATTGTAGCGTCAACAATAAATATTTCTATATTTTTATAGAAACTATGTTTCTTGTTAAGCTACTAAATATTCCATCCTCAATCTCTGTGAAGTAGTTTCTTTTAGGTTTGAAGGATGCTGCAGGGGAGAGAACAAAAATTCCGAAACTTTCTTTCATACAATCCTTCAACTCTACAACGTTTCTTTCATATATAAGGAGGTAGTTCTGATCCAAAAAAGCAACATCAAAATGGTCATCCAGAAAGCTACATATCTCTGGAATGAGGTACCTATTTACCTCACTCAAAGTAAAAACCCCTGAATTTTCAAAATAATTCGTATTATACAAAGATGGGTATATATTTGTACCTATATCAAAAATTCCAAGAAACGCTAAACCTCCCTTTTTACTAAACATCCAAAGACCTTGAGGGGTTGCACCCATAAAATCTCCCTTGTTAACTTCTCCAACGAAATTTTCTGCCTTAAAAGCTCTATTACCAAAGGCAAACTCAACTAGCGTCTTTCCATCTATATAACCTATAGCAACATCTTCACTTTCAAATTCTACTGGTTTTGCATATCCAGTTTCCATTTTCAGTATTTCCAAGTTCTCTTCAAAAGTATTTCCACGTTCGGGAAACGTGTCTGTATAATTTAGAGATTTCAAATTGCTGAACTTTATTCTTAGAAGCCCTCTTCCAATCTTCTCACCATTGTAGGCCAATATTGGCGAATTCCACTTGAATTCGAGTGGGAAAAGATTAAGAGAGATTGTAGTTTCTTCTCTATCCCTAAACGGTCGGAGGATATCATTGATTGGATACAAAACTTTGTCACGCAAAAGCTTGGCAACCTTTGCGAGTACAAATTTCTGACCTTTTTTATATAAATTATAGTACCTTTTTTCCTTCAACAAAGTTGCAAGTGCAGACGCTCTACTACCCAAATACACTGTGGGATATATCAAAAGACTAAATTTTCCACTCTTTGAAGCTTTCAACTTTCTACATACTTCATCAGCACCCCCAAAATATTTCTCAACTTCAACCTTTTCGTCGATCAACCAAACTAAACCTCCCCTCGTCCACACGCCCGTTCGCGTAACAAAACCCTCCACTGGCACAGTTATGCTATCACACTTAACAATCCTTGAAAAATCCTTGAAATAGTCAATTAAACTTGGAGTTAGGAAAAAGATAGCTAGATTGGGGTCTTTCGTTTTTATTTTCCTCTTTAAATCTTCCAAGGCTGAATTCTTCTCTGGAAAAGCTGTGTACTCAAACTCGGACATGACTTAAAAACTCGTTTCTGATTGTTGATATATCTATCCTAAGTTTGTATATTGATATCGTGTCGTCAGCTAAGACGGTAAGAACAAGCGATTTTGATAAAGGTTGCAGAAACAACCTATAGCTAGATATTTTGATCTCCGCCTCACTAAGTCGCCCATTCTCCAAATAGTATAAAAGAATCTTCACCTGTTCTTCGAGCCAGTGTAGGATATCGACAACTCCCCTCCTCTTTATGTCTACGAAGATCGGTGTACCGTCTATGCGGTATATTGCTACAAAAGCTATTCCTTCGTCAAGTATCAGCGGTTTCAACAACTCTTTAATCTGTTCTCTCATATCAACCTTCTTCTAATTTTTTGGATCTCTTCCGGCTTTAAAATACCGTCCTTACAGTATCTGTATAACTTTTCCTTCGTAGATTCTGATAAAGGTAGATCGCTTAAATCGACTTCAAAACCTTCGCATCTCTTTTCCTCCACAACCAAACCTACACCTTCTAAAATAGAGTAAGGAAAAACACTGTTAAGATGAGGAGACATCCGGTGCTTTATAACTCTTAAAGTTCTACTGTAGGCCTCGCCATATCCGACATTTTTAAGCTGAATTACACAATCTGCTAAAATCAGTGGAACATCTACCTCTTTACCGGCAGTTCCAAAAAAAGGTTCTTCTACTGTGATTAAAGCTGTTCCACTTTCTCTTAATGTTTTATATAACCAATTAACTTCATTTCTTGCTCTGGACGTTTCTAGACTCGCAACGAGTGGGGTAAAAGAATCTATAACTATTCTCATATCTTTTCCAGTTATAAATTTCACAAGCTCGCTATCTATAAAAGAATCCTCAACTTGAAACCTTCCTACCTTCAGAAGTCCATCGCTTATCTTCTCTTCAAGTTTCCAACCCATTGAACGGGCAATTCTTAGAAAATCCTTTACTTCAAGATCAAACGAAATATAAACCGCCTCCTGATTATCTTCAATACCCTGAAGAAGGTACTGTAGCGAAAAAATTGTTTTTCCGCATCCAACAGTTCCAAGAACAGCATTCACTGTATTCTTTACAAAACCACCCGAAATCAGTTCATCTAAACCGAAGATGCCCGTTGGAATTTTTAGCATAGACTTAATGAACTATTAAAGATAAAAAAGTTTAGTTGATAAGTGATCATCGTGCATAGTAGATCCACTTTAAACTAAAATTTAAAAAGCTATAGCCCTACGAAACCAATTTATTCATAGCTATTCAACCTTTACTAGAAAAAACTGGAATTGTCTAGCTATGGAAGTTGTTGAATTGCTCAAAGAACTAGTAAAGTTAGATACACGAAATCCACCTGGAAAAACTTCTGAAATAGCTGAATATATTGCAAAAATCTTTAGCTCATACAACTGCAGATTTTACGAAAAGGTTGATGGAAAAACGAACTTGGTAATTGAGATTAACAAAGGAAAGCCGACTTTGATGCTAAATTCGCATCTCGACACAGTCCCAGCTGAAGATATACTGCTAAATCCGATAATAGTAAATGGAAAGCTGTATGGAAGGGGTAGTTGCGATGCAAAGGCCAGTGTTGCAGCGATGATTTCTGCAGCACTTAAAGTTCAGCCTGAATGTGGATTAAAAGTTGTATTCACAGCGGATGAGGAGGTTGGAGGTGCAAATGGACTAGGATACGTTTTTCAAAGAGACTCTGCTGATGCTGTAGTAATCGGTGAACCTACAGGATTAAATTGCATTGGAGTTCTTCAGGCAGCAGTTATATCGCTAGACATAGACTTTAGGGGAAAAAGCGGCCACTCTGCATTCCAAAATTCTGAATATGGTGCGATATTCAAAGCAGCAAAGTATATCACTGAGAAAGTTAAAGAATTTGAAAGGTTAAGAGGAGATTACACTCACTACAAAGAATTTTTTGCTTCTTTAGGATTCGAATTCTCCTTAAAAAGTTGGGAAGCTGTTTTCAACCCAGCAATTATCCAAGGTGGTATAAAAAGGAACGTCGTAGCGGAAAGCTGCAAAATAAAAGCAGATATCAGGTTTGCTCCATGGTTAAGTTCTGAAGGTATAAAATTGTCTCTGAAAAGGTTTGATGATATAGAGTACAGATTTGAAGGTTTTTTACCGCCATACGGAGTTAAATACGATAATGTAAAGATAGAAGACGATATAAAAATGCTGAAACTTCTTGGGAGCGTTGTAAGATCGTTTAGTTTGACTCCAAAAGCTCTTTTTTCCCTTGGAGTAGGAGATACCAGACATGTTAGAAAGCATGGAGTTCCAGCTTTCTATTATGGTCCCAGTGGAGGTAACATGCATGCAGAAAATGAGTTTGTCAGAATAGATGAGCTTAAAAAATTCGTCGACGCCTATATAAATATAATAAATAAATTCCCAGAATTTTTCAGAAAGTCCTAAGTTTGTTTTCTATTACAAGCTGCGTGATCTTTGTAATATTACCTAACATCTCCTCCGCTATCTCCCTGGCCCTTCTTTCTATTACATCAAACTGGGATCTCTCTTTGGGTAGAACTTGGATGCTCAAAGCAAGAGGATCATTTATTGGATAGCCTATTCTACTCAAAATTTTCACATAGACTTCTCTTATTCCATCTACCTCCTCGTAGCATCTGTTCGCTATTAAATTGGCTAAAAGATTGTAAATTTTGCCGACGTGGTTTATTGGATTTTTACCGCTGCTAGCTTCCAAACTCATTGGTCTTGAGGGCGTAATTAGCCCGTTTACTCTATTACCTCTCCCGACACTACCATCATCTCCGTTTTCGGCGGATGTGCCCGTAACAGTTAAATAAACTGCCCCTCTTTCATAATCATCGGCAGTATTAACGGCCACTTCTAAATTCTTTCTGGTGTACTCGTTCGCTATGTCTTTAACAAAATTTGCAATTTCAGTTTTTACAGCATCGTAATCTTTCATGTTGTTCAGATACTTATCTACCATTGCAACTGCAAGAGTTAGATGAATCTTATCACCAATTCTAAGACCCATAACTTTGACATCCTCTCCAATGGCCTTCTCTTTCTTTCTCAGCTCTTCATATATTCTTCTTTCTACATTTAGAACCAAGCTTTCGGTTTCTGAGAGAGGTGCAAAACCTATCCCAAAAGAAGTATCATTCGAAAGTGGTACACCACCCTTCTTCCTCCTAAAAACATCCTGCAAATCTGTACTACCTTCGCCAAGTTTAATATCGAAAATTACATCATCCGGATCCAGATTTGCCATAGTATTCCTTAAGTATTCTTTCGCAGCTTTTATTGCAATCTTGTCAGTTGGTATATACTTTCCTTCAAACTCCTTCGTTGCTCTACCTACAAGCAGAACGTAGATTGGCTTTATTATTTCTCCTCCACCAAACTGAGGATTTGATTTTCCAGCAACCACTTGCGCTTCATCGGTGTTGTGGTGAAGTACAGCTCCAAACCTTTTAAGATATTCTTTGCTTAAAGCTCGACTCATAGCTTCAGCCATTCCGTCAGCAAGACTATCTGGATGCCCTATTCCTTTTCTCTCAACTATTTCTATCTTTTGCTCTTCAATTGGTGTATGAATGATCTTTTCAACAAAGATGTTTGGCATGAACTCACCTCTTCGTTTCTTCACATTTCGGAGATATAAAAATTTGTGCACGATAGAGTTAAATTTGAGAACATCATAGATTTTAAAGTGGCTATATACTCATTTGCAGAAGTTAAAGATGGAAAAATTGTGCGAATATTTGCTACTACACGCTACCCTTCAACTCAAAAAGGTAATCTGTTTTTTGATTCAGAATTAGTACCAGAAATGAAGTATTCCGATGAGTTGCCCGTAAAGCACAGTTGCATGTATTCTGTTTTAGCCTTTCGACCTTCACACATTTTTATGTCTCGAGATATCCTAGGAAGTAAACCGTTGTACTACTCGACTTCACAATTTTCTTCGTTTAGAAGTTACATTGACGGTGAATGCTTCTCTGTAAATCCAGGAGAAGTTTTAAAAATAGACTACAGCGGAAAAATTATAGAGAGAAAAATTTATAGGTTCGAAGATGTATTTAAAAAAGTTGAGATGACTTTTGAAGAGATCGAAGATTCTCTGGAGAGGGCTCTTCTTCAACTCAGGTTCAAAAATGCATGCATAGCCTTCTCTGGCGGTTTAGATTCCTCCCTGCTAGCTGCAATATACGATCTGCCATTAATTTCAGTGACTGCTAAAAAGGAAGAAGAAGAACTGATCAGAAACTCGGCAAATTTGATAGGTTGCGAAGTAGAGGTGATAAAAGTAAGTGTAGAAGACGTAAAATGGGCAATAGAAAAAGTTCGAAATGCTGTCGAAACTACCGAAATTTTCCAAATATCTATAGGAGTCCCCATTTTCTTAACCATGCATCTCGCTAAGAATTTAGGTTATTCGAGCATAATATTCGGACAGGGAGCGGATGAGTTATTCGGGGGCTACAAGAGGTATGAAAATTTAAGCTACGAAGAGCTTGAAAGTAAACTCGTTGAGGATCTGAAGAATATCGGCGAAAGGAATTTGGTTAGAGACAACAAAATCGCCTACTTTAACGAGATACGACTAATAACACCCTACCTCAACTGGGATGTCATAAAATTAGCTTTAAGCATACCGCCAGAGATGAAAGTGTTTAGAGAAGGAGAAAAAGTAGTAAGAAAGTATGCTTTAAGAAAATTTGCAGAAAATTATCTACCAAAGGAGATCGTCTGGAGGGAGAAAAAAGCCATACAATACTCTACAGGGATCGACAAAATCGTTAAAAAGTTGGTGAGTTGATATGATGTTCTTTACAGACTGGGAAGGCCCTTGGATCCTAACAGATTTTGCTTACGAACTTTGTATGGCTGTATTTAATAACGACAGGTTTTTTAGAAACCTTAGCGAATACGACGATTATCTTGCATACGAATTGAAAAAACCCGAGTATGAAGCAGGCTATACAGTTAAACTGATCGTACCATTTTTAGCTGCAGCAGGTATAAAAAACGATTTTGTTAGAATGCTCGCTGAGAAATCTGCAAGATTTGTTCCAAGAGCAAAAGAGGCAATGGAGCTAATAAAAAAGAAGCATACACCTGTTGTTATCTCAACCAGCTATAGTATCTACTTAGAAACGACTGCTGCACTTTTAGGTTTGAAAAACTATCTACACGGTTCAAAAATCGATTTCGACGAGATAAATTTAGAAAACACATTGAACCTGCTGGAAAAGATAGACGAAATAGCCTCTCTCAGAAATCAAGAACTTTACGAAAAATTGAACGAACTTTTTTCAATTCCAGAGATGGCGAAGATCCTCAAAAAATTACATACAATAGGTGCTGCCGAAAAAGCAAAAATTCTTGAAGATTACTGCAACAGGTTCAATATAGATTTCCCAGTAGCTATTGGTGATAGTATATCTGATTACAAGATGTTTGAGATGGCAAAAAAGCTCGGAGGTGTAGCAATTGCATTCAATGGAAACGAGTACGCTATAAAAAATGCCGATATTGCTATAATTAGCGAAAACGCCCTAATAGAGGCTATCGTTATTGAAAAGTTACTTGAAAACAAGAATCTGGATGCATTAAAAGATCTGAGAAGTCGAGAGTTATACTTCGTTGAGGATTGCGATTTAAGCGAGATAATAGAAAAATCTAAAAGAATGCGAGTTAAACTTAGGGGAGTAGCAGGTGAACTTGGATGAGAGCTTTAGCAATTTTAGGTTCTCCAAGAAGGTATGGAAACACAGCAATTTTGACCGAAGCTGTACTAGATGAACTAGAGAGCTTAGGATACAAGAAGAACCTGATATACCTGCAGGAGAAAAATATCAAGTACTGCTTAGGTTGTGGAACGTGCCTTATGAAGGGCTACTGTATTCATAAAGATGATATGCAAGAGATCATAGAAGAGATAAAGAGGTGTAGAGTTTTAATTCTAGCTTCTCCCGTTTACTATCTGAACGTAACAGCTCAGATGAAAACATTCATCGACAGAATGTTAGCTTTTGGCCACAGACCATCTTTAGGAGGTTATGGCGCCTCTATAACAGTCTACGCAGGAGTAGGGAATGCAGAAAACGTGGCAAGATACTTGAACAGGATTCTAAAATCATGGGGGATAGTACCTGTAGGCTACCTTACTGCCTATGCTGTTCTACCGGGAGAAGTTTGCGAGGAAAATATAAAAGCTGCAAAAGAGCTTGGCAAAAAGATTGCAAAAGCTGTAGATGATAAAATGGCATCCGAAATTACAGAAGAGGATTTGAAACTTAGAGACCAACTCATAAATCTGATAAAAAAATATAGAGGTATCATGAAAGCAGATTACGAATTTTGGAAAGAAAAGATACCCAAAGATTCTACCTGAACTGTTTTTTTATATAAAGATTTCTTAACTCGCTGAATGTGCTGGAAGACCTCGATCTCACCTTAAATTTAAATATCCTACCACTCTAAATCTCTTGTGGATGAAAAAAGTTTGGATATACTGAAAATTCTCGAAGATAATGCGCGAGCTTCCTGTGAAGAGATAGCTAAGATGTTAAACATCAGCGAAGAGGATGTCAAAAAAACCTTGGAAGAGATGGAAAAAAGTGGAATCGTTTTGAAATATAAAACAATAATCAACTGGGAAAAAATTCTAGAAGATTATATATATGCTATTATAGAAGTAAAGGTGACTCTAAGTAGGGAGAAGGGATACGACGATATAGCGAAGAGAATTGCCAAATTTCCAGAGGTGCATGCAGTCAGGCTTGTAAGTGGTGAATATGATTTCCAAGTAGTTGTAAAGGGAAAAAGTCTAAAAGATGTTGCGTTCTTTATAGCCGAAAAGATATCTACAATTCCCGAAGTACGAGACACCGTTACCCACTTTGTTTTAAGAACCTACAAAGAAGAGGGTGTGCCTTTATTCGTAGACGAGGAAGATAGGAGGTTGGCCCTTGTCCCGTAGGATAGCTAAAAGGGTTGAGGAGATAAAACCATCAGGGATAAGAAAGTTCTTTGATCTGATCAGTGGTAGAGAGGATGTAATAAGCCTCGGAGTCGGTGAACCGGATTTTCCAGTCCCATGGCGAATTAGAGAGGAGATGATATATTCTTTGGAAAAAGGTTACACAGCTTACACCTCAAACGTCGGACTTCCCGAACTCAGAAAAGGGATAGCAGAATACTACAAGCGTTTTGGAGTAGATGCTGAACCTTCGCAAGTTATAGTAACCTCTGGCGTCAGCGAAGCTTTTGATCTAGCTGTAAGGGCGATTTTAGACCCAGGAGATGTTGTAGTGATACCAGAACCTAGCTACGTAAGTTATCGCCCACTAAGCTATATATGTGGTGGAGAAGTCGTCTCAATACCAACGATTCCAGATTTTAAACTTACCTACGAAAGAATTTCAGAAGTTTCACAATTTAAACCAAAGGTTCTTATTTTAAACTACCCCAACAATCCAACAGGAATAACTTACTCAAAAAAGGAGCTTGAAGAGGTCGCAGATGCCGTAATAGAACATGACATGATCGTAATATCGGACGAAATATACTGCGAACTAACCTACTCAGGAAAGCATGTTTCTATAGCTTCTCTAAATGGGATGGAAGACAGAGTCATAATACTAAATGGATTCTCAAAATCTTTTGCAATGACTGGACTTAGAGTCGGCTATGCGATCGCTCCACCGGATATATTCGAAGGTATGCTAAAGATACATCAATACTCGATGCTTTGTGCTCCAACTACTTCACAAATTGGAGCAATAGAGGCTTTAAAGAGCTTAGAAGACATTGAAAAAATGAAAGCTGAGTATTTGAGGAGAAGAAACTACGTAATTAAGGTTCTAGATGAATATTTCGAAGTTCCAAAACCTGAAGGTGCTTTTTACGTCTTTCCAAAGTTCTTTTTAGATATGAGCAGTGAGGATTTTGTGGAAAAACTGCTGATTGAGAAGGGCGTTGCAGTTGTACATGGTAACGCATTTGGTGAGTGTGGGGAAGGATACATCAGAATATCTTACGCTGTAAAATTTGAAAAACTCAAAGAAGCTATAGAGAGAATAGTAGACTTCGTGAAGAAGTATGGTAAAAGTTAAGCTTTTTGCAAATTTCAGAGAGATCGCAGGTACTAAGGAAGTCGAAATAAAAGCTAAGCACTTGTCTGAACTACTAGAAGAACTTACAAAAAGATTTCCAGAATTGAAGGAGGTAATGTTCGAGGGCGAGAAGCTCAGAGACTATGTAAATATAATGGTAAACGGGAAGTTTGAAAGAAAAAATCTGCAGCTCGAGCTAAGAGATGGAGATGAAGTGGCCATATTTCCTCCAGTAAGTGGCGGATGATAAAAAATAGAATAGGGAAAAGTTTTAATGATCTAAAAAAATGCAAGTTATGAATCTTATTCTGCTCGGTGCACCAGGAGCCGGGAAGGGAACACAGGCAAAGAGGCTGGCAGAAAAATACAAAATTGCCCATATTTCTACTGGAGACATGTTAAGAGATGCTGTGGCTAGAGGAAGTGATTTAGGAAAAAAGGCTAAAGAGTACATGGACAGAGGAGAGCTCGTGCCTGACGATATAGTAATTGGAATCGTCAAGGAGAGGTTGAAAGAAGAAGATTGTAGAAATGGATTTATACTTGATGGATTTCCAAGAACGCTGAAACAGGCAGAAGCGCTTGATAAGATTCTTTTAGAACTTGGAAAAGAGATAGATGCTGTTATAAACATATTCGTTCCGGAAGATGAAGTTGTAAAGAGGATCGCATACAGAAGGAGCTGCAGAAGGTGTGGCGCGGTCTACAATCTTATCTACGATCCTCCAAAAGGAGATGTATGCGACAAATGCGGCGGAGATTTATACCAAAGGGATGACGATAAAGAGGAAGTTGTAAGAGAGAGGTACAGAGTGTACAGAAATAGAACAGAGCCACTGATTGAATATTATAGAAAGAGAGGTAAAATAATAGATGTCAACGGTACTAGAAGCATTGAAGATGTTTTCAACGAAATCGTCAGGTCACTACCTAAAAAATTAAATTTTTAGCTCTCCCTCTATTTTTCCTTCTATCCAATCCAGAATTTTTTCTGTAACATCTTCCCTTCTTCTTAAAAAATGATTTCCGTTCTCGACGATGAAAAAACTTTTCGGTTTCTTAGCTAAGCTGTACATCTTTTCAGAATGCCAGAAAGGAACTATGTTATCGTCAGTTCCGTGAACAAACAACTTCGGTATTGTTAGCTTGGGCAGATATTTCAAAGGCTCAATTTCGAGGAATTCCGAAATAAACCTGTCTCTAAATTTTTCAAAACTATCAACACCTCTTAGCAACCCTCTGGATATAGCATTAGCATGTATCTCTCTGAGCGATTCTTCACTGAAAGTGTCTGCGCAGCACGGTGATGCAACTACAGCTACTTTTTCAACGTTCTCCAACTCCGACGCGGCAGCTAAAGCTATACACCCTCCCATGCTGTAGCCGACTAACAAGACGTTCTCAAATTCTTCTGCCAACCTTAAAATATCTTCTTTCCAAGAAAGCAAACTAAAATCTCCCCTACTTGCACCTGTCCCAGTAAAATCAAAAATTACGGCTGGCAACCTTCTTGCTATCTTTTTTGCCAGCTCGTAATAGTTTTTATCTATCACCGATCCAGCTTCGTAGGGAAGTCCATGACAAACGATTATAGCTTTCTCCACTACCACTCTAACGAAGTTTCTACCTATCCTTGTGTCGAAGAACATCTTACCTTAACCCTGCTAGTTTTTCAAGTTCTTCCAAGTCTTTTTCAATCTTCTTTATCTCTTCACGCTTCTTTGCAACCAAGTCAACTACTATTTCCTTTAGTTCTTTTGTCAATTTGTAGCTCTTAAGTGGTCTTCCCTTCCCCTTCTTTTTAAGTTCTCTCTCCTTTACCCAATCTAGATCCTTTAGCTCTTTCATTGCTAAACTGACTTCTGGCTGCCTAAGATTAGCTGCTCTCTCTATATCTCTCGAAACTGCTTCTCCAACTTTTGCCAAGAACACAACAACCTTTGCGATATTTCTGTTTAAACCTGCTTCCGATAGGAGATTGACCATTCTTTCTTCAGCCTCACTAAGCTCCTCGACCATCTAAACCACCTCGAGATATAACGTATACCTACAACTATATAAATTTTATTCCATTTTGGAAATTATCTAAATTAAGGTGTTTTAAACCTAAACAAGACATAGCTTAATTGAATAATCAGGATTTTAATCTGTTGCTCTATTGTATTAAAAATTTTTTGTATCTGATACACTTTGATCAATTGTAATTTCGGCTATGTCAGATGAGTAAGCCAAAATTCTTACTGTGCCGTCTAAGATGGTCTTCATATGGATTATCTCGAGCTTTTCATATTTTTTCAAGTTCTCCTGTAGTACGGAAACATTTTCTTTCAGACTTTTTACTTTTTCTAAAACATCTTCTGCCATTTCAATGTCTCTCTTAAGAAAGGCCATTGTCGAGTCTCTCAAAACTTCGTACACTTTTTCCAGTAAAGAAAACTCTTCATAACTTCTTCCAAGCTTCAAAATCGCCTCAGTCATCAATTCCAAGTGATCTGCGATCCTTTCTATGCTCTTTGCATACGTCCTTAAAAACCTCGAATCGCCAGCAAGACGTAAGATCAAAAGGTAAAGCCTATCAACCTCCTTTTCTCTGAAAACGATTGAAGTGGCCATCTTTTTGTCGAACTTTTCTGAAGAAAGTTTAATAAAATCTGCAAGCATGCTTAAACAGACCTTGCTGATCCTTTCGAGCATCTCACCCATATTGATCTTTGATGGGTCAAGGTGTACCATCAACTCTACTTCTTCTCCCGTATCTTCCATGATCTCCATTCCAACCAAGATATCTGAGGCGTAGACTAAAGCTCTTCTCTGTTCCTCTGTACTCACCTTCACCCGTATTGTATCATAATCAGCAAGATAATGAGCAACAATCCTTCTTAAAACCCTATCAAAGCTAAATTCTCTTAAGTCCAGAAATGCTACCTTTTTTCCAGTTTCTTGCGGCAGGATAATGATCTTATCATTTGAGATATCCAAGTAAAGATAATCTCCATCTTTAAGTCCATTTTTCTGAACCCATTCCTTTGGCAATGTTAGAATGTAACTACCCTTACCGCTTTTAAATATCTTTCTCGGCTCCATAAGTAAATTAGGCACATCTTTAAAATAATTTCTCTATATACCTCTATATACCACCTCGAAAATATATGGACAAAAAATATATATTGCTTGGTATACATTCTCATGTGACCAGAATGAGGAAGGTAACAGTAATATTGGGAATTTTAGCAACAGTAGTTTTACTCGGCTGCGTCTCAGAGCAAACAAAAGACGTCAGAGAGCAGATAAAAATTTATGGAAGTGGAGCAAGTTTTCCAGCACCACAAATAGAAAACTGGATCTATGAGTTTGGAAAGATAAATAGAAATGTTATTGTAGAATATGCTAGTAAAGGTTCTGGAGCTGGAATAAACGACTTCAAATCGAAGCTTGTACACTTTGCATGCACAGATCCACCTGTAAAGGAGTCCGAATGGCTTGAGCTCGAGAAGATCGGAAAACCGATTCAGTTTCCGTTCATAGTAGGTGCTGTGGCAGTAATATACAATTTACCAGTAGAAGAACTCAAACTCGATGGAGAGACACTTGCAAAGATCTTCATGGGCGAAATAGAGTACTGGGATGATGATGCAATCAGGTCTTTGAATCCAAATGCAAATTTACCACACGAGAAAATAATAGTAATCCACAGGAGTGATTCGAGTGGAACTACAGAGGTGTTCACAACCTACCTCTCCATTGTAAGCGAGGATTTCAAGAGTAAAGTCGGAGCTGGAAAACTCGTTGACTGGCCAGTTGACAAACTTGGCAGAGGATTTGGCGGAAAGGGAAATGAAGGAGTTTCAGCCATGTTCAAGCAAACACCTTACAGCATAGCATACGTTGAACTAGCTTACGCTTTACACGAAAAATTCAAGATAGTTAGTTTGAAAAACGCCGAAGGATATTTCGTCAAACCGAGCAGTGAAACGATAACTTCAGCAATTTCAGCAACTTCAGCCTTTGTCCCAGATCCAAGCGAGGGGTATAAGGAGGATCTGAGACAATTCCTAAACGCAAATGGTGAAAAGTCTTACCCTATAGTTTCTTTTAGTCATGTACTACTCTGGCAGAATTATCCTGAAAAAGAAGCTAAAGCAATAAAGGATTTTTGGAAATGGGTGCTAACGGATGGCCAGAAATACATAATTGAGGGTTACGCCCCACTTCCAAAAGAGATCACAGAGATCGGATTGAAGGCCGTTGAAGGGATAAGAGGGGAATGATGGATAAATTTAAAATTTTTTTAATGCCATCAGTCTGCACCGTTTTCGGAATAATAATTCTCATGTTACTCGTTTTTACCCTCAACTCCATCGCTGTATTTAAGCAGGAAGGTTTTGCCATCTACACAACAAACATATGGAAGGCAAGCGAGGTTGCTGAGGAGGAGTATTATGGAATTTTAGCTGCAATATATGGCACGATCTACACGTCAACGATAGCAATCTTAATTTCGCTACCCATCTCGATCGGACTTGCCATCTTCGTTTCAGATCTAATACCAAAAAAGATTAGAGAATTTTTTATAATTCCAATAGATGTAATGGCAGGGCTACCTACAATTTTGTACGGTATCTGGGGCGTTTTTATCCTCGTACCAAGCATTTCTGGAATCATTAAATTCTTCTACGAACGTCTCTTCTTCATCCCCTTATTTTCATACTACAATCCCACTGGCTTCAGTTACCTTTCTGCCGGAGTTCTACTTGCGATCATGATCACACCCTTCGCTACGTCACTAATAAGAGAATCCTACCTCGCAATTCCAAATATTTACAGAGAGGCTGTTTATTCACTTGGTTTGACAAGGTACGAAGCTACAAAGATTCTTCTTAGCTATATAAAACCTGCAATAGTTGCCGGATTGCTTCTTGCATTCGGAAGAGCTGTCGGAGAGACTGTCGCTGTTAGTCTTGTGATAGGTAATGCATTCAACATCCATCCAAGTCTTTTTGCTCCAGGCTACACTATTTCTTCTCTTATAGCCAATCAGTTCGGCAACGCTTTTGCCTACGAACTCATGCCCTCTGCACTTTTCTCCGCTGGTCTTGCATTGTTCTCAATCGGACTAATTGTTAACTTTGCTGGATTGATAATTTTAAAGAGGTGGGGATATGCTTAGAGAGCTAAAAAACAGGATTTTTATCTGTTACCTTCTGATTTCGGCAATCCTTGTAATTTTTCCACTACTTCACATCCTATTCAGCGTCTTTATAAATGGAGTTCCGGTGGTTATGAAGTATGGAATAGATTTCCTTACAGGCACACTTCCTGCACCGAACAAACCAGATGGAGGAATATTTCCAGCTATCTACGGTACCTTTTTAATGGTTTTCATAGCTTCTCTGATTGGTATTCCTCTTGCAGTACTTGCTGGAGTCTTTGTTGCAGAATACCCAAATAACACAATCAGCAAGGCTACAAGATCTCTTCTGCTTATCATGATGGAGTTTCCAACGATCCTTGTTGGATTGTTTGTGATGGCTATCTTCGTTGTACCAACAGGTAGTTTCTCAGCTCTTGCTGGGTCTTTTGCACTTGCAATAGTGATGCTCCCCTACGTCGCAACATACACAGAACAGGCTATGCGTAGTGTGCCAAGACAGTTCAAAGAGGGTGCTTACGCGTTGGGATTGCGAAAATGCAGAGTTGTTTTTTCAATTACTTTAAAAATAGCTAAGAAAGGTGTTGTTACTGGGTTGCTTATAGGTATGGCCAAAGTTGCCGGAGAGACTGCACCGCTGATCTTCACAGCCGGTAACGCATGGAGGAGTACTGGTAGCGTATTTGAGCCGAACGGGGCAATACCGCTTTGGATCTACTACTTAATTCAACAACCCTATGCAAACTATCACGAGATAGCCTGGGGTGCTGCTTTTGTACTCATGGTCTTCTTTTTAGCGATATTTTTGCCAATAAGGTTTAGTATGGTGAGATCATGAATGCTGTAGAAATTGAGGGGCTTAGAGTTCGCTATCAAGACCTTGAAGTCCTTAAAGGTGTGGATTTGGACATTCCCGCAAAAGTTTGCTTTGCAATCATGGGTCCCTCTGGCTGCGGAAAATCTACATTGCTTAAAACAATGAACAGATTGATTGAACTAAACGAGGGTGTGAAAATAGAGGGTGAAATAAGACTTTTCGGAGAGAGTATATTCAAGGTGGATGTAACAAGACTCAGAAGAGAGGTCGGTATGGTTTTCCAACATCCAAATCCTTTTCCGCATATGAGTATCTACGACAACGTTGCATTCGCAGTCAAATGCAACGGAATCGCAAAAGGCAAGGAAATTGATAGAGTTGTTGAATGGGCTTTAAAAAAGGCAGCGCTTTGGGAGGAAGTGAAGGAAAGGTTGAAAAACAAAGCAAATCAACTCAGTGGAGGTCAGATGCAAAGACTGTGCATAGCAAGAGCTTTAGCTTTGAAACCCAAAGTTCTGTTGATGGATGAACCCACTGCAAATCTGGATCCGATTGCCGCAAACAAAATTGAAGATCTTATTCAGGAACTTAAGAAAGAATACACAATCGTAATCGTAACCCATTCTCCAGCTCAAGCTGCAAGAGTTGCAGAGTACGTAGCATTCCTTTATATGGGAAGGGTTATAGAAGTTGGAGAGGTAAATGAGATCTTTGAGAGGCCGAAAAATGAACTTACTGAGAAATATGTAACGGGGAGGATAGGATGAAGTTGATTGAAGAGGAGAAGAAAAAAATAAAAGAGGATGTTCTAAAACTCCACAACATAGCAAAGGATGCTGTAAAGCTCTGCTTTGAATCGATGAGGGGAAACAAGAGCGTTTTAAAAGAAATTTTAAAACTTGAGGAAGATAGCGATAAACTTGAAGCTAGTATCCATGATGAATGTTCTCATTTTATAATGCGTTTTCATCCGATGGCATTGGATCTAAGATTTTCTTTGGGAATGATGAGAATATCTTCCGCCTACGAAAGGATAGTGGACTTAGCACATGAAGTTTCGCTTTATGAATGCAACTTTAGGCAAAGAATTTTTGACAGTGAAAATATAATTAATGAGATGTTCGACGTGGTTGAGTTAGGTTTTAACGAGGGTGAACTGAGGGAGAAGATGATGAAACTTGACGACAGGATAGATGAGATATACATCGAAGTACTTGAAGAGATAGAGAAAGATTTCAGATGCGTAGAAGAAGTTTTGGCAACGAGACACATAGAAAGGATCGGCGATCTTCTTTGCAAAATAGCGACTAGGATTGTGTATATAAGAGAGGGCAAATGGGTTTGGATAAAATGAAAGTTTTGTTCGTCTGCATCAAGAATAGCGCGAGAAGTGTAATTGCTGAAGCTGTTTTTAATAGCCTAGCGAAAAAATGGAGAGCAGAAAGTGCAGGAATTCAAAAAGGAGATAAAATTGATGAAAAAGTCAGAGAGATCTTAGAGAAAGAAGGGCTTAAAGCCAAAGAGTTACCGAGAAGTGTTGAAGAAGTAAATTTAAATGACTACGAATTAGTGGTAACAGTTTGCGATGAAATTAGCTGTATAAATCTGCCCGCAAAGAATGTGTTAAGGTGGTACATCGAGGATCCGGCCGGTAAAAGTTATGAAGCTTACAAGGAAGTTTTTAACAAAATAAAGAAAAAAGTAGAAGAGCTCGTAGATGAGCTGGAAAACCAAAAAATACAAAAAAATTAAGCGGGGTAAAAATTTATAAGCAGTCAACCATATATTATTGCAAGCGGTCGTAGTCTAGTGGCAGGACACGGGCTTCCCGAGCCCGTTGCCCGGGTTCAAATCCCGGCGGCCGCACTGATTTAATTTAAAAAATTCCAATTTTGAGTTTTATTTTGCTATTAGAACACTGCAACTCGCATGTTCAACGACTTTCTCAGCCGTACTACCTAGGATCCTCCTTCTCAGGTAAGAGTATCTACTTGGTCCAAGGACTATCAGATCCACCTTAAGCTCGTCAGCTGTAGAGACTATTATTTCCTCAGGCTTTCCAAACTTCAGCAAAGTTTTTGCTGGAATTCCCTCTTTTCTGGCTAATTCCTCAGCTTCGTTTAAAATTTTGCCATAATATTTAGATGCAATTTCCTTCGTTTCCTCGACCTCCGATATTGTCTGGGCATACTCAGGTATTCTACCAACTGCAAGTATAAAAAGTTCGGCTCCAAAAAACTTTGAAATTTCAATAGCCTTCTTTAAAGCAATTGAGGCTCCTTCGGAGCCATCATATCCTACTAAAATTTTTTTGAACATACCAACACCTCTACTTTTTAGTATCTAACATTACACTATCGTCTCTTGGATAGAAAAACTTTTGCGCAATTATAGTAGGAATTAAAGCTGAGAGTATAACAGCAACCACAAGTACCGAGTACTGCTCTTTGCTGATTATTCCGTTGTTAAGTCCATACAAGGCAGAGATTGTTCCAAAAGTCAATCCCGTGCTCATCATTAAAGCGTTATACAAGTTCACCTTTGAGGGGAATCTACAAAGCACTCCCGATGGAATAAGCCCCGCAAACTTCGATATCACTTTCGTAAAAAAGAACAGTAATAAAAGCGATGATGATGCAAATACGGCGTTCAAATCAACAAGACAACCAGCTTTTAGAAAATAGAACGGTGTAAGTAGAGATATTGTTGAGGCTCTAAGTCTTTTAACAAGTTCTCTATTTTTTGAGAAAATATTTGCAAGTGCTGCTCCAATCAAGTATGCTGGCAAAACTGCCTCGCTACCTCCGGCTGTTGCCAAAAAACCCAGAAATGAAAGTACAACAAAGAGGTACTTCACTTCCGGCTCGCTGGGATGATTGTTAACAAATAAGAAGTATTTTTCTGTGAACTTTGGAATAACGAAAAGAATAGCAACCGTTGAAATGATAAAAATCCAGAAAAATATATCAAGTTCAGCGAATAGTAGACCTAGAGTGATAACAGTTCCCAAGTCGTTTATGAAACACGCGGCAAGGATCAGTTTCCCGAGCGGTTTTTCATTAAGCCCTGTTTCCAACATTACAGCATATACTACAGCCACAGATGTCGTAGAAAGTGCTAATCCAGCGATCTGAGCTTCTTTTAGATTCCAGCCAAGAAAGTTTTGAGCTACAAACCAAGTACCAAAGAAAGGAGCAATAAAACCAACGATTCCTAAAAGCAAGGATTTTTTCCAGTACTTTCTAACTACATCTCCTTCTAATTCCGCTCCTGCTAAGAAAGTAAGAACTACAGCACCAAAACTAGCAAGAAAATTCACCCATTCAGCTACTACTGGATGTATCAAATTTCCCGCAAATATATCTACCAACAATTCAACCAAGGCTACAGATAATCCTATCCTTTTCGAAATAACACTTGCAATTAGCGCTAAAGCAAACCATATCGTTGCGTTCCACCAGATATCCATATTAATCTCTCCACTTAGTTCTAAAGCGTCTAAAATAGATTAGCTTCGGTTAAAAACCTTTTTGAGATACTTTGTTGCAAGTAAAGCTTGAGATATAAAAATATTTTCTACATTAAATTTAATATTAATATTAAAAATTGTTTTAAATATTTCTACCACTGCGATTTTGAAACTAATATTAAAATAAAAATATTTTTATAATAAATTATTCTTTGAACTCTTACCTCTGCAGGCAAATAACTAAATACTCTATCCCACTTGAAAATACATGAAGTCCGAAAAGATCGTAACAATCGGAGTAGCAATAACAACTCTACTTTTAGGATTCCTTATCGGATACTATGTTCCAAAGATGCTAAAGATATCAGAAGAATTGGACCAAAAATTCGTTGAAGACAGAATAAACGAGATCATCGGGGTTCAGGGTTACAAAGCAAAGATAATTAACTACAACGAATCCGGTAAAGCTTACAACGTCACACTGGAATTCCAGTACTCAGGAATGACTTTGGGTACTCAATCTTACTACATTATCGCAAACAAATATTTGATACCAAACGATCCAAGCTGCGTTTTAGCTTTGGTTAGCAAGCAAGTTAACGTTAGCGAGGATGATGATCCTTACATTGGTGCTGAAAAGCCAAAAGTAACAATAATCGAATTCAGCGATTATGCATGTCCATATTGTGCAAAATTTGCTCTAGAAGTTGAGAAAAAGATAGTTGAGGAGTATGGTAGCGTAGTAAAACTCGTATTTAGAGATTTTCCTGTCCATGGAAATGCAAGTTACAAAGCTGCAGAGGCCGCAAACTGTGCTAAAGAACAGAACAAATTCTGGGAGTACCACTATTTGCTGTTCGAAAGGCAGGATGAATGGTACGGCAATTTAAGCAAACTCTACGATTACGCTTCAGAACTTGGTTTGAACTACGTGGAATTCAAAAACTGTCTAGATTCAGGAAAGTATAGAAGTGAAGTAGAAAAGGATCTTAGCGATGGTGTTAGCTACGGTGTAAGCGGAACACCAACTTTCTTTGTAAATGGAAAAATGTTTGTAGGATACAAGAGCTACGAAGATTTTAAACAGATCATTGAATCAATGATCAAAACCTAAATTTAATAATTCTCTCTTTAATTTTTGCAACCTTAGGGTGGTAAAAGTAATCCATCGCCGTCCCTCTTGCATCTTTGATTTTCATCCAATCAATTAAATCTTTAAATTTTCCGCCCGCAATCCCATCAGCTACGATTGCATATCCCTGAGCAGTCTCTTTTGTTATCTTCGCTCCCTCAAGTCCTTCAACTTTTCTAACTCTTCCAAACTTCGAAAGCCTCTTTTGAAGTTCTTCATAGATCTCTTTCATTCTAACCAATCTACCAGACAATAGGATCTCCTTTGGACTTCTTACGGAAACCTGCATAGCGGCAACTGCCTTCTCAATCCCATCAAACATAGCGTCCCATGCAAGCTTTGCTTTTTCATCTTTATCTACAGCTTCAACAAATTCTTCTAAAGTTTGCTTCGAAGATACGCTAATACAACCTCCAACGAATATATCTGCCTTCTCCCAATTTTCAGCCAGTTGAATCAGCTCCTGATCCGCATAACCCATAGTCAAAAAGCCTGGACCAAGCATTGTTGTACCACCAAAGCCATCCACTATTCTTCCATTTTCAACCCCTATAACAGAATTGTAACCGAAGCCCATTTCGACGTGTATAAAGGATGTATCTGAATAAGGAATCCCCAGCTTTCTCGATTGGTCATAAACTCCCAAAACTGCTACGCACATCTTATCTGCTGTACCCATGTCAGCTTTATTCAACTTCCTGAACTCAGGAACCGTTGTAAGATTTATAACTCCTGGTATAAATACCACTGGTAGCTCTGCTTTCTTCATCTCCAAGATCGTCATAGTCATAGCTTTATATAAGAAGGCCCCAATAAAACCCATACTTATCGCTTTCTCTATGCTCTTCTTTGAGGTTAGCAGAATGTATGTGTAGTACCAGTCTTCTAGAAACTCTAAAGGAATACTTTCAAGTTTCGTCAATTCAACTCCGTATCCAGATGGTCCAGCAATTAGATCTACTCTACCAAATTCGTCTATGCTTTCTAAAAGAACTTCTGGGTTTTTAGCCACCTCTGCACTATCTAAAGATCTCTCAAAAACCACCTTCCCATCATCAAGACCGCACAAATCCATCGTTTTTGTTCCAGGATCGATCCCCAAAACTTTAACCATAAGAAATGTCCTTCACAGATTAAAAAATTATGTGTAAAAGATCGTGAAGTTCATACAGTAAACTTCTGCTAGAGGCCTTCTGAGAATCAGAAATTCTGGAATCTTGTTTATTTCTGGTTTTGTCCAGAAGGTCCAGCATCTGACAACCATCGTCTCTCTATTGGTCAAGTATACTTCAGCAGCTTGGGTTTGGTTTGCCACTATTACACTTTTAGGTTGTATTTTCAGATCTTCAAAATTCTGATAGACAAAGTAGCTGTAATTTTTAAGATACCACACCAACGGCCAGTACTCGCCTGCTGTTGCTAGGATATACACTCTATCATAGTTAACAAAATTGGCAGAAATTTCCCTAACATCGTACTGCGTTGGAAGATACAAAGCAGGTTCTGCTGGATTCACGGGATTTACTACGTTCAGCATAACGCATCCAAAAAGCAAATAAATAGCTGCTAAAGTAGTACTTTTTCTATTCGCAACCTTCGCTGCAAGTATGAACATTGGAAACTCGATGTGAACGACAAGCCAGGGAACCTTCTCCTGCATGCAAGAATAGAAGAAAAAGTTAGCTAAAAATAGAAATACGAATATAGAGGTAAATTCATCTTTTTCACCTTTCAACCATCTGTAGATAGCTACCAAAGCCAAAAGAAACGCTGGTAGGTCGTAAATTAAGATAAGCTCGAAATAGTAGTAAGGCGGTCCTGAAATCCTCGCTATATCGTGCTGGTATTTCCAATACTCCACAGCCCTCACTGCAGGAAAATTTTCTATCCCTTTAAAGGCTGAAAAATCCGTCCAGAGGTTAGTGTAGAAAGTTGTGTAAAGGATAGAAAATGCTAATAGCGCTAAAAAAGCGTCAAAAATCCGGATTCTTTTCAAATCAAAAATTAAGTATATCAGAAGTAAAGCTGCAAATACATAAAAAGTCTCCTTGACTGCAGAGAAAAGAGCTAAAAAAGTGGATGCAGAAATCAAGTATGCTGTATATCTATCCACCTTGAATTCTTTCCAACTCCTTCTCCCCTCTAGATACCTCAAAAGGAAGTAGATTACTAGAGATGTAAAAAGAAGCTGGTAAACATCCTCTCTGTAAAATCGGGAGTAGTTTACAATCACAGGAGATACTGCAACAAAAAGGGCTGCAAAATATGCTGCATCACCAATATATCGCCGATATAAAAATATAGAACAGACAAGGACTATACCTAAAACAGCGGGAAGCAATCTGAGCGTAAACTCGTTTTCGCCAAGGAAGTAAATTATAGGTGCTACTGTATAAAAAAGGAGTGGGCCATGAAATGCAGGATCGTACCTGTAGCTTCCCTTTAAAACAGCGTTTACAAAGTAAGAGTGCACACTTTCGTCAAAAAAGAGTGGTGGGTTTCCTAAATCGTAAAGTCTAAGCAGTGCTGCAAGTAAAATTATTCCAACAGCTATCGCTTTCTTCACGACCCACAGATTTGCTTTGTCGATATAAATCTATCTCGAAACAAAAGATTTTTAAATTATTGTTCTTACCTACTCTGCCCTGAAAGCGACGGAGTTGAAATCTGCAAGAGCAGTGAATGATACTCCATCGATCCCTCAGGGCATACATATAAAAACCTACTACAATTTTTTTTATGCTACGTGACAAAATAATTAGTATCCTAAAGAGCTATAAGCTCGAAGATTTAAGAATCGGAACACTCGGGAGCCATTCCGCGCTTAACATACTTAGAGGGGCCAAAGATGAAGGTTTTGAAACCGTCTGTGTATGTAAAGAAAATGAAAGAAGAATATATGAAAATTTTGGTGTAGCAGACAAGATAGTAGAAGTGGAGAACTTTCAAGAATTGCTCAACAAGGATGTACAGGATTTGCTGCGGAAGTTGAACGTTATTCTCATACCTCACGGGTCGTTCAATGCTTACATAGGTAGACTAAGTGAACTTTTGCTGCCAATTTTCGGAAATAGGGAACTGATGATGTGGGAAATCGACAGGATTAAGCAGAGAAAATGGTTCGAAAAAGCTGGAGTGAGGATGCCTAGGAGATACGAATCCCCTGATAAGATCAACAAACTTTGCATAGTGAAATTTCCTGGGGCGAGAGGGGGCAAGGGGTACTTTCTGGCTTCAAGTTGTAAGGAGTTCTATGAAAAAGCAGAAAAATTTGTAAAATCCGGTATTTTGGCTGAAGAAGATATTAAAGATGCCGAAATTCAGGAGTACATTGTAGGTGCAACAGTGTACTTTTCTTTCTTTTACTCTCCAGTTAACAGCAGGATAGAACTCATTGCAATAGATAGAAGATACGAGTCAAACGCAGATGCGATTGGGAGAATACCTGCAAAAGAGCAAATGAACTCAGAAATAGATCCAACCTACACCGTTATAGGAAACATACCAATAGTCCTGAGAGAAAGTTTGCTTTCCAAAGCTTTCGACGCCGCTGAGCGAATAGTGGATGTTTCAAGGGAGATAGCTTACCCAGGGATGGTTGGACCATTTTGCATTGAAACCGTTTTCGATGAAAAGGCTGAAATGTACGTCTTTGAAATCTCAGCAAGGATAGTTGCAGGCACGAACGTCGGAATTCCATCTTCACCCTACTCCTACATACTATTCGGAGAGAACATGTACATGGGAAGAAGGATCGCAAGAGAGATCAAAATGGCTGTTGAGAAAGACATGATCTCTGAGGTGATATACTAGTACAGATCTCGCAGATCTCGAATGGCATTATTTCAAAAAATGATGCGATCATTTGGAGGACCGAATTATCGCAAAATTTGAATTTTTTATCGATCTCTTTTTTCAGCTCTACCATTTTACCATCCATCCTAATAGAGAGTACACCACTCGAAACATCAAAGGATACGCAAACTTTTCTTTCACTATATAAGCGTAAAAAGAACCCTTTTTCGAGATATACCAGCAATATCAGTCCCGAATCTGTTAGATAGATCTTTGCAGCGAATTCGGAGTTTAAATCTAAGTTCAATTTTGAAACTTCCGGATCGAGAATTTCGAGCTTTTTTAAGCTTTCCTCCTCCAGATAAACTGGTTCAAAGAATCTTTCAGGTAATTTCAAGCCATCTAAGCAACAATTAGTGTGCATGCATAGAAGCCATCGACAAAATAAAAAATTTTTCTATTTCTACCGATAAAAATTTTCTATTTTGGAAAGTTTTTTCCTTTTGGATAACAGAATATAAAACGCTTACAATTTGCTAACTTGTTGAGACCCCAGACAGAAATAATAAAAATTTTTATACTGGAGTAAACTGAGTCTATGCTTGAAGTTCTTGCACCAGAAAAAAGGAGGTGCATTCTTTTTGCTATAAAAAAAAGACCTATGGATCTTAAAACAGTTTCTACAGCTCTTAATATTCCACCACCCGTTGCTTTGAAACATTTAAAAAAGCTGGAAGAGAGCAAACTGATCGAAAAGAACGGAAAGACTTACAGACTAACCTATCTTGGGGATCTTACAAGTACAGCACTTGAAAATTTCGTGAACTTCGTAGAGTTCATAAAAAAAGATATTGAATACTGGGCATCCCACGATCTGAGCTGCCTACCAGAAAACTTCAAACTCAGACTTCCGGAGATCGGGAAGTATGAACTAATAAAAAGTTACGGCGAAGAAGTGCTCAGACACTTCAAGATCTTCTCTGAAATATACAAAAACTCAAAAAAAGTGAGGGCCCTATCTGCGGTCATGTTCCCTCCGCATCCAAGGATGTTTGCAGAGATAGCAACTAGGAGTGATGTAGAGGTTATAATAACGAACAAGATGTTGAAGAATTTAGAGGAGTACTACCAAGAGGAGCTTGAAAAGTACATCAAAGCAGGCGGAAAAATATTTATATGTGATGATGTTAAAATTACCATCATTACTACAGAGAGGGCGCTATGTATGGGCTTCTTTTTCCGTGATGGCGTATACGACACGGAATCTGGACTGCTAAGTTATGATAAATCTGCA
Organism: Archaeoglobales archaeon; assembly: GCA_030055525.1. Lineage (GTDB taxonomy): Archaea > Halobacteriota > Archaeoglobi > Archaeoglobales > Archaeoglobaceae > WYZ-LMO2. The sequence continues at coordinate 15,931 of JASFYJ010000005.1, read as the reverse complement.
ATAAATTGGGGATTCGAGGTTTTTGAGTATTTTAAAGCAAAAAGCAAAAAATTTTGAATCTAGGTAGATTTAAAATCCGAGAAACTACAACGATTGTGGAACTTGAAGATCTTGCCGAAAAAGTTTTAAAAAACCTAGATCAGCTTAAAAACGTTCTAAAAGATAAAATCGTACATACTGAAGAGGGGCTGATAATATTCGACGATCCGTTGAAGATGGTAATAAAAAAGGACCTCATTGAATTCTATGTACACGAGGAGTACTGTGGCTTTGTATCTCCCAAGAAATGCGAAATTTCAGACGAGGTTCAATTTGAGGCAAGGCTCTGGCTTGAGGCTATGAGCTCCTTAAAATTCAAGAGGTTTAGTTTGAAGAGGTAGCGAAGATGAGAATTTTTTACGATTTCCCACCATTCAGACCACCGAGTGAGGCTTCAAGCTATCTTGTTAGGATTGTTAGAGGATGCAACTGGAATAAATGCTCATTTTGCGGAATGTATAAGTCTACAAAATTTTACCAAAGAAAAAAGGAGGAGATAATAGAAGATATAAACAAAATAAAGTTATTCTTTCCTCCCTCTCGAACGGCTTTCATAGGAGATTCGAATCCTATAATACACAGAGACATCGTTGAGATAATTCGCTATCTAAAGGAAAGATACCCAGAAATAGAGAGAATTACAGCGTATGCAAGGATAAAAACAGTAGCAAACATGAACGATGAAAAGCTATCTGAGATTAAGAATGCCGGTCTTAAGAGGCTTCACATGGGGCTTGAAAGTGGTTGCAATGAAGTTTTAGAAGATGTGAATAAAGGAATAACAGCTGAAGATGCTATTATTGCAGGTAAAAAAGCTAGAAAGTTCTTTGAGTTCACTTACTATATAATTACAGGGCTTGGTGGTAAAGAGAAAAGTGAAATGCACGCAAAAGAGACCGCGGAAGTCATAAACAAAGCAAAGCCAACTTTTGTTCGAGTTAGAAACCTCACTATTGTTGAAAACACACTAATGGAAAAAACTTTTGACAGAACAGCGCTGCTTAACGCCGAACAGCAGCTTCTTGAGTTAAAAACAATCGTTGAAGGTATAAAAGTTGAGACGGAATTTTTATGTGACCACGTTTCCAACTACCTTTTTACAAAAGATGGACCAATATTTTTCGGCGTAAATGGAAAGCTTCCTAATGATAAGAAAAAGATCCTCGAAGAGTTGGAAGATGCACTCAATCTCGTTAGGATACTTGAAAAAAGTGGGGAAAAGGTTCTTACGAGCAACGATATGCGTAAACTCGGATATATAAATCTCTAAGCTTTCGCCTTTTTCCCCTTTAGCTTCTTCAACCTTATTATATTTTCTCTATCCATCTCCTCAAGTTTAAAAGCTATGAACTTCGCCATCTCTTTCATCCTTGGTATTACTCTATATTCTAGAGCATTTACACGTCTTTTTGTCCTTTCTATCTCCTCCAGAAGTTTTCTGAGCGTAGTTTCCATCTCTGCAACTTCCAAAACCGCATCAACTACGTCTTCGTAGGCTTCAACAGCCTCATCTATTCTAACACTTGTGCTTAAAATCCCATAACCCCTCTCTGAAATTTTCTTCTTGAACGGTTTCCTCTTTATCACAGGCACTACTACACCCATTATATTTTTCTTCATTATAACAAATTCCGGCGGCTTTTGGCAACTTGCAAGGGCTATTGAACGCATCGCTACTGTACCATCCACAGCAGCTGCGATTGCCAGCTTTTTCTGTGCTTCAGCATACTTCTGGATCATCTTATTTACGGCTTCCTTCGTTTCTTCGAGCAACTGCCTGAATTCCATTATAAGACCATCCCTTTTCATCTTAAGTAAAGCATGTCCTCTCTGAGCCATCCTTATTCTTCTTCTGAGCTTAATTAGCTCCATTCGTGTTGGCTGAACTTCTGGCATCTTTATCACCTAAAAATTAGGAAGATTTTGCCTTGTACTTTGGATGATACTTCTCTATGAACTTCCTCTCTATCTTCGTAAGTGCCCTCTCAGGAAGCATAGCTAAAAGTTCCCAGCCGAGGTCAAGTGTGTATTCTATATTTCTATCTTCATATCTTCCTTGGTTAACAAATCTTCTCTCAAACTCATCCGCAAACTTCAGGAACAACCTGTCTCTCTCAGATAGGGCTTCTTCACCAACGATCGCAACAAGACCTCTTAAATCTACACCTTCAGCGTACGCTGAATACATCTGATCATTCCACTGCGGGTGATCTTCTCTAGTTAACCCTGCTCCAATTCCCTCCTTCATCAACCTGCTGAGAGACGGTAGAACGTTTATCGGAGGATATATGCCTTTGGCATGCAGTTCTCTGCTGAGAACTATCTGTCCCTCCGTGATGTAACCAGTTAGATCTGGAATTGGATGAGTTATATCGTCACCAGGCATCGTAAGAATTGGCATCTGTGTAATTGTACCCTTCCTACCTCTTATGCGGCCGGCCCTTTCGTAAATGGTTGCAAGATCTGTATACATGTAACCAGGATATCCTCTTCTCCCAGGAACTTCTTCTCTTGCTGCTGAGATCTCTCTTAGCGCCTCACAATAATTTGTCATGTCAGTAAGAATGACGAGGATGTGGAGGTCGTATTCGTAAGCTAAAAACTCTGCAGCTGTCAACGCCATACGTGGGGTTAGGAGTCTTTCTATTGCAGGATCGTTTGCAAGGTTCAGAAAAACTACAGCCCTCTCCAGAGCTCCCGTTCTCTCGAACTCCTTCATGAATTTGTAAGCTTCTTCGTAAGTTATACCCATCGCAGCGAAAACTACTGCAAATTCCTCTTCCTGCCCCCTAACCTTCGCTTGCCTTGCTATCTGCAGAGCTATATCGTTGTGCGGTAAACCACTACCACTGAAAATCGGAAGCTTTTGTCCTCTAACAAGCGTATTCATCCCATCGATTGCAGAAATACCTGTTTGGATGAATTCTCTCGGATACTGCCTTGCATAGGGGTTTATGGCAGCACCAACTATTGGTCTCCTTTCTTCTGGCACTATCTTCGGTCCACCATCTATTGGCTCGCCCGAACCACTCAAAATTCTGCCTAGCATGTCTTTGGAGCAATTTAGCTTAACAATGTCTCCAGTAAATCTAACGCTGCATGATGTATCTATTCCGCGTGTGCCTTCAAAGACTTGAACAACTACAACATCTTTCGACGTGTCTAGAACCTGACCTTTTCTTGTTGTGCCATCTGGAAGGGTTATGGTTACAAGCTCGTTGTAAGCGACAGGATCAGTTTTTTCAACAAATATCAAAGGTCCCGCTACTTGAGATATCGTTCTATATTCCTTCATCTCTATCACTCTCCAAAGAGGTTCTTTCTAATTTTACTCATCGCAGCATCGAGAGCAGACTTGTAGTCTTTTTCAAACTTTGCTCTTGCAAATTCTTCAAGTCCTTCGACGTTTATTATTTCATCAACAGTTTTACCACTTTCGAGAGCCTTATAGAACCAATCATTAAGCTGCTTTATGCTTTTAAGCATGTCATACTGTTTCTGAACACTGCAATATGTATCTACTGGATGATAAGCGTACTGAACCAAGTATACTTCTCTTATTATCCTTGCCACTTCTAGGAGCAATCTCTGCGATTCTGGCAATGCATCGCTACCTACTAGCTGTACAATTTCTTGCAAGCTTGCTTCTTCTTGTAAAATTCTCATAGCCCAAGTTCTTAGCTCGTTCCATTCCTCTGCAACATTCTTAGAGTACCATTCCCTAAGTGAGTCTACATACAAGCTGTAGCTTTGCAACCAATTTATGGCTGGGAAATGGCGACGAGCTGCAAGCTTTGCATCCAGCGCCCAAAAGACTTTCACGATTCTCAGCGTGTTTTGAGTAACAGGTTCACTGAAGTCTCCACCAGGTGGTGAAACGGCTCCCACAACAGTTACGCTACCAACGTTTCCGCTTAAAGTCCTAACTCTCCCAGCCCTTTCATAGAACTCAGCAAGTCTCGAAGCCAAGTATGCAGGATAACCTTCTTCGCCCGGCATCTCTTCAAGTCTACCTGAGATTTCTCTCATTGCTTCAGCCCATCTGCTTGTTGAGTCCGCCTGTATGGCTACATCGTAACCCATATCTCTGAAGTACTCAGCTATAGTAATGCCTGTATAAACTGAAGCTTCTCTAGCAGCTACAGGCATGTTTGATGTGTTTGCAACAAGAACTGTTCTTTCCATCAACGGTTTTCCTGTTCTTGGATCTTCAAGCTCTGGGAATTCCTCAAGAACTTCTGTCATTTCATTTCCTCTCTCTCCGCAACCGATGTAAACTACTATCTGAGCATCACTCCATTTTGCAAGCTGATGTTGCGTAACGGTCTTACCACTTCCAAAGGGTCCAGGAATTGCAGCTGTTCCACCTTTTGCAACTGGGAAGAAAGTATCCAAAACCCTTTGTCCGGTTATAAGTGGAATTTCTGGTGGTAACTTTTCTACGTATGGTCTTGGGACTCTTACCGGCCATTTGTGGTAAAGCTTAAGCTCCGAACCATTATCTAAAACGGCAACTGTTTCTTCTATTGTGAATTCCCCTTCGTATACCTCGGTAACAACCCCTGATTTAATGTTAGGAGGTGCCAAGACTCTGTGCTCAACAATTTCTGTCTCCTGCACTTTTCCTATTATTTCTCCTGGTTTTATTTTATCTCCTCTCTTAACAACGGGTTTAAAAGCCCATTTTGTTTTTCTGCTCAGACCTGGAGCTTCTATACCTCTGCCTATGAAGTCTCCACTCATATCTTTGAGTATAGGCAACGGTCTCTGGACACCATCGTAGATGTTTCTTATAAGCCCCGGTCCTAACTCAACGCTTAGTGGCATTCCAGTGTTTACGACTTTTTCTCCTGGTCTTACGCCTGATGTGTCTTCGTAAACCTGAATTAGGACCTTTGAGCCTACGAGGCCAACAACCTCACCCATAAGCCCTTCTTCTCCCACTTTACAAAGATCATACATTCTTGCCTTTAAGCCTTCAGCAACAACGAGAGGTCCAGAGATCCTGTAGATGTTTCCAACCAACTCGCTTCTCACTTCCATAGATCAACACCTATCGCCCTTCTTATTTTTTCTCTCATCTCTTCAACATCACCACTACCACCTAAAGCTACAAAAGTTGGTTCAACACTCTCGTAAACCTCCTTTTTAAGCGTAGGAGGTAGCTTTTTAAGTAGATCGTGTTGTATAATAACTATTCCAACGTCTTCCTTCTCAAGCAATTCTCTAATAAAATTTCTAAGATCTTCATCTTTTTTTACGTTGTAAAGATCCGTAAGACCTGCCAACATAAAACCCAGATTGAAATCTTCATCGCCAACTACGGCTATCTTCTTCATATTATCACCATCTGCTTCTCTATTTCCTCGTTTGAGAAGTTGAACCACTTTCCCCACCCAAGTATTCGAAGATCGTCAACTTCCACCTTCTTAAGCACGATGTACTGGAGTACCGGCAAAATGCTCAAAGGATAATTGCTTGCCCTCTTTGCGATTGTCTCTATCCACAACCTGTCGAAGTTTACTTCCGCTTCTGAAAGGCTCTCAAATTTTTCCAAAGCCTTAGAGAACCAGTAATCTTCAAGGGATTTAAGAAGCTCCTCATAGCTGAGTGACGCGAGTTTTCTGATTTCATCTTCGGTCAATTCATAGCCACCAGGAATTATGCAGTCTATGATTTCTTCAGTACTTTCTCCGCTCTCTTTAAGTCTTAAGAGTGTTTTTACGTTTTTAATATCTATCTCCATTTTTATAAAATTCAAGAACAATTTTGTTTCAATTCTCTCAGCCGAAATCTTCAGTAGCTTACTGTAGTACGCTTTATAAAGCTCATCCTCAATTTTATACATTGGTATGCTTCCAATCTTTGAAAGAACGTTATAGTAAGGTGTATGTTCTAAAGATTTGACTATCTCTCCCATCTCTTTTGTCAGCATCGATTTCAGTTCAGCTTCACTGAACTGCCCTGCCGGAACCAAGGTCTCCTCTATGATCTCCGGATTAACGTTGGCCATCTTCCCTCTGATAATGTTTATTATGTTCCAAAGATCCCATCTTGCAAAATACTCTCCAATCAGATCTTTAACCTCTCCAAAAGATACTTGATATATCTTTCTGTATGTTTTGGCAAGGTTTGCATAGAGTGCATAATCGAGCAGCCTTGGGCCAGTGTATTTATATGCAACTGCATCTATCTCTTTCTTGTACTCTGTTTCCTCTAAAAATCTCACGATCTCATCGAAACTCATGTTCAACATTTTTTTGTAGTCCTCTGGCTTCAACAATCTGCTTTTCATTACCCTTGTTCTTGCAACGATGTACGCATATGCTGTTTTGGTTCCTGAAAACATAGTAGATCACCCGAAAAGAATTTTAGATACCTCACTGAGCTTTTGTTCGTAAAGTGAAGCCAAAAATTCGTCAAAAGTTAGGTTCAGTCTAATTTTTGTGGCAGGATCTTCGAGAATGATTCCGCCTAAACATTCTATATTACCCGCAAATTTTAGGTCTAACTTTAAATTCTTAATAATATCCTTTACAAGCTTCTCTTCTGCCTTGCTTGAATAAACAAACATCCCGGGCTTTGCATTTTTTTCAATTAATTTTTTTAACAATTCTATTTTATTTTTTTGATCCATCTCTTTTAATCTCTGCCTAAGTATATTAAAAACGCTCTCAATAATTTCTTTCTGCTTATTCAACTTGGCTCTTTTCATTTCTAGGCTAATACTTGAAATTTCCTGCCTTTTTATAGCTTCAGCCTCCTTTTCCGCTTCTTCTCTTGCTTTTCTGAGTATTTCATTTGCTTCTGCTTTTGCAGAATCGATTATACTCTTTGCTTCACTTTCTGCTTCTTCAAGTATCTTCTTTACTAACTCATCCCCCTTTCTTGTTATCTCTTCAAGTACTGGCTCCAATGGCATTCTTTCAACCCCATCATCACATCGCGAATATCAGCATGAAGCTTACTACTAGGCCGAAGATAACTATCGTCTCCGGAATGACTGTGAACAGAATTCCAAGTCCAAAGAATTCTCTGTCTTCAGCCGTAGCTCCAACAGCTGCAGCACCAATTCCACTTTCGGCAATTCCAGCACCTATACCGCTAAGTCCTACTGCTAAGCTTGCACCTATCGCTGCGCATCCCCTTATAAATGCTTCATCTCCTATCAAAGCCTCAACCATCTCTACTCACCTCCCCAACAGTAATTCTGCCCACCTTACAGTGTCTGCAAATTTATAACCAAAAATTAAAATTAATATTGCTATGCTAGCCCCAAGCGCAAGTCTAAGAGTTGATATTATCCAGTAGTACTTTAAGAATCTCTCTACGTTTTTTTCGCTACCCAATTTCTCCGCAAGCTTTAGTACAAATTTCTCGCCCATCATCACATCGCGAATATCAGCATGAAGCTTACTACTAGGCCGAAGATAACTATCGTCTCCGGAATGACTGTGAACAGAATTCCAAGTCCAAAGAATTCTCTGTCTTCAGCCGTAGCTCCAACAGCTGCAGCACCAATTCCACTTTCGGCAATTCCAGCACCTATACCGCTAAGTCCTACTGCTAAGCTTGCACCTATCGCTGCGCATCCCCTTATAAATGCTTCATCTCCTATCAAAGCCTCAACCATCTCTACTCACCTCCCTCCTCGATAAACTTCTTTACTCTACCAAAAGGAGCGTACTTTCTACCACCACCTTCAAAGAACTTCGTAAAGAATTCTACATAGTGCAATCGAAGCGACTGCAATCCTGGATCCAAAATTCCAAGCAAAAGGTTCACTGCATGAGCTAACACCATTATAATCACCGCGACAACTGTTACTAACATCTCTACAGGTATCATGACCTCTACTATCTTTGGTACCACGTAATTTATTACGAAGGCTATGTAGACTGAAGATAAGCCAATTGCAAGCAATCGTGCATAGCTTATTATCTGACCGAACCAAGTCATAAGTTCAACTACCATAAATACTCCAAAAACACCCATCTTAGGTATCTCTGCCTTCAAGAACATTACAAACCACACAACAAGTAAAACCACTGCGATCTTGTAGAAATCGTTAGCTCCAAGTTCCCATCCTTCTACTAGTCCAGGAATTGGTAACGGTGGTGCATTTTCAGGAGGTGCTGGTAATATGTATCCAAACCCATGCGGTGGTGGCGAAGAGAAAATTCCCAGATTGTAGCTGAAACCTAATATTATGAATGCCAACCCAAGTACCCCTATGAACCAAGATCCTTTTTCAAATATAGCCTCTTTTAATCCATGCTCCGCATAAACATTGTAAAATCCCAAAAGGAAACCCCAAAGGATCTTAAACATCCCTAACAATAGAACTACGAATAGTAGAGCTTTAACGCCAAACTCTTCTACTCTATCAAAGATCGGATGATAGTGGTTAAAGGCATAGAGCGATGATAAGAACTCTCCTGCCCAATGAACTTCTCCTGCATCCTCATGGCCTGGAACCAAAAACGGACCAAAGAACTCACCGTAGATAAAACCAAATACGATAGAAGATATGCCACAATATACACCTATGTTAAGAAGTCTTTGCCATCCTTCGGTCTTGAATATTTTCTTTAGATATAGAGACATGACCAAAACAAGTAACCCGTAACCCATATCCCCAAGCATCATCCCGAAGAAGATCGTGAAGAAGATGGACATTATCCACGTTGGATCCAACTCCTTGTACTTTGGAACAGCGTAGGTTGTAGATAAGACCTCAAAGTCTTTTACAAATGGCGGATTGTTTAGCAAAGTTGGTGCCGAATCATCCTCTTCATCTAACTTTTCTACAACGAGTTTTCCCGTACTTTCAAGCTTGTTCTTAAACTCCTCAAACTTCTTTGCGGGAACGTATCCGACGATGACGAAAGTGTACTTTGAAACCAATGCTTTCAAAGGAAGCTCTGCCTTATCTAGCTCCGAACTTAAAAATTCCTCTATAGCCAACAAAAGTTCAGACTCCTTAAGCTTAAGCTCTTCTATTTCTTCCTCTATTTTCTTTCTTTTCTCGCTAATTTCAATCTTCTTGGCCTCTATCTCTTTAATTCTGCTTTCATAATCACTGATATCTGGCACGGTGATCTCCCTGAATCCAAGGGTTTGAAGAATCTTAAGAACTTCATCTGCAAATTCAGACTTTATGAAAACTGCAACCACAAACTCCTTCTCGTAATTTACTAAAATGATGTCAAAAAGATCCGTAATCTTGGAAATTTCTTCTCTTGGATCAGATTTTACAAATCCTACGAAGCATTTTATCGTCTTGTAACCTTTTAAAAGAGCTGGAGGGACGTTGAGAACTTTCAAGGGTTCGATGATTTTTAGCTCTTCATCTAACGCTTTTGTTTCTTCCTCGAGTGCTTTTATCTGTTCAAGTCTTTTTCCTATCTCCTCATTATACTCCTGAAGTTTTTTGCTTAGTTGCTCTTCAATTTCCTTTGATTTATATTTTTTGTGTGGTAAAATCTTAGATGGATCCAGTTTAAGGTAGGATATGTAGCTTCTCAACTGAAGCAAGTTTCTGGATATTTTAGAAGCTTTTTCAAATGGTTCACCAATTTTAAAAGCATCAGACTCTGTTGGTTCTTCAATGTGGAGAACGTTCAAACGATGTAAAGTATCAGAAACGATCTCAAGACGATCTCTAGGACCAACCACCGAAACCTTAACCATCCTTTCAGGCTTTAGCATGGTCGACCATCCCTAGAAACTCTTTATATAAAAATTCAACTGCTTTCCATACGTTCTCCTTACCTTTTACTTCAAGATCCTCTATCTCCCGAAGTTTCGATTTTCTGATCTCTTCTTTTTTTATTTCTACTTCCATCTTGGCTTTCTCAATTGTCTCTGCTTTTATCTTTGCAGCTTCGTTTTCAGCATCTTCTAAGAGTTTCCTTGCGTAAGTTTTAGCTTCTAAAATCTTTTTCTTCTTTTGTTCCTCAGCCTCCTTGATTTTCAATTCAACTTCATTTTCAGCCTTTTTAATCCTTTCAAGTATCTCCGTTTTATTCATAGTTATCACCTGGAATTAATGAACTAAAGCGAACGTTCAAGCGTAATCGTATCCTTATTTAAGCCTTACTGAGCTAGGAGTATTATAATTAAAAATAGCTACCGAAGTTTTGGCTTGAAAATCGCCTATAATTTGGAAGAAGGTCATCTAAAATCTTTCGATGTTTTAAACTCAAAAAGATCTGAAATTAAAAAGTTGGAGAAAAATCTAAAGATCAGCTACTATTTCGTCAAGTAAAGCTAGATAATCTTCTTCTTTTCTCCAGAGATTTCCAAAGCTCATTGCTGCATTTGGATGATAGTAACGATCTATTGAAATCGCTCTTATATGTGGTGCAAAGTTCTTTATTGCTGCAAGCATTTGCGAACCGTGATAATAAATTGTGCCCATTATAAGTACAACGTCGTAGTTCCCCTTGCCATCAAATCCCTTCCAGTTTGGATCAAGCAAAAACTGTGTAAGCTCATGCAATACTGCGTATTTCGCATTTATCCCTGAATTAGCAAGTTTACCTATTGCATTCCCGGTTGCAACTACTGTTATTCCCTTCTCGGCAAACTTCTTCACTCTTTCTATCATCGCTGGCGTTATATCTGGGCCAACGATCAGCAAAGGATGTTTTGCCTTCTTTAATGCCATTGCAACTGGCTTTCCCTTCTCAAGCAGCATTGCCATCTTCGGGCCAGGAATATTTGCAGCATCGAAAGGTTGCTCAATTGTTTTGGGCATCTTCACCACCTCACTTCTTCGCTACACTTGAAAATCCCTCTCTAAACAACCTCTCAACGCAAGTCGGGTTAAATCCAGCATGATATGGTCTTATTGGTCCTTCAATGATCTTCTTCCTACTCCAGTCGATCTTCCAACCGTGTTTTTCTTCAAGCTCTTTAAGCAGTTCTTCTCTCTTCGCCAATGGTAAGTCTGTTTCCGTTCTTACATACAGATGCCAGTCGTCTGGCATTCTGCCCAAATACTTCAGACTTAGGTCGATGTAGTGTGTTAACTTTATAGCTCTTCCCTTATCTGTGTCGTTTGGTCTAAAGCAGAGCTTGGCAATTAGAGGAATCGCCTCTTCGATAGTCTCAGCAGCTACAAGCAGATCCTGTGGCGCTGGCTCTATTCGCACCTTTTGTCCGCTTCTCACATCATATACCATCCAGTCTTCATCGTTGTATGGTCTACCTAAGAAGGCTCTGCGATATTTACTCCCATGAGGTCCAACAACTACTGGAATTCCAAGTCTGTTAACTCCGGTAGCTATGCTTGCAGCTTTCTGGCTGTAAGCACCCCAAGCAACTCCGCAAGCGCCGACTCTGTTTAAGATGTAGTCTGCAATCTCCTCGAAGTTCGCTCTTATGTTCCTCATAGCAAATATCCTTGCCACCTTTATCGCTGCCCCATGGATATGAGCATTGCTCACGCAGCTACCAAGGTTTGTAACGCAACCACCATCGAAATCGTCCCTATACTTCTCATAAACAGTTTTGCCTTCTTCATCCTTGTAAAGCCCGCAATCCATCGCCATGCAGCCAGTTGTAACGACTATGTAATTTCTTGAAGCAAACTCATTAACGATCGTATAAGCATCTTTAGTTCCATTCGGATAATTACTGCAACCAACAACCGCTATTATTCCGGGAATCGTTCCAAGAACTATTGGAGCCCCAACGTTTCTAATTTCAGAATCTCTTACAGGCCCTCTACCTCTCCTTACTTTACCTTTCTCGTTGATTATCCTGTTCCATGCTGCATAGTTGAATACATCGATGATCGGGATCTTCTTCGGGCAAACCTGTTCACATCTTCCACAGGTTATACAAACATCCCATTTCTCTTCAAGCTCCTTTCTATTACCTTTCTCTGCTGCCTTCATCGCTTCGCCAATTCTTATCTTCTGTGGACATGCAATGGTACAATTTCCACATTGCGTGCACGATTTAACGTAGTTCATGAACTGCTCTTCGTTCAGAACAGGCTTTATTTCACCTCTCTTCTTCCTCCTCGCTCTCGCAACTTCAACTGCAATCTCGCCAACTTTAAGCGGATCAAGAACAACAGCCCCTGGATTTCCGTCAAGCAGGTATTTGATCACTTCCTTCGGATCCTTCTTCGTCATGTCTGGCAAAGCATGCATCGCCTTTGCATTTGTGCATAGTACTGGAATTCCGAGCTTGCCTGCATGATAGAGAATATCCGCCCTTATGCACTGCTCATCGATTACAATTATGTCTGCTAAACCAGATCTCACAACTTTAAGTTGCCTACCCAACGATCCAGCTATCTTAGCCTTTGGCCAGTATCTGGTCATGTCGTGAGCTGTGCAGCAGATTCCAGCAAGCTCAACTTCATCGCTAAGCTTGTTTCGCTCTATGTAATCAGCAATGTTGAAAGCTGGCGGAGCATGATGACCAATGACTAGCACGATTGCCTTATTTCTATCCAGAACTCCCATACCGAGCTCGATTAGTGGTTGATTGCTTTCGCCTTTTGGCAGATTGAATGCGCAAATTTGCGCAATATCAGCAATTTCTTTGCCAAGAGCATCCATCATTCCAAGATGGAAAGCTTTTGACTCGAAGTCAAGATAACTTCCCTCTTGTCCAGTATGGATCGCATCCATTACCTGCACGATCTGCTCCTCAACGTAAGTTAGGGCTCTTTCTAAATCCGCAAGTGTTTTCGGTTTGATGCCGGTTATTAATTGCGTTAGGGGAGCGACTTCAGCTATCTCAGGGCCAAGGTCTACGGGTATTTCTTCGAGCTTCTTGCCGGTTACGTGTTCTATATCGTGAAGCATATGCCTTGCATGACCTGTATGGCACGCAGTACCTATAGCAACTGCGATGTCTACTATTCTTGCAGTTTGTGCTTCCAAGTTAATCCCACAAGCTCCCCGCTTATTCTCAGTCAGATCGCATTTGCCCATAGTGCAAAGACAACACATGTCGCAATAAGGAGCGTAGAATGGTTTATAGCGCTTTAATAAAGTGAAATCCCAGTCTCGGAGTGTTTCGATCTGTGGAAAAGGTGTTGGACCCATTGGCGCCCATTCTTCCTCTTCTTCAACGATTTCCCCAATTTTAATACTTACATTTCTCATTTCATCGATCACTAATGCCCCTTTACGAAATTCAATAGCCATTCTTTCACCTCAATCTGACAGTGAGTTTTAAAATAAGGATTTTTCGCTTTTTCGCTGATATTACTATTTTTTAATTTCTTAAGAATTTTTGACATGAAATAATTGATCGTATGAAGCGAATGCTCGCTCTTGAGAAAAAATTAAATATTTACGGGAATTAAAAAAAGCGATGATCGATGTTATAATGGCTGGTGAAATTCTGAGAACGATCACAAGAGCTATCGTTGTTCTTGTTAGTGAGGCGAGAATCCATTTTCTCGAAAAAGGATTGCATTCAAGAGCTGTAGATCCCGCTAACGTTGCGATGGTAATTGTAGATGTGCCAAAAGAGAGCTTTGAAGCATACAAAATCGATGGAGAAAAGACTATAGGAGTGGATATGAACAGAATATTCGACATCAGCAAATCAATAAAACCAAAAGATCTTGTAGAACTGATGATAGCCGATGAAAGTACTTTGAAGGTAAAATTCGGTAGTGTTGAGTATACTGTGTCCCTCATAGATCCTTCTGCGATAAAAAAAGAACCTAAAATACCGGAGCTTGAGCTTCCCGTGAAGGTTGTGATGGATGCCGGTGAGTTCAAGAAGGCAATAAGCGCAGCCGAAAAGATAAGCGATCATGTCGTATTCAGCTCAGATAAAACTGGCTTCAAGATAGAGGCCAAGGGCGATGTTGACAAGCTTGTTTTTAATCTTAGTGGAGCGGAGCTGATAGAATTCAATGGAGGAGAAGCTAAGAGTATGTTTAGTGTTGAATATCTCAAAGAATTTTGCACTATAGCTGGAAGTGGGGATCTACTCACCATAAGGCTTGGAACGAACTATCCTGTAAGGCTACTATTCGACCTAGCAGGAGGTAAAGCAAAAGTTGAATACATACTTGCTCCCCGTATCGAAGCTGAATGAGTTTTTTACCCCTTCTTCCAATTTTAACAAGGTACCCATTTTTAAGAGCATCCAGAGAAGTTTTTTCAGACATCAATTTCGAAAAAGAGATAAAAAAATTTCCGAACGTTTTAGAGGAAGCAAAAGAGATTGTCCTTGCATCAATAGACGGTAAGAAGATTGAAAGATCTTATCTGGAATCGGACATTATCTGCAAAGATTGCGATGAGCCATGCGTTAAGTGTTCTGCTATAGGAAACTATAACAACTGCAAATTCTGTATGAAATGCTTTTCAAATTGTAGTTTTAAGCTTGCAAACGAAATTGTTGTGAAGTACAAAACACAAGCGAAGATTTCTGTACTTCGTTATATAGCCATGAGAACTATAGCCTCTCAAATCGAAGACTGGGCAAGAATAAGATTTGCTGTCAGCGAAGCAAATTTTTACGGAGAAATTTTAAAAAAAGAAAGTGATGAAGTCGTGAGACTTGTAGCCTCCGAGTGTGGTATAAAAGTTAAAGGCTGGAATGTTAGCGTCGCAGGTTACATAAAAGCTTCTTCAAGGATAAGAGCTCCAGAATGGAGGCTATTAAACAGATCTCTCAAAGGTGGCTACGTTGAGTCCACAAGGAGAGAAGTTGAGAGGATAATAGTTGAAATTCTAAGGCTCAGATTTTCTGAAAAAGTTCCAATTCTATTTGAAGTTCCTGAACTAGCTCGAAAAATAGAAAGAAAGGATATCAAGCTAGATCTTGGTAAGGTGGATCTTGATTGTCTTCCACCATGCATGAAAGAGATACTCATACAACTACAGAATGGAATGAACGTTCCACATACTGCAAGATTTGCAATAACGAGCTTTTTAATAAACATTGGAATGAAAGTGGATGAGATAATTGAATTATTCAAAAAAGCCCCAGATTTCGATGAGGAAAAAACGAGATACCAAGTGGAACATATAGCTGGTGAAAGGGGAAAAAGTGTAGAATATACTGCACCGTCTTGCGATACGATGAGGACGTATCATAACTGCGTCGCTAACTGCAAAGTGTCTCATCCACTCGTTTACTACAGAAATTGCAAAAAGCAAAGGTTAATTTCAAAGGATGCAAATAAATCCCAAAATTAAAAAATTTAAAGCTGTTTTGCAGCCTCTTTAATATCCTCCACCTTTACAGTTTTTCTTCCAGCATTTTTCGCAAGGTTTGCGGCAATTCTACCAACCTTTATTGCATAATCCTCAATAGCTTTTGCCAACTCTACTTTGGCATCTTCACTAACCCTAAGCGCTCCAGCTTTCCTGAGCAGTCTTTCAACAGGAGCAAGTGGAATTTCCATCCTCTCATTCCTCCTCAAATTTTTTATCTACACAATAGAATTTTGTAAAGAACCCTTATATAAATTTTTTGCCCATAAAAGGCAAAAAACGCGTTTTAATCGGCTTCCATAAACCTCAAATCCAGCATCATTTTTTAAGTTAAGCTATAAAATTTTCATAGCGTATCAATCTTCCAAATATTCCAAAACCCACAATCACAACTTTTACAACGTATTTGAACTTTCGAAAAATTCAAAAAAATTCAACAAAAAATTAAAATTTTTAGCGTTCTTGAACACCCAAGTACCTTAAAGCTCGGTCTGGATTTACCTGGTACATATGGATTGCTGTAGAAACTTCTTTAAAACTTCTAATACCATTTGAAACCATAAACTCCAGAACACTTCTCCTCCTCTCCAACTCCTCGTTGAGCTCCCTCAAACTCCATCCTCTATGCCTCCTTATATCCTCAAGCGCCTTCGAAGCTCCAACCATAGAATGCTGATCTTTAA
>JASFYJ010000004.1:21102-144393 GCA_030055525.1 Archaeoglobales archaeon | reverse complement strand
TTTATGAAAATGGTTATGCAGTTGCAGATGCTAGGATGGTCGTTGGAAAAAGGAAGAACTTCAACTACGAGCTTGGCGATCTTAGCGTGCTTTTCAACCCGAGGAGCGTTGCTGTGGTTGGTGCATCACGCGAAGCTGGAAAACCCGGAAATCAAGTGATTTTGAATCTCCAGAATATGGGGTTTGAAGGTAAAATTTTCCCAGTAAATCCAAAGGTTGATTTTATTTATGGATTAAAATGTTATCCCTCAGTTAAAGACATCCCAGAGGAAGTGGATATAGCGATAATTGCAGTCCCTTCAAAATTTGTTCCAAGCGTAATAGAGGAGTGTGTTGCAAAAAAAATAAAGGGAGCAATCGTATTAAGCGGTGGATTTTCGGAGGGTTGGGAGAAGGGGGCTGAGATAGAGAAAAGAATGGTTGAAATTGCAAAGAAGAATGGTATGAGAATTTTAGGCCCAAATACCATGGGCATTCTCGATATGGATGGAAAGTTTACTTCTTTCTTCTCTTACCTGTTAAAAATAGGGAAAGGTAATATAGGAGTTGTAGCCCAAAGCGGTGCCTTTGCAAACTTTAGCCTCTTGTATCTACACCACATAGGTGTTAGCAGGATTTTAGCACTTGGAAACACTGCAGATGTTACGGAGTATGAGGCGTTAAATTTTCTATGTCAAGATGAAAAAACAAAGGTAATTGCCGCTTACTTTGAAGGTTTCAAAAATGGAAGAGCACTTTATGAAGTCATGAAATCGTGTAAGAAGCCAATCGTTGTTTTAAAGTCTGGAAGGACTGAGGCTGGAAAGAGGAGTGCTTTAAGTCATACAGCATCTCTTTCAACGAGTGAAGAGGTTTTTGATGCAGTATGTAAGCAAGCAAGAGTTGTAAAAACGAGGGATTTTGAAGAACTCGTTGATGCTGTAAAGGCAATATCTTTACAGCCACTTCCTAAGGGGGATAGAGTAGCTATTATCGAACCATCTGGTGCTGAATGCGTCATGTCCGCCGATGCTGTTGAAGAACACGGTTTGAGATTAGCAAAGTATTCCGATATCTCAATTTCAAAACTGTACGATCTCGTACCAGAATGGCATTCAATTAACAATCCTTTAGATCTTTATCCATTCATTGAAAGGAACGGAGATAGAGTTTTATTTGATGTTATAAAAATATTTATGGAGGATGAGGGGATAGATGCTATCATTTCGGGGCTGTTTATTCCGAGCTTGCCTAACTTAACTTTCGAACTCGACTGGGTGAAGAGCTATGAAAAGCCACTTTACTTTACTCTGAAGTACGAGATTATGGAACTCTTTGAGATAAGAAGAAAAATAGAAACTTTGGGATTCCCGGTTTATCCAACGCCTGAAAGAGCAGTAAGGGCCTTAAAACACAGTCTAATTGCTAAAGAGAAGATAGGATCAATCTAATTCAAGATCCTTTTTCAGTTTTTCTGCCACCTCTTTTCCAGCTTTGATGCTACCATTCATGCTTCTTTCCGGATAGTTTGGCTTTGAGGTCATTCCAGCAATGTAAAATCCTTTTGCAACCCTATATGGGGTGATCTTCTTCGAATAGCCTCTTTCATAAATTGGTCCGCTGTATTTTGCTTTAAATACCTTTGACCATGCTATATCTTCATCTCTAACACCGAAGTTTTTGAGATCCGAGAGGAAAATTTTCAAAATTTCTTTATCATCCTTCATAAAAAATTCTGAGTTCGGTGTTGTGTAACTTGCAAGGTAGAGCAGATTTTCACCGTAATCTTCAAAGGGCATGAAGTTAGTATGCTCAATAACTGCACCAAAAGTAGTTCCGATAGAATTTATCCAGTAAACATCACTTATAGGATTTTTAAGCGCTATAAGAGCACATATAGAGCTCTGATATCTTACTTCTGGCAAATTTAAGTTTATTTTAAGCTCATTTAGGGGTGCTGTGAATACTACAGCATCAAAATCTTCTCCGTTTACAACCCAACCTCTGGATTTTTCTATCTTTGCTTTTTCTTTTTTTATATCTATATCTTCACTTAATTTTTCAATGATCTGCCAAAATCCGTGTCTAAGATATCCTATCTCCTCCCCTTTCAATTTTCTGTTACTTCTAATTGCAACTCTCGCCAAAAGCCATGCGTAACTCACATCCTTCGCATTCTCGCCAAACTTTGCATTAAGGAGAGGCATAAAGAACTTGCTTAGCAAAGCTTCACCAACCTCCTTTTTTAAACCATCAATTGCAGATTCATCATCGAATGTTTCATAATTTTTGCGCCTGCTTTTGATCGTAAACATAGCTAACTTTACCTTTTCTTTTAAATTAAGGTATGGATATCTTAAAATTTCAAATGGAGTGCTTAAAGAAAATATTTTTCCATCAAATGCTGTTCCAACTTTAACCGTTTTCCAAACAAGCTTTGATGATAACCTCAACTCTTTCAATAGCCTTAAAAGTTCGAAATCGTTTTTAAAACAGTGATGATAGAACTTTTCGATGTGATATCCCTTTGAATCGTTAAAATAAGATGACACCAGCCCACCAACCTCTTCAGCTTCAAAAACTTTCACCTGTACGTAATCCTTCAATTCATTAGCCGCTACAAGTCCAGTCAAGCCTGCACCTATTATGGCGACTTTCATAATTCCTTCACCATCAAACACCATCCTTTTCTACCAACATGCTTTAAAGCGAACTTGCTTTCTATCAACTTCTCAGCTTTAAAGCCAAAATTTTCAAAGATATCCAAAGAATTCAAAGGAACTAGACACTTGATTCTTTTGACTTTTTTATTCATCGCCTCCTCAAACATAGCACTCATCAATGCTGAAGCTACACCTTTACGCAGCTTTAATGGAGATACAGCAATAAAATCTATCGTCGCTTCACCTTTCTTAGGATCGGGGCAGAGAAATTTCAGAAGTAGTGAAGCTCTTATACCTCTCGAAAATCCGAGGTTTTTGCACATAAACTTAAAAAAACTCAAACTCTTCTTTCTAAAAGATATATTTGCAAAACCGATAACCCTATCTTCCACTGCTACAAAACCAGATGGATTTTGCGAAAAATATTCGAGTAATATACTTCTTCCAATTTCTAAGTCACCAAATATATGACTCAACTCGTTGCTGTAAGCCAAAGCTAATACTCTTACTGCTTCATTTAGATGCTCTACTCTTAGCCTCTCTATCTTCATGATAGCTTAGTATCCTATCTACAGCCTTTTTCAGATTCTCCATGGAATTTGCATAACTTATTCGGATGAATCTATCGTTCCAATCTCCAAAAGCTCTGCCTGGAGTTACAGCAACACCGTACTCTATGATTTTTTCTGCATAGCTTATACAATCTTCACCAACATCCATAAACATGTAAAAAGCGCCCTCTGGCTTGTTAAAATCAAAAATCTTCTTTAGTTCTCCATAGACGTAGTCTCTTCTTTTCCAGAACTCTTTTACCATTCTCTGAACGATTTTATCGAAGAGTCCTTCAGCCATCACTTCCGCAACAGCTTTTTGAGCAAAAGCAGGTGCACAAACACCGTTTACTTGATGTACTTTAAGCATGGGTTCAAGCAACTCTGGTTCAGCAACTACGTAGCCTATTCTCCATCCGGTCATCGCCAAAGACTTTGAAAAACCATTTACAACGATAGCATTCTCGTAACCTACAAGAGTTCCGGGCTTCTTTTCGTAGTGTATGCTGTCATACACCTCGTCGCTTAAAACTAGAGCTCCATAATCTTTAGCTATTTCAGCAATAGCATTCATTTCTTTTTGGTTCATAACTGCTCCCGTAGGATTGTTTGGGTAATTTATAAAAATTAAACTTACGTCTCTGCTCATAACTTCGTTTAAATCGTCCGGATTTATTAAAAAGTCGTTTTCATGTGTTTTTATCTGGGTTATCTTTGCCCCACACATCTTTGCATATGTAAAATAGCTTAGGAACGATGGAGAAGCTATTACTACCCTACTGCCGTTTTCTATGAAAGCCAAACTTGCGTTAAGCAAAGCCTCGCTTGTACCGGCTGTAAGCATAATGTTCTTGGCATCGACATTGTAGCGGTTTGCAATCTGCAATCTTAGTTCTTCTAAACCAAAGTTAGATGTATAATGGGTAAATCCGTTCTTTAATGCTCTGTATGCTCTCTCTATTACTTCTTCAGGAGTTGAAAAATCTGGTTCACCGATCGTTAAACTCACTATATCTTTGCCTTCTTTTTTTGCTTTCTCAACAACTTCGAACATCTTTCTTATCATCGATGCCGAAACTTCGCTAAGACGGGACGCTTCTCTCATCATCGCAGTTCATTGCAAAAGGATATATAAAGTGATCCCGACTTGGCGCCTATGAGAAGCAATGAGGTTAAGAGAGGTATAGACAGAGTAGCACACAGAGCACTTTTGAAGGCTCTTGGTGTGCTGGATAGTGAGATCGATAAACCATTCATAGGTATTGCAAACGCCTACAACACTATAGTCCCAGGACATATGACACTAGATAAACTTACCCAAGCGGTCAAAGAAGGTGTTTACGCTGCAGGCGGCGTTCCGTTTGAATTCGGAGTAATAGGAATATGTGATGGTATAGCAATGGGACATGATGGAATGTGCTTCTCTCTACCATCTAGAGAACTTGTAGCTGATAGTATTGAAGCAATGGTTGAAGCTCACAGATTTGACGGGCTTGTAGTTGTTGGTAGCTGTGATAAGATCATTCCGGGAATGCTTATGGCAGTTTTAAGATTGAACATACCTGCCATCGTTGTTACAGGAGGCCCGATGATCCCTGAAAAGGTTAATGAGCAACGAATATCGATTATGGATGCATTTGAAGCTGCTGGAAGATTTAAAGCCGGAAAAATAAACGAATTTGAACTAAAACTTTACGAAGATTTCTGCGCTCCCTACTGTGGATCTTGTCAGGGTCTTTTTACTGCAAACACTATGCAGATATTAACAGAAACCCTTGGCTTGTCCTTACCATATGCATCCACTTCTCCATGTGCTTCTTCAAGAAAACTCAGAATTGCAAAGATGAGCGGACAGAGGGTTGTTGAACTTGTAAAGCAAAACTTGAAGCCACTCGACATTATTAATGAAAGATCTTTCGAAAATGCAGTTACCATGGATATGCTGATCGGCGGTTCTACAAATACTGTTTTGCATCTACCAGCTATCGCAAATGAAGCAGGAGTAAAGCTTTCATTGGACCTCTTTGACGAAATTAGCCGTAAAACACCGCACATAGTTGCTTTGGATCCCGCAAGTAAAGATTACGTTGTAGATCTCGACGAAAGTGGAGGAGTACCAATGATAATCAGAAAAGCGAAAAGATTTTTCCATAACGAGTTAACAGTGAGTGGTAAAAGGATTTACGAGATAGCAGATATGGCTGTTTTAAGAGGAAGAGATATAATAAGGGATATCTCGAACCCTTACAGAAAAGAGGGGGGAATTGCGATACTGAGGGGTAACATCGCTGAAAGGGGCAGTGTAATAAAAACGGCCGCACTTAGTGAGGAAATGATGAAATTTGAAGGAGTTGCGAAAGTCTTCGATGGCGAAAAAGAGGCCTTAAACGCTATACTTAACGGGAAAATAGAAGAAGGAGATGTAGTTGTTATACGCTACATGGGGCCGAAAGGTGCTCCGGGTATGCCAGAGATGCTGCTACCAACTGCAGCAATATCTGGAATGGGTTTAAAGAGGGTTGCACTGCTTACAGACGGTAGATTTAGCGGAGCGACGAGGGGGCCTTGTGTGGGGCACATATCTCCAGAAGCTGCGGAAGGAGGGAATATTGCTCTAATCAAAGATGGGGATGTTATTAGGATGGATGTGAAAGCGAGAAGTATCAACGCCGAAGTTTCTAAAGATGAATTTGCTGAAAGAAGAGAAAAATGGAAACCGAGGGAAAGAAAACTTAGAGGCTATCTTGCAAAGTATGCAAAGCTTGTAAGAGGAGCTGACGAGGGTGCAATACTTTCTTAGCCTTACAGTATTTTTTATACTACTCATACTGTTGCCAGGAGCATTCATATGGCTTGGACTCAAGTTTATAGGTAAAGATAGAAGGCTTCTAAAATGTATTATTGCGAATTTAGGGGCTTTTTTGTTTGCATCCATAATTTTTGTAGCTATGTTCATAACACCCCTTAGCTTTTTCTCTTTTCTCGTTTTTATTTTGGTTTACCTCTATTCTATAAAAATTGTACTTGAAATTAGCTTTGTTGAAGCCCTTGCAGCGACAATTTTAGCATTGGCGATAGGTTTTTTGCTCTTTGTAGCTCTACTTCTGATTTTTCCGATAATGTTCAGCGAGATCCAAGGAATTTTTGATTTTAGTATTAGACGTCATTTTTAGAAAAATATAGGAACCCTTGAATAATTTTCGAGTTCTATTGCCACTTCCCATTTCCTTTTGCATTCGCAGTAAACTTCAAGGTAAGACTTGTCCTGAGTTAAGGAGAAGTTTCTGATAGCCTTTGCAACTTCTAAATCGCAGCTGTAACAATTGTGAGGTCCTCTACTTTTTCCAGCAGCAACTGGATCGCAAATTATATCTAAATCTGATTTTCTAAGCACTTCAATTGCGCTCCAAAGCCAGGGAGGGCGATATAGTCCAGCATACCAGAGCTTCTCCACAAGAGTGTTTTTTTGGACGTTCGTCAGATTGAGCGAGACAACATCAGCGATGCTTTCAATTTTTTTAATCGAGTTTAATGCATCTTCTACAGCTTCTTTTTCCGAAAGAAAAGGTGGTTTTAGCAACAGATATGCCTTGACTCTAAATCCGAAACTTTTAAGTTTTTTTGAAGCTATAAGAAAATCTTCGAATTTGAAGCCCTTATTTACGCATTTCTCTCTAATAAAATCATCTGCTGACTCAAGTCCTATTCCTACTTCAAGATTTATGTCCTCAAAGATAGAAAGCTTATCTTCTTCTATAAACTCTGGTCTGCTTTCAACTATCAGCTTCTCTGCCCCAACTTCTTTGAATTTTCTAGCTACGTATTCTCTCACAAATTTCGGCAATTCAGAATCGTCAAAGAAGCTACCTGATGTGAAAATTTTATAAACTTTTGCCTTATTTTTGAAAACAGCGTCTATCTGTTCTATCAGCTCCTTCTCACTCACCTGCCTGCTCTCCCTTGCATAGCTGCACATGTAACAGCGGTTCCATGCACAGCCTCTTGTAGTTATGATGGCAGTTAGACAATCCACTATTTCATCTTTCAGCCTCTCTTTTTCTCTCCAGAACTTTAAGTCAGTAGACACGGATCTTCCTCCTTCCATATCTTCTTCCATAATATAGCCCAACAAAAAGACCCGCCAAGTGAGCAACATTAGCTACGTTGGTTGTAAAAACCCCTGCAGAGCTCAGAATCATCATCCAAAAATCGTATGCTGCAAATAAAAACAAAGCCGTTCTTATGCCAATCGGAATTGGTATTGGAAAGATCATTATTCTAACCTCTGGAGCTATAATTGCTAAACATCCAAAAACTCCGAAAATTGCTGCTGAAGCTCCCAGTGCTGGTACGTAGCTGTTCAGAAGATTTGCATAAATTATATAACCCAAACTACCAGCTAGTCCAGAAACTATGAAAATTTCAACGTACCTTTTCGACCCAAGTCTCCTTTCAAGTTCGCTACCAAAGAACAGCAGGACGAACATGTTTACGAAGAAATGCCAAAATTCTATGTGCAAAAACATACTTGTAAAAATTTGCCACGGCATTTTAAAGATGTGGGCGATAGAAGGATGCAAGGCGAAGAGATCCACCATTAACCTCCAGTTCAAGATCGATATAAAGAATAAAATTGTACAAATGATTATGATAACGTTGTTTGCTCCATAGCTTGCGAGTCTAATTCTAGCACTTCTCTTGTTCGTAATACCCTCACAGAAGTGATCGAGAGGATGAATGTGTTCGGAGCAGTACGTTCCTCCGCAGTAAGGACATATACTGGTATTCCAATCTTTTCCGCAAACTTTGCACTTCACCAAGAAAAAAGGAAGTTAGAAAATAAAAACTTTTTTAGAGCTTATATTTGCCCTGGAATTTCTTCACTATTGCTCCAAGCCTCTGGGCTTCCATTATGTTGCCCTGGATCTTGTATTTGCCCATCATGAATGAGGCAACCAGATCTTCCTGACCTCTTAAAGCCCTAACCCAGAAGTCGGAAGTTGCTATTATTGTAAACTTCGGAGATGGGTGGGTCCCCTCTTTAAAGGCACACTTTCCGTCGGGTGCATACTCTACGTAGAATTTCTCTCCGTTGATGTCATACTGCACTACTCCGGACCAGCCAGCCAAAGATTTCTGAATTTCTGGATCCGAGTTCTGCAAATCGCACATCTTCTTAATCAAATCTTTAGCCTCGCTCATTTCATCACCTCACTGTTTTTTGGTATCAGTCATATATAAACTTTATGGATTTTTGCAGAGTTTTATCGCTCTGTTTAATCCTTTGGAGCTCTAAAGTGTTTTAAAACGAAAATACTCCGTTCCAAAGAATTTATTTAACTTTTTCGAATTTCTAATAATTTTAAGTTATAGATACACATGCAACGAAAGTATTTTTAATTTATACTACCCCTACTGCTTCGATGAATATCAAGTGCCTTCAATACAGCTGGGAAGAGATCAACGAACTTTGCAAAAACTTAGCGAGGAAGATAAAGAATAGCGGATTCAGCCCAGACGTAGTTGTTGCTGTTGCTAGAGGGGGATGGGTTCCAGCGAGGCTTATATGCGACCACCTCGATATTAAGGAGTTATACAGTGTTAAAACAGAACACTGGGGTGTTGCAGCCTCAACAACCTGCGAAGCCCGGATAACTCAACCTCTGAACGTTGATCTGAAGGGCAAGAAAGTCTTGGTCGTCGATGATGTGGCAGACACCGGAGACACTGTAAGAATAGTCGTTGAGCATGTGATGAGTTTCTCCCCCAAAGAACTAAAAGTTGCAGTTATTGACTACAAGAAGACTTCGAGCCTAATTCCCGATTTTTACGCTTCTTTTATGGAAGACTGGCGCTGGATAGTTTACCCATGGAGTATAAAAGAGGATCTAAAAGATCTTCTAAAGAAAGCAGAAATTAGAGACTTAAAGAGAGCTGTGGAATACCTTAGAGGTTTGGATTTGAACGTGAGTGAGGAACTTGTTAGAGAGATCATGGAAGATTGCTAAAAAGAGAAGAATAATAGAAGTGGCGAGAGGAGATAGGAGAGCTGATATAGTCTTAAAAAACGTTCAACTCGTGAATGTTTTGACGGAAGAGGTGTACGAATCAGATATAGCATTTTGTGATAACATCATTGCGGGGGTTGGGAGATATTCAGGTATAAAAGAGTTCGACTGTAGAGAGCTTTTTGCTGTTCCAGGGCTTATAGATGCGCATACTCATATAGAGATGACGATGCTAAGTTTATCCGAGTTTTCGAGGCTAGTTGTGAATAAGGGTACAACAGCTGTCGTTGCAGATCCACACGAGATTGCAAACGTTTTTGGAGTTGATGGTATAAAAATGCTGATTGAAGAATCTAAATCTACGCCTTTAAGGTTTTACTGTTTAATTCCCTCCTGTGTACCCTCTTCAAAACTTGAAACGGCTGGTGCAGAGATAGGTGTCAAGGAGATTAAAGAATTGATGAAATTTGAACAAGTTTTAGGTTTGGCTGAAGTGATGAACTACCCTGGAGTTTTAAACTGTGAAGATGATATCCTTCAAAAAATACTAGCTGCAGAAGGTAAGATAGTCGATGGACATTGCCCTCTTCTAAGCGGTGAAAAATTGAACGCTTACATTTCAGCAGGAGTTTATTCAGATCACGAGTCTACAAGACTTGAAGAAGCTAAAGAGAAGCTCAGGCTCGGAATGAGAATTATGATCAGAGAGGGCTCAGCTGCAAGAAATCTGAGAGCTTTGAAGAGCCTTATACCAAACAGATATCTTATGCTCGTTACTGACGGCGATAGAAGCGTTCTGGACATAATCAACGAAGGTTACCTTGACTATGTTTATAGAAGGGCTATTGAAGAGGGTATAGATGAGTTTCACACTCTACAGATGCTAACAATAAATCCAGCTGAGTATTTTGGAATAAATGCTGGGTTGATAGCCCCTGGAAGGTTTGCTGATGTAGTTTTATTAAAAAATCTTAAAAAATTTGAAGTAAAAAAAGTTTTCGTTGACGGGAAGATTCCAGAATTTAAGAGTTTTGAATACCCCGAATGGGTTAAAAAAAGCGTAAAAGCAAAGAAAATAACATTGAAAGATGTTGAACTGAGACCGGGAAAAGCGAGAGTTATAGTTGTTTACGACGGAGAAATTATCACTGGAGAGATTATTGAAGAAGTTAAAGGCATAGATGTTTCGAAGGATATTTTAAAGGCCTTAGTTGTGGAAAGACACGGAAAAACAAGCAACATCTCTAAGGCTTATGTAAAGGGATTTGGGCTAAAGCGTGGTGCGATAGCTCAGACAATAGCTCATGATGCACATAATATAGTGGCTGTAGGTGCGAGTGATGAAGATATCTGCAAAGCTGTAAACTCCCTGATAGACATACAGGGTGGAATAGTAGTATGTGATGGAAAAGAAGTTATCACTCTACCTTTGCGCATAGGAGGTTTGATGAGTGACGAGAGGGCAGAAGTTTTGGCTGAAAAGCTTGAAAAAGTTGAGAACAAAATAAAAGAACTTGGATGCAATTTAAAGTCACCTATAATCTCTTTATCCTTTATAGCTCTACCTGTAATTCCAAAGCTCAAGCTGACAGATCTTGGACTTGTTGATGTTGAGAAGTTTGAAATTGTCGATGTTTTTGTTAGCGGTTCTAAAAATTAAATTCTGCAAAGACTTTTAAAGCAACTTACTCTTCATTTCTTCATGGAAAAGATAAAACTTGGAATGGTAGTTGCAGAGTTCAACAGAGATATAACCTACATGATGGAGATTTTAGCGAAAGAACATGCAGAGTTCTTGGGTGCTGAGATTTCCGATGTCATAAGAGTACCTGGGGCCTTTGATGTTCCCATAGCGGTCAAAAAAATACTTGAAAAGGGACAGGTAGATGCTGTTGTCACGATAGGATGCATCATTGAAGGCGAAACTGAGCATGACCAGGTTGTAGCTCAACATGCTGCAAGAAAGATAATGGATTTAAGCCTTGAATACGGCAAACCCGTAACTCTCGGCATTAGTGGTCCAGGAATGGGGAGAATCGCTGCTGCTGAGAGAGTGGATTATGCTAAGAGAGCTGTTGAGGCTGCAGTTAAGCTTGTTAAGAGGTTGAGAGAATATGAGAGGAGCAAGTAGAGTTGAAGTTGTCCAACCCTCTGCAACGCTCAGAATATCCAGCATGGCAAAGAAGTTGGCAAAGGAGGGTAAAGATGTTGTCGATATGAGCGTTGGCGAGCCAGATTTTGTTACACCACAGCATATAGTAGATGCTGCAATAAAGGCCTTGAAAGAAGGTAAGGTATTCTACACCCCAACTAGGGGAATTCCCGAGCTTTTAGATGCAATAGCAGAGAAGTTAAGAAAAGAAAATGGAATTCCTGCTGAAAGTAAAAACGTGATCGTTGCTGCTGGAGCTAAATTTGCTATATTTAATGCTATAATGAGTCTGATAGATAGCGGAGATGAAGTAATACTTCTTGACCCTTCTTGGGTTAGCTATGAAGCATGCGTTTTGATGGCTGGAGGGAAAGTTGTATGGGTACCTCATAGCGAAGGATTTGAAGATGCTCCTATCGAGGACTATGTAAATCCAAAAACAAAAATGATAATAGTTAATTCTCCAAGCAACCCACTTGGTGTTGTTTACTCAAAAGAGTTCATGAAAAAAGTCAGAGATTTGGCTATAGATAAAAACCTCTTCGTTCTTTCGGATGAAATATATGAAAAAATAATATTCGATGGGAAACATATAAGTTTAGCGGCACTCGATGGAATGTTTGAAAGGACGATCACAATTAACGGATTTTCTAAGACATACTCCATGACTGGTTGGCGTCTCGGATATGCTGCAGCTCCAGAGTGGATAATCGAGAGAATGGAGAGGTTACAATCGCACTCAATAAGCCACCCATCCTCTTTTGTTCAGTACGCAGGTGTAGCAGCACTAAAGGGAGATCAAAGTTTCGTTATGAAAATGGTTGAAGAGTTCAGGGCGAGAAAAGATATGATAGCTAAAAAATTGAAAGAACTTGGAATAGAGTTTGCACCTCCGAAAGGGGCTTTTTACATATTCATGAACGTTAATAGAGATAGCCAAGAATTCTGTGAAGAGTTCTTAAAGAAGGAATACGTAGCGCTAACTCCCGGATCAGCTTTTGGTAAAGCGTACAGTACTTGGGTCAGACTCAGCTATGCAACCTCAAGAGAAAGAATTGCCGAATTTCTTAAAAGACTTGAAATATTCATATAATTTTTCTTTTATTTCCCATATGGGGGCAAAAATGCACAAGCACGTATTTTATATTGGGATACTCCTTCTGAAGCTTTTCGGCTATCCTTTCTGAGAGTTTGTCAGCCTCAAATATGCTCATTGAACCTTCTACCGTGACATGGATATCGAGATGGATCTCGTTTTCACCGGTGTAGACTCCAAGCATATCATGGACACCTTTAACTTCTTTAAAGCTCTTGCAAAGCTCAGCCACCTTATCGTAAAATTCGTCAGAAGGAGACATGCCGAGCAGGAACCTCACATTGGATTTTATTAACCTTGAGGCGTTTATAATAATAAGCAGAGCTATAATAACTGCAGCAATTGGATCAAAAATCGGATCGTAGTAAGAGAGAGCCACACCTACTATTGCAGCGACTGTTGAAAGCGCATCGTTAAAACTCTCAAAGAAGACAGTTTTTTCAATAACTCCAACCTTTTTGAAAGTTATCGCCGCTGAGATCATCAAAAGTAGAAGAACTAGGCTTTCGTACATTACGGCTTCAAGGTACTTTTCAGAAACTACCGGACTGATTAACCTACCTATGCTCTCCCTTATTAGCTCAAAAGCTATTAGAGTTATGAAGGCTACAGCCACCATTAAAGATGCAATATTTTTAAGCATTGAGTGACCAAATGGATGCATTGCATCCCCGCTTTTTGAGGAGTACTTCTTTGCCAAGAAAAGAATTAACAGGAGAAATATATCTGCTATAGAATGAAAAACATCACCAAGAATTGCGAAGTAGCCTGTTTTTAGATATGCAAACAATTTTACAAGGAAAGCAAGTAAATAGATATATATGACAGCTTTCATAAAGTTTTTCGAAATTCTGAATGTATCTTTAGCAGAGAAGCAATGCCTATCAGGTTCTCTTTAGATATGCTACCATCTGCAACTTCTTTAAGAGCTTCTTTTGCGTTGAAAGCTATTCCTAGACCAGCTTTTTCGATCATCAGTCTATCATTAGCACCATCTCCAACTGCAACGATATTTTCGGGTTTTATGTTTTCAATCTTTGCAATTTCATCTATTATCTTCGCCTTTTCCTCAGCATCGATTACTCTCCCCTTTATTCTTCCAGTAATCTTTCCATCCTTAATTTCGAGCTCATTACCAAATGCGTAATCTAGACCAAGCTCCTCTTTAAGTCTATCCGTGAAATAACTGAATCCACCACTAACAACCGCTACCTTGTATCCTGCCTGCTTGAGATTCATTATCAACTCCTTAGCTCCATTTGTGAGTTTTATGTTAGAGTATATTTTCTCAAGAACCTCTGCAGGTAATCCTTTGAGGAGTTTGACCCTCTCTACAAGAGCACTTTTGAAATCCATCTCACCCTTCATAGCTTTTTCAGTGAGCCTTTTTACCTCTTCATAAACACCCGCTTCTTTTGCCAGTTCATCGATTATCTCTGCATCCACCAGCGTCGAGTCCATGTCAAAAACTACCAGCCTTTTCTCTTTTCGATATATCTCATAGGGCTGCAAAACTATATCAAGACCTAGTTTTTCAGCCTCTTTCCTTAAACGGTTTTTAACTGCCTCTATATCCTCTTCTGCGCTGATTGTGAACTCAATTGATATCAACTCTCCTCTTGCTGTCAGAGAGGTTTTAACAACGTTGATCCCGAACTCAAGAAAAATCCTCGTTATATCTCTCACTATTCCAACCCTATCTCTTCCTAGAATCGTAACAACGTAAAGTTCCTTTTTTTCCTCCTTTTTTTTCTCAAACGGACGGATTAAAACGTTTACATTTATATCCTCAGCAACTTTTTTGACTTCTTGGACCACTTCTTCTGCATTTTCAGCCTCAGCTACGAGAAACATTACAAACATACCCTGTATCACGTTCTGTTCTATGTCGACTATGTTAGCTCCCTTGTCGGCTAAAGCTTTGGAGATCGCATATATTATACCCGGTTTATCTTCTCCGTATACTGATACACCTATGAGCACAAAAACAGTCACCCAAGTGGTATAAAATAAATTCGTTAGAGAAACATTTTGGCAATTTTTAGAGATTTCAAGATGTGTTCCTTTGCGTTTCCTTCGATCACATCTTCATGCCCGGGATAAAGGTTCTCGACTTCAAGTTTAGAAAGCTTTTCAATTGAATTTATGAGGGCTCTTGCATCCCCTCCCGGAAAATCGACTCTTCCAAAGCTTCCGTAAGCAAATACTGTATCTCCACTGAACAGCCACTTCTTTTCAGGTTCGTAAAGGCAAATACTCCCAGGCGAGTGGCCAGGAGTGTGAATAACTTCCAGCTTGGCTTCTCCAATTTCGATACTTTCTCCACCAGATAACAGGATATCTGGCTCAAACTGCTTGAAAGATACACCAAAAAACAGAGAAGCGAACTTTTGAGCTTTTAGAAGCGAGTATTCATCTTTATGCATTGCAATTTTCGCTAAATTTTTAAAGAATCCGGCAGCTGCAGCGTGGTCGTAATGGGAGTGTGTTAAAATTACGTAGTCAAGTTCCTTTAGATCTATGTATTTTTTTAAGGCGTTAGAAATAAATTCAAAGTCGCCACCAACATCTATCAGTGCAGTCTTTTCGTCGATCAAAAGATAACAGTTCGCGGCAAGAGGTGGAGCTACAATTCTAACAAGCTTCATAAAAGCTCCATATCTTCTATCTCTACACTTTCAACACCTTCAATCTTCTGCACTTCTTCCACAAACTTGTCTCCTATTCCCCCCTCATCTGGCATCACTGTGAGTATATATAGAGCTTTTATACCAAAGGCAAGCGGTTTTATTGCAAGATCTTTGATCTCTACATTTTCAACTTTGGTCTCCTTTATTTTTTCTGCCATCTTCTTCAGATCCACGTCGACATCTGTTGGCATAACTCTGATCTTCATCATAACCTTCGCCATATCTTCACCTCATGGTCCAGTAAATCCACATTTCTTGCATCTATATGTGTTCGCCAATCTTCTGCATCTTTTACATCTGTATATCTCTTCTCCACATTCAGGACATGGAAAAGCAACGTAATTAGTTCCAACTAATACCGACCCGCAGGTTATGCATGTTGTAACCTCCATACTATCACCTCCCCTCGATCAGTGTTCCCTCTGCTTTTCCTGAGAGTATATATTTTTTTAGTTCATCAACAGAACATATGAAAAAATCAACATTGCTCTTAATTAAGAATTCAGGCAGGTAGCGATCTACTACATCACTCTTGATAGCTTTCAATTCAGACGCCTTTATCTTTTCAATCAACTTTCCATCCAAAAAAATACCTTTAACTGCCGTTACCTTTAAAACCATCTTTTCCCCTATCTTAGAGGCTATCCAAGCCGAAATTGTATCTGAGGTTACATCCCAAGAGTGTGGTAGTTCGTCGTACTTCTTTAGAAGCTTGTAGGGTAGTAGAACTCTCGAATCTTCGACTGTAAGATCCTCAAAGCTATCCACTTCTAGAATTTTAATGCCCTTCTCAGCTATAAAATATCCGTACTGGTCCATAGCAGCAACAGCCATCCAGTGAGCCGCATCTTCACTGATACCAAATTTTTTATACACTCCCCTCACCAGATCGGCAAACTTCCAACCACCCGGAATTACAAGTACTTTTTTATTTTTAATGGATTCGACTATCTCATCAAGCCTTCCAGCAACGCTGCCACCAACCTTCAAGATCACATTTTTAAAAATATAAATCGGATTAAAAAATTAACTCATCTTTTCAACTACACTTTTGACTTTTTTCTCCATTTCAACCTCTTTTGTATCGATCTTCAATACGTAGTAGTTCCTCGTTGAACCCAACTCCTTAAGCTTTTTATCTATTTTTTCAAGTATCTCTGAAAGTTCCTGAAAGGATTTGACCTCAACCACTGTACCCATCGGGTTAAGGCTATATTTAATACCACACTGCTCGATCAACTTCAAAACTTCCGCAACAAATTTGCTAAGTGATGTATATCCCAGAGGTACCGCAGACAGTTCCACGATCATAATCTATCTATTATCGTATTTCTTTTTTCCTTAGCGCTCGACTTTACAAAAACTCTTTCTTTCGGTTCTTTTGTGTTTGTGCTACCTTTAACTTTGTTTTCTTTTTCCCACTCTTCAAGAGTTTCGCAAGATCCGACAAACTCTTTGTGCTTTATCCCTGTCATTATAGCTACTGTTCTAACGAGGTTTTCGAACTCTTCATCTATTCTTACGCCCCATATCACGTTCGCATTGTCTGAGATGCTAAAAGTTAGGTTTTCAACTATATCTTCAGCCTCCTTTAGGGTTAGATCGTTTCCACCAGTTATGTGCACTAAAGCACCCGTAGCACCTCTATAGTCCACATCCAAGAGTGGATGACTCAAACAATCTCTAACAACTGCAGAAGCTTTTTCCTGTGCTTTTGCTTCACCAACAAGCATAACTGAAACTCCTCCATGTCCCATAATTGCTTTAACGTCCGCAAAGTCTATGTTTACCAGCGAAGGTTCAGCAATGGTACTAACTATACCTTTTATGGTCTCAGCTACGAGCTGATCCATTACGCTGAAGGCAGCATCGATTGGCAGGTTTGGATAGTACTCAAGTAACTTGTTGTTATCCAGCAGCACAACAGTATCACATATCTCCTTTAATTCATTGAGGCCAGCTATGGCCTTACCGATCCTTGCTCTCTCAACCTTAAAAGGCATCTGTGCAAAAGCAATCGTTATTGCACCCTGTTTCTTAGCAATATCTGCAACAACAGGCGCTGAACCAGTTCCAGTACCACCACCAAGTCCTACACATATGAAAACCATATCAGCATTAGAGAGGAGTTCTTCGAGTACATTTCTTGCTAATTCAGCAGCTTTTCGCCCTATCTCAGGGTATCCACCGGCACCAAGTCCCCTAGTTATACTTCTACCTATTAAAACTCTCTTATCAGCTTTAGTTCTTAATAAGTGCTGCTTATCAGTATTTATAGCAATAGTAGTTGCGCCAGTTATGCCCATTTGAGATATCCTTCTTATGGTATTGTTCCCGCTACCACCACAACCAACTACAACAATTTTTGGCAATTCAAAATCTTTAATCTCTTCGTCAACTTCGTTTCGCAAGTTTTTTTCCTGTTCTAAATAAGCCTGGGCTTTGCTAACGATACTTTTCATACCACCACCTACCTATACTCATCAAGGCGGGCATACTCAGAGATCTTACCCTCATACTCTTCAAGGAAGTTTTTGATTGCCGCCCTAATAGCTTCACTAACCGACGTAAATTCGCCATGTTCTACAAGAAGCTCAAGTTTTTCGTACTGCTTTTCTGTAAGTCTTATACTAATTTTCCTTGTAGCTGGCATGTTTCCACCTGAAATTATGCCCGCCCACAGCAGGACAGGGGTGGTCATTTCGACCTCCATCTGTCCGAATATTGGGTAATTTTGGGCATCTATTGTCCGACAAAATAATATTTAAATTTTTCGCATTTTTTAGTGATTATATGTTAACTTTCTCAAAATATTTTTCACCCAAAAATTCAGAGGTATTCTGCTAGAAGATTCGAGAGAAGTAGCAAGGCTAATACGTAAAAAATTATAAAATAAAACTTAAACTGATCAATAAAACCGTTTAAGGCAGAATTTACGAACTGTACACCCGTTAATATCGTCGGAAATAATATAGGGAAAAGCATGACAGGAAAAAGTAACTCTCTTACCCTCGAATATGCCAAAAGCGGAGAAAGGGAGCTTACTACGATAGACATAGCAATATTTATGGTTAAAAATGTAATAAATCCTAAATAGAAGTCTCCCTTTACTTCAAAAAGTGCGTAAGCTAACGGATAGGTTACTAGAAAAATTACAACTGCCAATATTAAATTAAAGATGGTCTTTCCAATTATGATCTGCTGTATGGTTAGAGGCGAGGCTCTTAGTCCTTCGATTGTTTCAAGATCTACCTCTCTTAAAAAGGACATCGACATTCCGAGCATGTTTGTGAAAAAAAGAACAAGCATTAAAGCTGGTATAAAAGATTCGCCCTTCACTCCAGCTATGCTGAAAAGAAAAACTGAGGTGATCGCAAATAATAGCATGTAGCTAATTGAGGTCTTGTTTTTAAGCTCCAAGTTTAAATCCTTTTTTGCAACTTCAACAGCTCCCAGCAGCGTTGATAGCTTTTTCGATTTCTTCACCATCGTAGACCAGTCGCCCATCTCTTAAAACTACATACCTCTCGAAAACTTCGAGTTCCTTAAAGTCGTGCGTTACATATATAAGGCAATCGCTCTCCCTCTTTATAAGCTCAAATATCTTAATCCTAGCTTCAAAATCCAAACCTGAAAGCCCTTCATCGACCATAAGAATCTCTGGCTTGTGTATTAAAGCTCTAGCCATTGCTACTCTTCTAATCCAGCCCATAGAAAGTTCAGACACTTTTAAAGATTTCTTGGAGTTCAAATCAAGTAGATTTAAAATGGATTTATCCAATTCGCACCCGTAAATTCTGGCAAAGAACTTCAGATTCTCCTCCACTGTAAATTCCCTATAAAGCATTGGATTGTGAGTTACGATGCCGATCTTGCGTCTAACCTCTGGATTTTTAAACGGATCGTTGCCAAGTACAACAACTTTTCCAGAGTTCGGTTTTAAAATACCAGAAATCAGCTTCAATAGTGTCGACTTTCCAGAACCGTTTGGGCCTATTAAAGCTATTTTTTCTTCTCCAACTTCGAGGTTGATGTCTTTAATGGCCACGCGGTTTTTGTAGATCTTTGTCACTTTTCTGAGTTCAATCATCTATCACAAGACCCCCTTAGTGCTTAGATAATCATCACCGACTTTTTCAAGCGCCCCCTTCAACGCTATTCCAATTGCCTTCATCGTGGCTTCCATCTTGTGGTGGGGGTTGAATCCTGAAATTCTTAAATATATGTTTATACCCCCTCTCCTGCAGAAAGTATCCAAAAAGTGCAGAAAGTCATAGCTTTTCATTTCTCCATCTCCAAAATCTCCTTCTACAACAAGATACCCTCTTCCGCTGAAATCCAAACCACATATTGCCACTGCATCGTCCATTGGGATTATCGAGAACCCAAATCTCCTGATACCCTTCTTTTCAATCTCTGCTATGGTTTCTCCCAAACAGATGGCAACATCTTCAATGACATGGTGTTCTAAGTCCCCCTTTGCCCTTATAACAACGTTTTTATCCATGAACTTTGCAAGCGTGCCTAAAAGATGGTCAAAAAAAGGTATACCAGTGCTGATTTCTGTCTTTTCAGAATTAAGCTCAACTAAAACTTCAGTTTCAGTGGTCTTTCTCTTCTTCATGTTGAATCCTAAGCACATCTTCAAATTTAAGCTTTCCAGTATAGAGTGCAGAACCTATTACCACTCCCACAGCTCCAGCATCCTTGGCGAATTTGACATCTTCAACGCTCGAAAAACCCCCTGCAACGTAAACTGGTCTGCTAACATTTTCCAGTATTTCCAAAATTTTTCTCCTGTCGATTCCTTCTACTTTACCCTCTACATCTACGTTTGTAAAAAGGAAAGAGACTTTGAGATCTTCATAAGTCTTTGCAAGCTGTATCGGTGTAAATTCTGACTCCTCTGTCCATCCTTTAATTGCAACCTTCCAATTTTTTGTATCTATGGCAATCATAACTTTTCCAGGGTTTCTTTTTGCAAAATCTCTCACAGCATCGATTTCTTTAACAGCAAGTGTCCCAAGTATTACCCTCGAAGCACCCAGAGTTAGCAACCTTCCAGCAACTTTTAAATCCCTTATGCCTCCTCCAACCTGCACCTCAACGCCTAGGGATATTATCTCTTTAATAATACTCTCATGCCTTAATCTGCCTTCAAAACTGCCATCAAGGTCTACAACGTGTAGAGCTTTAGCCCCCATGGATACCCATCTTCTTGCAATGTCCAAAGGATTTGGAGCTTCAAAAGATACTTCCTCAGCTCTCCCCTGCACAAGTCTTACAACTCTTCCCCTCATCAGATCTACAGCCGGTAAAACTTTAAAGTTTGTTTTTCGCATCTTCAAGTAATCTCACTCCCTCTTCAAATTTCATTGCCGCTTTTTTTAAAAGTTCGGAAATTTCTGGCATTTCTGAGCTTATTTTCTCAGCCCATTCAGAGTATTTTTCCGAATGCTCCAAACTGTGTTCTATCCAATGCTCTAGGAGAGATTTCAGCTTATCCTTGTTCATGTTCTCAATAAGGAATCGAACTTTAAAATTTTTTGTTTTAAGCCGAAAGGGTTATCTTCACCTTCGTTTACGTTTAAACATGAAGGCACCTTACGTTAGAGAATATAAGAGGAGCAAGGCTAGAGGAAAAGATTACATGATAAGATGCGATGGCTGTGGTAGAAAGGTGCCCCGATTTAAAACTTTCGCAGTTTATAGAGGTTTTAAGTTGGACTATGATATAATAAAACTCGTTGGCGAGAAAAACGTGCATTTGACGAATCAAAAAATGCACTATTGCCCTAAATGTGCAAGAAGCTTAGGAATAGTTCAACCCGGTAAATTGGGTAGAAGAAGAAGTTAAACCTCACCTACACAACTTTTAAATATCCTCTCGAATCCACTCTCTGGTACGGTGATAAGATGGCTTTCAAACACATAGTCAGGATTGCCGATACAGACCTCGATGGAAATAAGAATGTACTCTTCGCACTGACCGGTATAAAGGGAATTGGAATAAGGTTGGCTCAGTGCATCGTCGGAGAACTTGGAGTAAATCCGAGAACAAAACTTGGGGAACTTGATGATGAGACTATCACAAAGATAAAGAAAAAGATCGAAGAAGATATAGAAAGTCTTCCACCTTGGGTTCTAAATAGACGAAAAGACCCTGTAACTGGATCTAACCTGCATCTACTTGGGAAAGATATCGACTTCGCAAAAATGCTGGACATAGAAAACATGATAAAGATAAGATGCTACCGTGGAGTTAGACATGCGAAAGGTAAGAAAGTTAGAGGCCAAAGAACTAGATCTACAGGTAGAAAGGGCAGGACCGTTGGCGTTATAAGGAGAAAGAAGTGAGGTGATCAAATGGGAGACCCAAAAAGAGCTAGAAAAAAGTACGTATCTCCTGTTCATCCTTGGGATAGGGCGAGGCTTGAAAGAGAGGTTCAACTCGTCGTCAAATACGGACTGAGAAACAAAAGGGAACTTTGGAGGTTCCAGAATATTTTAAGAAAATACAGAAGAGTCGCAAGGGATATGCTCGGAAAGATAAACTTACCAGGCAAAGAAGGGGAATACGCAAAAGTTATATCAAGAAAGGTTATCGAGAAACTGTACAAGATGGGTGTACTGGCGGAGAATGCAACCCTCGACGATATACTCAACCTGACCGTTGAAAACATTCTTGAAAGAAGGTTGCAGACGATCGTTTATCGCCAAGGTCTGGCTAAAACTATAAAGCAAGCAAGGCAGCTAATAACTCACGGCCATATAGAAGTCAACGGTAGAAGGGTTACATCTCCAAGTTTTATAGTTACAAGAGATCTGGAAAGTAAGATATCATTTTATAAAAATTCTCCATTTAAAGAGGTGAAACAATGAGCGAGAAGAAGAAACCCAGATGGGGGATAGCGCACATATTTAGCAGCTACAACAACACGATTATAACGATAACAGACATAACAGGCAGTGAGATGATCGCTCGTGTCAGTGGAGGGATGATCGTAAAGGCTGCAAGAGATGAGGGGAACCCCTACACAGCCATGCAGGCAGCCTTAAGAGCTGCAGCCGTAGCTAAAGAAAAAGGAATTGAAGGCGTACACATAAAGGTTAGGGCTCCTGGTGGAAACAAGAGTACAACACCTGGCCCAGGAGCGCAAGCAGCGATAAGAGCCCTAGCAAGGTCTGGACTTAAAATCGGAAGAATTGAAGATGTAACTCCCATACCACACGACGGTACTAGACCTCCCGGTGGAAAGAGGGGAAGGAGGGTCTGATGAAACCCAAGATAGAAATAGTTGAGGAAAGTACATATTCGATCAAATTTATTTTAAGAGATTGCTCTCTTGCACTTGCGAACTCTTTGCGAAGAGCGATGAAATCTTTGGTTCCAACGCTTGCAGTAGATTACGTAGACTTCTACGTTAACACAAGCTACGTTTACGATGAGATGATAGCCCACAGGATAGGTTTAATTCCAATTAAAACAGATCTTAATCGTTTCAACCTTCCAAGCGAATGCGTTTGCGGTGGGGAGGGTTGTCCAAACTGTCAGATATCTTTAAGACTGAACGTTGAGGGACCAAAGGTTGTTTATTCCGGAGATTTTATAAGCGACGATCCTCAAATTACTTTCGTCTACGACAACATTCCTGTAATAGAGCTGTTTGATGGTCAACAGTTGATGATTGAAGCCGTTGCAAGACTTGGTACAGGAAAAGAACATGCGAAGTTCCAGCCTGTTTCAGTTTGCTACTACAAGATAATCCCGAAAATCGAGATCTCTGAAAAGTGCAATCTTTGTGAGGACTGTATAGACGCATGTCCAAGAAACGTACTCACAAAGAAGGAAAAGATAGAAGTTTCAAATCTTCTGAATTGCTCGATGTGTCTTGAATGTGTAAAAGCATGTGAATTAAAAGCAATAAGCGTCGAAGAAACAAACGATTATCTCTTCAATGCTGAAGGTACTGGAGCTTTGCCTGTTAAAGAAGTTGTACGTAAAGCTATTGAAATTCTGAAAGATAAAGCAGTAGAGATGAACAAGATACTGGAAGAGATCCATTAGTAACCCCAAAAAGTCAAATTTTTTAAACGTCCCATTCTAACTTTGCTATGCCCTTTGCATATGTGAACGGTATAAAACTCTACTACGAAGTTTACGGAAGTGGTTTTCCGTTATTAATGATAATGGGCTTGGGTGGAAACGTACTGTGGTGGGACCCGCTCATCCTAAATGAGTTTTCAAAACATTTTAAAGTAGTAGTATTCGACAACAGGGGATCTGGCAGAAGTGATAAACCAGATGGAGAATACTCAATAAAAATTTTTGCCGACGATACAGTTGAACTGATGAATTCTTTAGGGATAAATAGGGCCCATATCTTAGGAATATCGATGGGGGGAATGATAGCTCAAGAAATAGCTTTAAGCTATCCCGAGAGAGTTGAAAAACTGGTTCTCGTTGTAACCCATCCTGGGGGAACCTTGGCAGTACCACCAAGAGAAGAAGCTATAAGATTCTTTACTATGGACAGATCGAAGATGAGCGCTGAAGAAATAGCGAGAGAAACTTTAAAAGTACTACACCCTCCAGAGTACCTCGAAAAGCATAGAGACGTTGTAGAAAAAATAATAAAAAGGTACTCAACTTACCAAACACCTCCAGAAATTTACGCTAAGCAGTTACAAGCTTTACTGAATTTCGATGCAACAGAAAGATTGAAAAACCTAAAACATCCGACTTTGATTGTAGGGGCGGGAAAAGACCTGATTGTACCACCAGAAAACAGTAAAATTTTAGCTCAACTGATTCCGAATTCGAGGCTTGTGATATTTGAGGATGCTGGCCATGCGCTGCTAGGACAAAAAAGAGAGGAATTTATAAAAATTGTTCTTGAATTTTTAAAAAATTAAAATTTTTGAAGTCTTTTTCTTTAAGTTTCAGAGAGAAATATAATTTACGATCTAGAAAAGAAAAATTCGCAAATGTTTTTAATTTATCCACAACTTTGTGATATGAACTTCGAACTGACGCAGGAACAGATGGATATCAAAAAAGCCGCAAGAGAGTTTGCATCTAACGAATTCAAAAAAGAAATAGCAGAAGAGTTTGATAAAAAAGAGGAGTTCCCCTTCGAGTTGTGGAGGAAAGCTGCAGAGCTTGGATTTATAGGTGTACATTTTCCAGAAGATTATGGCGGTGGCGGGATGGGGATCTTAGAAAACACTTTAATTGTAGAAGAGTTTTGCCGCGCTGACAGTACTATCGGGAGTGCAATAATCCTTGCAGACTTTAGTTCAGAAGTCGTAATGAGATTTGGTAGTGAAGAACAAAAAAAGGAGGTTTTAAACAAAGTTGCAAAGGGAAAAGCAATTACGGCAGGCTGCTATACAGAACCAGATGCTGGAAGCGATCTTACTGCTATTAAAACAAAGGCTGAAAAAGATGGAAACGAATGGGTGATAAATGGAACAAAAACTTTCATAACAAATGGAACAATTGCAGATTACTATATAGTGCTTGCTGTTACTGATTCTGAAGCTAAGCCAAGGTATAGAGGGTTTACGACCTTTCTGATAAAAAAGAATACGCCTGGAGTTTCTGTAAACAAGATACACGGAAAAATGGGAATAAGGGCTTCTCCTACAGCGGAAGTTTCCTTTAAAAACGTGCGAGTTGATGAATCTGCAATAATTGGACAGCTAAACAGGGGATTTTATCAGGTTATGGAATTTTTCGATGAAAGCAGAGTTGAGATTGCATCTCAGGCTTTAGGCATTGCTCAGGGAGCTTTTGATAGAGCTGTAAATTATCTAAAGCAAAGAAAACAGTTTGGTCAACCTATAGGAGCTTTTCAAGCCATTCAGCATAGGTTGGCAGATTTGAAAACACTCTTGGAGGCTACAAGGTTACTGGTTTATAAAGCTGCTTGGAACTACGATCAGGGAAGAATAGATCCCGGACTGACTTCGATGGCTAAATATCTTGCCGGAAAAATTGCTGTAAAGATATGCGATGAGGCTATACAGTTCCACGGAGGATATGGTTACATAGCCGAATACGAAGTTGAAAGGTTCTACAGAGATGCGAAGATAACCGAAATATATGAGGGCACAAAAGAGATTCAACTTAATACAATAGCTAAAGAAGTCCTTGGAAAGCTTGGTTAGTTTTTTATAGTCTACTTCCCTTATTTATTTTCGTGAAACTTGTAATTGTTATAGATAGAGATAATGATCTTGGCGAAAAGGCCGGAGTATCTTCTCCGGTCATTGGAAGAGAGAACGTACTTAATGCTTCATTAAAACTCGGCATAGCAGATCCTGAAGACTCGGACGTTAATGCAATGCTCGCTGGTGTAAAAGTGTGCGACGAAGTATCTAAGCATGAAGAGTGCGATGTCGTTGTTGTGTGTGGAGACAAAAAAGTTGGAACAGTTTCAGACAAAAAGATAGCCCAGCAACTTGACGAAATTGCTGAAACCATAAAGCCAGAAAGTGTTTTAGTTGTCACTGATGGATCAGAGGATGAATTTATTCTTCCACTTATATACTCCCGCTTTAAAGTTGATTCTGTGCAGAGAGTTGTTGTAAAGCAGAGCAAAACAATAGAAAGCACTTATTTTATGATAAGAAGGATGCTTAACGATCCAAAGATAGCAAAGATAACTTTGGCACCAATAGGAATGATCTTTCTAGTCTACTCCCTAGCTTTACTTTTCAGATATCCAGAACTTGGAATTGGGGGGATAATTCTCTTTCTTGGAGTTTATTTCCTTGCAAAGGCCTATGGCTGGGATAGAAGTGTAGAAAATTATGCTGCTGCAATAAAGAGGTCCTTTGTCGAGGGTAGAGTTTCTTTTGTTTTGTACATCACTTCAGCTATACTTCTGATCGTTGGAATAATACAAGGCGTCAATGCAGCTGTAGCAGAGGAGGATTACAGAATTTTTACGATCTTCATACTGCATAGTATAGCTTGGTTTACGATATCTGGTTTGTTGCTCACATTTGCAAGGGCTGCGGATTCTTATGCAGAAGGAAGGAGTACAAGAAAGTACTACTCCATAACTTTCCTCATCATATCATGCTCCATAATCCTCTGGAGCTCGGCAAGGTTTTTGATAAATTTTGATTTAAGAGAGCTGGTTTTAGCTTTCTTTTTGGCAATGATAGTAGCATTTGCTGGGTTTTACGTCTTCAAACAACAAAGAATTTCGTAAAATTTTTTAAGTCTCGACTTTCCCTTCTCCAACTTGAAGTTGGCGATCTCTATCACTTTTGACAAATATAAATCATCCAAGATCATCTTCCCGTTTTCAGCAACAGGCAACTCTATCCTTTCCCAAGAGCAAACCTCCAAAACAAAGTTCTTAAAGGAAATCAACCCGCATCTTCTAAAGCCAGCATCGTTTGCAATCTTAGCAAGCTTGTAAGCATCTTCAAGCGTTTTGCAGGCTATGTGGAGTATAGGTGGGTACTGGATGAACCAAGCTAA
Organism: Archaeoglobales archaeon; assembly: GCA_030055525.1. Taxonomy (GTDB): domain Archaea; phylum Halobacteriota; class Archaeoglobi; order Archaeoglobales; family Archaeoglobaceae; genus WYZ-LMO2. Next base: position 117,754 of record JASFYJ010000004.1, on the reverse strand, counting down.
TTCTCTGCACTTAATGGCAGCATCTTTAACTTCCCCCAGTTCGACGGCTCTATGCCACTTCCCAAGAAATTTTGCCGACTTTTTATTTCCAATTTCCGGTATTTCAAGAACAGCTATTCTTCCACTGCAGCTTGAGAGTGTCACATAACTATCAAAACTATTTATCAAATCAAGTAAATATATTATATCTTCATCCACTTCTCCCCTCTTCTTTGCCTCTTCGTAGCAGAAAATTCTTTCCTCTTTTAATATCCACGTCATTTTTTCAGAGTAGAAAGGTATGCAAGATAAGCTTCAAGCTGAATCCTTTCATTAGCTCCCTCTGTCAGCCTGAAATCTATCTCACCAAGCTTATCTATGAGCAAAACCTTCAGTCTTTCATCTATCTGAGCTGCTATTATCTCTCTAAAAAGCTGATTTATCACATCTTCCCCGCTCATTCCGTAGTTGACCATAAGTTTATCGAGTAATTCCCTTGCCTTCATGAAATCTCCTTTCAAAGCTACCTCTATAAGCTTTCCTATCTCTTCAGGGCGTGCTGTTGCTGTTATCTGATAAATACTTTCTTCATCTATTACCTCTCCCATCGCAGCTGCCCCCTGCAATGCATTTATAGCCCTCCTGAAATCACCGTTTGCTATGTAAAGAAGCGTTTCCAGTCCTTTTTCCGATATTTTAACACCTTCCCTCTGGCAGATCATAAGTATTCTCTTCTTCATAGCCTCTTTTGGAACTGGTCTAAACTTGAAAATAGCGCATCTGCTCTGTATAGGCTCTATTATCCTGCTAAGATAATTGCAGCTAAGTATGAAACGACAGTTCTTTGAGAACATCTCCATTGTTCTTCTAAGTGCTGCCTGAGCATCCGCTGTTAAAGCATCTGCTTCATCCAGAAAGATTATTTTGAAAGCTGCTCCACCAATTGGAGCGGTGCGTGCAAATTCTTTTATCTTATGCCTAACTACATCAATTCCTCTCTCATCACTTGCATTTAGTTCTATAAAATTGTCACGCCAAGCATCACCAAAGAGGTCTCTTGCTAAAGCAATTGCCGTAGCAGTCTTTCCTGTTCCTGGCGGACCGCTGAAAAGTAAATGAGGGATATTTTTTTGCTTTACATATCCCTTCAATCTCCCTATTATCTCGTCCTGCCCAACAACTTCATCCAGCGTTTTCGGCCTATATTTCTCTACCCAGATTTCGATTTCTTCCATCGATAGAATAAAGTTTCGTTTGTATAAAAAGCTACCTCACAAGTTTCGGAACTTTTTCAAACTCTACTTTAAAGCCTAAAGATCTTAGAAACTCTTCAGATCTTTTACCCTTGCCGTGTATCATCAACTCCAAAAGATCCCCCTCATCATCAATGTCGACTGAAGCTAGGAAAGAGTCAAATACTTTTACATCCATACTAAGTTCCCTAGCTATCTTTAAATGCTTCAAAAAGCTTCCATAGTGATAGGAAACCCTAAAACCTTTCTTCCTAACAAGGAGCATGTTTGTACCACACCTTCTTCCCGGAGCTATAATAACATCACCATCAGTTTCAAAGAATCTATTTACCACTTCCTCGTTCAGCAAAGGTAGATCAGACATGATAACAGCTTTTGGAACATCTTTTAGTTCTTCATTTACCACATCGTCGAGCGTTCTTTGATCAAGCTTGATTTTTGCATCTACATCTATGTGTATAGGAGTTATAACTGTTACATCACAGTCGCACCTTTTGAGAACATCGATTACATCTTTTAACATCAAAATTGCGAGAGTTTTACGGTCTTTTTCACCTAAAATCGAAGAAAGTCTTGACTTCGGATTGAAAAATTTGAACGGTATTACGACCTTCATGAGAATATTCTACTTATAAGCCAGTTTGGATCAAATTTCACAAGATCTTCGTAATTTTGACCTGTACCAAGGAAAATGAGAGGTTTTTTAGTTACCTGACAGATTGAAATAGCGGTTCCACCTTTAGGATCTGCATCGATTTTTGTAAGAATGCTGCAATCTATCCCTACTGCTTCATTGAACATCCTAGCTCTCTCAACTGCATCATTCCCAGCTATGCTTTCATCCACAAAGATCGTCAAGTCCGGCTTCGTAACTCTCTTGATTTTTTCAAGCTGATCTATTAGATTCTTTTTAGTATGCATTCTTCCAGCTGTATCTGAGAGAACAACATCCACTCCCTTGCTTTCGGCATGCTTTAGAGCGTCAAAAATAACCGCCGCCGGATCTGAACCACTTTTATGTTTTATCAACTTCAAACCCAATCTTTGAGCATGTTCTTCAAGCTGCTCTATTGCTCCAGCCCTGAAAGTATCTCCAGCAGCTAATACTACAGAATAGCCACTTTTTTGCAGCCTTCTTGCTACTTTTGCGATCGTTGTAGTTTTGCCGGTTCCATTAACACCAACAAAAATTATATTCAACGGTCTTTTAACTTTAAGCTTTTCATCTACCCATTCATCAAAATCAAAACTGTTCTGATTCAGTATCTCAAAAAGAGTTGCTTTAAGCTCAGAAAGGACTATTTCAGACAATTTTTCTCCGATTTTTTTGCGCTTGCCAACAAGTTTACTCTTCAAATTTGTGGAGATCTCTTCAACAACCTCAAAAGCCACATCACTTTCTAGTAAAATACCTTCGAGCTCATAAAGAACATCATCAACCTTTTTTTCGTCTATTATTACCTCTCCACTCAACAGTACAGCAGATAACTTCTCTTTCAACCCTAACTTTTTCTCATCCTTCTCTTTATCTTCTCCAATTTCCGCTTTTGCCTCAACTACCTTTTCTTCCTCACTGTCGATCTTCTTTACGAACTTTGAGAGTTTTTCTTTAAGGCTTTTGAACATCACTTTCCTCCTTGTAGCTTGCTAGTTCGTTCTGGATCTTTGTAGCTTCCTCAACAATCCCTCTAAGTGCAGCCGAAGCTTTTTGAATAGTATCCTCTACCTTCGCTATCCTGCTCTTGATAAACTCAATTGCCTCACTGACTTCTCTCTCGGCAACTATTCCTGCTCCAATATCTATTAAGAACTTCTTGTTCTCCTTAACATCTACATACGCAAAAACTCCGCCGCCGAGGTTCATCAGAACTTCCACACTGCCGTCGATGGAATTAAAAAACTCCAAAGTTTCCAAGGTTTTGTTGTACTCTGAAAGTAAAAGCTCCATTTCAACGATTCTTCTTTGCAGATTTTCCGCTTCTCCCTGTAGTTGCTGCAAATATATGAGCTTTCTTTGTACCTCCTGTTCGTTCATTGTATCACCTTAACTCCCTCTATTTTTATCAAATTTCTTTTAACCTTGTGATTGCTTCCAAGTAGAGAATAAACCCTCTCCATCGCCTGCTTTTCGTTACTAGCATCAACGATCTTTCTAAACTTCCGCCAGCCATCCTGAATTTTAAACCTACCTTGAACTTCAAACATCATAAAACCACCTCATGGAAATAGGGCATCCATAATTATTCCAAGCTCAAAACCCGTCGTCTCTCTACCAATAACACAACCCTTAGAATTTGCCACAATACTCGACCCAACCATGTCGTTTCCAAAATTTACAGTCCCACCTACAACTTCCACGCCAACAACTTTTTCTATCCTCTTCTTTTCCCATTCAGTTACGTTGGGATGTACCAATCCACCTTTGTTGGTTATCACAGCTGCCATTCCGACTGTTTTTATACCACCAACGGTTGTTTTTACGATTTCAATATCCAAGAATTCCGCCACTTCTTCAATGATCTTTACTTCGATTTCTGGATTTGCCAAGCCACCTCTATCGTTTACGCAAAAATTGTTACCAAAGCACGTCATTGCAGAATCTATAACCTTTACTTCTAGCTTCCTTTCTAACGTCTCAAGCTCTTTTTTGAATATGTTTGAGCTCACTACAACGCCGTTGGAGTTCATAGCAACTAAAGCCCCTACTAATTCTGAACCCGCTATAGTTGTTCTTATAACTTCAACGTTCAACTCTTCAAGTATGAGTGTTTCAAAGATCTCACTGTTTACACCGACTATTGCAAAATCTTCAGATGATTTAGCGTACATCCCTACAAGTGGGTTTCCAGCTACGGCTGCGAGCCTCATTTAGCTAACTCGACTTCTACAACTCCATCATCGAACTTTACAGCTCTTAATCTTAGCTTAGCCGGTGGTTTCTGAGCCCCTCTGCTCCATATTGTTTCGTTCAGAGCGTTGTCTATCTTAACATTTTCCGGTGGTACCTTCATGTGCCTGCTCATGAAGTTTTTAATGTATCTTATGGACTTCTTAGCCCTCAGCCACCTTGGAAATCTTTTGACGTTATGTTTAAGCCTTAGGGAATATATCCTCTCCACCTCTATATTGGCCATCAAAACCACCTCACGGCTTTATCTTTGTCCTTCTCCAATGTCTTCTTTTCGGACTACCAAAAACAGTTCTCTTGGTTTTTATAGTTACCCATACAGGTGCTCTGCGGTTCTGTTTAAGAGCCCTCGCAAGCCTTAATTTTACACCCAACGTCTTTTTCCCCATAAAAATCACTTCCTAATTATCTTCGTCTCTCTTTTCTTTTCCTGTGCCCTTCTTAAAATTTCTACCAGCATCTCATCAGTTATCTTGCTCTGAATTTTACCAGCTTGGGCGAGGTAAACTATCTGATTCTCTACAGCCTCAGCAATCTCTGGATGTGCCAGTTTCAATCTTGTTAATCTTTCTCTCGCCTCAGGCTCGAGTATGACTTTTAATATTGCTCTCTTTTGCGCTTCAAACTGTCTCCTTGCCTCCTCCTGTCTTTGCAGCTCTTCTAGCTCTCTCTGTCTTTGAAGTTCAAGCAACTTTCTCCTTTTAATTTCCTCTAGCTCATCCATACAAACCACCTTAATATTTCTGCAGTTCAGGAATGTCCTTTACGACTTCTTTTTTGACTTCAGCTGCTAACTTGTCCAGAAAAGACCTACCCATCGGCGATACAACTCTGCCATCCTTTGTTTTCTGAACGAATCCCAGCTGTTCAAGCTGATGAAGTGCTGTTCTTACTATAGCTCCGCTACCTTTCCTAAACTGTACTGGTCTGACACCTCTCCTTTTTCCTCCGCCGTAGTAAGTTCTCAGTCTCTCTATACCTACTGGGCCATCGATGTATATCCTTCTGAATATGGATGCTAACCTGTAGTACCACCAGTCTTTTTGTTCTGGTGCTCTTTCTTTATGCACTCCTGTCTTGACGTATTTAGCCCACTCCGGTGGAGCAACCATATCCTTTAGTTTTTCTGCAAGTTTGCCAATCAACACGTCCGCCGGTACATCATAGACCGTACTCATTTTCAACACCTCTCCAAAGTTAACACGAAACCTCTAAAGTCTATAACCTTACCTTTTACCTTAGACGCTATCTCCTCAACTATCTCATCCTTACTTTTTCCCGAATGTGATCTAAAGTTCTTTAACATCCTCACCTTCACAACTCCCCTTTTTTCGAGCTGGAGATTTATTTCGTTTATTAGATTTTCCGTTATACCGTTCTTTCCCACGCTTATCGTGACCACTTTCTCTTTCATTCTTGCAACTTCATCACTCATCTAAAAAAGTTTATCCTTCTCAGTAATAGAATGGAACTGGAGTGAAACAAAGGATCGCAAGTGAGAATGCAACAATACCGAGTAAAAACCTCCTCTTGTCTATCGGTGTTATATCATCTAAGGGTTCTGGATGAGGGTTTAAAGCGAAAAAGAAAGTTATTAATCCCCAGATTATCCAAACTCCGGTTGGAATTGAGTAAACTGACAAATAGAGTCCAAGAACAATTAAGAGTGGGGGAACAGACTTTGAGATGATTTCAGCTTTTTTACCAAACATGGCTCTTGCAACATGTCCTCCATCCAGCTGTCCAACGGGAAGCATGTTTAAGAATGTTACAAAAAAACCCACCCAGCCAGCAAACGCTACTGGATGTATCACCTCTCCCTCAAAACCTACAAGTTTGACGATGACATCAAAGAGCAATGGAGCACCTATATAAATTCCAGGTTCTCCAGATAAATCGTAGGGAATTTTTAATCCTATAGCTACAACCAAGATCGATACAAAGATTCCAGCAATTGGTCCAGCAACACCAACATCAAAAAGGGCTTTTCTATTTGGAATCACTCCCCTATGCTTTATAACTGCCCCCATCGTACCTATTATAGTTGGAAAAGGTATAAAATAAGGTAAGGATGTCTTCATCTTCCATCTTCTTGCTGCAAAGTAGTGCCCCATTTCATGGCTTCCAAGAACGCTCATTATGGCTGTAGAAAACATCAGACCGCCGAATAGGTTCGGCTGAGGATAAAAGAGTGATCCAACGTAGGTTGTTGTAAAGATCGTAGCTATGAGGAGAAGAAAGTTTACCCACAAATTGTCTCTCTTTGGCTTTTTCAACTCCAAAATATACTTACCACCATCGTACCCTACTTTGACATCGTACTTCTGCGATAGCTCAGCGATGAATCTCTTTATAGATTCTACATCGGCAAGTGGGATTAAATAAAATAAATAACCGTTCCTTATCTTTTCGAAGCGATATATGTAAAATAAGGTGTTTATCTTGTTGAATTCCGCCTCGTCTATCATTTTATCAGTTCCACGTAGTTTTCTTCGGCATTTACAACTACTCTATCTCCCGATTTCACCGTACTGAAAAATTCATCCTCTACATCATCCACAAGCACAACATCAGCGATTACGGCGCCTGAAGCTACGATCAAATCACTTTTTTTGTTTACTATCGCCAAAGGTGCACATCCAGTCTTCTTTAGCTTTAAAAGTACGTAAGATCCAACTGTTGAGCCGCGAGCAGATGGGAAGATCAATACCTTTCCAGTTACTTTTTCTCCCCTTATATCACTATCTTTCGCAACTATGGTTCCATCGTCAGCTATATCTCCAAAAAGGGAGATCTGATTCTTCGATACCAGAGCTGGTCCTTCTACTTTTTTTCCGTAAAGGCCTCTACACTTGAACCTCACAAAAGAATCTAGTTAAAAGGATTATATTGCTTTTACCCTCTTCTTCTTAGCTGGTGGTCTTGGTTTTACTAGAATTCGCCCACCACACATCATGCATTGTATGGTGTTTTTTTCAAGATCCACATCAACTTCAGCACCGCAGATTAGACATTTGTAGCTCATATATCATCCCAAACTTTTTTCTACAGCCTTGTAAGCTGCTGTAGATGGCACATAACATCCACCGGCAAACTTGTAGCCGCAGTGTTTACACTCCCAAATTCCACTGCCAACTCTTTTAACAGTCCTCTTGCCGCACCTTTTACAGACGTACTTCTTTCTCTGTATTACATCAATTTCTAGCCAAGCTCTTCTGATCTTCAATCCGTACCTTGGTCCAAACTTTGCTGCCTGTTTTGTTTTCTTCGTTCTGGCCATACACTGCACTTTTTGCTGCGACATTTAAATTTTTGGCTCAAATAAGCATAATTGAAATCCTGGTTTAAATTGTTATAAATCGATCTAGATGAACCTAGGGACCCGTATAGATTAGACCACCTGTCTTTCAATAAAAAGTGACCTTTTTTGAACGAAAAGAAGATGGGGTCCCTCAATACTAAACCTTGCAAAATGTGTTAAAAAGGCTAAGATCTTTCGCAGATCTTCATTATTCCATCGCAATTTTTCGCTACCTTTATAAATTCACCAGTCAGTTTTTGAGCATGATCCTTCTAAACCCCAAGAAGTTCAAAGGAGAACATTTGGATGAGAAGGCAAGAGAGCTGATCCTGAAGACGATCGAATTCTTTGAGAGCATGGGTAAAGCAAAGCTTAAGGAGAACGACAGGAAAATGGTATGGTATGACGATTTTTTGGAGTTCCAGAAACAAAACAAGATCTTCTACACCTTTTTAACTCCGCCAGAGTTCAGCAATGGCGAAACTCGCTGGGACACCTGGCGAATTTGCGATTACAATGAGGTTTTGGCTTTCTACAGCCTTGCTTACTGGTATACCTGGCAGGTGACAATTCTTGGCCTGGGGCCAATATGGATGAGCAAGAATGAGAAGATAAAGAGAGAAGTTGCAGAGATGCTCAAGAACGGCGGGGTTTTTGCCTTCGGTCTCTCAGAGCGAGAGCATGGTGCTGATATTTATGCAACTGAGACTAAACTTATTCCACAACCAGATGGAACTTGGAAGGCTTACGGCAGAAAATACTACATCGGCAACTCAAACGTGGCAAGCATAATATCGACCTTTGCAAGGTTCGCTGAGCCCGACGGAAGCTTGCCTTACGACATGGACAAGCGAAGATTTGTTTTCTTTGCATTGCGTAGAGATGAGAGATACTACGAGTTGATAAAAAACGTTGTCGCTTCGCAAATGTTTGTAGGCGATTTCCTGATCCACGATTATCCTGTTAGCGAAGAAGACATTCTCGAGAAAGGTGAAGAAGCTTGGGATGCGGCGCTGAACACAGTTAACGTTGGCAAGTTTAACCTTGGCTGGGCTTCAATTGGAATCTGCACTCATGCTTTCTACGAAGCTTTAAACCATGCTTCAAAGCGAGTTCTTTATGGGAGTTACGTAACGGACTTTCCGCACATCAAAAGGCTTTTTGTCGACGCTTACTGCAGGCTCGTTGCGATGAAGCTCTTTGCAAGAAGGGCTTGCGATTACATGCGTGTCGCATCGCTCAGCGATCGGCGCTACTTGCTTTACAACGCATTGGTCAAGTCGAAGGTTACAAGAGAAGGTGAGGAGGTGATAAACCTTCTCTGGGACGTGATAGCTGCGAAGGGCTTTGAGAAGGACACATACTTCGAGATGGCCACAAAATACATTCGAGCTTTGCCAAAGCTTGAAGGGACTGTGCACGTGAACATGGCTTTAATCCTGAAATTCCTCTACAATTACTTGTTTAATCCTGCAGAGTTCGCTGAAGTGCCAAAGATGGATGTTGCAAAGCACGACGAGTTCTTATTTAACCAAGGTCCTGCTGGAGGGCTTGAAAAGGTAAGATTCCACGACTATCGAAAGGTCTATGCAGAAGTTGATTTGCCGAATGTGAACGTTTTCAAGGAGCAGATAGATTGCTTTAGAGATTTGATCGCCAAAGCTCCGCCGAGTGCTGAGCAAATGAGGGATTTCGACTTCTTAGCAACGCTCGGCGAGCTTTTCACCTTGCTTGTCTACGGACAGCTTATCATTGAGGCTAAGAAAGTCTACGCAGGACTTTACGATGTTAGCGATGAACTGCTCGACCAGATCTTTGAAATCTTTGTCAGGGACTTCTCCAAGTTTGCGGTAGAGCTAATGGCAAAGCCAAGCGCCACAGAGAGGCAGAAGGAGTTCTGCAGAAAGATGATAAAGTCGCCAGTTGCGAATGCTGAGCGATTTGAAAAAGTTCTCAGCGAGGTTTATGCGCTGAAGGATGCTTACGAGATGAATCCATGAATTGCAATAAAATTTTTTATGGTCTCGAATCAATCATTCCCTAAAATGTCTCCTCTAAACTAAGGATGGATATTTCTTAGACAACTCTTCCCATAACTTCCACACTCCAAATTCATCCCTCCTCACTTGCGTATCGTGAAGCAAAATCACCCCGCGATAGCTCATCTTTTTAATCCAATTTTCGAAATCGTGTTTAACAGCTTCATCGAAATCCATTTTCATTATTTGAGCGAAGTCCCCATAATTTTCGGTTATGTGGTTATTTATTTCTAAATAAACTGATTCATCGTAAAATCCTGAATGCGGATCTCCTTTAAAGTTGTCAACTCCGTAACAAGAACATTTCAGATTCAGCGCTTTTACAGCTTGACAGAAAGCAGAAAAAGAGTTTCCTGTGTGAACCCCGAGCTCAACAAAGATCCTTGGCCTGTGAAGTTCTGTGATGAAGAAAGCAGAATACGTTTAACCCCCCATGAGATGGATCCATGATCCTCATGAGTAATTAAAAAATTCATGGAAAGAGTTTTAAAGACTTTAAAAAAATTCTTTTATGGCGATCAGGATCACGATCAAGGGCAAAGTTCACGAAGTCGGTTATCGCCTTTTTCTTCTTGAAGAAGCTGACTCGCTTTTCATTCCATGCTTTGATGCGAGAAACGTTAAAATCAATGGAAAAGAAGCTTTAATCGTTCTCGTTGATGGCGATAAGGAGCAGCTGGAGCAGTTCATTGAATTCGTGAAAAGCAATAAACCCGAAAATGCTGTGGTTGAAGAGATAAGCGTTGAGGAGTTCAAAGGTAGAGTTAGAGACATCGAGAAGTTTAGGGCGAGCTTCAACACTTCGCAGCTTTCAAAGATTGTCCAAGTTGGAGTTAAGATGCTTGAAAAACAGGATTTGATGCTGCAAAAACAGGACGAGACGATTAAGGAGATAAAAGAGACGAGGGCCGAGTTGAAAAAGGAGATAAAGGAGGTCAAAGAGGAAGTTAAGGCTATATCTTCAAAGCTCGATAAGACCAATGATCTGCTGGAAAAGAGATTCGAAAGGCTTGAACAGGAGATAGATAGAATAAAGAAGGCATTGATTAAAGCCGGAATCGAGCTTTAAAAAGTCCCGGTAAACTTCTCTAATTCATTCAACACTTCCAACAAACTCGGAACTCTGTTCTGCATTTTGATTGCATACTTTACGCCATTGAGCGCTTTCGATTTTCTTAGATCAGGAATTAACTACGTTTTTGGTATCGACATTTACCTCCCAACCATAAGCGAGGCAAAATCCTTCCAAATTTTAGATTTGATCAGCTCTTCTGGCTATCTTTTCTTCTTTTTAGCTCTGGTTTCGATTTTGATGCTTAGAAACAGGTTCTTGTTAGTGTTCTTTCTTCTATCATTTGCCCTATCGCTTCTCCAGCTAAGATTTGCTGAAGTTCTTGCAATTCCGTCAGCCATTCTTGCTTCGTATACAATTTGCAATGTACTCGAAAGGCTTGAGTATCCTGTTTTCTCAAAAAACGAGAAGAAAGAAATAAAAATGAACAAAGCTAAGAGAGCTAAAGAAAAGAAAAAAGAAGTTGTGATTACCAGTAGTGATCACCTAACTGTCTCTGCATTTCTGCTGATCCTTGCAGCACCATGCATTATAATGTCTATTGTTGGCTTTGATATGAGCGACGATTGGAAAGCAACGCTAAATTGGTTGAAGGAGAACGCTGAGGAACAAAATTACCTGAATGCCTACGAAAAACCCAGTTATAGTGTTTTAAGCTGGTGGGACTACGGGAACTGGATACTTTACGTAGCAAAGAAAGCTGTGGTTTGCAACAACTTTCAACTTGGAGCGGATGATGCAGCGAAATTTTTCGTTGCGGAAAGCGAAGAGGAGGCAATGAAGATCATAGAAAAGAGGGGTGTGAAGTTTGTAGTCACTGCGGAAGAGATGGGAATTTTTGAGAATAATACAAAAACAAAATTCCATGCAATAGCGAGAATAGCTGGCTATAATCCAGATTTTATGACAGCGAAGGAGCTCTTAGCTTTATTCAATAAAACAATGCTTTACAAACTCCAAGTTGAGAACGCTGAAAACTTGACTCACTTTAAGCTGGTAAAAGAGTTCGGAAAAGTAAAGATATTTGAGGTTATTTAAATTAAACTCCAAAGGAGACACAAGCTATAGTATGGAAATTAGCTTTATATGGCAAACTGAAAAAGTTATGAGAGCAAAACCAGATTCGCAGTTTTTTGAAACTTTCAAAAAAGGATTTGAAAAGAAATCAGTCGATCCAGAAAAAGTATGGGGTAAAGAGTATTGAGGAGATCTCTGATTTCCCTCAAATGATTTCAAAGATATAAATTTTTTAATCGTCGCTTTTTATCGAAAGTGTTGGCAAAAAAGATAGGAATTTCAAACAAACTCAGAAAGCTTAACCCACGTGCCAACTTCAAGGAAGCTATCCCTTACGTTCTCTTCCATCTCAAGGAACATCTTGTATGGCACTGCAAACGTGAATACATCGTCTCCAAGCAATGCTCTCGCATTAAGTCTTGCGTCCAAATCGGTAAGCCCAACTACTGCTCTCGGTTTCTCAGAATTCGCTTCTCTGTAAGCAAATATCCCGATCTGATGGCAACCAGCGCCCATCGGGATAACAACGTTCTCGTTGTCTTCTCTTGCATAGTTTGCAAGAATAACCAAAGCTGAAAGCTGATGAGGATTTGCAATGAAAACAACAACCTCTGGCTCTTCTTCAACCTTGCTCAAAGGCTTAAAGACTACGTATCGCTTGGGAACGTCGATTGCTGGGATTTTTTCGACGAATTTTCTGACAAGCTCTGGGCTCTTCTTATACCTTTCGCCCTTAAGCATCTTCTCGTATTGCTCCTTCCTAAGCATGCTTTTCAAATTTTCCAGAAGCTCCTTATTCCAGTCTTCGAATCCCGTCGAAAGGAATCTGCAAAATCCCTCAATACCGCCAAGAAAGTTGTAGTATTGGTTTCCAAATCCCAAACCAGTAGCTCCGCCTTGGCATCCAAAATGCTCTCTATCAAAGGCAATCACTTCACCCTTCGAAGCCCTTGCTAAAAACCAAATAACACAGCTCCATTGTCCTTCCTTAGGCTGTTTCGCATTAGCTGGCATTTCATTGCTCCAGATTATTGCTACGGGCTCATACTTCAGCTTTAAAATCTCAGCAATTCTGCTTTTCATAAATTAAAAACTTTTGGAAGTTTAAAAAATTATTCAAAATTTCTTGTTTTTGGTGCCAACTATGACTTTATGGAACTTGTTGGAAAAGTTGTTATTCGAAAAAAGAAGGCCAAAGATTGCTTTGAATACCCTTACTTGCGGTTGCCAGTGGAATTTTCTGAGCTTATCGGTTGCAAAGCTGAGATTTATAGGATTGAAGACTGGTTTTTCATACGCATAGTTGGCAACTTCGAGAGTATTCCGAGCGAAGATAAAAATCCACAGCCTTCAAAACGAAAATCGAGCCATTCAAAAAAGCGAGAATTTAACGATAACTTTTCAAATTCATTCAATTCTCGTAAAATCTGGGTCCGGAGGGATTTGAACCCTCGACCGCCCGGTTATGAGCCGGGCGCTCTGACCAGTCTAAGCTACGGACCCTACTGAGAGTTAAATTTTGGGCATATAATGTTTTTGGTGGGCACGCCTCAGGTCGATCTGAAAGCACAGGCAGCGTAAAGCCTGTGATCCCTCCTCCCCGCACCCCTGAAAGCGCCGGTCGTCCGGAGTTAGCTTGCTCCCTTCCGGGCCTGGGCCGTTCCCTCCGGTTAATGCAGGAGACAATCCTTCCGGATAGCCCCCTGCAACCGCCGACCCTTCAGGACGAGGATTCTACGGGATCGCAAGCCAACGCTGCCTGTACTTTTCAGACCTCCCTTCGGCTTCGGCCCCCGCATATCGACGGTTTCGGGTTACAGGGGACGCCGAGTCCCCCAGCCTAGCCCACCATTTTTAGTAGTAATTAGAATAGTTAAACCTTTCTCTAGGTTTTAGGTAAGGCTATTATCTTCCTACCCTCCAACTTTCTGATTTTTGTTTCACCTTCGATCAAGATAATATCTCCATAAACTTCCTCAAACCTGCAACCCTTGCTGATCTTGATAAGATTGCCCTTAATTCTCTCTCCCTTGCAGTTGCTTAAAATTTTGACGTCTTCAGCCTCTATTTCTCCAAAGTTGCTAAATGCCCCAACTACGACTTTCTGACATTTTATACATCTAACACTGCAGTTTTTTGAAATGGAAACTTGTTCAGCCTCTATATCTCCAAGAATTATACTACCCAAGCCTACAACGACTTTTCCACCGAACTTTATTCTTCCGGTTATGACACTCCTTCTTTTGATTATCAACAGATTGTTTTTTCTATCTACTAGCATCATTTCTTTTTCGCTCCCTGTCGAACTTTTACGGCCATACCTCTATCCATTTCGAGCATCTCGAAAGCAGAAAGCAGTGCTTGACCTGTTGCTAATAGCTCATCTTTTGTATTTGTGACCAAAATCTCATCGTAGGCTCTTATGTTCTCGTCCACCTGAACAACATGCTTAGCAAAAACACTCTTTCCAGCGGCTATGAATTCAGATACCTCATCGATAACAACCACCCTTAGCTTTGGAAACGGAAATACCGAATGCAATCTCTTTGCACCCTCTATACTTAAAGTAAGTAGCCCAGAATCAGCTTTCAAGGTAGCTATTCTAACGTTTCCATCAAATACCTGTCTAATCTTTCCTGTGGTCGAAAAGACGAATTTGCAAGAATCTGGGAAAAGAGCCTTTCCTGCACCAGCTCCAAACTGGTAATCAGCTATGGTTCTTACAAGTTTTAGGTTATCTACCATACCTTCTCTCTCTCCTCTGATATTCTCTTAGCATCCTTAAGAAATCTACGTATCTTAACTGTTTCCATTCTGTGTCTGCAAAGTAAAGTTCACTGTAAATGCTCTGCCATATCAAAAATTCTGGTAGATCTTTTCCCACCTTTACAATCATATCTGGCGAGGATTTTACGGCTAGATAGCTTTCTATCGATTTCTCGTCGATCTTTTCCGGATCTAATTCTCCACTTAAAACTTTTTCAGCTAACTTCTTTATCGCATTCGTTATCTCCTTTTTCCCATCGAAGTTCGATATTAAATTCACAATTATATTGCCTTCTCCACTCTCAAGCACATGACCGTCATGTATTTTTCTAATTCTTGCACCTCTCAAATCCAGCTTTAAATCCTCGTGGAGACAAAGCGTTACCTCCTTGACACCAAATTTTTCGCACCAATTCAAAAATTCTATAAATTTTTTACTATCGAAATCTGGAGAGATAACAACGATGTGTTTTGGGACTTTTTCAATCTCTTTCTCAACTTTCTTTTCATACATCCTCATCAACATTGCATAATTTTAAATGGCTAGACTATTAATTTTTCTGATGCTGCCAGTATTAATATCGTCTCTGTTATCTCTTGCAGCTTTGAGGGTAGACTCTTGGATAGTTTTTGTTTTTCTTCTCTCTTTGACTATATCCTACCTTAGAAAGGGAGAGAGATTGAACGTGGGGAGTGAGAACTACGCAAATTTCCTTTTCGTAGCATCTTTGCTTGCAGCGCTATCTTTTACCCTTCCAAAACCCCTAGTTTTTTGTGCCATATTCACCAGTCTAGCTCATGAATTTAAAAAAGGCTTATTTCGAAATCTCGCCATCTACTCTTTTATGGGTTTTATTTATCTTTTTGTGTACTACAACTTTAGTTATTCGGCCATCTCCCAAATAATGTTTATATCTATCTCTGGCGGGATAGCTGCAGCTTTGGTTGAAAGTGTTAATGCAAAAGTGGATAAAAGAGTGACAGTTTTGCTGGCATTAGCAACCGCCTATGCAATATTTACTCTCTACATTCCTGACGCATCACTTTATGATCTAAGCTACGCTCTTGCGATATCTCTAGTACTAAGCTACTTGGCAATGCGAACTGGAGTTGCTGATGAGAGTGGTTTGCTCGCAGCAACGCTTTCCGGTTTGATCGTAATTCTTTTTACCGACATTAGATTTTTTATAGTTCTTTTATTTTTTTATGCTTTGGGTTCAGCGATAACGAAGTACAAGTACGAGGTGAAAAAAGCTCTTGGTATAGCCGAGCAGGCTGGAGGTGCAAGAGGTTATGCAAACGTTTTGGGAAACAGTTTGCCAGCTTTATTCTTCGCTATGAATTACCCTTTAGATTTTAAATTTGCTGCAGCGTTTGTTGCAAGTGTTGCTGCTGCTTTAGCTGATACGATGGCCAGTGAAGTAGGTAAAACAGCAAAAAAGGTTTACCTCATAACCAACTTCAAATTGGTCAAACCAGGTGAAAGTGGCGGAATATCTCTGATAGGTGAACTTGCAGCTTTGGCTGGTAGCGTTACGACGGCTTTGATCGCTTTTGTATTGGGTGTGGTTGAGATGCAGTATTTGTTGCATGTAGTGCTGGCATCTTTTTTGGGGGTGCATGTTGATAGTATTTTGGGTGCAACTCTTGAGAAGGCCGGTTACCTGACAAATTCTACAGTCAATTTGCTGGCAGCCCTGTCAGCAGGAATAGTATGCTATCTCTTGTTACTTTTTTAATTACATAAAATAAAAAATGAAATTTAGCTAATTCCTTCAACTTTGGGATCTGGCTGTTCGTTTATGTACCTTTCCAGCTGATCGAAGAACTTTGCTAAAGTCTGCTCGCTTGCTGGCTTTGTCAGGTAGGATATGGTGAAGAACAGTATCAGCTCAACTGGGAGCGCTATTACGAGTGCTGGCAATCCCTTTATACCAGTTAGCATGTAAGTAAACGGCTGATATACATAACCTATCGCCAGTAGTATGAATCCAACTATGAACGAAATTATCGTTGCTTCCTTTGTAGCCCTTCTCCAGTACAATGCAATCAACATCACGACGTTTAAAGCAAACCCAGGTGATGCTAGGAAGTTCAAGAAGTCAGCCAGCGGTACGGGGGCTGGCAGTCCAATGTATTTCCAGCCGACGATTGCAAGCCAGCCGAAGAATGTCGAAACTATTACCAATATCCAGAGGAATATCCTAGTCTGCCAGATTATCTGCTGATCGGTACATTTACCCTTCTTCAGACATCTGTAGATGTCGTAAGAATAAAGCGAAGCAGCAGCAACTATCATCGTACCCATCGTTGAAACTGCAGCTGCAAATGCACCTATGTAAACGAAAGCGCCCCACCATACACCACCATACTGAGTTGCGATGTACTGGAACACTTGATCTGCTTTCGGCAGGTTTGGAGCTAAAACATGCCCTACCGTTGTGCCTATCGTAACTCCGATTACTGTGAATATTATCGGGAAGGAGATAAGCTGCAGGGTTGGATACCATTTCATCGCCAGTGGACTTCTTAGGGTCATTGGAACGTACATCAAGTGAATCCAGAGTGCTCCGCTAAATCCGGATAGAATGTAACCAAGTGCATATGCCATCCTGTCTGCTCCGGTAAGCTTTGCTGGCCCGAAGGGGTCCGGGTTGGAGTATAGCCATGGTTTGTTTTGGACTATGTATTCAGCCGCTCCAGTCAATCCATTTGGTAGGTTTATGAGGGCTATGATGAAAGTTCCAACGAAAGCTATTAGGAACCAGGCACCTAGGAAAACGTTGGTGTATGCGACACTCCTCATTCCACCAATGAAAGCTATCAGCCCGCTCAAAATCGCTCCATATACAAATCCAAACTCTAAAGGTGCACCTACTAGCACGTTAAGACCTATTGCAATCGCAGCTGGTTGTAAAGCTAGGTAGATTGCTACGAATATCAGATTAACTGAGCTGAAGATATATTGGGCGTTTTGGGATTCCAAACGGTCGGCTATAACTGAGAGTGGTGTAGAATAGCCGTAATATTTTGCTGCTCCCCAGAGTTTTATACCAAGTACGGTAATTATCATGACCTGAAACAGATGGATAAACATGTACCAGGGTATCATTATACCGTGTCCGTAGGCATAAACCCATCCTGGCAGGCCGTAGAATGTCCAAGCACTCATGATCGTGAAAGCCCCATAGAAGTAGAGGACGAAGATACCTAAGCTACTTCCTGCAAGAACGTAATCCTGTACGGTTTTCTTTGATTTTTTCGAGATGTATATTGAGAAACCTATAACGACAAGCGACAGAAATATAATCAGCCCGAGTATAATTCCTCCCTGTCCGGTATACCATTCGGCCATGTTTTTCACCTCTCAGCTTTTTTTCCTTTCATCATCTTTTCTCTAACCTTTACAGGCTTCCAGAACTTATTTAGGTACACTGCAAACACGGCTGCGGCTGTGAAATACCAAACAATAGAGTTTACTTGCCACCAAGATAGCCAACCGAAGTAAAGTTGCTTCTCAATTGGATGCGTAAATGCATACCACTGCGACACAAAGTGCCAGATAGACCATATCGCCACGAATACCCAAAACAATTTTGTGCTCAACTCTGGCATATGCAAAGAAATCTGCTTAATGATTTAACATGGACTGTTAACCGATTAACCTAATTAATGTTAGCATGTTAACCTGTCCATATTTAACCAGGTTCAAAAACCAAAAAACATGGCTTTACTACCAGAGGTTAAAAAGAATTACGGACGGCTAAAGATATACGTTGACGGCGAGTTTGTGACACCTTCTACAGACAGGTACGATCCTGTCTATAACCCAGCGAAAGATGAAGTGATAGCAGAAGTTCCAATGTGCGTAAAAGAAGACGTAAACAAAGCTGTTGAAGCAGCAGCAGCTGCCTTTGAAGAGTGGAAAGAGCTCCCGATAACCACTAGAGTCAGATACCTTTTTGAACTGAAAAACGCATTGGAAAACAAATTCGAAGAGCTTTCAAGGGTGACTACGCAGAACCATGGGAAGATAATTGATGAAGCTAGAGGTGAAATGAGGCGTTTGATTGAAAACGTTGAAACAGCTATAGCTATCGCTTACACGTATTTCAAGGGAGAGAGGCTTGATCAGGTCGCTTCTGGTATTGATGAAGAACTCGTAAGAGAACCTCTTGGAGTCTTTGGGATAATAGGTCCATTCAACTTTCCAGCACTTGCCCCATTCTGGTACATCCCCTACGCTTTAGCAGTTGGCTGCACACTTGTTGTTAAACCAAGTGAAATTTGTCCGATTCCGATGAGTGAGATATGCTCGATATTCGATGAAATAAATCTGCCCCCCGGAGTTATAAACATCGTTCATGGCGGAAAGGAGGTTGGAGAAGAACTTATCAAGCATCCAGACGTCGTTGGTGTAACCTTTGTAGGTTCCACGCCTGTTGGAAGAGCAGTTTACAAGCTTGCAGGGGAGTACGGTAAGAGGGCTTTAGTACAGGCTGGAGCAAAGAACTACGTAGTGGTGATGCCAGATGCAAAACTTGACAAGGCAATACCTAATATGATAGCATCTTTCTACGGGAATTCTGGACAGAGATGCTTGGCTGGTTCAAATTTAGCTGCAGTTGGTGATGTTTACGAAGAGTTGAAGAGGAAATTTGTTGCGGCAGCAGCTAAGCTAAGACTAGGTTACGGTTTGGATGAGAACGTAGACATGGGACCTGTTGTTTCGAGAAGAGCAAAAGAAAGGATTCTATGGTTTATAGAGAAGGGAATTGAAGAGGGAGCAAAGCTTATACTCGATGGAAGAAATCCAAAAGTTTCAGAGTATCCAAACGGGTACTTCATAGCTCCTACCGTGTTTGATGATGTGACCCCAGAAATGACAATTGCTAAAGAGGAAATATTTGGTCCTGTAGCTTCAATAATTCACTTTGAAACGCTAGATGATGCGATTGATGCCATAAACAAGAGTAAATATGGAAATGCTGCAGTCATCTACACCTCAAGTGGTGCAGCTGAAAGAAAGTTCACAAGAAGCGTGAAATGTGGAAACGTCGGTGTTAACGTTGGAATTCCAGCGCCGATGGCGTTCTTCCCGTTTGCTGGCATGAGAGAGTCGTTCTTCGGAGTACTACATGGACAAATAGACTGCGTAGACTTCTTTGCAGATAGAAAAGTCGTAATAAAGAGGTGGTTGGACTGAATTCAGCCACACCAAGTTCAATAATTTCTTTTGTTTTAGAAGTTGAGAAGAAGCTTAGTAAGCGATATTTGGAGCTTGCAAAAGAGAATGCAGAATTTAATAAGTTAGGTGATGAATGTATAAGAGATGCAGAGAAGTTGGAGAAGATATTCAAAGAGACCGTGGTTGAGTTGTCATTGGAGCCGATTCAGTGTTTTGATGTTGACGAGTTGAGGAGAGAAGTAGATAGTTTGTTGAGTTTGGAGGATAGGGTTTCAGCTACTTTGGATTTAATTTCCAAGCTTGAGAAGTTGTATATTTCCTTTTCAAAAGCAATAGTTAGCATATCTCCCGAAGCTTCGATGCAACTTCGAAGGATGGCAAAAGGTAAGGAGAAGCAAAAGAAATTGCTGGAAAGTTTTAGAGGTTGAGATGTGTTATGCTCACACCAAAATGGTGTGAAGTTGAGTTGGAGGTGAAAAAAGATGGGTGGAAATGATAGGATTTTGAAGCAGTTGCAGGAAATAGTAGGACCAGAGTACGCAACGAACGATGAGGCTTTGATGTACCCTTACTCCTACGATCTTACATGGAACGATCCGCACATGCCGGATTACGTTGTACTGCCAAAAACGGTTGAACAGATTCAGAGAATTCTTAGACTGGCCAACAAGGAAAGAATACCCGTTGTGCCATATGTTACAGGTACAAACATAGGCGGTTTGTGCATTCCTGAAGAGGGCGGCATATTGATGGATCTTAAGAGGATGGATCAGATATTGGAGATAAATACAGAGGTTGGCTACGCTGTAATAGAACCTGGAGTATCACATGCAAAATTTTCAGCTGCATTAAAGAAGCATGGCTACGAATTTGGCTGGGGTGTACATCCAGCAAGTGCATCAGTTTTGGCAATGGCGATAAATCATGGAATAGGTCACCTTAACGGGAGATTTGGCATAAACAGCCAGATGATAAGCAGCATGGAAGTTGTTCTTCCAACAGGAGAGGTTGCCAAAATAGGTTCCTGCGCCTATTCAAATAGTTGGCACAGTCTTTATCCGTTACCAATGCTTGCTGGGCTTTTTATAGGCTGGCTCGGAACTACTGGAATCGTTACAAAGCTTGGTGTTTGGATATCAAAGATAAGGCCGTATAAAGATGTTCTAACCATAGCTGCCGAAAGTGCTGAGGATATAACGAAGTACATGGTAGCTTGGAGGGATTTGGAGCTATGCGATGAGGTTACGGCTGTATCTTGGTGGTTGGCTCAAGTACCGATACCATACCCATACAAAGAAAAACCAGCAGATGCGCCAGAGTGGTTCAGTTATACCGTTATAAGCGGTTGGAGTGAAGAAGAATTAGCTTACAAGAGGAAGATGTGGAAAGAAGTTGTAGAAAGAGAAAGGGCGAAGGGTGTAAAATTGATAGACTACGAATATCCACCAGAAGCTAAACGTGGTAGAACTGAGCTTCCAAGCAGGATAGTTGGTTCAACAAAGAATTATTCAAAAGCCTGCGGTGGTGGATTGGCTTGGCCTGGTACCTTTACACCTTGCAAGAGCTGGCCGATAATATACAACAAATGGAAGGAGATATACATAAGGCACAACCTCTCGCCAGCTGTTAGATTTACAGACTTCAGAGGTAGCCACTATGGTATGCTCAGGTTGATGACGCCATTTGACAAGAGAGATCCAAAGGCTGTAGAAAATGCAAGAAAAGCAATGAAGGAGTGTGTAGAGGTTGGAGTCCCACTTGGATTACTTCCTTACAAGCCACCTGTAGAGTACTGGAATATAATGAACAAATACGCCGATCCTGGATGGATAATGTTGCTTACCAAGATAAAGGATTGTCTAGATCCGAATCATATTATGAATCCCGGTAAGCTGGGGGTGAGATAATGGGAGCCGAGCATCCTTTAGTTAGGAAAGATTATGAAAAGCTTGCTGAACTTTACAACTACATCTCCATGTGCACCCACTGCAGCAACTGCAAGTATCTCTACGAATATGGAGCAAAGGAGAACTTTGCTGCGATAGGCTGCCCTCAGGGAGATAAATTTAAACTTGATTCGTACTTTGGAAGCAGAGCAAAATCTTCACTCGCAAGGGGTCTTCTTAAGGACAAGCTGCAGTTCACAGATTCCGTTATGCATGCAGTATTTACATGCACAACATGCGGAGCTTGCCAGCAGATGTGCGAAACAGACTTCAAACCAGCGATAATGAGGACTATCGAGGCGTTAAGGGCTGAAGCTTGGAGATTCGGGAAGGTTCCTGAAGCGATAAAGAGATGGAGCAACCATATAAAAGTGGAGAGAAATCCGTACATGGAGAAACATTCAGATCGACTTAACTGGTTACCAAACTCTGTTAAAGAATCTCTACCGAAAAAAGCAACTTACGTTTATTTTGTTGGATGCACGGCATCTTACAGGCAGAAACAGATAGCCTTAGCGACTGTCAACATCTTCAAAGCTTTAGGAGTAGATTTTACAGTAGCACAAGATGAATGGTGCTGCGGCTCACCTTTATTCAGAACAGGACAATGGGAGCTTGCAAAGGAATTCGCTGAGCACAACGCAACTTTGCTTGATAGATACGGAGCTGAAGGGTTTATAACATCATGCGCCGGATGCTACAAGGCTCTGAAGAAGGACTACCAAGAGGGATTACCGGAGGGTTATAAAGACAAGCTTGGAATTAACTTCGAGGCAAAGGTTCTGCATTCAACGCAGGTAATTGCGGAGATGATAAGAAAGGGAGAAGTTGAATTTAAAGGCAAGTTTGAGAAAGTTGTAACCTACCACGACCCATGCCATCTTGGCAGGCACTGCGAAGTCTATGAGGATCCTAGAGAGGTACTTAAGGCAATTCCAGGTTTAAAGTTTGTCGAAATGCCGAGAAACAGAAAGTTCTCCTTCTGCTGTGGTGCTGGTGGTGGAGTTAGAGCAGCGTTCCCAGAATACTCACTGGAAACTGCTGCTAAAAGAGTAGCAGAAGCTGAAGAAACTGGAGCTGAAATACTTACAAGTACTTGCCCGTTCTGCTACAGAAATCTGAGTGATGCAATAACGCTTGCTGGTTCAAAGATGAAGATGATGGATGTGACTGAAATTCTAAGCGAAGTTCTGAAGAAATAATTCTTTAAAATTTTTATATTTTAGTGGTGGTTGATTAGTATGAGTCCGAAAAGGAGGGTTCTTGCGGCGTTGATGAGAGGTTCCGTAGATTATACTCCTGCATCATCTGCTACAACTTTAGGTATAAGAGATGCAATGGCAGTCTTTAACGCTTACTATCCTGCAGTTCATAAAGATCCGGAAAAGATGGCAAAACTTGGGGCATCACTTTGGGAACTCGCAAAGCTTGAGGTTGCAAGAGTTCCATTCTGCTTGACGGTTGTTGCAGAGGCAATGGGATGCGGTATAAACTGGGGTACGGAAGTTAGACAACCATCAGTTTCGAAACATCTGCCTATTGATCAAATAAAACTTCCCGACGATTTGCTTGAAAGGGGAAGAATCCCTGTTGTGAGGGAATCGATAAAGATTCTTAGAAAATCCGTTGGTGACTTCTTACCGATTCTTGTTGGTTTTGAGGGTCCATTTACCTTAGCTGGACACCTTGTAGGTACAGAGAAACTTTTGGGGATGTGCATAACGGAACCGAATAAGGTTAAAGAGATCTTAGATGTCGCTACCGAGGCTTTGATAATTGTGCTAAAGGATATGATAAAAGCTGGAGCAGACTACTACGTTATACCAGATCCTACTGCCGCTCCAGATGTTTTGGATCCATCTATGTTCAAAGAATTTGTTGTTCCAAAGCATTTAGAAATAACTGAAAACGTTGGAGCGCCTTCGATACTTCACATATGCGGTGATGTGAAAAAGATCCTACCCCACATGGCGGAATGTGGATACAACGGGCTTAGCATTGAAGAAGTCGTAGATCTCTTAGAGGCCAGAAAAATTATAGGGGAGGATATAGCACTTGTTGGGAACGTATCAACCAAGAAGACACTGCCGTTTGGAAAACCTGAAGAGGTTAAGGCGGAAGCCTTCAAAGCTTTGGAGAGCGGTGTAGATATTTTAGCCCCAGGATGCGGAATACCCCCAATAACACCATTGCAGAATATAGTGGCATTCGTAGAGGCTGCGAGAGAGTATGCGGAGAAGAAGGGAAGGAAGGTAAAAACAACTTCCTTACTTGCGGCAGAAATTTTGAAAGAGGAGGAGAAAAGAAGGTCTCAGAATCCCGAAGAACTTATAAGAGATATGCTTCCCAAAGAAGAACCATTTAAATCCATAGCAGAAGCTGTTTTCAGGGGAGAGGCTGAAAAAGTTTCCAAATTAGTTAAGGAAGCACTTAAAAAGTACAACGCTAAGGAAGTGGTAGATAAGGGCTTAACCTTGGGGATGAATGCTGTTACAAAGCTTTACGAAAATGGAGTATTTTACTTACCGCAGGTCGTTTTAGCAGCGAATGCAATGCAGGAGGGCATAAAGATACTTGAAGAGCTAAGCGGAGAATCTAAAGTTGAGAAGAAGGGTAAAGTGGTTATGCATGTTGCAGAAGGAGACTTGCACGATTTAGGCAAGAACCTTGCAAAGGCTTTCCTAATAGCGGATGGTTGGGAAGTAATTGATCTCGGCAAGGATGTGCCAGTTGATGAAGTAGTTAAAGCAGTTGAAAAATACAAGCCAGTGATGGTAACTGGAACTGCTTTGATGACAACTACGATGACAGCTTTCCCAAAGATCGCTCAAAAACTTATAGAACGCGGAATTGAAGTACCATTCATCTGTGGCGGTGGGCCTATAACTGAGGAGTTCGTAAAGACGTTTCCATTAGGTATAGTTGGCAAAAAAGCTTATCAAGCGCCAAAGTTTGCTGAAGCTGCGAAGAATATGAATTGGAAAGAAATAAGAGATAAATGGCAGAAGATCGCACCAGTTTAATTTTTTAATTTTATGAATGAAAAATTTAAATTGGTTGGATGCGCTTTGGATGCGGATGAAAGGGAACCTGTTATAGAATTCAAGCGGGAAATGGCTTTTAAAGGTTATCCAGGTTTAAATTTTAAAGATCCTTATGATGCTATTTTGTATAAAATTGGCAAGAAATTTGAAGGCTTCAAAATCGATGTTGAACCTTGGCTTTTGCCAGCACCTCCTTTAGAATACGTGGATTTACTTACAGTAGAAAATATGATATCTTTTATAGATTCGAATGGATGTCTAGAGTATTCCGAAATCTTGTATGAGGGAATAAGGGACGTTGATCCAGAATCTTTGGCAATGATAGGTGTGGATCACTCTCTAACTGGAGGAATTATAAAATTTTTTAGTGAAAAGTATGAAGATGTAGCTTTGATCGTTCTAGATAGCCATTTTGATGCTATACTACCCTCGGTGAGGTGTGGCATAATACAGTACGATCTAGAAACGAATCCCAACAGCCCTTTTGATCCAAGAGACCCATACATAGTTTGGAGACCAGAAAGCTATAATGCAGACTCATTCTTAAGTTTTCTGATTGATGAAAAAATTGTTGAGCCAGGGAACCTGATAGTTGCGGGAGTTTCGGATTATCCACCCTCGAGTGCCTTTGAAATCGACGATAGCAGGGTGAAGAGGTATCTGAACTACTACCTGGGCTTTGAAAGGAAGGGAGTTAAGATAGTTCCCAAGGATAGTTTAAACCTTAAAAATATCTGGAAAAAAACCATTAAAGAGCTTGATGCGAAGCACATCTATATTTCAATAGATATAGACGTTGGAGCCAACAGCGCGCTGAGGGGGGCGAGGTTTGTAGATTACCAAGGAATTTCTGAGGATGATATCTATAAAAATATATCCGAAATAATTAAAGCTGCTAGGAGCAGAGATATGAGGATCTTAGGGTTTGATATAGTGGAAACGGATGTATTTAAAGCCGCAAATGATAGAACGTACGAAATAGAGAGAAATATCTTTGAAATGCTGGCTAAAAGCGTTATTTAAATTTAGTAATTTCTTTTATCACCTTCTGTTGCCTCTTTGCAAGTTTTTCAACACTATCTTTTGAATTCATATTCAAAAGAAGTTTTACTAATGCTTCCATTACTTTATGCTCAGCCCTTTTTAGATTCTTGTAGATTGCAACCTTTGAAGTTCCAAAAACGTCTGATAGTTCAGAGAGATCGATCTTTTTGGGCTGCTCGTAGTATCCTCCTTTTATAGCTTTTATCAAAGTTTCCTTTTCAGTAGGTGTAAGTTTTGCTAGAGTGTTTATCAGAGCTATCAGGTCATCCAAGTTCTCAAGGATCTCGCTCATCTCATCCACGGCTGGTAGGGTGTAGTGGTTCAATATGGTGTAATCATCGACGGGGAATAAACTATCTAAAAAGTTTTCCATGGAATTTTTATCGTCGAAACCTATCTGCCAAGTTTCTTTACCTTTTTCAGCAATGAAAGGTCCTACGACGTACCCACCATTTTTTATAAGTGTCTCCATTGCATGCGTAAAGTGCAGGTCCATCCTCATTGAGATACATTTTTCACATCGCTCATAGATTAAGTATTTTAATATTTTTTCTTTAGATAAAAGAGTGTTCAAACAATTTTGAAGCTCTTCAGAGTCTCTTGCGGCTATGTATCCTCTTTTAACTGTTGTTTTGTTGTTTGTTTCGATCAGGTTGTGGTAGTATTTTACTTCAAAATCTTCAGAGGTGAGAATAAAGGGACAGTCGGACTGATGAATCCACAACTTGACAACTTCCATATCAAAAATTTGTTGTCAAGTTAAAAAATCTATCGCTTTAAAGTTCATGTTTAATTTGTATTTTAAAGTCCAAACTCCTCGATGAATTCGCGTATTTTATTATATTTCTGTATAAATTTAAATCCTTTGTCCGTCAAAGTGTAGTATTTTTTACCATCTTCATCAAAAACTTCTCTAACAAAACCTTTTTCGATAAGTTCAGCCATATATCGATTGAAATTTTGTGTGGAAAGGTTGGATAACCTCAAAAGAGGTGTCGGAAGGATAGAGTTTCCATGAGACACTATTATTCTTAGAATATCATAAATTATTTCTAGCCTCTCCCTTCTTTCTTTCCTCATCTTTTTTCACCCGATCTTCTTTAGAACTCTGTGTGCGATTATGAGAAGTAGTAATATAGATAGCCCATACACCAAAAACCTAAATTCGAAGGGTATGAATACTCTAAAGGATACAAGCAGATTAAGGATCCAGAAAAAGAAAGTTAGAATGTAGAGAGGATATATCCGTCCAAGCATAGTTTTACGTTCAGTATCATATTTTTTGTAGTTTAGGACTATCGCAAAGAGCAGAACAACTAAAAGCGCTGCTTGAATAAGAAGCGTAGAACCTGGTCTGCTTAAAAGGGACAAAACTGTCAATAAGATTGCCAAGCTATGTAAAAGAGCTTCGTTCCTGAAAATTTCGGTTATTCTCCAGGTTAAACTGTAGATCAGATAGAGAATCGAGGCCGAACTCGAGTAAACCATAAAGGCTATGCTGAATATTAACAAATTCCTGAAATCATCAAATTCGGGCTGTGAAGAGTGCGTAAAAACAAATACAATGAATCTTAAGAAGTAAGCTAATCCAAGGAATAGAAAAGTATTTGAGAAGTAGTGTAAACCATGGTACTCTGTGAGCTTGTAAATACTTCTCAATTTATAATATAAAATGAAACAAATTACAAACACTAAGATTGAATAGCCACCCTCGAGCATCGTTATCTCCGCCGGCGGAGGTGTAAATCTTGGTGCCATACAACTTTTACGAGCATTGATTTAAAAAAAGAGTGGACCAGTTGTACATCTTGTCCGTTAATTTTTATATTTTTCGTGAAAATATAATTTTTGCGTCTCCTTCAAATTTTTCGATTCTGAAAACTTCGAACCCACATTTTTCGAGGTTTTTTATGTATTCTCCAAGTGTGAGATCATTTTTGAAGGTATATATTTTTTCACCCTTTTCAATTCCTTCAAAACTCCAAAAGTTCCACTCGAGGTCTTGAGGTGAAAAGGGCCTTTCTTGAGGAAATATCTGCTTATTTATATATATTCCACCTTCATTAAGGGCTGAGTATATCTTCGGGATGAGATCAGCCTTCTTACCTCCGGGGTTGTAAGATGAGAAGATGATGTCGTAATTTTCTCCTATATCATCTCTAAAAAAGTTTCCCGAGATCACGCTAACTCTCTCTGCATTGTACATCTTTATATACTCCTTCGTTTTTTCAACAACTTCGGGTAGATCAAAAACAAAAGCCTGCAGATTTTTATTTATCGCCGTAAAAGCTATAGCATAAAGCCCATGCCCACCACCAAGATCGAGTAGTTTTCTAGCATCTCTAAACTCTTTAAGTTCAGAGACAATCTTTACAGTTTTTTGCAACTCTCCAAGCTTGCAGTTCTGGGCGAGCGAGTGTATAGCTCTTTCAGAGAAGAACCTGTTTGGTTCTCGCTTAATCGGCCCCTCTTTTAGGATCCTAAGCAGGCTGTTCCATAAAATCATATTGTACTTTAAATTTTCGATGAAAATTTTTTGCGAATAGAAAGAATCTTCGGTCAGGAATTCCAAGGATATTTTACTGTCTACGTATCCTTCCTCAGTTCTTTCGAGAAGTTTAAGCTCGCATAGAACCTCGCAAAAAATTCTTAACAATTTTTCTTTGCAATTTAACTTCTCTCTTAAATCTTTCAAGCTTTTGGGCGTTTTAAGAAGATCAAAAATTCCCAATTCTATAGCGGAGGTTATTATGTTGTATAGCCTGAATCCGTCGAGGGCCTTATTTATAAGTTCTGTCAGATAGTTTTTATCTGCTTCAGGTTCTTTCAGAAGCTCTTCTGGTGTTGGAACCATGTTGAAAACTTAGCAATTGATTATAAATATTTATCGAAAGTTCACAAGATCTCTTAAAATGTTAGGAAAAATAGTATTATCTTCTTCCAAACTTCTTGACGATGAAGTATACTGCAATCAGTGAGGCAAAAATTATTCCCAAGCCTATGAATTTTGAATACCCCTTCTCCTGCACTACAAATGTAATCCTATCGGTAGTTTCAACCTGGTCTGCTTTGACAACTATCGTAATTTTGTATTCACTCGGTGATGCATCAGCAGGGATGCTAATTTTTACCGTTAGTGGATAACTTTCTCCGGGTTTAAGAGAGGGTATTATCTCTGGAGAAATATCTTCGAGCTCCCAATCACTATTTGGCAAAGTAACTGAAATTCGAATGTTTGTTAACGTTGTTCCAACTCCAGAGTTTTTAATGCTCCCTTTGAGTTCAACTACCTCTCCTTGAGATGTAGTAATTGTGTATTTTCCGTTTTCTGGCTCAAAGTAGAGTTTAAAAGTACCTACAATCTTAAGAACTAAATCAGCCTCGGCAGTAAAGTGCCCCTCAGCTACGATTTTTAAAGGAATCTCGGAAACTTCAGCAGTTGATGGAACATAGATTTCTAGGTATAATTCCTTTGTACTTCCACTTTCAACGAACACTTCAGATACAGCTAAGTTTCCTTCCTTAAAATTTACCGTATATTCAGCTGGTAACCCTTCAACTCTAATAGCATAGCTGTCGTCAGCATAGCCAGAATTCTTTATCTTAACTGGAATACTTGTAATCTCACCAATCGTTGCTGAAACCCGCGAACTTACGGTTATCTCAGCATAGTAGGCCTTTTTCTCAAGTAAAACTGTACCTATGTTGTTTGTTCTTCCCCCTTTGACCTTTACATCTCTTATAGTCTTCTCATAGTATCCCCCTTTCTCGATCTTCAAATCGTAAGTTCCTGGAAGAACCTCAATTACCGCTTCCCCATCTCCGGAAGTGTAGAAAATTTCATTTCCAACGGTGATTTTTGCTGAAGCAACCCCTTTCCCATCTTTATCAACAACAGTCAGTCTTACTTCTCCTTTCTCTCCAGCGTGAGTTCTGTTTATTAGCACATCAATTTCTTCTGTTTTATCATTAAACTTTAGTTTGATTGCGTAACTGCCTACTCTTGAAGAGCTCTCAGTTTCAATTGAAGCTTTTATAGTTCTACTTTCTCCAGCTGAAAGTGTTAATTTCTTGATTTCATAATTTCCATCGTAGAAATGGCACTCCCAATGTTCAGGGATTTCGCAGTCCAAAATTATCTCGTAGCGAGTACTTAACTTGTTTTTTAGGGTTATATCTATATTTGCTGCATCTCCTGCATCAAGAACGACACTGTTTATTTTTGGAATAATTTCGATAGAATTTTCTGGATAATTTACATTCAAAGTTATTCCAACGCTTTCGTCAGCGTAGAGAGAGATGTAATAGGTTCCAACTTTCTCTGGAGCTTTGAAAACGAAGTTTAAAGTTGCAGACTCGTTAGCTTTCAGCTTTATTGAGTTGACTCTTGTTCCATCGTAGTAGAAGTAACCCTCGATGTCTCCGTAGTAGGATAGATAGTAGCTCTCTTCACGCTCTCCAGTATTTGTAATCTTAATTGGTATCGTTATCTCCTCTCCAGGCGCTGAATTTAGTTCTGTAACCTTACACTCCAGTGCAGCTGATGGTGTTAGAACTAGAAAAATTGTTATTATAAAAAATAAAATTTCTCGGATCATAACTCCTCCCTCGTAAATCTAACGTAAGCTAATGCAAATAGAACTACAGGGATTATGATAAAGCTTAGCAAATTCTTTGTAATATCTAATGTTCTAAAGTACCCACTTGCAGTTAAGCTGTTTAGTATCGTTGAATAACTCGATACAGGGGAAAATATAGAGAGTGTAGAAGTTATGCTCTGCACTTTTTCTCGATAGTTCCTCATCTCCTCCATGTAGCTTCTTATCCTTGGATCATCTGTTATATTCCCAATATTTCTTCCAATTTCTATACCAATTGGTGACTCAGGCGGAGAACCAACAATTACTTGAGCTATGTAGTTGCTGAATAGTGGAAGTAGAAGTGCAAGTACTATAAAAACTCCTATTGCTATCGTTAAAGCGGTCGAAGAACTTTTAACAATGGCTGAAATTAGAAATGCGATCGAAAAGAATGTGTAGAGGTAGGCAATCGTTACAAGCATCATTTTTGCAAGCTTTGATAACTCCTCTGAACTTGGGGTATAGTATAAAGTGAGCGCACCAAGCATGAATAGTGAAGTTATACCGACTGCAACGCAGATTGCCAAAAAAGCGGCAATTCCTTTTCCAATTATTACTTCATCTCTGAATACGGGCCTTGTCAATAGAGTTCTAAGCGTTCCTGTCTCTTTCTCTTTCGTTATTAAATCAAATCCTAGAGCTATCCCGAAAATTCCACCTATGAACGCTACCGAACCTCCAAAGAAACTTATTACTGGTGTCATGGACATTCTGCCGCCGGATGTCGTGCTTAGCGTTTGTAGAACACTCATCAGAAAGAAGATAACCATCGCAGCAAGCAAAGCGATGAACCTTTTGCTTGTTACTATATCTGAAAACTCTTTCTTTGCAACTATCAAGGATCTCATTCAGATCTCCTCCAAGTGTAACTCCTTTACAATGTAGCCTTTTTCAAAAAGGAACTTTGAAATCTCCAATCTGCAGTCTTTGTCGGTCTCAACTATTAGACTGTCATCTTTTTTGTTATAAAAAACGTGTCCAAATTTTTTGAGGATATTCTCATCAATTTTTGGCTCCGCTTGTATCAGAATCCACTTTCTCGTCTGCAATCTATTGAAGTCTATGGGTTTACCTTGCACATACAACTTCATCTGAATCCCCCAATAAGCTAAAATATATCTCTTCAAGAGTCGGCTCCTTCAGATGTAACTCCTTTACAATGTAGCCTTTTTCAAAAAGGAACTTTGAAATCTCCAATCTGCAGTCTTTGTCGGTCTCAATCATGAAAATTTGGTTTTTTTCATCATATCTTACATTTCCAAATTTTTCGAATAGCTCTGCAGAAGCAATTGGCTCAGTTTGGACAATTAATGTAATTTTGCTATTAAAATCCGAGATTTTTCCACTCTTCAAAATCCTTCCTTTATAAATTACCCCTATACTGCTGCAAACCTCCTTAACTTCGGCAAGTATATGCGAAGAGAAGAATACTGTCTTTCCATCCTTCTGCAAATCTCTTATAATTCTTCTGAAATCTGCAATACCCTGAGGATCTAAGCCGTTAGTAGGTTCATCTAGAAAAACAACCTGTGGATCATTGAGCAAAGCCTGAGCCAATGCAAGTCTCTGCTTCATTCCTCTGCTGAACTCGGAGACTTTTTTATCTGCAACATCGCTCAATCCGACCAACGAGAGGAGCTCTTGTATCTCGTCTTTTGATATGTTGCCATAAAATTCTGCAAAGTATTTCAGATTCTGCATTGCGGTTAGATTTGTATATAGACCGTAGTTTTCAGGCATGTATCCGCAGATTTTTCTCACCTCAAGTGGGTTCTTTTCCACATCAATTCCACAAACTTCTATTCTTCCAGCGTTTGGTTTTATCAATCCGAGGATGCAGTTTATAGTTGTAGATTTACCCGAGCCGTTTGGGCCAAGAAAGCCAAAGACCTCCTTTTCTTCCACTATCAGGTTTATCGAATCTAAGGCCTTAAAATCTCCATAAAATTTTGTTAAGTTCTCTATCTCTACTGTATGCATGTTTTTGTTTTATCTTGTAGGCTATTTATACTAGAAGAAGTAGAGATGTGTATCTAAGGTACACTCTCCATGTGATAAAAACAAAAATAAAAAATGGACTAAATCACTGAGGTTTCTCCATTAGTTTGAACTTCTTTAAGATTTCACCAGTTCTTGCATGTGGGCTTCTGTATACTGTGTCGTTGTATTTTTCGATTTCTCTAGCTTCATCAGCAAGTATTGCAGCGGTGCGCATCATTTCATGAGCTGAAGCAACAAGTGGTATGTACTTTTCTGGATCCTTCTCCATGAAGCATCCTTTAACATCAACATCGGCAACCTTCTCTGCAATATAGTAAGCAGCCATGGCTTTTGCCTTCGCATATGGGTTTTTGAAATTACCAGCCTCAACAGCTTTTTCTGCAGTTATTACGATCTTTGGCAACTCTGGCTGCTTACCAGCTTTTATGTCACTTATTGCCTTATCAATAGCCTCCTGAACAATTCTAAAAGCACCGGTTGCTGCTAAAACCTTTACGACATCTGCATTAAATAAAGCCATCTCGGTTGGATCAAGGAATTCCCTTCTAGCACCAATCATCGAATCTGCGTTTATAAATATATATCCAAATCCCTTCCCTTCAAGCTCCTCTTTCGCCTTCTTTGCTGGAGCATCACTTATTACAATTACGGGTTTTCCTGTAAACGCTTCTCTAGCAGCCTTCGGACCTGGTAAAGCTGCATTTGGGGAGATAACCAGTATTAGATCTGGATCGAATTCTTTAAGCTTTTCTGCCACTTTAGCCTCTTCAGCCTGCATTTTTGCTCCACTAGTTACTACACGTACTTCTATGTCTTCTCTATCTGCCCTCTCATCCAAGAGATATTCAAGAAGTATTGCCGTTCCAATTGCGCCCATCTTCAAAATGCCTACTTTTACAACCATTTTGTATCACCGATTTTAAATGTGTGTTGCTTATTTAAATTTTTATCTCTTTCTGTCGGGAAAAATTTATATCAAGAATCGAGTTGTGCAAAATGCGATTTCATATGCATATACTGAGATGGTGAGTATGGATGTATGGTGGAGCCTAATACAGCTCGTATCTATAACTGGCCAAATATTTGCTGTTCTGAATCCTATAGGTGTCATACCTACATTTCTGGGTCTTACTGAAAGCATGGATCCAGCGAAGAGGCATAAGGTGGTAAAAAATTCTATCATTGCAGTTCTGATTTTAGCTATAACATTGGCTGTTGGAGGTAGTTTGATTCTGAGCTTCTTCCACGTAACACTCTTTAGCCTACAAATCGGTGGTGGGATATTACTCATGGTTATTGCTATAGATATGCTCGGCGGTTTGCCGAGAACAAAGGCTGTAGAAGCTGGGGATGAGATTGCAATCGTTCCAATAGCCACGCCTCTTCTCGTAGGGCCTGGAACGATGACAACTGTTATTGTTCTGTCAAAGACTGTCCCGATCTATCTGCTGATATTGGGTATATTCGTTGTGGCATTTGCGACATATCTTTTACTTAGATATTCAGAACTGCTGATCAGAGTGCTCGGAATCAACGGTATAAGGGCTATAAGCAGGTTTATGACAATAATAATTGCGGCATTTGCAGCTCAGCTACTTTATGCAGGATTTACCGGCTGGCTCAGTAGCTGGGGGATATTAAACTTTTAATTGAGAAGGATTCGGGCGATAAGGTTTAAATTTGAGTTCGAAAGTTCGTATGTGAAGAGAAATATAGCGATCTACGGAAAGGGAGGAATTGGAAAATCTACAATAGCAAGCCACCTTGCAGCGGCGTGGGGGTTGGAAGGTTACAGTGTTGCTCTCGTTGGTTGCGATCCAAAGAGAGATAGTACTTTACTCTTGACAGGTAACAGGAGAGTCAGGCCAATTCTGGATGCTGTAAGGAATGGAGAGGATATAAAAGGCTGTTTTGTTAAGGGTTACGCTGGCATAATCTGTGCTGAAGTTGGCGGTCCAGAGCCAGGCGTTGGTTGTGCTGGAAGAGGATTGCTTTTGGCTTTTGAATATATAGATAAACTTCGAATCCTTGACGGTCTAGATATAGTCATCTACGACGTTCCTGGAGATGTTGTTTGTGGAGGTTTTGTTGTGCCAATGAAGAGGAACAGTGAAGTTTACGTTGTAACATCGGGCGAATATCTGTCACTTTACGCTGCAAACAACATATGCAAGGGAGCAAAGAGTGCAAATGCGCCGTTAGGAGGAATTATATTGAATTCGAAATTCAACTTTGAGCTTGAAAGGAAGTTGGTAGATTTTTTTGCGAACACTATTGGATCAAAGGTTGTAGGTGAAGTTCCCTACATTAAGATTCTTAGAGATTGTGAAGTTAAAGGAATGACAGTTTTCCAGATGAGAGAAGAAGAGTCAGAGATTTTTAAAGATATTGCGAGAAGAATACTAAAAAACGAGCCCTCGAAGAATATTAAGGGGTTAAGCGATGAAGAGCTAATAGCTATTGTGGACAGGTTTTATTCGTACGCTTCACAAACGCAAAATTCGCAGAATGAGTAGGGATTGATTTGTTTGTTTTTTACAGGACAAAAATATCTGTTTTCGGCTTTTTTAATCTTTTTTCCTCCTGGAAAAATCATTTCCGGAGGGTGAATAGGTTTTTTAGCTATAAATGCAAGATAAGGCAACACTACAAGAGAAATTTTTTTAAATGCATCGAACTTCGAATTTTCATTTATTTTTTTTATAAATTCTCTAAATTTCTTTTCGTCCAGATCTTCTGGACACACGTTGCACGTGTTAGTGAGCTCTTTAAGATTTAAAAGGAGATACTTGAGCATTTCTTTGACCCAATAGCTCTTGTAAGGTTCCGGAACGTACTTAAAATCTTCAAAAAGTTCTTGATGAGCAATTGCAAAATCTTGGATAGATATTTGCCTAGCATTGCTTTTCAAAATTTCAAGAAGATGCGATGAAATCATTTAAAAAAGTTTAAAAAATTTAGTGCGGCGGAATTACCGCGTCTCTCTCGCCATCCGGCATGAACTCTCTCAGAGCACCCTTTGCAATCATCTTTCTCGGCTCTGTCCAGTCGAACTTCAGCGATGGATCTGCAAATGCTACCTTGACTATTGGGTTCACGCACCAGGCATGCTTGCAAGCTGCGTGAGCAGCTGCTACGATACCTGCATATTCGCCAGTGTGCCCAACGTTCATTGCATAGTTCGGATAGTTCGGACCTCTAAGCTCCAATGGCAAGCCCTCGTCGCTTCTGTATGAGAAGCTGTTTGAAGCACCCATCTGATCCTGGGCATCGTAGCCGTAGAAGCCAAGTCTGCCCATGTGCTCCTTGTGCAGGATCATTGAGAGATACCAGCCATTAACTCCCGCCTGAGCATCTCCAGTTGCGATTGCAGCTCCAACGCCAGATGCTGCTGCAAGAACTGAAGCTCTCTGTGATCCGCCAAAGTG
Organism: Archaeoglobales archaeon; assembly: GCA_030055525.1. Taxonomy (GTDB): domain Archaea; phylum Halobacteriota; class Archaeoglobi; order Archaeoglobales; family Archaeoglobaceae; genus WYZ-LMO2. The sequence continues at coordinate 82,128 of JASFYJ010000004.1, read as the reverse complement.
CGTCTCCATGAGCGCCGGGAATCTCTCATACTGTTCAAGTCCATAGAGTGTAGCTTCGGTTGCAACATCCAAGATTGTGTCCATCGTCCTTGGAGCCTTTGCAAATCCACCAAATTTCTTCTTTACATAGTCCGCGATGTAGTAGCAGAAGTCGTCGAGGATATCATCTGTATAAACGGCTGTTGCATACTGGGTGAATCCTACACCACCAGACATGTAGATTCCGAACCAGAGCTGATCGAAGATAACTGAACCAATAGCAAGCGTTTCAAGAGCAACTTTAACGGGATCATCTGGGTATTTCCTGTTTGTCTGTACTATATCTGCTAGGTAACCAAACGGTAAGCCACCAGGCTCATTCGGACCTCTGGCTCTTCTCCAAGGTGTAAGGGTCGCCATCTGAATTACTTCAGCATGCTTCGCTGCAAATGCGAACTCAGCGATTGCAGCTTCACCGGCCATCAGCTTGTAAGATGATATCATCGCCATGCTTATTTGCATCGCAGACCATCTTGAAATAGTACCTCCATCTGCTGCTCTGCCAACGATTATCGGAACTTTTGTTACCTGATAGAGCGATTTGCCAATGGCCTTCTTTAAAGCCTCAGCCTGCTCTGGCGGGAATTGTTTGTTTATATCTATCAAGAACCTCTTGTCTATCTGGTCTGCAAGCTCATCGTTACCTGTGAAGACCTTAACATAGGAATCTGCAACGAGTGCTGGATGAATTTCAACCATGTGCTCCTGAACTACTGCACCACCTGGCAATGCATGGTTGAGAACTTCAAGGTATTCGTTTATCGTTTCCGGAGTAACCTCTTTGCCCAACCTCTTCTCAAGCAGTGCATGTGGAGCATCTAAACCAACAATAACTGTCCTCCTTATATCATCCCACGCCTGCTGCATTGCAGCGTTATTTATGTAGTGCAGATCATCGCCTTCACAGTATACATCAGTGCCTGAGATCTTGTAGGGCATCAAAACTCTCTGCCCAACGGGAATTCCACCGAGATGCATTTCGGGATTATATGCAGGAATTCCCCTTTCCTTGGCAATCTTCTGTGCCCATTCTACGAATTCTCTCTTTCTTGCAGACTGCTTCCAACCATCATAGATGTAGAACTTCGTATATTTATCCGTTGGCTCCTCCTTAAATTTCTTCTTCAGGGCATCAATAAATAACTTCTTATCGGCCATCTAAACCACCTCACATATTTTCAGCCTTATTTAACTTAAATCCGGCATAGGTTCTAAGTAAGTGGATCCTCTTTACCCAGTTGAGCAGTTCGGGATCGTCCCTCGTTGATATACCATCTACTCTATAGATCGTCGTCAACTTCTTTAACTCCTCCTCCGGCAGCGGTTTTCCAACTCTCACTGGGGTCTCGAGAGGTACTCCGACCTGATCCTTTACGTACACAACCTCTCCCTTCTCTTTGTCGAATACGTACCTCCTAAGAGCATCGAACATCAATCCATTTTCATCCAATCTTAACGAGTGGCCATGTACTGTAGCTCCTCTAACCCCAACCCTTGCTGGATCAAATACTTCAGTTTCAAGTAACTCCTTTGCAACAAGCTCCAAATCACGCTCTCTCATTTCAAGCGGAGCTCTGCCAGAGAGGGTTCCAGGATCGACACCTCTGTATCTCCAGAAGGCCATCCAGCTTCTTACATATGGAGCCAGCGGAGCGAAGTAGACGGAGTCTGTGAACTGAATGTATCTAATTCTATCTCCCGCCTTAGCACCAGGCGTAGGTTCAACTAGCTCCCTAATCGGGCATGGTGGTTCGCCGAGTTCTTCAAGTGGCGGATGAACGGATTTATACGCTTCGCCTGGAACTCTATGGCCGAGCAATCTGACTACGTCTTCGTCGGAAATCGATCTCAGTTTCCTAAGCTCGTAGTTTGGATCTAGGTATTTCCTTCTATTTTCAGCCACGATCGTTTGCCCGGGATATGCGGGCTTGTACTTTCCACCCTTAACTTTTATATCAGCCATACATTTTCACCCCCAATTAATATGCCTCTTCACTTTCTCACAAATCTCATCTATTTTCTCCGGTGGGCAATTCTGCCCACGCACAACATCTGTTACTATCTCTACTACCTCCCCCAGGGTTTCAGGATTTTCAGGGCTTGCAACTCTCGTTTTTACGCCAGCTTTAACTAGGTCTTCAAATGTCAAAGGACACTGGCAAACTATAACGCCCTTTATCGGCACATACCTAAGTATAGCCTTGGCTTTAGCAACGACATGATGTTTTACGTTACCCAGATGTATAATGCATAGCTTATGTTTTGCTATTCTGTCTATCTCTTCAATTTTTAACCCAAAGTGTGACCCATAGCCACCTTTTGATGCTGAAGCACCCGGAGGTGCGCTTGATCCTGCGTTAAGTACGAGAACACTCGCGTTTATACCTTCTCTTCTTAAACCAGCCGTTATTTCACATACTGGTTTTGTAACATGTCTCGTCGATGGGGACATCGAGATGACTACTACATCAGATGGCCTTTTTCCACAGTAACCTACAGAGATCGTTCCTCTCTGGGCCAAACCTCCACCTAAACCGATCCCCATTGCCTCTCTACAGTCGACGAACTGTGTTTCTCTACCGATTTTCATTCTTCATCCTCTCTGGATTCTCTAAGCTGCATTATATACAGAACTTTATAATCATGCAGCGTTGGCTGGTCTCTTGTGAACTTGCCTGTCCTTATTGAATAGCCGTATGTAAGTATTTGATCACATATGGCTTTCAATTTGTCCATTACCAAGTCGGCATCTTTAACTCTTATTATCAACCTGCTCGGTGCAACTCGAAGCTCTGCTTCTTCACCTTTAACCACTATCTTTTCTTTAACATCACTTTTTACACTTGGGCCGTGGATGAATACTCCCTCTACTCCTTCAAGATTTGATATCTCGTTAAGTAAGTTTTCAACAGTTTTAGCTCCCATTATCCTATAGGGAAATATCTCAATCTCTTCCCTGAGGGAGGGGAGCATCGATTTACACCTTGTCCTTTATCTGCCCTGCAGCCCTCGCTACATGTATCAGTGGCTCTCTGAGCACGGGTATCGTGCTGAACACTTGTCCTATTATCCCAGCTATCCTGTCTGGGCTGTAATAGACTGTACCAGCATCAAGAGCGATCGCAGCTGCGATAGCTGGAGCTACAAATCCTTTGCTGTGTCTCGTAACTATATGGTTGCCATGGAAGATAACTGGGCTTCCACCACCGTATATGGAGTGGCTGAAGAACGAGAATTCTACACCCAAACCGAGAGCTCTACCGAAGTCAACGGATGGCAATCCAGTCTGCCTTTCAAGCAGGTCGTTGTAGTATACTGTGACCGCAGATATGCTCTGCATCGCTCTCTGTGCACCACAGTTTACCATGGCAGCCGCTAGGAAACCAGCTGCAGCGTAAGCGTTCCAGAGTGCTATATCACTTGTAGTGTATGTTACATATCCAGATGGGCCTTTTCCATTCGGTTTGATAACTTTATCTTCAACTGCTCTCTCAACAAGGCTTGCAACTACCGTACCTACGGAACCATTCTTTCCGTTTTCCTTTACAAGATCATATACCAGGTTGTTTGCATTGAGGCCCTGATAAGCTAGGCCAAGAAGATGGAGTCTTTCAAAGGAACCAACTGCGTCTCCCATTTCGATCATGGCAGTCTGTTCGAATATCGAAGAAAGCGACGCGGCATTCATAGCGTTTCTTCTTGTAATCGTGGATATGTACGAGACCGGAACGTTTCTCAAAGCATATCCTAAACCCTCATTCTGCTGTGGAACTGAAAGCAGAGACTGCACGTTTGCACCCATCAAATCCATGGACTGCGGATATCTTCCCCAAACCGCCGCTTTAACCATTGGAGCATCAAACATGTCCACGTTAAACGTGTCGATTATAGCTTCAGTCACGGCAGCAGCTACAGCAGTTATCGGAGCTGTATACTCTACAGCTTTCAGTATTCTTATTGTTGGAACCTGTACAAGCAGATTTTTACCACCATCGATGAGCTGCACCACTGTATCGTCATCTTTTGCCACAGCCAAGGTCTTCTTTATTTTATCTGCAATAGCACCCGCATTTCCAACGATATCAAGCTTCAACGATTTTCCAGGGATAATGCATCTTTCGCCACCTACAGCGCCGGTCTCCAAAGCCTTCTGGATTCCCGCCAAGTTTACTGCAACAGATCTGCGTATAATTTTTATAATCTCCTCGATCGCTGGGTTCAGCAATGGGCTAACAGCCTCAAGGGGCACATCGGATTCAACCAACTTCCCTTTGTCGTCATAAAGGTCTATTTTGTCCTTATACTTCATAATCTCTTCACCTCCGACTCCAAACTTACTCCAATTAAAAGCAACGTGGAGAGGTATATATTTCTTACCATTTTACTACGCTCTATACAGGCTTATAAAAAAACGCATCCTTTCAGCCGTGTGTTAGTCTTATTTTGAGAATTTCTGATAACATTTTTGATTTTAATCAACAGTTTCTAATAACACCAGATTGTTAGTGAACTATTTTATACATACAACTGGCTGGGCTGCGTTGAGTATTATCTCTTGTGCAACACTCCCGAATAGTACTTTTCCAGTCGGACGCCTTTTTCTGACACCTATGATTATCATGCTTGCTGCAACGTCGTTTGCGAATTCTATTACATCCTCAGCCGGTTCTTTGCCCCTTATAAGTAAGTGTTTCTCAAATTCGATACCTTCTCTCTTAGCTTGCTCAGCTGCCCATTCAAGCAGTTTTTCACCCTCAATCACTTCTTCAGCTTTTGTCTTTTCTTTTCCGAACAACGAATGTACAAAAAACAGTTTTTCATTTCTAAGCTTCGCCTCCTTCAATGCGAATTCTAAAACCCTCTCGCTCCTAAGCGACTTTTTATCCAGAGCAACAACTATTGCCATATTTAATGTTTAGGAAACTGGTTAATAAACTTTTGGTCTCAAAATGTATTGATGCGCTGTATTTGGGCAAAATCTATTAACTTCGAGCACCTTCCCACTTCATTTGCTTTTTTGACTACCAAATATACCTTTTCCCTCTTTTTCTCGTTTAAATTGGCCTTTTTCAAAGGTTTTGAAAATTTAGTCCTCTTAGATCGCTTCAACTGTCTTTTTCATGGGTTTAATTCGTTTCAAATATATAAATAAATTTAAATTAATAAATTTCTTTAATTATTATCATTCAGAATCACCGAAAGAGTCAAAAAGCACAAATAAAAATTGAATGTACTTTTTCTAATCATTTGGACTTTACGTTTTGACCTCTCTGTTCAGAATTTTAATAATCCTAGCTGGTGTCTCGGACATTTTTATTGGAGTATTTGGGATTAAAATTTCTTTTTCATCGACTTTTAAAGCTAAGAAAGCTTTTCTTGTTCTCCAATGTTCCTCTTCGAGTACATCCTTCAGCGTGTTAAGTTTAACTATCACCGGCTCTCCTAAAAATCTTCCTATGAGTTTGCCCAGCATTTTTATCCTTCTCGCCCTTCTCGCAGCTCTGATAAGCTCTTCAGTTGTAAAATTTTTTAGAGTTTTGTTCAGTTCCTCATCCAAAATTTTTATTCTGTCGAGGTCATCTGAGATCCTGTCTAAGGAGTATCTCCAGTCTGGTTCTAGGTCCCATCTCTTTATTATCTTCAACAAAGATCTGAAATCGGCATCTGTTGGTGTTGCAAGTGCAATGTATCCATCTTTGACCCTGTAATAGCCGAACGGGTAAAGTATATAATCCACGGTACCGAACCTACCCCTTGGTTTGTTGAACAGAAAACCGATTATTATTGGAAATGCATTGATAACTACGAGCGCATCGTTGGTTGCAATGTCTATAAACTGTCCTTTGCCACTTTTCGATCTCTCAATAAGCGCTATAATGGATGCAACTGCAGCGTTAACACCTGCCATCGTCCAAGCTGCCCAAATTCCAGCTTTTAAAGGATAAGAATGCTTGTCTGTGAGGTAAGGGTTACCTATCAATGTGGGATAGCCATTGTAGGCTTGAGCTGTTAGATCTGAATCTGGTAAGTTTTTAAATTCCTTGGCTTTTGAGGTAAAATGCCCAAAAGGAGATACGGCAACATAAATAATCCTTGGATTTAGCTCATATAGCTGTCTGTAGCCTATTCCTAGATCATCGAGATAGCCAGGAGGCATACCATCTATAACTATATCGGCTGAAAGTAACAAATCTTTGACTTTTTCCTCGTATCTGATTATCTCTTTGTTTCGGGTTTCAACAAGATAAGGAATACCGGAATCCTCAACTTTTACACCGAATGGAGTTATATTCTTAGCTTCATCGTCAAATTCAATTCTAGTAACTTTTGCACCAACTTCAGCAAGCAAAGATCCCGCTATTGCAGCTGCGAAGTTTTCACTGCAAATTTCCACAACTTTTACGTCTTGCAAGGCGAAGGGTTTTTCATCTTCCATAAAAATATTTTTCAGGATTTCATCCCGGCTCATCTTTCTCACCCTTAAAAATAGGATCATCCTCCTTCTTCCAGGTTGGAGGTGGGGCCATTCCTGGCATCTCATCCCAGTATCCTATTACTCCTTCCTTCTCCAGTTTTTCGATCTCTTCATCACTAAGCCCAAGCCACTTTTTTAGTATTAGCCTATTATGGTAACCTACTGGTCTTGCTATCCATTTAATCTTTCCAGGAGTTGCGCTCATGACTGCAAAAGGACCTGGAACAGGTACTTCTCCAATAAGCCTATCTTTTACCTTTACGATGCTTCCTCTCTCCCATCTCCATGGATCTTCGAATATTTCAACATCGTTGAGAACAGGAGAAATTGGGATACCTTTCTTTTTCGCTATTTCTAGTAATTCTTCTAAGCTGTGATTCGCAACCCATTTTTCTACCTTTTCGTTCAGCTCTTTTATTCTTTCTTTTTTTAGTCTGTCCTCGTTTTCAAGCCCTTCAATTAATTCTGCAAGCGCTTTGAACTGTTTTTCAGTTAATACTGCAATTGCGACGAACTTACCATCGGCAGTTTTAAAAATTCCTGAAGGACTTGCAGTTGGATCAATGTTCCCTGTTTTCCCTATCTCCTCTCCTGTTAGGCTATAGTAGGTTAAATCGTACAGGAACCTTAATAGGCATTCTGTTTGTGATACATCTATGTACTGCCCTTTTCCTGTTTTTTCTCTATAGTAAAGTGCAGAAAGCACCGCAAAAACAGCTATCATAGAAGGAAGATAGTCTCCAAAGTAGTCTGGGAGTTTGTAAAACTCATCTACATCCTCCCATCCTGTTTTTAAAGCAACAGATGAAACTCCCTGTGCAGCAACATCAAAGCTTGGAGCTTTACTTAGTGGCCCGTACTGGCCGTATCCTGAACAGCTGAGATAAATTATCTTTGGATTGACCTTTCGAACTTGTAAGTAACCTATACCCATAGCATCTGCTAGTCCAGCTCTGAGGTTTTCAATGAAAACATCTGCGCGACGAACAAGTTCAAAAATTATTTCTCTAGCCTTTGCGTTTCTGGCGTCTGCGGCTATAAAGTATTTGTTTGCGTTGACTATCCCATATACGAGGTTGCATTTTTTGTAAAACCTTCCAAAAACTGCACCAATCCTGAACCTTTCTCCTTCTCCGGGCGTCTCTATCTTTACAACTTCTGCACCGAACTGAGCCAAAATTCTTCCAACATTTGGACCAAAGATGAAATGTGTGACTTCTACAACTTTTAAACCCTTTAAAGGTTCATCTCTTTTTTTTCCATTCTTAATAATAGATTCTATGAAGCTGAAATAGTCCATCATAACCCCAAATACACCCTCCTCACGTTTTCATCACCTAAAAGCTCCTCACTAACACCTTGCATTACAATTCTACCATTCTCTACTATGTAGGCTCTGTCGCTAATTTCTAGAACTCTCCGTGCGTTCTGATCTGCAAGTAAAATTGTTATTCCACCCTCATCTCTGAGTGATTTTAGTAGTTTATATACCTCCAAGGCTATCTTTGGGGCTAAGCCTAAGCTCGGCTCATCTACTAGTAGTAGTTTTGGTGAAGACATCAAAGCCCTTGCTATTGTCAACATCTGCTGCTCTCCACCGCTCAGTGTTCCAGCAAGCTGGGCCTTTCTTTCTTTAAGTCTAGGAAATCTCGAGTAGATCATCTCAAGTACTTCTCTTCTTTTTTTCCAAGCTTCAGCGTTTATGGCACCCATCATTAGGTTCTCTTCTACAGTTAGGAAAGGAAACAGCCTTCTACCTTCAGGAGCTATTGTTACTCCTCTTTTTATTATCTCGTGTGTCGGTAAATTTTCAATTCTTTCGCCATTCATTTCTATCTTTCCTTTTTTCGATCTAACAACACCTATTATTGAGTTTACAATTGTGCTCTTTCCAGCACCGTTTGGGCCAATCAATCCGACAATTTCTCCCTTTTTAACTTCAATAGATATCTCAGATACAGCTAAAATCTTGCCGTACCAGACTTCGAGATCTTCCACTTTTATCATACTCTTTCCTCTCCCACATAAGCTTCGACAACTTCCGGTTTTTTCACAACCTCTTCCGGAAAACCGTCTGCTAAAAGCTTACCATAGTGCATCACTATTATTCTTTCGACCGATTTCATCAAAATTTTGAGGACGTGCTCAACCCATATTATGGTTAGATCGAACTCTTCCCTTATTCGATTTATTAGCCTTGAAACACTCTCAGCTTCAGCAGGATTCAGACCAGCCATTGCTTCATCAATAAGCAGAAGTTTTGGTTGCAAAGCTAAGGCTCTTGCAAGCTCCAAAAGTCTAAGCTCGTAGATAGGAAGATCACTTACAACTATATCTCTTTTTTTCAGCAAACCAAAGAGATCCAAATAATACATTGCTTCACCGTAAGCCTCCACTAGCGAGATCTTTTTACCTCTCTCACTACCCAAAACGGCGTAGATTACGTTCATAAGTGCGGTCATGTTCGAAACAAGTCTGGGATTCTGGAAAGTTCTTGCAATTCCCATCTTAGCCCTTTCGTACATTTTACTCTTCGTTATTTCTTTCCCGTTAAATTCAATCGATCCCTTATCTGGCATGTAAAATCCAGAAATTAAATTGATCAGTGTGCTCTTTCCAGCACCGTTTGGGCCAATCAATCCGACAATTTCTCCCTTTTTAACTTCGAAGCTTACATCATTTACAGCGATTATTCCTCCAAACCTCTTCGTAAGGCGTGAGACTTTAAGCACATCACCACCTCACGTTTTTCTCCTTATTCGTATACTTGGCTCGTACTCCCTATACCTTCTCTTTCTGTAAAGTCCCCAGAATCCTTCTCTGAGTAGATAAAGCAGAATTAGTAGTATTAAGAATAGGGCCACGGTCGAAAGTTCTCCGAAAGTAGTTCTCGTAACTTCTCTAAGCATTGCTATAACGTAGCCACTTATAACCACGCCATATATAGCTCCTTTTCCACCGAGGGTTGTTGTCAGTAATACTAATATGAGGAACGCTGGAGTTAACCATGCTGGCCCGGTAAATGAACCCTGGTAATGAGCTAAAAACCATCCAGCGACTGCCATTGCACCGCTAGTAAATGTAAACACTATCACTTTTATTCTGTTTACATCTATTCCATATGCTGCGGCGACATCTTCATCTTCGTTGATCACGCCCATAAGAAAACCATAGCGAGATCTAAGCACCCTATCTACTATCAAAAGGTACAAAAATCCGATCAGAAATGAAATGTAGAAGTATATTATGAGATCGTTCATGAAATTCCCTGTGTGTACCATAACTTCTACACCTGGAATCCCAGTTTCTGCACCGAATATGTCAGATCTCCAGTAAGCAAGTTCTGCAAGAATAAAGGGCAAAAGAAGAGTTATTAGAACAAAGTAAACTCCCCTCGAAATGATTGTTATCGGACTCAAAGCTAACCCTATCAACAGACCAATTATGAAGGACACTGGAAGTGTTAAAATTGGACTTATACCGAAATTTTTGCTTAACAGCGCCGCTGTGTATCCTCCCAATGCAACAAAGAAGTGCGGACCGAAGTTCACCCTGCCAGTACCTATGATCTGCAGAACGAGAGGTATGCTGACGATTATTAGAATGTTTGCAAATATCAGAGTTGATATCAACGCAACAGGTTTGATATTTATAAGTGATGCGACCAAAGTAACGATTAAAGGCAGAGATAACCAGATCAAAAAACCTATTACTGGATTTCTCCAATACCTTGGTTCTATTATCCAGTCGTATTTTCTTCCAAAGGCGTGAATGACTAGTCTACCTCTTCGTGGTTCGAACTTTATTTCCATCACCATATCGTCTCAGCCCTCGCCAAACCTTTTGGTCGGAAGCTTAAAACGAGTATAACAACAACTAGGGATGTCAGAAGCATCATTCTCGGATCTATTGCGAAACCTACAACTGCATGTATAAATCCTATAATGTATGCTGCCATTATAGAGCCTTTTAGATTTCCAAGCCCGCCAAGAACCGTAACTAATATTGCGTAGGTAAACAATGACCAACCTATGAAAGGATTAAGGGCCCATACTGGACTTATCAGCAGTATAATAACCCCCGGTGGAATTGAGGCTACTATCATTGCGGTAGCGTACATCCTGTCGAAGTTGACACCAACGAGCTTTGATGCGAAGATATCTTGGCTTATGGCCCTCATTATCAATCCTTGCTTTGTTTTAACAAAGAATATTAAGTAGATAACAACCATGGCTATCGATACAAAAGCCGTTATGAGGAGCTGACCTGGTACGTTTGCAGCTCCAACTTTTACGGTTTCTTTAACTATTGCTGTTGGTAGATAAACACCTACAACTTCTGGGTAAAGGTAGTTTATGACCTCTTCAACTATTATAAAGACAGATATCAGAGCGGCAAGCAAGTAGTCTTCCAGTTCTATGAATGGTTTCATAACAAATCTATAGACAATTATTGCAAAAATGGCGACGAGTACAAAAGCAAGGAGGATAGCTAACTCAAACTGCATTCCTGCATCTTTCCAGAAAAACCAAGTTCCGTAGGCGGTTATAAGAAACAGTGCTCCATATGCTAGGTGGAATATTCTAAGCACACCGCTTATTATTGTAAAACCTAAAGCCATTCCAAGGTATAGCGATCCAAACACGAAAGTGTACACTAAAACCAAACTCAACACATCAAACATTTCATCACCATAAAAAATAAAAATTTTTTAAGTTTTTCCACATATCTTTCTTAGCTCTGCCGGTGGTTTGTAGGCTGCTGGATTCATAGCATCAGCAACCGGTTTCGGGAAACCAGCTTCAAGTATAACTTCTGGCCTCATAATATATACAGGAGTACCGTTGCATTGGATCTGAGCATTTAGTGTTGGGCCTCCAGTGTAAGAGTGGAAGTTGGCATTTCTGTAGCCGAAGTAGTTGAACTTTGGAACTATGGTTGCGTGGTTGGTGAAGTTGAGTTCTTCCATAGCCTTTATCACAGCATCTATGTTTTCAGTAGTTTTTGCCTTCTCCATTGCCTCTTTTATTCTGTAGACCTCCGAGTAGTAGTAGCTGACAGACGTATCTACTGAAAGTCCAAGATCATGCATCTTCTTTACCAAATTTTGCGTTAGAGGGCTTATTGGTGGGAGAGCTTCGTAATCGTAGATCATCGCTATCGTTCCGAGATTATCTCCTCCAGTAAGGTTCCACGCTCTTATCCACTGTGCCGGACCTCCAAAGAATGCTAGCGGTATATCTCTTGCCGCAGATGCTGCCCATTGCTTAGTAAGTGTGACAGTATTTGTGTACCAGCTTGATAGTACAAATATGTACTCTGCACCATTCTTTGCAGCGGTTTCAAGCATCGGTAGGAAATTAGACTCACCAACAGCTATGTGAGCAACGTAGACAACTTCTAAGCCATACTCATCCCTCACCCAGTCTTTCATAGCTTTACTTTCGAACTTTCCAAACTTGCTTTCATATAAACATCCCTCTCTGGCACATTTTGTCCATGCAGCATCTTCAAGCAGTAGTGCAACCTTCTTAGCGCCAACAACGTTCTTAGCAATATCGAAGAACCATCTAGCAACTTCGTAGTTTAAGTTAGGGTCTGGTGGCAGATTTCTAAAGTAGAACTTGTACTTGTCATAGTTCTCTATAACTTTAAAAGTCGTTTCAACTCCGGCTTGTGAAGATATTACGATATGTGGATTCGTGGAGTAAATTTTAGCACCCTCTTCGATTATTGCCATAACCTCTTCTGAAACTCCTTCGACGAATACAATGGAGCAACCTTTTTCAAGAACAGCACTTCTGTAGGCTGTTACTGCAATGTCTACTTTTCTTTGGGTGTCTTCGTGGATATATGTAAGTTGTCTACCCATTATACCACCCTTTGTGTTTATCTCTTCAACTGCAAGTCTTATTGCCTCGGCATCGGCTTTAAAAACAGGAACTCGCGGATCAAAGAGTGCACAGACTACAAGAGGTTTTGATGGTTGCTGTTCTGGCTGAGCGCATCCGAGCAGGGCTACTGAAAGCAGGAGTAGTGCACTTAAAGCCAACAACTTTTTCATATTCGTTATTGTTTACTCCAATTATTTAAATATTTCGCTATCAATCATGATGTTTATTTTTTAGAATGAGTCTAGCGGTGGATGCCGAAGTACAAAAAGAACAGGTTCAGTACTTTAACCCCAAGACACTCTCCTTGTTAAAATCGAAGAAAGTTTGAGTTGAATTTGCATATCCGATTTTGAATACCTTAGAAGAATCGACAGAGCCTACGATATTTGCTTCAAGTCCATGGGACTCGAAGATGGATACCACTTCTTCAGGGTACTGTGTAGTGACACAGAAGCCACAGCCGGGATAGCTTTTCAACCACTGGATCAAACCAACGTCTTCAGGCTTTGGAATCCTTTCTAAATCTACAAATCCTCCCTTTCCGCTGACTTCGAGCATCATAGCTATAGTGCCCACAATTCCGGCATTGCTTAAGTCTTTTCCTGCGTTTACAAGTTTTTTTTCAGCTAATAGAACCATAGAATTGAGTTGTTTTCTCAGCAACTCTGCATCCTTCTTCGTTGAATCGAAGTTGTAAATGAACTTTTCATGTGGTTTACCGTCGGTATCAATCGCCACAATTATCTTATCTCCATTTTTTGCTTTGTTTGACTTTATTAGGCAACCTTTCTTTGCAAAACCTATCATCGCTACTTCTACAGAGTCAAAAGGTGCATCTGGATGTACATGGCCTTTTACGATCCTAACCCCATATTTTTTCGCTGCATCAAGCATACCCTTTTTTATCTCATCCAAGCGACTCTCATCCCTTACAGATATCACGTTAACAGCATATACCGCTCTTGCTCCCATCGCATAGACGTCGTGAACGTTGACGAGGATGGAAATAAAACCACCCCAGTAAAGATCCTGTTCCAAAACTTTGTGCCATATCCCATCTACAGTAAAAACGACTTCTGTTTCTCCCAAGCTAAAATAACCTGCATCTTCTCCAAAAAAATCATCTACGAGTTCTGCCAGTTTTCCAGCAAATTTTTTCCTTGTCAACCCAGGCCAGTTTCTGAGTTCAATTACAACTCTGCCCAGATCGATCTCAGCCATTGATCGAATTTTTGGAAACGATTTAAAAGTTTTTATGAGAAATCAAAAACGTTTAATTTTTAAAGAGTTACCTCTTGTTGTATCTGACTGCATTCGCTAAGAAGTTTTTCAAGGACTTCTCTTGGCCGGAGAAGAGAAGGTGGATGTAGGATGCAAGTGTACTATGGACCAAAATTCCATCGTGCTCACCATCTATCCCATAACCTCTTTCGAGTCTGTAGGCGTATTTCGCCTCTCCTTGGATTTCAAGGTATGAATAGTGAAATTCGTGGCCCTGAATCTTATCTTTTACACAAAACAAAATGTTTTCCCGTATGCAAGATCCCTTTGCGTAGCCAAGATACCTTTTCGATGTATCAAATACTGCATCAGCATCTATAACGCCAACACCTCGAAATTTTTCATTTTTATTTATTAAATTATTGCAGAGGTACATCAAGCCGCCACACTCTGCATAGACTGGGCAATCATCTTCAATTTTTTCCCTTAAAAGCTTCATAGTCCTCTCGTCGAATTCGTAGGCGTAAAGCTCGGGATAACCTCCGCCGATTATCACTCCACCAATTTGTTCAAAATCCTCAAATTTCTGCAATGGACTAAAAATGCGAATCTTAGCGCCTAAATTTTTAAGCAGATCAAGATTTTGGGTATAGTAGAAGTTGAAAGCCTTATCATATGCGACAGCTATCTCTACCTCCTCCAGGATCTCTTCCTTCTCCCTAGTGGTTGTATTTAACCTTTCTGCAGATTCTGCGATTTTGACGAGCTTATCCAGATCAACTCGTTCTTCAACAACTTCTGCCCAGATTTTTATTTTTTCTTCAGCACTTTTTTCTAGTTCTTCTACCGTAACAAGCCCAAGATGGCGCATTTCAATTTCAAGTTCTTTTTTTCTTGGGATTGCACCTAGAACTTCTATGCCGGTGAATTCTTCAATGGCTTTTTTGGCTTTCAACTCGTGTCTCTCTCCCCTGGATGAATTCAGTATAACTCCTCTGATGTCCGCATCGAACAGCGTTTTGAAACCCTTTACAATTGCTGCTGCACCCATGTTAAGTCCGCGAACGTCTATCGTAAGGATTATTGGAGCTTTTAAAATTTTTGCAACCGAATATGTACTTCCTTTTGTGCTTAGCGGGTCTGAAGAGTCGTAAAGACTCCTGACACCTTCGATAATTGCAATGTCTGCATCGCTGCAGTAGTAGCTGAAGTCCTTCAGTATCGTTCCCTCATCCATTAGCCAAGAGTCCAGATTTGCACAGCATCTACCGGATGCTAGAGTGTGATATTTTGGATCTATAAAGTCTGGTCCAACCTTGAATGTCTGGACTTTGAAACCTCTCTTCTTTAAAGCCCTCGCTATTCCACAGGTTATCATTGTTTTTCCGCTGCCACTATTAGCGGCTGCTACTACTATCCTTGGTATCATGCTATCACTCTTCTTATTGCATCTCCAAGCTGGGATCTTACAATTTTCTTACTTCCAAGGACATTTACATGTGCAGACTCCTCGTTAACTACCCTTGAATAACCTAAATCCCGTAGTCTGGTCATAGTTCTTTCTCCTGAAGATACACCAACTGAGTAGTTAAATCTGTAAGGCTTTATGGCTTGGGGGATTCCAAGGACTAAAACGGAAGAGAAATCTAGCTCCTCAGCAATCTTTAACGAAATTTGAGCAGAGTAAGCGTATTCATCAAGGGAACCGCTGAACTTTTCGATTTCAATTTCATTTTCTCTTAGCTCTTTTAGTATGTTCCTTGCATCTTCTCTAACTTTCGGAAGTCCTTTGTTTTCAAGCAAGTTTGCGATAACTTTAAATTCTCCACCAGATTTCTTTTTCGCCTCATTTACAGCGAGGATCACGTCAGAGTAGAGGTAAGCAGTCTCTTTTTTGGCGTTCAATATAACAAGTAGCCCCTCCTTCAGCTTTTCGATGATCTCCGTTGCAACTAAACTTACATCATCTCCAGGAGATGGTGGTAAATAACCGGGAATCGCTACACCGAACTCCTTCTCAACTTTTGTTGCAAATCTTAGCATTTCGACCTGCCTCTCGAACTCATTTTTGTCTATTATTCCAAGTTTAAGGGCAGCTTCAAGCACTCTTATAGCTCCTTCCGTGTTATCTCCACAGCCGGAAATGTTTGCAGCAATTATTTTTGAAGGTATCTTTACTTCAGAGATCTCGCTTTCGATGTCTTCGCCAATTATAGTTGTGCAGCAAGTGCCAACAACTCCTATTAGTTCTGGCTTAAAGTCGCTGTATACGGCTTCAAGCACCTCTATCAGCTTTCTCTTTCCACCCAATATTACGTCGAGATCGCTTAGGGAAGTTGTGAATATCTTTACACCATCTCTTTCGAGAAGTCTTAAAGCTCTGAAATTGCAACCCGCTGGGCCGTGGAGTATTATATGCCTGCAGTTCAAGTCTCTGAGCGTATAAAGTGCCGCCGCTATGGGATTAGGTCGTGGATGAACTGCATAGGGCAGACTTTTAAGCTTCATTGCTGAAGATGAGGACAATAGGGTTATTAAAGCTTGCTGAAAGTTTTTCGAGTTCTTTTTCACCTATTTTTTCAAAAACCTCTCCTCCAACACCCTTTTGTGCAAGCTTTTTTCCCAAAACTCCTGAAAGAGCAATGAAATCTATTTCTCTGCTTTTTAATTCATCTGATAACCTATTAACGTCTATTATTTCACATGCAGCTTTTTCTGAACCGGATATCGCAACTATTACTCCATCAAAGCATCCTTGTTTTTTCAGGATTATCGCTTCATCTAAAGCCGAGATTATCGCTGGAACATTTATACCTCTGTTCGAGCAGTCAACTAATACGCCTCTCTTTTTGTATTCTGCTATAGCCCTACCTTTCACTCCTTTGAATGTTTCTATAGATTTTACAGCATTTTCTGGTTCTAGATCCACAGATAAAGCTCCTGCAATAGCACCAAGTGCGTTTAGTATTTGAAAACTTCCAAAAAGCGCTTTATCAAGTTTGAAAGAGAATTCACAGCTCAACTCTTTTCCACTACATGTTTTCAAAGCATCAGCGATGCAATCTACTTTTTCATCAACTCTCTTAACTCTAAGCTCTCTTCCCTCTTTAAGTCCATAGATGTTCGAGGTACCAAAGAATGCATTAAAAAACCTCCTAGAGATCTCGTTGTCCCCGTTGAGAATGAGTATACCATCCTTCATGTTGTAGACCATCTGGAGTTTGCTGTTGAACGCGTTTCTGAAGAAGGATGCTCTGTAATTTTCGTAGATACCGGTTACGATTCCAACATCAGCAGCTCCCGTTCCGCCGAGAGATACTTCGAAGATAGCAAAGTCAAAATCGTAATTTTCGGCCATCCTGAAAGCTTTAATAGTATTCGCAGGCGTTATACTGAGACCTTCGGCGAGGGTTTTTTCTTCCGAGCTCGAAATTATCCTTGTTTTTAAGCTATCGTGGATCAGGACATTAAAGTTTGCATCGCAGAGAATTTTTGCAAGCATGTTTGCAACGGTAGTTTTTCCGTTAGTTCCCGTAATCTCGATGACCTTGGTAGAATCCTTTAATTCGGAAATAATTATCCCTGCAGACCTTGCGTGACTTATTATTGGAATTCCAATTTCAATGGCTTTATTAAAAAGATTTAGGTTTGGATCTGCATGTTGTACAATTATAACATCAACATCATCGATTTTTATTTTATTTTCATCATCATAAACTTCGACACCCCACCTTTTAAGCTTTTCTACCTCATAAAACTTCAGAGTCCTGTGGTTATCAAATGCAAGTACTTTGCAGCCTCTCTTCAGCAATTCCTCACATATAACCACACCTCCATGAGTCATGTCCACTACAAGCGCTGTGCAGTATTTTAGTGGGCGCATAGCTAAATTTCGCCTTGGACTTAAAATTTTTAGTGAAGTTGTTCGTAAATCTTTGCCCTTAACTCCACAAATTCTCTTGAAAACCTGTCTCGTGGTCTTGGGATGTCCACTTTCACGATTTTTTTAACCTTTGCTGGCCTTGGCGTAAAAATGATGACTCTATCTGAGAGGTAAACCGCCTCCTCAATGCTGTGTGTTACATATATTATCGTTTTTTTCGTTGCGCTCCAGATCCTTACAAGTTCACTCTGCATCATGTTTCTGGTTTGTGCATCGAGCGCAGCGAGTGGTTCATCCATCAGAAGTATTTCAGGATCACAAACTAATGCCCTCGCCAAAGCCACTCTTTGCTTCATACCTCCAGAGAGTTCGTGAGGGTAGGAGTTCTCGAAACCTTCAAGATTTACGAGTTTTATATAATTCTGTGCTATTTTCAAAGCCTCCTCTTTCTTTATCTTTCTGACTTCTAGCCCGAACAGGATATTTCCTAGCACAGTACGCCAAGGGAAAAGTGCATAATCTTGGAATACCATGACTCTATCCTGTCCTGGCCCAACTATCTGCTCACCTTTTAATCTGACCTCTCCTTTATCTTGCTTTTCAAGTCCGGCAATGATTCTGAGTAGTGTAGTTTTACCACATCCACTTGGGCCAAGAAGACTTACAAATTCACCTCTGAAAACATCGAGGTTTATGTTATCCAGTACATGAATGTTTCCGTTTCCATACCACTTGCTCAGGTTTACTATCGTAAGAAAGTTCTCACTCAATTAGATACCCCCTTCTCCACTTTACGATGGATGCCTCCAATGTTCTGTAAATTCTATCTAAAAACAGCCCCACTATACCAATAGCGAGCATGTAAGATATTACGATGTCTGGGGAGTGGTAGAGTCTGCCAAGCTCGATCTTGTAACCCAAGCCGTAATGGGATACTCCAAAAAGTTCTGCAGCAACAACGCACATCCAAGCAACTCCGGAACCGACCCTTAAACCTGTAAGAAAAGCTGGCATTGAGGCAGGAATTATTACTTTTATAAAAATATCTTTTGTTTTTGTTGCACCAAGTGTTAAGGCAGCCTCGATGTACTTTTTCTCGATAGAAGACACGCCGTAGATTGTGTTTAAAAGTATTGGAAATACAGATCCTATGAAAATTATGAACGCCGCAGCAGTGTGGGTAAGTTTGAGAAGCAGTATTGAAATCGGTATCCAGGCTATCGGTGGTATCGGTCTAATAAGCTCGATGATAGGGTATAGGAACCTTTCTACTCTTTTATACCATCCTGCAATTAATCCCACACTAAATCCAACTGCAACAGCCACTGTAAAGCCAAGAAAGTAATGATACAGGCTATATATAGCATCTAGAGGCATATAAAAACCTTGAATGTTACCAGCGAGCAAATCGTAAAATGTAGGGATAACCCTAGAAGGTGGAGCAAGGATAAAAGGATTATTTATAAAAATCCAGTAATAAATCTCCCAAATGGCAAAAAAACTTCCAATCGAAAAAATAAATATTATCAAATTTTTTAAGTTCATTTCAACCCCAGCTCACTTTTTATTTTGGGCACCATGCTTAAAGCTTTTTCGTAGAGTTTAACATCAACGATATCTTCAGCTTTTAGTTTAACCGGACTTCCTTTGCTATCTTTTGTCAGCCCTAGCTCATACTGTGCTTCACAGAGCAGATTTAACCCGTTCTGCCAATTTTTGTCTCTAGGATCTGTTTGTAGATTCGTTGTTCCGGGGAATTTTTCGGCTACAGCTTCGCTGATTCCTAACCACTTTATTAAAATTTGCTTTATCTCTTCTTTGTTTTTCGGATCTTTTGCATACTCGCTTGCAATTATATGCAGTGCTAAAAACTTTGCAGCAACCTCTTCGTTCTCTCTCATGAACTTTCCACTCATCAAAACAACGCAGCATGGATGATTTTGAGAGAGATCTGAAGATTCTGCGACAATCTTTCCATATCCCTCAATCTCTGCAACTAAAGGTGTAGGATCTGGAGCAAATCCGAAATCTACAGCTTTAGCTCTTAATGCTTCCCTTATCTCGGCTGGACCACCGTATTTTATATCTACTTTTGAAATATCGACGTTGTTATCCTTAAGCCACTTCATAAGAACCGTATGTTGAATTGATCCTGGTTGGTAAGTCATTATTGATTTTCCTTCAAGAGATTTTGGACCATTGTAGACTATATCTTGTCTTGCAATGATTGCTGAACCTTCAGTGTTTGCAACCGCCACTATCTTGGCATCAAAACCTCTAGAAAGTAGTGATAAAGGAGGAGCGGCGCCAACATAGGCGATATCATGCTGCCCCGATGCAAAGGCTTCCATCTGTGGTGGTCCAGATGCAAATGGTGGGCTTGTTACTATCTTAGCACCAAGAATTTTTTCGTCCCAACCTTTTTCTATTATTACAAACAGGGCTGTATGGTGCCAACTCGGCTGGTAGCTGACTCTTATCTCTTTGACCTTTTGCTCCTCGCTTATGCAGAAAGCTAAGAAGGCTGCAAGAAATACCAAAGAAAGCATTATCCCTATTTTCAACTTCTTCATATCCTTTGCTTACACAATCGCCTTATAAAACTTTCCTAACTTTACATTTTATTGGTACAAAGAGGAAGTTTTTTAAACTCATCCACCTTTAGAGGAAAGTGTGAAGAGATATACTGAGGTTGTACTTTCACTCCTTCATGCAGAAAACTTTGGCGAGAAACTTGAAGAAGTGATCAAGAAGGATTTAGGTATGAATCTGAAGGATTTTGCAATCGAGGCTGGAATTCCCTTGAGCACCCTCTATAAGATAATTTCGGCGAACAGAGAACCAAATTTGAGCACTCTGAGGAAAATATTGAATGCAATATTTAAGTTTTTAGAGTCCGAGGAGGAGTTTATCGCCGTTGTAGCTTCTCGGGTAGCTTTGAATCAGCTTTTAAGCTATGAAATAGAAGTGGACGGTAAGAAAATAAACGTTAAAGAATACCCTGCGAACTCCTTCGATGAAGCCATAGTTTCTGCAATTAGAGCTGAGAGAGATGGTGCAAAAGCTATAGTTTGTGCACCAATATTGAGTCCGATCTTGGAAAAAATATTGAGAGTACCAATAGTAACGATAATCCCGAAGAGCGATTTGGAGAGTGCTTTAAGAATTGCTGCCCTTAAGAGTAAAAAAACTTAAACGCCACAACTTGTATCAGTTTTACTTATCATTCCTTCCTCCTCCTTCCTCACTACAATTTCTCCAATTTCCGAGATCTTCAACTCAAGTTTTTCAAGCGATTCTATCACTTCGTTTGCTGAACCCATGAGTCTAATTTTGCCATCAAGCATTAAAGCTACTCTATCACAAACAAGGCGTGTGAATTCCATGTCGTGAGAGATAACAACTATCGTTGCTTTCGTTTCTTCTCTTATCTTGTTAAGCGTCTTTGCAACTTCTATTTTCGTTATTGGGTCCATGGTGCCGGAGGGCTCGTCAAGTAGTAAAAGTCTCGGTTCTCTTATCATAACTTGAGCTAATGCAACTCTATGCCTCTGTCCTTCACTTAACTCATCCGGAGATCTTTCCAAGATCTTCTCCGCCTCTTCTCTGGAAAATCCAACACCCATAAGAACATCTATAGCTCTCATCCTTGCAAACTCAGCTGGAAAATCCAAACTTATTGAGTCAGTAAGGTTCTCCAATACAGATCTAAAAGGAAACAGCCCATATTCCTGATGTAAGATACCTATGTATGGTGTTGCTCTACCTTTTCCTGTTAATCCTGGTGCTCTCATATCTACCCAATCATCGCCTATTCTGATGTAAACTTCCCCGTTCGTTGGGGGTATTATTCCAGCGATTATTCTTGAAAGCGTTGTTTTTCCAGAACCACTTGGCCCAAGGATCCCAAATATTTCTCCCTCTTTTACCACTAGCGTAACACCATCAACTGCTTTAACAACTCCCCTGCTCACCGAGTAGTAGTATTTCTTCACATCTCTAAGTTTTAGTATCTCCTGCTCTACAGCAATTTCAGTTTTTATTTCTTCTTTGGATACTTGTTCCAAGAATTTTTTAATTATGCTTTTAGGATCACCTTCAGCAACAATTCTGCCACGATCAAGCCAGACAACTCTATCGGATAGTTTCTCAATTATTTGAGGAATGTGAGATGTAAGTATAAGCGTCCGTCCATGATCTTTTATATATTTTTTGAGAGCATTTAATATTACCCTCGTGTTTTCGGGATCGAGCGTACCTGTTGGTTCATCGGCAAGTAGTACTATAGGTTCAATTGCCAACTGTCTCGCAAGTATAACTCTCTGTTTTTCACCACCACTGAGATCTCTTGCAGGAGTCATCATTCTATGGCTAAGATTTACAGCTTTTAGATATTCTACAGCTTTGTTAATGACATCGTTTGTGTATGCAGTTCTACTTAACATTTCAACTCTTCTAGTAGCTCCAAAACTGAACCCATCTAGTCCCGCACTACTTATAGCTTCCATAACGTTTTCTAAAGCAGATTGCTCACTGTAGAGAGCGAAAGTTCTTTGGAGCATTATACCAACTCTTTTCCTAATTGCAGCGGCAAGTTCTTTATCTTCGAGCTCCCATATATCTACTTCACATTCTTCCAGCTTTCCGTCACATCTTAAACAATTTTCACCTGCCTTACTTGGAACATCTACCCAGTAGCAGTTTTTACACAGAGCTATGTTATATATCACCTTACCTTCGGTTGGTTTGTATTCTCTATAACCTCTTATTATATGAATGAGAACAGATTTACCGCTGCCGCTCAGACCAATAATTCCTAAAGCTTCTCCTTCTTTTATCGTTAGATTGATGTCTTTAAGAACATAATCTGAATCAAATTTCTTTGAAACGCCTTGAATTCGGATCAGATCCTTTTTCAAGTTACCACCTCCAAGCCTTTGACTGTAGCCGTAAGCAATATTTATGCTTTACGCTTTGGGAACTTTAGTATTTTCTCCTTGCCAATCTACTACTTTGCAAGTTAGAGAAGGTTTATATCTGCTTTTAAAAGTTAAAAATTCCTTAATAACTTCACCAAAAACGCTGTCGCAATCAATTCGATAATTAGTGAGTATAAGAAAACGAGATTTATCGAAGTCTCGTAAAGATACCCTACAAAAGCGCCACCGATAAAGAAACCAAAACCAACCCCGCTGTGAAATATCCCATAGGCCGTAGCTCTTTTTTCAGCTTTAACGATGTCTGCAACTGCAGCACGTATAACAGATTCCTGCATACCCATTACTAATCCAAAGAAAAGTATTCCGGCAATTGGAAAATGGCCAAAAGCTAAAAAAACCGACAAAAACGTCAAAATTGGTACTAAGAATAGAGTTTTTAATCCTGATCTGTCGTAAAATTTACCGGAAATTAGAGCAGATATAGCATCAACACCCATCGCTGCTGAATAAAGCACAGGTATTATTTCATCGGAGAAAATGGAGTTCAACTTGAAATGATAAGCGATCAGTTGAAAATTAGCTAGACCAGCAGTAGAGAGCATTGTGAACAAAAGATAGTACCAGAAATTTTTATCCAGTTTTGCTTTTTCAACTCCAGTTGAGGTTTCAACTTCAGGATAGTTGATCCTAGCTAAATATAGAAATGCTATCATAAGGATTGCCGGAATGAAAAGGATTGCGAAGCCAGTTTTATAACCGAAACCTAAATACAAAACCACGAAAAAGATGAATGGTCCGATTAAAGCACCTATTTGGTCTAGAGCTTCATGTAATCCAAAAGAAATACCCCTACCTAATTTTTTAGATGCTAGAGAGATTAGAGTATCTCTTGGTGGGGATCTAATTCCCTTTCCAATCCTTTCAGCGAGTATTAAAACACTAACTATACCGATCTCATCGAAGAAAGAGATTAAAGGGATTGATAAAATCAACGCATAACCTAGGAATGTGAAAAACCAGTAGGCTCGTGTTTTATCTGAGAGATATCCAAAGGCCATTCTTAAGCTGTAGCCGATGAGCTCTCCTAAACCCATGAGAATTCCAATATAAAAAGCGGTTGCTCCGAGTGTAGCTAGGTAGGTACCTATTACACCTCTCGCGCCTTCGTAAATAGTATCCCCAAGAAGGCTAACAACTCCCATGACTACTATAAACTTCAGAGCGGACCTCACACACTTTGAACTTCTTAAAATTTTTAAATTTTTCACCCATTTAGCGTCACTAACGAAAATTTTAAATATTTGCAATAACAAAAATTTTCAACAATGTTTCAGATTTGATTGTAAGGGCTGGGGGGTCTTTAAATGGTGGCAAGTAGTATATTGTTTGCAAATCCAAAAATTGCAGAAGAGATAATAAAAATGGGAGGTAAAAGTCTTTTAGAATGTTATCAATGCGGTTCTTGTACAGCTGTTTGTCCAATTACTGAGTCGATCGATGTAAGCTTCAGAAGAGCTATAAGGTATACACAGATCGGTTTAAATGAAAAAATATTGGGGGATATAACCCCGTGGACTTGTAATCTCCACGGAGATTGTACAGATAGCTGTCCTCGTGGTGCAAGCCCATCTGAAGTACTGGCAGCCATAAGAAGATACCAAAGCGGATTTTTTGATCCTTTTGGAGTCTCTAGGTGGTGGAATAAGACAAAATTATTCGAAAAACTTATCCTCTACTTTGTAGTTTTCGTGATCTCTCTTTCTTTTTACTATTTCTATTATTGGAACTCACTGACAGGTTACATTAGCACAGAATTTTTTGCAGTTAAAGATTTGAGCTATCCAATTGCTTTTTCTGCATTATTTGCTTCTTTAATATTATTTTTAAGCGCAAAAAGAGCATATAGGGCTTTTGGAGGTGGTAAAGAGTATAAGGTTGGTTTTTTGAGTTCTATTATAAAACTTACAAAATTTTTTATAGAGGTGGAAAAAGATGCCCTTAAGGTCCCAGAAAAGCGGGACAGGATAATTGAACACGTTTTTATTCTTTTAGGGCTTGGATTTTACACTTTGATACTACTTTTCTATCTTTTTTCGCCATCTTACTTTTTCATTTACCCATATGGAATGATCCTAAAATTTTTGGGGTATTTTGCAGCAATTTCGCTGCTTTACGGTTTTTCTTCGCCACTAATGAAGAGACTGTTTGCAAGGCAGAAGACTCATTGGTACTACAAGAAGTTTACACATTCAACAGACTGGATGTCTTTAATAGCTTTCTTTCCAGTAGCTCTATTGTATCTTGCAATTCTGATTTTAAACGATATTTCATACTATTATTTTTCGTATATTCTCTACATCGTAGTTCTAAGCCTAATAGTTCCAATCCTTCTTCTAGAAGTTCCATTCGGTAAACACAACCACTGGTTGTACAAGGTTTTGGCTTACTATATAGCCGCAAGAAAGGGATTTTTTAAAGAGGGATAGGATATGAATGGAAGTGTTTTGGTTGTAGGTGGTGGAGTTGCCGGAATTCAGGCAGCTTTAGACTTAGCTGAGCAGGGAATTGAGGTTTTTCTAGTCGAAAAAGCCCCAAGCATAGGAGGAAAAATGGCTTACCTTGACAAGACTTTTCCGACTCTCGATTGTGCTTCGTGTATTCTAGCTCCTAAGATGGCTGCAGTTTTGAGATATCCTAATATAAAACTTTTAATGAACTCAGAAGTTGAGGATGTTACAGGTAGGGCCGGTAATTTTGTAGTTAGAGTGCTTAAAAGACCCACATATGTTGACTGGACGAAGTGTAATGGTTGCGGAATCTGCACTCAGAAATGTCCTGTAAAGAACGTTCCGGATGATTACAACCTGGGATTGTCAAATAGAAGGGCAATATATATCATGTTCCCACAAGCAGTCCCAAAAAAGGCAGTAATAGATGCTAGATACTGTATGCGATTGAATCCGCCGGAAAAGGCTAAAAAAGAGGGTAAAACTCTCTGTGGTGTTTGTGAAAGGCATTGCCCAACTAAGGCAATCGAATACGAACAGAAATCCGAAGTTATCGAATTAAAAGTAGCTGCAATAATTGTCGCAACAGGTATGGAGCTTTACAACGCTAAGAACATTCCTGAATACGGTTATGGAGTTTATCAGAACCTCTATACGAACCTTGAGTTCGAAAGACTAGTATCTGCAACCGGGCCGAGTGGTGGGGAGATTTTAAGGAGATCAGATGGAAAACATCCAAAGAAGATTGCATGGATACAGTGTGTTGGATCGAGAGATGTTAGATTCAACCATTACTGTTCGGCATATTGTTGTATGGCTGCTACGAAACAAGCGATTTTGGCTAAAGAGCATTTGCCTGAAGTCCAGTGCACTGTTTACTATATGGATATCAGAGCTTTTGGTAAAGGTTTCAACGAGTTCTTGGAAAGAGCAAAAAGAGAGTTTGGTGTAAGGTATATTCGCGGTAAAGTAGTAAGAATTGAAGAATTGGCTGATACAAAGAATCTTAGGGTTGTTTATGAAGACACTGCCGAGAGCTATTTAAGAGTTGAAGAGTACGATATGGTTGTGCTTTCTGTAGCTATAACACCCAATTCGAGGTTACCTCTACCAGTTGAATTAACCAGCGATGGATTTGTGAAACTAAAGGATCCATATCTCGACCCTGTATCTACAACAGTTGAAGGAATTTTTGTAGTTGGAGCAGTAGCAGGGGCTAAGGACATTCCAGATTCTGTAACTGAAGCCAGTGCAGCAGCTGCAAGAGCGGCACTGATAGCAAAGCGTTCTATGGCTAGAGAAGTAAGGGTTCTTGCAAACGGAGGTGTCCTCAATGGATGAGGTTCGTATTGGTGTTTATGTGTGTCACTGTGGATTCAACATCGCTGGAGTTGTAGATGTGAAGAAAGTTGCTGAATATGCAAAAACGCTTCCAGGTGTTGTAGTTGCGAGGGATTACGTTTTCATGTGCTCGGAACCAGGACAGGATCTTATAAAAGAGGATATAAAAAATCAAAACCTTAACAGAGTAGTTGTTGCTTCCTGTTCTCCAGCTCTACACGAGATAACATTTAGAACAGCAATTAGTGAGGCAGGACTTAACAAATATCTATTGGAGATGGCGAACATAAGGGAGCACTGCTCTTGGGTGCACCATGAAAAAGAAAAAGCGACAGAAAAAGCAATGGAAATTGTTAGAATGGCTGTAGCTAAGGCAAGATATTTAGAACCGTTGGAAGAACTCGAAGTTGAAGCAAAGAAGAGTGTTCTAGTTTTAGGTGGTGGAGTTGCTGGGATAAGAGCTGCACTGGAACTTGCAAATTACGGCTTCGACGTTTACATTGTTGAAAAAAGCCCGACAATAGGTGGAAAAGCTGCACTTATAGGCTATATAGATCCTAAAACAAAAGGAGCGGAGGTTGTAAGTAAAATGGTAGAAAAAATTAGAGATTGCCCAAAGATACAGGTTTTCACAAGTGCTGAACTTGTACAACTAACAGGATCTGCAGGAAATTATGTAGCAAAACTCAGGTTGAATCCAAGGTTTGTAAACAGTAGGTGTACGAGATGTGGGGAATGTGAGGAAGTCTGTCCGATTGAGGTTTCAAATGAATACAACTTCGGGCTGGATAAAAGAAAGGCAATATTTATTCCATTCAAGAATGCATATCCACCCTATTACGCTATAGATTACCGGGTTTGCGTGAAATGCGGAGAATGCGAAAAGGTTTGTAGATATAAAGCGATAAACTTGAAAGAGGAGGCAAAAATAGTTGAACTGAGAGTTGGAGCCGTAATAATTGCAACGGGTTATGATCCGTATCGACCATTCAAGGGGGAATACGGATATGGATTGAGTCCAAATGTTATAACTTTGTTCCAGCTTGAGAGGCTTCTTGATCCGGAAAGTCCAACGAAAGGAGAGTTGATAGTAGGTAATAAGGTCCCCAAAAGTCTAGCTTTTATCCAATGCGTCGGTTCGAGAGGTACAACACTGGGAGCAAAGAGTTACTGCTCTAGAATGTGCTGTACGACAGCGATAAACAGTGCCATAAAGATAAAGGAAAAGTACCCCGAAATGAACGTTTATATAATCTACAAGGACATAATGACCTACGGCAGCGACGAATCACTTTATGAGGAGGCTGGTAAAAAATTGATAAATTTTATAAAATTTGAGGAAAAAATACCTAAAGTAACTATATCTCCTGAAGGACTTTTCATCGACGTTTTCGAGTATACTATTCAGCAGGAGATCAGAATTCCTGTCGAAGCAATTGTTCTTTCTATTGGTATGCTTCCACCACGGGATATAGAAGAGCTTATTGCCGTTACAAGAGTAAGCTGTGGCGGAGAAGGTTTTGTTAGAGAAGCACATTTAAAGCTGGCTCCAGTTGAAGCACCAACAAAGGGCATATTCTTAGCTGGATGTATAACGGGTCCAAAAAATATACTTGAAAGTATAAGGATGGGTTCAGCAGCAGCTGCAAAAGCTATGTCCTTACTCTCAAAAGGAAAGATCACAATAGAGCCCATGATTGCACAGGTTGATGAAGAAAGGTGCAGCGGCTGTGGGATTTGTGTAGCTGTATGTCCTTATTCTGCTATCTCAATAAAAAGCGTCAATGGAGATAGAATTGCAAAAGTTGAAAAGGCGCTATGTATGGGATGCGGAACCTGTAACGCTTCCTGCCCAAGTGGGGCTATGCAACATCTTGGATTCAAGGATGTTCAGCTTTTAGCTCAAACTGTAGCTGCTCTTAGAGGTGAGAGTTATGGCTGATTTTGAACCTAAGATAATCGTTTTTGCTTGTAACTGGTGCACTTATGCAGCGATTGATTTAGCCGGTACTAGTAGGCTTTCTTATCCACCAAATGTAAGAGTTATAAGAGTTATGTGTTCTGGTAGGGTGGATCCACAGTTTGTTCTTGAAGCCTTCGCAGATGGTGCAGATGGGGTGATAGTCGCAGGTTGTCATCCACCAGCTGACTGTCATTACATTGAAGGGAATTATAAAGCTTACAGGCGTTTTGAACTTCTCAAAAGAATTTTGGAATCTTTTGGAATAGAAAAAGAACGTTTTAGACTTGAGTGGATCTCTGCTGCTGAAGCGAGCAAGTGGGTTCAGGTTGTTAACGAGATGGTAAGCGATTTAAGAAGAATTGGAGCTTTGAAACCAAAATTGGAGGTGGATTGATGGCAGAAAAACCGAAAATCGCTTGGTATTGGTGTGCTTCATGTGGGGGATGTGAAGAGTCTCTTGTAGATTTAGCAGAAAGGCTTTTAACTTTATTTGAAACAGTAGAAATAGTTTTTTGTCCTGTAGCGATGGATTTCAAGAAAGAAGACGTTGAAAAACTTCCGGATAATTCCATCGCTGTGACATTCATAAATGGCGGAATTAGGTTGAAAGAGCATGAAGAAATGGTAAAGCTGCTCAGAAGAAAATCTAAAATTGTTGTAGCCTACGGAGCATGTTCTGCTTGGGGAGGAATTCCGGGTTTAGCAAATTTGTATACTTTAGATGAGATTTTGGAGAGGAAGTATTTAGAGGTACCAACGATTGATAATCCAAAAGAGTTTTTGCCGGCTAAAAAGACAGTTGTAAGCATTCCTGAGGTAAATATGAAATTTGAGTTGGAGTTGACGGAGCCTCTTCCTGTTTTGCGACCACTTGATAAGGTGGTAGATGTTGATTACTACATTCCTGGCTGTCCACCAACTCCAGATGTTTTCTGGAATGCTTTGCAGACTTTACTTGGTAACAATCTACCTCCAAGGGGCGCAGTTTTGGGAGCTTTGTGGAAATCTTTGTGTGATGAATGTCCACTAAATGAGACGAAACCAGAGAAATTGCTTGTTAAGGAATTTAGGAGGGTTGACAGAACAACACCAGAACCAAATAAATGTCTTCTTGCACAGGGGTTCATTTGTATGGGTCCTGTTACTCGAGGGGGTTGTAAGGCCTTATGTATAAAATCGAACATGCCTTGTACGGGTTGTTTTGGCATTCTTGAAGGAGTAGTAGATTATGGAGGCAAGGCTATCTCTTACATAGGGAGTATCCTTGATTACTCTCCAATGCAAGAGGAAGAAATCAGAAAGGCTTACGATAAAATTCCTGACTGGGTTGGAGTGATATACAGGTATACCTTGCCAGCCTCAAAACTTCGTCATAAAGTAGGATTGGAGTTTCCGAAACTAATTAAGGAGATGGTAGAGTTATGAGTGATAAAAAAGTGGTTATAGATCCTATAACTCGTTTAGAAGGTCACGGAAAGATCGTTATAGTTCTCGATGACGCTGGAAATTGTGTAAAAGCCTTCCTCCAGATACCTGAGCTTAGAGGTTTTGAGAAGTTTGCTGAAGGCAGACATGCTGAAGATATGCCACAAATAACGTCCAGAATATGTGGAGTATGTCCGACAGCGCATCATATGGCTTCAGTAAAGGCTTTGGATGATCTTTACAACGTCGATCCACCAATTGCAGCAAAAAAGATTCGTGAACTTTTCTACAACCTGTTTATTCTTGAAGACCATGCCTTGCATTTCTACGTACTTGCAGGTCCAGACTTTATCGTCGGCCCGGACGCTCCAAAGGAGGAGAGGAACATAGCAGGCGTTATAAAGAGGGTTGGAAAGGATGTAGGGCTAAAGATAATCGGGATGAGGAAGAGTATAAGACAGATGATGGAGAAAATAGGTGGTAAGACCATTCATCCGGTTTTTGGATTGCCAGGAGGCATATCCAAGCCCTTAAACGAAGAAATTGTAAAAGAACTGAAAGTTTTAAGCGAGCAGGCCTTGGAATTTACACAGTTTACTCTTAAAATTTTCAAGGAAATTGTTTTGAAAAATGAGAGGTATCTAGGTCTGATAAGGAGTGAATCGTACACTCACAGAACCTACTACATGGGTTTAGTCGATGAAAAAAATCGACTGAACTTCTACGATGGAAAAATTCGAGTGGTGGATCCTGAAGGCAAGGAATTTGTAAAATTTGGAGCTAAAGAGTATTTAGATCACATTGCCGAACACGTGGAGCCTTGGAGTTACATGACTTTTCCATACCTGAAAAAAGTTGGCTGGAGAGGATTTTCTGATGGTTTAGAGAGTGGTATCTATGCTGTAGCTCCACTTGCAAGGCTAAACGTTGCAGATAGCTTAGCAACACCGATTGCACAGGAGGCTTTTGAGGAGATGTTTGGTTTGTTAGGTAAACCAGCACATCAAACCTTGGCAATGCATTGGGCTAGAATTATAGAGATGATATACGCTGCTGAAAGAATAAATGAGATTTCGAAAGACCCAGATATACTTGAACAAAACGTAAGAAATTTGCCATTCTCAACGCCGGACGTTGGTATAGGGGTTGTTGAGGCTCCAAGAGGCACACTTATCCATCACTACGAAACGGATGAAAGGGGTGTGATTAGAAAGGCGAACCTTTTGGTGGCTACACAGCACAACATTGGAAGGATCTCCCTATCTATAGAAAAAGCTGCAAAAAGTCTGATAAAAGGTGGAATCGTAAACGATGCACTGCTAAACATGATCGAGATGGCTTTCAGAGCTTACGATCCATGCAACGCATGCGGGACGCACAACTTTTCAGCACCAGCGTTGCCTATCTACATATACAACACACAAGGCGAGTTGCTAAATATTATAAACTAATTTTATGATATCAATTTTATTTTTAGGGAACTCGATCTATTCTGACGATAAAATAGCCCTAATCGTCGGTGAAAAGCTTAAAGATAGACTCGAAGCCGATGGATTTGAAGTTAAATTTTTCGAAAGGAGTGGTTATGCACTGATAGATCAATTCTTAGATAAAGAGATCGTTTTAATCGTAGATAGTGTCCTTGGAGAAGTTGGAAAAGTCTTTTTGATAGAAAAAGTAGAAGAGATAACAAAACTTCAGAATTTTTCACATTACGCAGGAATTTCAGGAGCAGTTCAGTTTATAAGAGCTCTGAATCCCTTCCAACCAAAAATTTTTATAGTAGGAATAGGAGTAAAAAACCCCTATACGGTTTCGGAGTCAATTTCGCAAGAGTTGGAGATGAAAATTGAGAAGATAGCTGATGATATTTATAATATTATAAGAGATATTTTTAAAGCTAAACTTACTAAATAAAATCGCCACTGCCTCTCTGTGGGTATTTGAAAGTAAGTTTATTATTTGCAAGTGCAAGGTCGATTATGGATGTAATATATACCGATCTTTGTCCCCTTTGCGGAAAAGACCTTTCAAGTAAAGAGATTCAGGAGAACTTGTGTGATAATACCAGTAGAAGAATTTCTGAAGCATACTCAGATGATACACTAAAAGAATTTCTTTTGTTCTTTGAAAAATGTATTGGAAAGCCTAGAGATATCCAAAAAATGTGGGCTAGGAGGATCTTGAGAGGCGAAAGTTTTGCAACGACATCTCCTACGGGTGTTGGAAAAACCTCCTTTGGTATAGCTGTAGCGCTTTTTCTAGCTACGAAAGGTAAAAAAAGCTATCTGATCTTTCCGACGTCACTTCTTGTACTTCAATGTATCGAAAATCTTAAAAGATATGCTGACAGAGTGGGATTGGAGTTGAGTTTTAATAAAACCGGAAAGATTTCAATAGGATATTACCATGGAGATCTAAAGCAGGAAGAGAAGGAGGAATTTTTCTCGAACTGTAGAGATTTTAGTATTATTGCTACGACAACTCAGTTCCTTTCGAGGTACTTTGAGAACATAAAGTCAATAGTTTTTGATTTCATCTTCGTTGACGATGTTGATGCTGTGCTCAAATCATCGAGGAACGTTTATAAAATCCTTCAACTTCTGGGTCTTAGATACGAGAACGGTTGGAAAGGAAAACCTAGAGGGGTTCTAGTGGTATCCACTGCAACAGCAAAGAAAGGAAAAGCTACAGAACTTTTTAGAAGACTTCTAAACTTCGACATAGGTTCTTCAAATTTCAATGTTAGAAACATAGAAGATTTCGTTGTAGAAAACGATTTTGGGATGTTGGAGAAAATCATCTACAACCTCGGAAGTGGAGGAGTGGTTTACGCAAAGTCAAATGAAGAAGCTCGGAAACTTTACGAAATACTTTCAAAGAAGTTTAAAGTTGGAATTGCAGTTGCTGGAAACAGTAAAGATGTTAAAAGATTCGCTGAAGGTTATTTGGATGTTTTAGTAGGTACTTCGTACTACTATGGCATTCTTGTCAGGGGAATCGATCTACCTGAAAGGATAAAATATTCTATCTTCGTTGGCTGTCCTGTTTTTAAATTAAGAGTAGAAGATATAGATTCAGCGAACTCTCGCATCTTAAAGACACTTGCACTTCTTTATAAAGAAAAGCCTGAAATGGAAACGTTTGTCAGGAATTTGGAAAAAATAGACAGAGATGAGGAACTTCAGAGAAGTCTTAGAGAAGTTTTGAAGAAGTTGATTGAGACTCCAGAAGGCAGCTTCAGAGATGTTATTGTAAGAAGAGGAGAAATAATATTTCCGGATATCAGAACATACATCCAAGGTTCTGGAAGAACTTCGAGGCTGTTTTCTGGGGGGGTTACTAAGGGTGCGAGTTTTTTACTTGAAAGCGATTCCGAAATCCTTAAAGCATTTGTTGAGAGGGCAAAATATTATGAAATAAATTTTAAAACCTTAGATCAGCTGGATTTTGCCAAACTCAAGCAAGAGTTGGAGGAGAGTAGGAAGAGTAGTATAAGAGAAAAGGACTTAATAAAGCCGGCACTTTTCATAGTTGAAAGTCCGACCAAGGCAAAACAGATTTCAAAATTTTTCGGAAAACCGAGCGTCAAAGTTGTAGATGGGATAGTATTCTACGAGATACCAATGGAAAAATATCTTTTGATTATCACTGCCTGCTTGGGTCATATAACTGATCTGGTCACAGATCGGGGCTTCCATGGAGTGGAAGTGAACGGAAAGTTTGTACCAGTGTATGCTTCAATAAAGCGGTGCAGAAACTGTGCAAACCAGTTTAGTGAAGAGAGCAAGAGATGTCCCAAGTGTGGAAGCGAGGACATAGATGATTCAAAGATCAGAATTCAGGCTTTAAGAAAATTTGCAAGCGATGTAGGCTTGGTCATAATCGGAACAGATCCTGACACTGAAGGAGAGAAAATCTCTTGGGATCTAAAAAATCTTCTCTCCGGATTTGCCGAAATAAAAAGGGCTGAATTTCATGAAGTTACAAGAACAGCGATCCTAGAGGCTATAAATAACCTGAGAGAAATCGATGAGAACTTGGTAAAAGCGCAACTTGTAAGAAGAATTGAAGATCGCTGGATAGGTTTTTTACTAAGTCAAAAACTGTGGAAAGTTTTTGGAAAAACCTACCTATCAGCAGGAAGAGCACAAACTCCAGTTCTCGGATGGATAATCCAGAGATACAATGATTCGAAGAATAAAAAAACAGTAGCTTTTGTAGAAGAGCTCGATTTAGCTTTGGAACACGATAAGAGAGAGTTTGAAATTGAAATTAAGCTTTTTAAGGAAAAAGAGGAGGAAAAGGAGCCATTGCCGCCATATACGACAGATTCTTTGCTTAAAGATGCCAACGCAATTTTAAAGATGTCAGCGAAGGAGACTATGGAGATAGCACAAGAACTCTTTGAATTCGGACTTTGTACATACCATAGAACAGATTCGACAACTGTAAGCAGTGTAGGATTTAGAATAGCAAAAGAGTACTTGGGCGGTGATTTTCATGCAAGGGAGTGGAAGAAAGAAGGTGCACATGAATGCATACGCCCAACGAGAGCCATAGATAGAGACACCCTACAAAGGCTGGTTCAGGAAGGAGTGATAGCGATCGAAAATTTGACATGGAGACATCTGGCTCTCTACGATATCATATTTCGGAGATTCATGGCATCGCAATGTAAGCCTTTCATAGTTAGAAAGAAAGTTTATGAAATAGTATACGATGGAAAATCGATCATTGAAGAGAGAGTTGTGGCTGCAAGTGGTAGAGCCTATGATTTGTACAAATCTGTATGGGTAAGAAAGGAGCTTCCTATTGGTGTATTTAAAGTTCATGCAAAGATTAAAAAAGTTTCAAAATCTCCTTTACTTACTCAAGCAGAGGTTGTGCAGCTTATGAGAGAAAGAGGTATAGGAAGACCCTCAACTTATGCAACGATCTTGGATAGACTTTTCCAGAGAGGATACATATTGGAGAAGAACGGTCGTTTGATTCCTACAAATCTTGGAATAGAGGTTTACAACTATTTATCCAAAAAATTCGCTAACTTTGTTTCTGAGCAAAGGACGGCCTTACTCGAAGAAAAGATGGACTTAGTTGAGAGAGGTGAGCTTGACTATTATAGTTCGTTGAGAGAACTTTACGAGGAGATAAAACAGATAGAGGGAGTAGAGTGATGAAAGACGTTTTAGAGGCTGCCGAAAAGATAAAGAATATGGAAGTAAGGGGAGCTGCAAGGATTGCGAAGTTTGCAGCCTTAACTTTGAAGAATTTTGCTAAAACAGCAAGTGACGAAAATTTCGATCATGAAATGAGGGAGGCAGCAAAAATTTTGTTAAACACTCGTCCAACTGCAGTCAGTCTTTACAACGCAATAAGCTACATAATGCGATACACCGGGAAAATTGTTGAGGAGAAGAGACAAGATGCAATAAGAAAGGCTGAAGAATTTATATCTTGGGTTGAGAATGCTCAGAGAATAATAGGTGAAATAGGAGAAAGAAGAATAAGAGACGGGTCTGTTGTAATGACCCATTGTAACTCCTCGTCAGTTTTATCGATATTGAAGAGAGCGCATGAGAAAGGAAAAAAGATCGAAGTAATAGCTACTGAATCCCGTCCAAGATGGCAGGGTAGATTGACCGCAAGACAGTTAAGAGAGCTCGGAATTGAAGTTACTTTAATAGTGGACTCTGCCGTTAGGTATTTTATGAACGACGTTGATTGTGTATTGGTTGGAGCTGACGCGATAACGGCGAATGGGGCACTTATAAACAAAATTGGAACATCACAGATTGCTTTGATTGCTAAGGAGTCCAGAAAACCCTTTATGGTTGCAGCGGAAACTTACAAATTCAGCCCTAAGACCTTGTACGGTGAACTGGTAGACATCGAAGAAAGAGACGCAGAAGAAGTAGCTCCAAAAGATCTACTGGATTTAGGGGTTAAGGTTAGGAATCCAGCATTTGATGTTACACCAAGAAGTTACATCGATGTTATAATTACTGAGATTGGTGTAATAACTCCAGAGATGGCGTATATAGTGATCAAGGAGAGGCTTGGATACTCAGCTGTTGAAGACGAGATAAAAATAGACCTGAGCCATTTCGATGAGGTTGACTGAAAGATCGGTAGATTATTTAATTTATCTGGAACTACTTAAAGGATACGCTAGCGGAGAAGAGATTGCAAGGAGATTGGGTATCAGTAGAACCGCTGTATGGAAACAGATAGATAAAATGAGGAGATATTTAAGCATATCATCAAAGCCCGGAGTTGGATACTGTATTATTTCTGAGAAGGATCCAAATCCATATGCAATAGCTAAAGCAAGTTTTGAAAATTTGGAAGTTTCCGAAGTTTTCTACTACAAGAGCGTCGACTCTACAAATGAGAGAGCGAGGATACATGGCAAAAGTTCTGCTCTGTTTTTTGCCGAGCAGCAAACGGCTGGGAGAGGTAGAATGGGCAGAGAGTGGAAGAGTGAAACCGGAGGACTTTATTTCAGTATAACCTTCCCGTCTTCAGCTTTAAAGGAAGTCCAGAGATTTACGATAATCTCTGGAGTCGCTGTAGCTAGAGCGGTCGATGGAAAATTAAAGTGGCCAAACGATGTTCTTTTAGAAGATAAAAAGGTCTGTGGAATACTTTGTGAACTTTCCGGTAGTTTTGAAGAACCCGTAGTCATAGTTGGAATAGGTGTAAACGTTAGGAACAAATACGAAAATGCAGCAAGCCTTTGTGATTACGGAATTTGCAGTATAAACGAGGTTTTTGCAAGGATAGCTAGAGAATTCAAAAATTTAAAGTTAAAAAGTTGGGGAGAGATCTTAGAAGAATACAGAAAACTGTGCACAACTTTAGGTAGGAAAGTGAGGATTTATACACCTTCGGGGATCTTAGAAGGAATAGCTGAAGATGTGGACGAAAATGGAGCACTCTTAGTTTCTGGAAAAACCGTTCTTGTTGGCGATTGCATACATTTGAGGTCCTAACTCAGCAATTTTGGAGTGTTTATTATATAATTTCTAATTATAATTCTGAATTAAAGGCTTTTAAACTTTGATCCTAACTACTTCAATGCTTTCGCAGATAATATCTCTACTTGAGAAGAGACCAATGAACGCAAGAGAGATATGTGATGCCCTCGGAATTGAGGGCGATAAGGAAAGGGAGATATATGAGATGCTCAAAAAAGCTGCTAAGGTTCTGAAACATAAAGGAAAAACCCTGATGATGCAACCTCCAAGATGTAAAAAATGTGGTTTTGAATTTGAGAATATGAAAGCAAGCAAATGTCCTGAGTGCAGAAGTGAATGGATTGAACCCGCAAGATTTTTTATAAAATAATTATAAAAATTTCGATGCAAAAGTTTCAGGCTGAGAACTGCAGATCTCTTTGTATTTGCAAATTTTGCAGTATTCTCCTTCTTTCTTTTCCGGAAGAAATCCGTTTTCTAACATTTTAACCCGCTCAAGTAGCTTTAAAAAGGATCTTTTCAAACCGAAGTTAAGCTTGCAGATTCTCAATTCTCCAGAGTATGCGTAATAAACAAATCCGAAACTGTAGTTGCAGCAGATACATGCAGCGGCAATTTTAATAGCATCCTTAAACCACACATCCTTCTCTGGAGCTTTTAAAGCTACGTAAAGTGGAGCAACACCATCCTTCTCTACTAGTTCATCGATAGTGAACGAAATTCCAAACTTTTCCGACCTAACCGGGACATCCCAGTCTATTGATCTTAAATCATCGAGAGCTTTCCTGTTGAATATCATCTTATCGACGGCCTTCTTGAATACTTCTGCATCGAAGTTGTGTAAAATTTCAATTCTCTTTTCAGCCCAGTTAAGGTCGAAACCTCTTCTAAAACTTATGTAAACCTCTCTTACAGCCTGCAACTCTGTGAAAGATTCTTCTTTGTTTCTTATTCTGTAGTAGCTGAGTCTTGGGCATGTAAGATAGCTGGTTAGGTGGCTTAGATTTAGCATCAGGCTAATTGAGAGAATAATTTTTTAAGTCTTTCTGAAAAAATTTTTCGATGATAAGAGCTTTAGTGCTGGGAGACACCCATCTTGAGAAGTTTTTAATTCCGGAAAGATTAGTTCAAATGCTAGAGAACGCAGATTTAGTGATACATACTGGAGATTTCGAAAGTTACGAAGTTTATAAAAAGTTCGCTGAATATGAGCTGATAGCAGTTGCAGGAGATTCTGATGAAGTTAAGATCAAGGAAGAATTGCCTGAGGAGAGGATCTTCAGTTTGGAGAATTTAAAATTTGGTCTTATACATAAAGGAAATTTTACGAATGAGTTCCATGATGTTGGATACAAAGCCATGGAGCTTGGAGTGGATTTTATGATATTTGGCCATGTTCATAGATTTGTGCTGGACGATGCGAGGGGAATAAAATTGTTATCTCCTGGAAGCCCGACTTTTCCACGTTTATCTATAGGCAGTTTTGTTGAGTTGATCGTTGACGGAAAAAGAGTTGATATACGTCTCTATACTACAAACAGAGTATGCGGTATAGATTTTATAAAGGAGAAGGGGGTGCATTGAATGAAGATATTTATACCGGAGAACTGGAAGGAACTAAAATCTAAGCTCGATGGAAAATTCGTCGAAATCTGGAAGGATGACGAAGAATGTGAGATAATTTCAGATAATTTGAGAATTCGAACTCCTCTTTTTGAACTCAAAAACTTTCTTGAATTTCTATGCGATCTCGGATTTGAATATGCTGCTTTGATAGGCTTCGATGGAGCTGAGGTTGGAATAGAGGTCAAAAAGGTTAAAAAAATAGAAGATCTAGAAAAAGCAAAGAACTTAGAGAGTTTGAAATCGATAATCAAAAAGCTAAAAAATGATGAGTTCTCTGATTATTGCGGAGCTATCGGAATTTTCGTAGGATTCGTTAGAAAGATTTCTGAAGGCAAGGTTGTAAAAAGGATGGAGTACGAGGCTTATGAGGAGGCGCTTGAAAGGGCGATTAGAGACATCGAAGATAAAATTTGGCAGAAGTTTGATGTGAAAGTAAAAATTTATCACAAAACTGGCGCGCTTGAAGCTAAGGAGGACATAGTTTACATAGTTGTGATGGGTAGACATCGAAAAGATATCTGGAACGCACTAATGGAGGCTGTTGAGAACATGAAATCGGAACTTCCGATCTGGAAAAAGGAAGTTTTCGACGAATTTGAAGTGTGGGTTCATGATAAAGAGTTCAAGATACAATGACCTTCAGTTTAAATTTAGAAATGCTTGTCTGACCATTTCTATGCTAACGACGATAGGCTGGAAAAAGGTTGTGGACGAACTTCTGGTTGCGGTTGTGATAGTAAATTCAGCAAAGTAGGATCGTATATACAGCCAGAGACCAGGTTTTGATTCATCTTTTGTTAAGGAACTCATGAGAGATCTTTTCGATCCTCTGAACTATTATTACCTCGAAGACGTTAACAAAATCGTCGATTGAGTCGTAAAGACTTTTTCATAAAACTAAAAATCCCGATCACCTTTGCTTGTAAGGTTAGGTCTAGTAAAGTGTTACTTTTGAGTTGATGTTCGAAATGAGGTATTATAAGATGGCAAACAGTAGTTAGTAACCTACAAAGATGTTTCGTACAGAGCAGAATTGCAGAATAGAATTGCCGAACGAGTATTTAGCTTTATTGAGCAGCTTTTTAAGGTACGATGTCTTGAATATTTTCACTTGAATCCATTTCTTACCTTGAAATAGCTGATGAAGGCAGAGAGAGCATTGGAAAAATTAAAGAAACAAGCTTATACCGCGAATAAAAGGGTTAGAATCTGTTATAGAAAAGAACTGGAGACTATACAGATTGAAGGAAGTCATAGGGAGGGTTGTTTGAGAAAGGTACAACAAGTGGCGGAGAGGATTGGGACTTTAAATTGTAAAAAAGCTTGCGGAAAGTTATAGAAGGTATAGCTGTTGAAAATTTCGGATTTTTTGATATACTTTCCTAAACCAAAAGTTTAACTAGTCTTTTAAGTTCGTTTTCGTAGTTCTTAAGTTCCTTAAGTCGGTAATCCTCATCTAAAACCGTTTTTATTGAGCTTAGATCAGCCTCAATATTTACCTCCCTCGTTCTTCCATATCTACCTTTGGAGATTACTACGGAGTTCACGATACCTAGCATGTCGAGTTCAGAGATAAGGTCGCTTATCCTTCTTTGCGTTAACGGGGTTATGCTTATTTTGCTGCAGAGTTTTCTGTAGATCAAGTATATCTCCCCGGTAGTAAATTTATCCTGGTTTTCTGATAACAGTATCATTCCGTAAAGCAAGATTTTTGTGTGAATTGGAAGAGTTTTAACTGTTTCTGCCACGTAATCAGCTTCAATTTTTTTAATTGCCATCTTAACGTGTTCTACTTTAACCTTATTCGCTCCTTCCCTTTCTGCGATCTCTGCACTCACTCTTAGAAGATCCAGTGCTTTTCTTGCATCCCCATGTTCTTGTGCAGCTATAGCTGCACAGAGCTCAATCACTCCATCTTCAATAACATCTTTGTTGAATGCGAGTTCAGCTCTTTGTCTTAAGATATCTTCAAGTTGTTCAGCGTTGTATGGAGGAAAAACTAGTTCTTCTTCACTTAGAGCACTTATAACTCTAGCATCCAAAAAACTTTTGAACTTCAAGTTATTTGTAATACCTATCAGGCTAACCTTCGCCTTCTTTAAATCTGAATTGATTCTAGTCAGGCTATATAAAGCTTCTTCAGCTTTTTTGGCCAGTTTGTCGATTTCATCAAGCACTATTATAAGTTTTGTGTTAGATTCATCTATTGTCTTGCAGACTTCTTCATAAACTTGATCTGTAGGCCAGCCGGTCATTGGGATGTTCTTACCCAAGCCCTTGGCTATGCTTGCAAGAACCCTATAAGCAGTATCTATAATTTCGCAGTTTATGTAGTGCACAGAAACATTTGAACTTAATTTTTTACTAAATTCGATCAACTGGTTTGTTACAAATTTTACAGTAGCCGTCTTTCCGGTTCCAGTTTTGCCATAGATAAAGATATTTGACGGTAATCCACCCTTTAAAGCTGGAGAGAGAAGGATTGCTAACTGCTCAATTTGTTCCCCTCTGTGAGGTAAGTTCTCCGGAGTATAACTATGCCTCAGTACATCCCGATTTTTAAATATGGGAGAGGAGGCGAGAAACTTCTCAAATACGTTCATATTATCTGCACGGACTTTCTCCTTAAATCCTTTTCCATTTCTAATTTTTTTTATTTACATTTGAATCATATTCGCTTGAGTGCTCAAAAAATTGCTCAGCTTCATTTCCAACAATTTCTTTTATACTCCCTAAATCTCTATATGGACGATTTAGCAGGATTTCTTTTGCTTTTTCTCCGAATATAGCTCTAAGTTCCTCAAAAGTTGCTTTATTTGGATCTAACGGTATTTTCACAGCTGTAAGACTTCTGTAACCATAATCCACAACTCTAGCATCGATGAAGGAATTTTTTTCATATTTGCCTATAATACCGACGAGTAGAGGATAAGTGGCGAGCTGCCTTGCGTAGCTGATCTCCCCACTGATTTCAACTCTCAAATCTGTAAG
The DNA here is from genome assembly GCA_030055525.1 of Archaeoglobales archaeon. GTDB lineage: Archaea > Halobacteriota > Archaeoglobi > Archaeoglobales > Archaeoglobaceae > WYZ-LMO2. The sequence continues at coordinate 40,843 of JASFYJ010000004.1, read as the reverse complement.
TTTTCTATTTTTCGGAACAACCTTTTTTAGCATTTCATGGTCGATCTCTTCTCTAACAACTTTTTTGAAGTATTTAAAGTAGTTTTTATGTTTTTTCAGAATTGAATAGCCGACTTTTTCCATCGGAGTGTTTGGGAATATCTTTACTTGCCTTAAGTTGATCCTTCTTACGAGTAGATTTTTTTCCATCAAATATCTTAAAAATTCTATATTTTTTTCAAAGGTCTCTTTCGATTCTCCCCTTAGCCCTATAACAAAATTTATCCCAGGCAAAAAGTAGGGCAGGCCGTTATAGCCTGTACCTGCACCGTATCGGTTTATAAGTTCGATAGCCTTCAGCACATCTTCAACATCTGCACATAGCGAGTTCTTCTCAATCACCTTTTCATCTGCACTTTCTAAACCCATAGCAGCCACGTTTCCTGGAGTTTGATACAAAACGATCGTTTTTGTGATCTCCTGCGCCTCTTCAGGATACTCTGCAATTGTTTTGGGGTTCACGTTGTCAAGATGGAGCGTTTTTATTTTAGGACATTTTTCCCATATAGCTCTATGGAAGTTTTTGATCGATTCAGGATTAGGTTTTGGTACCTCTTTGCTAAAATCTGCTAAATATGTGTAGAAGTCTGTTTGTCTACCTAGACGGAAATACCTTACTCCGTTTTCGTAAAGAAGGCTAATCTCTTTTACAACGTTCTCAGCATCCCTCATCCAAAAACCTTGAAATCTTTCGATGCAAAACGAACATCTTCCCCAGTAGCATCCCCTGTATGTTTCGATCTCGCATATTACATTTGGAAAATCTGGATGTTGCTTTACAACCTCAGCCCCCAAGTAGGAGAACTTGTCTACATCGAAATTAGCTTTACAATTTAAAATTCTGCAAAGAAGATCAAAAAGTTCCTTTTCGAATGGAAAGTTTAGAGGTTGGATGTTTACATCTTTAAGAAGTTCAAGCTCTTTTTTCGTAAGCTCAACAACAAGTGGGCCAGCTAGGATGTTTTTCTTCGCCAAGTTTAGTGAAAAAATTTCGTTCTTTTCTAGTGGATTACCTCCAATATATTTTCCAGGAACAGCAATTCCGCCGATGATTATTAATATGTCATAACCTTTCAGCTTGCTTCTAATTCTTGGATCTTCTCTCAGTTGATCTATTGTTAAATATTCCGGCTGGACTTTAAGGGATTTTAACATTCCATATACGTATCTCGGATATGGAGCCAAGTAAGGTGGAACTCCCAAACAGGAGGGTTCATCAACGTAACCGTCAAGTATTGCCGCCCTCATCCTCTCTGAATCTTAGCGTGTCCACCTATTATTGAACTGCTAAGTTCAATATTTCTTATCTCGCATGCATCATCAACCAAACATCTTAGGAGTTTGGTTCTGCTCATTACATTTCTCTCAAAAATAACGCTCTCGCTTATATCGCACGATTCTATAACACAATTGGATGCTATGTACGTGTATGGCCCAATTATTGATCTTCCACTTATCTTTACACCACTTTCTATCACAACTGGCTCAATTATCTTCGAAGCCCTGCTGATTTCGACATCTTTTGCTATGTAGTTGCTCATGTAGGTTTTCAGAGCTTCGAGATATGAGTCTGGAGTACCAATATCATACCAGTTTCCATTAAAAGTGCAGGCAAGTACTTCTCTTTTCTTGCAGAGGTAGGCAATAAAATCTCCCAGATTGTCTTTTTTCCTGTTACTTTCAACATACTCTTGAAGATCGCTTAAAGTATCCTGAGGTAGTAAATATATCGCAACTCCTATAAGTGAAGATTTCGGATGCGGAGGTTTTTCTTCAAAATTTACAATTTTTTCTCCGCTAACCTCTGCTACACCATATCTTTTAGCCATTTCCAGATCACCAACATCGTAGAGTGCAACTACAACTTCACGACTTTTTTTGAAGAGATCTACCATCTTTTCTAAATCGAAATCGAATACGTTATCAGCAGCGATTACAAATACATCATCTTCGATATCTTCTGTAACGTAAGCAAGTGCTCTCACTGCTCCGAGCTTCTCCTCTTCGCTTCTTGTATTCTCTGCTACAATCTTGACATCTTTCTCCTTTGCCCAGTTTCTAAAATCATCTTCAAACCTTTTGTTTGTGGAAATTAAAATTTCTCCAAATCCTTTGGCTTTTTCATAAACGAAGTCTATTATCTTTTGCCTGCCTAAAGGTAACAGTGGTTTTGCTCTGTTTTTTGTTATCGGCCAAAGTCTTGTTGCATATCCACCTGCAAGCAAAACTACCTTCATAGATCACCAACGGTGTAAATTTTTAAAAACTAATCGATCTATTCATGCAGTGTCGACGATGCTTAAAAATTTCAGGAACTCGATCGTTGGCTTGGCTGTAGGCGATGCTCTTGGAATGCCGGCTGAGGGTATGACAAGAGAACAGATAAAAAACATATATGGATGCATAGAAGATTATATTCCCTCTCCATACGGAGATCTCAAGGCTGGAGAATGGACCGACGATACAGAACAGATGCTTATACTTGCAGAATCTATATTGAACACGATTTATTTCGATCCTGAAGATTTTGCCGATAGGCTGAAAAGATGGTACTTTGAGACGACAAGTAAGAGGGTTGGCCCTACAACAAGAAGAGCCATTTACAATCTGATCAACGGAATTCCTTGGAGTAAATCTGGGATTGACAGTGATAGTTGCGGAGCTGCGATGAGGGTAACTCCTGTAGGTTTAGTCTACAGTTTTAGTTTAGATCTAGTAGAAAAATATGCCGAGCTTTCTGCGATAGTAACACATAGAAATTATTCCGCCATTGGAGCTGCTGTTGCAGTAGCTGTTGCAGTAGCTTGCAATATTCGTGGATTCAGCTTGGATGAATTGGTTGAAGAAGTAAGTAAAAGGGTCGTCGGGTATGATCCGCTTGTAGCAGAAAAAATTGAATATGCTTATGAGATCTCAGATAAAGACGTAGATTTTGCAGTTGGAAAGATCGGTAATTCCATTTCTTCTTTCGATTCAGTTCCTATGGCTTTTTATTGTTTTTTTGCCGGAAAAAACTTTGAAGAATCTGTAAAGCTTGCAGCAAACTGTGGAGGAGATACAGACTCGATAGCAGCTATTAGCGGATCTTTAAAAGGTTCTGCCGGTTTTGAAGTTCCTAGTAGGTGGCTAGAAGGACTAAAGGACGTTGATAGACTTCTCGATGTTGCGGAAGAACTTTACAAGCTCTACGAAAAAATAATCAAGCTTTATTAAGGTATCTGTATGCCGAATAAGCTGCTAGAGCTCCATCTCCGCATGCGGTAATGACCTGTTTTAGTGGATTATCGCAGCAATCACCGGCAGCAAAAACACCTGGAATATTGGTTTTCTGTTCTTTGTCAACTTTTATGTATCCAAAACTATCTCTTTCAACTCCGATCTCAGATACGATGTCTGTTGCAGGTCTAATTCCTAGCAAAATGAATATACCATCTGCAGAGATTTCAAATTCCGTTTTAGCTTTTCTATCATACAAAATCAATTTCTCTACTTTTTCAGTTCCAACGATCCTCTTAACATTCGTCGCTGTGAGAACTTTGATATCTCTTTTTTTTATCTCATCTATCAAAGCTTTTTCAGCTCTCAAATCGTTTGTTCTAGCTATTAATACCACTTTGCAGCCTATATCGTGTAGATATATCGCATCCTCCACAGCCTCCTTTCCACTTCCAAAAACTACCACGTTCTTACCAACAAAAAACCTACCATCACATGTAGCGCAGTAGCTTACCCCTCTACCTAAAAAAGTTTTTTCTCCATCTATTCCCGCCTCTCTGTGTTTTCCACCCGTTGCGATTATTATCGTCTTTGACCTATATTCTCCGTTCTCAGATACAACTACAAAAATCTCTCCTTCCTTTCTTATTTTTTCAACTTTTTCAAATTTCCACTCTGCTCCAGCTCTAATTGCCTGTTCTTTCATTTTATCCAGTAGCTCCATTCCTCTCCCTTCAAAGCCTGGGTAGTTCTCTATTTTTGCAGCTAGAGATAATTGAGATACCGGTTCTAAAGCTTCAAAAAATGCTGTTTTGAGTCCATATCTTGCTGAGTACAGGGCAGCACTACAGCCAGCAGGACCGGCGCCGATAATTATTACATCGTACATGAGTTTAAGAATTTTGGAAAGTTTTATAACTTTTTGTAATGGATTTAATGGCTACCTCCCGCATTAAATCCACATCCGGCTTTAAGCCAGTCCAAATTTCGAAAGCCTTCGCGCCTTGGTATACAAGCATTTCAACTCCGTTGATCACTTTACATCCCATCTTTTTTGCTAAAGAGATAAGAGGAGTTTCAATTGGGTTGTAGACTGTATCAAAGACAACGACATCATTTAGAATACTCTCAGGTACGGGAATTTTGTTTTCAAATCCCACCATGCCGAGTGTTGTAGCATTTACAATTATGTCTAGCTTTCCCTCAAGCTCTTCGAGCTTTTCGTAGTGATGAAATATACAAAAACCGTATCTTCTTAGAATTTCTGCTGTTTCTATCCCCCTCTGCACAGTCCTGTTCGTTAAAATTACCTCTGCACCGTTCTTTAGTAGAGCATAAGCACAAGCTTTACCAGCTCCGCCACTTCCAACTACAAGAGCTTTCTTTCCCTCTATAATAACACCAGCGTTCTTGAAAGCCTCTTCCACTCCAAAAACGTCGGTATTGTATCCGAGCATATTTCTCAAGTCTAACGTGTTGGCTGCGTTTATCTTTGAAGCATCTCCGACAGCTTTAACAAAATTTAGTATCTCTTCTTTGTAAGGTAAGGTTACGTTAAGTCCAAGAAAACCGAGGGCTTTTGCGCCTTTTATCGCATCCTCCAACTGATCTGGCCTGACTTCAAACGCTAGATAGATAGCATCGACTCCAGCTTTTTTTAATGCAGCATTATGCATCTCCGGAGATACAGAGTGTTTTACCGGATAACCTATGAGGCCAAGATAGAGCATAAAATTTGTGTTCGTGCATAAGAAAAAATTTTGCGCTAAGTTTTTTAACAGATGGTTGCAAAATTAATTGTCAGCCCCGTGGTGTAGCGGTCAATCATGCGGGCCTTTGGAGCCCGCGACCGGGGTTCGAATCCCCGCGGGGCTAAATTTTATTTTTCAATTCAATATTTTCAATTTTCGGTGTTTAGAAAGGCTTAAATATTCGCTAGACCAAAGGCTGAAAAATCTAAAAAGGAGGAGGATTAGATTTGGCGGAAATTACGGAAGTGAGAATATATAAGGTGAGTGGGAAAGGGGCTGTGAAGGCATATGCATCTGTGAGTTTGGACAACGAGTTTGTTGTTAAGGGAATAAAAGTTATGGAAGGAGAGAAGGGCCTTTGGGTAAGTATGCCTGGAAAGAAGGGAAAGGATGGCAATTTCCAGGATGTTTTCCACCCGACAAGTAAAGAAGCAAGAGAGAAAATAGTGAATGCTGTTTTGAATGCGTACAAAGAAAGCCCCAAGTGATCCGAGATAGTATTGGAACTAATTTAAAATTTAGATTTAAAAGTTTTTATTTTCCTGCTGCAACTTTTTTGAAAAAAGGTCGAAGCTTAAAAATTCTGAGTTTACTTACCCTTGCCCTTTCGTTCCTTAGATTTAGGTCTGAGTCCTCTATATCCACATTTCCTGCAAACTTCCGCTTTCATTGGGTTTCGAGCGTTGCATCTCATGCATATTTTAACGTTGAACAATCTAGCCTCAGCTTCTGGGAACCTCGCCATGTTTTTGAGCAATAAGGCTGAGTATATAACTCTACCGCATGCATCTTGGCAAATCTTTTTAAGCTGAAGAAAACTTTCATCATGGATTTGATATGTAAATTCGTCTTTAAAAACGGAAAAAGCTTTGGAGAGAGTATAGACATCTACAAAAACTACTTGATTGTAAAAGTTGGGGCAGATTTCATAGGAATTCCAAAAGATTGCATCCAGAAAGTTGAACTCGATAAGATCGTAGTTTCAGATTTCGACGAAAATGTAGCTTTAGAGGTAGGTAAAAAGTGGATTGAGGAAAAATCAAAGCCAGTTAGCATTCAAGAGCTGAAAAGTTATGGTTTTGGAGAAGAATATTGAATTGAAGCAGGTAATTGTGGTAAGAGAAGATTTGAATTTGTCTAAGGGCAAATTGGCAGTTCAAGTTGCACACGCAGCAGTTTTAGGATTTTTGAAGGCTAGAGAGGACATTAGGGAGAGATGGCTTCGAGAAGGACAAAAAAAGATCGTTGTTAAAGTTAAATCGTTGGAGGATCTCCTATCTTTAAAAAGGAAGGCGGAGTCTTTAGGATTGAGAACAGATATCGTGGTTGATGCTGGATTTACAGAGATCCCTCCCGGCACTGTAACAGCTATAGTTATTGGACCGGATGAGGATAAGAAGATAGACAAGGTAACTGGCAATTTGCCGCTACTTTAAGGTTCTATCCCTCTATTTGTAATCGAAAACTCACAGCTGGTACCTTCCGGCAACCATCTGTGCTTTATTAGTCTCGCTAACCTTTTGTTTCCATATCTTTCTAGAGATATTATAACCTTAGATAGGTGATCCACACTTGTTCCTCCTAAAGGTTTTTCCTCTCCGGTCTTTACATCTGTAAACATCTGATTCGTTATAACCACTGCAACATCGTACTTTCTTGCTAAGCCAAGAAGAAAAGTGAGTTGCTGAGTGAGGATACGTTTTATTTTTAACTGTTTTTCATCTTCAAGCTCACTTCTATATAAAGCTGTGAAGCTGTCTACGATTATCAGTTTTATATTTTCATCCTTGCATAATTTTTCAGCATCCTTTATTGCCGAACTCTGCTGTCTGAAATCGAACACATCGTAAACGAACACATTTGCAAAAAGTTCCTTGCTACCAAATATCTGTCTGACTCTTTCTGCAGATAGGCCTTCGGTGTCGATATATGCGACCTTGTAGTTCAATGCTGCATTTTTAGCTAGCATCAAGCATATGGTTGTCTTTCCTGTACCACTCGGGCCATAGAATTGAGTTATAGTCCCACTTTCAACCCCTCCGCCAAGTAGGGAATCTATACATCTACTACCGCTCTGGATCAGCATTGTACACCTCTCTTGTTATTATTTTATACACTTCAAAGATTGGAGTGTTCATCTCTTCAGCTATCTTGCATAAATCTTCAAATTCTAACTTGCATCTTGTTGGTGAGATCTTGTAACGAACTTCGTAGTTTTTACCTTTGAAGTTAATCTTTGCAGTTCTAATCTCTCTTTCAGCGACCATTCTGTGATTTATGGAGATTATTCTTACTCCAAGCGTTCCCGTTAGTTCCATCAACTTTTTTGCAGCTTCTTCAGCAAAACCTTCTTTTGTAAGTACCTTTATCTCGAAAACTGGCCTTGATTTTTTTCCATACGCTGGGACAATCCAGACATCAAGAACTCCGGAAAGCTTACGTAAATTTTCGGCAGCATAGCCGATAAATTCTCCACTTGCATCATCGATGTTAGTTTCAAGAAGTACTACTGAATCTGCTTGTGTAGTTTCACCTAGTATGAGCCTTAAAACGTTTGGAACTTCGGTTTCATACTTTCCTGCTCCATAAGAAACATTTTTTACCGTAAATGGGATTTTTGGCAATTTTTTGCAGTAATAGCTTAAAATAGATGCTCCTGTAGGAGTCAAAAGTTCTAGATCTCCTCCAAAGCAGATCTCAAGTTCTGAATTTTTAAGGATCTCCAAGGTTGCTGGGGCTGGTACAGGATACTTGCCATGAGAGAAACTCGTAAAACCACTACCAACTCTAATTGTTGTAGCGTAAAATCTGTAACCTTCTACTATCAACCTTCTTATTCCTAAAACAGCAGAAACCACGTCAAAGATAGCATCATCACCACCAACTTCATGAAAACTGCAATCTCCATGGATATTTTTTTCAGCGTTAAATAGCATTGAAAATATGTTTATTGAGTCCTTCTTTACTGCATCATCTAGATCGGAAGACTTCAGGATCTTTACTACCTCCTCAAAGTCCCTTTCAACGATCTCCTCTTTTACATCTATGTAGTTCGCTTGGATCCCTTTTTTTTCAACTTTTTTAATTTCAAAATCTATTTTCAAGCCCAAAGATTTTATGATTCTCCGCAAATCCTCTTCACTGATTGAGATCTCCAGCAAAGATGCTAATATCATGTTTCCGCTTGCTCCGTTGAATGCGTCGAATATCGCTATCTTCATCGTATCACCACAAGTCTTTTTTGCTCCAAAATAAAAATACTTTAGGTGATGAGATGGAGTTGACATTAAAGGTCAATCAAGCTTATCCGAGTGACTCGGGTAGAGGGATTGTAAGACTTGATCCTGAATCAATGATGAAGCTTCAGATCTCTCCAGGAGATGTAGTAGAGATTGAAGGTAAGAGAAAGACTGTAGCGAAAGTCTGGAGATCACCAAAAAGAGATTGGGGAAAGAATGTTATAAGAATCGACAAATTTACTAGAGAAAATGCTGGCGTTGGTGTTGGAGATTTGGTTAAAGTTAGAAAAGTAGACTATGTACCAGCAAAAGTAGTCGTTTTGGCTCCACTTAAAAAGATGGAGTTGAAGATATATGGAGTCGACATAGGGGAGTATCTAAAGCAGCAACTACTAAAAAGACCGGTTTTAGAGGGAGATCTAGTTCCTTTAGTTGGTGCTCCGGCGTTCTCTGGATTTGGAAGTTACATGAATCAAAATCAGGCGATTGTATTTGTCGCTGTTAAGACCGAACCTAAGGGAGCTGTTGTTATAGACGAAGGTACGAAGGTCATATATAGAGATAGACCAGTTAAAGGTTTTGAAAGGTTAGGTAAGGCTGGAGTGACTTATGAAGACATTGGCGGTCTTAAGGAAGAACTCCAGAAGGTCAGAGAAGTAATAGAACTGCCACTAAGGTACCCTGAACTTTTCCAACGCCTTGGAATTGAGCCACCAAAGGGTGTCCTCCTCTATGGTCCCCCAGGAACTGGTAAAACGCTTATAGCGAAAGCCGTTGCAAATGAGATCGGAGCAAGCTTTTTCACGATTAACGGGCCAGAGATAATGAGCAAGTTCTATGGAGAAAGTGAGCAGAGGTTGAGAGAGATATTTGAAGAGGCCAAGGAAAATGCACCCTCGATAATATTCATAGATGAGATAGACTCCATAGCTCCAAAAAGGGAGGAAGTAACTGGGGAGGTTGAAAGAAGAGTTGTAGCCCAGCTTTTAACTCTGATGGACGGTCTGGAGGAAAGAGGACAAGTGATCGTTATTGGTGCTACGAACAGAATTGATGCCGTAGATCCAGCCTTAAGAAGGCCGGGTAGATTTGATAGAGAGATAGAGATAGGTGTTCCAGATAGGGAAGGTAGATTCGAGATCTTTCAGATCCACACGAGGAACATGCCTTTAGAGCCGAAATACAGCAGAGAGTTCGTTCTCGATGCCCTTGAGCAGATGATGAAGAATGTTGAGGAGCCTACAATACTTGACAATCTAAAATTCGTTTACGGCGAGGTTAAGTCTGCAGAAAAAGAGGAAGAAGTTAGGGCGATAATAAACAATTTGATGAGGCCAGAGATGATTCCTGAACTTGAAAGTTTCATAGTTAAAGCGATGTTGAGGCATCTTGCAGACCAGACACATGGCTTTGTTGGAGCAGATATCGAGGCTTTGTGCAAAGAGGCTGCAATGAAGGCTTTAAGGAGGTATCTGCCCCAGATAGATCTAACAGCAGATGAAATTCCGCTGGATGTCATAGAATCAATGAAAGTGACTTGGGAGGACTTTATGGATGCTTTAAAAGAGATAGAACCGTCAGCTATGAGAGAAGTACTCGTAGAGGTTCCGAAGGTAAGATGGAGTGATATAGGTGGGCTTGAAGATGTTAAGAGGGAAGTCATAGAAGCTGTAGAGTGGCCTTTAAAGTATCCGGAGAAGTTCAAGAAATTTGGGATAAGGCCTCCTAAAGGTATCCTTCTTTTTGGTCCCCCAGGGACTGGTAAAACGCTTATAGCGAAAGCCGTTGCAAATGAAACTAATGCAAACTTCATAAGCGTTAAAGGCGGCGAGTTGTTAAGCAAATGGCTTGGAGAGAGCGAGAAGGCTGTAAGAAAGATATTCAGGAAGGCACGACAAGTAGCACCATGTATAATCTTTTTTGACGAGATAGATGCAATAGCACAGTTTAGAGGACTGGAAGAAGGCAGTAGGGCTGTTGAAAGAGTACTAAATCAGCTTCTGACAGAGATGGACGGCCTTGAGGAATTACAAGGAGTTATAGTCATTGGAGCAACAAACAGGCCAGACATACTAGATCCAGCGCTACTCAGGCCCGGAAGATTTGACAGATTAGTTTATGTAAGACCTCCCGACAAAAAGAGTAGACTGGCAATATTCAAGATCCACACGAGGAACATGCCTTTAAGCGAAGACGTTGATCTGGAAGAACTTTCCGAGATGACTGAGGGCTATGTTGGTGCAGACATTGAAGCCATATGCAGAGAAGCGGTAATGCTTGCAATGAGGGAGAACCTGAACGTAGAAAAGGTAGAGATGAGGCATTTCCTTGAGGCAATGAAGAAAGTCAAGCCAAGCGTTAGTGAATCAATGCTCAGCTTCTATGAACGTTTCGAAGAGAAGTTACGCTCAGAAAAAGCAAAGATTGCAGCAAAACCGTTTGCTGGTTATGGATAATAATTTTTTTACACTATTTCTATTGCACTTCCAATTACAGCCACGTTCGACAAGAAAGATATTGCAGACAGGCTTTTTTTCTCACAGAACTCTATAGCTGAATCTACGATCGCTGCCTTCGAGACAATCAGTGGAATTTTAGCATTGAAGCACTTCCTGGTAATGCTTGTAGTGATCCTTCCGCTTAGAACTAAAAAACAGCCTTCCGGATCCTCGTTGTTGAGGTAAGCAGATCCTATTGCCTTTTCTACTGCATTGTGCCTCCCAACATCGTATCTTAAATGTAGTTTTTCACCAATAACAGCGGCGACATGATAGCCGTGAGTCTTTTTGTATTCTTCGATATCAAGTAAGCTGAGGTATCTTCTAAGCTCTTCAACAGAGTATTTTTTCTTTGCAGTCAACTTTGTTTTTTGCTCTTCATATCTAGCTTGGAACTCTACGTAGAAAGTCTCTGGGGATTTCTGTTCTATCTTTATCGACCTATGATCTCCTACAAGGCCTTCAGATACAAGATGCCCCACAATGAGGTCTTCTAAATCAGAAGGTGTACACTCAAAGTATCTCTTCTCTCCGTTTAAGTAAACCACTATCTGCCTTTCTTTGGCAAGTTCTAAAGGCTTGTCAAGTAATACAATCATCTAAAACTATAAAAATGTTTCAAACTTTTCCTTTCAGAAGTTCACTACCTTTCTCGATTATAATCCTCGTTGGAGTTGGTAGCTTCATAGCAGCCCTTCTAAGACATTCCTTCGCATGTTCGTAGTGTTCAGGTTTTACCCAGACGGACATCAGCTTCATACCAGGCTTTGCTTGTACAGCTCTCCCAACTGGTTTACCAAATGCTCTTCTCATTCCCTGCGAAACTCTGTCAGCACCAGCGCCAACGGCCATTTTATGCTCTCTTAACACATGGTGTGGGTAAACTCTAACTTTGAACTTGTAGTTAGTACTGCCAACCATCTTTGCTATGTATTTGTTTGCCATAACTCTTGCTGATTCGAGAGCGTTGTCTCTAATTTGCACAGCCTCTGTTGCTACCAAGGTTAGCATGACGGGAAAATCTGCAGATGTGTTGCCCATATCAAACATCCTTATCCTTGGCCCCGGTGCACCATCTATGTATTCAACTCTAGTGTAAGGTCTTTCGATCCTTCTCCACATTCTTGCTGGTTTTCGAGCCATAAAAATAACGACCGGACGAGAAAGATAAATGTTTCTGTTCGGAATATAAATAAAAAAAGTTAAAAATTAGCCTTTCGCCTTCAATTTCTCAACAAGTTCTGGAACAACTTCAAATATGTCTCCTACTACGCCATAATGAGCTACGCCAAATATAGGTGCTTCTGGATCTTTGTTCACTGCAATGATCAGTTCACTGTCTTTCATACCCATCACGTGCTGGAAGGCCCCACTTATACCCAACGCCAAGTAGAGTTTTGGTTTAACTGTCTTGCCCGAGATACCCACCTGTCTATCTTTTGGTAGCCAGCCGTTATCGATTACGGGCCTGCTTCCAGCAACCACGCCGCCAAGCAGTTTTGCAAGTTCCTCTGCGAGAGGTATGTTTGCTGCATCTTCTATACCTCTACCAACCGCAACTATTATCGGTGCCTGAGCTATGTCTACCTCTCCAACTTCCGGTTCTATGTATTTGAGGAATTTTCTTGCTGGGGTCTTTGAGGGTTTTATATTAGCTTTTACGACCTCTCCTTTTACTTCCACGCCCTCTTTAAATACCCCCTGTCTTATAGTTAGCACGCAAGGTTTCGATTTTATCTTTAAGTCAGCCATCAGCTTCCCTTGGAAGAGGTACCTCGAAACTTTAAGTTCATCGCTTGCATTTACCTCAACGACATCGGTTACCACTGGAGCGTTCATGCTCACAGCAAGTAATGGAGCGAGCTCATTTCCTTCAGCTGTGCTTCCTATTAGAACTGCATCTGGTTTTTCTTTGTTGAACAACTGTAGCAGTACATCTACGTACAGTTCTGGATTGTAGTTTTCCAAGGTCGCATCTTCTATAACCCAAACTCTGTTAGCATACTTTGCAAGTTCTTGAGCGAATTTTCCAACATCTTTACCTATAACTACTGCCTCGCTTGTACCGCTCCCTTTGATCTTGTTTGCAAGGTTTAATAGCTCAAAACTTAGAGGATTTAGTACTCCAAACCTGTGTTCGGCAACACAAAACACCCTCATTTATATCAACCCCCTATCCTTAAGGATGGCAACAATCTTCGCAGCAATCTGGGATGCATCTCCAGTTATCATTTCAGCCTTCTTAACTGGTGGCAGGTACATCTTTTCAACATCTAGAGTTGACATCGTAGGCGCAATTTTGACTTCCTTCAACTCCTTAGACTTTGCCTTCTTTATACCCATAACTGAGACGTATCTCGGTTCGTTTATACCACTCTGGATTGTTAAGACACATGGTATGGGCAGCTCAACCTGTTCTTTGTAACCGCCCTCAAGCTCTCTTGCAACAACAACCTTGCCATCTTGGATCTCCAAGCTTGTTACTGCTGTGGCAACAGGTAGGTTCAGCATCCCAGCTAACAGTACACCCACGAGAGAATTGTTTAGATCCTGGCTCATCAAACCTGCAAAGATCATATCGAATTTTTCACCCTCTATCGCCTTCTTAATAACCTCCGCCGTTTGATATGCATCAAGCCCCGTATCCACGGGTATCTTTATTGCCCTATCTGCCCCCATCGCAAGGCATTTTCTTAGCGTATCGTCGCAGTTCGATCCTACACCGACGACAACGACCTCTCCTCCTTTAGATTCTTTTATCCTTATTGCCTCTTCTACAGCATACCTGTCCCAGTCGTTGATATCAAACACAAGGCCAGAGGTGTCGTAGCCTTTTCCATCGGGTCTTATTTTAATTTCTGACTCTGTATCCGGCGCATGTTTCGCCAAAACTATTATTTTCATTCAACAATCACCTCGCTGCTTAGCTTACTTTTAGGGTTAAAAAATTTTAGGAAATTTACCTACCTTTAAACTCGGGTTTCCTCTTCTGGAAGAATGCATTTATCCCCTCTACTACATCTTGTGTTGATGTTGCTACGGCGAACATTCCTGCTTCAATCACTTGCCCTATTTCAGGTGGTAGAGAATATCCGAAGTTTATAGCATATTTTGCAGCCCTTAAGCTTATTGGGGCCATTTCAGCAAGTTGTTTCGCAAGATTCATCACTTCTTCCTCGAATTTGTCCGGGTCAACTGCTTTATTTATAAGACCGATCTTTTCGGCCTCTTCTGCATCTATGCGTTTTGCGAGCATTATCAGTTCCTTTGCCTTTGTCATTCCAACGAGCTTCGGTAACCTCTGTGTACCGCCCCACCCAGGTATTAATGCTAAACTCAGCTCCGTAAGTCCAATCTTTGCACCTTTCTTCATTATTCTGAAATCACAAGCCAATGCAAGTTCGCAACCTCCGCCAAATGCATAACCATTAATTGCTGCAATAACAGGCTTTGGGAACCTTTCTATTTGTGTAAATACCCACTCTCCTTTTGCAGCAATCATCATAGAATTTGCAGGAGTTAAAGCGTTTGGATCTTGCATGGCTGTTTGAAGATCAAATCCAGCAGAGAAGGCTTTATCCCCAGCGCCGGTAACTATCACAACTCTAACATCATCATCCTTTTCAAGTTTTCTAAAAGCTTCAAATAGCTCATCTAGGGTTTCAAGTGACAGAGCGTTTAGTTTTTGTGGAACGTTTATTATTATTTTGGCTATCTTGGTTTTTGCATCTTTTTCTACTATTATATTTCTGAACTCCTGCTGTTGGGCGTATTTATAAAATCCCTCTCCAGCCTTTTTACCTAGCTTATTTTCCTTAAACATTTTTTGCATAAGCTCGACAGGTTTCAAAATTTTGAATCCGTATTCTTTATACAAACTGTTGAGTTTTTCCATTACAACATCTAATCCAAACTCATCTCCAAATTCACAAGGTCCTTTTGGCATGTTTGTTCCAAGTTTCATAGCAGTATCGATCTCTTTTGCATCTGCAACGCCCATCTCAATCAACTCAGCAGCTATGTTGACCATTGGAGCTATCAATCTCAAAGCATCGTATCTCCCAGCCAGTTCCTTAGGTATCTGGGGTCTTCCAGCGCTCCAGTCGTAGTAACCCTTACCTGTCTTCATTCCAAGTTCTTTTGAATTGAATTTCTTCTTTAAAGACTCTGCAGTAGGCACAAGACTCCACTGCTGACCAGCAAAGTAGAGTATGTCCAACCCTACGAAGTCTGAAAGTTCTATAGGCCCCATAGGGAATCCAAATTTATATACGAAGGTTGCATCTATCTCTTCTGGCTTTGCAAGATCTTTATCTACGTCATGAATAGCTAAAGTAAGATAAGGAACGAGGATTCTGTTCACGATAAAGCCAGGAACATCCTTTTTAACAACTACTGGTGTTTTTCCAATACTCTTGACGAATTCTACACAGATTTTAACAACTTCATCGCTTGTCTTTTCACCTTTTATAACTTCAACGAGCTGCATCACTGGAACTGGGTTGAAGAAATGTAAACCTACAAATTTTTCCGGCCTGTCTGTTGAATTTCCGAGCTCTGTTATACTTAACCCCGAGGTGTTTGAAGCGAAAATGCATTCTGGCTTTGCGTACTTTTGAACTTCGCTGAAAACCTGTTTCTTTATATCCATAACCTCTGGAACCGCTTCAATAACTAAGTCGGCATCTTTTATTGCCTCTCCTAAATTCAAGGTGAACTTAATTCTGCCTAAGATTTCCTTGGCTTTTTCTTCTGTTAGCTTCTTTTTTTCTACAGCTTTGAATAAGTTCTTCTCAATTGCCGTTTTGCCTCTATCTAAAAATTCCTGCTGTATGTCTCTAACCCAGACGTTATATCCGGCTGCTGCACAAACTTGGGCAATCCCATGCCCCATCGCTCCAGCACCAAGAACGGCAATCTTAGATATCTTCACCATATATATCACCCAAAAAATTAAATTGGAACCAATTCATACATCAAATAACCTTCCTTACGTCTTGAAACTTCAACTCTAACCCTCTGTCCTGGCCTAACCTGTCGTGGATCTCCTCTAAGCCATGCAAGTATCCTTGGCCCATCATCCAGCTTTGCAATCGCAACGGTATATGGATCATAAACTCCGAAGGACGGGGGTCTTACGAATATTACTGTAAGGGTTTCTAAGGTCCCTTCTCTTTTAATTTCGACCCATTCCATTTCTGACATCTTACATTTTGGACAATCCTTCTGCGGTGGGAAGTAAAGTTCTCCACATTTTTTGCACTTCGTTGTTATTAGTTTTCCATTTCTTAAGCCATCGAAAAATGGCTTTATGTTGTTTATCGAGATGATGTAACGAATTTTCAGTTCTCGAACATCTATCCACTGTAGTTCGCCAGTTTTCTCGTCTGGAAGCACGGGAAAACCAAATTCTTCCAAATTCTTCTTAAGCTGTTCAAACATCTTCTCCACCTTCATCACCTCTTTTCTAAACCGTAGATCGTAACGTATGCAAAATGCCCGGTTCCCCCGATGTTATGTGCCAACCATCTCCCTTTCTTTATATCTGCCTGTCTCCCAGGTTCTGCTTTCTGGAGTAGCTGCTTGTAAGCCTCAACGGCTTGGCTTACACCTGTAGCACCAATAGGGTGCCCTTTTGCCTTCAAACCACCATCAACATTAACTGGTATCTTTCCACCGATGTAGGTCTGTTCTTCTCTTATCATCTTGTATCCTTCTCCAGGCTTGCAAAAACGGAGATCCTCGTATGCGATTATTTCCGGAGCTGTAAAGCAATCGTGAACATTCGCCCCGTCAAGGTACTTTGTTGGATCGTCCATGTCTATTTTTGCCATCTTGTAAGCTATCTCTGCAGCGTATCTTGCAGATGCAAGTGAAGTAAAGCTCTCTCTCTTGCTTAAATTGGCTGTACCAGTTCCAGTACCTTGTCCAAGAATCCATATTCTTTCATCAATTCCAAGCTCTTTTACTTTTTCTTCGCTTGCCAAAACAACTGCAGCAGAACCATCAGTTATTGGAGAGCAGTCGAACAATTTAAATGGCCAAGCAATGTAGGGACTTTTAAGTACGGTTTCTATGGTTATCTCCTTCTGGAACTGTGCGTAGGGGTTTTTGGCACCATAGTAGTGATTTTTAACTGCTACCCTTGCAAAATCTTCCTCCGTCGCACCGTATTTCATCATGTACGCCGTACCATGTAGAGCATAGTAACCTGGAAAAGTCAGCCCAAAGTTCTCGAACTCCCAGAAGTAACTACCAAATCTTCCTATCAATTCTATTACGGTTGGATTTGGAGATTCCTGCATTTTTTCAATTCCAACTACTAGAACTAAGTCTGCTATTCCTGCTTTGATAGCTGTATAGCCTACTCTTATAGCAGCGTTTCCTGTAGCACAAGCAGCTTCCACTCGCATCGATCCTTTAGGGGATAGCTCAGCATATTCGGCGATTACAGAGGGCATTGCCGCTTCACTACCACCCAAGCCAGCGTAACCCACTACAAAAAAGTCTATATCTTTTTGTTCTATGCCTGAAGTTTCAAGTGCGGGTTTTATAGACTCCCAAGCAAGTTCTGCCATGTTTACATCTTTACGGGTGCCAAACTTTGAGTGCCCGACACCAACAACGGCCACATTTTCCGACATCATGAGCTTGCTGATTTTAACGTATTTAATTTTTTCTTTTTAGTCTGCTCAAGATCGAAGATCGCTGAAGAAAAACTTTATAAGCATTTTTGGCATTTTATTTAGATAATAATGATGTTTGTTTTCGTTTCTGCGACGCTAAAATTTAAAGTTCTAACAACATCTTACTACGATGCCAGACTATTTGGTTGTCCTTCAAGCGGCTTGGATTGTAAAGAATGCAAAGAGTGTAAATGATGCAATGAATATAGCTGTAGCTGAAGCTGGAAAAAAACTAAGTCCGGACTTAAATTTTGTAAAAATAGATGTTGGAGACGTTGAATGTCCAAAGTGTGGAAGTGCCCTTAAGTCTGCCTTCATGGTATCTAACGTTGCCTTGGTTGGTCTTGTTTTGGAAATGAAAGTGTTTAACGCAAAGAGCAAAGAGCATGCAGTTAGAATAGCCAAGCTTGAGATAGGGAAAAGGATGCAAAGAATTCCTATAGAAGTGTTAGATATTATCGAAATCAAATAATTCTCTAGCACAAGGCTTAAATACAGTTTGGTCATGCTTCTTTACACGATGGGGGTTTTAAAGTCCCCCAAATGAATCCAAGTATAAAAGGCTCGGGCAAAAGCCTTATAAACTCAGAAATCTAATATCATGTTGCCAAGAACCGCGAGCCCAGCAAGGACCCAGATGTTTGGGGCGCATGCCCCAAAATGAAGGGTAGGGTTCCCAATCGCGGTATAGTAAGGGGAGGACCGCAATAGTTTGCGGTCTGATGTGGGGCTTGTCAGTAAGGTAAACCGGCAGGTGAGGGACGTATTCACCTTGTCCCCGCCAATTCTGGTTGATCCTGCCAGAGGCCGCTGCTATCCGGCTGGGACTAAGCCATGCGAGTCTAGGGGCTTACCCGCAAGGGTAAGCACCGGCGGACGGCTCAGTAACACGTGGACAACCTGCCCTCGGGAGGGGGATAACCCCGGGAAACTGGGGCTAAACCCCCATAGGTGATGGATACTGGAATGTTCCATCACCGAAAGTCCGCAAGGAGCCCGAGGATGGGTCTGCGGCGGATTAGGTAGTTGGTGGGGTAACGGCCCACCAAGCCGAAGATCCGTACGGGCTGTGAGAGCAGGAGCCCGGAGATGGACCCTGAGACAAGGGTCCAGGCCCTACGGGGCGCAGCAGGCGCGAAACCTCCGCAATGCGGGAAACCGCGACGGGGTCAGCCGGAGTGCCGATGCTCGCATCGGCTGTCGGGGTGCCTAAAAAGCACCCCATAGCAAGGGCCGGGCAAGGCCGGTGGCAGCCGCCGCGGTAATACCGGCGGCCCGAGTGGCGGCCACTATTATTGGGCCTAAAGCGTCCGTAGCCGGGCTGGTAAGTCCTCCGGGAAATCTGGTCGCTTAACGATCAGACTTCCGGAGGATACTGCTGGCCTAGGGACCGGGAGAGGCCGAGGGTATTCCCGGGGTAGGGGTGAAATCCTGTAATCCCGGGAGGACCACCTGTGGCGAAGGCGCTCGGCTGGAACGGGTCCGACGGTGAGGGACGAAGGCCAGGGGAGCGAACCGGATTAGATACCCGGGTAGTCCTGGCTGTAAACGATGCGGACTAGGTGTCGGGCAAGCTAAGGGCTTGTCCGGTGCCGCAGGGAAGCCGTTAAGTCCGCCGCCTGGGGAGTACGGCCGCAAGGCTGAAACTTAAAGGAATTGGCGGGGGAGCACTACAACGGGTGGAGCCTGCGGTTTAATTAGATTCAACGCTGGGAAGCTTACCGGGGGAGACAGCGGGATGAAGGTCGGGCTGAAGACTCTACCAGACTAGCTGAGAGGTGGTGCATGGCCGCCGTCAGTTCGTACTGTGAAGCATCCTGTTAAGTCAGGCAACGAGCGAGACCCGCGCTCCTAGTTGCCAGCGGTTCCCTTCGGGGAAGCCGGGCACACTAGGGGGACTGCCGGCGCTAAGCCGGAGGAAGGTGCGGGCAACGGCAGGTCCGTATGCCCCGAATCCCCCGGGCTACACGCGGGCTACAATGGCCGGGACAATGGGCACCGACCCCGAAAGGGGTAGGTAATCCCCTAAACCCGGTCGTACCTGGGATCGAGGGCTGCAACTCGCCCTCGTGAACCTGGAATCCGTAGTAATCGCGCGTCAAAATCGCGCGGTGAATACGTCCCTGCTCCTTGCACACACCGCCCGTCAAGCCACCCGAGTGGGCTGGGGGCGAGGGGGTGGCCTTAGGCTATTCCCGAGCCCAAGGTCCGCGAGGGGGGCTAAGTCGTAACAAGGTAGCCGTAGGGGAATCTGCGGCTGGATCACCTCCTTAAAGATCCAGCCTCGCCTGCCGGGCCTATATACTGACAAG
>JASFYJ010000004.1:0-21002 GCA_030055525.1 Archaeoglobales archaeon | reverse complement strand
CTGAGTACCCGCAGGAAAAGAAATCAAGCGAGATGCCGTTAGTAGGGGCGACCGAAAGCGGCAGAGCCCAAACCGAACACCTTCTCGCAAGAGAAGGTGGATGTGGTGTTGCAGGACCCTGCCTAATACCAGTAAGCGAAGCCGAAGTGGCCTGGAACGGCCCGCCGTAGAGGGTGAAAGCCCCGTAGGCGTAAGCTTGCTGGTTACAAGGTGGGGTATCCTGAGTACCGCGGGTTGGAATTCTCGCGGGAAGCTGGGGGTCATCAACCTCCAAGGCTAAATACGTCCCGAGTCCGATAGCGCAATAGTAGGGTGACCGAAAGCTGAAAAGAACCCCGAGAGGGGGGTGAAAAGAGCCTGAAATCGGCCGGGGATAGTGAGTAGTGGCTCGAAAGGTAACTCCGCCGAAGGAAAATGCTGCGAGGCATGAGTACGAGGCGGAGTATACCGGAGTCACTGCGTACGTTTTGAAGAACGGGCCAGGGAGTGTATCCGAGCGGCGAGGCTAAGGGTTCGAAGCCTGAAGCCGAAGGGAAACCGAAAGCCCGCAGCTATGCGAGGGGCGGGGTGCGCTCGCCCTATAGTCGCTCGGGTACGACCCGAAGCCGGTCGATCTAGGCGGGGGTAGGGTGAAGCGGTGCGAAAGCGCCGTGGAGGCCCGCAGGGGTGTTGATGTGCAAATCGCTCCTCTGACCCCCGTCTAGGGGTGAAAGTCCAATCGAGACCGGGGATAGCTGGTTCCCTCCGAGACATACCGCAGTATGACCTGCCCGGAGGTTGGCGGTGGGGTAGAGCACTGATTGGAGGAGTCAGGGGGTGACACCCCTGCCCTCCTGTCAAACTCCGAATCCACCGCCGCCGTAGATGGGCGGAGTCAGGGGTAGGGGTTAAGCTCCTATTCCGAGAGGGAGACAACCCAGACCGAGGTTAAGGCCCCAAAGTGCCGGCTAAGTGTAAACGATAAAGGAAGTCCCGGGTCGAAGACAGCGGGGAGGTAGGCTTAGAAGCAGCCATCCTTTAAAGAGTGCGTAACAGCTCACCCGCCGAGACTCGGGGCGCCGAAAATGGACGGGGCTCAAGCCGGCCGCCGATACCTCGGGGCACCGAAAGGTGATCCGGTAGGAGGGCGCACCGATGGCGCAGAAGCCTGAGGCGTGAGCTCGGGTGGAGCCGTCGGTGACGAGAATCCTGGCGGTAGTAGCAGCGTAGTCGGGTGAGAATCCCGACCGCCGGAAGGGCAAGGGTTCCACGGCAATGTTCGTCAGCCGTGGGTTAGTCGGTCCTAAGGTGGCTCGTAACTCGACGCCACCGAAAAGGGAAGCGGTTTAATATTACTGCACCGCTGCCCGCTGCCTTCTAAGGCACCCGACGCCTCGGGATAGGCCGAGCGTCTCTGCCATGGGACGTCCAAGCGCTGAAGCCCCCGGAGATCCGTAATGGAGAGAAGGGGGTGAAGGCGTGATGGCGTAAGTCGGCCGACTCCTGGGGCCCGTGAAAAGGGGGGCAGCAGGCCGTACCGAGAACCGACACAGGTGCCCTGGGTTAGAAGCCTAAGGCGCGACGGAACATTCCAGCAGAGGGAAATCGGCAAACTAGCCCCGTATGTTCGCTAGAAGGGGTGCCTGCGGTTTAGCAGACCGCAGGTCGCAGTGACAAGGGGGGAGCGACTGTTTACTAAAAACACAGGGGGCTGCAAGCCGGCAACGGTTAGTACAGCCCCTGAGTCCTGCCCAGTGCGGGTACCTGAAGCCTGGGTCCAACCGGGTGAAGGGCCCGTAAACGGCGGGGGTAACTATGACCCTCTTAAGGTAGCGTAATACCTTGCCGCTTAATTGGCGGCTTGCATGAACGGATTAACGACTCCCCCGCTGTCCCCTGCTGGAAGCCGGCGAACCCGACATCCCAGTGAAGAGTCTGGGGACCCCCGTTGGGAAGCGAAGACCCTGTGGAGCTTTACTGCAGCCTGCCGTTGCCTTACAGCTGAGGGTGCGCAGGGTAGGCGGGAGGCTTCGAAGCGCCCTCTCTGGGGGGCGTGGAGCCGTCGATGAGACACCGCCCATCCTTAGCTGTAGGGCTAACCGCTTCGGCGGGACAGCGGTTGGTGGGCAGTTTGGGTGGGGCGCCACGCTCCCGAAAAGGTATCGGGAGCGCCCAAAGGTCGGCTCAGGCGGGTCAGAACTCCGCCGTAGAGTGCAAGGGCAAAAGCCGGCCTGACGTGAACCCGCAAAATAAGGGTTCACGAGCCGAAAGGCGGGCCTAGCGAACCATCCTGGCCTTTTGATGAGGCCGGATGACGTCAGAAAAGCTACCCCAGGGATAACAGAGTCGTCCCCGGCGAGAGTACATATCGACCCGGGGGCTTGCTACCTCGACGTCGGCTCTCCCCATCCTGGCCGTGCAGCAGCGGCCAAGGGTGAGGTTGTTCGCCTGTTAAAGGGGATCGTGAGCTGGGTTTAGACCGTCGTGAGACAGGTCGGTTGCTATCTAACGGGGGTGTCTGGGCGGCTGAGGGGAAGGAGGCTCTAGTACGAGAGGAACGAGCCTCCGGCGCCACTGGTCCACCGGTTGTCCGGCCGGGCATAGCCGGGCAGCTACGCGCCAGTGGCTAAAGGCTGAAAGCATCTAAGCCTGAAGCCATCCCCGAAAAGAGCCGCCCTCTAAGGGCTCCGGTAGAAGACCGGGTTGATAGGACCGGGGTGTAAGCGGCAAGCTTCGGCGAGCCGTTCAGCCCGCGGTCACTAATCGCCCGCGCCGATGGGCCGATCTCGGGCATAAACTGGAGACAGACCTCTACACGGCAAATTTTGTTTAACCGGTTGTTTCTACTGTTTTTTAAAGTGTTTTTACATTTCTAGCTGGCATAGAAGCTCCAGAATTCTCAAACCGTCTTTTGTAAGCATGTATCTACCTTGTGGCTCTTCCTGAGCAACGTAGCCAGATTTAATAAGCGTACGAAGATGAAACTGAAGATGCCCTCCTTTAGTGGATGTTATGCGCTCCAATTCAGCGTAGCTCTTTTTACCTTTAGCCAAAGCTTTGAGTATTCGAATTCTGAGAGGATTTGAAACCGAAGATAGCTTTTTTGCAAGCTCTTCACTAAGTAACGAAGGGTCTAATTTCTGAATTACCTCTTTCCTCATATTTACTTGTCTTTCTACCAAAAATCTTTCAAGGATTCTTTCAAGAGCTTTGAAAACTTCTACCGCATTCTTCATACAGCTCTCATCCTTGCAGACCTCCTTGTATTTTTCAACAGCTTGAAACTGTTTTCTAATCTCCTTGAGCCCGTCTTCAACTCCATTCTTCGCTATTAATTGCAGAATTCTGAAGGAGACTTTTTCCATCCTTTTAGTGCAGATCTCCTTTAAATTGCAACCCTTCGAGCTTTCAGCTTTGAATTTGTCGAGTTTTTCGTTTATTTCAGCTGTAACACTGTATATAAGCTCTCTTTCATTCATCTTCATGCTTGTTGCTTCAATAACTGCGTTCAACTGCAGAATTGCATCTTGAAGTAAGTTTACGGCTTTAAGTATTTCATCAAGCTTTTTCGCAATTTCTTCGATCTTATACTCAAGGATGCTCTTCATAACTCCAGTCGTTTACGACTATATAAAACTATAGCAAATGCGATAAATCTATATAATATCCAATCAAATTGCTTTTAGGTGAGAAAATGCATCACTCGCACCATTTGGAGATTTACGAAAAGCTTAGGGAAAAGCTTGACAAAGCTCCAGTGGGGATGCCTAAAACTGTAAGTGGAGTTGAAAAAGAGATTTTGGGCGTTCTATTCAGCAAAGAAGAAGCAAAGATTGCTTTGCAAATGCCATTTATTCCATTCACTGCTGAACAGCTTGCTGAAAAAACAGGGAAGAGTTTGGATTACATCGAAAGAATTCTGAACGAGATGGCGAAAAAAGGCACAGTATGGAAAGGCGAAAGGAAAGGCAGAGTGGAGTATAGGCTCTTCCCAACTGTTGTAGGACTTTTTGAGATGCAATTTTTGCCTGGGCCAAGAAATGAAGAGATGCAAAGAAAACTTGCTCCGCTTTTCTGGAAATACCATAGAGAAGGATTTTTGCATGAGCTTGGTGATAGAAATCATGCGGTAATGAGAGCCTTGCCTGAGAGAGACACAATTTCCGAGAAAACTGAGATTTTGCCTTATGAAGATGCAGTAAGGCTTGTAAAAGATCGCGATTATCATGCGGTTGGCTATTGTGCGTGCAGAATCATCTCAAAGTTCCATGGCGAGGGTTGCAGGCATTCCTTGGAGAACTGCCTCCACTTTGGCTCACTTGCAAAATACATGGTCGAACATGGCTACGCGAGGAAAATAACTGCAGATGAGGCAATTGCAATTTTAAAGCATGCGAACCGCGAGGGGCTTGTGCACACCACTGAGAGAAGCCAGGGACCAATAAGCACGATCTGCAACTGCTGTAGCGATTGCTGTGCCTTCTTTAAAGCAGTGCACGAAGCGAAGCATCCAAAAACTATAGCACATTCAAGCTACATTGCAAGCGTCGATCTTGGCAAATGTCTCGCCTGCGGTATTTGCATGCTCCGCTGTCCGATGAAGGCTGTCAGGGTTAAGATAAATCGAGAACCTGCGACCATCGATGCTGAGAAATGCCTTGGTTGCGGGGTTTGCGTTCCAACTTGCCCAGTTGAGGCTATAGAGCTCGTTTTAAGAGAAGAAAAGCCAGAAATTCCAGATCACAGAACCTACATTCAGCAGCTCTTAGCAGACAGGGGAAAGGATCTCTCCGCATTACTTTAAAATTTAAAAAATCATATGCTTGGCAAGTTTAGCGCTTGAGTAGGGCAAGAAGTAACACAAGCTCCGCAGTGGATGCAAAGCTTTTCTTCAACAACAACTTTGTTTTCAGCGTCCCTCTTAATAGCTTCTGTAGGGCAAACGCTTATACATGCCCCGCAATGTACACATCTCTCCTCATTTTTTTCTACAGCCTTTTTAAGTTCAGATACAAAAACACCTTCAGATTTGAGAATTTTCTCGACAATCTCAACCTTTTCTTCAGGAACTTCGATTATTATCTCTCCTTTTCTTGCTCCAACTGAGGCTCGCAAGATGTTTATGAGTGCTCCGCTTTCTAGGGTGACCTTGGAGATTATGGGTTTCTTGACGGTAGTGGAATCAAAACTTAAAAGTAGCTTCATTTTCTCACCTCGCAATCAGCCTACTAAGATCTTCACTTGTGACGATCCCCAAAACTCTTTTCTTTGTGTCTATCACTGGCAGAGCCGAGATTTTATATCTTTCCATCTTTGAAGCTGCAATCTCTATTGGGTCTTCAGGATATACAGTAATTACGTTTTTTGTCATAATCTTATTTACCGACCCTTCAAGTTCCAATGCAACAGCCCTCGCTATGTCCCAAGATGTAACTATCCCCACCAACTTCTGGTCATCATCGACAACGGGCAGATGGTTTATGTTCTTCTCTATTATTATTTTTGCAGCCTCTTCTATTTTTGTATCAGATCTTATAGTGATGGCTGGATTCATAACTTTTTTGACAACTACAACTTCTCTTTGCCTCATAGGTTTAACTTCCTGCACCTTTGGTAACTTCTCTATTGGCTCTGAAAGCAGAAATTCTCCTTTTTCGATCAGTTTTTTTAGATCATTCATTATTTTTTCTGCCATATAGAAACTTGAAAGCGATGAAGTGCGCACTTCCTGACCGTTGATCTCAACCTTTCCACTTACGAGTTCTTCGTACGTTACCCACCTTACAACTGGTCTATTTCTCCTTGCTACACCAAAGTCAAGTATCTTTGTTTCTATCTGTGAATTTCTTATTGATGTAGCTTTTGCCACATCCTCATCCAGCACGGGGATTGGGACACCTATACCCACGAATAGCGTTGGCGCATAGCCAGAGAAGAAAGCGGCTCGCATATATTCTGCTTTCATCTCTTTCAAGTTACCTTTTACCATTAAAGTCGCGTATGGCGGGGAATGCTGAGTCCCTTCTCCAACTATGTATCCCTTAGCGCCGCACAGAAATATTCTTGTTCCTATACCTATCGTCCTGAATTCTGGATCGTTGTTTAGTGGGGATATCTCTCCAGTTCCTGCAAAGGTAACGTTTCCGAAGTTTGGAAGAAGCGTTCCCATGTAGGTCTTCAAAAGTCTGTCGCTTGAATTTGTTGCGGCATTGTATCTCTGGTAAGCATTTCTTGGGTTTACCATTATGGCCTGATTAACATCTTCAAGAGATATCTCAGTTTTTATTTCTTTTCTTGGGTAGCAATCTGTACCATATCCAATTGCTCTAAGTTCTACCTCTTTTCCTCTAACTAGATCTTCAATTACGTGAGCTCCACCATATTTTTCATTAGATTCAGACAACTTTGTAGCACCAAGATAAGCATCAACTGCAGCTATTCCTGCGTAAGCTTCGACATCGTTTAGCCAAACTTTTCGAAATTTTATTGGCGGATCTGCATGTCCGAAGTTGAAGAATACGCCGCTTGAACACATGGCACCAAAGGTGGCTGTTGTAACGACGTCAACTTCTCTTGCCGCTTTTTCAGTTCCAAGTTCTTCAACAATTTCTTTCATTTTTTTTACAGTAACTACGCAGACGTTGCCGTCGAGTATTTTCCTGTTTATCTCTTGGACAGTTTTCATAGATCTGGGAAACAGGTGCGCATATATAAACTTTTGGAATTACTGGATTCAAAAAAATTACTGTTGGTTATTACGAGAGCGTTGCAAACTTTTTAATTGCTGAGTTTTTAAAAACTTTTTAAACCTAAGAGCTTTGGTACGTTGGATTCATAAGGCGGTCTAATAATCCCAAGCTCTGTTATTATTGCATTAACATAGCTGAGAGGTGTGCAATCGAATGCTGGATTGAAAACCTTAACTTTAGGTGGAGCAAGTAGCTTTGTCCCACAATAAATTAATTCTTCCTTTGGTCTCTCCTCTATAACTACCTCTTCTGACGTTTTATCCCAATCAAAAGTAGTAGTAGGCGCTGCAACGTAGAACGGAATTTTGTGTTCCTTAGCGACGATTGAAAGTGTGTAAGTCCCAATTTTATTAAAAACACCGTCCTTTACGATCCTGTCGGCACCAACCAAAACCTTGTTTACTAAACCCCTCTTCATGACAATACCCACCATTGCATCTGTGATTAGAGTTACGTCTATCTTATCCTCTATCAGCTCATAGCATGTCAGGCGAGAACCCTGATTAAGTGGTCTGGTTTCACATGCTATCACCTTTATGTTCTTCCCTTTTTTTATAGCACTTCTTACAACTCCCAAAGCTGTTCCCCAGTCAACCGTTGCAAACCTTCCAGTGTTGCAGTAAGTTAGAACTGTGTCTCCATCTTCAAGCAATTCAGCTCCAAATTCTCCTATTTTCCTGTTTCTCCTGACGTCTTCATCGGCTATTTTTTCTGCTTCTTTAATAGCTAAACTTCTAACTTCTTCAATACTTTCTCCCTTTAAAGCGACCTTAAGAACCCTTTTAACTCCGACAGACAAATTAACAGCTGTTGGTCTTGCGGAAATTATCATCTCAGCAGCTTTTTCAACATGTTTTTTCAATTCTTCTAAACTTTTGAATTCTCTTTCGACGGTTGCAAGTGCAACACCATATCCACCAGCGGCTTCGAGAGCTGGGGCACCACGAATTGCAAGCCTTCTAATAGCTTCAACAAGTTCCTCTACTTTTTTGCAAACTACGACTTCTAGCTTTTCCGGCAGCTTTGTTTGATCTATAATCGCTACTCCTTCGTTCCAGAATATTGTACGCATGTAGATATGTAGTCTGCGTAAATTTATTTCCGCTAATTTTTTAAGATAAGAGTGAAGTTGTAGAGTTACGCTAAAAAAAGCATAAAGGGTGACGGTTTAATGCTTAGCAAGTTTAAAGAAAAGTTAAATCAAAAATTTTCACCTTTAGCAGTTGCTATCGCCAAGCAAGGCATAAAACCAAACCAGCTTAGTTTTTTAGGATTGTTGATAGGATTTTCAGCTGCTTTCAGTATAATTGAGGGATATCTAAAATTGGGTGCTATTTTAATTTTAGTTAGCGGTATATTCGACACTCTCGATGGGATGGTCGCAAGAAGTTGCAACATGGTAACAAAGTTTGGTGGTTTTGTGGACAGTATCGCCGATCGCTATGTAGAAATTGCAATTTTTATAGCCCTAGGTTACGCAAAAGTTGATTGGCTTGTAATTGCTCTTGCACTCAGCGGTTCGTTAATGGTAAGCTATGCAAGGGCTAGAGCAGAGCAAATAATAGAGAAATGCAATGTAGGGATCGCTGAAAGAGGAGAAAGGATGTTGATCTTGGCTGCTGGTATAATATTAGGTTACACCTACGAGGCAGTAGTTTTGATAGCCTTTTTGAGCCACTTCACAGCCTTGCAGAGAGTGTATTATACATACAAAAGCACACAAGAGGGGCAAAATTTTAAACACTGCCAGTAACGGAGATAGATGAGAAGTTACGAGGAACTGGTAAATAGGGCGTTTAGTAAACTTGAAAATAGAGTAGTTTCGAGAAAAAGCAGATTCGAAATACCGAAGGTTAGCATTCTTAGAGAGGGTTCGAAAACTACTATAAAGAATTTCTCTCAGATAGCAAAAACTCTAAACAGAAAGGAAGATCATCTTTACAAGTACCTCGTAAAGTCCCTTGGAACTGCCGGTTTGATCGAAGGTGGAAGACTGATCTTGCAGGGTAAGTTCAGCGAGGAAGAGGTGCAAAAGGAGATAGATGAATACGTAAAACTTTACGTCTTATGCAAAGAATGCAACGCTCCCGATACTGAATTTGTCAAAGAAGAGAGAGTTTTAATGCTTCGATGCCTGGCATGTGGTGCTAAACACCCACTAAGAAGCGTCTGAAATGTTTAGAATGAAAGTTTACAGGGTTCGCGGAGAAATTTTGGTTGCTGTATGCGATTCGGAGTTAGTTGGGAAAGTTTTCAAGGAGGGAGATTTGAAGATCGAAGTGAAGGAAGATTTCTACGGTTCCGAGGATTTTGATGAAGAAGAAGTGAAGAAGATGCTGAGAAGAGCGACGATTGCGAATATAACTGGTCAGAAGGCTGTAGATTTAGCTTTAAAAATGGGTTTGATTGATAAGGATAGGATCCTATATATTGCCAACTGTCCACATGCTCAGATGGTGTTAATGTAGTCTAAAAACTGCAAAAGACCAAGCGAAAGTATGAAAGATAGACAGTTGGCGGCTCCAGCTAGATCTCCATTAATTCCTCCAAAATTTTTTTCTCCGTATTTCTTTAAGAAAAAAGCTGTAATAATTGAAATCAATGCAGATAAAACGAAGTCAGGATTGATGATGAAAAAGGAGATTGGCAGAGAAGCTACTAAAACATCTCTCTTTCTTGCGTGCTTCATAAGTTCCGAAGCTATGCCTTCCCAAGCTGGTTTTGAGAACACAAGCATTAATAGCATACTGTACTTCGCAAAGAACTGCGAAATTATCAAATCTAAAGCTTGAGCTTTATCTAAAAGATGGAAGAGAATTATCAAGTAGAGGGTTAAGAATACAACTCCTCCCGCTCCTGTTCTTGTATCTTTTAAAGCTTGAATTTTTTTACTCTCGGGTGCAAAGAAAGCATCTCCGAAATCTGCAAGTCCATCCATGTGGTTTATACCTTCTATAGCTACGTAGATCAAAATAGCACAGAAAGCTAAAAAAGGGATAAAATATCCTGCATCCTTCAGAAGGTAGGGAATAGATATAAGAAATCCTATCAATGCCCCAACGTAGGGAATCATCCAAAGGTTTCTTTTGAAATGTTCAAACTCACCCTCTATCGGGATCGTCGTCAGAAAGGCTATTGCTGCTTTTAAACCACCTAAAATATTACTTAAACCCATATTCTCCTCTTAAAGGTACAAATCTTACACTACCCCAGTTTTTCTTCTCAATTCTACCGCTGTAATCTTTTACTACGATGTAGAGGTACTGTACAACATCGCCTACAGGTATGACCATTCTTCCACCGGCTTTTAGTTGATCTATTAAAGGCTTCGGTATTTCTGGGGCAGAAGCTGTGACGTATATTTTATCGTATGGAGCTTCAGGCTCGTAACCTTTACTACCATCGCTGACAATTATTTTTACATTTTTGTAACCGAGCATTTCAAGGTTCTTCTTTGCAATCTCTGCCAATTCTGAAATGTACTCCACGCTTACAACCTTTCCCTCATCTCCAACAATTTCAGCCACAACGGCAGCATGATAACCGCAGCCGGTGCCTATTTCGAGTACCTTATCTCCCTCTTTTAACTCCAGGAGTTCACACATTATTGCAACCATATGTGGCGCGCTGATGGTTTGACCGAAGCCGATAGGTAGAGGTGTATCGATGTAAGCTTCATTTTTGTATTTTGGCGGAACAAAAAGATGTCTTGGAACTTTTGCTATCGCTTTGTAGACTTTTTCACTTAAGTTTAACTCGTATTTCAAATTTTCTGCGAGTTTTTTTCTTTTTTCCTCATATACATCCATATGTCCTCAGCCTTTTTAGCATCTTGTAGCGTGTTGACGTTCATAACATCATACTCACTCAGCCTAAATATATCTTCTTCCTGTTCGTAGTCTATTAGGGCGGCGTTTACAATGTTTATACCTACAGGTTCCTCACCAACCAGAACTTTCAGGGCATCCTTTTTGCATTTCTTGTAGTATTCGATAACTTCTCTGACGATTCCCTCTCTGAAGTATACTATGTCTGAAGATAATACTAGAACAGGTTCTAAGATTTGCAAAACTTTGCAGGCTTCGATGTAGTCCTCTATAAATCCCTTGCCAGCGCTTCTGTATACTCTCACTCCCAATTTTTTAAGGTACTCTTCCGTTTTTGGGGTGTTGGTAGAGGTGATCGCAATCACATCAAATCCAGATAGTTGAGATATTGCGTGGTCTATCAACGCTTTTCCGCAGACTTTGAAAAGCGGTTTTTCACCAGCTTTCAATCTAGTTCCCTTTCCACCACACATCAACAGACAGAACACGTTTTCCTTTAACGTTTGCGAATATAACCTTTCTCTTCATATTTGAAATACTCCGCATCTCTCTCATAGGACTGCTGGTAATATCCTCTACAAAACTACTTTTGGATTCTCTTTTTTGTAAAAAACATCGCGTGATCGTTCTGTTAATTGCCATTTTCCGAATTCTGACCAACTACAACCTTCTTTTGTATTTCCAAATCTGATAAAAAGTTGCAAATAAGTCTAAAGAAGTTTTGAGAGCATTTTTTAAGTTTACAGAAAGCTTTATTAATTGTCCTTTAGAGTTCACTGCTACATGGCGCGAAAAAAGAGGGTAACGAGAGTTAAGGATAAATGGGCATCAAAGAAATGGTACACGCTCATCGCTCCTGAATACTTTGGATTGGCTGAGCTTGGAGAAACCCCAGCAGATGATCCAGAAAAAGTTATAGATAGAACCGTGGAGGTAACCCTTTCAGAGCTTACCGGTGACTACTCCGAGCAGAATCCGTACAAGAAGCTAACTTTCAAGGTTTATAGAGTTGCAGGAGATAACGCATACACGAAGTTCCATAGGTTCGAGTTGGTCAGAGAGTATATCAACAGCCTTACCAGAAGAAGGACCAGCAAGATCGAAGATGTTGTAGATGTTACAACCACTGATGGGTACAAGCTAAGAGTCAAGTCAGTAGCTTTTACTGTGAAGAGATGTCAAAGCAGCCAGAAAAGAGCTATAAGGGCAATTATGAGAGAGATAGTAACCAAAAGAAGTTCTGAGCTGAATTTTGTTCAGTTTTTGCAGGAGTGCATTCTTGGAAAAGTACCTGCAGAGATATACAAGAACGCAAAGAAGATTTATCCGCTTAGGAGAGTGGAAATAAGAAAGATCGAACTATTGGCAGAACCAAAACCTAAAGAGGAGGCACCAGCTGTAGCTGAAGCTGTTGCGGGGTGATGTTATGAAGTCCATGTATGCTTATGTCAGAGAAGCCTGGAAAGATCCTTGGGAAGGAGAAATGAGACAGCTAATGTGGTCAAGGCTTCAGAGATGGAGAAGGGAGCCTGTAGTTGTCAGAATAGAAAGACCGACAAGGATAGATAGGGCCAGAAGTTTGGGTTACAAGGCTAAGAAGGGAGTAATTGTTGTAAGGGTTAGGGTTAGAAGAGGGGGAAGAATAGCAAAAAGGCCCAGCAGAGGAAGGAAGACAAAAAGAATGATGGTCAGCAAAAAAACACCAAAAAAGAGTTTGCAGTGGATTGCTGAAGAGAAAGCAAATAGAAAATATCCCAACATGGAGGTGCTCGGATCTTACTGGGTTGGAGAGGATGGAGTATACAAATGGTTTGAAGTCATACTCATAGATAGAACTAATCCAGCAGTTTTAAGTGATCCAAGGCTTAGAAGTATTGCAAAACAAAAAGGGAGAGTATATAGAGGCTTAACCTCCGCAGGCAAAAAATCTCGTGGATTAAGAAGGAAGGGTAGAGGAGCGGAAAAGGTGCGACCAAGTCTTAGGGCAAACTTCAGGAAAGTAGAGTAATTTTTTATTAAATTTTGCTGATACGGTTTAGAAGAGTATAAATTTTGCGCTAAAGAAAATTTTTGTGCAAGGACTACCACCCTCATTAAAAAGCAGAAAAAGATATATTGCATTCCGGATTATATCTGAAAAACCTTTGGAGGAGAAGATGGTATCAAGAGCAATCAACGAAAAAATGTTGGAACTCTTTGGAGAGTGTTTCGTAGCAAAAAGTAACTTCAAATTGGAATACTTCGATGGAGAAAGAGGTATAATTCGGTGCAGTCTTGAGGCATTAGAGAAGGTTATGCTCGCAATTACGCTACTTGATTCAATTGGAAATTTGAGGGTGCTTCCGCTAACGGTTGGCGTTAGCGGAACAATAAATTCCTGTAAAAGAAAATACGTAGGAGGTGTTAGTGATGCACATTCCGCAGATGGGATACGATCGGGCGATAACTGTATTCAGCCCGGACGGGAGACTTTTTCAAGTTGAGTATGCGAGGGAAGCTGTAAAAAGAGGTGCGACTGCAATAGGATTGAAGTGTAAAGATGGTGTTGTACTTATAGCAGATAGAAGAGTTTCGAGTAAGTTGATGGAAGTAGACACCATAGAGAAAATTTACAAGATCGACGAACACATCTGTGCTGCTACCTCTGGATTGGTTGCTGATGCAAGGGTTTTAATTGAAAGAGCCCGATTGGAGGCACAAATAAATAGGCTTACCTTTGACGAACCTATAAGTGTCAAAGAACTCGCGAGGAGAATATGCGATTTCAAGCAGCAATATACGCAGTACGGAGGAGTAAGACCTTTTGGAGTCTCTCTGCTGATCGCAGGAATAGATGATGTACCAAAGTTGTACGAAACAGACCCAAGTGGAGCCCTCTTAGAGTATAAAGCTACAGCTATTGGAATGGGGCGTAACGTAGTAATGGAGTTCTTCGAAAAAGAGTACAAGCCAGAGCTCAGCTTTGAAGAGGCGCTGGTAATGGGGCTAATAGCGATGGGCAAGGCCATAGAAAGTGAACTAAGAGTAGACGGCATAGAAGTTGGCTATGTCAGGATAGAAGACAGAAAGTACAGAGAAATGACTCCAAAAGAGCTCGAAGTTTATGTAGAGAGGGCGAATGAAATTATTCGGGCGGAGCTGAAGAAGTAGTATGGTGACGCTTGAAAAAGCAGTAATTGCTAAATTAAAGAAAGGAGGAATGGAATTCGAGATACTTGTAGATCCTTACTTGGCTAGAGATCTAAAGGAAGGAAAAGAAGTGGACTTTGAAGAACTTTTAGCTGTTGAAGAGGTTTTCAAGAATGCCAAAAAAGGCGAAAGGGTTTCTGCTGAAGAATTGACCAAGGTTTTCGGTACTTCAGATATCAGAAAAATAGCCAGAATTATTATAGAGGAGGGAGAGGTCCAGATAACTGCTGAACAAAGAAAAGAAATGCTTGAAAACAAAAAGAGACAGATAGTTCACTTCATAAGTAGAAATGCTATAGATCCAAGAACTAACGCACCGCACCCACCTGCAAGAATTGAAAGGGCACTTGAAGAGGCCAGAGTGCATATAGACATATACAAATCCGTAGAAGCGCAAATCAAGGACATCCTAAAAGCTCTGAAACCTATATTACCGTTGAAGTTTGAAGAGATGGAGGTTGCTGTAAAAATACCTTCCGCCTACGCAGGAAAAGCAGTATCTGCGATTTATAACTTTGGAGGAGTCGTTAGGGAAGAGTGGCAGAGTGATGGAAGTTGGATATGCGTTCTTAAAATACCTTCAGCGATGTACGGTGAATTGATGGACCTTCTCGGCAAAGTTGCAAAAGGTGAGGCATTGACGAAGATTTTAAAGAGGATGTAGCATGAGAGAGATCGTACTTCCCGGTGATTTGATCTCCACGAATCCCAAAGCCGCTGGTAGTGGAACCTACGTCGAAAATGGGAAGGTCTATTCGAAAACTTTGGGGATACTGGACAAAAATGAAAACCAAGTAAGAGTAATACCACTTAAGGGGAGGTACACTCCTTCTCTGAACGATGTAGTCGTTGGGATCGTGAGGGAAGTAACTTCAAGCGGATGGGTTGTAAATATAAACTCTCCTTATCAGGCTTTTCTGCCTTCTCAGGAAAATCCAGAAGTAAAGCCAAACAAAAAGTTGAACGACATCTTAGATATAGGAGATGCAATAATCGCGAAGGTTCAGAATATAGATCCAAACATGAGAATTACACTTACGATGAAGGACAAGATGTGCAATCCGATAAGATTCGGAAGAATAATAGCAATCAACCCAGCTAGAGTTCCAAGAGTAATAGGGAAAAAAGGGAGCATGATAAAGCTTCTAAAAAGTGAGCTCAGTGTCCAGATTGTTGTGGGAAAGAACGGGCTCATATGGTTGAATGGGGATAGGAGAAAAGTTTCAATAGCTGAAGAGGCAATCTATTTAATAGAACAGGAAGCCCATACGGAGGGCTTGACTGATAGAATCGGTGAGTTTATTAGGAGGAGGAAATCGGATGCCGGAATCGAGACCTGAAAAACTTATAATCGACGGCAAAAGGCTAGATGGAAGGAAATTCGACGAATTAAGACCGATAAAAATAGAAGTTGACGTCTTAAAAAGAGCCGACGGATCTTGTTATCTTGAAATGGGAAAAAATAAAGTCGTGGCTGCAGTTTATGGACCTCGAGAAGTACATCCGAGGCATCTTCAAGATCCAAGTAAGGCAATCATAAGATACCGCTACAACATGGCCCCCTTTAGCGTTGAAGAAAGAAAAAGACCTGGACCAGATAGGAGAAGCATAGAAATTTCTAAGGTTAGCAAAGAAGCTTTCGAGGCTGTGATAATGAAGGAGCTATTTCCACGATCAGCAATAGACATCTTCGTAGAGGTTCTGCAAGCTGACGCTGGAAGTAGAACCGCATGCATAAACGCTGCAAGCGTAGCTTTAGTAGATGCCGGAGTCCCAATGAAGGGAATTTTGACTTCTGTAGCGGTAGCTAAGGTGGATGGTCAGCTTGTTTTAGATCCTATGAAGGAAGAGGATAACTATGGAGAAGCAGATATGCCATTTGCCTTCCTTATAAGGAACAGCAAGATCGAATCGATAGCTTTAATTCAAATGGATGGTCAGATGACGAAGGAGGAAATAAAGATGGCTCTAGAGTTGGCAAAGAAAGGAGCTATGGAGATATACAAACTGCAGAGGGAGGCAATAATGAAGAGATATGTAACTGAGGAAGGAATAGAGGTAGAAGAGGTGAATACAGATGCCTGAAGATGCTCTAGCAGAGATAAAGAGAGACTATGTTCTTTCAAAGCTGAGGGATGGAGAAAGGATCGATGGTAGAAAACTGGACGAGTTCAGAAATATAGAGATCTATCCAAATATAATTACCAAGGCTGAAGGTTCAGCGCTAGTAAAATTAGGAAACACACAAGTTGTGGTGGGAATTAAGATGCAGCCAGGCGAGCCATACCCAGACGCTCCAAACAAGGGTGTTATAATAACCAACGCTGAACTTGTACCATTAGCATCTCCAACTTTTGAACCTGGACCACCAGATGAGAATTCAGTCGAACTGGCAAGGGTTGTGGATAGAGGAATAAGAGAAAGCGAGGCTATAGATCTTGAGAAACTTTGCATTGAAGAGGGTAAGAACGTTTGGATAATCTTTGTAGATATACATGCTATAGACGATGACGGAAATTTGCTTGATGCGTCAAGCATAGCTGCAATTTCAGCACTTTTGAATACAAAAGTACCGGCATCGCGTTTTGGCTTGGGTGAAGATTATCCTCTACCTGTTAGAGATATACCGGTCTCCGTTACATCTCTAATAGCAGGAAGCAAATACCTTGTCGACCCTAACAAAGATGAGATGAGTATCGGAGATTACACGCTAACGATTTCAACAAATCAGAAAGATTATATAGTAGCTATACAAAAAAGTGGAGGTTACCTGCTTTCAGAAGAGCTTTTCGATGAGCTTTTGGAAGTTAGCATAAGGAACGCGAGAAAGATAAGAGAGATCGTTGCAAACAAAAGTTGAGGATCAAGACAATTCGGAAATTAGCTTTTCAATCTTCTTTATCTCTTCCAAAGTTTTTTCAACGGCTTTCGAGCAGTCAAGATAAATCAAAGTGGAACCACATTTGGGGCAGGTGAAATTGAGATCCATTGCATCATCGTAAGGTACTTTTATACAAATATTTGGGCATATGTAGTATATGTTGCTACTCTCAGCCTCCAGTTTCTCTTTCAGCTTTGACTTGGTCTTTTCTAACTCTTTCTTTAGTACTTCTTTGACTTTCTGGTAGTTTATCTTCCAATAATATTCCATCCAACCTGTTTCATCATCCCTTTTTCTTCTGTATTCGGCGATTCCAACTTCATACATTGCAAACAACGCTCTTCTGATCTCGTTTATCTCTATCCCCAGCTCCAGAGCAAGCTGATCGTCGGTAAATTCACCGTCTAGCTGTAGAGAATAAAGAAGAACTCCTACCTCCCCAGCAACTCTTTCTATAAGCTCGTTTATAAGTTTATCTAAGTTAATTGCATCCGATTTCGCAGTCTCAACTCCCACAATTTTAAATTCTTGGTTTTTAAACTTTTTAACTTTTCGATCAATTGCTAGCAAAGGACATTTAAAAATTATACAAATCTTAGCTGCAGTGCAAGCAGTATCAGGGCCATTACTATGAGTATGCTAACATCTCTAATTTCTAGCACAGGCCTCATACTTGTATCTCATCATCATGTTATTTAAACTTTTCGTTTATATGTACATTCTTATTATACTAATAATAGTTGTAATGATAACAACACTATCATAATGATCATAAACACTAACAAAATTCGAAATCGTTTTATTTTGCTCGGCCAAGTTAATTTGTGAACAAAGAGAGTTTCGAGAAAGAAATAAGGGAGATATTTGACGAAGACTTTATCCGAAGGACGAAAGCTCTAAAAAAATCCCGCCATATCTTTAATCCAATATTTTATATTTTGTTTACAAGATTAGTTGAACTTTCAGCCATTTTAAACGAGGTTGTGCTACCTAACAGCTACGAGATTAAAGAACTATTCAGAACAAGAAAAGACTTCCTTCAGATTGATTATGGGACTCTGGGAGAAGCTATAAGGAGAGCTTGGCTTAATGAAAGAAAAAGAGGCAGCGAGTACACCTACAGCAGCAACATCGAGGATCTGCTGTATATCCTCTATAGAATAGGTAGGATCCAGAGTAGGATAGACCAGCTTATTGTTAAGCATACCAGCTGGAGCAAGGAATCCCTTTCGGAGCTGTATTTTACGTTGATGAGTTTTCTTATAGAACTCGACGATAATTTGAACAGAGA
Source organism: Archaeoglobales archaeon (assembly GCA_030055525.1). Taxonomy (GTDB): domain Archaea; phylum Halobacteriota; class Archaeoglobi; order Archaeoglobales; family Archaeoglobaceae; genus WYZ-LMO2. The sequence continues at coordinate 3,086 of JASFYJ010000004.1, read as the reverse complement.
AATAGATCTTGAAAAGTAAATCATTAAACAAAAGCGAAAGCCAATTTAACTTGATGCTACACTGTAATTATGGATCCACTATCTATACTCCATAAGTACATAAAAGATGACAGACTTCGAAAGCATTGCATTGCAACTGCAGCAATAATGAAGTCGATGGCCAAAGAGATAGGGGAGGATGAGGATTTTTGGTGGAAAGTCGGCATTTTGCATGATATAGACTACGAACTAGTAAATGGAGACATGCAAAGACATGGTCTTTTAGGTTATGAAATTTTAATTAGGGAGGGTTTCGATGAAAAAACGGCGGAGATCGTTAAAAGGCACAATCATCATATATTTGGAAATTACGAGGACAGAATAGAAGTAGCTCTTCAAGCAGCAGATAGTGCGTCTGGTTTAATAATAGCATGTGCCCTCGTGAAGGGAGGAAGAATCAGTGAAGTTACTCCAAGGACTGTTAAGAAGAAGTTTAAGGAGAAAAGTTTTGCCGCTGGATGCGATAGAGAGAGGATAGTTTTAGTGGAGAAGATAATGCCAATCGAAAAATTCTATGAGGTGGCTATAAGAGGGCTGCAGGAGTTCAAAAAAGAACTTGATTTAAGCTGACTTGATAACATCTTCTTTCTTCAGTCCATTTCATAGGGATCTCATCGAGCACAAAAAATTTCATTTCACTAGCTACTTTATAAAAATCAGCCTCTTTTAAATTTAACCAACTAAAATTATTAAAATCTGATTTTTTTACGGCCCTATAAACCTTATCTCCTACCATCACCCTAAAACTCAATTTCGATAATTCTTTCCTAAGCCTCCATCTTGCAACCACAGGTGGTTGAACCTCTCTTATCGCTTCTTCAATCTCTTTACCGTCCAGAACAACCTTCAATACTATCTCTACAATGTGGTTTATACGATCTGGCACGCCAACAGTATCTCCTCTAAGCAAGATCCTTCTTGACTCTACATCGAAACCAGCTTTTTCAATCTCCTTACCTATTTCTGAGGTTGCCCCTGCTCTTTCCTGCCCTCTGTCCACTATCCCTCCAAAAACGTAGCAGTTGGCTTTTTCTTTTCTAAACTCTTCTTCACCGTACGGATCGAGCAAGATAACTTTTTTTATATTTTTCTCATTTAGAAAATCCTCCAACCTTTCATAGAATCTCCCAACTCCGAAATTTTGGCCGGTTATTATCAGCTTTTCATCCCACATGTACTTTCTAACTACCCCAAGGGTCTGTTCAATTTGCAGTCTTAAACTCTTCTTTTCTTTTTCTCTGTGGAAATCGTAGTTACGACAGTCTATGGCTACAAAAGGAAAAGGGTCCTTCTCTTCTATATCCCTTTTCGAAATAATTGGATCTTCGAATCTACCAACGCATGCGTCGGCAGTTTTTTCAGTGATAGGTATTATGTCCTTGAAATTAGAACACTTTCCAATGTTCAGCGCACCTCTTGCAACTAAAAGGGCTATATCCCCTATCGGATCTGAAGAAGAAACCTTAAAGTTTACACCCAGACCTTTGATACCCTTCTCTCTAAGGATCTCTATAAAAAGTTCTCTTAATCGCATAAAAATAAAAAATAGATTTATCTACCCTTCCACTTTGGCTTCTCTTTCCTCAGGAATGCTCCAATACCTTCCTTCATGTCTTCCGTTGCAAACATCAGTCCTGCAACAGTGCACTCCCATTCCATACCAACATCCATTGGCACTTCTCCACCTTTGTTTATCAACCTCTTTATCATGGCCATTGAAAGTGGTGCACAGCGTTCTGCAAGGCTCTTTGCGTAGTTGATGACTTCCTGTTCAAATTTGTCATCATCGAATACTTTATTCACAAGTCCCCACCTCTCTGCTTCTTCTGCGGTAATCCTCTCCCCAGTTAGGGCAAGTTGCATAGCTCTGCTTATTCCAACTAGCTTTACAAGTCTCTGCGTTCCGCTCCATCCAGGTATTATACCTAAAGTAACTTCCGGCAATCCCAATATTGCTGACTTCTTTGCGAGTCTGATGTCGCAGTTCATAGCTATCTCTAAACCACCGCCGAGAGCGTAACCATTAATTGCTGCAATAACAGGCTTGGGAATTTCGCTGAACTTTCTAAATACTCTTTCTCCCCTCCTGTTGTGCTCTAAGAAGTCGAACGGGTGAGTTATTATAGTACCAGCCAGATCTGCACCAGCAGAGAAGGCTCTGTCACCTGCACCTGTTACAACTATAACTCTCGTCTCGTTATCCTTCCAGAGTATATCTAGAGCCTTTTCAAGTTCCGTAAGCACTTCTCCAGATATCGTGTTCAGTCTATCTGGTCTGTTTAGTATAAGTTTCGTAACTCCACCATCGAGCTTTTCTATTTTAATAGTTTTGAACTCTTCTTCCTTCTTTGTTTCTTTCTTTCCTTCAAGAAGCTCTTTTAGTTTTCCTTTTTTGAGTGTTTCAGCTGGTTCGAATATCTTCTTTCCGTAGAACTTTGCAAGCTCTTCTAATCTTGAGACTATCTGCTCTTCGCTGAAGTTCTTTGCGAATTCAAACGGACCGAAGGGTCTGTTGTAACCTAACTTCATAGCAGTGTCTATATCTTCTGGTGTTGCAACTCCCATCTCAACAAGCTTTACAGCCTCGTTTATTTCGACGAACATGAAGTCCATTGGGTTTATCTTATCTGTAGCTTTACTAGTATCTATCTGCGGTCTTCCAGCGCTCCAGTCGTACCAGCCCTTGCCAGTTTTAGCTCCGAGCTTACCTTCTTTTACCATTTTCTCAAGGATCTCAGGTGGTTTGTAGTCGGGGCTGATGGTCTTTTCATAGTACTTGAGAACATGGTATTGGACATCAATCCCGACGTAGTCCATGAGCTCAAAAGGCCCCATCGGCTGCCCCATGCTTCTCATCGTCGCATCAACTTGCTCTGGTGTAGCGACCTCTTTCTCTAATATACCCATAAGCAGAGCACTGCTTGGAGCAGCAACCCTGTTCGCTATAAAGCCTGGAACATCTTTCTCAACCCTTACCGGAACCTTGCCTATACTCTTGACGAACTCAACAAGTATCTGCATCGTCTCTTCGCTCGTCTTCTCCCCCT
>JASFYJ010000003.1 GCA_030055525.1 Archaeoglobales archaeon | reverse complement strand
TGCACAAACCTCAGCAATCCCGTGCCCCATTGCTCCAGCACCGAGAACAGCAACCTTTTTTATCTTCTGCCTGACATCCATGTGTATCACCATTGAACACTAATAACTTAGATTAATAATCTTTTCTCATTTTACGAAAACCAATAATTTTATTTGCTTGTTATGCGAATTATTCTTTGGAACTTCTGGGTAGAATTTTAAACAACCAGGACTTACAGAAAACATGGAAGTTTTCTATCCAGAAAAAGTAGAACATCCAATCTTCCCGAAACCCGAATACTGGTTTAGATGGGAACAAAGGTACATATACGAAGACTTATCTAGTAGAGAAAAGATCTACCTCGACGGTTACGGAAAGATCCACCCAGCATTTGGTATCTATGAAGCGCAAGTCTTTCTAAAAGATGATGAAGCTATCTTCAAGCTATACCAGAGAACCGAAAGCTACGATACTGGATGGAAACACGACAGAGAGGGCTGGAGCTGGTTGATGAAGGGTATGAACAGCATAATTTTAGATGGAGAAGTAATTTCTTTTGATTACCCGCTAGTCCTAGGAAAAAGGTGGAAAAGTGAATCCAAAATCGGATCCGTCAATTTCGAAGTGAATGGAGTGGTTGCAGCATACATCTCAGAAGATGGAAAACCCAGTGTTGCCGAGGGGGTGGATTACAAGATTCCAGTAAAACCACCAAAGCCATTAGCAGAAACTGGAAAATGGAACTTTGACGATTTGGAGCTTTTTTGTAATAAAAAAGCCTACACAGAATGGAGAGACGTAGTAATACCTGCCGGACCGAGAGAGGGAGAAAATGTTACCGGTTACTACGTCGTACTTGTGGAGACCAAATTCAGTAAGAAACGCACTGTTACGGAGATCTGGAAAGATGTCAGAGGTGCTGTGCCTGTGATAGTTTACCATAGAAGCGATGGAAAACAGATACTTTTGGCTAAGAAGTGGAGTGGGCTGAACTTTTGAAAGATTTTTATCCAGCTTCAACCACTTTTACCAATGACACTAAAACGCCCGACGCTTGATGAGTACTTCATGGAGATAGCAAAGGTGGTTGCAAGTAGATCAACTTGTATAAGACAAAAGGTTGGAGCTGTGATAGTTAAGGATAAAAGAATACTGGCTACAGGTTACAATGGCGCCCCATCAAATCTACCGCATTGCGATGAGGTTGGATGCCTGAGAGAGAAACTTAAGGTACCGAGCGGAGAGAGACAGGAACTTTGTAGGGGGGTGCATGCTGAGCAAAACGCTGTAATTCAGGCTGCAAAATTTGGTATCAGTGTTGAAGGTGCAACATTGTATTCAACGCATTGCCCCTGTATTACATGTGCAAAAATAATAATAAATTCTGGAATAAAAAAAGTTGTATACGGCAAAGATTATGCCGACAAAAACGGTATAGAACTTCTTAAGGATGCCGGTGTAGAAGTCGTGTTCTTCCCTGTAGAAATTTAAAAATTTAATATTTAACTTCAATTAAATTTTGATGTCACCGTGCTTCTTTATGTAATTCACAAGTCCTCCCTCGTTCAAGATCTTTATCATAACTTCAGGCAAAGGCTTAACTTTTAACTCTAGGTTTTTTGTGAGGTTCCTAATGACGCCTGCAGAGAAATCAAGTTCTATCTCGTCCCCCGTGTCTAATTTATCTGTGTCAGCAATAATTACTGGCAAACCAACGTTTATAGCGTTTCTGTAAAATATTCTTGCAAAAGATTTCGCAATGACTGCAGAAACTCCTAAAATTTTCAAAACAACTGCAGCATGCTCTCTACTACTTCCCATTCCAAAATTTTTGCCCGCAACTACAAAATCTCCCGGCCTCACTTTCTTTGTAAATTCTGGATCTGCATCTTCCATTGCATGTTTAGCTAACTCTTGAAGATTGCTTCTCAGATGGTAGTACCTTCCAGGTATTATGTGGTCCGTTGAGATGTCATCCCCAAATTTCCAAACCCTACCTACCGCCTTCATACTCCTTCACAACTCACTTCCTTATCACAAACACAGGTACAGAACTGTGTCTTACAACATACTCAGTTACACTTCCAACTATAGCCTTCCAACCTTTTCCTCTATGTGCACCGATAAAAATCGAAGTGGCATCAACGTGGTTCTTCACTTTAATTATCTCCTCAGTAACAGAACCTTTCCTTTCATGCAACGTGTAGTTCAAGCCTTTGAGTCTGTCTTCGATCTCCGACAAGCTTCTCTTGCCATCCACATAAACTACGTGGATTTCACCTTCGAACTTCTTAGTTGCATATATCGCATACTCCAAAGCCGCCTCCGCCAGCTCTGAAAAGTCGTAGGCTACGAGGTTTCTCTGAAATAGACATTCATGGCACTTTACGAAGTTTAAAGGTCCACCAAAAACAACGTCTTCTACGCTCGTTCTCGTTACTATATCCTGCAACTTTCCACTTGGATCTTTAAAGGCAAATTTGAATACCAGAACAGGCTTTTTAGCCTTCTTTACAACTATCTCCGAAGTACTCCCCATAAGAATTCCTCTCGTAACACCATAACCGTGAGAGGCTACACCTATGAAATCATAATCCTTTGAATATTTTAGTATCTGGGCTGCAGGATCCCCTGCAGGAGGCTCTATAGTTTTAACCTTTATCCCAGCGCTTTCAAAAGTGGCTGCAAGCTTAGGATATTCTTCTCTAGCCTTTTCCAATTCTTTGGCAACGTATGCTGAGATGTCAAAACCCCCTGAAGCACCTTCAAAACGAATGGTATCTATAACATAGATTATTCCAACCTCTTCAACCCCTAATTTTTTCAGATCTCTAGCGTATTCGGCAACGGTTTTGCTGTACGGTGAGAGGTCTGTGGCATAAAGCATTTTTGACACCATCACCATGCGTCTCTCGTGGCATCGTAAGTTTAAAATTGTTTCCATTTGTTATACTTCTGAATGCTCGAGACGATGATTGAAGCAGCTCATGAGATTGCAAAAAGATCCGGAATTGACTTACTTTTTCTGATCACTAAAGAGGATGTTGATGAGGATACTTTTTCATTTGAAATTTTACAAGCACCCAAAAGTTATGCCACAATTCTTGAAAGCCTTGTTTACCATACCGACGATAGTGACATAACGATCTTCGAGAAATATCTCCAAACTTACCGCATAAGCGAGTACATATCGACTCTAACTTATTTTAAGTCGATAGAGATAAAAAAGGCTGTAGTGGTTGTTTATACGGAGCCTCTTAAAGCGATATTTATCTTCGAACCGGAAAAAAGCAACTTCATGAAAATTTTAAAGGAGTGCACCGAAAGAGTTGATCCCACAGCCCTAAGAGCTCTTTTAACTGTAGCTTTAAACATCGCCTATAAAGGAAGAGAGGGAAAAAAGATTGGCACAGCATTCGTTATGGGGGATGTTGAAGATGTTCTGAGTAGATCAAAACAACTTATAATAAACCCCTTTCAGTGTCAGGACGAGAAGCTCCGGGACATAAAAAATCCAGAGATATGGGAGAGCGTCATGGAGTTTGCGCAGATGGATGGTGTCTTCGTGTTGGATGAGAATGGAATAATCGTTTCTGCTGGGAGATACATCGAAGTTCCAGCCACAGAAACCGTAAAGACAAAACCAGGATTAGGCGGAAGACATCTTGCTTGTGCTTCAATTACAAGAGAAACTAAAGCTATAGCCATTGTAGTTTCAGAAAGTGGAGGAGATATAACTCTCTACAAAGATGGCGTTGAGGTACTTCGAATACCATCAATTTTTTATTAAAAAATTATAAAAATCTACTTAGTTCACCTATCTTCAAGCTCTTATTTGTTTTTTCAATGCTTTCAGCCTTCTCTGCAATATTCATCGCAGCTCTGATTGCATCGATGTTTTCAGGTACTACTATTGCTTCTTGATGTATCGCCTGAGTTATAAAAAGTTCGTTGCCATCCACGCCTATTGAATCCGCCCATACTACATTCTCGAAGATGTCGTAGCGTTTTCTTACTTCTCTAGCGAATTCGACGATCTTGTTTGTCGACGTGAAGCCATCTTCGGATGAGATCAGAAATATTCTGGGTTCTTTTTCCAGCACATTTACAACATCTTTCGGCGTAACGTTCTCCTTAAGGCTAATACAAAGTGAGTGTACGTGCATCAAGGTAGTCGGGAATTTAAAAGCTGTGGTTACTATATCCAAATCAGGTATCACCGCCTTAACATCTAAAGCGTGATGTGATGGTGCCTTCACAGGATCTGGCATTATACCATTGACGATCCCCTTCGTGTCCTCCTTTGGATCAACAACCCTTCTTAGCATCGTAGCCCTAACTCTACCTATCTTGAAATTCTCCTTCAAGATAAAAAGCAGTCTACAAAGTCCAGTAGTATTGCAGCTTACTACTCTCACAAATTTCTTTCCTTTAGCTGCATCGTAGTTTGCAAGAGCGTTGAAAGATATTTCGGCAACATCTTTCTTTTCCCCTCCCTGAAATATAGCTTTTATATAAATTTTTGTATAATATTTATTTTTATTCTGCACACCAACCTTATCCGGACTACAATCAACTACAACGTCAGCTTTTTGAAGCAGATCTTCTATAGAACCCTTTACTTCTATTCCTGCATTTTCAAAGAGCTTCAAATTTTCAGGAATTGCCGAATACAGTTCGAAGTTCTTTGCAGCAATTTTTGCCTCAAAATCTGGTCTCGTTTTTGTAACACCGATCAATTTCATGTCATCTTGCATCTTTACAGCTTCAGCGACTCTTTTTCCTATAGTTCCAAATCCATTAACTGCAACCTTGATCATTATCTCCCCTCCAGAACTATTTTATGTGCCACGAGATCCACTTCAACTATCTTTGCAACCACTTCTTTCGAGTTTCCAAGTATATCTAAAATTTTAACTTTTTCTCCATCAACAAAAAGCTTAATAACGTCCTCCATCAGAATTTTTTCGTTAAAAAACACCTTCGATTCGCACATGAAAAAAGTTTGTCAGAGTTTTAAAAATATTATGATAGCTGAAAGATGGCTTTCCATATGTTCTTCTCTATTCCTTCCTCTGCAGCAGCGATGGCTGTAGCTATTGCAATCAAATCTTTTTCGCTTATCTTTCTCTCTACGAACACAGTATCTAGCTTTTCCTGCATTCTCTGATAACGCTTCATAAATTCTTCTATTTTTTCAACTATTCTCCTCTCCTCTATGAACCTCGTATGCGTATTTCCTTTTACGAATTCCTCGTCATGGATTATGGCAAGATGTAAAGGTATGTTCGTCTCAACACCAACGATGACGTACTCGTAAAGCGCTCTACGCATTCTCATTATAGCTTCAAGCCTATTTTCACCAAACGCTACGAGTTTGGATATCATCGAATCGTACTCTTCCGGGATAGGATAGCCCATGTGTATCCCGCTATCTACTCTTATCCCAAAACCGCCTGGGCTTCTGTAGTGTTCTATCCTTCCAGTTCTTGGCAGAAAAGTTATTGGATCTTCAGCGTTGATTCTGCACTCTATTGCATGCCCTCTAACCTTCACGTCTTCCTGCTTGTATCTCAACTCTTCTCCAGCAGCTATCCTTATCTGGTTCTTCACAATATCTATTCCGGTAACTATCTCCGTTATAGTATGTTCAACCTGTAAACGGGCATTTATCTCTAAAAAGTAGAACTGTCCATCTTCATACAGGAATTCAAATGTTCCTGCGTTTGTATAGCCAATGTATTTCGCTCCTTTAACCGCAAACTTCCCTATTTCTCTTCTTTGTTCCTCGTTCAATCCAGGAGATGGTGTTTCCTCTATTATCTTTTGATGTCTCCTCTGAATACTACATTCTCTTTCTCCAAGATATATTACGTTCCCTTTTTCATCCGCAAGTATCTGTACTTCGATGTGCCTTGGCCTTCTTAGATACTTCTCCATATAAATTGTTGGATCTCCGAAGTAATTCTCCCCAAGCTTTTTAGATCTTCTAAAGGCTTCCTCAAGTTCATTTTCATTCCAAGCTACACTGATACCAATTCCCCCACCGCCACCAGAAGCTTTAATGGCAACAGGGTAGCCTATCTTTTCAGCCCATTTATATGCATCTTCTAAGCTTTCCAACGCTGGAGAACCGGGAATCGTCGGTAAACCAGCCTCTTTCATCTTCTTTCTCGCGTCAACCTTCGAGCCAGCAATTCTTAAGACTTCAGGAGATGGGCCGATAAAGATTATCCCTTCCTCGACACATCTATCTGCAAATTCTGGATTCTCAGCCAAAAATCCATAGCCAGGATGGATGGCTTCAGCATCACATTTTTTTGCAACGTCTATTATCTTCTCGATATTCAGATAGCTATCCTTCGGATCTGCCTTGCCTATGTAGTACGCTTCATCAGCAAAAAATCTATGTAACGCTTTTTCATCCGCTGAGCTGTAAACTGCTACGCTTTTTATACCCAGCTCTCTGCAGGCTCTCATTACCCTGATCGCTACCTCACCTCTGTTGGCTACGAGTACTTTCTTGAACATCTTTTGCTGCTAATTGGAAAATAATTTAAACTTTCCTTCAAAAAAAGCCCTTTGAATACATGTACCGTCCAAAAAAGCTATTTAATATGTATTTGGTTAGTATGCACTGTTCCTAGCTTTGAAGTGTATTATGGGTTGAACTTCATCGGCTCGCTAACCTCAGCTATGCCAGTCTCGATTGGATAGATTATTTTTGCAACGTAGCCTTTGTACTTGATCACATTTTCCTCGCTGAGCTTGAACTCCACAACAACATCATGGAACAGATAGAGATCTTCCGGAATTTTTTTGAAAATAGCATTTATCAGCACACCATGCTCATGTTCTACAATTATATCTAGTAATCTACTCATTGGATGTCCGTAGTCAGTCAAAAAATCAACACCAAAAGATAAAAGATACCTCTTGTTCAACGGCAACACTTTTAAAATTATAGATAGATCGCTATAAATATCTAGCCTGTCCAAACACTTTACGATCCTACTATTTTTTCCAGAACCAATAATAACTCCTTCTCTCTCTTCAAGACCAAACTTCCTTCCCAAGTGGTTTATTCTTTCCACAGCAGCATCAGTCCAGAGAATCCAAAAAGCTTTACCGAAGTTATCTTCAAACCATCTTACAAAGTGATAAAAGCAGTTCAGATCCGGAAATTTTACGAGGATCTTGTCTCCATCCTCTGCCTCACTGAAGACGCTGTAGAGTGTTTCCATACAAACCTGGTCTAAGTTGACCAATTAAAAATTTTCCTTTTAGGATAAAATTACATTACTGGAATTTCAAAAACTTATCCCTTCAACTTTTCAACAACTCTAACGTATTCTATGCAAGTGTAAGGATAATTTCCACTTTCATCCTTTTCAAGAGACTTAACCATATCCCAAATTGTAAGCAATGCTACACTTACACCCGTTAAAGCTTCCATCTCAACGCCGGTTTTAGATGTTGTCTTTACCTCACATCTAACTTTTATTCCATCTTCACTAATTTCAAAATCAACGCTTACAGAACTCAGGGGCAAAGGATGACACATAGGTATGATCTCAGAAGTCTTTTTTGCCGCTAAAATCGCAGCAATGTTTGCAGTTGTTAAAACGTTTCCTTTTTCAACTTCTTTTCTCTTGATAGCCTGTATAGTTTCTTTTTTCAACCTTATAAACCCCTCAGCAACAGCTCTTCTTGGAACTTCTGACTTATTTGAAACATCTACCATCCTTACTTTCTCCCCCTCAATGTGCGTAAAATCCATATAATAAGTGAAGAAAAAGTATTAAAAGTTTGAGCTTAGCATTTCTATGGATGCGCTTTTGATCATAGACATGCAGAAAGATTTCTGTTATAAAGATGGTTCCTTATATATAAGTGGAGCTGAGGATTTGTTTAGGAAAATAAACAGTGCAATCGATGCAGCAAGAAAAAAAATTCCAATAATATTCACTCAGGACTGGCATAGAGAAGATGATAGTGAATTCAAAATTTGGCCAAAACACTGTATCATGAACACCAGAGGAGCTGAGATCGTTGACGAATTAAGTTACGAAAAAGAGGATTACTTTGTTAAGAAAAGAAGGTACTCGGCATTCTTTGCGACTGATCTTGACCTAATTTTAAGAGAACTAAGTATCAAAAAGCTATACTTATGCGGAGTTGCAACGAACATCTGCGTTATGCACACTGCCGCCGATGCTGTGCTTAGAAACTACTCTATTTCATTAATTAAGGATTGTACAAAAGCCCTGAGTGATTACGATTATGAGTATGCAATAAAGCATATGCAGAATGTGCTTAGAGCAGAGATTGTGGATTTAGAAACGTTTATGGATAGATTCAAATGAAACATATAAACAAAAAATAGTTCGACATCAGGCGAAAGTGTTTTATACCTCTGTCGACATAATACAATTGGGGGCGCTGTAGCGCATTGGTAACAGCTATCCCGCCGTCACCGCTATTGTGTTTTTTGCGCCCCCTCTATTAGCACTGCGTTTATTATTCCCTCTTGGTTTGGCCTGTTTGTAACTTTAGCTTTACCTACGCTTGTCAAGATTATTGCTCCCTTTGTTATAACGTTCCTTCTAGCGTAGTGCACATGAGCTTTGTTTTCTACAACGGTTTTTATTTCTGCCCTTACAACTTTCTTTTGTGTTGGATCGTAGACGTTCGCAAACTTCTCGGAAAATAGCCTAAGCTTGAAACTTCCTCCCTTTACTCTGATCTTCTTAACTTTTCTCTCGCCTATCAAAGTCTCTATCTGTGGTCTACCTATCTCGTACTTTCTCTTTTTTCTATGAGCTTTATAGAGTCCACCCGTTGGTTTCCTTCTACTTCTACCGTGCCAGATCATACTTGTGCATTCCCTCTTCATGCTTAAAACTCTTCCGATTAAAAAATCTTTCAAAATTTCCGACAAATTTAATCATCGACTAAAACTAAAATTTTGATGTAGACTTCGAAACTGACATTGAATCAAATATAATGACCACCACCATAAACACGAAAATACAACAGCCCGAATCTCCAAAATATACGAAGTCCTCTTTGAGGATATAGACAGAAACTGTGAGATAGCATACGTTCAAAGCGGTGTTCTTAAAGAGCTTGAATCCAGCGCCAATATTGCAGAAGGTTTTGCAGGGTTTCTGGAAGAGGTGATAAAGTTCTCAACAATCTCATGCTCAGCTATGACAATGCTTTTCGGTACCCATGATATAAAACCCAATAGCTACAGTGTAACACGAAACATCAGCTGCGTGGATGTTCTGAGCTTCTTCCTTATCAAAGGCAACTCGTACATGTAAATTACGAGTGTATCACCAACCAACCTATTATATCCAAACGCTTTTTTTATAAAATTAATGTGAAATTTATCTCTAACGTAAACTACCCTCTCGCTTCCCAAGTCCGTCATTTCGAGTATTATCGGTATTTTGAATTTGTCCCAATCCCACTCATCTACATAATTGGCTATGAACTTCAATTCCTCTTTTTCAACGTAGTACTCATTTCCATCCCTAGCTCTTATCTTAGGATACTCTTCACCCAGCATCTCTTTCAAAGTTCTACTTTTCGCGGCTAAATGCCTGTTTAAAGCCTCAATCATCTTCTCAAAAGTTTTTTCGTTCATTTTATAACCTCCAGCTCGATTTCAATGCCTCCCTTCTTAATCCCCAACATCTCAGCAGCGCTGCCATTCCTAACACTTAGTTCGAGTGTATTAAAACTTCCTATAAGTGATAGAGGGTCACCTTCGGAAACATCTGAATACGTTCTTTTCAGTGGAAACTTTATCCCTGCAAAACTGTATCCCTTCGCATCCACATACTCTCTTTTTAGATTCGTTACCAAATTGCCGAATCTATCGACGTACACAACCTTACATCTAACAGTTTCACGATCAATTTTGCAATCAAATATTTCGATTTCCTTCATTTTAGTGGTTTCAACAAGATACTCACTTAAGAGATCCATTTTCTCAGCTGCCAAAAGTGCTGCTGTCGGAGCAAAAACATCCCTTCCATGAAAAGTACTTGAAAGCTCACCAACAAGTTCAGAAATCGCTTCTTTAATTTTGAATATCTTTTTTATACCACATTCTCTTGCTGATGGAAAACAAATGCCGTTATCTGGAGCTACGAAGATCGAGCTCTCTGTAAATACGACTATAGCATCCCTTTTTCCACCAACCGTTGGATCTACAACTGCAACATGCACTGAAGATGGGAAGTACCTATAGCTATGGTAGAGTAGAAATGCACCTTGCAGAATGTTATGCGGTTCGATCGAGTGCGTAATATCCACGATCCTCGCTTCAGGGTTTATTCTTAAAATAACCCCCTTCATAACTCCTGGATAAAAATCACCAAAGTCCGTGAGTAAAGTTACGATCATGATAGGGAGTATACTCAGCACAAAAATTTTTTGCTAGGGTTTGATCTTAAAAAACAAGCAGGTTACTTTCAATCTTCCTTAGGAGCTCCTTTATCTGTTCCCTCTCCATTATCCTCGAAATAACCAAAAGATCTATTTTTATGCTATCTAAAATGCCCTCCAAATCTTCTAAACTCGAAACGTTTATTTTTTCACCCTCAGTTGCGTCACCATTTGTTGATAAGAGTTTTTTATATTTAATTTCTTTTAATATTTTTTCACATTCCCTTTTATCTACCATAAGCAAAACTTTTTCGATCGGTGCATCCTTTTTGTAGAAAAGTAACGGAATTTTCAGGTTCAAAACGTTTTCTAAGTTTACCCGCCTTGCTATTATTACCATATCTAGCCCGTACTTTCTTGTAACTCTTTCTATCTCTCCCTCGATTTCTCCAAAGATTACGCTAACACCTAAAAACTTATAAATTTTATTAAATTTATTTATAAATCTTTCTGCATCTTTTATTGCAGGTATATTTTCCTGAGCCAAGTAGAGGGTTTCGTTTATTTCAAAAAAAACTATGCCTGCTTTTTCACTCTTGGCAAAGATAAGATAAATTTCTTCTAAATTTAAACCTCTCAGCTCAAGCTCCTTGTCGGTAACGACTGCAGCTCTCAAGTTATCACCTCATAACTCCCTTCAAACCTTCCACCCACTCTTTAAACCACTCCTCCATCATTCTGTGTGGCCTAACCTCTACACTGTAGACATTTACGACACCAATCATTTGACCTTTTCTAATTTTACCATCGAAAATCGGCATGAAGAGTACTTTACATAAAGTTTTTTCTTCCTCCACTTTTCTCAACTCCTTCTCTATTAGATCAACGATGGTGCCATAAGCGTTTTTCATAATATATAATGGATAAACTATGGTGTTCTCCTCCAACTTTATTGGCTCAATTTTTATTTCTACTGCCTCTCCTCTCCTTAAATCTACATCTTCAGCCGCGATTACTGGTTCCCATCTAGAAATGGGTTTTCTTTTATACGCAAAAGGCATGATTCTAATTTCTTTTCTTAAAATCTTTCCATCTTCTTCAAAGACTATCTTTGCAAGTTTTTCCTCCTTTGTTCTCATCTCAAAATGTTCGCTAGGTCTGTTGATCGCAACGTAGTATATGTTCAAAACACCAAGTAGGTCCCCTTTCTCAATCTTCCCGCTTTTAATAGGTAGGAAGATTGCCTCATCTATCGTCTTCGCTTCTTCAACCCTCGAAGGTTTTCCTTTTTGAGCTACCTCAACAACGCTACCCAAAGCGTTCCTCATTATGTGTAAAGGTGTTACAACCGTGTTTGGAGGTAGAGAGACGGGTTTCAACTTTACCCTAGATATCTCACCCTTTTTTACCTCAACTCTCTCCGCTGCGATCAGTGGTTCCCAATCTGCTATATAGCTCTTGAAGTATCCGAAGATCCTATTTTTGATTTCTTCCCTTTTTATTTTATCTCCCTCTTTATAGACCAGATTTGCACTGAATATTTCTTCACGTATTTTGATGTCTGAGGCTGAGAAGCCAAGTTGTCTCTCTATCAATCCCGTTTTAACGAAGAATATTTTTATAACACCAATTATATCATTTCTACAAATTTCTCCATCTTCGACAGGCAGAAAAACGGCATGGGTTATCTTCTTTTCCTCCTCAACCTTCTTGAGCCCTTCTTCGATAACATCTATTGTAGCTCCTAAAAAATGTCTCATAATTGAGAGTGGAGCGATTATTGTGTTTTCGGGTATCTCAAGATCTTTAATTTTAACAATTGCTGGCAAACCTTTCTTAACTTTAACGTCTTCATCTGCAACAAGTACTTTCCACTGAACAAAGGGTGCTATTCTATACTTTACTACACCCTTCTTAGCTTTAATCGTCTTAACTTCTTCTCCAACTCTTCTCCAATAGATGATCTCCATGCTGAAAAAAATCTATTGTTGGTATAAAGAGTTAACTGTTATTCAGAACTTTCAGCTTACTACTAAAAAATTAAAAATTTTTTGCTCATTCGGAAGAATCATATGCAGTTTTCATTAGAGTTCATGTGGAGTGCGTGGTTGTTCACTATGGCGAGATAGGTATCAAGGGAAAAAATAGGGACTTTTTTGAAAAAAAACTAGTTGAAAATATAGAAAAAATAACAAAAGCGAATGCTCGAAGAAAGTTCGGGAGAATCGAGGTTGACTACTATGAAGGAATTGAAGACAGGCTTAAAAAAATACCAGGAATAAGAAACTTCGGTGTAGGTTTGAAAGCTGAGAAAGACATAGACAGTATAAAACTCGCAGCACTCAAAGTTCTACCTAAAGAATTTGAAAGCTTTAAGGTTCAAGCTTCTCGTAGCGATAAGTCTTTTCCTATAACCTCTCCGGAGATAAATCAAGAACTTGGTAAATTTATAGTCGAAAAAACTGGAAAAAAGGTTGACTTAAAAAATCCAGATGTCACGGTTTGGGTTGAAGTTAGTAGTAAAGAGGTTTACGTATACTGCAAGAAATATAACGGTATTGGCGGTTTACCTGTAGGAACTGCCGGAAAGGTCATTTCTTTGATTTCCGGAGGAATTGATAGTCCCGTTGCCGCGTTCATGGCTATGAAAAGGGGATGTGAAGTAGTAGCCGTTCACTTCTTCAACGAAACCCTGCATTCTAGGGAAGTAAGAAAGAAGATAATAATGCTGGCCCAAAAGTTGACAGAATTTCAGGGGTCTTTGAGACTCTACATGGTCCCATTCGAGTCTCTTCAGCTCGAAATAATTAGAGAAGTCCCAGATAAGCTTAGGATGATAGCATACAGGAGAAGTATGATGCGAATAGCGAATTTCATTGCTGAAAAAGAGAAAGCAAAAGCAGTGGTTACAGGAGACAATTTATCACAGGTTGCAAGTCAGACGATTGAAAATTTGAAGGTTATTCACTCCGCATCTAGCCTTTTGGTTATCTCCCCACTTATAGGGCTGGACAAGGAGGAAATAGTTGAGATTTCAAAAGAGATTGGAACTTACGAAATATCCATACTACCCTACAAAGATTGCTGTTCGCTTTTAGTTTCAAAACATCCGGAAACAAGAGCTAGAGAGGAAGATATACTAAAATGTGAAGTCTACAAGGAGCTTGAAAAGGACGTGGCAGATATGGCTGAAGTTTTTGATTTTGAGATTTAAATATTACAAAAAAATAAAATAAATCTAAATGAAATGTAAAGGAAAGTTAGACCAAAAATTGCCTTCAAAACCCTTACTGGGATTAACTTAACGATTAATGCACCTATCTGGGCTCCAATTAGCGTTCCAGTACCAAGATAGAGTGCAGCAATTAAATCTACAACACCTTCATAGAACTTGAAAGCTGAGCTAACTGCAGCCATGCTGAGAAATGATGCCATTGAAGTTCCAACTGCCAGTTTGATATCAAAACCAAAAATATATATAAAAGCTGGAACTAAAAGAAATCCACCACCAAGCCCAGTAAGACCAGTAACGATTCCAACAAGAAATCCAATTGCCAATTTCAACTTCTTACTCTCTTCCTGACCCCTAGCTTCTCTAAAATTTTTTTCTAAACCTTTAAAACTTTCGTAGATCATCCTAAGGCTTGCATACAAAAAAAATACTTGCCAAAATTAAATTTAGGTAATTTAGATCCACAGAGCTACAAAAAATGATGGAACCGAAAAAAGCACCAAAGATGCCCGTAGATGCAACAGTCTTTGCCGTACTCAAATCTACGTTTTTATTTCTTAAATGTCCAAAAGTACCAGACGTGGCTGTAAAAACAACAGCAGTTACAGACGTACCAACGGCGATTGTTAAGGGATATTGAAATACGAACAACAAAATCGGCAGCATTATAAAACTGCCACCAACACCAAGAAAACCTCCAAAAATTCCTGTAAAGATTCCAGTTATAAATAAAAGGAAATCCATTGGTCGCTTTTAACAACAAGTATTATAAGCTTTTTCGCGAAAACTTAAATTGTGAGAGCATTGGAGATTGCAGAAAAGTACAACGTGCTTGTGTATAGAAAAAACAGAAGTCCCCATCTATCTCTTCGATTCAACGGGGTCGATTTTCACATAGATACTACGCCAAGCAAAGGATTTAATTTAATTACACATGCCCATTCTGACCATTATGGGCAAAGAAACCTTGAAAATCAGTCTGCGATAGCTAGTTTTGAGACTGCAAAAATTTTAGAGGTTGTTACTGGTAAGAGGTTTTACGGCAGGAAAATCGAGGTTGGAGATAAGTTCAAACTTAACGGTGTAAAGATCGAAACTTACCCAACAGGACACATGCACGGTTCAACAGCTTTTTATTTGAAAGATGCTGAAGTTCTTATAACGGGGGACGTTAAAGACTGGAGAAACCTACCAGAATGTAGGATCCTAATAACCGAGGCAACCTATGGCAGCCCATCTTACGTATTTGAAGATGAAATAGATAAACTTTTGAGAGTTGCAAGAGAGAAAGTCTTTTTAGGTGCCTATCCTATTGGAAAAGCTCAAAGAGTAGCTGAAATACTTTACAAAGAGGGTTACGATTTTACAGCTGAAGAGAAGATAAGAAAGATCTGTGAAGCTTTAGAAATAGATGTTGGAGATCATGGAGCGTGCATAATCTCACCCAAAAACTTGAAAGAAGGATACATCTTAACAGCTCAAAGGTTTTACAGACATCCAAGAATAGTTATAAGTGATCATGTAGACTATAGAGGCTTGATTTCGATGATAGAGCATTGCAACGCTGAACATGTAATCTTCTACCACGGAAGACCTTCGAGGAGCTTGATAAAAGATCTTGCGTGCAGAAAGGTGAGCTGTTCAACGATTGAAGATGTAGACATATTTTTAGAATAGAAAAATAAAACTAGAAGTTAAAAAACAAAGATAGACTTTTGAACTTTAGGAACTTTAAGGCTAATTCTACATTTCTTCAAGTTTACTCACTGCAAAATCCCTACAAATCTCAAGTTATTACAACTTTATCCACTCCTCTATGATAAAAATTTTCAAATATTGTTTTATTCTTCAAAGTTGCGTAGGGGTACAGAGAAAATCAAACTCCAAAAATTGTCAAATTATCCCTCAAACTCTATTTTTGTATTTGGATTCTGTGAAAGCAATCTTTTAGAAATTAATCCCGCTTCAACCCAGCATGCAGTTGCTAAAACACTAGGAATAACGCATGTTACATCAAGTAGACGGTTTGCAGCTACGTAAATTGGATTTTCGAGAATCGGTTTCATAACATCCACTAACCCGAGATCTTTGATCCTGCTGGCATAAGAGTTGACGTTGTTGCATGTTGAGTTTATCTTTATTTCTAACCTCTCCTTCTTGCGTTCGACCTCAATTCTGGTTCTGTGAGAACACTTACCCACCTCAACATTAAAGACGCTCAACAGATCACCCTAATTTATAGCAACGATGATTTTAAAAACATTCTTCAAAAAATTAAACTGTAAGACTAAAAAAATTTTTAATCCACAGCACCTTTCAAAATCAAAGGTGGTGAAATGCTGAAAAATTCGAAAGAAACACTGATAACGTCTTTGCTGTTCGCAATTTGCGTTGTAATTTCGCTAAAGCTCCGCGTCCTGAACCCATGGGAGAGTGTTTTTACTTACACAACCCTTTTAAGTGAGAACGATCCCTGGTACTACTACAGGCTGATAGAAAACTGCATACACAACTTCCCATCAAGGATCTGGTTCGATCCAATGACTCAGTATCCCTACGGGACTTACACACACTTTGGGCCATTCTTGGTTTACCTTGGTGCAATCTTGGGAATTTTGTTCAACGCAACATATGGAGAAGCTTTAAGAAATGTGCTGGTATTTATCCCAGCAATAGGTGGTATCCTTACTATATTTGCCACATTCTTCCTAGCCAGAAAAGCTTTTGGTAACAGAGTAGCAATTATTTCTGCATTCATAATAGCCATCATTCCAGGCCAATTTTTACACAGGAGCATGCTGAGCTTCAACGATCATCACGTATGGGAAGTTTTCTGGATGGTCTTAACACTAGCTTTATTCCTATGTTTAGCGAACGAAAGCTGGAACAGAAGAGGGATACTCTTAGCAATCCTTGGCGGTGTAAGCTTTGGGATGTACATACTCACATGGGCAGCCGGATTTACCTTCGGATTGCTGATAATAGCGTCACTTTTATTAGCTGCGATAATTAAAATAGATATAAGAAAAGATACTTTCAAACTAACAACACTGTTTTTCCTGACATCAACCATAATCTATGCTCCCTTCTCGTTCAACGCTCCAAGTAGTCCCGGTCTGTACTCCCCAATGCAACTTTCAATGTTGATCTTCTACACTGTTTCGACTATCATCCTATGGCAGTTTGTGGATAAATACGACAGAATTTACGAGAAAACGTTTCTAAAATCCCTGAAGCTAAGCAAAGAGATTTCACTCTTGATTTTAGCTGCATTAGGTATATTTGCCGCAACTCTGATATTTCCAGAACTACCAGCTACCATATCTACCGTTTCAGGCTACTTAAGTCCAAAAGGAGGAGCGCTAACAATTGGAGAAGTTTACCCGTTCTTCTTTGACAAAAACTGGGAATTTACATTGGCTCCAGCTTATTATCATTTTGGAACTACTTTCTTTTTGGCAGTTCCCGGGATTGCTTACATCTTCTATAGACTACTCAGATCAAGAGATCTGAAGGATCTAACAATGCTTTTGTGGGCAATAGCCCTCTTTATAGCCCTCTGGGGGCAGAACAGATTCGCATACTACTTTGCCGCCGTAGCAGCAGTCTACTCCGGTTTAGCTTTGAACCTGCTGTTTGAAAAACTTCATCTATACAAAGCGTTTGAAAGATTAAAAGGCGAAAAAGAAAAGTTCAGCAAGGTAAGAGTTGTTTTTGCAGTTCTTATTATCTTTACCCTATACCCAACTTACTCACTTGCAGAAAACCAGAGCGCAGCAGCAGGGGTTATAAACAAGCAGTGGTATGATGCGATGGTATGGCTTAGGGAGAATACGCCCGAAGATGGCTACGAAGAATACTACCTACAACTCTACAAGCCCTCTGAAAACCTTTCGCAGCCTTACAGCTATCCCTTCAAAACCTACGGAGTAATAAGCTGGTGGGACTATGGCCACTGGATTTTGGCGATTGGAAAAAGGATGGCAGTTGCCAATCCATTCCAGCAGGGAATCGGCAATCTTTACAACAACATTCCCGGAGCTTCTTCCTTCTTCGTAGCCCAGAACGAAAGCTACGCCGAATGGGTCGCTGAAAAGCTGAATGTTCGCTATGTTGTTAGCGACATAGAGATGGCCACTGGAAAGTTCTATGCAATGGCAACATGGGCTGAGGGCGATCTCCCACTGGCTTCAAAATACTATGATGGATACATGTACGTTACAGAGAACAGGATTGGAATTGCAAATTATGCCTGGGAGATACCTCAAAATTCGTTCATAATCCCAATGCAGTTACCGGGTGAGCTTTACTACAACACCATGGAAGCTAAGTTGCACATCCTCGATGGCTCCGGTTTGTCCCATTACCGTATGATCTACGAAAGCGAACCAAGTTACGAGTGGAAGATATATTCAACTTATTTAGACAAAACAGATCCACTTAGCATAGCGATAAACGATGCCTACATGAGGTACTACTATGGAGCATCACCAAGCCTTTCAGCTCAGGAGATAATCATAAGAACTGTTTACAATCTACTTTACAAAGAGACACCCGTAAAGCTGGAAGCCAGCGGCTACGTTAAGATCTTTGAAAGGGTTGCCGGTGTTAAGATAAAAGGTAAAGCGAATAGCGATTTCGTTGAATTCAACGCTACCATAATAACAAACCAGAACAGGACCTTCGAATACTATAAAAAAGTCAACGTTACAAATGGAGAATTTGAATTCATCTTCCCGTACGCTCACGACACAAAATATCCAACGAAACCGTTAACTCCGCTCTATGTAAAAGCTGGAGAAAAATTTTTGGAATTATACATAACTGAGGAGCAGGTACTCGAGGGCAAAGAAATAGAGATAGATTTGGGTTGATTTTATTTTTTTAAAATAATTTTATCCATCAATATCGCCGTAAGCACACCAACTACGAATCCATTGCCTAATATTGGTCTTAAAAATTCTGGAATTGAATTAAGAATGTTCTGCGGTAAAAAAGTTACAAAGATGGCAAGAAGTATTGGAAAACCTATACTCAAACCGGAATTAACATCTTCGACTTTTAGCATTGATAAAGCGATGGCAATTTGCGAACACATGATGTAAAAGAATATGCTACCTACCACAACTCTTGGAATCGCTCCAAAGGCTGAAATTATCACTGGAAAGAATGCAAAAATTATCAGAATCGCTCCTAAAATTAGAAGAGGTATACGAGATGCACATTTTGTAGCCGATATCATACCGGGGCTTAAGGTATAGTTTACCATTCCAACAACCCCAAAAAATCCGGAAAGCACATTTGAAATTCCAGTTAAAAATGCTCCTCTATTAACCCTCTTTCCTATTTCCTCTGCGTCAAGCATCTCTCCGACAGAATAAATTGAACTTAAATCGTTTATTGCCAAAGCTAAAAAGCAGATCAGAAATGCAATGATCACCTCAATTCTAAACTCTGGAATCAGATTTAAATCGTAAAAGAAGCTTTCAAATTCAATGGCTGGGAAAGATATTTGTTGAGGATAAATTAACCAATAAACTGCCGTTCCGAAAAATATACCGAAAAAAATTAAACTTGAACTCCACACACCCTTAAGTACTCTGCCGAATAAAAATAAAGAGAAAACAATAGCCAAAGAAAAGATGAAATGAGAGAATGAATCTGCAATCAAGCTAATTATTATAGGGGCCAAAGTTATTGCGACGAGTATAAGGATGAATGCAACAATATTTTTATTGAAAAATTTTCTAAGGAGGTTAAATTTTCCTGTTAATGCAAAAATTGCCATTAACACTCCACAAACAGCTATAGCAGTATATATCGCCCCAAATCCACTCATAAGACTTGTATAGATCCCAACTATCAAGACCGACGATGGACCAACCACCAATGGCAAACGGTGTCCAAAGATGAGCTGGAAGAGCAAAGTAACTCCAGCGACAAAAAAGATCTTTTGAAGATAGATATTTTTCTCAAAGAAACTTTCATATTGGATTTCGGCAACGACTCTTCCACCTATTATTAGGATAGACACTACTACCACCAGCCACTGAAAACTTAAAACCAGAAGCTCAGCAAGTGGAGGAGTATCGTCTATGTTATACTTCAGCTGCACGGAATTTTTTTGTTTGCAATTTTATAAGTGTTTTGAAAATCATCGAGGATATTTATCGATTTCTTCAATTCTTCTGACCTTTTTTATGTAACTAATAAACTAGTTAGTGGAACTGGCAGGCTCGAAGATCTGAGTAGTTTACTAAAATGCTTTATATCCTCAAAGCTATTGATTATGAATGAAGATCGCATACGTTACTCCTAGGTTTTATCCTTACATAGGTGGTGTCGAGACGCATGTTTATGAATTGGCAAAAAGAATGAAGGAGTTCGAAGTCGAAGTTCTTACGACAGATCCAAGCGGAAAACTTGCAAAATTCGAAGAGATCGAAGGCATTAAAGTTAGGAGATTCAAATCTTATGCTCCGAGCAACGCATATTTTTTCTCCAATGAGCTTCGAAGATTTTTGAAAAGGCATGCAGAAGATTACGATTTAATTCATGCTCACAACTTCCATGCCTTGCCAGCTTTATACGCTGGGCTTTCAAATCCAAGGGTGTTTATTCTTACCCCTCACTATCACGGCCATGGGCACAGTTTTTTCAGGAATGTCCTGTTCCGCTTCTACAAGATCTATGGTAAAAAGGTTTTTGAAAAAGTTGATGCGATAATATGTGATTCCGAGTTTGAAAAGAGACTAATTTTGAGGGATTTTAAAGTCGAAGAATTCAAAGTGGTTGCAATTCCATTGGGAGTAAACAAAGACTTTCTCCAAAAGAGTAAAATAGGAAAGAAAATTCTGTACGTTGGCAGAATAGAAAAATACAAGGGGTTAGAGTATTTAATTAAAGCTCTAAAATTTTTACCAGATTTTGAGCTTGAGATCGTTGGTAAGGGAAGCTATAAGGGCAAAATTATAAAGCTTTCAAAGAAACTCGGAGTTCTCAGCAGAATAAAGTTCTATCAAGATCTGAGCAGAGAAGAGCTTATAAAGAGATACGCCGAAGCGAGCGTCTTGGCTTTGCCTTCAAAGTTTGAAGCCTATGGTTTGGTTGTTGCTGAAGCCTTGGCAAGCAAAACTCCCTGTGTTGTTGCAAAAACTTCTGCTTTAGCTGAATGGGTCGATGAGAGAAACGTTTTTGGTATTGAATATCCTCCAAAGCCAGCAAAGCTTGCGGAACTGATTAAAAAAGCTTCAGAAGTTGAAGTTGAAAATGTTAGCGTTCCGAGCTGGGATGAGGTTGCTGAGAAAACGAAGGAAGTATACTTTGCTACACTTGAAAAAGATTTTAAACGATAAGACTACTAAGTTTGTGATAGAAGAAGCGAGTAAATGGCTAAAACAGAAGAGTTCTTGGGAATACTGCGAGATTTAACGCCAGATTTTGTAATCTCAAGATGTCCTGACGTTGCTGAAGAAGTCCCTTATGAGATATACGATGATAGTACCGCCAAGAGAAAGCTTGAAAATGCTAAGAAGGTGGTAGAATGGGTGAGGAGGGAATTGCAGAGATAAAGGCGTTTGTTGAAAAGCTAAGAAAAGAAATAGGGGAATTGAAAGCGATATTTTTCGGCAGCAGAGTGGGAGGAGATTATTTAAAAACTTCGGATTTCGATTTAATTCTGATAAGCGAAAAGTTTAAGGGAATGCATTTTCTCGATAGAATTCGCTTTATCTACGAGTTTTGGGACAAAAAAGAACATCTTGACGTATTTTGTTACACAGAGGAGGAGTTCGAAAAGAAAAAGAATGAGATAGGGACGGTTAAAAAAGCTTTAGAGGGGGAATTCTGCTCTGAGTTAATTCCTTCTTCTTGCATCGAGATAGTAGTTCAGCTGGTCTCTTATAATGTCTTTAATGCTGTGTTCAGCCCTGAATCCCAAATCTTGAACCTTTCTGGTATCTGAAAGCAAAATTGGAACTTCAGCTGGTCTGAAGCGAGTTGCATCGAATTCTATGGCAACTTTCCCCTTATCTGTGAAGGCAAAGATTCCCTTGTCTTCGAGCTCGAAGTAGATTTCATCCTTAAGCATCATCTCATCAATCACAGTTTTTTCGAACTTCACACCAAAGAACTCCGAATCGCTTATCTCAGTTGGCTTCTCGACCTTTTTTTCACCTTTGAAGGTTTCAATTCTCTCAATCGTATAGCCAGCCATCTCTAAGACAAGAAGTATGTAGCTAAGCACAGAATTAGTTCTCATAGAGCCTTGATTGTAAACTTCCCCATATTTTCCTTTGAGGGCAAGCAAACAATAGCCCTTGACAATGTCTTCTACGTGGCTCCAGTCTCTAAATGCGTTAACGTTTCCAATGCTTATTCTGTCAACTTCTCCAAATCGAAGCTTCATAACTTGCAATGCTATGTTGGCGGTGACAAACATCTTTCCCCTTCCCGCTCCTTCGTGGTTGAAAGCCCTCGAAACTATTGTCTTCAAGCCATAGGAGTGATAGTAATTCCTGAAAAGAAAATCTCCGTATACCTTGCTCACCGCATATGGCGACATCGGTCTCAATGGATTCGTCTCTTTTATTGGCAACTCCGGAATTCTTTCGGGCTCAGGATGAATGGTTTTGCCCTGAGACTTTATTCTTTGATATTGCTTTTCAGAACTGATGACAAGCCCGTATTCCTCGCTTGAACCCGCAAAAACAACAACTGGGTCTATGTTTTTGATTCTTATTGCTTCAAGCAAATTCAGAGTCCCGATGCAGTTTGTTTGCATCGTCTCAACAGGGTTCACGAAAGATTGAGGAACAAAGGATTGTGCGCCAAGGTGAAAAACGATTTCTGGCTGTGATACGTCTAAAGCTCGAGCAATTGAGGAGATGTCAAGCAAATCTCCATCTATTAGCTTCAAATCCCCATATATTCCTCTTTCAACAAGATTCTGAGGAATAGACCAGTCTGCTCTTCTTCTTAAAATGCCATAGACTTCCGCTCCTTGATTTAGCAAGTATCTTGCAAGATAAGAACCAACGAAACCGCTTATACCGGTAATTAAAACCCTCCGATTTTCAAAGTTCATGGATTTAATATGAATCTTGTTTTTAAAATTTGCGTTGCGCTTCGAGTTCAAACTTTTAAAAGCTTCTTTATGAATTTTCTATACCACTCGAACTCTCTCTCGTTTATCAGATGGATTTCAAAAGGAGCGAAAAAATCTATTTCCGCCTTTTTGAGAATTTCGACAATCTTTTTTGCCCTTTCTGTAATCAACCTTGGACATAGATTCGAAACAATCAGTAGATCTATGTCGCTTGCCATTGTAGCTTTGCCTTTAACAACAGAACCGAAAACAAAGATTTCTGCATTTCCCAGCACTTCGATAGCGGCTTTTTTAATTTTCTCTGCATAGTAAATGAAGTTTTCGAAGTATTCTTTTGCCTTTTTCAGATCTAAGCTCGTTTCGAACATAGCTCGTCAAGAAATTTCTTCAGCTTCAACGGCTCCTAAATGGCTTATGTTTGCTTCAATAAACTCCATAACTTCTTTCTCTTTTTCAAGAACTTTCCCAAAATCCTTCAGCAGATCCTCTGCATTCTTTAAAAAAGATTCCGCTCTTCGCTTCAGTATTTCTGCTGCTTCAAAACTCATTGAAATTTCTTTTCTCTCCAAAGTTAAAAATCTTTCTGGGTATAAATTGAGCTATCTTAACTTAGATCTTTTAAGAATCTGTTTCCTTGAATTCTGGCAGGATTATTGAAACTTTGCTCCTTCTAAGTCCTTTTTCTACCATTTCTTTATAAATTTGCCTTAAGATCTCGAATTCTTCGTCGCTGTAAAGCAAAACTCCTTCTTCTAACGCGTCAACGAGCGTTATATTCCCCCTTTTTAGCATTTCAATCGCCTCACTTAGCGTGTAAGGATGCGGTTCGACCTTTGAAGGGAGAAGCTCGAGAAGTTTGCCAATTCTTTCCAAAAATTTTTCTTTGAAATCTGCAATGATCAATAAATCGTAATCGCTCCATGGCTTGTGGTCTTTTCTGGCTCTCGAACCAAATAGAATTATAGCATGGACTTTATAGCTTTTCTTGAGCTTATTCACAGCTTCCCTAAGAATTTCATCTGATGAACTTTCTTGCATACTCAACAACACTTTCTGCAATTTCAACAGCTCTTCTTGCGGTTTCTTCATCATAAGCTTCATGTGGAGTTCCTGAAGGCAGGGAATCAGGGTATCTCGATGTTATATAATGTCTATCGAGCTCTCTTGCGAAGCTTAACATCTTTTCCTCCCTTTCTCCAATTCTCTCAAAAAACCTTTCAAGGAGCTCTCTTACACTATGTCCCCAAGGAACTTCGTTTAGAGAGTAAAGTAAAGCCTTCACCGCCTTTTCAGCGCTTTGATGTGCGTAGAAAACAGAAGAGTTATATCTACCCTTCTCCTGCAATATTTTCGCAGTCTCTAAATCCCAGAGGGCTTCACTGAACCATCTTTTAGCTTCTCCTCTCATTTGAAGACATTTCGCCTGTGCATTAATATGTTTTTCTGCCAATTTGAATCATCTCAAAACAGAATCCAGAAGCTTTTTGCAGTTCTGAAGCACAAATTCACAATCGAGCAGGGCATTTTTTGCATCATCTTCGCATTAAATTTCCTCAGGAGTCAATAAGAGTTCTTCGTCACCATACATGCTACTTCTCTTTCCCTTCTCAGCGTTCTCGAAATTGTAGCCATTCTATTTATATTCTGTTTGAACCAATCTGGGAAAAGATGCGAATTCTTTCTCAGCAATGGCCCGACATCGTGAATTTTTGGTGGTTCTATTCCGACAATTCTCAAAGCAGCTTTAAGCGAGAGCTCTACAGCTTCCTGACACTCTCTTATCGTGTAGGGATAGTTTCCATCTTCAAAAGCTTCTTTAGCATGCTTTAATCTTTCCTCAGCTTGGCGAAGATAGGATCTTGCCATAGAGATGTTATTCAATCTTTATCACCTCTCCAAACTTGTAATCAGGCTTTAGGATCCAGAACCATCTTTTTCCCATTCTTACTCTTTTCGCTCCGAGCTTTTCGAGCTTTTTTCGCAGATCTTCGATCAGATTTTTAAAGAAATCGTTTCTATCGTGCAGTATTATCGCATCCTCAACCATATCAAGCAGTATTGGCGGGTATTTTGCTACTTCTTCAGGCGTCTTCATAATTGGAGAGATTTCAATCGTGTAGTCTTCTAACGCTTCTATCATTTCGACCAAATTGCTTTCAACCTCCAAAAACTCTTCCTGTCTCTTTAATCTGCTCTTCGGCAATCCTTCGATCACGAGAAGAAGATCAATGTCGCTATCTCTCCTCGCTTCTCCTCTTGCTACTGAGCCGAATAAAACAACAGAAATTAGTCTATCGTTGTATTTCTCCTTTAAAGCTTCAAGGAGTTTTTCGAGTATGCTTTTATATGGCTCATCCATTAAAACGAATCCGCAAGGAAATTTTTAAGCTTATCGTTGCTTTTCATACCCGCATGACAAGAGCTAAGAATTCTTACCATAAATTTGATTTTTAAACTTAAAATGGCTGAAGTCTTGAAAAGAAACTCATGGCTGGCTTAGATCCCAATTCAAGGTTCTGAGGCGGTGATAGCTTCTATAACTTATGAAGCACATGCTTCCGTGAAAAAAGCTACCAGAAGAGAAAAGGAGAAGGATCACATGGGGAATATTTGCGGAAAACCAGACTGAAGTAAAAAGATAACCAAGCTTTATTAGCTCTGCTAAAATGAAAAATTAGGATGCAAGAGAAAATCGATGAGGAAAGGCGGAGATATGTTGAATTGCTGCAGAAGTCAGTTGAAGTGATTGTAGAAAAACTGAGGGATAAAGTAGAGAGAATCAGCTTGATTGGCTCTTATCCAAGTAGAGCGGATTTGTTCACAGATCTTGACGTTTTGATCGTAATGAGAACAGAAAAGAATTTCTTAGAAAGGGTTAGGGAAATATACTCTTTGCTATCATTACCCGTTGATGCAGACATAATTTGCTACACGCCAGAGGAATTTGAGAAAATGAATAATAGCAGTTTTCTGAAGAAAGCATTGGAAAACGAGGTAGTTCTTTATGAGAGATTCTCTCAAAGAAGGTAGAAGATGGCTTGAACAGGCTATCGAAGACCTGAAGTGGGTGAAAGATTTAGCGGAAAGAGTAGGATATCACATTCCTTTTTAGCTCAGCAAATCGGAGATAAGGCACTTAAGGCTTTTCTGTATCACAACGGAGAAGATATAGTAGTTGGACACTCGATAGAGGCTATGCCATGCATGCTCAAAATACGACGAATCTTTTGCTGATAAATCGAAAAAATGGGCGATATTAGACAGCTATTATGTTCCTACGAGATATTCCAACAGCATTCCAGATAGCATTCCCGCAAGAATCTACTCGAGAGATTATGCAATAGAAGCGGTTAAAATGGCAGAAGAAATCGTTGAATTTGTCAAGAAGAGAATACATGGCGCTGACTAAATTGAGCTTGTGTAAAATTCTTCTGATTAAGATTTTGAAAAAATTTTATATGCCAATGCTTTAAAAGATTTTATGCTCGATGGAATTCCGAAGAAAGAGTATCCTAAGCTTTTCTATCGCTATGTAAAGGAGTTCTTTGAAGTTTTAAGTGGGAAAACGAGTTTGAAGCTTTATTTGGCATATAATTATCCAAGTTTTTACAAAGCTGAATTTAGAGAGGGGGAAGTTTTGAAGTGGGAGGGGGCATCCCTCCCAAGTAAATTTATTTTTGAAGGCAAGAAGTATAAATATTTTTATCATAGCTACAATACTACATGGAAAAATGAGAGAGCTGTAGAGATACCAATTGTATACAATCTATATTTAGAATATTTAAGTAAAAAATTAAAAATATTAGAGATTGGAAACGTTTTTTCTCATTATTTTAATGTCAAGCATGTAATTGTTGACAAATATGAAAAAGCACCAAACGTGATAAATGAGGACGTTGTCGATTTCTCCTTGAATGATAAATTTGATTTTATATTTAGTATTTCTACTTTAGAACATGTAGGTTGGGATGAAAAACCACGAGAACCAGGAAAAATATTTAGAGCTGTATCTAACTTAAAAGATCTATTAGCTGAAAATGGTTTGCTAGTGATAACACTTCCCGTTGGTTATAATCCTGTTGTTGACGAGCTATTAAAAAATGAGAATAAAAATCCTGTAATTTTTGACAAGATTTTTTATATGAAAAAAGTTTCTATTTGTGAATGGGAGCAATGCGGCGCTGATTCTTGCCTAAATCTAAAATATGATTTTAAAACTCCTTCTGCTAGAGCTGTTGCTATTTGTTTATACAAAAATAATAAAATTTGATATTTTTCAAAGACAGCTTCATAAAACTTTAAAGTCTCTGAATTTTTCCAATTGAAAAGTCTACTTCTATCTAAAGCTCTTTTGTCCATCCTTTTTTGTCCAAAACCCCCAGAATAGCCTATAAAAATTTTTAAGGCTTTTTTTGAATTTCCAGTGTAAAATAAAAGTGACTAGACGCTCAATAGAAAGAATAAGCTCAAAAAACCGCTAATTTTTTAAACAGAAAAATTCCTAGTAGCATTTCTCTATGAATATACGAAAAAACTATGCGATCAAAATATGTCATGAGTTTTTTGGAAAACTGCAAAAATTCTTCTGATTAAGATTTTGAAAAAATTTTATATGCCAATGCTTTAAAAGATTTTATGCTCGATGGAATTCCGAAGAAAGAGTATCCTAAGCTTTTCTATCGCTATGTAAAGGAGTTCTTTGAAGTTTTGAGTGGTAAAACGAGTTTGAAGCTTTACTTAGCACACAATTATCCGAGTTTTTACAAAGCTGAATTAAAGGAAGGAGAAATTCTGAAGTGGAAAGGCAAGAAATTTAAGCTCCCAAAAGCAGTAGCTTACTCACTTGAGGCAACATTTATAATGGGTGGGATGTATTCTATTCCAGAATGCCATGTTGCTCAAGGAGACATCGTTTTCGATGTCGGAGCACATTTCGGCTTCTTTTCTTATTACGCTTTGCAAAAGGGGGCAAAGAAAATCTACGCTTTCGAGCCAAATCCATATGTTTTTGAAATTCTCAAAGAACATGCAAACATTTGGGATAAAGAAAAAATAGAGCCCTTTTGCTTGGCTTTATCTTCTTTTGAAGGAGAAGCTGAATTATTCTTGACTAATGAGCTCGGAACTGTTTCTACATTGCTAAAAAGTAGAGATAACACGATTTTGAGATGGCAAAAGTATGAAAAAAGTGTGAAAGTAAAAACAACAACAATAGACAAATTCGTTGAAGAAAACAATATCGAAAAAGTTGATTTCATAAAAATCGATACTGAAGGCTACGAAAGAGAAATAATCAAGGGTGCAAAGGAAACAATAAGGAAATTCAAACCAAAGATGGCAATCTCAGCCTACCATTTGCCTGATGACAAGAAGAAGATTCCCGAGCTCATTCTTTCGATAAGGGATGATTATAGGTTTAAGCTTGTGAATAAAGGAGATGAAGACTTGTTTTTCTTTTAGTGTTTTTGCGTAAGCACACGTCTCAAATACCAATTCTATAAAAATTTGGCATTTAACATCTGAAAAGTTACCCCTTCTCTAAAAGTTTTTTATTTAACAAAATTTTTTAAAGATACTCGTTGAATTTACGCTTCTTGTTAACGGTTAATTTTTCATTAACTCTAAATACGATTTTAAAACGATTTTTGTCGAGCTTAATTTATATGAAATAAATATAAAAATTATGATTTTATTCAAAACAAAAAATTAATATTTTTTGGCAAAACCAAATAAATATGAAAATAGCTGCGGTTCAAAGTCATTTGATTCAATTAAGAGGTGCGGAAAGAGCTTTTTTAGAGATGGTCACATCTTTGAAATCCAGAGGACATGATATTGACGTCTACACGGTTACGATTTCAAATTACTTCTTAGAAAAATTCAGAGAGAATGATATTAGAACATACACTCTGAGATGCGTAAATATGAAACCCTCAGCTCATCTCGCAAGAATGCGTTCTCTTTTGAGAAATTACTCTATTCTTTCTCTTTACAGGCTTTCGAAGAGAATAAATAAGGGGAATTACGATGTAGCTTTTGTTCACCATTTTTTTTCTTCTCCTATAATACCTTTCCTGAAAATTCCCAAGGTTTATTATTGTCAAGAACCCGTTCGGGTGGTATATGAGCCCAACGAATTCTTTATAAAGTTAGCTTATCTGCCTTATAGTTATATTGACAAGTATTCTGTTAGAAGAGCAAATTTAGTCTTAGCTAACTCCGACTTTACTCGCGAATACATTTATAAAATATATGGCATTTTCTCAATAACCAATTATCTTGGCGTTGACATTAAGAAGTTTAGAAGGGTTGAAACTGAAAAAGAGAATTTTATTTTATCGGTTGGAGTGATACACCCTATAAAGGCCCACGATTTTGTTTTAAGATCTTTAGGATTGATTCCAGAGCAAAAAAGACCGAAGTTGATTGTAGTTGGAAGCGGATCAGAGAAAATCAAGAGTTATCTAAGAAGGCTTGCTGAAAATTTGGGAGTTGTATTAGAAATAAAGGAGAACATCGAAGACAGCGAATTGGTATATCTTTACAATAAAGCAAAATTAACCGCTGTAGCACACGTAATGGAGCCTTTTGGATTAACTGCGGTAGAATCAATGGCATGTGGGACGCCAGTGGTAGCTGTGAGAGAGGGGGGGCTTAGAGAGTCAGTTTTTGATGGTTTGACGGGTATTTTAACTAACCGAGATGAAAGGGAATTTGCAAATGCCATAGAATACGTTTTAGATAATCCAGATGTTGCTGAAAAAATGGGAAAGAAAGGTAGAGAGAGGGTAGAGAGGCATTTTACTTGGGAAAAATGCGCCCGAGAGTTAGAAAAAAATTTAAGAAGAGTAATAATATAATGTATTTCCGCTTTTAATTTTGGTTTTTCCTATATTTCCACTTAGTATAAATCGCAACCTCAACGCTGTAAATAAAGTCTCGGCTAAATAGTGTGTTTTAGAGTCCTATTATTTTCACTTTTTAAATTTTTCAATCTTATCTCAATCAACCTAAAAAAGTTCTCCAAGCCATTCCCCGAATCTATACCTTTCAAGCTTTTCAAAGCATTTTCATAGCTATCGAGTCCTAGAAACTCAAAAACACCCATTTCCCACATTTTCAAGCTTGCTTCGAGCTTCTTTGAAAAATCTTTGAGGAGGTTGATCTGAATGAATAGCGAGTATATAAGCGAGTAGACTATAAATTTAAGAGTTCTTGAAGACTTCATCAAAAAAAGTAATAAATAGCAAAGGTTAAATTCCGTAGCCAGCAAAAACCATCCAAATTTTCCAAGCTTAGACTGGTAAAAAAGTATTTTTCCTATTTTTTTCATAAAATTAAATGTATTCTGATTTTTAAAATGAGTTATTTGAGCTCCATATATTAAATACAGTATCTTGCAGCATAGTTGCCAAGACTCAAAAATCGAAAATTTTTTTAATTTTTTAAAATTTGTTTCCATCTCGGTATGTAATATGTAGTATCTTCGATCTAAAACAAATGGCTTAACTTTAGAAGCCCAGACAAAGTGAATTAATCCAGAAGGCACTACGTAATTCTTATGAAAAAGTCTAAAAATTTCATGCGCTTGTTTTGATTTAGTTTCCTTTCTACAAATTGCATAAACTTTACTATCATTTTTACTTATAATTTTCTTTAAATCCTTCAAAAGTTCATCGCTAGGCTCTTCATCATCCTCTAAGTGCAAAATCCAATCATTTTTGCAGAGCTCGAGTCCAATTTTATAGTAAAGTTCAACCATTCCAAGAGGTGGAAGCCAGTAAATCCTTGCATAGGGAATTCTATTCTTCATTTCCTCAAATTTTTCTTTGTCCGAGGAATCTATTATCACGATTTCGTCAACGTAACCTTTTATTTTCTCAGAAAGCTTAACTACGTTCTCAACTCTGTTCATCGAAAAGATTAAGGCAGAGATCATCGTTCTTAAATATTGACTAGTTTTTTAAAGCTTTTCGATACCGTAAAACTAAAAAAGCTTAAATAAAATCTGATGCTATGAAAGCCATAATCTGAGCTCCAGTAAATTCGAAATCAGCCTTTATTCTTGAGAAGTCCATCGAGAATCAAAAAGAGATCCATAAAGCTTCAAAAATCGAATGCAAAACAGTTTTTGCAACGGAAGAAAAGGAATTTGCAAAAGAATTAAGAAAAAAAGTTGGAAATAGTTTTGAAGTAATCGAATTTGAAGTTCATAAGCCTTTGAATGCGAAGGATAGAATCTGGAACATAGTTTCAGCAAGAAATGCTATAAGAGAATACTTTCTCCAAAGTGACGCGGATTTTCTAATCTTCATGGATTCGGACATGATCTTCGAAGCTGAAATCGTTAACAAACTGCTCGAATTTGCGAATTTCTACGATGTTGTTTACAATGGCTATCTTGACAGAGGAAATCCTAAAGGAATAAACCTGACAGGCTTCGGCGGGACTTTGATCAAAAGGTGGGTCATAGAAAAGATTAGATTTAGATGCAAAGAGAAAAATGGTAGAGTAATTGATGAAGGAGTTTATTTTGAATTTGACCTCGTAAAACTAAGAGCAAAAATATACCGAGGCTTTATAGCCTATTCTGAGCATCACGATCCTAAAAATCCTCCAATCATTTGCTATCCAAGAAAATTAACGAAATGGGAGAGAATAAGAAACGATCCAAGGTTTAGATTTTGCTTCCATCTAATCTCCATCCCGCTCTGCTACGACATTCTTTGGCATTTGTCAATGAAAATGAAGAGTTAGCTCAGAACTCCTTATAGACATCGATGAATCTCTTGTAGAACTCCCATTTTCTTTCATCGAGCACGTGCAACTCAAAGAAATACCATCTCCGCGAAATCTCAGCTTTGAATTTCAGGATTCTCTCCCTATCATTGCAATCGGTGACAATTGCGATGTCGATGTCAGAGAGCATCAAGTCGTAATCTCCACGAGCAACTGAGCCAAAGAGAAAAACTCTGCAATTTCCAAAGTAATTCTCAGCAATTCTCTTCAATTCTCTGAGATGAAACTCGAGATTCCTAAAAATTTCTTCCCTCTTTTTCCTTTCTTCTATCAATCTCTCGACAACCATTCTTTAAACCTCTCCTTGAATTTTTCAAGAGTATTTATCATCAGCTCCACTTCCTTTTCAGAATAGTCTCTCGGCAAGTATCTCGAAAGGATGTAGGCGTCTTCTATGTCCTTTATTATTATCTCGTTCTCCTCGTAAAATTCCAAAAAAGCTTTATCGAGCTTCGATAAATCGTTGAAAAGCTTTGTTAAACTATGGGTTTTTGGAAAATATCCCAAATCCTTTGCAAGTATGAACTTGAGGTAAAGCTGTAAAGCCTGCTCAACGTTGAAAGCGGATAAATCAAAGACTTTTGTCCTGTAAAGGTATTTTGCGATTTCTTCAAACTTTTTAGCTCTTTCAGCGAAGACCTCTATCTCTTCTTTCACGTAAACAATTCCGCGCCTAAGTATTTAGCTTTAATGCAGAGATTAAACGATCTTTTCAAAATCTTTTCCAACGAACTTCAAAAATTTCTCCCATTTTTCTCTTGTAAGCAGATGAAATTCGAAAGGGGAGTCGAAGTATTTGTTAAAAAGCAAATCGTAAACCATTAGCCTTTTCTCTCTATTTTCGAACTCGTTTGAAACGATTGCAACGTCAATGTCGCTGAGCCCGATCGAAAAATCACCGCGAATCAAAGAGCCGAAGACAAAGATTTCAAAGTCCTTGCAAATCTTTGAAACAAGTTCAGCAATCTCTTGCAAATATTTCTTGTAATTTTTGAAATACTCTACTCTTTCCATAGTATCGCCCTTATTTCTCTCAGAGCTTCAAAAGCCCTAAGAACTTCGTCTTCGAAAAATTCCTCAAAGTAGTATCTCGAAGTAATGTAAGCTCTTTCAAGATCTCTCAAAACTTTCTCATACTTCTCAACAAATTTTTTCACTTCATCGTTTTTGAGCTCATGCAAGAGCTTTCTGAGGCTATGGGTTCTCTCAAAATAGCCCTTCTCATCCAAAAGCTTTGCTTTAATTATCAACTGCATCGCCTGTTCAATATGAAACATTGCGATATCGTAGTCTTTTCTTTCAAAGTTGAACTTGGCGTTCTCCTCGAACTTCTTTGCTCTTTTAAGGTAAAGTTCAATCTCTTCTTTCACATGATTTCTTCAGCGGTCAAATATTTATGTCTTCTCGGTCAAAAGCCTAAGCTGAGAAGCTTGAATTTATACTATCGATTAAACGCTTCTAAACTTTTTAGCAAACCTCTTGTAGTATTCCCATCTCTCCTTCGTCAATACATGGAATTCGAATGGCGAGTCGAAGAACTTCTCAAGCAGTTCCCCAAAAACTTTCAACTTTAGATCCCTATTCAAAAAGGCGTCGGAAACAATCGCTAGATCTATGTCGCTCAATCCGATCGAGTAATTTCCCTCGGCAACTGAACCAAAGAGAAAGAGCTCCGCATCAGGAACCTCTTCTTTTACAATTTTCTTTATCTCGAGCAAAAAAATCTCGAGATTCTCAAAGTATTTCTTTCTGCGTTCGTAAATGTCTTTCAAGCCCAAATCAGATCCCTCAACGCTTTATACATTTCTAAAGCTTCTTCAACCTCTTCTTTCTGGAACTCCTCTGGATAGCATCGTGAAGAAAGATAAGCAAATTCAAGGCTTCTCAGCGTGTTCCAATTCTCCTTTAAAAACTCATTGAGTTCTTCATGCAAAAAAATTTCTGAAAGCCTCTCTATTAGCTTTCTTAAGCTGTGCGTTTTTTCGAAGTAGCCAGTCAGATCCAAAAGCTTTGCCTTCAAAATCAACTGACAAGCCTGCTCAACGTGAAACATAGCCAAATCATAATCTCCTCTTTTCAGATCTTCGTGTGCATCTTTTATAAACCCTTCTGCACGTCTCAAAAATACCTCGATCTCTTTTTTCATCTAAATAAGAAAACGAAGAAAAAATAAAAATATTTTGCAAACTCATCAGCTTTGCAAGGCTATTAAAGAACGAGTTTCAGTTGTCAGAAAAATTTTTATTTTTAAAATACAGGAATTAAAAAAAGTAATCTGCTTTGGATATGAGAAGAGAAACGGAGCTATGGCTAAGAACTGCTGAGGAAGACCTGTTGGATTCAAGATCCTTTTTTACGAGTAGAAGATATTTTCGAAGTGCTTTTTTTGCTCAACAGGCAGTTGAAAAAGTCCTAAAAGCTCTTTTCATTGAAATGGCAAGAGAAGATCCGCCAAAAATTCAGAGCGTTACGGAACTATACAGAATTTTAAAGGAAAAAACGGGATTTAAGCTTTCAGATGAACTTGAAGAGCAGTTGTTTGTTTTGAACAAATAATACACGGTCTCAAGGTATCCCGACGCTGCCAACGGATTGCCTTCGGAAAGCGTTGATAGAATCGAAGCGGAAAGAGCTTTAAAAATAGCAGAAGAGATCTTTGATTATGCAAGAGGTTTTATCAGAAATAAAGAGAAAAGCTGAGATTTTAAAGGAAGAGCTCGAGAAAAGAGGTTTTATAGTTGATTCAATCTATCTTTTCGGTAGCTACGCAAAAGGGAATTGGTTAAAAACGAGTGACGTGGATTTGATTGTAATCTCAGACGGTTTTGAAAAAATGAAGTTTCTAAAGAGGTTGGATCTCGTGAATGAAATTATATGGAAAAAAGAGCTTGGAAATTTAGAAGTCTTACCGTTCACGAGTGCGGAAGTTGAAAAGGAGATTTCTACGGTGCTAAGAGATGCGAAGAAGTATTGGATAAAAATTATTTAACGATCAGCCGAGCTGGGGAAATAAGGGAAAATTTGTCTTTAGTTCATTTTCAGAATTATAGAGCGATTTTTTGTTCCCTTTTTAGTAGAACAGTTTTAATAACCTAAGAATTTCTTTGTCTTGATGAGGATTGCAATCTTTGGTCCATCAAAACTTTTTCTTTCAGGAATAAGCTATTACACGATTCGCTTAGCAAATGCCCTCTCTGCTCATGCTGAAGTTAAGGCAATCCTTTTCAGAAAAATGCTCCCGAAAAGGCTTTTTCCAGGATGGAAGAGAGTCGGAGAAAATCTGACAAGAATCGATTTTAATTCAAAAGTCTCAGTTCACGAAATCTTGGACTGGAACAATCCAATAAGCTGGATAAAAGCTTATAGACTTGGTAAAATGGATTTTAGGATCTTTTTAAGTCGTAATGTTTTAAAAATTTCGCAATCTTTTCTTAACCAGTTTAACAAAGTTTTCTAATCCATTTATCGAGTTCAATTCTTCTAAGTTTTTCAAGGCATTCTCGTAACTATCTACTCCGAGAAATTCGAAAACCCCCTTATCCCACATCTTTAAGCTTGCTTCAAGTTTTTTTGAAAAGTCTTTGAGAAGATAAATCTGGAAAAATATACTATAAAGAATAGAATAGTAGAACAAATATTTAAAATTATTAAAATATAATTTAACGCGATACAAAGATATAAAGATGTTAAATTCTAAACTCAACAAAAACCAACCAAATTTCCCAAGCTTGGATTTATATGAAATGATTTTCCCTATTTTTCTGATAGAATTAAGCAGTTTACTTAGGGTATAATATTCGGTTTCCAAAATCAAAAAACAAATCTTACAACAAAACTGCCACGAATCTATAATAGCATAATTTTTAATTTTTTCTATTTTAACGTCTTCTTCATAATGGACTATGTGGTATTTCCTGTCTAAGAGGACTGGTTTTACCTTAGAAAACCAAGTTAAGTGAATTACGCCGGATGGAACGATATACTTTTTGTGAAATAGTCTAAAAATTCTCTGACACATTTTCGAACTTTTACTAATCCTCCAAATAGAGTAGACTTTGTGATCACTACCAATCAATAGCTTTAAATCCTTCAAAAGCTCATCGCTTGGCTCTTCATCATCATCCAAGTGCAGAATCCATTCGTTTTTGCAGAGCTCTAGTCCAATTTTATAGTAAAAGTCGGCCATTCCAAGAGGTGGAAGCCAGTAAATCTTTGCATAAGGGATTCTATTCTTCATTTCCTCAAATTTTTCTTTGTCCGAGGAATCTATTATCACGATTTCGTCAACATAATCCTTTATTTTCTCAGAAAGCTTAACTACGTTCTCAACTCTGTTCATTGAAAAGATTAAGGCAGAGATCATAGTTATAAATATGGCTTAAGATTTTAAAACTTTTTAAAGTCTGATAGATGAAAAGTCTTTATATAATATGATGGCTTTTTGTAATACCCAATAAGCACAAAAAGTAGTAAATGCTAAATAAAGAAAAATTTCCTATACTTTTCTGCAGGCGATGTGCTTGTTTTGCCATACTTAAGAGCCTCGCAGAGCGGAGTTGCACACATCGCAATGAGTTTTGGGCTTCCAATCATAGCCACGAAAGTCGGTGGTCTTTTTGAGTCCCTTTCAAATTACGAGGGGACTTATTTTGTTGAAGCAAATGCAGAAAGCATCGCTAAAGCATTGCAAAGGATTTATGAGGGTCCAAAAAAGAATTTCCTAGCACCAGCTGAGCTAAGGTGGGAAAATATAGCAAAGAAGTGGATTGAGCTTATTGAAGGTCTATGTAGGCAGGTTTAAAATCAAAAAGTCCAAATTTCTAGTTTTACAACTAAATAAAAAGAATTCAAAGTCTCTTTATTAGAGGGACTCTATTAGCGGATAAATTTAGAATTGAAAGAGGTCTACTTTAACATCCAAGTTACCATGCTGCATTTGAACTACTTTCATTTCCTAACTATAATATTATAAAAAACACTAAATAAACAATGCAGTTCACGAATGCGATAACTATGCCATATTTCATGAATTCGACGAATGTTATCGTCTCTTTCATCCTCGATTCCAGAGTTTCGAGTACTATTATGTTCGATGCTGCTCCAAGAAGTGTTAGGTTACCAGCTATTGTAGAAGCCATTGCGAGAGATAGCCAAGCATCTACATCTTGAGATGTATAGCCGATATCTTTCATATAGTTTATGAAAAGCTTCACAAATGGAACGTTGCTCAAAAGCTGGCTTAAAAGAATTGAGGCGAACGTAATTTTTAAAATTCCAAGTACCCCTTCAGTCTTCGATGGAATTATAAAGCTAAGAACTGGCTGAAGAACTCCACTCCTCCAAACGCCTTCCATTGTTATAAACATGGTTATGAAGAAAACTATTGTTCCCCAGTCAACGCCTGCGAGCATTTTTCTAGGATTTGATGTGAACATGAAAATTCCTGCAGCGATTACAAAAGGAATTACGCCTCGATAAGTTATGTGTGGTCCGCCATAGAGTTGAAGCAAATCGTTGAAGATCAAAGCAAAGATCGTTGCGATTATCCCAATTGCAGCTAAAATAGAGTCGCGCCCATTGTTAAGAGCCTCCATATTATTAGAAGAAAAGTTCAGAGTTTCATTTTTAACCTTGAAAAGTTTTATCAGTAAGTAAGGTGTTACTAAGAGGTTGATAAAAGTTGGTATAGCGAGCTTTGCGATGAAGTTAATGAAAGGTGCTTCTATTCCAGACTCTACAGCTATTAAAATGTTCTGCGGATTGCCAATTGGTGTCATCACCGAGCCTATTGTTAAAGAGAAAGCAAGCAGCAAAAACATTAGTTTTGGTCCAACTTTTGCAGCTTTTGATATCGTGTAGGCTATCAGTGGGCCGACAAGCGCTACTGTATCGTTAACAGCGAAGGCTGCCAGTATCCCAAAAAGAAGTGAGGACGCATAAATCAAAGCGAATCTATTCTTGAAAAGAGAGATAAATCGCATGGAGACGACATTTAGCAATCCAGAGGAATCTGCAAGTCCAACTAAACTGAACATTCCAATGAGGAAAAGTATTACATCCATGTTCACAACTCTATCAACTTCGTCGAAACTGACCAGACCAGAAGAGACGACCATAAAAGAAGAAAATGCCATAATGCACCAGACTGGAATCCAAGGTTTTTTGCTTCTAACAACTAATCCAGCGACTAAAAAAATAAGTACTGCTAGTCCGGACCAAAATCTCCAGGAATTGAATAGCATGAGATCCACAAAGAAAAATGATCGCGGTATTTATTGCTTTTCCGAGCTCAATTCTTTTATCTGTATCTTTTATGCCTGAAGACCCTAGTTTTGAATTCAAAAATAAAACGGTTTCAGATCTAAAGCAAGGTTTTTAATCAGATTAAGATGAGGATGTGTCTGTTTAATAGGCTTTCTTAAGCGTTAAAAATGTATTCACCTCTCTTTTCAAACCAAAAACTCTTAGTTTCTCAAAAAAACTTAATTTTTATACTTGGGCGAAAATCCTTAATAACTTCCGATTTTTGGATAGAATGTGAAAATAGCGATAACAAGGCGGGAGTACATAACCCATTTAGATGGTGTAAACAGATTTATTGCGAAT
This sequence comes from Archaeoglobales archaeon, assembly GCA_030055525.1. GTDB lineage: Archaea > Halobacteriota > Archaeoglobi > Archaeoglobales > Archaeoglobaceae > WYZ-LMO2. Next base: position 168,321 of record JASFYJ010000003.1, on the reverse strand, counting down.
TTAGCAGAAGGTCTAATAAAACTTGGTAATACCGTAAAAGTTGTTACTTGGAGTTTTTATGGAACAGAAAAAGATGAGATTGGAAAATTCTTCAAAGATGCACATATGCTTGAAGAAGAAGTGGAAGTAATCTCATTGAATAGGGCAGAAATGAAGCTAAATTGGACTAAAATAGCCTTTGATTGATTTACAAAAGGATCTGAAATATTAAAAGACTTTGACGCAGTTGTAATCAACGGGATTGTGCCTATTAGATTTAAAAAAACAAAAGTTGCTGTCAACCACGGATTTACCTTTGAAGCGAATAAATTCTACACTCTTGTAGCTAAGAAGCTTTATAAGAAGTGCGACAAAGTCGTATGCGTATCAAAAAGGCTGTCAAAGGAGTTTCAAGAATTTTCAGGGATAGAACCGGAAGTAATTCCTTTACCTCTTAAATTAAAAAATTTTAAAGTTAAGAAAGATAGAGAAGATGTAATAGCCATATAGGAACTAGAGACATCAAGAACGTTGATATAAGCGTAAAAACCGTAGAAATTCTGAGAAATCTAGGCCACAACTTTAGACTTGTAGTGATAGGAGCGAGAACTTCGCACGTTCTAAACGCAACTGCTGGAAAGGATTTTGTAGATTTAAAATTTAACTTGTCTGAGAAAGAAAAAATCGAGATCTTATCAAGTTCAAAGGCTCTAATTCTACCATCCAGCTATGAAGCGTTTCCTTATGCGGTCTTAGAAGCACTAGCCTGTGGAACTCCAGCAATTGTTTCTGAAGCGATTCCAGATGAAGTTGTGATAAACGGATTCAATGGATTTAGAGTTAGAAGCTTTAATCCAGATGATTACGCTAAGGCACTACTTAAGATTTTTGAAAATGATAAGTGGTATGAGATCAGCAGCAATGCGGTTGAATTTTCAAAGCAATTTGATCATATAGAGATAGCAAAAAGATACTTGTCCTTGATCTCTACTTCCAAATCACCCTCTTAATCATCGAAAGATCTTTTCATTCGTTTTTAATGCTAAGGGGTTAGAAATTTTAGATCAAAAGAGTTGCCTCAAAAAGTTTCTAATAAGTCATTACTTAATTTACTGAACTTCAATTTCTTTTTGGGAGACAGTATAATACTGCAACTGGAGATTTCGAATTGGAAGTTTTAAAAATCTTAATTTTTAAAAAGCAGCATCAAGACGCCGGGGCTGGGATTTGAACCCAGGAGCCACAAAGGGCACCGGCTCTCAAGGCCGGCGCAGTACCACTCTGCAACCCCGGCATTAAAGATCAATTAGAGTCCAATAAAGAAGTTATAAATTTTGTCATGCCCTTTTACGAAAGAGATATATATCTTCACTATTGTTAATCTACTATGAAAGTGCTTGGATTGTGCGGTTCTCCACGAAAGAACGGTAATACTGAAACGGCTTTAAGAGTTGCACTCGATACCTTGAAAGATAAAGGTATTGAGACTGAAATTATACTTTTGGCAGAAAAGAAGGTTGAATACTGTGATCATTGTGGTAATTGCTTAGAAGGTAAACAGTGTCCAAAGGATGATGATGCTAAGGAAATATTCGAAAGAATGCAGCTTGCGGACGGTATAATCGTAGCTTCTCCAGTCTATTACACCGCAGTACCAGCGCAGCTCAAGGCTTTGTTTGATAGAAGTATCATGATAAGAAAGAAACTCGCTGGAAAAGTTGGTGGGGCTATAGCTGTTGGACAGGTTAGAAACGGGGGGCAGGAGATTGTTTGCGAGCAGATACACCAGTGGATGATTACACACGAGATGTTTATAGTACCGATAAGGTTTGGTGGGATTGTTTTAGGATCGATGAAAGACCTTTCTGCTGCAAAGAGGGACGAGGTTGGACTAAACAGCTGTAGAGCTTTAGCTAACAAGATGGCGGAGACGCTTTTAAGGAGATAATATGTATCTACATGAAAAGATAAAAAATAAAGTTAGAAATAAAAAAGTTGCAGTTGGACTTTACAGGTTTGATGAGACTGCTGAAGAAAGAATAATCAAAGCTACAGAAATTGCTAGTAAATTTGCTGATGTAGTTGTTGTAGATGAAGGGGAAAATACAGAAAAGAAACTAATAGAGCTTTTAAAAAATGGAGAGGTGTATTCAGCCGTTAGAGGTACTGCTAGAGCCTCGAAATTTCTTGAAATTTTAAGGGCGGGACAAAAAACCTACAGAGTGGCTGTACTGGAAACTGCAAAAAATGAACTGTTTCTTCTTTCTCCTGTAGGTGTTGATGAAGGAAAGACTGTAAGAGAGAAGATGAAATTAATAGAATACTCAAAACAGCTTGCCGAAAAACTTGAAATCTCCAAAGGTATTGCAGTTCTCGCTGGGGGGAGATATGGAGATTTAGGAAGAGACCTAGATGTAGATATCTCTCTCGCCAGTGCGGAACTTGTAGCAAAACTATCTGGGGGCAAAAATTACGAAATACTTCTTGAGGATGCCGTAAAAGAGGGGATAGTCATAGCTCCGGACGGGATATCCGGAAACCTGATATTCAGGGCTCTCTGCTACCTTGGAGATGGAAAAGAGTACGGGGCCGTTTACTATGGTGTTCCATATAGAATAGTCGATACGAGCAGAAACCAAAGCGCGGAGGGTTTTGCAAGGGCCATAGCCCTCGCTACAATTATCTAGAAAAGGTTAAATACTACCTTTTCCATTTAAATTTGGTGAGATTGTGGCGAAGTATCAATGCAGCGTCTGTGGTTATATATACAACGAAGCGGAGGGCGATCCGGACGGAAACGTTCCTCCAGGTACTAAATGGGAAAATCTGCCAGACGACTGGGTTTGTCCCGTTTGTGGTGCTACTAAGGATCAATTCGAAAGGATAGAGTAAAATTTACTCCCGAAGAGCGATCTAAACTCAACTTTATTTTAGTTTTGAATTTTTATGGATTATTTTTATTATAAAAATTTGAGCAATTAAGAATTTTTGTGGCCCGACCAATCAGAAAGGTTAAATAAAAAAGGATGCACATTTGGACGATGAAGAACCTTATATCTATAGAAGATCTCTCGAAAGCCGAAATTTTAAAAATTCTAGATAAAGCTGAAGAATTTGAAGATGTTGCTCTCGGCAAAAGAAAATTGAGGATCCTCGAAGGTAAAATACTCGCCAACCTCTTTTTTGAGCCATCAACAAGAACTAGGATGAGTTTCGAGGCTGCTATGAAGCGTTTAGGGGGGGATGTGATAAACTTAACTGCTCAAGAAGCTAGTAGCATTGCGAAAGGGGAAACACTTGCAGATACAATTAAAGTAGTATCAAAGTACTGCGATGCTATAGTGATAAGGCACCCTTTGATAGGAGCTGCGAGGTTTGCAGCTGAACATTCCGATGTGCCAATAATAAACGCAGGTGACGGTGCTGGACAGCATCCAACACAAACACTGCTAGATCTATACACTATAAGGAAAGAATGTGGTAAGCTTTCCGGGATATCTATAGCTTTGGTTGGAGATCTACGATATTCCAGGACAGTACACTCGTTGATAAAGGCTTTAAATCTTTTTGATGCTGAAATTTACCTTGTAAGCCCACCAACACTTTCTTTGCCAGAAGAGATTTTAGATGAGGTTCCAAATACTAAAATTGCAGATTTAAGTGAAGTCATAACGGCTGTAGATGTTCTTTACGTAACAAGAATCCAGAGAGAAAGGTTTCCTGATGAGGAAGAATACAAGAAGGTCGCGAACAGCTACAAGATTACCCCAGATTTGCTGATAAATGCAAAGGATACTCTTATAATTCTGCATCCACTGCCAAGAGTGAACGAGATCGATACAGCTGTTGATAAAACAAAACATGCAAGGTACTTCGAGCAGGCCTTCTATGGTGTGCCTGTTAGGATGGCAATTCTGACGGAGGTGATAAAGTGAAGGAACTTGTAGTAAGCAAGATAAAGGAGGGGACAGTTATAGACCACATAACTGCAGGGAGAGCTTTGCTTGTTTTAAGAATTTTGGGAATATCTGAAAAAACAAAGGATACAATATTGATCGCCATGAACGTTCCAAGTCAGAAGATGGGTAGAAAGGACATTGTGAAAGTTGAAGGAAAGTTCCTAAGTACTGAAGAGCTGAACAAGATAGCCTTAATATCTCCCAATGCAACGATCAATTTGATAAAAGATTACGAAATAGTCAAGAAGTTTAAGGTTACATTACCTCCAGTTGTGGAGGGGTTGATTATTTGCCCCAACAGGATGTGCATCTCAAACTCGCAAAGAGAGCCAATTAGATCCATTTTCTACGTAAGCTTCGATAAAGATGTTGTTGCAAGATGCCACTACTGCGGTAAAAAAATCAGAGATATTGCAGAACAAATTCGTTAAGAAGTAACGAATTCTATCGCTTCTTTCAACTCAGCATTTTCGTGCACAATCATAGAGATGGCTCTTGTTATCTTTGTAGGATCCTCAGCCTGGAATATATTTCTACCTATCGCAACCCCCCTTGCCCCAGCACTTATGGCATCGTAAACCATCTTTAGTAAATTCTCGATGCTGTCCATCTTGGGACCTCCGGCAACGACTAAAGGTACTGGACAGCCTTTCACAACCATTTTAAAGCTTTCAGGATCCCCAGTGTAGTTTGTTTTAACAATATCTGCTCCTAGCTCAGCACCTACGCGGGCTGCGAGTGCTACAGCTTTAGCATCGAACTGATTTATCTTATCTCCTCTTGGATATACCATTGCAAGCAATGGCATCCCCCAATCTGCACAAGCTCTTGAAACTTCTCCAAAGATCCTTAGCTGTTCTGCCTCCGTTTTACTTCCAATGTTCACGTGAATGCTCACAGCATCTGCTCCAAGCTTTATTGCTTCCTCTACAGTACAAACGAGGACTTTTTCATTAGGATCTGGTGAGAGCATCGTTGATGCGCTTAAATGGAGTATCAACCCTACATCTCTCCCGTAACCTCTATGTCCGAAACCTATAACTCCTTTGTGAAGGACTACTGCGTTCGCTCCCCCCTCAGCAACAGCGTTTATCGTTTTTTGTAGATCTATAAGCCCTTCTATAGGCCCCATGGATACGCCATGATCCATTGGTACTATGACAGTATTTCCGGTGTTTCGGTTCACTATCCTTTCAAATCTAACTCTCTTACCAATTGTTCCCATGCTACTTAGAACCATAGTGACAATATAAGGTTTTCGTTTTCGAAAACGTAATTAGGATAGGATAAAAAGACATATACTCCGCAACTAATCTATCTCAAAACCAAATTCTCTGCAGATCTTTTCAACCGCAGGCAGCGGATTTGCAAAAACCAACCTATCTACTATTTTTACTTCATAATCTGACTTGAAAACTTCATCAAATTCATCGGCAAATCCTCTTTGCGTTCTTGTCCTGCAAACGTAAGCTCCTAAATAAGCTCTGTTTGCTCCGGCCATTAGCATCAGAGGTAAGGAATGTAGATCTCCAACAGAACCGCCAGCGGAGATATCTTTATCTGGAAGAAGGATCCTTGCTAAAGCTACGATTTTGGCAACTTTAATTGGCGATACTGGATCGCAGTTTTGCAAAGGAGTACCGTAAACCGGTTGAAATCCTGAGATAGAACAGTGCCTTAGATATGGCATCTCCCTAAGCATGAAAAGACCTTTAACCCAAACTTCATAGTCGGTTTTTGGTAAGCCTATCAACAAAGTGCTCGAAAGCCAAATTTTTTCTTTACAAATCCACTTTGCAAGATTTAAGCGAGCTTCAAAGCTTTCTGAAGGTTTAAAATGACTAAAAAGATCTTTATCAGCGATTTCAATTGATGCATAGATTTCCGAAACACCCAACGTCTTAAATATCCTCAGATCCTCCATCTTAATCGGATAAACATCCAAGGCAGTATCAAGTCCTGCTCTTCTTGCAATTCTAACAAAATCAGGAATGTTTCCCACTTCGCTATTATAACCGCCCTCAAGCGTAACCCTTTTCATTCCGCAATCTTTTATAAAATCTACAGCTTTTATAAATTCATCTAAATTTAACGCGTCAACCCTGAATTTTTCAACATAGTTGGAGCAATATATACAGTAGTGTTCCATCTGGCATTTTTTTACTGGATAAATGAATCCATCAAGTTTCAGCACCCTATCGAGATTTTCATCCCTGATCTCGCTTGCTACATCGAAAAGCTGACGAATTCTTTCGTAATTGTTCACTTTTTCAATTAAAGCTAAGCAGTTTTCAACCGTCGGTGTTTCAATCACCTTCTTCAAAATTTCATCGAATTCCACAAAGTACCACTTCTTAGCGCTATTTTTTCCTTTCTGTTACGCTGCAATAAAAATTTAAAAATAATTTATTCAAATCGTATATTTTTAGATTTTTTGCGTAAAATTGCATTTTCTTCAAGATTTTGGTTACAATGGAAAAAGATATATAGCCTGGAGTACCGAAAACAAAAGGGTGATTCAAGTTGAACACTGTAGAAAATGTGCAAGCTATAATTAAAGAAAACGGAATAAAACAAGTTCTATGTGCGTTCAGTGATATTAGAGGATACCTTATGACTTTTTCAATTCCAGCGAGAGAGTTTGTTGAAGGTAACGGCTTCGAGGGAATTGGATTTGACGGCTCCTCTGTTAGAGGTTTCAAGAGTATTGAAGAGAGCGATATGATCTGGATGCCCGACCCATCCACCTTCAGAGTAATACCTTGGATAAGCGATCCAATTCAAAAATCTGGAATCATGTTTGGAGATATATACGAAGCTGGAGCCTCGGAGATTGCAGATTGTGACCCAAGAGGCTATGTAGCTAAGAAGATGTTTAAGGATCTTGAGAGTAAAGGATTAAAAGCCATATTTGGTCCGGAAATTGAATTCTTTGTATTTAAGGGAGTTGATTTCAGGAACATGGTGTGGGATCTTTGGGTGTCGCCAAATGGAGGAGCTGGAGATAGTTGGGGAGCACCAAGGATCCTGCCAATAAGCGATGAACTGAATGGTAGTTATATAATACGCCCGAAGGAGGGATACTTCAGAGCTCCTCCAGAGGATACGACCGTAGAATATAGAAACGAGCTTGTTTACAACCTCTGCTTGCTTGGCGTGGAAGTTGAATACCATCACCACGAAGTTGCAACTCCTGGGCAGATAGAGATAGACTTCAGACCAAAACAACTTCCAGAGGTTGGAGATGCTTTCTACCTCTACAAGTTTGCCGCTAAGAACGTAGCAAAAAAGTTCGGTCTGACTCCAACTTTCATGCCAAAACCAGTATATTTAGACAACGCAAGCGGAATGCACACTCATCAAAGCCTGTGGAAGGGTGAACCTTTTAAGGGTGAAGCTCTATTTGCAGATCCAGATGATGAATTTATGCTCAGCCAGACTGCCCGTTACTATATAGGCGGTTTACTTGAACACGCAAAGGCACTAACAGCTGTATGCTGCCCAACTATAAACAGTTACAAACGTCTCGTTCCTGGATTCGAAGCTCCAATAAATATCTGCTGGAGCCCAAGGAATAGGTCAGCTCTCATTAGAGTGCCCATGTACATAAGAAAACCTTCTGCTATAAGAGTAGAGTACCGTGGTGCCGATCCAAGCTGCAATCCTTACTTAGCAATATCCGCACAGCTCGCTGCTGGGTTGGATGGAATTAAGAAGAAGATCGATCCAGGAGATCCTGTGATGGTTGACGTTTACGAATTATCCGGAAAAGAGAAGAGAGAAATGGGTATTGGGGAGCTTCCAACAACCTTAAGAGATGCTTTGGACCATTTAGCTAGTGATGAGGTTATAAAGGAAGTTTTGGGCTCACATATCTTCGATGCATTTATGGAGCTAAAAATCGATGAATGGAACCAGTTCTGTTTGTATATAACACCATGGGAATACATGAAGTATTTTGATATTTAATTTTTATTTTGAGTTTGTCAAAAATAGTTAAAAAATTAATATTTCTCGCCACATCTGTTAAACACACTATGGATATTCAAGAACAGATAAAGCTGATAGAAGAGGAAATCAAAAGAACACCTTACAACAAAGCTACTGAACATCACGTTGGCAGATTGAAAGCAAAACTTGCCAAACTTAGAGAAGAGGCTGAAAAACAGAAGTCAAAAACAAAAACTAGCGAAATAACGATAAAAAAAGAAGAAGATGCTACTGCAGTGCTGGTAGGTTATCCATCTGTAGGTAAATCGACCATACTCAACAAACTTACCGGAGCTAGGAGTGAAGTTGGAGATTACGATTTTACAACACTAAAACCTGTCCCAGGGGTTTTAGAATACAAAGGTGCAAGGATACAGATTTACGATCTTCCGGGTTTAATAGAGGGGGCATCCTCCGGAAAGGGTAGAGGTAAAGAAGTTCTCTCTGCCATAAGAATAGCGGATTTGATAATAATAGTTGCAGATGTTTTTACGCTGCATACCATAGAAATATTGAAAAAAGAGCTATACGATGCCGGGATCAGAATAGATGAAAAGCCACCAGACATTGTGATAAAAAAGAAGGATAGAGGAGGCGTTAGAATTAGCTCAACTGTACCATTAAAACTCGATGAGGCAACGATTCGCGAAATTCTAAGAGAATACAGAATTTACAACGCTGATGTACTTATAAGAGAAGAAATAACCATCGACAGGCTAATTGATGCTCTGAGCAGCAATAGGGTGTACATACCCTCCCTTGTGGTTGTGAATAAAATAGATCTTACAGATGTGGAAGTTAACGCTATCAAGATCTCGGCGGAGAAGGGGTTAAACCTTGAGTTGCTAAAGGAGGCTATTTTTCAAAAGTTGGACTTTATAAGGGTCTACCTAAAACCACCAGGTGGTAAGCCAGATATGGAAAAACCGATGGTTTTAAGAAGAGGGGCAACAATAGAAGATGTTTGCAGGAGATTACACAAGGATTTCGTCGAAAACTTCAGATATGCAAGAGTTTGGGGAGTATCTGTTAAATTCGAAGGTCAAAGAGTCGGTTTAGATCACAAGGTCGAAGATGGGGATATTATAACGATCTACGCCTAGAAAGTGGAAATTGTTATATAATTGTACAGAGAAGGTTAGTAGGATAGAGGTGAGATAATGAAGAAATTGAACTCTGAAGAATTTAGAAAGGTCGTAGAAAGTGGTAAGATCGTTGCAGTAGATTTCTACGCTGATTGGTGTATGCCATGTAGATATTTGAGTCCGGTGCTCGAAAAACTTGAGAAAGAGTACAACGGCAGAGTGGAGTTTTACAAGGTAAACGTTGATGAAGAACAAGAAATAGCATTTGAGTATGGAATTTCAAGTATACCTACTGTTCTCTTCTTTAAGGATGGTAAAATAATTGGTGGATTTGTAGGGGCTATGCCGGAGAGGGAGGTTAGGGAAGAGATAGATAAGATACTAGAATACAACTAACTCCAATCTAGCAATTTTTTATGCTTTACACTATATTTGCTAGAGGCCACAAGAATCTTAGGGCCACACACAGAACAACTCTAGAGGTTACGAAGGAAAGCTACTTAACACCAAGGGGAAACTGCATCGTTGGCGTTAAAGCCTCTAGTTCAGCCAGAGATCTACCTGAATGGCTAAAAAAAGAGATTAAAAGCGATAAAATGTTTTTTGTGGTGATAAAACTCCCCGATTATGGAATGGAGGATAGTTTTTATACGCACGGTAGCAGGGAAATGTCTCTAGATCATGCAAAAGATATCGTTTTCAGAAAAAGTAACTTTATCTGCAGTAGAACTGTAGGAATCCGATCCACAAAAGCTGCAATAGATTTGAACAGAGAAATGATCGAACTGATGAAAGATGAAAAGACTGAGATCGTAGTTGAGATAAAAGTACCCTAAATCTTGAGTTCTTTCGAGATTTTCATTTAATAAACTGAGTTTTTTGTAATACAATTGTATTACAAAATGAAGGTTTAAATTGCGATCTATTCGAATTAAAATATGGCAGTTAGCTACCAGTTCGAGTGCAAAACGGGAGGAGGTTTAACTCATTACATATTGGGAGAGGAATCTCCCTTCTAAATTTTTTGAGGTGATTTAATGCTACAGAAAGTTGAAATGGAGGATTTTGATATTTCTATAGATCCGGAAAACAACTTTTGGACGATATACGATGGAAAAATTCCAGACGAAATACTAAAACTCTATCAAAATCTGAGAGAGGAGCTTTGCCGAAAAATGGAAAAATACCGAACAGAAATCGACTTTAATACAGTATACCTAAATGTAACCGAAAGGTGCAATGCAAACTGCCCCTACTGTTATATTCCAAAGGAGCTTAGGAGAAGCGGAGAAGAGATGGAATACGATGTTTTATACTCAATCTTGAACACATTATCCGACATTAATGTAAAGAGCGTCGTTTTTCATGGAGCCGAACCGCTCCTATCAAAAAATACTATCTTCAGAGCCATAGAGGATTTCAAAAACGATTTTATATTCGGCATACAGACCAACGGCTTTCTTTTAAATGAAGAAGATGCCGAATTTTTGAAAGATATGAAAGTAAACGTAGGAATATCTTTTGATTCACCAAAAGAGAATATTGAGGACTTTTTAAGGGGTAAAGGTCATTACAAAAAAGTTGTTGAGATTCTGGAGTGGTTCAACAATCAAAAGGGTTTCAACGTTATCACTACAATAACGAAGTACAACTACACGGATCTGAGCGAAATGATCGATTTTTTAGCTGGAAAAGTTAGGCTTGTTTTGATGAACCCTGTTAGAGGTTCAAGTGCAGGTGGCAGAGAACTAAGACCAGATCCAAAAGTAGCGGCGCATGAATTTATAAAAGCAGTTGAGAGGTCAATCTGGCATACGAAGAATGGTAAAAGAATAGTAATAGGAGATTTTGCCAACATAATCCTTGGAATAGTCGCTCCCTATTCGAGAGTTCTACAGTGCGACATTTCCCCATGCGGAGGCGGGAGAAGATTTTTTGCGATAACACCCACTGGAGTCTACCCCTGTGGGGAGTTTATCGGTATATCCGACTTTAGAAGCCCCCTAGAAATTATTAAAGACAAAGAAGAGCTCAAAAAAGCTTTTGAAAGCGTAAGAAAGAGAAGAGTAGAGAATATTGAAGAATGTAAGGATTGCGCCTTCAGAAACATCTGTGGAAGCCCTTGTCCAGCAGAAGTTTACGCTGAAAAAGGGTCTTTCCTCAACAAAAGTCCATTCTGTGAGTTCTACAAAGCTGTGATAGAACATGCTTTCAAAATTATAAAAAGAGGAGATCTGAGCAGTGTAATTGAGGTTGAAAAGTTAAGGAAAGTTTACGAAGTAGTAATATAATATCAAAATTTTTTATACAAAAAAATTTTAAAAGTTTACATTGATAGGGCTAGCCTTATATCCTCAGCAGTAACTGTTTTTCTTCCAGAGTGCTTTGCAACTTCAACTGCCTTCTTAGCTACCTTCATCGCATAGTCCTCAAGTACTTCTATCATCTTCTCCACAGCATCTGCACTTACCCTCTCTGCACCTGCCTTCCTGATCAACCTATCTACTGGTGCAGCTGGAAGTTCAGCCATTCAAATCACCTCCTTCTTTATTTCCGTTAAAAACTTTGTATTAGTGATATATATACTTTTCGATTGAACAACGAGGATCTCGAATATTTCGATGAGATCAAGCATACTGTTGGGTTGCAGTATTCTCAGGGACCTCAACTTACCTGAAGTCAGAAAAAAATAAAGTTCATGAAGGAAAAGTTGACTGAATTTTTATCTCGAACTTTTTCACATAATTTAATCAACCAAAAAAATCTAAATCAGCTTTGAAGATCGTTTTCAGGATTTCTAATTCGGAAAATCCTAAAAAAGCCTCCGGACAAAGAATATAAAAATGCAGAAATAATTAAACTCAATCTCTCCTAACAATTACGTTTTCTGGTTTTCCAATTGGTGGCTTATAATGCGGAGGGAATATGCCAACCCTTTCAGCCTCTTTTATTAACCACTCTCTGTGATCTGGATGGGCTATGTTGATCAGAGCTATGGCTCTATCTCTGACTGGATAGCCTCTGAGGTAAGCTACGCCCCATTCTGTTGCAACATATTGAGTCATGGATCTTGGTACGGTAACTGCAGAACCTTCCGGAAGCAAAGGTACAACTCTGGAATGTCCATCGTAAGTTGAATAGAGTGCTATTACGGACTTACCTTGTCTATCTTTGCTGAAAAGACATCCCATAACAAAATCAAGCTGCCCACCTGTTCCACTTATCTGGAAAAGTTTACCTGTTGGAGAAATAATCCCCATCTGTTCCGAATTTATTTGACCCATCAGATCTATCTGCGCTGCCTGATTCAACGAGAAAACGTTTGGTTGTTGAGCGATCAAAAATGGGTCGTTTGTGTAATCGACGGGATAATTTGCCATCATTGGGTTTCTATCGAGATATTCGTAGCAATCCCTGCTTCCAAGGACAAAGGTAAAGACGGATTTGCCCCTATCTAGTTTTTTCTTGTCGTTCGTAACTATACCTTCATTTATTAGTTCTATCGTCCCATCTCCTATCATCTCTGTATGAACGCCCAGATCTTTGTAATCACACGTTTTGAGCAGCTTTATAACCGAATCCGGTAGAGAACCTATACCTACTTGGAGGGTTGAACCAGATTTGACTAGTCCAGCTTCAATTATATTCTCAGCTATCATCTGATCTTCTTTCGATGGTGGTGGGATGAAGGGCAAAGCCGGAGTTGGAAATTCATGATCCTCAATCACATAGTCTACCTCAGATATGTGAACACATTCATCATAACCGCCATTTATCCACGGCATATCCTCCTTCGCTATAACGACTACTTTCTTTGCAGAATCGATAATTGCCTTCAGATGTGAACACGTTATTCCAAAGTTGAAGTATCCGTGTTTATCCATCTTAGTGGTAACGATGAAAGCGATATCTATCCTGTCCTTCCAGACTTCCCTATAAATTTTTGGTACATCGCTGTAAAGGTTTGGAACATACATGGCAGTGCCTATGTTCTTTGCAAAGGGTCTTGTACCCATGTGTATAAAACCACTAGCCCATTTAAAGCGCTCACAGCAAGGATCTGCCCTTAAAAACTCGTAAGGAAGTACATCTATGAAAGTTGATACCAGAACTTCCTTCAGATCGTCTCTCGCTGCTAAGTACTTGTCTACTACCTGTGCAAAACTCCCGGCCCCGCCCAATGTTATGTGGTAGCCATTCTCTATCATTTTGACCGCTTCTTCAGCACTAATCAGCTTCTTCTCATATTCCTCTCTAACATTCATAGTATATCGACCTCTCCGACAATTTGAAACAGCGTAATTTAAAATTTTCGAAAAAAAGTATTCTTATGATTGTTTTTATCCTATATCGATCCTTGCAAAATTTTATCGTTGATTTTAATTTTCACTATTTTTAGTCTGAACAAAATAGTGCTATTAAAGTCTTTCGATAGATATAAAAACTAAAAAAACCAAAAAAATTAAAAATTATTTTCCAACACCCCACTTCTTCTTCCAATATTCCCTTATAACTTCTATTCCCGGTAATTTTTCTCCACTAAGGTATCTAATACTCGCTCCTCCACCTGTAGAAACGTGACTCATCTTATTTGCTAATCCAAAGAGCATCGCGGCTGAAACGATATGGCCTCCCCCCACCACCGAATACCTAGCCTTCGAAACAGCCTTCAAAACTTCGTGGGTTCCAATTGCAAATCTCTGATCCTCAAAAACTCCTGCTGGGCCGTTTATAACAACAACATCAAATTCTGGAACTAGAGATGCGATCATATTTGCCGTTTCAATGCCTATATCCATTATTTTTTCTCCATTAAACTTTTCTAGTGGGATATCTACTCTTTTACCGTCTTTTTCGACACCTAGGTCTACAGGCAGCAGGATTTTTTCTTTATACTTCTTCAGGATCGTTAAAAGTTCTTCGTCTTTTAGCCCTTCTCTATTCTCTTCAACCACCTTCGTATTGTATTCACCTATCTCAACACCGCTGAGTTTGAGGAAGCAATTGGCGACGACTCCAGTAAGCGCTACTTTGTCAGCTATGCCATTTTCAAGAACGTTCTTCATAACCCTCACAGAATCCTTCATCTTTGCTCCACCAAGTATGAACAACTTACGACCATCGCTTTTCAACGCTTTGTCCAGAGCTGAAACTTCCTTCTCAACTAGTCTGCCAACAACAGATGGTAAAACCGGCACAAAGCCTATGAGTGATGCATGACTTCTATGAGATGCTGAAAAAGCATCATTTACGAATAAATCGAACAAACCTTTCAGTTTTCTGACAAGATGAGAGTTTGCATGTTCCTCAGCCGTTCTTTCCAAAGTTTCCTCAGCATAGAATCGAACGTTTTCGAGTAAGATCACTTCTCCATCGGACATCTCCCTTATCCTTTGCTGAACCCTCTGACTGAAGATCTCGTCCACATACTCTACCTTTTTTCCAAGGAGTTTCGAAAGCACTTTTGAATGACTTTCAAGGGTTGTAAAATCCTTCTTTCCCGGTCTGCTCTGGTGAGATATAAGAACGACCTTCGAATCTGCCAAATCCTCTAGCGTTGGTATATGTGCCTCAAACCTCGTTGTATCTAGGATCTTTGAATCCACTATTGGAGAGTTCAGATCTACTCTAACTAGTACTGTTTTACCATCATAGTCTACATCATCTAAGGTCGGAAGATCGCCTATCATCGCTTAAAGTCTAATGAGGACATAAAACATTTTATGCTCATACCAATGTACACTCATGGAGATCACAGATACGGGCATCCTATGTAGCGGAATAAAGGAGGGAAAATTAGGTCTCGCTCTTGCAAAATGCAGCGGTAATGTAGCTGGTCTATTTACGAAGAATAGCATTAAAGCTGCTCCAGTAAGGATTTGCGAAGAAAATATAGCCGACGGTAAAATTGAAGGACTTATAGTAAATAGCGGAAATGCAAACGCTTTTACTGGGGAAAAGGGGTTGGAGGATGCGATGGAGATGTGTAAAATTGCTGCTGAGCTGCTTAAATGTAATACCAAAGATATTGCAATTGCATCCACTGGTGTCATTGGTAGAAAACTTGACATGGAATGGATCAGGAAAAAGGCCGTAGAAGTCTACCACGACTTAGGAAATAGCAAGCAGCATGCAGACAAATTTGGCAAAGCTATTATGACTACTGATAAGTTCTTAAAGAAGGCCCATTCTGAAAAAGCAAAAATATCTGCTGTTGCAAAGGGTGCTGGGATGATTGCACCAAATTTAGCTACAATGCTCTGCTTTATTTTTACCACAGCAAAATTCGATAGCGGAGAACTCTACGAAATGTTGAAAACGGCTGCAGAAAACAGTTTCAACAGACTTACAGTCGATGGAGATACTTCGACCAATGATACTGTACTTTTAATTTCAACTTGCAAGGATAAAGTGGATAGAGATATGTTTTCAGAGGAGCTTACAAAAGTCTGCAGAAGTTTGGCTTACCAGATAGCCAGAGATGGTGAGGGGGCGACGAGGGTTTTTACTGTTAGAGTTATGGGGGCTGAAGATGATGAGATCGCTGCAAGGATAGCAAAGGCTGTAGCGTCATCTCTCCTCGTAAAAACTGCTATCTTCGGCAGGGACCCAAACTGGGGTAGGATAGTAGCAGCTGTGGGATATACAGCGAATGTGGATGAAAAGATATCGATCAGCTTTTTAGCAAACAGTGAAGTGACGCTTGTAGATAGAGGTATCATACTGGGGAATGAAGAGAAGGCTAAAAAGCTAATGGAAGAGAATGAAGAATTCGAAATTCTGATAGATCTGCATAGAGGTACTGGTGAGGGTTTTGCAATTGGTTGTGATCTAAGTCACGATTACGTTAAACTGAATTCAGCATACACAACTTAAATATTTTTATATTGTGTGCATTTCCTATGAACCTCACTATAGCCGGTGGAGGTTTGGCAGGATTATTAACGGCCTATTTTGTAAAAAATAATTATGAAAATATAAACATAGAAGTATTTGAAAAATTCAAACTTGAAAGGTACAGAGTAGATTGCGCTGAAGGCTTGGCAAATCAGAGAGATTCCTTTAAAATAATCGGAAAATTCGTTAAACCATTCGTAATGAACAGACTTAAAAGGATAGTCTGGATTTTTGAGGTGGATGGTGAAATAAAAATTTCTTCAATAATGAACAGAAACTTCTGTATTATGATTGATCGGCTGAAATTTCAGCTTTTTCTTATCAAAAAACTGCATGAGATGGGGGTAAAAATAAACTTTGGAGAAAAGGTCAATTTGAATGAGCTTGAAGGAGATGTAGTTGTTGATGCAAGAGGTTCGAAACCTGGAAAATACTGCCAAATCGCAATATACAAAATCCTGGAGGGAAATTTTGAGAATGTAAAAGATACTAACTTCTGGATGGTAAAAAAAGATGAACCCGAAACTTTATACTGGTTATTTCCGCTTGGAAATAAAATAGCTAATCTAGGCTGTAGTGGCAAGGTGAGTAAAGCAAAATTAAACGATTTTATAAAATTTATTTCTGATTTTTTAAGCCTTGAAATAGGTAGATGTACTAAAAACGGTGCCGGATTGCTTGACTACAGCTACGCTGCGATGATGTACGAAGGAAAAGAAAAAGAAGTTTTTTTAAAAGACAAGAATGTAGTTGTGAAAGTTGGCGACGCTGCTGGGTTGGTTGATCCCCTTTATGGAGAGGGCATGAGTGGTGCTATATTATCTGCATTCTTGCTATCAAAAAATCTTAAAAACCTTGAAGATTACAAAAATTTGCTTAAAAAGAAGAATGAATTTCTCAAAGACAGAATGGTCGCTACTCTTGAAAGAGTGAGCAACTTCGACTCTTTCTTGAACTTTATGCTTTTGCTTGACGGCATCGACATGAAGTACACGAAATTTAAACCATTTTTTGTTCTAAGATATCCTGGAAAATTCTTTAAAATGCTAAAAATCTGATTCATTCTAACTCTATTGTGTGCGTCTCTTTAACAACGTTCAGAACAAGCATCGTATAAGTTTTAGTTACGTTTTTCATACCACCAATCTTCTTTACGAACTTATCAAGGCTTTCTCTGTCCCTGAACCTTGCCACTATTAAGATGTCAAACTCACCAGTAACATCGTAAACAGCAGTCACATTTTTATATTTGGCTATCTGTTCTTCGATCTCTTCCAAGTGTCCCCCTTCAGCGACGACACCTATCACAGCAGTTAGATCGTAACCAAGTATTGAAAAGTCAACAACCGGTATGAATTTTTTTATCACTCCCATCTTTTTCATCTTGTTTATCCTGTTGTAAACGGTCCCTTCAGCAACTCCTACCCTTTCAGCGATCTCTTTAAGACTTTTTCTGGCATCCTCTTGAAGTTCTTTAAGAATTAGAAGATCGATCTCATCAATTTTTGACATCCTAAAAAAGCTTTTTGAAAGATTTTTAAATTTTTTGAGCACTCCAACTCAGTCTTAAGTACTCCGCCCAATTTTTCTGCATTATTTTAAAATTTTTGATATATAAATTCTGCAAAAACTTTTCGTGAGCAAAAAAGTTTAAAAAACACTAATTTAGGAGAGAGTCCTTTTAGACAAAAAGTTAAATTTAAGTATTAATTTCGAAAGTAATTTCATGGATTACGCAAAGTTTGGAATCTTAAAACTCGATGAGTATTTGGGTGGTGGGTTGGACAGAAGTTCGATCAATCTAATAATAGGCAGGAGTGGTATAGGAAAAACCGTTTTAGCAGCACACTGGGCAGCTGAGGGGGCTAGAAATGATGAAAAGGTAGTTTACATATCTACAACAATGAATAAATTCATTTGTAAAAGTTATCTTGGCAGGTTCGGATTTATGAAGGATGTTTTTGATAAAATAAACTGGAAATTTGTTCGATGGGATCCAAAATTCCTGATGCCCTTAACAAAAGAAAAATTACTAGAAGGATTGGAGTTGATCTACGGCTCAAAGAGCAAAGATGTTGATAGAGTTATCTTAGACTCCTGCACGGATCTAGAAAACACTCTGGCAGATGTTGTTCTCTACAGACGAGCCATGAGTATACTTGCCGACTTAGCTTACGAGTACGGAATTACGGCCCTTTGGATTGAGGAAGCACCAATGAAGGAGGAGTGGAGTCCAACAAAGAACTTTGCTGAAGCTGTTTTGTTCTTAGATTTGCTAAGAGTTCCTGAAGGGTATACAAGAGCTATGAGAATTTTGAAAAAATATCGAAACTCCCATCCACTGGAGTTTTTCCCCTACGAGATCACCAACGAAGGTATAGTAATAAAGGATGGCTGGTTTGTAAGGAAAGATTATGAGTACGAATTTAAGCCTAGTAGACAAAATTAAGACTGCGATAGACAATGGCGCAGAAATAGTTCTTGTAAAAGTAGATGCAAAAAACTACGTCAGAGTTAGCTTGGATATTGTGAAATTCTTTTCGAGCTTCGCAGATGGGATATATGTGACGCTCAACAAACCCTACTTCAGCCTTAAGAAGATGTTAGCAAAAGAGGGTGTTGATCTGAAAAAGTTGTATTTCATCGATAGCATTACAATGCAGGTTGGTGGAGAAGTTATAGATGAAGATAGATGCTTTTACCTCACAACCCCCGACCCCATACAACTGCAGGTAACAATCGAAAGGGCTATGGACCTTATAACTTCCAACAATCGGTTTATATACCTAGATTCTCTATCAACAATTTCGCTCTATAAATCCTTCGAAACTTTGATAAAATTTTTGAGACACATAACTGGAAAGATCAGACTAAGAGGATTCGTTGGCACAATTTTCACGTTAGAAAAGGAGATGGAGGAAACCTACTACTCGCAGATAACTCTGATGTGTGACGAGGTGATTGAAGATTGATTGCCACAGGCATAGAATTTCTAGATAGGTTGATAGGTGGGATCCATGAAGGTTTAACAATACTTTACGAGGATAGCGGAGCTGGAGGGAGAGAGTTTGCACTTACCATGTTATTAAATAACGCAGGCAAAGTTCCGCTAAATTACATAGCAATTGCAAAAACCGAAAAAGAGGTGCAGAGAGAGATTGCGCTCACTTTTCCTGAGATGAAAACGGAAAGTGAAATAAAGGTCGTAAGCTTGGCCGAGTACTACTTCAAGGATTCAGTAGTTCCAATGAAATGGATAACAGAGAAAAGCGTCCTAGAGATTATCAGGGAAGAAAAGAATATCCTTTCTAAACTTGTTGAAGTTTTTGATGATGTAAGTGGACTAGTCGTTCTGGATTCAATAACAGACCTAGCAAGGATTTCAAGAAAGATCGGATGGGATTCGGTTATAGACCTTCTGAAAGGTTTTAAATCGATATGCATACAAAAAAACATACTCCTTCTAGCTCTTTTGACATCAAACGTACTAAGCAAGGGCGTTGAAGAGGAGTTATTTGAAACGGCAGATGGTGTCATAGTTTTTGAACTGAGCATAGAGAGAGATTCGATAAGTAGATGGATGTACTTCAGAAAAATGCTTGGAATAATGCCACTACTCGAAAAAGAAAGAATAATGAAGTACAACACCCAGATAGATCCCTCAAAGGGTTTTACGATCTCAAAAATTATGAGGGTGATTTGAATGGAAATGAAACTTGCAACAGGTATCGCTGGACTAGATGTTATGCTTAGCGGTGGTATTCCAAGGGGTTACGTAGTTGCAGTTATCGGTAGCTATGGCACGGGAAAAACAACCTTAGGGATGCACTTTATATATGAAGGTTTGAAAAAAGGAGAGAAATGTACAGTAATTAGCTTCGACGAAGACGAGGATAGCTTGATAAGAAACGCAAAAAGTGTTGGTATGGACCTGACTTCGTTCAAAAATTTGCAGATCTCCCGGCTGGATGCTCTAAGTTTCAAAAAAAGTTTTGAAAAGATGGAGAATGAGTTACCAGAACTCATAAAGAGTATGCAGGCGAGCAGGATGTTGATAGACTCAATAAGCGTTTTAGAGACTCTCTTCAACGATGCAGAGAGGTATCAAATTTTATCCAACTTAAAAAAGGTTTTAAAGTCTTTGCAGGTAACGGCAATTTTAACCAGCGAAGCAGACAAGTTTATGCCTACCGCCTCGAAGTACGGCATCCTCGAGTACATATGCGATGGTATGATATGCCTGAAGACGATAAGAAAAAGTGAGCTTGAGGAACCTACACTTGGTTTAGAGGTCGTTAAAATGAGAGGCGTAAAGCATTCTAGGAAACCAAAGCCGTACCTGATAACTGAAAAGGGTATCGTTGTATATGAAGAGGCGGAGATATTTTGAAAAATCCATATCTTCTTGCCAGAAACGTGGGGCCGCCGAGATTTGAACTCGGGTCTCCGGCTCCCGAAGCCGAAAGGATATACCAGGCTACCCCACGGCCCCTCAACTTAAATAGGTCTGCGATTTTAAAGTGTTGCGTTTCAACGTTGAAAATTCAAAACCAAGCTTAATTTTTTTACAATAAATTCTGAGCAAATCGACAGTGTCTTTAGAGAATGCTTATATAAACCAAGGGTCATCCAAGAGATAGTAAGTTGAATTCCGAGGTGAAACAATGGTAAAAACCGAGATGGGGCGATTACAGGAACATCCAATACTCGAATTCAAGAGAGGTAAGGAAGTAACAATATACTTCAATGGGAAACCTATAAAAGCCTTTGAAGGTGAAACCGTTGCTGCAGCATTGTATGCTGCAGGAGTTAGAGTTTTCAGCAGATCTTTTAAATGGCACAGACCTCGAGGCTTTTTCTGTGCGATAGGAAAATGTTCGGCGTGCATGATGGAAGTAGATGGGATCCCAAACGTAAGAACCTGCAAAGTATACGTAAGAGATGGAATGCAGGTAAAAACACAAAGTGGAATGCCAGAAGCCGAAAACGATGTGCTCTCAATTCTAGACGATGTTATGGATACCGTATTCCCACATGGAAGCCACTATCTAAAGTTTACAACCTCAAAAAACGCAAGGAGATTTATAGTTAACCAACTCAGGAAGTTCACAGGCTTCGGATACCCGCCAAAAGCCGTTTATCAAGGAAAAGCTGGTTATGAAGAGATAGAAACGGAAGTCCTAGTGATTGGCGGTGGGCCAGGTGGGATGTCTGCAGCTATAAATGCTGCAAAGTATGGAGCAAAAGTCCTTATACTTGATGAAAATCCGTTTTTAGGTGGTCAACTCGTAAAACAGACTCATAGATTCTTCGGATCTGCAAAAGAGAGAGCCGGGACAAGGGGGATCAAGATCGCCGAGATACTTGAAGGTGAACTTAGAAGTTTCAAAAATGTAGATGTAAGACTGGAAACTAGAGCATTTGGCATATACAACGGAGAAGTTGGAGCACATCAGAAGGGAGAGGTTGACAAACTTTTAAGAATTAAAGCGAAAAAGATCATTGTAGCAACTGGTGCATACGAAAGAACGCTTGTTTTTGAGAACAACGACTTACCTGGAGTATACGGAGCTGGCGGTGTGCAGACGTTGATGAACGTTTACGGTATAAAGCCTGGAAACAGGGGGCTCATTGTCGGCTCTGGAAACGTAGGTTTGATCCTCACATACCAGCTGATGCAAGCTGGAGTAGAAGTTGCAGCGATTGTAGAAGCTTTGCCAACCATAGGTGGCTACTTTGTGCATGCGGCGAAAGTTTCAAGGCTGGGCGTTCCAATATATACAAGACACACGATTTTAAAAGCTTTAGGAAAGAAGTGTGTCGAAGGAGCGATAATTGCGAAGCTTGATGAAAGATGGAACCCAATACCAGGAACTGAAAAGAAGTTTGATTGTGATTTTATATGCGTTGCTGTTGGGTTGTCACCTGCCCATGAACTGCTGTATCAGGCTGGTTGTGAAATGAAATTCATACCAGAGCTTGGAGGGCTTGTGCCGTTAAGGACAAAGTACAACGAAACTACAGTTCCTGGGCTATACACCGCTGGAGATGTTGATGGAATTGAAGAGGCTACAGCAGCGATAATGGAGGGCAGAATATGTGGAATACATGCAGCAATTTCTCTCGGTTACGGAGGAAAAGAAGCTGAAAAAGAGCTTGAAGAGGCTGTAAAAGAGCTGGATGAGTTCAGAGCTGGACCATTTGGGCAGAAGGTAGTTGTTGGGATAAAGAAGTGCTTAGTTGAGGGGGTGAAAGTGTGAAGTACCTTGAGAGAGGCTATTTAATTAGAGAAGAGCTCCCTCCGTTTCCGAGTGAAGAAAGGTTAAGAAAAAGGCCAGTTGCATACATAGAATGCCCTCAACCCATTCCCTGCAGTCCTTGCTACGAATCCTGCCAATATGGTGCGATAAAGATGCAAAATATAAATGATCCCCCAGTGGTTGACTACGAAAAATGTACTGGGTGCATGAAGTGTATCCGCGTTTGCCCGGGGCTTGCAATATTTATGCTGAGAATTCGCGAAGATGGGATGGGCGAGGTGACTTTGCAGTACGAATTCTTACCTTGGTTAAAGAAGGGAGATAAGGTTAAGCTTTACAACAGAAAGGGAGAAGAGATCGGTGAAGGGGTTGTTAACTGGGTATTACCACCAGAGATGAACGAAAAGATGTCCCTTGTAAGAGTTGAGATGCCTGCAAATTTGATTTTTGAGGCAAGAGCCGTTAGACCGGTGAGAGAATGAAGGATAGGAAGGTCGTATGCAGATGTGAGGATCTGACGGAAGAGGATATAATTAAAGCTATTGAAGAAGGTTATGATGATCTCGAGAGCCTTAAAAGATACACTGGTGCTACAACCGGGCCATGTCAGGGAAAAGGTTGTTTGATGCACCTAATTAGGATCTTGTCTCAAAAAACCGGTAAAAAGCCTGAAGAGATCGGAGTTACAACACAAAGGCAGCCTGTGAATCCTGTCCCGCTTTATGTTTTAGCAGAGGGAGAGTATGAGTGAGTTGAAAGTTGCCGTGATAGGGGGAGGAATCGCCGGACTTTCAGCTGCCTACTTTTTAGCAAAAAGTGGTGCTGAGGTTGAGGTTTTTGAACAGAGATATCTCCTTTACGGAGCGAGTGGTAGAAACTCAGGCGGGCTTACAGTGCAATTCAATGATGAAGAGCTTATAAAGCTTGCCCTAAGAAGTCTCGATCTATACGATGAACTGCAGAGTGAAGTAAAGTTCAACTTTTTACTCAGAAAAGATGGATACCTTAAGATCGCAAACAAAAACGATGAGGCGAAGCTTGAAAGTGAAGCCAGCTTACTCAAAAAATTCGGGGTGAAGATCGAAATTTTAAACCAGAACGAAGTAAAAGAGCTTGTACCAGATATAAACACCAAGGCCTTCGATTTAGCTTACTACTTCTCCAAAGGAGGAACAGTATTTCCTTGGCCAGTGATATGGGGCTTGGCAAGAGGATGTAAAGCATTGGGCGTGAAGGTCTATGACTACACCCCAGCTACGGTTGTAGTTGAAAACGGTTCTGTTAAGGGTGTGCAGACTTTAGATGGGTTGCATAAAGCAGACTTTGTAATAAACGCCGCTGGTGCGTGGAGTAATGAAGTGAGTAAATCTGCTGGTGTTGAGCTCGATAACAAAATCTTCAAAGAAAACATCTGTGTGACGGAAAGTCTCAGACCCTATCTGGATCCTTACATCTTTGACGTATCTAACAACGCCTATTTAAGCCAGTCAATGCGCGGAGAGATAGTGGGTGGGGTAGTAGGAAGGGAAATTGACCAGATAGACAAGAAAGGAGAATTGGACCCGCTGATAAGGTATGCAAAATTTGCTACGAATCTCATACCAAAGCTTAAGGGACTTTCGGTTTTACGACAGTGGGTCGGAGTTTACGATTTAGGGAAAAACGGAAAACCAGTAATAGGCTTCACGAAAGTAAAGGGATTTGTTCAGTTAAATGGCTTTGGAAGACACGGTATGAGCTTAGGCCTAGCTGCTGGAGAAAAAGTAGCCGAAATGGTTCTTAAAAAATGACCTTTTAGCAATTGTAGTGCCTCTTTATTCTTTTTATCCCTTCAATTTTCCTAAGTTCCTCTAAATTGGCCTCTGAAACCCTTACGATGTAGTTGTAATCACAAAAAACCTCATAGACTTCCTCACATAGCTCAGTTAGCTTTTCAAATACTCGCGATTTAGAACCTTCCTCAACCCAAACCTCAACGTACACGGTTTAGAATTTATATTAGATTTAAAAAAATTTGGTTCGAAAATCGTAAGAAAAATTTATAGATTTTAACAAGAACAAAAGAGTATGACAAATTTCGAGATATGCAAGGATGTTTACTGGGTAGGAGCGATAGATTGGAGTGAAAAGGACTTTCACAACTTCACCACACCTAGGGGTTTAACGTACAATTCCTACCTTATTCTTGATGAAAAAGCAACCTTAGTAGATGCAGTAAAGCACAAGTTTGTGAAGGAGAGCATTGAAAAGATCGGAAAGATAGTCGACCCATCTTCAATAGATTACGTGATAGTAAACCACATCGAACCGGATCATTCGAGTGGTTTGCCGGACATAATGAGGATCTCCAGAGATGCAGTGGTTGTGTGTACTCAGAGAGGAAAGGAAGGGCTTGAAAAATACTACGACTGCAGAAACTGGAACTTTATGGTCGTAAAAGATGGAGATGAGTTGAAGCTCGGAAAGAAGACTCTGAAATTTTTGGATATGACGATGCTGCACTGGCCAGATAGCATGGCAACGTATGTTGTAGAAGACAAGCTTTTGCTTTCAAACGATGCTTTTGGTCAGCATGTTGCAAGTAGCGAAAGGTTTGACGAGGAGCTTGGAGTAGAGGAGGCACTTAAGTGGGCGAAGATGTATTATGCAAACATCCTGATGCCTTTGAGCAATCTGATAAAGAAGAAGATTGAAGATATAAAGAAGCTTGGAATTGAGATAAAGATAATAGCCCCAAGTCACGGTGTGATTTGGAAAAATCCGGAGAAGATAATAGATGCCTACGAAAGGTGGGCAAACTTTGAAATTGAGAACAAAGTTATCATCATCTACGACACGATGTGGCATTCAACTGAGAAGATTGCGATGCGTTTGGCCGACGGTGCCGCAAGTGGAGGTGCAGAAGTTAGGGTATTCCATCTGAGAAAAGATAGCTGGACAGAGATTATGACTGAAGTTCTAGATGCGAAATCGATAGCTATAGGCTCTCCTACAATCCACAATGGATTATTCCCACCAGTTGCAGGCTTTTTAGCTTATTTGAAAGGTCTTAAGCCACAAAAAAAGAAAGCTCTAGCTTTTGGATCTTATGGATGGAATGGAAATGCCGTGAAGGAGGTTCAGAAGGTTCTTGAGGAACTTAAGTTCAACACCATGGAACCATTCATGGTTAAGTTCAATCCAACAAAAGAGGAGCTCGAAAAAGCGTTTAAATTAGGAGTTGAACTGGCAAAATGATCGTAGGTATTTGTGGTAGTCCAAGAAAAATGGCTACAGAGTACGTTTTAAGTGAGGCGTTAAGGATACTCGAAGAACTAGGATTTAAAACTGAGATGTTTACAGTTAGAGGAAAAAACATCAACTTTTGCCAGCATTGCGACTATTGTTTGAGAAATAAAGTTTGCAGGATCAAAGACGACATGTTTGAACTTTACGAATTGCTGAAAAACGCAGATGGGATCATAATTGCTACACCAGTCTACAACGGTGGAGTGAGTGCTCAAACAAAGGCTTTGATGGATAGGTGTAGAGCTTTGGTGGCAGCAGATTACAACTTCTTCAGAGGTAAGATAGGTATGGCAATAGCAGTTGGAGGAGATAGAGTTGGCGGACAGGAGTTGGCAATACAGCAGATAATAACCTTCTACATCCTGAACGGGATTATACCAGTAAGTGGAGGATCTTTTGGAGCTAACATTGGTGCAACATTCTGGAGCAAAGACTCACTTGAAGGTGTTAAAGGTGACGAGGAGGGTTTTAGGAGTCTCAGAAAGACTGTTAAAAGATTTGCAGAAATGTTAAAAATTTTTAGAGGTGTTAAGAATGAGTAAGAAGAGGGTAGCTTGGGGTGTAACTGGAAGTGGTGACAGGTTAGCTGAAACCATAGCAGTAATGAAGGATGTGAAAAATAGTTATCCAGACGTTGATATAAATGTGTACGCCTCAAAAGCTGGAGAGCAGGTTTTAAAGATGTACAAGTTGATGGATGATTTAATCAATACCTTCGGAAATGTAAGAGTTGAAATAAACGCAAATACACCCTTTTTGGCGGGACTACTGCAGTCTGGAAGATATGAATTCCTTCTTATTGCTCCTGCCACATCAAACACGGTGGCGAAGATATCAATGGGTATCTCCGACTCAATGATATCCAACGCAGCAATAATGGCTTTGAAAGCTTTTGTTCCCGTATATATAATGCCATCAGATTACAAAGAAGGAGAGGTAATAACTAAGCTTCCAGATGGAAGAGAGCTAAGGTTGAGGGTGAGAAAGGAAGATGTTGAGCATGTAAAGAAGCTTTCAACGATGGATGGGGTATTCATACTTGAGAAACCGGAAGATATACTTGGAGTTTTTAAAAAACATTTCGGGAATTAGATATTTAAACCGCTAACCTCTTTTTTAGTATGGCTAAAATTGGCCCCCGTGGGGTAGCGGACATCCTGAGGGGCTGCGGACTCCTCGACCCGGGTTCAATTCCCGGCGGGGGCATTTTTAAAAATAATATTCTCAAAGCGGGGAATATTTCTAAAAAAGTACGATTTTCACGCATCAAAGAACTTTCAACCTCTTCATCTTTTTTAGGTTGATTTTAATCTTTCAATCCCATCTTGGTCTGATTTGAACAGCGTTATGGATTCTATCTTTTTTAATACACAGAATTACTTTCAATCCCATCTTGGTCTGATTTGAACGATTATAATAGGGCTTGGGGAGTTGCTTTCAGTCCTGACTTTCAATCCCATCTTGGTCTGATTTGAACAGACTTTCCAACTCAAACAGCACCAAACGACTTCATCTTTCAATCCCATCTTGGTCTGATTTGAACTTGAAGCAGGTCTATACTGGTTAGCACTAATAAGCAACTTTCAATCCCATCTTGGTCTGATTTGAACACATGCCAGACATCTGTGTTGAGACGAGGCTTATCAGCTTTCAATCCCATCTTGGTCTGATTTGAACGAAGAAAGCAAGGTGAGATGACAATGAAATTTAGCGAACTTTCAATCCCATCTTGGTCTGATTTGAACAATGCAAGCATGAAATTCTTAAATCCTGTGCATCAAACTTTCAATCCCATCTTGGTCTGATTTGAACCATCGCAATCTTTAATTCTATACCTTTTGTCACAGTTCTTTCAATCCCATCTTGGTCTGATTTGAACTTATACCGCATATTATACGAGTATTCACTCCTTATCACTTTCAATCCCACCCTGGGTCTGATTTGAACCCAATCACGGAAACGACTGCCAAAACAGCGAGAATTGCTTTTCAATCCCACCCTGGGTCTGATTTGAACCCAATCACGGAAACGACTGCCAAAACAGCGAGAATTGCTTTTCAATCCCACCCTGGGTCTGATTTGAACCGCTGAAACTCCGTGGAATTACATGTATGTGCTCAGATTTTCAATCCCACCCTGGGTCTGATTTGAACGTTTTTTGGATTTGATTTGATAAAGTTAAGAAATATATTTTCAATCCCACCCTGGGTCTGATTTGAACGAAGGTATATGGCCAACAACCCGTGGCACTGTGTATCTCGTTTTCAATCCCACCCTGGGTCTGATTTGAACGAAGGTATATGGCCAACAACCCGTGGCACTGTGTATCTCGTTTTCAATCCCACCCTGGGTCTGATTTGAACCCTTATGAATTTTTACTTCTTTCTCAATTTAAAGCTTTCTAATGCCTTCTCTTATTTATATAGCATAGCAAACCTCTAAAGTTGCAACTCATTTATAAAGGCATGCGACTTTTTTCTTCGCATTCTTTTTAAATTTTATTGAGTTTAAAAAGCTTTTTTAAAAATCAAAGAAATTTCATCAGGGTAGAGCTTAAGAATAAAAATAGAAAAGCCTAGATTTGCGAAAGGAGGAAGTATAAAAAATAAGTTTTTGTAATAATAAAGGAAAATTTTATCGCGTGCGACTTGCTATTTTGGCTTCGATTTTGATTTAAGGCTTTTAAAAATTTTTTTGTTGAGTTTTGGGTGATTTGCTTGGGGAGGGGTGATAATTTTTCGGTACTTTTGTTGAGAAAAATTAAAGCTAGAAAAATTATTTGCAGACTTCTCTAAGTTCTTTAAGCGATCTATAAGCTTCGGGTTTCATCAACTTCACGACCTCCTCTGAATAGCCAGAAGCTCTTATTAAATCGGGGGAAGACACATAAACTGGAGTTCCGTTGCACTGAATCTGAGCCATATGGGGCATGGGTATACCAGTATAGGAATGCAGCCTGATATCCCTGTAACCGAAGTAGTTGTACTTTGCAGGCCATAAGGTATGGTTCTTGAATTCGATTTCCTCCATAGCCTTTATAACCGCATTTATGTTCTTTGGATCTCCAGCTTTTTCCATCGCTTCTTTAACACGATACATCTCCGAGTAGTAGTTGTGAGAAGATAGATCTACAGCCAACCCCGATGCTCTTGCCTTCTCCACAAAAGGTCTCGTTAACGGGCTTGCCGGAGGTATGTATGGGTCATCATAGACGAAGGTCAGTACGCCGAGAGATGCACCGCCGGTGAGGTTCCAAAAGGCAGTCCAATGATTTGGGCCACCCCAAAGCATGATCGGCACATCTCTTGCAGATGATGATGACCACTGCTTTACAAGTGTAACCGTATCCGTATACCAGCTGGATCGAACGAATATAAATTCTGCACCATTTGCCACTGCTGTCTCAAGCATTGGAAGAAAATTCTTTTCCCCAACTGCTATGTTTACAACGTAAACGGGTTCCAAACCAAAGTCCTCCTTTATCCATTCTTTCATAGCCTTTGATTCTCCCACACCCAGATTTGTTTCATATCTACAACCCTCTCTTGAACAAAGTGTCCAAGCTGCATCTTCCAAAAACAGTGCTACCTTCTTAGCTCCGAGGGTGTTCTTTGCAAATTCGAACACAACGTAAGTCCAGTTGTAGTGATGTTGTGGTCCAACAACTAAGGCATTAAACACAAACTTGTACCTTTCGTAATCTTTTAAAGGGAAGAGTGTCTGTTCCATTGCTGCAGTTGAAGTTATAAATATGTGCGGCTTTGTTGAGAAAAGTTTGGCCCCCTCTTCAATTACCGCTAGAGTTTCTTCAGTTACACCCTCAAAGAAGATAACATCGCATCCAGTTTCAAGAACTGCTTTTCTGTAAGCTGTTACGGCTATATCTACCTTTCTTTGCGTATCTTCATGGTAAAATTCTACTTTCCTACCTGCTATGCCGCCCTTGGAGTTTATTTCATCAACAGCCATCTTAATCACTTCGACGTTGGCTTTAAAAACAGGAACTCGCGGATCAAAGAGGGCACAAACTATTACTGGCTTCTCGACTCTCTGCTCCTGAATACACGCAGTAATGCTAACACATACAAGCAAAGCTAAGATGAAACAAACTACCACCGCTTTCATGTTAATGATCAAAGTTTTAAAATATTTAAAATTAACTATTTGAAAGCTTGGAATCGGCAAATTTGCAAAAATTTAATAATTAGCATACATCAATCATTATATGAAGATTGAATACGAGCCTTCCGGATTGGCAGCTATATTAGGGCAGCTTCTCGAACAGAGGATGAACGAAGAAAAGATAAAAATCGCCAAAAGTCTCAAGGGTAGCCTGACGATAGAGGCGAAAGATCTTAACGCAGCATCTACGATCTACTTTGAAGAGGACAAAATAATGTTAAAAAACGAAAAAGGTGGAAAAGCGGTAATTTCTACAGATTTTCAAACTCTCAACGAACTTGCAAGTGGAAAAATAGGCACATTTAGAACTTTAAGGTTGATGATTAGCGGAAAACTGAAAATAAAGGGTTTGAGGCTAGTAAAAAGATTTCAAAAA
Source organism: Archaeoglobales archaeon (assembly GCA_030055525.1). Taxonomy (GTDB): domain Archaea; phylum Halobacteriota; class Archaeoglobi; order Archaeoglobales; family Archaeoglobaceae; genus WYZ-LMO2. The sequence continues at coordinate 138,305 of JASFYJ010000003.1, read as the reverse complement.
CTTTTAACCTAAGATCTTTTTCACAACTTTGACTCCGAAATCGTAGAGTTCCTCAGCTTTCTCTTTATTTTTCCCTTCTGCATATATTCTCGCTATTGGCTCAGTTCCGGAAGGTCTTATAAGTAACCAACCATCTTCAAAATCTATTCTGATACCATCTGTCGAATTGGCCTCTGGAAAATCTTCAACGAGTTTTTTCAGCAATTTAACTTTGTCTTTGCAGGGTACTTTACCTTTTAACATGAAATACTTCGGAATCTCCGCAGCCAGTTCACTCAAACTTTTTCCTTTTTCATCCATTAGCTGCAAAATTTTTGCAATACTCATTCCTCCATCTCTTGCAAGTAAATGCTCTGGAAAAATCAGTCCCCCATTTCCTTCACCGCCAAAAACGGCGTTGTTTTCCATCATCACTTTTGCCACCACTGGAGAGCCTACAGCTGTATAGATTACTTCTCCTCCAGCTTCCCTTACAACATCCTCAACACGCTTGGAGGTTGAAACAGGAGTTACAACGATACCTTTTTTCTTCTCCACGTAGTACCTTGCCATCAAAGCTAAGATATCATCCTCACTAACAAATCTACCATTTTCGTCAATAAAAACAGCCCTATCAGCGTCTCCATCATGTGCAACACCTATATCTGCCTTAAAATCCAAAACAGCTTTCTTCAGCAGTTCAAGATTTTCCTCCGCTGGTTCTGGGTTTCTTACAGGAAATCTACCATCTGGATGCGCGTTTATTGTAAGGAAATCGCATTCTAGTTTTTTCAGAATTTCTGGAGTTGTAAAGCATGCCGCACCATTTCCGCAATCTGCAACAACTCTGTACCTTCTATCAAGATCGACACTATCTACTATTGCTTCGACGTACATTTCATAACACTCATCTTCTAAAAGTTTACCTACACAACTCCAATCAGCTTTCTTGAATTTCTTACTCATGAACACTCTTTCGCTCTCTTCGTCCATCTCTCTGAAGAATTCAGCACCATTATCCTGAACGAACTTTATTCCGTTGTATTCCCTTGGATTATGGCTCGCCGTAACAATAACTCCCGCGCTACAATTTGTATTCTTTACGTAAAACTGCAACGCTGGTGTTGGAGCAATGCCTAAATCTACAACATCGCTTCCACAACTCATTATTCCAGCAGCTACAGAACACTTCAGCATGGAACTTGAGATCCTCGTATCACAAGCAATGGCTATCTTCCCTCCTTTGAGCGTTGCAATTGTTCGTCCAAGATCTAAAGCAACTTCTGCAGTTAGTTCCTCGTTAGCAATACCTCTAACACCGTTAGTACCAAAAAGGGTCCCAACACCACCAACTCGCATAAGCTAACTCTGCATTGCTTTAAAAATATACACCATCCTATCGAAATCCCGTTTACTTAAGAGGATATAGATCGAATAGCCAAAGTTGATGATTCGGAGTTCTCTTTAAGTGATAAAATACTCACCATTTCATATTTTCCGTAGTTAAAAGCTCTGCAGTGACTGTTAAATGGTGTGGACATGCGCAAGGCTTGAACGACAAGCTAACACTGTACTTATAGAACGGTAACGGATGGCAACAGATTGGCCAAATAAATGGAACAGGATGACAATAGATAAACGGGAACGGTTTTGTTTCCAACTGCCAGACCAATATCTTAGCTATAGACCATGATAGCTTTATAGAACATACCCCAAAAACCGATCACGTAGAGGTTGATGCTAGCGTAAGCTGAACTACAGCTGCAAGAGTTAAAAAACAGATGGAGGTTTGAGAGACTACGATGCCTTCTTTTCCACAGATGCTATAAAAATCTACGCAAAAGTTGTTAGCGGCGATAATCCCGTAGTAGACTACACTGTAATGGGCAGATTGGATCAAAGTGAATTAGTACATAGATGAAAATTCAGTAGCAAGACTTTACCCAAATCTCATGGTCCAAAAGTTTTTAGAGAATAGAGCGAGTATTACAATATGAGGGTATGGCATAGATTACTACTGCACAGATCCGGATTGCTATAAAAAGGTATAGCAGTTATGGTAAAGATGCAGACTGGGATGGGGCTTGCATAGCTGCAGGTTCCAAAAAACCGATGTGTGAAAGGATCTTGGCTACGACTAGGATATTTTCTTCGGACTAATCAGAGGCCACGTTTACAACTGCTATGGCGATCCTAATGACCCCATCTAGGAATGCATGACTGCTCTTACTTTTCAGGCTAATAGAATAGATCCTTCCATTCAGATGAACATTCCAGGTCACGCACTTGGAACGCTTGCAGCTATAGTTATCAAAGCACTCTCCGAGGGTGATTTAGCCAAACTCATGAGAACCGCAAACTACTCGCAGGCACGAGAGTCTGGAAGGTGTTCTTTTAAGGTTAAACACAGAATATGCGATAAAGAACAGTCTTCTTAGAATTTTAGCAGATCCAAAAAGTGGTTTGGATGTGTTGTTGGATTCATCGACTTAATTGCAGATGAAAAACATGTAATTGGATTGATGATGGGGCATCGTTATGTTATTCATCTTTTACAGCCATAATCACGACAGTTCCAAGTTATCCAAAATACAGAATCTGGATAGAAAAGTTACTTTGAAACTTAGATATATCCTCTCCTTGACAACTTCTACAGTTAAAAAAGACTGGAGAGGAGAAGTCTTAATTTGGAACCTGAGGTACCGTTGTGGGATTCATAGATTTTCATCCTTTCCCCCTCAACTCTATTAGATGCTCATCGAGAGCTTTCAGGGACAACAGAGCCTCCATCCTGAGCTTGATCACCACATCTTGGGCATAAGCCCATTCGGTGCTCTACTCCTCTCTGCTCAGAAAGATCCAGTCGCCGGATACAGAAGATGTTAAAAAATTAAGTTTATATAAAAATTTTTAACCTTTCAGAATTCTCAGCATCTCCGCAATTAAGTTCTGCACCCAAGTCGGCAAACTTTCAGTAGACTTATTAAAGCTACCATTGTCTGGTACCCAAATCAGTGCTCGGGAAAGGCTCAGAAAAGGTTTTAATATTTCCAAAAGCTTGTTTAAAAGCTGCTCAGCAGTGCCATATTTCTCTCAGCAGGCAGAATTTAAAATTTTATATAAATATAGTTTAAACTATAACGATTATGATCTACTGCAGATGCTTCGATTACATTTTTATTCAGCTTCCGCATAAGAGCTTCAATGCCAGTTATAACTCTCTACTTGAATGAACTCGAAAAGCTTGTTGGAGAAAGAAAAGAGAAGATAATCGAGAAACTCCCGATGCTAGGTTGCGACATTGAGAGAATTGAGGAAGATCATATAGATGTTGAATTCTTTCCAAACAGACCCGATCTTTACAGTGTTGAAGGTGTTGCAAGGGCTTTAAGAGGTTTTCTTGGTATAGAAAAAGGTTACAAAAATTACGAGGTTAAAAGATCGAACTGGAAGATCTTTGTAGATAAAAGCGTAAGTTACGTCAGACCAAGGATATTGGGTTGTGTAGCAAAGAATGTCAGGATGAGCGACGAGTTGATAAGAAGCTTGATGGAGGTCCAGGAGGATCTCCACTGGACGATAGGAAGAAACAGGAGAAGGATGGCCATAGGAATTCACGATCTTTCAAAGGTCAATTTTCCTCTAACCTACAAGGCTGTAGATGAAAGTTTCTCCTTTATACCGCTCGATTTTGACAAAGTTATGAGTGTTGCAGAAATTTTAAAGGAACATCCGAAAGGAAAACTTTACTCCTTTATACTGGAAGGAAAGGATAGGTTTCCAATGATAATCGATGCAAAGGGTGAAGCGATCTCTTTCCCACCAATAATAAACGCTGAGAAAACTCGCGTGACTGAAAATTCGAGAGATCTCTTCATTGATGTTACCGGCTTTGATAGTAGCGTTGATAGAGCTCTAAACATCGTGGCTTGCATGCTTAAAGATAGAGGAGCGGAAATAGAGAGCTTAGAGATAATTTATCCAGAAAGAGTTGAAATCTCTCCGGATTTGTCAGCTAGAGAGATGGAGATAGATAGAAAGGAGATATTCGAACTTTTAGGATTTGAAATGAGCGAAGATGAGATTAAAGATGCTTTAGAGAGGATGAGGTATGGGTGTTCTATTGGGGAGAAGATAAAGGTAATGATTCCACCTTACAGGGCAGATATAATGCATCCATGGGATATAATCGAAGATATAGCAATCGGCTACGGCTACGAAAAAATAAAGCCCGAATATCCAAGAACTTTAACAGTCGGCGCTACACATCCCTGGAACGATTTAAGAGATGCTGTAAAGGAGATCATGATTGGTTTAGGTTTTATAGAGGTCATAACTTTCACGCTGACGAATGAAAAGGTTATGTATGAAATGATGAGAAGAAGAGGAAATGCTTGGATAGATTACGTTCCCCTGATGCATCCGCTTACAATAGATCACACGATAGTTAGAACATCTATCCTTCCAAAACTTCTGGAGTTGTTAAGTCAAAATAAACACCACGAGATGCCACAGAAAATTTTTGAGGTGGGAGATGTAGTTGTTGGATGTAAAAATAAACTGAGTCTAGCTGCATGCATAACCCATGCAAAAGCCAACTTTTCAGAAGTGAGGAGTTACGTTCAGGCAGTTATGAGGGAGATGAACTTAAAATGGAAAGCTATAGACTCAGATGATGAGACTTTTATTGCAGGTAGAAGGGCAGACATAGTAGTTGAAGATAAAAAAGTTGGAGTTTTTGGGGAAGTACATCCAGAAGTTCTTGAAGCTTTCGAGCTAAGTTTACCCGTTGTAGCTTTTGAAATAACTTTAAGCGAAATTTTCGATTGTGGCGAGCTGCTATGAAGTATCTTATCCTGATTCCAGATGGAATGGCCGACTGGAGAATTGAAAAGCTAAAAGGTACACCGCTTGAAGTTGCCGAGAAGCCAAACATGGATTACATTGCAAATGAGGGTGCATGTGGAATTGCAAAGACTATTCCCGAAGGCTACGAGCCTGGAAGTGATGTTGCAAACATGTCCATACTGGGAATTGACGTTAGGAAATACTATACAGGCAGAGGTCCGATCGAGGCTTTAGCAAGAGGTATAAGTGCTAAAATCATATACAGATGCAACCTCGTAAAGGTTAAAGATGGAATCTTGGTAGATTACTCTGGTGGTAGGATAAGCGATGAAGAAGCAAGAGATGCAATAAAGGAGTTAAATAGAAACAAGAAATGGGAATTCGTTAAATTCCACGCTGGTAGAAGCTATAGAAATATATTAAGTATAGATGCCGAATTTGATGAATTGCCAAAAACTTTCGCCCCTCACGATATACAGGGCAAGAAGATTGAAGACCACCTCCCTTCAAACGGAAATTTAGCTTCTTTACTGAAAGAGATGATCCTTTGGTCAAAAGATGTTCTTGAAGAGATAGAATGCAAAGCGAACATGATATGGCCATGGGGTGGAGGAAAAATCCCGTCTTTTCCAAAGATCAGAGAACTTTACGGGCTAAAGAGTGCGATGATCACTGAAGTTGATCTTCTCGAAGGTATAGCAAAGGGAGCTGGGATGGATGTGATAAGTGTTGAAGGTCTGACAGGCTATATAGACACAAACTACAAAGGTCTTGTAAAAGCTACATTAAAGGCTATGAAAGATTACGATTTAGTAGTTTTGCACACAGAAGGAATAGACGAAGTTAGTCATGAAGGTGATGCGGAAAAGAAGGTTGAAGCTATAGAGATATACGACGAAAAAGTGTTAGGAAAGTTGCTTGACAAGATAGATGAGGATACTAGAATTCTACTACTTCCAGACCATCCAACACCTGTAGAGCTTAAAACGCACGTTGCAGAGCCAGTTCCTTTTGCCATCTATGGAAGAGTAAAAAGAGATGACGTGAAGAGGTTTGATGAAGCGAGTTGTAGAAAGGGGAAATTTGGCGAAATTGATGCTTTGAATTTAATAAAAATAATGTTAAAAGAATGAAGCCGAGGATAATAAAAACAAACGCCGAAAAGCCAGGAGAAGAGATATTGGAAGCTGCAGAGTATATAAAACAGGGAAAGCTCGTTGCTTTTCCAACAGAAACCGTCTATGGATTGGGGGCAGATGCATTAAACGAAAAAGCTGTTAGGAGGATATTCGAGGTAAAAGGCAGACCAGCAGATAACCCATTGATAGTGCATGTAAGTAGAATTGAGCAGATATACGAAATAGCCGAACCAAATGATGTGGCAGAAGAGCTGATAGAAAAATTCTTCCCCGGACCGCTGACGCTTGTTATGAAAAATAAAAAAGTTCCAAAGATAGTCACCGCCGGACTTGAAACCGTAGCAATCAGAATGCCCAACCATAAAGTAGCTTTAAAATTAATAGATTACAGCTCACCCATTGCTGCACCTTCTGCCAACAAAAGCGGAAAACCAAGCCCTACAAAGGCTGAACATGTTCTTGAAGACTTTAATGGGGAAATCGAGTGTATAATTGACGCAGGCGAAACGATTATAGGCTTAGAATCTACAGTGGTAGACACAACTGTCTACCCGCTAGAGATTTTACGTCCTGGCGGTGTAACTAAGGAGGAGATAGAGAGGTACTTCGAAGTTAGGTTTGCAGAAGAAGTTGGAACTCCAAAGAGTCCTGGAATGAAGTACAGACACTACGCTCCAAAAGCCGAACTGATAGTTCTGGTTGGTGATGGCTTCTTTGAAAAAGCTTTAGAGGTTGCAAAAAATTTTGAAAAAAGGGGGAAGAGAGTAGGTATAGCTGGGTTGGGTATTAAAGGAGAGAACTGCTTCAACCTTGGAGATTCATTGCAAGATTTTGCAAAGAACCTTTTTAAAGCCCTTAGAGAATTAGACAAAAAATGCGATTTGATAATAATGCAGGGAGTCGAGGAAAAAGGTTTGGGAAAAGCAATAATGAATAGGCTTAAAAAAGCTGGAAAAATTTACAGAATTTAATCTCCGAAAGATATTACTGGTTCGGTGGCGATTCTTTTAGCTCCCATCGCCCTTATTGCAGGTTTCAGGAATTTTACCTGTGATCTGTCCAGGATTATATGTATTGCCGCTCCACCCTTGGCTAAAGGTGAAACAGTTGGATCGAAGCCGTTTGATGTGAGGTACTCTATTATCTTGGCAAGATCTTTCTCATCCGGTACATTGAAGAGGAGACTTATCAAATTCCTTGAACTTATAACCTCGTTTACGTCAGTAAGCAGATTCTCCATGACTTCTCTTTTTTCTCTATCCTCAAGAGATTTCTTGTTTGCAATGAAAACCGAGTAAACTGGATCCATTATTGTGTCTATAATTTTGCACATGTTTTCTTTAAGTGTAGTTCCGAATTCCGTTATTTCTATTATAAGATCTGCCTCCGGCATCGGTGGTAGTAAGGCAGCTTCAGTTTTTCCAATTGGATCGAAAACTACTGCATTAAGCCCATGTTTTTCTGCATACTTCTTAGCGATCTCCGGAAATTCTGATGCAATGAAAACCTTTCTATTTCCCACAACTCTCTTAAAATCGTTTATATCCTTCACATCTGGATAAACTTCCTCTGAAGCCGCTACTACTAGCTTTGTTGGCCTCAACGGAATCCTTGCAAGTATTTCAACGTTTTTCATTTCCATTTTCAGTTTCCAGTTTTCAAAGATATCTTCACCAGTAAATCCCCCATCTCCTTTTCCCATTTCTATGTAGAACGGCATTATCTGTGGTCTAACCTGCTTGAAGATTATTTTAGGATGATCGACATCTATGAGATAACCTCTTTGACTCTTCTTCAACCTATACCCTGCAGTAACCAACGCATCCCATATAGGGGTTTCCAAGTGTCCATCTGGGAAGTACACTTTAACCTTCATTAGCTACCAAAAAACGATGCTGTTTATATTCTTTCAGTCCATCAAGTACTTGTCCGCCTCACGGTATGGTGTGCTCATCAACAATCTAATCCTTTCAGCAGTTTTCTTTCCAACCTTTGGAACTTTTTGTAGCTCTTCTTCGCTTGCTGTAGCTATTCTTTCAATTGTCTGGAAATGTTCTAAAAGGTTTTTTGCAATCACACTTCCGATGTTTGATATGGCGGAAACCACATATTCCTGCTCTTCTTTTAGTGTTCTCTTTGTTTTCCCGACATGCTCAACAACAGTCCTTTTTCTTTCTTCCTGCTCTCTTCTAGCTATGGTTAAAAGAAAATCTGCAGTTTCCTTTGCATCTGATGTTTGTATCACTGGAATCCCAAAATCTACAGCTATGGATACTATCGCTCCCCGTACAGCGTTTGGATGTAGGCGAGAGTAGAGATTCGAGCCTTCTATTATTAAGATAGGCCTTTGATAACTAGATTTTAGCTTTAATAACTGAGAAAAGAGTTTTTCAGCTTCGATTATACTTTCAACAAAATCTTCAGCTGTTTTTCTTTCAACTGCAACCCTATCACTTAAAACGTAATCCGCTACCTCTAGATTTTTTACTTCAATTTCAGCTGAGTCTTTCAGATACTTCACAACTTCAGCTTTTAGCTCTCTTGAATCAACTATTATTTTTACTCCAAATTTTGGAATAGATGTATTTTGAAAGTTCAAAATCGTCAATTGACCGCTTTCAAGTTTTTTCTTTATTTCTAAAAGTTTTTCGTGCATCATCCTCTCCTTCCTCAAGCTTGCATAATAGTATGCCTCATCCCTTGTATCTTTTGTTATAAGAACGACTATTTTCCCCTCTCTCCCCCTTCCCGTCCTGCCCTTACGCTGTATTGCTCTAATCTCTGAAGGAACAGCCTCATAGAATACAACAAGATCTGTAGCTGGAATATCCAGACCTTCCTCACCTATGGATGTTGCTACGAGGATCTTGTATTCTCCACGTTTGAACTTTTCAAGTGTTTCAATCTGCTCTTTCTGACTCATTCCCTTATCATCTACCCTTGCAGCTTGGCCTACGAAGCGTGAAGTTGGTGCTAACTTAGAAAGTTCTTCAACGAGCTTCTCTGCAGTATCTCTAAAGTTAGTAAAGACTATAATTCTTGAATCCTCTTTAGATTTTAATTGTTCTTTCACAACTTCAATCAATTTTGAAAGCTTTGGATGCTCTTCTTTGCACTTCAAAGCTGCGATTATAGCATCTCTAAACATTGGATCGTTGCTTATGCTCTTAGCTGCCTTGCTTCCTCTTGTCGATGCCTCTTTTAGCAACCTGCGTAGATATCTTTTTAAAGCCTCAATTCCCTGTGTTTCTGCAAGTTCTACAGCATGTAAAAGCTTCAATATCTCCGCCAAAACAGATGATGCTTCGTAAAGTTCTGGTTGTGGAGAAGATGCTAATTGAGATTGTATAGAATCTTGAAAAGCCAAAAGATCTTTCTTGGGTACTCCATCTGGAATTTCAAAACCTAAATTTTTGAGTTTTTTGAACCTAACCTCCATGCACTCTTCTATCTTCTTCTTAACGATCTCTAGTTCTTTGGGCATCTCAACTTTTATCCATTCTATCTCCTTTTTTGCGATGTACGGCTTAACGTCTTCATCCCACTCTGCCCTAACTTCTAAAGCCTGTATATGCAGATTCTGTATAACTTCCCATATCCTCTCAGCTTCACTCCCTGGAGAGGCTGTCAAGGCCAAAATTAGAGGTTTTTTAGATTTTCTCATGTATTCTTTTGCTATGAAGACGTATGGATAATTTCCAACTGCTCTATGAGCTTCATCAAACACCGCAAGTATGAAATTTTCAAGTTTGACCTTACCCGTTATTATATCGTTCTCAACTACTTGAGGTGTTGAGACCACTATCCTCTTCTTCCATAACTCCTCCCTTTTTTCTGGATGAGTTTCACCACTAAGTGCGACGATCTCTTCGCTATCGATCTTCAAAACATTTTTTAGGTAGGACGCATGCTGCTCAACCAAAGGCTTGGTTGGAGCCATAAACAAAATCTGTCCATCATCATTCAAAAGTCTTGAAGCTATAACCAAAGCCGCAATAGTAGTTTTTCCTAATCCAGTGGGTATACATACGAGAGTATTCTTTATAAGAGCTGATGTTGCGATGGCAACTTGATACATCCTCCTCTCAATCGTCTGCTCCTTTATAAGCGGATGAGTTATATATCCCACATAAACTCTACTTCCTTCTACTTTAAAACCTCTCGCAAATTTTTTAAAATACAGAAGATAAAGTAGAGTGATGAGGGACTTCGCGCTTGCAGCTTTGATGGTTGTATCTGCAGCAGCTCTAGTATTCCGATGGCTAAGTTTATACAACAGGGAAGATTTTTTGACAGTATTTTTCGCTATACTACTCGTAGCTTCGTTAGCTCTATTTTTAATCAGCATCGAATTGAGGATGCAAAGGATGCAGGAAGAGTATCAGAGCTTAAAACGTACAATAGGTGTTATATCTGAAGACATAGAGGGCAGGGTTGAAAAGATCGTTTATGCAAACATGAAGGCAGTTGAAAACAAGTTGGAGAGTATAGAGAAAAGGATGTACCGCTAAGCCTTCGTTATGAGGTCCAAACTGACCTTAGCAGGAACTATCTCTGGAAGGTTCCCAGTGAAGGCAATTTCGTCCCCTTTTGCAACAAAAACGCCATCAATGAAGTCTTTGTATTTATTATAAAATTCACGAACGTATTCTTCAAGATCTTTTAGTTCAAAATCTTTTTTTACTCCATTGCCTAACGCTGTGGCTAGAGCATCACAGACTGCTGCATTCTCACCTAAAACCGTTGCTGCATCTGCATAACCAAAGCTTACAGATGGTCCAATTGTTCCGCTGGAAGTACAAATCGAATATTTATTTTTTGGTTCAATTATAAATGCAAGTTCCGTAGGATATATACCTACCGATATCTCTCTATCTGTCTTCATTGCTATATCTCCTCCGTTATCTACTATAGCCAGTTTGGCTCCAGCTTCAGCCATTTTTTCTACAGCAAAATCAGCTATTGCTCCAGCAACGCTTGCCATAGGTCCAACTCCAGCTATCTTTGCAGCTTTGCACATTTCATCAATTATTCTCCCCCCTTTGCAGTCTAAAGGCTCGTAAGATATGTAAAAATCTGGATTTAAAGCTATGTACCTTTCTATCTCACTTCTCGCCTCAAGGATTGCTTTTACACAGGCTTCAAAGAATTCCTCGCTTTCCGTGATTATTGTTACGATTGTTTCCTTGTAGGCAAACTTAAATCGTCTCATATCCCTAAAATAGATCTAATAGTCTCTACAGAATGTTCTACAGTTCTCTCCCTCTCAAACTTCACTATCTTCGGCAGTAAGCGAAGCATCGAAAATCTTTTTTTATTTAACATCGCTTCAACGAACTTTTGCTCAACTTCCAACCATTCGAGTTCTTTCACTATACAATTCTCATATTCCCCAAGCTTGTTCCTTTCGATGCACCCAAAAAGAACTTTAGATGAAATTAAAGCTGGAACGTTTCCTTCTCCAGCACCACTTACACAACCTATCGCCTCTCCAACACCGCATACGTTCTGGTAAATAAAAGGTCTGCATTTCGATGGTGGAAGCATTCTTATCTTAGCTAAGCAGGAACATTCAGCTTCACAACTCTTAAACCCATATTTTTCTCTCAGCTTTCTTATCAATTCGTTAGCATCCTCTAAACTCAAAGCTCCTGCTCCAACATGCCACATGTTATTTCCAAGAGGAAAAGCCCAAGAATACCCGGTATTTTTTGCCAAAATGTAGATGTTCTCTTCGATCTTTTGCTTTTCAAGATACTGGACTGTTGGAAACAATCTATCCTGTTTTATTGGGGGTAAAAAAGCCCTTGAAGTTCCTGTAGCATCGATTATCAGCTCAGGATTTTCTATTTTTTTGAAATCTACCCACAAATCTCTTAAAAGTTTCTTTTTGTCAAAGGTAACGATGTTTTTATTTTTCAAAACCACCCCATTTACAACAACGCACTCTGGTTTTGAAAGCAGATAATCGTCGATGTCAACACCAATTCGACTGTAAAGCTCCTTAGCCTCTGAGTAAATTATGCCCCAAGCACATCTGCAATCCACAGAACTTCTGACATCGAAAATATTCGCTTTGTAGCCATTTTGCTCAAATAAATGATAAAGGTAAGTACCTGCAACTCCAGCACCAAAAATTTGTATCATAAAGTCTTCAGATTATCTACAACAGCATCTGCGAATTCTTTTGTACCTACAAGCTTTCCTCCAGATAGCCTGTGGATGTCGTAAGTTACGATTCCGCTACTTATCGTCATCTCCACAGCCTTCTTTATCAATTCGCTCGCCTTTTTCCATCCGAGATATTCAAGCATGAGTGCCCCACTGAGTATTTGGGCTGTTGGGTTTACCTTGTTCTGTCCAGCATATTTCGGTGCTGAACCGTGGATTGGCTCAAATACACCTATTCCATCCCCTATGTTGCTTCCTGGTGCAACACCAAGCCCACCAACCATAGCTGCAGCAGCATCGCTCAAATAGTCCCCGTTTAAGTTTGGAAGCGCTATGACATCGTACTCTTCAGTCCTTGTGAGTATCTGCTGGAACATGTTGTCTGCTATGCGGTCTTTGATCACTATCTTCCCCTTTGGCTGCCTTCCACCGTAGTTCTCGTAAAGTTCATCCTCAGTTATACAGTATTCTCCGAACTCTTCCTTTGCAACCTCGTATCCCCAATCCCTGAAAGCACCTTCCGTGTACTTCATTATGTTGCCTTTATGAACAAGGGTTACACTACTTCTACCATTTTCTATTGCGTACTTTATTGCCATCCTGACCAACCTTTTTGTTGCAAACTCACTAATTGGTTTAACTCCTATTCCGGCATCATCTCTGATACTTATTCCGAACTCTTTTTTGAAGAAGTCTCTTATTTTCTTAGCTTCTTCGCTTTTGTAGGAAAATTCGATTCCGGCGTAAACATCTTCAGTACTCTCTCTGAACAGAACAAAATTAACTTTTTCTGGATTTTTAACTGGGCTGGGAACACCCTTTAGATAGTATATTGGCCTCACGTTTGCATAAAGATCCAGAACTTGACGAATTGTAACATTTAGACTTCTATAACCTCCTCCAACTGGAGTTGTTAGCGGACCCTTCAGAGCAACCCTGTACTCCAATATAGCCTTTAGTGTGTCTTCAGGCAGATAGTTGCCATAAAGCTTGTAAGCATCCTCTCCTGCATAAACTTTAAACCAAACTATCTCCTTTCCTATGGCTTCTGCTGCAGCATCTAAAACTCTTATAGCAGCTGGTACAACATCTTTTCCTATTCCGTCCCCTTCAAAGTAAGGAATTATCGGGTTTCTTGGAACTAAAAGCTTTCCATCTTCGTACCTGATTTTCTCTCCCTCTTCTGGCGGTCTTATCTTTTGATACATGGTTAAAAAGATTCTGTTGCGTATAAAAAAAGTTTGGTTAACTAAGAATCATTTTTATTCCTGATTTTTGTATTTTTATATATCTCCACAGCTCTTTTCCACTCATCATCGTTTAAAAGTGGATCCTTTGTTTTGTTAAGCAAAAAGGCTTCAGTTCTCTCTATACACGTACCACAACTCAAGCAAGGTCTCTCGCTGCCTAAATAACAGCTCCAAGTAAGTTCATAGGGTACTCCAAGTTTTAATCCAACAGAGACTATCTCTGCTTTGCTCATATCGACAAATGGAGCCTTTAATTCAACTGGGGTCCAAAGATTTCCAAGATATATTGCCGTATCCATAGCCTTTACGAACTCTTTCCTACAGTCGGGATAAACACTATAATCACTTTTGTGTGCAGCATAATAAACTTCTCCTGCTTCAATTTTAACAGCGTAACCGACAGCTATCGCTAGTAAAATCATGTTTCTATTCGGTACGATTGTAATTCTCTGTCTTTCCTCGCTGTACTCGCCAGCAGGAACCAGATCATCACCAGTAATAGCTCCCTTGCATATAAGCCTGTGGATCGAAGTTATATCAACGATCTCATGTTCAACGAAACCAACTTCTCTAGCTCTTTCAACTATCTTCTTTGCAAATTCCACTTCTTTAGCATGTCTTTGGCCATATATGAAGGTTAAAGCATGAACCTTGTAATTTTTGTTTAGCAGATGATATAGTAGAGTTGAAGAATCTACACCACCACTCAATATAAGTACAGCCTTCATCCTTTATTTTCTAAATTTTCTGCAATTAAACTTTTGGCCAATACTCCACCTCAAGCATGTCCATCAATTCACGAATCGATGAAATCTCACGGCAGCTTATATTACCTACATGTCCAACGCAAAATGTCGGAAAAGATGTCACTTTCTTCGGCAGCATGTCCAAAGAATCCTTCGGATATTCCAAAAATACTGGAACATATCTTTCCTCAAGTTTTCTCATTACTTCGTTCGTAAAGTACCTCTTGAACTCGCTACACGTTGGACAAGTTTTGGAAGATACAAAGATAAAAACCTCTTTCCCACTCTGCTCAGCTAGTATTAAACCTTCCTCGTAACTCTTCCATCTAGATCTATCGAAATCTGAATAATTTCCAAAGACTGCGAGTGCTACAAGTGCAAAAACGATTACTCCAACCAATAGGTACTTCTCTTTGGATTGCATGTATTCTTTATGTATCTACTTTTAAAACTTGAGCTAATTTCGACAAAGCTTTAACAATACTTCGGTCTACTATAAAAGATGATAGAAAAAGTTGCAAAGCAGATTCTGGAATCCAAATACATGACTGCCTTAACTGGAGCTGGTATTTCAGCTGAGAGTGGAATTCCCACATTTAGAGGCGAAGATGGTTTATGGAAAAAATTCAAAGCTGAAGAGCTTGCAACACCAAGTGCATTTAGAGAGAACCCAGAACTTGTCTGGGAATGGTATAAATGGAGGATGGAGATCGTATTCAACGCTAAACCAAATTTAGCGCATAATGCATTTGCAGAACTTGAAAAAATGGGAATTTTAAAGATGCTTATAACACAAAACGTCGATGACTTGCACGAAAAAGCTGGAAGTAAGAAAGTCCTTCATCTTCATGGATCTTTAAGAATTTTGAGGTGTACAGCATGCAAAAAAAGATTTGAAATTGATAAACCGCCAATCGAAAAACTTCCAAAATGTGAGTGCGGTGCTTTATTAAGACCGGGAGTCGTTTGGTTCGGTGAGGAGATCCCTTCAGAAATTTTAAGAGAAGCTATCAAACACGCATCCATGAGTGACTTAATGATCGTAGTCGGTACTTCAGCTGTTGTGCAACCGGCTGCTTCGCTTCCATTGATAGTAAAGAAAAACAAAGGTTTAATTATAGAGATAAATCCGGAAGAGACACCTCTTACAAATATAGCAGACATAAGCCTAAGACTGAAGGCCGGAGAGGCTATGGATAAACTAGTCAAGCTAATCCAGGAACTTTAAGAAATTCTCTCAGCAAAGTTGTGGCATAACAACCTTTTGGTAGATAGAAGGAGAAGTTGCCGCTGTCAAACTTTATTTCAGATATCTCTATGAGCATGTCTGCTTCTCTAAAAGTTCCCGGAGAAGAGAACTCCTTTACCTCATGTCTAAAGCTGCTCAAATCTAAATTATCTTCTGCTAGCATTTCTAAAGCCATTCTATTCCAGCCTTCAAGTTTTGTTTGGTAACCAACGAGTGGTAAAGCTAAAGCTGCAAATCTCTCCGACAATAATCTTTTAACCCTGTTTTTATTTATACTAGTTACTTCGCTGTAATCCAAAAAAGTCGGTTTAGATTTTTCAAAGGTTAGATAGGACGCGAAGTCCCCTTCAAAAATCTCCTTAAGCGTTCCAAATTCTCTAATCCTTTCAGAAAGTAACCTGTTGTAGATGTAGGACTGATAAGCATGTATAAACATCATCTTAAGATTTTTTGGCAACGAAAGTAGCGCTTGAAGCTCATTTTTTCCCTCTCTCAAACTTTGCAATAGTGATCTTTCATAGGTCAGATGTTTTGGCAAAAGTTTTAGTCCCATTTTTGCATCCCTTGAGTTCCACAGATCTTCTCTAATTTTCTTGATTTCATCGTTCTCCAAAGCAAAAGGTTTTGCCACATAACTCCAAAGCGCTTCTTCGTACTTTCCCTGCAGTATAAGTTTTCCTACCTCGTGAGTTATAAATCTAGTTGATCCAAAACGTTGAAGTCCAAAAAAATTAGGTGTTCCGAGCTCTTTTAGAGATTCAAGCGTTTTTTCGAATATTTCGCCATCTCTGCAGTTCACAACTTTTATTTTGAATTGGTTACCTAGAAGATCTCCAAGTTGAATTGGCCTGTTTGAATAGCCAACAAACTCTATTTCAACATCTTTAATACTGATTTTTTCGATATCTTCTTTTTTAACATTGTATATACTGAAGTACTGAATGCTAACGGCCCTCTTGTCTTTTGTACCTGCAAAACTAACCCTACTCCTGCTAATACCGAGAGACTTTGCAATTTCCTTTGCCAACCTTATAGTATCCCAGTTTTTCTTTTTAACTCTGATCACAGCATAATTTTGGCCTTTACAGTCGATTTCAGCTATCTCTTCCACATAAAAGTCTTCTGGATCTACCTTTATCTGCCCACCCATTCCAGGTGTAGGTGTTATATATACCTCTATGCCAACGTTTTTTTCTGCTTCCACAGAAGATGATAGCCTGGAAGTTTATTGATTTTCTCAAAACTTAAATCCTGTAAGTTTAAGGAAAATAGTGGAGAAGACCATACAAGATCCAATCCATGGGATCATCAAGGTCGAAGAGTGGATGCTGAAGATAATCGACACACCTCAATTCCAAAGACTGCGTAGGATTAAACAGCTCGGTTTTGCTAACCTCGTATACCCTGGAGCGAATCACAGTAGATTCGAACACAGTATTGGAGTGGCTTATTTGGCAGAGAAGATTAGAGAAAAGCTTGATTTAGATGTTGATGTTGTTGCAGCAGCCTTAATACATGATATTGGCCATGCACCCTTCTCCCACTGCAGCGAGAGGTTGCTTGAGAAGTACGCAAAAGTGAGACACGAAAACATAAAAATTTTGATAAAAGATGAACTCAAAGATGCGATTGAAGAGCTAGGATTCAAAATTTCGAGGATTTCCGACCTAATTGAGGGAAAAATTCCGTCAATCGTTAGTGGAGATATCGATGTAGATAGGATGGACTACCTTGTAAGGGATTCACACTATACAGGTGTAGCTTATGGAGTTTTCGATATAAACAGACTTCTGGATAAGATCAGATTTGAAAACGAGGTTGTGATAGATGAGGGGGGACTACGGGCTGCGGAATCTATGCTTATATCTCGATTCCTAATGTATCCTAGCGTCTACTTCCACCATGTATGTAGAATAGCAAGAAAGATGTACGAAAAGGCTATGGAGAGAATAATAAACGATGGTTTTGATGCAAAAAATCTTCTTAAGATGGATGACTGCGAAGCCATGATGCTAATAAGAGAAAAAGACAAGGAATTTTACGAGATGCTAACCAACAGGAAACTTTTCAAAAGAGCTGTATATGTGGGTAGAGAAGCAGTAGACCTGCAAAAGGTCATGAGAGTTGACGAAAAGAGAGCTGAAGCTGAGATAGCTGAAGAAGTAGGAATAGATGAAAGGTACGTTATCGTAGATATTCCTGAAATAGAAGAGATAAGGGAAGTTAGAGTGAAGGTTATAGTGGATGGAGAAGAGATGAGGCTTGACGAGGCTTCTTCCCTTGTCAGGTCTTTAAAAGAGGCTTCTATAAACAACTGGAAGCTTGGTGTTTACACGAAAAAAGAGTTCGTTGAGAAGGTATCAAAAGCGGCCAGAGACTATTTTGGAATAGAGAAGACCGTTCAAAGATCTCTAGATTTTTGAAGCCATGTAAAAAATTTTTCAAGAACTCTTCTTCTATGAGATACCTCATTTTTTTCGTCACCCATCTCAGCAAAGGTTTTCTTGTTGTACAAAAAAATTGGATCGAATCCAAAGCCACCGCTACCTCTGATCTCTGTAGCTATCTCTCCTTCAACTTTTCCTTCGAATATATGAATCTCTTTTCCATCCCAGTAGGCTAAAACAGCTTTAAAGTAGGCTCTCCTGTTTGTTATTCCGTCCATCAACTTTAAGATGCCTTCATTTCCTATTGTTTTAAATATGTAGCTAGAATAGACCCCCGGAAAGCCCTTTAAAGCTTCAATAAAAAGACCACTGTCTTCTATGAAAAAATTTTCTTTTATTTTTTTCGATATGATTTCTGCACTTATCCTTGCAACCTCCTCCAATTCGCTGCATTGAGGTTCCAAGTAGTCCATTCTAAGCCATTCCACCTCTATTCCAAAATACTTCGCTATTCTGCTAACCTCTCTAAATTTCCCTTCGTTGCTGGTTATAAAGTACATCACTCTCTCCTCGTGAGAGGGATATACTCTTTGTTCTTTTCTCCAATATACTTTGCTCTGGGTCTTATCAATCTGTTGTTTTCATACTGCTCCATTATATGAGCCAGCCATCCGGGAATTCTTCCCATTGCAAAGATGTTTACAAAGAGGTCATCAGGTATACCTAAAGCAGCGTAAACGCTGGCTGAATAGAAATCTATGTTTGGTAGCAACTTTTTATATTTATAAACAGCTTCAGCTATAGCTTCGCTTACCTTGAACCATATAGATTCTTTCTCCTCAGAGAGCTTTTTTGCAAGCCCTCTTAATAGTTCCGCTCTAGGATCCATTACGTTCCTGTAAACCCTGTGTCCGAATCCCATTATCCTTTCACCCATCTCAAGCTTCTTTTTGACGTATTCCTCCGCCCTCCTTGGGGTTGCCACTTCTCTCAGCATCTTCATAACCTCGTTCGCCGCTCCGCCATGAAGTGGACCCATTAGCGTTCCAGTAGCAGCAACGACGCATGCATACATGTCTGCAAGCGTTGATGCAGCAACCCTGGCTACGAAGGTTGAGGCGTTGAGTTCGTGTTCAGCATGTAATATTAGATCCATATCTAAAGCCCTTTCAGCTGTGGAGCTCGGTTCCTCACCATGCAACATATACAAAAAGTTTGCCGCATGGCTCAGCTCTAAGGTAGGAGGTATCAGATTCTTGCCCATCCTTATCCTGTGGAAATATGCTATTATTGTTGGAAACTTTGCTATCAAGCTCTTTGATTTTTCTAGACATTCTTCTCTGCTTTTTTCATGCAGTTTTTTATCTAAAGAACCAAGATAACTGACCGAAGTTCTTAAAACGACCATTGGATGAGTATACTGCGGCAGGTGTGTGAGTAAACCTATTATCTGCGGCGGAAGCTCTCTCCTCTCTGCTAATTCAATCTTAAAGTCCTGTAATTCGTATTTTTTGGGCAAATCTCCGTAAAGCAGCAGATAGCAAACTTCTTCAAAAGTGGACTTCTTCGCCAGATCTCGTATATCGTATCCTCTGTACTCAAGTATAGCTGTTCCATCAACGAGTTCTATCCTTGAGATCTTGCTTTCCAATGCTATGACATCTTCCAAACCTTCCAAAACCTCCTTTTCACTCATACTTTGACACCACCCCTTATAACTTCCAAAACCATTCCCGAAACTATGATAGGATTCTCCCTTCTCGCAACCTCTATTGCCTTATCTAGCTTCCAATCTTTTTCAGCATAAATCGTCAATATCGGTTCTCCAACCTTTACTACCTCTCCCCTCTTCTTGTGAATGTAAACTCCAGCTCCTTTATCCTTTGGAGCTCCTGCAGCTCTGGCGATTTTTACAATTGCTTTGTTGTTCACAGCAACAACAGCTCCCTCAGTGTTGGATGTCAAAACAAACTTTTTGTCTCCAACTGGGATGTCTTCTGACTTTATCTTTTCATCTCCACCCTGAGCAGCTATTATCTCTTTAAACTTTTCAAGGGTTTTACCGCTTTCAAATATCTTCCTTGCATATGCATAGCCATCTGTAGCTAAACCAGAGATTTCAAAAATAAGTCCTGCAATTCCAAGGGCTTTCTCTATTAAGCTTGAAGACCCTCTACGATCTTCCATAGTTTTTAAAGCTTCCTTAGCCTCCAAAGCTGGTCCAACAGATCGTCCTATTGGCTGACCACCGTAGGTTATTGCTGCAGCTATCTCAACCCCAAATCTTTTTCCAAGTTCTATAAAATCATTCGCAAGTTTTCTTGCCGCATCAGAACTTGTAACTTTCGTCCCTTCACCAATAGGTATATCTAGAGCAACAAATCTCGCCCCAACAGCAACTTTTTTAGCCATAACACTCGCAAGCAATTGCGGACGAGGATCTATGGAAAGGGGATTTTCTACGCGGATTATTTTATCATCAGCTGGAGCTATGTTCGTTGCTCCTCCCCAGGCTATAACTCCTCCGACCTTTTCAACTATCTCCTTTATCTCATCGACGCTCAGGTTAACATCGGCAAGAACTTCCATGGTGTCTGCAGTTCCACTTGCAGAGGTTATCGCTCTACTAGCAGTTTTTGGGATTAAAAGTCCTGCAGCTGCTACGGTTGGAACTATTATAAGGGAGATCTTATTTCCTGGCACACCGCCGATGCTATGCTTATCGACGACGTTGCTTGTTTCAAAGTAAATTCTTTCCCCGCTTTCAATCATAGCTCTAGTAAGCCATTCGATTTCGTCAAAGCTCATTCCTTTGAGCATTGAGCTGATTACAAAAGATGCTATCTCCACTTCGCTTAACGAGTTGCGGACTATATCAAATACTATCGCTCTTATCTCTTCTGCCGTAAGACATTCTCCCAGCATCTTCTTCTTTATATACTCAACACTTTTTGGTTTGGAAAAGGGAGTTACTTCGACTTCCCCATCTTTAATGTTAAGTTCAGCAGCTACGATATCTGACAAACCAACAAAGCCACTTTTTATCATATCCTTTGTGATCTGAACTGTCGCTATTACCTGATTCCTTCCACATTTTATTTTCAGCCTGTCTCCTTCCCTAACTCCAAGATCAGATGCATCAGACTCGTTTAGTATAACAACAAATCTACCGGATTTTAGAGGTATTTTCAAGGCTTTATAGATCATAGATACCACCGACCGAGATGCATTTTTTCAATAACAACTCCCGAAACTATGATAGGATTCTCCCTTCTCGCAACCTCTATTGCCTTATCTAGCTTCCAATCTTTTTCAGCATAAATCGTCAATATCGGTTCTCCAACCTTTACTACCTCTCCCCTCTTCTTGTGAATGTAAACTCCAGCTCCTTTATCCTTTGGAGCTCCTGCAGCTCTGGCGATTTCGTTTATGGCTTTTATACTTATCTTTTGAATTATCCCTCCTCTGCCTGCATTCACTGTATAGCGTTTCTCTCCAACTGGGATGTCTTCTGACTTTATCTTTTCATCTCCACCCTGAGCAGCTATTATCTCTTTAAACTTTTCAAGGGTTTTACCGCTTTCAAATATCTTCCTTGCCAACGCGTTGGAATTTTCGATCCCTCCATACTCCATGAGCATCGAAGCTATTTCCAAGCCCTTTTCAACAAGTTCGTTCTCTTCTTTGTTCTCCATCGCCCTCAATACTTCTCTAGCCTCCAAAGCTGGTCCAACAGCTTTGCATAGAGGTTGGGTACCATCGGAGATGAGGATACTCAACTTTAACCCCACTCTTCTACCTACCTCAACGAAGAGACTTGCAAAGTTCCTCCCTTCATCCAGATTTTCTATTTTCGCCTCTTCACTTATAGGTATGTCCACAACAACGTACTTAGCACCAATTCCAAGTTTTTTTGCAAGTAAACTTGATATCAGGCAAGCTTTAGAGGTTATACCAAGCTGATGCTCCATTCTGAGAATTTTATCATCAGCTGGAGCTATGTTCGTTGCTCCTCCCCAGGCTATAACTCCTCCGACCTTTTCAACTATCTCCTTTATCTCATCGACGCTCAGGTTAACATCGGCAAGAACTTCCATGGTGTCTGCAGTTCCACTTGCAGAGGTTATCGCTCTACTAGCAGTTTTTGGGATTAAAAGTCCTGCAGCTGCTACGGTTGGAACTGTAACCATAGCATATCTGTTACCTAAAACACTGCCGATGCTGCTGGAATCTACAACATTTCCTCTTTCAAAGCTTATCCTCTCTCCACTCTCATACATGCTCCATGTAATCCACTCAATCTCGTCTGTATCTAACCCAACGATTTCATTTGCAAGAATGAATGCTGCTAATTCAATGTCGTTTAAGATGTTTGATGCTATGTCCGATACTATTTTCTTCATTTCATCTTTTTTATATTTTTTTCCTTCAAATTTTTTTCTTATGAATTCTACACTTTCAGGCCTTTCTACAGGATGAATTTCGACTTTGCATTGTTCATTTAAATTACAACTTTCCGCAGTAAAAGTATCTAACCCAATTTCCCCCTTTTTGATGATCTCTGTAGAAGTTTCAACTTCAGCTATGAAACTCTCCCTCCCAACAAGGATCTTGACTCTATCTCCGGGTAAGATACCAAGATCTTCCGCATCATCCTGGTTCAGCACAACACTAAGTCTTTCAGTCTTCAATGGTAATGTTTTCACGCTCAACTTCACTAGGAGATGTTTTTGAAGATGATTATAAACTTTACTAATGTTGTTCAAAAACTCATCAATTTATAGCTATAATTTTTGAGAAGAACTCAAATTGCGAAAGAGATATTAAAAAGTTCAGAAGACATGATGTCATGAACATACTTGAGATAGCCCAAGATCTATACCTCGCAGAGCTACCTTTAGATGTTGAGGGATTTAGAAAGTTCATATCTTCCTGGATAATAAAAGATGGGCAAACAGGTGTTGTTGTAGATGTTGGCCCTGCAGCTACGATTTCAAGACTTGTAGAATCAATAAGATACCTCGGAATTAAAAAAATAGAATTTGTATTACTTACTCATGTTCATTTAGACCACGCTGGCGGTTTAGGGGATTTCATAGGCTACTATCCAGACACAAAAGTGGTAGTACATGAAAATGGTGAAAAGCACCTTACAGATCCAGAAAAGTTATGGAGGGCATCTAAAGAGGTACTCGGAAATTTTGCACAATTCTACGGAATTCCAAAACCTACGCCAGAAGATAGAATATTCAAAGGCAGCAAATTGGAGTTTGCCGGCGAGGAGATAAAAATTCTAAATACGCCCGGACACGCTTCACATCATCAGTGTTTTGTTTTTAAAGATTTTATCTTCGTTGGAGAGGCTTTGGGAGTTTATCTTACCCTAAAGAGCGATTACTACCTGCGCCCTTCAACCCCACCGAAGTTCTTCTTTGAAGCTGCTCAAGAGAGTATCCGTAAAATAGAATCAATGGGTAACTTTAAAGTTTGCTTTGCACATTTTGGATTCAGAAAGGACGGTAAAGAGATAATCACAGCTGCAAAAAAGCAGCTATCTCTCTGGGTAGAGGAGGTTTATGATGTTGCATTTAAGAGAGATTTTAAAGATAAGGATACGATAATAGAGATCGCAAAGCAGGAGTTGCTGGAAAAAGATAACCGTTTTAATAGATACTACCTGCTTGACATAGATATCCAGAAAAGGGAAGATTATTTCATCAAGAAGTCACTAGAAGGCATTCTTGAGTACATTTACAGAACCTACTGCCCCTAACGGTTTCTAAATTTATGAAATAATTCGCAAATTTTTTAATGTAATACGAAAACCTGTTGATATGATGAATGGAAGGGAGTATATAGAAAGCCTAAGAAAATACAGGCCTGTGGTCTACTTTATGGGCCGAAAGATCCAAAGTGTTGCGGACGACCCAGTGACAGCCCCACATGTAAACGCTGCAGCCTTAACCTACGAACTTGCACATGATCCAAGATATGAAGATGTGATGACTGCTACTTCTCACTTGACTGGAGAGAAAATAAACAGGTTTACACATATACACCAGAGTACGGAAGATCTTGTGAAAAAAGTCAGAATGATGCGTCTTCTTGGACAAAAAACTGGCAGTTGTTTTCAAAGATGTGTAGGACTTGATGCAATAAACGCTGTCTACATAACAAGCTACGATGTGGATGAAAAGTATAAAACAGACTACCATGAAAGAGTCAGAGAATACGTAAAGTATGTCCAAAAAAAGGATCTAATGGTCGCAGGAGCAATGACTGATGTAAAGGGTGATAGAAGCTTAAGGCCACATGAACAGGCTGATAAGGATCTTTATGTTAGAGTTGTAGAAAAAAGAGAAGATGGAATAGTTGTCAGGGGAGCGAAAGCACACATAACAGGAGCTGTAAATTCCCACGAAATACTCGTTCTACCTACCAGAGCTATGAGTGAAAAGGATAAAGACTACGCTGTGGCCTTCGCAGTACCAGTAGATGCTGAAGGCGTTAAAATGATTTTTGGTAGGCAAACAAATGATACAAGAAGATTAGATGGCGAAATTGACTGTGGAAATGCAAAATACGCTACCGTAGGTGGAGAGGCATTAATAATATTCGAAGATGTTTTTGTTCCCTGGGATAGAGTTTTCATGTGTGGAGAATACGATTTTTCAGCAGAACTTGTCGAGATATTTGCAACTTTCCATAGACAGAACTACGGTGGATGTAAAGTAGGTGTGGCCGATGTTTTAATCGGTGCAGCTGCAAGTGTTGCTGAATGTAACGGCGTAGCTGAAGCATCCCATGTTGTAGATAAAATAACAGAAATGATACACCTAGCAGAGACTTGCTGGTGCTGCTCTCTTGCCTGTTCTTATGAAGGTTTTAAAACACCATCTGGAGCCTACATGCCAAACCAGTTACTTGCAAACGTTACTAAGCTTAACATCACGCGGTTGCCATACGAATGGTCAAGGCTGGCACAAGATATTGCAGGGGGTATAATAGCTACGATGCCTTCAGAGAAAGACTACGCTAATCCAGAAACGAGAAAACTCATAGAGAAGTACCTTAAGGGAGTTGCAAATGTGCCAACTGAGGAAAGAATGAGACTTATAAGGCTTGTTGAAAACCTATCAATAGGTGCGGAGCTACCAGAATCGATGCATGGTGCTGGATCGCCGCAAGCCCAAAAGATAATGATTCTAAGGAGGAGCAACTTGGAGATGAAAAAAGAGCTTGCTAAAATAATTGCAGGAATTCTGCCAGATGACAACTACAGAAAAATTAGAGGTTAGAATAAAATATTGCGGAGGTTGTAACCCTTACTTCAAAAGGGAGAACATAGAGGAGACTCTAAGAGCCAGTTACAAGTTTATAAATTTTTCTTTTGAAGATGGTGTCTTTACAGTGGCCATAAACGGTTGCACTACTAGTTGCGTCTCTGGTGAGGTAGTTTTTAATTCAATGGAGTCTGAAGAACGAATACGTAAAAAATTTGAGTCGTTCTTGGAAAAACATTTTATAAAAATTTAAAAAATTACATCACAAAAACTGCCGCAGCTATTACAGTTGTATATTCTCTAACTTCAGCAATTCTTGTAACATTGAATGTTCTAGCAGGCTCAATCCCAAATGCAGTTCGAAGCATGTAAGCTGCACTTTCTTCGGAATGTTTTCCTGGATCTTCATTTTCGTTACTAAGATATCCGTGATATTCTGTCAGATATCCGTGTAGAGCTGTTTCAGACGGGATTGCAGCTCCCACACTTGCGAATATCTTCTTTCCTGCTTCATTGCTGGTCATCCTTGACATCACACAGAAAACTACTTGTCCGGGATATAGCTCGTTAAGACCCTCCTCTATCTGTACGATTTCACATCCTGGCGGATATATGCTACTAACAGTAACCAAGTTAAACTTCTCTATCCCAGCGTTTCTAAGTGCTAGCTCGAAACTGACCAGCGCATCTTTGTGTACACCCACTCCTGATGTAAAGAAGACTTTTCTTGGGACCAACTTCGGTAAAACTGGATATGCATAGCTTTTATGCTCACTAGTGCCTTCCAATCCGGCTATTCCGTTACCTATGCTCTCGACCATCTTCTCGCACCTTACTAATGCGTTATACTTGAGGTATTTAAGTTTTACTGCAGTTAATCAGTCGAAAGTTGATTATTTCTGTTAATAACTGTAGAAGTTTACTTGTAGCCTTTTTTAACGTAGATAGGATACGAAAATTAAAATGCCAAATAAAAATTTTACTTAAACAATAAATAATAAAACTAAATTTTCAAGATTTTTATTGCCAAAAAGGATAAAAATAAGAAGGATACTTTAAACCAGACAAGGGATGGAAATCTTTTTTAACTATTTATTCTTCAATATTCTCATGCGAGTTGGGTACTTCTGTACCTTTACCCCAAAAGAGTTGATCGAGGCTGCTGGTTTTTCCCCATTTAGAATTCTCGCTAAAGAGTCCATTACAGGAATTGCAAATGCACACATTCAAAGTTATTCCTGCTCTCAGGCGAGAGGATCTTTAGAGAGAGCCTTAAGAGCAGAACTTCAGCTGGAGGGAGTTATATTCACGAGAAGTTGCGACACTTTGATGAGATTAGCCGACATTTGGGAGAGAAATACAAAAATGAGGGTATATAATTTTGAATTTCCGACTAGAGTCGACGAAAAGAGTAAAGACTTTCTTATATCGGAGATCAGAGATTTAGCAACCACTCTGAAGCTTTGGGGTGGAGATATAACTCTACAATCTCTAAAAGAGAGCATCGAACTTTACAAAGAGCTCGAAAAAAAACTTGAAGAGTTGTTTTCCATAAAGCCCGACTACGAGCTAATTCTTAGAGTTCAAGAAATGAGCGTAAAAGAGGCCTTAAAAATGATTAAAGTTCCACAAAAAGAACGAGATAAGCCAAAAGTATTAATTACTGGCAGTGTTTGCCCATTTTTAAATGTTTTCAAGCTTTTCGAGGAGGTAGGATTTGCAATAAAGGATGATCTTTGCACAGGAACAAGGTTTTTCTCCTTTAAGTATCCAGAGATAGATATAAACTCGATAGAAGACGGTTTCAGGTATCTAGCCGAAAAATACCTCTACAAAGCTGAATGTCCCACAAAGCATTATGAAAGAGAGAGGAGATTCAGAAGAATTTTGGAGTTATCAAAAGACTGCAACGGAGTTATCTTTTTACTGATGAAATTCTGTGATCCGCACTTCTTCGATTATCCGCAGTTAAAAGAAGAGCTTGAAGAGATGGGAAAAAAGACCATGCTTTTAGAGATTGAATTCCCAGCTGTTTCGTTGGAACAGCTTAGAACAAGACTAGAAGCCTTTTACGAGGTGATATCATGCTGAAGAAGTTAAGATCCAATGAAAGGATGCGCCAGCTTATGGCTGGCTATTACATGATGGGACATTCAGCAAGAAACGTTGCCTGGGTAACAAGTGGAGCTCCCGTTGAAATTCTTTACGCAATGGATATATATCCTGCTTATCCAGAAAACCATGCAGCACTAATTGGTGCTGCAAAACTTGGACCAAATTATTCGGAATATGCAGAAAAAATTGGTTTTTCGAGGGATCTTTGTTCTTACGCTAGATGCGATATAGGGTGCGTTTTAGCTCAATCTAGCCCCATTGGTGGATTACCTAAACCAACATTTCTTTTTGCATGCAACAACATCTGCAATACAGTTGTTAAATGGTACGAAGTTCTAAGCAGGATATTTAAGGTGCCTCTATTTGTTCTGGACACACCTTTCGTTAGGAAGGATGTGAAAGAGAGCTATATCATCTATGTAAGAGATCAGCTTGTAGAATTCATGGACTTCTTGGAGAAACTTACGGGAGAGAAACTTGACGATGGGAAACTTCAAAAAACTTTAATGATGGCTCTTGCTGGCGTAAAAGCTTACAAAAACGTCCTACTTACAGCAAGAAATAAACCATCACCGCTAACGTGTTTCGATGCTTTCATAAACATGGCACCAATAGTATGTTTGCGTGGAACGGAGTATCCAATAAGCTTTTACTCGGAAATGAAAAGCGAATTGGATGAGAGGATCAAAAATGGTGTTGCAGCTGTTGATGATGAAAGAATAAGACTTCTTTGGGATAACATTCCAATATGGTACCAGCTAAGATGGCTTGGAGAGTTTTTTGCATCTCGAAAGGCTTGCGTTGTTGCTGACACATACACCAACGCATGGAGCTGGATGATAGTTAAAGATAAAAGCGACATATTGGGCAGTATAGCGGAAACATACATATACATATACCTCAACGTAGGTTTAGAGCGTATGGCTGAAGCGATAAATGATCTGATAGATGTCTACGATGTAGATGGAGTCGTAATTCACTCTAACAGAAGTTGTAAACCCTACTCCTTTGGCCAGTATGAGCTGCAAAAGATGATAAGCGTTCCATCTGTAGTTATAGAAGCGGATATGGTGGATTCAAGAGCATTTAGCCAGGCACAAATTGAAACGCGATTGGAGGCGTTTCTTGAGATGCTAACATGATCTTCGCCGGTATAGACATAGGTTCTCTAACATCAAAATGTGTAATCATAGATGAAAATAAAATTCTAGCCTACGAAATTTCTAGAGTAACTCCAAAAATCGAAGACGTTGCAGAGATGGTTTACAGAAATGCTTTGATGAAGGCTAATTTAAGCGAAAAAGACGTTAAAGTCGTGATTGCAACTGGATACGGAAGAAACAAGGTAAAATTCGCAAAAGATAGAGTTACTGAAATAACATGCCATGCTTTAGGAGCCAAATACCTGATACCCACTACTAGAACCGTCATCGACATAGGAGGGCAAGATAGCAAGGTTATCGCAGTCTCCAACAATGTTGAAAGTTTTGTCATGAACGACAAGTGCGCTGCAGGTACCGGAAGGTTTCTGGAGGTCATGGCGTCGGCTTTAGGGGTAGAAGTTTCCGAGCTCGGGGAACTGGACAAAAAAGCCGAAAAATCGGTAAGTATATCCTCAACATGTACAGTTTTTGCCGAATCCGAAGTTATAAGCTATTTGGCAAGTGGTGAAAAAGTTGAAAACATAGTTGCTGGTGTTCACAATGCAATAGCGTCGCGTATAGCAGCGATGGCAAAAAGAGTTGGAGTTAAGCCAGATGTTGTGCTAACAGGCGGAGTTGCTAAAAACAGTGGTGTAAAGAGAGCGCTTGAAAAAGAATTAGGGCTAGAGATAAAAGTACCTGAAGAACCACAAATTATAGGGGCCCTAGGAGCAGCACTGATTGCGAAGGTGAGGTATGCAGATAGTCGAGGAAAATCTGAAGGGTGAAGAAGGAGAGATAAAAATTGTTCCAGAAAGCTTAGACGATCTCTGGCATCTAAAGTACTTGATAGAGAAAGGAGATGTAGTCTTTTCCCTGACAAAAAGAGCTTCTCAAAGTTCCGACAAGCTTAGAAGTGATAAAGAGCTAATTACAGTCAGAATTGGCGTGGAAGTCGAAAAAGTTGAGTTTCACAGGTATGCCAACAGAGTTAGAGTTATTGGAAAAATTGTCGCTGGAGTTGACGAATCTGGATACCATACCCTAAACATAGCCCCTGGAAAAGAGTTAAGCATAATAAAAAGAAAATGGAAGAAAGAACAGTTAGAAAGGTTAAGATATGCTGTTGAGGCCTCGAAACGGCCTGAAGTTTTGATTTTAACAATAGAAGAAGGCGATGCAATAGCTGGGGTTTTAAGACACTGGGGAGTTGAAGAGGTTTTTGATGTTTCATTTAGCTATTCGAAGAATTTTGGGGATAGAAGAAGAGAATTTTTTGGAGAAGTTGCTTCGAAGCTTGAAACAATCGAGTTCAAATATCTAATTATTGCAGGCCCGGGATTTACCAAGAAAGACTTTTTGGATTTTCTTAGAGAAAAGAACCCAGAGATGTCCAAAAAAGCAATAATAGTCGACACCTCTTCCATAGGTATCAGAGGCTTCACGGAAGTTTTAAGAAGAAAGGTCCTAGACAGAATAGTTGGAGAAATTAGGCTGAGCGAGGAAGCTGAATACATCGAAAAGTTGATGGCCGGAATTGCAAAAGGCAGAGGAGTGGCTTATGGTGTAAAAGAAGTTAAAAAAGCCTATGAATTCGGGGCCATAGATGTTCTGCTGATAACTGACGAGTTTCTATTTAAAGCGAGGGAAAGCTGGGATATAGATAGCTTTATGAAGGATGTAGAGCAGATGGGTGGAAAAATTGTCATAATGAGCAGCGAATTTGAACCTGGAAAAAGATTGGAAAGCCTAGGTGGAATCGCTGCACTTTTGAGGTTCGAAATTTAATAGATTATTTCATACTCATCGAGTTTCGACTCTGCTTCGTTCACTCTCTCCTGAAATTCACTCAAGAAGTTTTTAGTCAGTTCAGCAGCTAGTTTTTTACAATTTCCACACATAGTTTTTCCGCACAAACAATTTTCCTTTATTTCTGCCAAATCTCTGTCGTCCTCTATCAGATGGTATGCAAAAAGTTCAAAAACCACACATTTATCCGGTTCACCACCAAGTTGTCTCTGCTCACTTGCTGTAGCCCTTCCACCGGTTAAGGCTTTGCCAACCTTCTTTGCTCCATCTTCCGGCTTATCAAACAAAGATATGTAGCTTTCAGGTTTACTTGAGCTCATTTTTCCTCCTAAAAGACCTGTCATGAATTTATGATAAATTGAGGATGGCGGTACGAAAGCGAAGCCACCTATCTCAACCTCGACACACCTAACAGCATCTTCTATCTCTCTCTGGTCACCAAATACATCTAAATGCTCCTCGTAGATTTTCTTTTCGAAGTTCAACCCTTTTAAAGCTTCAAGATAGTTTACGCCTTTTCTGCTTCTAATCCTGACACCGTTTTCAATTTTTTCAAATGAAAAAATGCTACTTCTAGCTGCTAAATCCCTCGTCAGCCTTATATGCGGATCTTGATCTGCACCAACTGGAACAACTACAGGTTTTGGGCCACCAAAGTCCTTCAGTTGAGGTTGCAAAATGTCCGCTGCCTGGACAAGTGGGATATAAAATCTCGCGATTGGGGTTTCACTTTCAAATCCGTAGATTGCCCTGAGCTCGCTGAAATTTGTTTCCTTAGACAACTCAAAAGCTAGATCTTTCACTTTCCTAGAAGCAGATTGGAAATATATTATAGAATTATTTTTATCTAATCCGAGCGCTATTATACTTTTTATATACTGAAAACCTATTTCCCTCGTTTTCGCCCAACTCAATCCTCTAACAAAATTCGCCTCCATATCAGCGATTGCCACAAAAGCCATTCCACCCATTTTCTGATGCCAAACTATTTCTTCCATCGTCATCTTATGCCCGAAATGAGCGCTACCAGATGGCATGAAACCTGACATAACAGCCCAGCTTTTTCTTGATCGAATAGCATCGATGATTCGATCATAATCTCTATGTCCGAAGATTATTCCCCTCCTAATAAACCTGTGCGGATTCGGAATTCTATCAACTAGTGTCGAAAAACTACTGATACCAAATTCATCCATCAGCTTGTAATAATCTACTACTCCTTCTACTTCCCAAGGTGTAACTTTCATGGTTGAAAGACATCGCTAAGTTAAAATTCTTTGTGGAGAATGTAGAAGATGAGAATTCAGATCATGGGTGCTGGTGCACTTGGAAGTTTAATGGGGGCTCTAATTCAACTTTCAGGTTTTGAAGTTGTTTTTGTTGGAAGAGGCATGCAGCTTGAAGCCTTAAAAAAAGGTTTAAAGATCAGCGGTTTGCTAAACGCTGAATTGAAGGTTAAAGCCGAGGCTTTACCACAGAATGCTGATATAACCTTCTTTCTAGTTAAAGCTTACGATACTGAAGATGCTGCAAAAATTCTTTCTGAATGCGATGCTGGTATTGTATGCAGCCTTCAAAATGGAATTGGAAATGCTGAGGTTTTAGCTAAATACTTCGACGAAGTTGTTATGGGTGTTACGAGTT
The DNA here is from genome assembly GCA_030055525.1 of Archaeoglobales archaeon. Classification (GTDB taxonomy): domain Archaea; phylum Halobacteriota; class Archaeoglobi; order Archaeoglobales; family Archaeoglobaceae; genus WYZ-LMO2. The sequence continues at coordinate 106,543 of JASFYJ010000003.1, read as the reverse complement.
ACGCAGCCAATCTTGTTGAATACGGGCATGTCATGTTTGCAGGTAAAGGTTACACTTACATAGGAAACTGGGTCGGAAATGGAGCTGAAGAGGTTGCATCAGTTTTTAAAAAATCCGGAATCCATGTAGAAGTGGTGGGGGATATAGAGAGAAGGATATGGCTAAAAGCAGCAATTAATGCTGTTATAAATCCAATCACAGCTTTATGCAGAGTAAGAAATGGAAAAATCATCGAAAACTTCGATCTGAACGTTTTGGCTAAAAAGCTAGCGAAGGAGTGCGAAAACGTTTTGAAGAAGATGGGTTATGAGTTTAAAGTGTACGACGAAGTAAAAAAAGTCGCTGAAATGACTGCTATGAACAGATCTTCGATGCTTCAAGACGTGATAAAAGGAAAAAAGACAGAAATAGACTATATAAACGGTGTTTTTGTCAAAAAAGCTGCTGAACTTGGTTTAGAATCTACGGCTAACGAGATAGTTTGGAGGTTGATAAGAGCATATGGAGATAGTTAACATTTTATTGCTCTCAGCTTTGCCAATCTCTGAACTTAGAGGTGGGATACCGCTTGCAATCTACTATGGACTCAATCCATTAACTTCTTACATCCTTTGTGTAGCTGCAAACATAGCCCCCGTACCGCTAATTCTGATAATTCTCGAAAAATTCGACTGGATCTTCAAAAAGATCCCGATAATAAATTCCATCTACAGCTACGTGATTAAGATAGCCGAAAAAAGAAAAAAAGCAATCGAAAAGTATGGCTACCTTGGATTGACTATTTTCGTTGCTATACCAGCACCAGTTACAGGCGCCTGGACTGCTAGCTTGATAGCTTTTTTGATGAGGCTGAACAAGCTAAAAGCATTCTTCTACATCTCTGCTGGAGTTTTTATCGCAGGATTGATAGTAACCAGTGCAACTTTAGGAATTTTTAGCATTTTTTAATTTAAATCCCATATTTCTTAGTATCTTTAAAACTTTTTGATTGCTTGTAGCTACAGAAAAACCTTCGGCGTAAGCGTCTACCGCCTTCATAGCAGCCTCTATCTCATTCCCTTCCAACTTAACCCCATCTTCACTTAAAACTATCTCCATATTTAAAAGCCTGGCTGTATCACAACCCAGATCGCTCCAGGTTAGGGCATCTATTTCATCAATGCATCCAAGCCAGTAGATAACAACACCATCACCAAAAAGCTCCCTGTAGTGAGAATACTGTTTCGAAAAATATCTACTGTGCGAAATGATATCTCCAAAAAGTGCCTTGCTCTCTATCCATCTCACTTCTCGACCGTTTAATTTTACTGTCTTCTCGAACAGAACATCTGGTGTTTTCCTATAAGTCTTTCCAATTTCGTGCTCAGTTTTGTATTCTACACCCAATTTGTCAACCAACTCTCCGAGAAGTTTTTCGCCCATCTTACCTCTTACAGTTTGTATTTTGGCTGCAATTGGAGAATACACATAATCAGTCGTAACCGCTTTCCAAAGGCTGTTCCTTAGTTCATCATCTTCAGCAACTTCTGGATTTCTGAGCATTCTACCTATCTCCCTTGCAGAATATCCAAGGCCCTTCATTAAAATTCTAATCTTCATTACTGGAGGTAAAGAAAGCCATTCCGGGAATTTTCTCTCCCTTCTCCAAAGATCAACTATCTCAGCACTTCTTTTACTGAAAAGGTGGTATTTTTTCCTAACGCTATCCATCCTTTTTTGGATGAGAATTGAATGAAGTAGGGCCCTTGGATAAGGCAGATAATCTAGACTTCTAATACTCTTTAAAGATCTTCTCAGCTCAAAGTACTCATTCAGCTTTATTTTCATTGCACTTCACCGAATAAACAAACAAAATTCTAAATCGACCTTTAAAAGTACCGGCATAACTCGTACTCATCTTGCTTTTGAATTTGATAACTTTAGCCAGCTTGGATAAATAGCTGCGTGCATCATTTACATCTCCAAAGTAGATATCAACTCCATTTTTGACTTTTTCTATTGAAACATTAAAACTTTCCACAAGTTTTAGAGCTTTTTCTTCATCCTCTTTGCAAACTCTCAGCTGAACTATGCATGGATGTTTTAGCATCTACACCCACCTTCTTGCACAATTCAGATAGAGGACATTCTGAGCATAAAGGTTTCTGTGGTTTGCAAACTGTTTGCCCAAAACCGACAAATGCTCTGTTAACCCTTCTCCACAGACTCCTTGGAAAAATCTTTTTTAACTCTTCTTCAGTTTCTTCAACGCTTTTAGCTTTAACAATCCCCAACCTGTTAGCTATTCTATGCACATGAGTATCTACAGCTATCGTATCATACCCCATTTCAGTTAAAAAAACGTTAGCTACCTTTCTCCCAACCCCAGGCAAATTTAGAAGTTCTCTAAAATTTTCAGGGATTTTAGAGTTGTACTCTTTAACGATGACTTCTGCCAACTCTTTGAGTTTTCTCGCTTTTACTCTGTAAAATCCAACATTCTTTATCAACTCCTCGATACTTTTAACATCCATCTTGGCTAAATCTTTAGGATCTTTTATTTCTGAAAACAACCTTTCTAAAGCTTTTAAAGTTTCTTCATCTCTTGTTCTTGTGCTTAAAATAGCACCAACAAGGATCTTAAATGGATCTGAAAGCCGATTTTTGAGTTTATAAACTGGTGCACACCTCTTTAATGCTTCTCTCTCCATCGTTTCAACCATCTTTTCTGGATTCATCTTTAAACTTGCGGCGAGAGTATATAAAAATCAGGGCTTCGACAAATTTTTAAGAAATCCAGAAAAGAATTTTCTATGAAACTGTTCTTTGTTATGGATATAAAAAACGGAGAAGTTGTAGCTGCAAAGGGTGGAGAAAGAGAAAAATATCGCCCAGTAAAGGAGATTAGCCTCATAACTAAAACATCCAATCCGCTTGCTTTATTGGAGGAAATAAAGCCAAAGTACCTCTACGTCGCAGATTTGGATATGATCGAAGAAAAAGGAGACAATAAGTCCATTCTCAACTCGATGACAGAAAAAGTGAGTGAATTGATTGCAGATTGCGGTTTTAGGAGTTGTGAAGAACTTGAAGGGTCGAAGTTCACACCCGTCGTTGGAACCGAAACCTTCGACATAACCCAGTTGAATAAAAAATGTTACGTAAGCTTGGATTTTAGAGACGAATTTCTGGATGCTTCAAAAAAATTTTCAAGCTGGCAAATGGCTGTTGAATTTCTAAACACTCTTGATATCCTCGGAGTAATAGTTCTACCATTAAGAAATGTTGGAAGTCTAAGCGCAAACTTTGATTTAGCAACCAAAGTTTTAAACCTTTCCGACCATCCGGTAATGCTTGGTGGAGGAATATCGGACGTTAAAGATTTAGAGATTGCAAAAGATCTAGGCCTTGATGGAGTTCTTTTAGCGACAGCTGTTCATCTTGGAAGAGTTCCTGTAGAGTTGATTAGAAATGGAGTTTTTTAGCGGTACATGTAATTTTCGCTTTTAACTTTTCCAAACAACTTCTGCATCATCCAAACAACGTAAAGCTTGCACCTATGCACTTGCTTAATAGCATCCATGAAGAGGTTTTTATTCAGACCATCAGCGTAAATTTCTCTTGTAAAGTTGAATATCTGTGGATCTTCTGCGCTTGGTAGTATCTGAAATCCTGTCTCCAAGAAAAGCAGCGTAAATCTCATCTCCCAGAGTATCTCTTCTCTTTTTTCTTTTTTTAGAGTCATAAGTGCTTTATAATGTTCATCTGCTAACTTTATGCCGCTTCCAATTATTATCATATCTTCTCTATTTTTTGGGAAAATAATATCTATCATCTGCTGAGAATTTGGTGGAATTTCAGCCAAAAAATGAACCTTTGCCGTATCATCCGGAATGCGATCCTTGTATATTCCCTCGTCCACAAGCCAGTTTTTTACCTTCTCTACCAAATCCATATTAAATCTTAAACGTTTCAACTTTAAGATTTTCCGTTTCGATCAATGCATACCTACCAGAAAAAGCCGGCCCAGGATTTACCGCTATGTATTCTCCCCTGTAGATTCCAAAAGCTTCATGTATATGGCCGCAAATTATCAACTTGAACTTTTTCGCATGTTTTCTTATAGCCTCACAACCGGCATTTATCCCCTTGTTTGTAAGATCCAAAACGCCTTTCGGCGGGCAGTGGGAGAGTAAAACATCGAAACTGTTTTCTAACTTGAAGTTTAAAATTATATTCTCAATTTGTTCATCCGTATATTCTGAAAGTGTCCTGAAAGGAGTTATTCCTGAACCGCCAAGACCGTGAAGTGTAAAATCTTCAATCTTTAAACTTCTCTTGTGAATAAATTCTATTGAATCTAACTCGTAGCTTAATATCTTCTCGCTGTCGCAGTTCCCATGTATCGCATAACAGCGATCCACGAATTCAGATATGAGTTCATCTACCTTAAAAACATCTTCATCCTTAAAGTTCGTTATATCTCCGGCGATCAACAGAACGTCAAAATCCACATTTTCGAGGATCTTTTTTAGATTCGAAAATTGAGAATGGAGATCTGCAACAGCTAAAATCTTCATAGTTCAGATCACATATATTTCTCCGTTGTTGGGAGCGTAAGCTTCCACCCCTATTTCACTCTTTATCCACTCAGCAAACTTTTCAGGCTCTTCTCCATGAATTGCAAAAACAAATTCAGCCCCCTTATCGGCCACTCTTTTAACGTACTCTCTGAGTTGCTCATCATCTCCGTGAGCTGAGAAGTCGTACTGTTCTACCTTCATCTTCAACTTTACAGTCCTTGTGCCAAGATTCAACATTCCACTTTTAAGTGCCATTGCACCGTTGGTACCATCTACTTGGTAACCCGTAAGCAGTATCTTCGATTTTTCGTCGTTATAAAGCCTCGAGATGTAAAAGAGTGCTGGTCCACCGTTCAGCATTCCAGCCGTGGTTACAATAACACTCGGCTGCTCTAATACCTCCTCTCTTTTCTTCCAGCTAATCGGAATCGCACTCTTTAACGCTTTCTTAAGCAGTTTGGGACTTTTTATAAAGTCAGGATACTTCTGAATTATTTCTCCAACTTCTTTTCCAAGCCCATCTACATAAGCAGTTATTCCATACTTTTCGAGAATCATAAGAACTTCCTGAGTTCTTCCAACTGCAAAAGCCGGAACTATAGCATGTCCACCATTGTCGAGTGTTTGTAGTATACTTTCAACAAAAGCCTTTTCGAGCTCCTTTCTCGGAGGATGCTTGACTCCAAAATACGTGCTTTCTACTATTAATATATCGGTTTCCGGATAATTCGTATTGGCACCCTCCAGAAGGTTGGTATCTTCAAGTCTTATATCTCCCGAATACAAGATGCTTAATTCCTTAGTTCTTACATGTACACTTGCACTCCCTGGTATGTGGCCGGCGTTAAAAAACGTAATCTCCAAGCCTTCATGTTCCACGACTTCTTCATATTCGCACTCATGTATGTTGCTCTCAAACTGTCTTAATTCCTTCTTTGTATATGGAGGAGGGTGCATAACCTTCATGGAGTCCCTTAAAAGGACAAGGGAAAGTTCTGTAGAGGGAGGAGTTATGAAAACCTTTGGATTGTAGTACATTAAATTTGGTGCCACGCCTACGTGATCCAAATGAGCATGAGATATAACCACGGCTGAGGGGGATAGACCATTAAGTGGGAATTCAGGCGGATCAGAAGGTTTAATACCGTAATCTAAAACTATCGAATCTACCATTACAGCTGATCTTCCTACCTCTTTGCATCCACCAAGGAATTTTATCGTCGTCACTCAAAATATGATATTGTTTCTGAATATATAAGTTTCGTGGATTCAACTTTTACAATTTAAACTAAGGAGATCCAAACTAAAAAATAACTTCGTAATTAACGAATTGAAGAACTTTATAGGTTCATACTATCGGCAAGATTTATATTGAGTTTGACCAAGTTTGATCGAGGTGTAGGGATGTTTCGAGGGGTGGATTTTTACTCAGTAGATGAGCTTCTAACCAACGACGAGAAACTTGTTAGGAATTCTGTAAGAGAGTTCCTAGAGAAGGAGATTTCACCGCTCGTAATCAACGCGTGGCATGAAGAAAAACCTTTAAATTTTAAAGAGATTGCAAAAAGATTTGGAGAACTTGGAATGCTCGGAACATTCATTCCCGAAGAATACGGCTGTCCAGGAATGAACTACATGTGTTTTGGATTAATATGTCAAGAGGTAGAAAGGGTGGATAGCGCTCTGCGAAGTTTCGTTGCTGTAACCTCTGGACTAGTTATGTACCCCATATGGCGCTACGGGAGCGAAGAACAGAAGAAAAAATATCTGCCAAAACTTGCAAAAGGTGAAATCGTTGGCTGCTTCGGCCTCACAGAACCTGAAATCGGAAGCGATGCAGGAAGCATAAAAACTACCGCAAGAAAGATGGGGGACAGATGGATACTCAATGGTACCAAGACCTGGATAACAGAAGCAGATATAGCAGATATAGCAATTGTCTGGGCAAGGGACATTGAAGATGGGAAAATCAAAGGTTTTATAGTCGAAAAAGGTACTAAAGGTTTTCAGCAGCATGCAATAACTAAAAAAGGATCGATGCGGGCTGGTGGGGTTGGGGAGTTGGGGTTGATCAACTGCGAGGTACCTGAAGAAAATAGGCTACCAAATGCTATAGGTTTAAGAGCTCCTTTGAGTTGTTTAGACCAAGCGAGATATGGAATCTCTTGGGGGGCAATTGGAGCAGCTATGGATTGTTTTGAAACGGCTTTAACTTATGCAAAGAGTAGAAAACAGTTTGGAGTACCAATAGCAGCTTTTCAGCTTGTGCAAGAAAAGCTTGTAGAGATGCTTGTAGAAATAACCAAAGCACAACTTGTTTCATGGAGATTAGGAAAATTGATGGATGAAGGGAAAGCCTTAACTGAACAGATATCACTTGCTAAAAAGAATAATGTAAGAGTTGCAAGGTTCTGCGCAAGGACAGCGAGAGAGATATTGGGAGCGAATGGTATAAGTTTAGATTACTCTCCAATAAGACACATGGCAAACATCGAGAGCGTTTACACCTACGAGGGTACCGATGATATCCACACGCTGATTTTAGGTAGAGCAATAACTGGAATTTCAGCTTTTAGAAGAGATTTAGAACTTGCGAAGTAATTAATTCCAGAAATTTATAAATCCAATTTTACGCCTTCAATTGAATCTTTGATCGTTCCCAAGAACGCTCATGAAGTCCAAAAGAGTATAAAGGCGAATCGTTGACTGTACTAGATATCTGAACTGAGGCTCCAATTTAAAAGCTTCCCTTTATCACCATATTTTAAAGTTCAGTAGTAGCAACTCGTTGCCGCATTGTTTAGCGTCTCAGGTTTTAGGATGCCCGCATCTTGGAGTTCTTCTAAAAAAGCTAGTAAAATTACTCATAATCAAAACCTTACCTTTTTCAACAATTTTACAATTCCATAAATGTAATCTCCTCAAATAACTGGTCCTTCTTACTTTATTACCAGCATAGTTTGCCAAAAATGCACTTTTCCACCCTCTAAACCCGCATTGTTCTATAAGAGTGAACATCTTTATTCTTCTCTAGAAACGTCTTCAGCACTACTCACCCCCCTCCCCCTTCATTTCCTGTGGAGATAGTAGAAAGGCCTTTTCAGCAATTTCAAAAGATTGAAATTGATTTTATCGGTTTTTAATAGAGACAGAAGTGAAGAGATTAGCGAAATAATAAAAATAAGTCCAAATCTCTGATTTTTTGAGAAGTTCGATTGATTTTAAAAAAGTTGAAATGATGATCCAAAATAGAGATGTAGAAAAACACTGGATCGTTAAAAACCTAAAACTCAACTCTGTTTTTCAACTTCATTTTGCCCATCAAATTCTTTTAAAAGTATCCTAAAATCATTTAAACTGCTCGAATCAACTCCAAAATAAGATAAAAACGCTTCCGTAGTTTTTAATATAGTTGAACGTCCCTTTCTTTCGCTACTTATCAATCCAAGCTTTTTTAATTTTTTTACATGCTCGTAACATTTGTTTCCCCTTATCTTAGCTAGTCTCGAAAGAGTTATAGGCTGTTTGGCTGCAATTACAGCCAAAGTTCTGATAGTACCTCTATCAAGCCCCCTCTCCGATAAACTACTTATGTAAGAATAGAAATCGGGTTTCACTCTCATTAGATAACCTTCACCAAGTTTTATTATCTCTATAGAACTTTCCCTTTCTGAGTAAGATCTTGAAAGCTCCGATACAGCTTTTTCTACCTCTTCCCTACTGGATTTGGTAATTCTACACAAATCTGAAATCGATACAGGGTCAGGAGAAGAGAAGAGAATCGCTTCTACAACCAGCTTGAGATTCATAAAAAAATTAAGTAGTCGAGATTTAAAATAATCGGGTCAAAAAACTTCTGAGCTAAGCTCATATAAAAGTAAAAGCATTGAGATTCGACTGCATTTTTCAGATACCAAACTTATTTTAATGCTTAGCTCCAGAGAGGGGAGAATGTAATCAAAAACGAGATCGAAGATCTTCAAATTCCAGCTAGTTATCGCTCTAAAATCCTCTACAACTGATACCGAATCTGCGTTGCTGAATTTTATAAATTTGGCTAGTTTTTCAATTAGGTCTCCAAGTTCTCGAAACAATTCGCAAGGGAGCTTCGAAGATTTTTACCTGTAATAGCTAACACTTCTATTTTTGCATTTAAATTAGAAATATATTTTTTATATATAAATAGTAACTTCTAGCTAGCAAGTATAGCTAAAAAGGTTAAAAATAACTTTTCTGAACGATAAAAAACCACATCTTTACTACTGTTCCCCTTTAGCTGCCTAAAAGAATCTAAAATTCTTAAGATTAAGCTCGAGATATTTCTATGTCACTTTCGAATATTTTCTCCTGTTTTATGTTTATCTTCCTTCTAAAGCAAAGATAAAGCACTGAAACATAGTAATCCACGAGTTTATCAGTTTCTTTCGTATTAACAATAGAGAACAAAGTCGTAAAACCCACTCTCGAAAGGATCTTGTTTATCTCAGTCTCAACTTTTGTAATCGTCTCTTCCATACTTTCTGGATGGGGATACTGTAACGGTTCCTCTAAAGTCTCTTTTTTCACTTTCTTTCTCTTTTTTCTCCTGTTTTCAATCTCTTCCGCTTTCTTAAGTTCTTCGATCAAATCTCTAAGAGTTACTATCTTTCTCACAGCCTTTCTAACTTCCAAAACCCCCCTTGCAAATTCATCTACATCATCGATTAAGAACTCACTTGAAGTGAACTCTGATGTTTGAAAATCATTTTCAACTAAAAAGTTTTTATCTAATTCAGCTTCTAAATCATCCTTTACTTCTTGGTTTCTAGTTATCTCCAAAAGTATTGCTTCAGACTTCATTCTAACAAGTATTGCTGCATACAACAATACCCTTCCAGAAATTCGAAGATCCATTTTTTTCGCTTCTTCAAGCTTTCTTAAAAATTTATCTGTGACGTCAATAATATCTACACTCCAAGGATCTATTTCTCCAGCTTTTGCCATCTCTATGAGTACCTCTATCGGGTCTTCTAAGTCACGAGTTTTATTCCAGTCACTATCGATGAATTGTCACCTCCCATTGTAACACCTACGATAGCATCAGCGTTTTCGAGCATGGGTTTTCTTAGAGATATCACTATAAACTGGGCCTCCTTTGACATCTTCTTTATCATTTTCGCGACTCTGCCAACGTTTACACCATCTAAAAACATGTCTACCTCATCGAAAGCGTAAAAAGGAGCGGGTCTGTACATCTGGATGGCAAATATTAAGGCCAACGCCACCAAACTTTTTTCCCCTCCGCTCATGGATTCAAGTTTTTGAACCGGTTTATTGTTGGGTTTTACCTTTATATGTAAACCGCTGGAGAAGGGGTCATCGGAATCGAGATATATATCTCCCTCACCGTTTGTTATTTCTCTTATTATTTCAATGAAATTTCTCCTAACAGCGTTGAATACTTCGTAAAAGACTTCTCTCTTTTTCTGCTCATACTCATTGATTTTTCTAATTATATCCTCTCTTTCTCTCTCTAAAATGCTCCTTTTATTTATTAGCTCCTCTCTTCTCCTCCAAACGTCTTCATACTCTTGAATTGCTTTTAAATTAACGTCGCCAAACTTTTCAAGTTCTGATAGTACATTTGAGTACTCTTTTTCAATAATCTCTCTTTCTGGAATCTTTTCCGGAACTACAATACCTTCGAAGTTTTTGAGTTCAGTGATGACTTTTTCTAGCTTTTCACGATATAAGATAAATTTGTTTTCAAGTTTTTCGACTTCTTTCTCTAAACTAGCTTTCTCTTCCTCCAATCCCTTCATTTTGCTTAATATGCTATCTCTAACCTCTCTAAGTTTCGAAATTTCAGAATGTAATCCTTTTTCCTCCTCTCTAAGTCTTTCTAGCTCTTTTTTAATTCTCTCTTTACTCTTTTCGTTGCTATCGATCTTCAGTTTGAACTCTTCAACCTTACCGCTATTTTCAGCTAATTTCTTTTTACGATCGTTCAAGCTTTTTTCAAGTTGAGTTTTTTTGAACTCAAGAGCCTCAAGCTTTTTTTCAATAGATATAAGGATTTCGCGATATTTTATACTTTCCGACCTCAAATTATCTGCCTCGAAGAGGAGTCTGCTAACCTCTACTTTCCCAAGCTTCTTTTCAACAACTTCGATGTCTTTCTTGTAAGCTGCAATCAACTCATCCAGTTGAGATATCTCGTTTTCTATATTTTTGAGAATTTTTAGCTTCTCCTCTCTATCTTTGTTCTTCTCCAAAATTTTAACTTTTATTTGTTCAATTCTTTCCGTATTCTCGACCATTTTTTGCTTTTCTAACTCGATATCCTTCAGTATGTCAGAGATCTTCTGTTTTAAATCTTCAAGATTGTTTCTATATTCTTTTCTGATGCTTTCAAGTTTGTTAAGTTCTTTTAAAAGATCTTCACGTTTTCTTTGGAGCTCTATAACTTTATTTTCGAGTTCTCTTTCGTTTTCAAGGATTTCTTTAGATATGAGAAGATTTCTTCTTTCACTACTACCGCCTGTCATCAATCCACTCCTTTCAACCAGATCTCCATCCAGCGTAACTATCCTGTACCCTTTATCCATCAACCTTCTTGCAGTATCTACAGTATCAACCACAAGAGTGTCGCGTAGGATAAACTCAAAAACTGGTCTAAAAGTTTTTTCACAATTTACAAGGTTTACAGCGTAACCTATAACCCCTTTCTCGTTAAGGATAGATTTATCTAGTTTTAGATTGTATTCCTTTATCCTTCTTAACGGTAAAAAACTTGCTCTTCCAGCTTTTATAGCTTTCAAGTACTTGATTGCCTCAACAGCAACATCTTCATTCTCTACAACTATGTACTGTAGAGCGCTACCAGCAGCAGCTTCTATAGCATTCACGTGTTCTTGGCTCACTTCGCCAAGTTGGGCCACGGTGCCATATATCCCTAACAAATCTCCCCTTCTTTTGGCTTCAAGTATCGCCTCAACCGATTTAGAAAAAGTTTGCAGGGTGGAAAGTCTCGCCCTAATTTTGGCCAACTCTATTTCTGAATTTTTAAGTTCCTCTTCTAAATCTGAAATTGAAGATCTTACCGAAAAAAGTCTCTTATCAACTTCAGAGAATTTGTTCTGAAGATTTTTGTACGTTGTATCAAGTTCTTCCAATCTACCTTTAAGTTCCGAAATTCTTTTCTCCAACTCATATTTTTTCAGATTGTTTTTCTCGATTTCTAAACTTAAATTATCAATTTCTGATTCAAGCATTCTTAGAGTTTCCACTAACCTGTCTTTTTCTCTTAATTTAGAGAGCTTCTGTTGTTTTAATTCTTCTAATTTTTCCTTTTTGTTAATCAGGTTTTCTTTCAATTCCTTGTTCTCTTTCTCTGCAGCATCTATTTTTTCCCGTAGCGCATCAAGCTTCTTTTCTATCTCGTGTAGAATTTCAGACGTTTGAACTCTCTTAATACTATTTTCTTCGATTTCAGATGTAGTTTTTTCTAACTCTCCTTTTATGTTTGAGATTTCAGCAAGTAGAGATAGATTTTCAGAATCAAATCTCTTTATCTCTTCAAGATATATCGAGTTTGTTTTTTTGATTGTTTCTAATTGACTGGTTAGCTCCAGGATTCTAGAGTTTATCTCCAAAATTTTAATATCTCCTTTGTTGGAGATCTCCTTTGTTATTCTCTCGAGTTCTTTAGCCAGTTCTGAAGCTTGAGAGATTATCTGAGACAATTTGGCTGTAGTAGCATCTTTCTCGAGTTCAATTTTTTTTATTTCATTCTCAATTTTTTGTTTTTCCCCCTCCAAATCTAAGTATCGATGCGCTTTCAAGTAGTATTCAAGCTCTTTTCTAGTCTCCAAAAGATTTTTGTATCTTAAAGCTTCGTCTCTATCTCTTCTCAACACTTCAAGCTGTTTTTCTATTTCAGAAAGTATTGCATCTATTTTTTCAATATCTCCTTTAACTTTTTCAAGTTCTCCCAAAGCTTGTTCTTTTTTTTCATCGAATTCAGATATACCAGCTATATCCTCGATTATCTTTCTTCTCTGGTATGGCGACATCTCTATAATTCTCGTAACGTCTCCCTGCATTACTATGTTGTACGCCTCACTGTAAATACCATATTTTTCTAACGTTTTGTGTATCTCAGCCAAACTACTTGGTTTTCCGTTCAAGTAGTAGTAGCTGTAGTAGTTTTTGTCGGTCGTTTTAATTTTTCTTGTTATCTCGATCTTGTTGTTGTTGTCGTTAAATATTACTGAAACTTCTACATCTTTCCTTCCGTTGTGTATCAAGTCTGTCAGTTTATCGGCTCTCAGCTGTTTCGTTGAAGTTGAAAGTCCAAGGCAAAAGAGTATTGAATCTACTATGTTAGACTTTCCACTACCGTTCGGACCTGTTATTACGGTGAATCCCTTGTAGAGTGGCACTTCCGTTTTTTTACCGAAAGATTTGAAATTTCTTAGCACTATTCTCTCTATGAACATTCTAATCGCATACTATCAGGTCCTCATCTTCTGAATATTTCTCTTCTTTGTTTTTTTCATCTCTTTTCTCTACTTTATCATTTTTTTCTGTATCGCTTTCGCTAATTTTTGGGGACTCGTTCTTAGTTACCCTCTTTGGATAATCTTCCAAAATTTCGGTATTTGGATTTGAGCTAACAAGGTTTTTGCTTTGGATATCTCTCCTCTTTTCTGTCTTGTACAGTCTTAGGTCTGAAGTTTTTTTGACAACTCCTGTAGATTGCAAGTCGGTTTTTCTTTGTTCAACTTTCTCTCTTAGTTCTTTAACTTCAGACTTCAGGAAAGTTAATTCGCTTACAACACTCTCTACAGCTTTTCTAAGTTCGGCAATTTTCGATTCAAGTTCGACAATTGATTTTGATTCTGCAATTTCTACCATTTTTCTCAACTCCTGAATTTCTTTATCTTTTTCAACTATCTTCTTTTCAAGCCTCTCGATTATAAAGTCTCTGTCTATCATTTTATAAAGAAGCTAATTTTAAAGGTACTTATAAGCTTTTCTACTCGTAATAAAGGTTTTTAATCCTTTTTATATTTGCCGCATATTTTGTTTGATTTAATGGCCAAAGACCTTCGCCACTGTTTACGTCCTAAATTTTTTCGCATTTTTTATAATATTTAAAAAATATAGAATTTTAAAAAATCAATAGCGTCTGTAAAGGACAGATCGACTTTAAAAACGTCTTTAATCGATTAAAATGGAAAGATCCAGTATTATAAAGCACAAATCTTTTTTAGATTGTCTTTTATCATCTATTCATTTGTAAGTAACTTTCAAAGCCAGTTTCAGCCTAATGGCATCGCTGAGAAGACATCTTCACGATCTCCACATGAAATGAAGGGGGGAGGGGTGTGATGAGTGATGGCTCTGTAGGCAAATATTGATTGAAACTGAATTATAATAACTGGTACAATCCTCTGATGAGAGCAAAGGACACTCAGATCTTTAGTTCTCATGCCGTTCTCAACTTTAAAACGAATACAGCTCCTTTTGGTTTGTTATCTTCAACCCAAACTTCTCCGTTGTACTTCTCGACGAGTTTCCTAACTACAAATAAACCTAAGCCTGTAGAAGCTTTTTCACCGTAACTGAAACCTTCATCAAAAATTTTCGGTTTTATCTCGTCACTTATTCCTTTGCCAAAGTCTGCGACTCTTATCTCGCAATATTCACCGGTTTTTCTGATTTTGACTTCGATCTTACTAGTTTCAGCGTGCTGCACAGCGTTCTGGAAAAGATTTTCAAAAACAGTCTTCAGACCATCATCTGCTACCACCTCACAATCTCCTTCTATCTCTATAGGTAGACTGAAACCTCTGGCAACATCTTCTACAACCTCTCTAACTTTCATTATTTTGAGTTTTCCGGTTTTTATCGTTTCTTCAAAACTTTTCAGATTTTTGACTATGTTGATAGCCCTTTCAACAGAATTCTTGACCTTGTCACAGACACTTATGTCACCCGTCTCCTTGAAAATTTCCATGTACATTACTGCGGAAGTTAAAGCGTTGATGACATCGTGGCGTAGAATTTTGTTGATCAAAGACAACATCCTCGAAAGCTCTTCGTTTCTTTTTCTCTCCTCTTCCAATTTTGTAACATCTGCAAGAGATAGTATACCGTATTTTTCATCTCCTAGGACATCGTAAGTTCCGTAAACCTGAACAATTCTGTAATCTCCATCTTTTCTTTTTATTTTCAGTGTGTATGGTTCGACTTTTTCACCACTAAGTCTTTTAGCCATAGCCAGTTTGACTTTATCTTTTTCTTTATCTTCAAAAAGCTCCCAAAAGATCCCTTTAAGCAGCTCTTCTTTACTATATCCTGTGAGCTCTTCGGCTGCTTTGTTAACATATACAAACTTGCCGTTGGTGTAAACAAAGTGGGGTGTTGGTGAAACTTCGACAAGCTTTTTAAACCAAGTTAAGCTCTCTTTACTTTGCTCGTATTTGTTTTTGACTTCCCAGTACATATTTGAAAGTCCGAAAAAGATCAGTAAAAGTCCTAGGGCTATCAGCAACTCTTCGAGTGTAGAGATAAAAAATTCTGGTTCTGATGTAAACTTTTCAAGTAAATTTAAAAGCCAGCCAGTGACGAAAATCCCCCATCCGGGGACAAGATGTGGAAATCTTTTTATATAAAAAGTAAATATTAAAGTGATTAAAAAAATTGTACCCTCTATCACCACATTCCCTTCTATCAAAAAATCTTTGTAATCAATTTTCTCCTCCACATCTATTGGAAAAATCAAAATCCAAGCTACAGTGATAAAAATCCAGATTAGCGGAAAGACCATCGTCAGTATTCCGCTAGGTTTTTTAGACATAGATAAATTTATTAGCTTCTTTACATAAATTTTTTCTTACAGTTTTGAAGTTACAGATCGAAAAATTTATCGATGGCTTTTCAGTTTATAGCTTATGAAAAAAGTTTTTATAGTCGGTTGTGGAAGTTATATGGACTCAACCTACGGCTGTACCGGGGAATGGAGGTGTTTGAAAGCGGCTGCACTTGGAGAAGGAGAATTTAAAGAACCCACAAGCGTTATTGCATTTGTAAGATGTGAATGTCCCGGGAGAACACTTCTAGCGAACATAAAAATGGCTATAAAGCTTTCGGAGATGAAACCTGATGAGATATACTTAAGCAACTGTTTCTTCAAACCTAAGCCAGATTGTCCTTATTTAAAAGCCGAAGAACTTGCAAAAACTATAGAAGACAACTTTGGTATAAAGGTGTATTTCGGAACTCATCCTTACTGAATCTCCAGATCGATAACGTACCTGTTAACGTAAGGGGCAAAACTGCCGCACTTCCTTACTTTTTTAACTTCTACGAGCATTCCATAATCTGCAAACAATTTTTTAACTTTTAAAGGCAACTCTCCTTCTTTATTTTCACTCTCGAAGGTATAGTAGTGCACGAAACTACCACTCTTAACCTTTTCCGGCAACAAATAAACGAAATTTTCAGCTGAGTGTGGAGCAGGCATGAGTATTCTATCAAATTCTCCTTCTAACTTCGGAACAACATCTCTGACATCTCCCTCAAAAACTTTTACATCTACTTTATTCATTTCAACGTTTTTTTTCAAATATTCGACTGCTATCGGATTCAGTTCCACTGCAACAACTTCTTTAGGCTTAGCGTGTTTCGCTATAATTATTGGATATGGTCCAACTCCGGCAAACATCACAAGAACTCTTTCCTCCTTTCCGACGAGCTTTGCGATCCTCTCCCTTTCTCCAGAAAGTTTTACGGAATAGTAAACTTTTGTAGGATCAACTAAAAATCTGCATCCGTGTTCCTTGACAATCGTCTCCGTTCGGTCTCCATACAAAATTTCATACTTTGCAACTCTGAACTCTCCACTAACTTCGCCAATCTTCCTTAGAATCGTTTTAACATGCTTGTGCCTCTTCAAAATGGCTTCGACTATCTTGTCTTTGTAATGCATCACTTCATCAGGTATCTCTATCAATACAACATCGCCAACAACCTCAAAACTTCTTCTAATCAAATTCAGTTCTTTTTCGCTTGCCACACCCTTTAGCATCTCTCTTATAGACACGTAAATGTTTAAAGAGGTGGTGCTATAAAAACTTGTGATGTTTGAAAAGCTGAAAATTTATTTTATAACGGATTCAAGGTTTGGAAAGCATGAAGAACTTGCAGAAAAAGTGCTTAAAGCTGGTGTAAGAGCTATACAGCTTAGAGAAAAAAGTATGAGTTCAAAAGAAATTTACGAGGTGGCAAAGAAGATCAGAAAGCTAACTTTGGATTACGATGCCCTCTTTATAGTAAACGACAGACTAGACATAGCTTTGGCGAGTGACGCTGATGGAGTCCATCTAGGCCAAGAGGATCTACCTTTTGATGCTGCAAGAGATATTTTTGGTGGAATTTTAGGTGTTTCGGTTCATAGTGTTGAAGAAGCGATGAAAGCTGAAAGATATGCAGATTATTTAGGTGTTGGACCCGTTTTTGCAACTAAAAGCAAGGAAGACGCTAAAGAACCGCTCGGAATTGAAAAATTTAAAAATATCGTTTCATCTACAAAGGTTCCAGTAATTGCAATTGGAGGTATAAATCATTCGAACGTCAAGGAAGTTTTAAGAGCTGGAGCCTTTGGTGTGGCTGTAATCTCGGCGATAGCCATGCATGCTGATGTTTATTTAGCTGCAAGATCTTTTCTTGATATCATCCAAAATGCTTGAGTTTTGAACAAAAATTTTTTATTTTTGATGTGTAGTTTCATTATGCGGCTGTTGATTTCAAGGTTGTTGTGCCTATTTGCAGTATTTTTTATGATCAGTGTAGCAGATGCGAACATGTTTCAGGGAAACGCTGAACATTTAGGTAACTTCACATCCGAAAAGATAATCCCGAAGGTTGAGTGGAAAACAGAGCTGAGCGGTTTAGTTGGAGCGCAGCCTGTTTACATCGATGGAAAGGTTTTTGTATCAAACTGGTATGGCTGGGGAGAGTGGAAACCGGGATTGTACGCAATAGATGCGAAAAGTGGAGAGATCTTATGGAGAAATGAAACAATTCAGGGCGCATCAACGCCTGCAATTTACGGCGAGAAAATCTACATCGGAGGGATGGTTTACAGCGGCGAAGGATGGCTTTATTACGGATACTTTTACATTTTAAACGCTAAGGATGGAAGGGTAGAAAAAGAGTTGTTCTTGGATCAGCAGAAATCTTACTATGGTATCGCATCTTCTCCAATCATTTACAACAATAGCGTTTATGTTTTAACTCATACAAACGGAACACTCTGGAAGATAAGTTTAGATGGCGATGTGATTGCAAAATTTTCCACGGGCGGAACTATAAACCCTTACACGTCTCCAGCTGCAAGCAATGGTAAAATCTTTTTTGCAGGAAACTCCAGTGGAGTTAACAAGATCTACTGTGTAAACGAAAATCTAGATGAGCTGTGGAACGCCAGCCTAGATTCACAGATAACAAACACTCCAACGGTGGTTGATCTAAACGGAGAGAGAATTTTGATCTTTTCAAGCGAAGAAAAGCTATACATCTACAACGAATCGGGATATATAAAGGCTGAAATCGGTATGAAAGGCTCTACTTCAAGCGCAGCCGTTGAAGGGGATAAAGCTTTTTTTGGATCAAGAGACGGGAAACTGTATTGCATAAATCTTACCAGCTTTAAAGAATGTTGGAACATAACAGCGAATGGAAAGATCGATTCCTCTCCAGCCATAGCGAATGGAGTAGTTTATTTCGCCACCAATACTAGAGAAGGAACCCTTTATGCTGTAAATGCTTCAGACGGAAAGATCCTCTGGACTTACAGGCTGGTTCCACCCGATGAGTACAGTTCTTACAACATAATGTCCTCTCCATATCTAGCAGACAACAGGCTTTATATCGGTGCCGACAACGGTTACGTTTACTGTTTCACTTCCGAGGGGGTCATCGAATTCAACGTCATCATCTCTCCAGGAAAGTATACTGAGATCATTAACGATAAGGAATATAAAGTGAATAAAACTTCGGTTTTGGGAGCTTTGCATTTTGCAAGCCTGAATTCGAAAGTCGATGGAGCTTTTATCAATTTCAGCTACGAGTTGAGCGATAAATGGTATGAAACTTATGGTCTGCTTTTAACTTCAGTTATGGGGCTTGGAGAGAATTATTGGATATATTATTTAAATAACGAAATGCCATTGTCTGGAATCAATCAACAAGAAGTTGGAGACGGTGACATCATCTACCTTATATATGGTACAGGATCCGAAACTCCTGAAAATGCCAATAGGATGATAAAGATCAACGTTAAAGTTGTTCCTGTTTCAATAAACTCCATCTCGACGAACATTGGGCAGAGGGGCGGGAATATAACCGTCTTCATCGACATGACAGCCGTAGATGGTTGTTATGTTTTAGTTGTTAGTGGAACGTGCGATGGAGATTCGATCGCTGGCATTAGCGTCTTTAATGTCAAAGGTGATCTGAAAGTTCCTGTGATCATTCCGGTACCTCAACAAGTTAAAGCTGGGAAATACAAACTCTACGCTGGAGTTTACTATCTTTCAAATTACCCAGAAAACATCATAATCTGGAGTGATGCATTCGAGGTAGAGGTAAGATGAGATCTTTGTTAGTAATTCTGAGCACCTTTGTATTTTTGATACCTTCATGTGCCTTGGAAGTAGCGATCGATGGAAGATGCGTTGGAGATACGGTTCAAGTTTACACAACTCCAAACTCTTTTGTAATTTTCAGATTGAACGATGGGTATCCTGTATTTAACGAAGCTAATTCTACGAATCCTGCAAATTTCAAAGTCTATTTGCCAGGAAAGTTGAAAATAGAAGTGATAAGTGGTGAAGAAAGAGTTGAAAGAACTCTAGATATAAACTACTGTACAAAACCTTCAATAGGTTCGGCTGCTTACGACAACTACTTGCCATCTGGATCATTCAAAAAGATCGTGGATGGAAAGGAGTACAGCATAGACTACAGAACAGCTTTAGGTGTACTTGAGATCGCATCCAAGATTAAAGGATTCAACTATCGTCTGAAGGCTACAGACTGGGGGATATTTGTAGATTGTGTCGATGAAATCTGTGCTGGTTATGCTGGGGAAGGTTCGGGGTGGATGTACTGGGTAAATTATCCGGAAAAACCGATGCCTGGAGTTGCAGCTGCAAATTACAGGGTCTCTTCAGGGGATAAAGTAATCTGGTACTTTTCAAGAAGCATGAGTGAGACACCAGAGACTGCAATTTACAAGATCGAAATATATGTGGACAGCAACTACAATATACTTGTTTACAAGAAGTGGGCTGAAAACGCACCACCTGTTGCAAAATTCAGCTATTCACCGTTAAACCCAAAAGTTGGAGAGGAAATAAAATTTTATTCCGAATCAATTGACCCCGATGGATATATAGATGGCTGTTTGTGGGACTTTGGAGATGGAAAAATTTCTAGAGATTGCAACACTACACATACGTACAAGAAATGCGGAACATACAACGTAACTTTAACTGTGTTCGATGGAAGTATGCTTTCAGCTTCCACAACAAAAACGATTTCAATTGTCTGCGAAACTGTGACTAAAAAGTTCGAGAGAGAATTAAGAATAAAAGAGAACTACGAAATGGAAGTGAACATTGAAGAAGTGCCAATATTCAAGATAATTTTCAAAAGTGCTGAAGAGGTTGATTTAAAGGTGAAAATTGAAAAAACCAGACTGCCGGATTTGCTTTATGCAACAATTTATTCATGTTTTGATATAAATCTGAATCGGTCTGACGTATCGGCAGTTATCTACTTCAGGATCCCAAAGGAGTGGGGAGATGTGAGTTTTTACAAGTACGAAACAGAGTGGGTCAAGTTGAATTCTGAAGTTGTGGAAAAAGCCAACGAATCGGTTTTATACAAAGTTTTAGTCGAAAACTTCAGCGTTTTTGTAGTTGCAAAAGAATGGAAAGACTTTCCGCTAGATAAGGATGATTACAGAATAAAAAAGGCTTTGAGTTATCTTAAAAGTTTACAGAAAGGCAACGGAGGCTTTGCAAATGTTGGCGAAGAAGAAAGCATTGCAAAGACTTCTTGGGCAATAATGGCTATAGTTTCAGCTAAAGAAGATCCAAGAAGCTGGTTAAAGAACGGTAAAAACCCCCTAGATTATATAAAAGAGCACATAAAAGATGAACTGCCAAAAATGGGGACAGCAGATTATGCCAGAACGATATTAGCTATTTACGCTGCTGGAGAAGATCCAAGAAACTTTGCTGAAGTAGATTTGGTCTCAAAATTGAAGCAGAGAGTTAAGGAGAACGGTCAAATTGGAGACTTCGTTTATACAACAATATGGGGAATTATGGCCCTCTCTGTTGTAGGAGAGGATGTAAATAAATCTTTAGAGTGGCTTAAGTTGCAACAAAATCCAGATGGTGGATTTTCTTGGGCTGTTGGAGAGGAAAGCGATTTTGACGATACAGCAGCGGCTATACAGGCTTTAGTAGCTGCCGGGGAGCCTTTTGATTCTGAAGTAATAAAAAGAGCCTTAGATTATCTTAAGCTTGGACAGAATGAGGATGGTGGTGTTAGGTATTTTGGAAATTCTCCAAGCAATGCAGCAAGCGATTCGTGGACTATTCAAGCCCTGATCGCTGTGGGAATAAACCCAAGAGAGTGGAAAAAAGATAACATAAGCGTAGTAGATCACTTGATCAGTTTGCAAACTGAGGAAGGCTATTTTAAGTATACTGCTTATACTACAGATAACCCAGGTTTCATGACTGCAAGTGCTTTAATTGCTTTACTTGGAAAACCGTATCCTATAAAACCCTTAAAGTTTAAGGAAGAGCGATTAGCGTCTGAAATCAATGTAACTACCGCTGCATTTCCAACAACACCAACGCCAACTCCAACACCAACCACTCCAAAGCCAACAACACCAACTCCAACGCCTAGTGGTGGAATACCGGGCTTTGAAGCGATCTTCGCAATCGCTGGATTGCTGGCAGTAGCATATCTACTGAATAAAAGAAATTATCGTAAGAAGAGGTGAACAAAAATGAAAAGGTGGTTGATATTATGTTTTCTAACGCTGATTGCTCTATTTCCTCTTTGCGTTTCTGATAAAGAGGTAAAAGTAAATGGGGAGACAAATGTAACCGTAACTACTGAAAATGTGTTGAAGATAATGGACGATACAGGATATGCAGTTGAAATTAAGAAGGTTCCTGAGAGGATAGTTTCTCTCGCCCCAAGCAATACGGAGATCCTTTTTGCAATCGGTGCTTGGAAGCAAGTTGTGGGTGTTACTGATTACTGCAACTATCCTCCAGAAGTTTTGGAGTTGAGAAAAGCCGGAAAGATTCAGACTGTTGGAGGATATACTACAGTAAGCATCGAAAGGGTTGTAGCATTAAAACCCGATCTTGTTTTAGCTGCCTATGGAAATGGTATGGAAATAATTGAGAGAATGAGAGAACTTAACCTGACAGTTGTTGGTTTCGATCCCAAAACCATAAGCGATGTTGCCGAGAGGATCATCATCATAGGGAAACTAACTGGACATGAAGAGGAAGCTAAAAAGCTTGTAGATGAGATGACGAGAAAAATAGAGGCCGTAAAGAAAGCTGTAGCTGGAAAAGAAAGGTTGAAAGTTGTACACATTGTTTGGCATGATCCGATTTACGTTAGCGGAAAGAACACATTTATAGATGAACTCATCGAAATCTCCGGAGTTAAAAACGTCTTTGATTTCGATGGTTGGAGAGTTGTGAGTGTTGAAAATCTGATAGCGGCAAATCCGGATGTTATAATTGTAAGTAGCGGAACTGGAATGGGAGGAGGTGAAAATGTAAGTTACAAGTGGGTTATCAACGAACCTTTGCTTAAAAACACTAACGCTGTAAAGAACGGTAGAGTTTACGTTGTTGATGCAGATATTATCTCTCGCCCCTCATACCGACTTGCAGATGCAGCGGTTGAATTGGCAAGACTTATTCATGGCGTAAAAATCGAAAATTAAATTTTTTTTGGATGCTAATTATTTTGTGAAGTTGCTTGTTAACTTCGTCTCCGTAAATGTCCATTGGAACAGGAAGAAAATTTTAGATTATTTGAAGGCATCTAATTTTGAAGCAATTTTTATGGATCTCCCAGAGGACTTTGAACCATGCATAGCAAATGCCTCTCTACCCCCAGAAGATTTTGGATGGACTCAAGATCTGAAGGCAAGTAGGTGTTTGTTTGATTTCTGCTGGAAGGAGAAAGTGTCTTTGTACTGTTATCTTCCAAGTACCAAATCTAGGGAGATAAAAGATACGCAAATTGAATTAGCAAAACTCGTTTTGAAATCCAAAATTGGAAAAATTGATGTTGAGGAGTGGAGGGAGATTATTTTGAGAGATTTGGAGGAACGGAAGTACAGTTATGAGGATATAGCTTCAAAAATAAAAATGAACGCAAAAAATAGAAACGCCTGTCTTAACCTGCCGGCGGAAGTTGAAAATAGACTTAAAAATGATTTTTTAGTGAACACAGTCGTTTTGTATAACTTTAGAAGGCCTATAGACTTGCTTTACGAACTAGCAAAAAGAGAGCTCGAAGGCTTCAGAGTTGATAAAGAAGTCTGGATAAGAGCAATAAAAGGTCACATTGCCTTCATAGATTGCGTGCTAGAGGTAGGCTATGAGGAGGCATGCAAAATTTTTGAATTTTGGGCGGATAACTTATAAATTGAGATGTCAAAGTTAAGAGAGATGGACAAGCTGCTAAGCGATCTAAAAGGCTATCAAATAGTTGGAAACCACTCAGCTGTAAAGACTTGTCTGTGGCTTAAGAAATCGCTGAAAGATGAAGGTAGTTGTTACAAGCAGAAGTTTTACGGTATAAAATCTCATCGTTGTCTTCAGATGACTCCTGCACTCATTTGCAATCAGAATTGTGTATACTGCTGGCGCCCGCTTGAGTTACTTAAAGATTTTAAGGGCTGGGACAGTCCAGATTTCATTGTTGAAGAGAGTATAAAAGCTCAGAGGAGACTTCTGAGCGGATTTCATGGAACTGAGGGTGTAAATAAAAAGAAGCTTGCGGAAGCTTACGAGCCGAATCAGGTGGCGATAAGTCTTATTGGTGAGCCGACGATTTATCCACGGCTACCGGAGTTGATAGATTGTTTTAATAGAAAGGGTTTTACGACCTTCTTAGTAACAAATGGGACGAATCCAGAAATGCTTGAAAAATGTGATCCTACGCAGCTATATGTAAGCTTGACAGCATTTGATGAGCAGAGTCATTTAATGCTCAATAGGCCGGTAAAGAGTAATTGGGATAAGATAATGAAAAGCCTTGAAGTTCTGAGGAACGCTAAAAGCAGAACGGTCTTAAGGCTTACGTTGATAAAAGATTACAACATGCAGGATAATGCTATAGAAAAATACGCTGAACTTATAAACAAAGCTTCCCCAGACTTTATCGAGGCTAAAGCTTACATGTTTTTGGGTTACTCAAGATTAAGGCTCAAATACGAAAACATGCCTGAACACGAAGACGTTTTAGATTTTTCTAAAAAACTTTCAGAAAAATGTGGATATAAAATAAGAGACGAAGCTAAGGTAAGTAGGGTTGTTTTGCTTGAGAGGTGAGTTGAATTGAATTTGGACGATGCAAGAAAAAGACTAGAAGAACTTGAAATTGCAAGAGAGCAGCTTTTGAAGTTAACGAGGGAGATCAGAATAAACTCTACGAAAGCTATTGCAGCTCTGCATTCAAACGAAAAGTTCGAGGAGTACCTTGAAAAGGCGATAGAACTTCTAAGGGAAGTAGGAGAATATAAGAAGTACCCGGAGATATACTTTTCTCTAACCCATGAAGCTTTTCAGGAGCTGGTTGAAGCCTATACTTTTTGCAAGGTAGTAAAAAATGAGTTCAGTTACGAAATAGAGCTCGAGGTTGAACCATCAGCCTATCTTACTGGACTTGCAGATGTTGTAGGTGAGCTTAGGAGGTACACTCTTAATAAGCTTCTCGAAGGTAACTTCAGCGAAGCTGAGAGATTGATAGATGTTATGAAAGACATCTATACTCAACTCCTCTCTTTTACTGCATTGCCAGATAAACTTGTTCCAAATCTTAGGCCGAAGCTTGATGTTGCAAGATCTTCTATTGAAAGGACGATGTCAGATTACATCGCTGCAAAAGTTGCGAGGCTACATGAAGATCTGGGTAGGGATTGACGATACAGACAGCAGGGAGGGAATGTGTACAACCTATCTTGCAACGATTGCAATGGAGAGGATAGAAGAGAGAGGAGATAGAATAGTTGGATTGCCAAGACTTGTTAGATTGAATCCAACAGTACCATTTAAAACTCGTGGGAATGGTGCTGTAAGCTTCCTTGTTGAAACAAATGACGTTTCAGAAGTTTTAGAGATAGTTAGAGAGGTCATTGAAGAACTTGCGATGCTGAAGGATGCGAACACTCACCCAGGAGCCGTTTTTGTTAGCGAGGACTTGGCAATAAAGCTCAGCTATTTCGCTGATAAAGCTATGAAGGATCTGGTAACGATAGATGAGGCTCTTTTTATAATTGGAAAATATTTTATACCGCATCTAAAATTTAAAAAGGGTCGAGGGTTGATCGGTGCGCTAGCAGCAATAGGAGCGGAGTTAAACGATTTCGTTTTGGAACTTCTGACATATAGATACCCTGAAAGATTTGGTACGCAGAGGATATGCAACCTCGAAGACTTCTTTGAAGTAGATTACGTGTTTTATCCAAAGATATTCGATACTGTAGACTGGTGCAACAACGTCGTTGTAGCTTTACCCGGAACTCCATGTCCAGTACTTTACGGATTAAGGGGAGAAAATTTGGAGTCTTTGTATGAAGCTATGAAAATGATAAGAAGTGAGCCGATTGATAAGTTTAGAGTTTTTATAACAAATCATGGAACTGATATGCATATAATCGATGAAAAGGATGTCAAAGAACTTAAAAATTACCGTTCTTATCGCCTAACAGGGGTTGTTGCTACTGAGCCTTATGATATAATTGGCGGGCACGTCTTTTTTGAAATTGAAACTAGGTTCGGTCTGGTAAAATGTGCAGCCTTTGAACCAACTAAACAGCTTAGAAATGTAATTCGAAAGCTAAAAAGGGGCGATCTCTTGGAAGTCTATGGCTCTATGAAGAAGGACACCTTAAATTTGGAGAAACTGAACATAGTAAAACTTGCAGAAATAAAATTGGAATACAATCCAAAATGCCCGAAGTGCGGTAAAAGGATGGAATCTGCTGGAAGAGGGCAGGGCTATAGGTGTAGGAGCTGCAAAACCAAAAGCTTCGAAAAAGAAATTTTAAATGTAAAAAGAGACATTGAAGAGGGTTTTTATGAAGTCCCCCCATCCGCAAGAAGACATTTAACAAAACCACTTGTAAGGCTAGACACAACTACGAAAAAGCACATATTTAGGTAAAAACCTATGAAGGACAAAATTTAAATTCTCTCAGTTAGTTGGATAATTGTTGCCGCCGTAGCTCAGCTGGTGGAGCGTGCGGCTGTTAACCGCATGGTCGCAGGTTCGAATCCTGCCGGCGGCGTCATGCGAATCTGGTTATTCTTCGAGAAATTTGATTGTTTTTATCGAAGTTCATTGCAACATTTCAATTTTAAAATCTCTCTATTCGTTACTAAGTCCTCTCTATCCTCGAACAGTTTTTCTAACTCATAAACTCCCCTCAACTATAAACTACATTCCTCAGCTTTTCAGTCTATAACTCACTTTTTACTGCTCTCGTGAGGGTAATAATTATAAAATTAATTATTATTTTTCTTTAAATTGTATGTTTTTATTATTCGTATCTCTATTATTTAGCCGAGTATATATCTGGAGATTTATCATAAAATAAAAAAATAATATTATTTAATATATTTTTAGAATCTACTAGTGTTATTTAAGTTACTATATTGTAAATTTGTATTTAATTACTTTAGATTTTTATTCCAAATTTTTTGTACTAGCTCTTTTCGGGGTTTATATACTCCTTCACGACTTCAGCTAAATTCTGTAGTTAGTGGAGCTTTGCTTCGCAGAAGTGCCTACATTCTTATAAATTTTGGAACAGGCGAACCACCATGTCGGCAAGTTTTAGGTAAACCTAAAACTAGTTATTACAATATTTTTGGAATAAAAAAATGAGATTAGAAAATAAAATATTTTTAAAATTTAGCTAGTAGAATATATCATTTAACCTAATAGATATATATAAAAAATTAAACAACTGTTTTTAAATTTTTTTATTAAAAAAATAATATGTTCTTTTTCCAATTTTTTTCTTGCCAACATAGTTCAGTGAGAATAGAAGGTTTAAGTAGTGGCTTTCTGTGGCTCTCCTTCTTCCAGTTACTCTGGCTACGTCTGATGCTGTCCCTTCTCCAAGCTTTAAAAGAGCTGCAACGGTTTTGCGTAAATTTTCTGGAAGTTCGAAAATCATGGTGATATCTCTCTAAATCTCTCTTCTTAAGAGTTGCTATTTCTTCTTTACTGTTTACTAGTAGTTGTTTTTAGCTCCTATTGGGGAGAAATTTTTAAACGAAAAATATTTATCCTTGAAAGATGGTTTAAAAAGCATGAAACTCGACATCGGGATGGTTTTGACGAAGTCTGTGGACATAATAAGGGAAAATCCAGCGATTTTCGTGCCAGCTTTGCTACCATTCGTCTTTGGTCTGATTTTTGCTGCCTTAGGAGTTGGTGCAATGGGTGGAATGGGAGGGGCGATGTTTACAATGCCTATGGCGTTTAGCATGGCTTTTGTAGGAATGATCCTAGTTGCTACGTTACTGATGCTCATCGTATCTTTGATAGCCGTGGGGTCTATAGTATACATGACGAAAGAACAACTGAACAACAGAAAGGTGAGTTTTAACGAAGGCATTAGCGCTGCGATGAGTAAAATTGGAAACCTTTTCGTGGCTGCAATAATTATTTCCGTAGGTACAATGATCGGAATGATATTGCTAGTCATTCCAGCGTTAATATGGCTTCTTTTCGTTGCATTCACGATACCAGTTGTAATGCTTGAGAACGTCGATGCTGTTGAGGGCATAAAGAGAAGTATAAACTTAGTAAAGACAAATTTGGGCGACGTAGTGGTTTTTCTAATTGTGCTGTTAATCATCCTGCTCGTGGTCGGTTTTGTGCTAAACCTGATCCCCTTCCTTGGCTCAGCCCTCTCTGCTTTGGTAACAACTACCTACTCTGGCGTAGCGTTGACGATCGCATATCTTCAGCTGAAGGGTTGATTTTCACATTATTTTTTAGCTCGATGCTGAGCTGGATGAAAGGTTTATATTCTCAGAACGGCTGCATAGTTTATGGGCAAGACAGGAACCACAACGTGGGTAAAGATCAAAAAAAGAGGAAGCAATGAGTATAGGCTCGTGCCTACCAAGTGGCAGAACTACAAGAAACCTGGACCGAATCAGAAGTATGATGCAGAGGGAAAGAAGAGAAGAAGGATAAAGAGATCTCCGAAGTCTATACTCGGGATAATGGGTAAATGATCTTTTCGATTTCCTCTATTTCTGCGTTGGTCTTAAAGCAGAATCCACAGTAATGAGTTCGTGAGGCCTTATACCCTAACTCTTCAAGCTTCTCTATTAATTTCTCTGTGCTGGGTGGGCTTATTCGCAGTCTTTTTGCAATATGCGAGATGCTGTAAGCTGTAGGTAAATCGAGCTCATTTAAAATAGATTCTAAAAATTTTTTCTCTTGAATTTCAGAAGGTTCGGCAATTTTGACAGCTTTTTTGATAACCTCAACATCTTTCAGCTCTCCAATCCATAAAGGGCCGATGGCTGAAAATTTTTCGCCGCAGCTACATCTTTCGGCTACATCTCCTAAGGGCAAGGCTAATTTCGAACAGCATCTGGGGCAGTAAAATATAAAGCCGATTTTTTCGTATATCTTTGCAGATTGGGAAGTAGATCGTTTAATCCTGAAATGTACCCGATAGTAATGTTCTTTTGCCCAAGAAGCTATAGGAAGTGCAACTTTTTCATACTTCGTTGCTTCTCTGCATACGAAACCGATGAGCACTCTTAATCCGATTTCCCAATAAGCATCCGTCTTTATTGCGTAAACGCCATACTTTCTTAACTCTGAAGATTTTGAACTTCCGCATAGAGCGGCTGTATCGGTTGCTGTGATACTTAAGAATCTTTTAGCTGAATAACATGCTGAATCCATGAACTGCGCCGGAGAACCGAAAGGGTCGAGATCTATATGTTCAAACTTTTTTCTTCTCATCAGTAAGCTTGCATCTTCATTGTAGACTTCAGCATCAATTTCGTTAAGCTTTAGATTCTTTTTTATCACTTCTACAGCTTTTGGATTAGCATCGTTGAACGATGACATCTTAGATGCTTCAATCTTTGCTCTTATCCCTCTAACTCCACTCGCTGCTAGTGCGTCTAGGTATTCTTTTGAATCAATTACCGCGTAGATCTTCATATCGAGATTTCTACAGAATTTCATTCTTGGATTGTAAAATACCCCATCCGTTTCTATCTTCGCCTTGCCTTCGAAGATCATAGAGTTTTTATTATTTCTTCCACAACCTTTTCTCTATTCTCTTCGTCGATCGTAAAAAGCTTGAATTCTTTTCGTATCTTTTCTGCTATTGGATGCGATGCCTTGTAATGTACAGTGGCCAGAACTTTTTCACGGCTAAAAATTTCATCTTCAATGAACTTCACAAATTTTTGGCTTTTAAGCTCCATTGGGCCAACTTCGTCAACGATGAGTACTTCGGCGTGGAGATCTAAGTTATCAAGAAATTTTTCAAGATTTTCAACGAAAACGACGTATTTTCCAACTTTAGGTTTACCATCTCCAATTTTTGCAAGCCAAACATCTTTTCCACTTCTTAAATCTTTAAGCTTAAATCCTACTCTGTTTTTGCCCTCTCTCACCTCTGTAGTCACGAAACCTGCCACTCTCGGCTTCAACTGTCCAAAAACTTTAAGGCAAACTGTCGTCTTACCCACACCCGGTCTGCCTGTAAGGGCTACCTTCACGAGTTTTTTATTGACTTAGGGATTAAAGTTCTTTGTGAACTGGAGAGAGTTTGAAGATCAGGTGAGAAGAGTATGCGAAGAAAACGAGTTTAAAGTGAAATTTCACTTCAATTTCAAAGATGAATTGGGTAGAGGAGAGATAGATGTTTTAGCAGTTAGATTTGACCTTGTTTTAGGGATAGATGCGAAATTTTACTCTTCACATCGCTATAGGGTATCTCAGTTAAAGAAGGAGGCTGAAAAGCATGCTGAAAGGTGCAAAAGGCTATCAAAAATTTTGGGAAAAAAGTGCATACCGGTAGTTGTATCTTTCATCGACGATCTTATCTACTATCACTCGGAATGCATAATCGTACCTTTTCAATCCTTCAACGATTTTTTAAATAACATCTACACTTATCTAGCAGACTTTGGCTATATTTAATCTTTCCAAATCGTAAGCGAAGTTCAATAACATGTTTTCGTTGAAATAGTTGGCTATAGCTTGCAGACCAACCGGGAGCTTGTTTACAAAACCTATCGGAATACTCATCGCCGGTAAACCGGCTAAATTTGCGGGCACAGTATTCACGTCTGCAAGGTACATCGTTAGCGGATCTTTTAGTTCGCCAATTTTAAAAGCCACAGTTGGCATCGTTGGGGCTATTAGGAGGTCAAACTTCTCAAAAGCTCTTTTGAAATCCTCTATTATAAGAGTTCTTGCTTTTAGAGCTTTAAGATAATATTTCCCGTAATATCCGGCAGATAAAGCGTAACTTCCGAGCATTATTCTGCGTTTAACTTCTTCACCAAAACCTTCGGCTCTAACCTTTGAAGAGAACTTTCGCCAGGATTCCAACTTTTCAATGGTGTAACCGTATCTTACTCCATCGTACCTTGCAAGGTTTGAAGATGCTTCACTCATTGCAATCACATAGTATGCTGCAAGTGCAAACTTCATAGATTGCAAACTTACGTACTCTATATCGTAGAATTTTCTCAGTTCAGATAAAGTCTCTTCGTACTTTTCCATTACATCTTCATTGCAGCTCATTTCTTTTATTACACCTATTTTATATTTATTTTCCACTCTCGAAAAGCTGAAACATCTTCCAGCATTTGTTGAATCTCTTTCATCTTTTCCAGATATAACTTCTAAAAGCAACGCAAGATCTTCGACGCAAGTTGCCATCGGTCCAATCTGCTCTAGGGAGTTTGCATAGGGTATTAAACCATACCTCGATACTAAGCCGTATGTTGGTTTCAAACCGTAAACTCCACAAAAACTAGCGGGGCATCTAATACTGCCACCAGTGTCCGTGCCTAAAGATAATACGCATTCATCGTTAACCAAAGCGGCCCCACTCCCACCACTGCTACCACCAGCAACCCTATTGAGATCGTACGGGTTCCTCACAACTCCGTAATAGGAGGTCTCCGTTGTTGTCCCCATTCCAAACTCATCCATGTTCGTTTTTCCTATTATTATCGCTCCCTCTTCCTTAAGCCTTTCAACAACGTGTGCATCAAATACTGGTTTATAATTTGAAAGCATCTTAGATGCACATGTCGTAAGGATCCCTTTTGTGGATATGTTGTCCTTTACAGCAACAGGAATTCCTGCCAGTTTACCTTTTAACTTACCTTTATCGAACTCTTCAGCTTTTTTCAATGCCTCCTCTTTGCATACGGTTATGTATGCATTTAGTTTACTCTTCTCAATCCTTTTGAGCATTTCTGAAATCGCTTCGTAGCAACCAACTTCCAGTACTTTTTCTCTCCATTCAGCTATTTTCATTCGACCACCTTTGGTCCTCTGAAGAACCCCTCCTCCTTATGTTGTGTGTTTAACAACACCTCTTCTTGGGTTAAACATCTTCCTGGTTTGTCTTCCCTAAATACGTTGTATAGGGTTACAACATGATAAGTTGGTCTAACATCAGGTACTTCGTCAAGAACGTCGAAGTATTCAAGAATTTTTTCAAACTCAACTCTGAATTTTTCGGCCTCCTTATCACTAATCTCTATGTTTGCCAGTTCAGCTACGTGATAGACGTCTTTGATCTCTACCATAGACTTTGCATCATGGCAGGGATAAAAACAGTTATGTTTTCTTTAGGAATGCATTCCAGATATCATCACCTACATAATTTAAATTTTTCACTGCCTTCCCTTTTCCTTTCATTTCTTCGCCACTGCATAAAGCAATACCGATCGCTATTGGACTTTGTTTTCCTTCCACAGTGACAAAAACGAAGTCACCTTCCTTTATATTCGGATCTGCATATACTATCCCCGGCTTCATTATGTCTGCCCCGTTCATTATAAATTTCATCGCTCCCTCATCCACCCTAACCTCGTATTTGTTCGGTTTCAGCTTGATCGCTCCATAGACGCTTACGTAGTGCTTACCTTCGTACTCCAAAAGCAAAGGTTCACTGTTTACCAATATTATGTTAACGTCTTCGAAATTTACAAGATCCATCTCTCCGCTAACATCTATCCCTGCCCTTTCCTTAACTTCCTCACTTATCTTTTTTGCATCTTTTTTTCTAAGCCTCTGCATCCTCATACTTCTCCCTTTTCATCTCCTGTTTCTAAATCTTCTAGCTGAAATGTTTTTAAATTTTGAATTCAAAAGGATCACATGAACTCGGATCCCTTTGGATTTTTAAGTGGCCTCTTTTGGATACTCCTGCTCCTCTAGTTGATCTTTGCACCTCAATTAAGGCATCAACAACTTTTAGCTGCAAGAAGAAAAGTTATGCAAAAGCTCGGTGAAAAAAGAAATAGCAATGTAATATCTCTAATCCACAGGCAGGAGACAATTGGTTTTCTTGGCCTACCTATCTACCGATACATAGACATCGATGATTCTGAAAAAGTTCTTAGAGCTATCAGGAGTACACCGAAAGATAAGCCTATCGATCTGATCATCCACACTCCTGGAGGGCTGGTTTTGGCTGCAACTCAAATTGCAAAAGCTCTGAAAGATCATCCAGCGAAAACTACAGTGATAGTACCTCACTATGCAATGAGCGGTGGAACTTTAATAGCTCTTGCGGCAGATGAAATAATAATGGACCCGAATGCTGTTTTAGGTCCTCTAGATCCTCAAATAATGAACTATCCCGCTCCTTCCATTCTTAGGGCAGTTCAAAAGAAAGATCCAAAAGATATAGATGACGAAACGCTGATTCTTGCAGATATAGCTGAGAAGGCTATAGAACAGGTTAGGGAGACGGTATATGAGTTACTGAAGGACAAACTTGGAGAAGAAAAGGCGAGAGAGGTTGCAAAAATACTTACTGAAGGTCGTTGGACTCACGATTATCCAATAACAGCAAATGTAGCAAAGCAATTGGGATTGAACGTTAATACTGAAGTTCCACCGGAAGTTTACGAACTTATGGAGCTCTATCCTCAACCAATGATGCAACGTTATGGGGTTGAGTTTGTTCCAACTAAACCAAAAGGTGAGAAGAGGGGAGAAATCTTCGGTTGATTTTTAATTTTAGTTAATATTTTTTTAAAACTCTTACCTCTTTACAAGCATGTTCACACAGGCTTTAAGGGTTCTGTAATCTATTATTATGTGCACAATTGTAATCAAACCAGCCAGTATTGCCGTGTAAAAGTGAACATCTATCCACTCACTTTTAGTGAGCAAAAAGATAATGGTTTTCCCCGATCTCGGACCGGAAGGGGAGATATAAATTAGATAACCAGAAATCGCTACTACTGTCCATAGAAAGAGCATCAACAGAGCTACAACCCCACGAAGTTTTAGTCTTAACATAGATTTTGTTAGCTCAGCAACATAAAAAATTTTTTAAAATTTCAGCTCTCCTTTACGAATATGTATATTTTGTAGCTACCATCTTCTGCATCACTTTTGACATCTATGTGTACGTTGACCTTAGCTTCAGATTTTGCATCTAATGTTAGCTTTTTAGACGAGTATATGCTCTCTCCCAACGTATTCTTAAAGGATACGCTTATCTTATCTGGAGTTGGACCTTCTACAACATCTTCAAAGTATATCGTACGTTGAGAACTTCCATTGTTTTTTACCGTTATTTGCTTAACGTATTCAGTACCTTTAGCTAAATCTACTGAAAAACTGCTTGGAGATGCAGATATATCAGATTCAAAAATCCTTACAGTCCCAGCAATAG
The DNA here is from genome assembly GCA_030055525.1 of Archaeoglobales archaeon. Taxonomy (GTDB): domain Archaea; phylum Halobacteriota; class Archaeoglobi; order Archaeoglobales; family Archaeoglobaceae; genus WYZ-LMO2. The sequence continues at coordinate 72,721 of JASFYJ010000003.1, read as the reverse complement.
AGTAATGGACATACGCAGCAACACTGACTGCTACTAAGCACAGATAGATTGCAATGCTAAGCCACTTCCTATCCATGAGTTGAGTTAGCTTTCGAATATTAAAAATTTACTTTCAATCCCATCTTGGTCTGATTTGAACTGCTGAATCTCTGGTAGATCCTTGATTTCTGCATAGATCTCCTTTCAATCCCATCTTGGTCTGATTTGAACTCTCCGGGTTCCATCTTTTAATGATCATCTTTGCATCCTTTCAATCCCACCTTGGTCTGATTTGAACTTTCGCAAAAATGGTCATGCACCATGATTTTCGTTTACTTTCAATCCCATCTTGGTCTGATTTGAACCAGCATGATTTACGAGCGTTTGAGCATTTGTATTGCTCTTTCAATCCCATCTTGGTCTGATTTGAACCTATATACTATTCTTCTGATTTCTTTGTATTTTTTATGCTTTCAATCCCATCTTGGTCTGATTTGAACAAACCACGGAAAGTTAAAAATAAAAGCTTGGTTTGGTATCTTTCAATCCCATCTTGGTCTGATTTGAACCCTTATGAATTTTTACTTCTTTCTCAATTTAAAGCTTTCTAATGCCTTCTTCCATTTATATAGCATCGCAAACCTCCAAAGTTGCAACTCATTTATAAAGGTATGCGACTTTTTTCTTCGCATTCTTTTTAAATTTTATTGAATTTAAAAAGCTTTTTTTAAAATCGAAGAAATTTCATCAGGGTAGAGCTTAAGAATAAAAATAGAAAAGCCCGGATTTGCGAAAGGAGGAAGTATAAAAAATAAGTTTTTGCAATAATAAAGGAAAATTTTATCGCTTGCGACTTGCTATTTTGGCTTCGATTTTGATTTAAGGCTTTTAAAAGGTTTTTTGTTGAGTTTTGGGGGATTTGCTTGGGGATGGGTGATAAATTCCATGGATTAAAATACTCTCTTTTAAAGTTTTGTTAACGTGCGTCATAATCTTTACTTATACACCGAACATGCAAAATCTAATTGAAACAAAAACTCGAAAAATTAAGTTTAAAAAAGTAAACTTAACAGCCTTAATGGTTTAAAAAGCAAAAAAACCTTTCTGTATTTTTAAGCATTTTTTAAAGTATCCTAATCTCCAGAAGATAGTTCTAGGAACTTCAATACTCCAAGTATGATTAAAATCATTCCGGAGAGAATTGATGGGATTTTTTTATTCAAATAACTTATCCAACCGCTAGCTAAAATTGCGAAGTATATCAGAACTATGTTGGTCAAAATGACGGCAAATATTATCCAAAAAATTGGGATATCTAAAAAAGGAAAACTAACTCCTATAGCTCCCTCATCAAGGCTCCCTAGGAAGCCCATAGTAAGCAACATCCAGAAGGACGAGTTATTCTTCATAGCTCTAAACTTTTCATCTTCAAATGCTTCCTTAATAATCTCCCCTCCAACTCCGCAAAAAGCAACTAGTATTATCCAGGCACTAAATTGTGCAACCCAATTGTAGATCGCTAGTCCCAACAGCCAACCCAGCAGGGGTAAGATGGTTGTAGATGTTGAGAATGCAACTGCCATCTTTCCAGCATAAATCAATCGCATTCTTAAGGTTTTAGCCGTGACCAAAAGGCTTAAAGCGAAAGCAAGGCCAAAATCGTCTAGTGATAGACTAATTGCCAGTAAAATAAGGGTTAAGTAGTCCATTGTTTCATCCAAGTACGTTTATGTATTCTTGAATGCCCTCCACAACTTTTCTTGGAACGTTAACCCCTGATCTTTTTGCAATTCTCAGAGCTTTGTAGAAGCCATCCACTTCATCAAAAAGGACAGCATCCACAAAACTAAGTCCAGCCTCGCTATCCACCCTTAAAAGATCATCTATGAATTTTATCGCATGGTAAACGCTTTTTCTCTTTAGCATCCAGAGAAATTTCATAAGTTTTCCTATGTTTTGCGTATCAAAATATCTAACTGCCTGATTGTTTTTCTCTTTGTTCAGAGTGTATGCTTTTAATGAGAAAGATTTCTTCGTTAAAACTTCTAAAGCTCCTAAAGTCTCCGTATGGGCAAGATGATAAAGTAATGCGAGCTTGCTGTTGCTCATAAAATTCTCTGAGTAGTGTGGCAATTTTTCCTTGAGATCTTTCAAAGCGAGGATTTCTAAGGCATTCAGGCTTTCTAAGGGAATTAAAGCGTAAATGTGAATACTCGTTTTACCCTCTTTTGTGTATTTTATATAGGGTGTATAAAAGTGGAAACCAACCCAAGCTAAAGAGTAATTTATTCTGTCAACTTTAAACGGATTTCCGCTTTTAACGCTGAAATGCCGCGGTAAAAATCTTCCGGCAAATGGCATTAGAGGAAGAGGAATAGTTTTATATTCTTCTAACTCTTTTTTATTATTTATAATATTTTCAAAGGTTTTCTCTATCTTCCTTAAATAGTGGGGATCCGTATCTATATTGGCTCCTCTACTGAAATCCGCTTCGCTACTACCAGAGCTATCCATTAAAGCCTGATGAAGGGCAAGCATCTCTTCTAAAGCATCTATTAGTCCATTTTTTAGAGCATTCTCTATCTCATCTCGATTTTCTTCTTTAGCTACGATTTTGTATTTATTGCCTAGAGGTATGAGCTCAAAATCTTCAACTCCTCCCCGGACTAAACATTCAACCATCCCGTATGCAACGTAAAGATCGAAGATCTCATCTACTCCCGGAGTTTCGAGCATACAATCACCTCAAACCTATCCATTCGAGCTCAAGTACCTTGGAAAACTCCGGTGCTTCGCCACCTCTTTCCTCAGCTCCCTTGTAGTCACAAAGAACCAAAGGCAGAAGGATGCAACCAACAACAACTCTAAGCCTATCGGAGTTTGGTAAACATCTTGCCCTTACGCTTAACTCCATAACGGTTTGTATCAGAGCATCTAAATCGACATCTGGGACGTTAACTGAGACATTTAAAAAATCTTTGAAGCTATCAACGATAAAATCTTTTAATGCTGGAACCACGCCATTGAAATTCCTCAACTTGTCCACTATAACTTCTGGAGACAATTCTTCCTTCTGTATATTCCTTATTTGCCCCATCAATATCGGTTCGTGATGAATCATGACAACCAGAGCCCCTATGAAAGCCTTTTTTCTGTCAAAGATCTGTTCCAGAATCTCTTTTGTGTAAAAAGCGCTCAGAAGTTCATGTCTAAAGCCATGAAATTCTCCTATTTCTACATTTTCTTGGTAAATTTTCGCTCCTTTTCCAGTATCGTGGAGAATGATCAGCGATTTCATGAATTTATCAATTTCTGAATCAATTTTGATATTCTCAGAATTCATGACTCTTACAATGGAAGGAGTGTATCTTCTCTTTGCAATTTCCCAAGCTTTAAGCATCGATTCAACGTGTTCTTTCAAACTCTGACCTTTATAAGCGTATATTTCATATTTCATGGCTCTAACACCCCTAAATCACGATTGTAGAATTCATCTTTGAGCTTGTATATAGAAAAGGGTTTTATCCAGTTAAAATCTTTTATTATTTTAACACTTCCATCCTCTTCAATCCTAACTTCTCCTTCCAATAGCTCCTTTTTGTTCTTGAGCCAGTTGTAGTCTACTCTTATGATTTTTTTAGAATCAAAAAGCTCTCCACCAATGTAAAGCATGGTATAGAGTTCAGGTCTCGCTCTTAGCTCATATTCTGGTGGCAGTGAGAAGAGTTTGAGCTCCTTGAAGTAAATATAGGCAGAATAGTATTCTCTTGGAACTATGTTATTCTCGTAATGATATCTGTAAACTCTGTCAAGAGCTTCCCTTGTGGTTTTTACGTCTAAAAGGCATTTTTCAATGTTGTTTGGATTTTCAAGCTCATCGTATGTTGTCAAAAGCACAAGGGGGTCGTAGGGATGATAGGAATAACTGGTCTCCACGTTTTTACCTTTATCTTTTTTATCATCTTTACTTAATTTGATCGTTAGTTGTCCTGAGCAAGTGTTTTGCAATTCTGGTTCGATATTTTCTCCAAAATGTCTCGAAATTTCGCTGAATTTCTTGAATTTGAAAACTTCAGACTTGCGACCCTTCTTGGATCTTCCAGTATCCGTAGGCTGGATTTCAGCTTCAATCAAAATTATCGCTTTACCCTTTTCCCATCTTCTCCTCGCACATCTTCCAATTCTCTGGATTAACGCATCTAGTGGAGCGATGTCTGTAATCACCAGCCCGACATTTTCAAGATCGAGTCCAGATTCAACGACTTGCGTTGCAACAATTAGATCAGCTTTTTCGAGCATGATCTCCTTCTCTCTTCTATCCTCAGCTGTAAAACGGCTGTGAATAAGTATTATTTCTTTGTTCTGGATTTCCTTTAGACTTTTTAGTTTTTCATAGGTATTTTTTGCTTTTTCTACGGTATTTCTAACAAAAAGCACTTTCTTTCCAGCTTTTAGGGTATCAACTACGTCCTTCAATATGCTGTCAAAGCTCTCCGAAATCTCCACTTTAACTTCCCCGCGCAGCGGTTTTAGTTCGTCATTATCTAAAACTTCGATTTTTGGAGCATCCTTTGCAATAACATCTCTTAGCTTGCTTGGAATCGTGGCGCTCATTATTACTACAGGAACTCTGGCTTTTTCGAGCAATTTTATAATGAGTGCAAAGAGCATTGGCATGTAAAATGAGCAGTCTTGATACATCTGAACCTCATCAAAGATAACAAGACTTTGAGTAATTGCGCCAGCGGGGAAGGTGAATCTATTTCCTATCTTTCTATGAGCAGCAAGTCCGTAGAGAAAAGAATCCCATGTAGCAACTATGACGCTACCAAGGAATGCGTGAGTTTTTTCAAGCCCATATTCAACTAAAACTGATTTTTTTGATAGTTCTTTAGCATTTTGGTATCCTTTAAGCGAATATAATTTCTCCACAAGTTCTCTTATCCTCTCTGCCTGTTTCTCAACAAGTGATCTGGTTGGCAATACGTATATCAGCCTTGAAACACTCCAAGTTCCATCGTAGATTTCCTGCAAAAAGGGCATGATTGCTGCTTCAGTTTTCCCTCCTGCTGTTTGCACTTCGATGATGACTTTTCCACCATTTCTCATTATTTCGCGAATTTTTTCCCATGCTCTTGTTTGATAATCGTAAGCTTCGTATCCTGTTAACTTCTTAAACAGCTCTCGGGTATCCATATCCCTAACACCTTGTCGTAAACTCTTATTCCAAAACTCGTTTCAATTGTTGGGTTTATTTCATAATAAACGTGTTTTTCGACTCTTTTCTCCTCTATAGGCATGTAGAAAGTTATCTCTTTTTGTTTTCTCTTTTTTTGCTTTTCTTCCTCATAGTCTGGATTTATTTGCATATTTTCTAAGATTATCTTTTTCCATACACTGATCTTTTTTGAAAGTTCGCTCGAAAGCTTATCTATTGGCGTGTAGAACTCAACAAGAGCATTAATCTTTTCTAACTTAACGAAATCTACATTAACCACCGAAACAAGGCTTTCTGTGTCGCCAAGGTTATCTATGAGCATTGCAGCCTTCTTATAACGTAGTTTTTCTTCTTCTGTAAGATTTTTGAACATGTAAATGGCGTAAATTTCATGTGAGAAGATGTATTCTCTTCGCATAGCATCGGTTTTCTCACTGCCCTCCCCCTCTTCAGCTTCCTCCTCTTCAGCTTCAGACCTCTTTTTTCCCCTTTCAGGTTCGAGCGTTCTAAGTCTTTTTAACAGAAAGTAATTTCTGACAAGTGGAGTCGGAGAAGATGCGGAAACAGCCATTACATCTATCAGCTTGCTGTTGATTTCAGCAATTAGATCTCTAGCGAGATAATCTATCTTTTCCTTGTTTGAACCTAAAAGAAGCGCTAAACCCTTTGCAAGAGCTCCTTTAAGAGCTGATGGGGGTGGAAGAAGCAAAGAAGATCTAACCTGAAAGGATTTTTTCGCAATTGAATAAAAAGGAAGACGAAAATGGACGAATAGGACGTCCATACCTCTCACTTGCCCAGAATTGCCTTCACAAGATCCTCTACTGATGAAACACTGTGGGAATCTTTAAAATCAACCCCCATGCTGTAGCAATCCATTTTGAATCCCAAGTTCTTGGCATTGTTTACTATATTCTTGCTGAGCTCTACGTAGTCTGTATAAAATCCGTGAACAAGTGCTGGGCTCGGCTTTTCACTTTTTATGGCTACAAGTTCTTCAATCTTTATAGCTGGAAAAGATCTGGCTAAATTAGCACCGATATATCCGCTAAGCATTGGTATCAAAGCTTTCAATGCACATTCCATCCTTGCTTTTCTCTCTTCTTCACCAATTACGCATTCACTAGTGTTGCATTGCGGAACTCCAACGAATCCAAGATCCAACACCATAGAAAATCCGTAGAGTGCTGAGGCGTATTCTCTGGTGAAAAGCATCTGAGCTGTCTCTTCTTCACCACTCCCTATGGCTCCCTTCTCGTTTAAATCAACTCTGTTATGTTTCACCGCAGAAATCAGCTTCTCACCCATAACATCTACAAGAAAATCTTCTGTAGGGATTAGGAAAGAAGTTTTTACAAGCGAAACTCTTCGAACCCTAGTTTCTGGAGCAAGGAATCCGTGAATATCAGCGTCAGCGAAGTTTTTAATAATATTTGCTTCATCATCTAACTTAACCTCTTCTCCCCCTACTTTCTTCGCCTTTTCCTCCTTTGCAGCAAATCTTACTGCGTTGTATCTAACAGCTCTTTCAGTTAGATTGTTCTTGAAATTCGTCTCCCTGAAGTAGTCTACAAAGCCAACGAAATGCCAGTGCTTGAGCATGTTTCCTGTAATAGCTGGGGCCTCTAACAAAGACCATCCATCACCATTCCTCACAACAACCTTTGCCTTTGTCATTTCAACGTAGTTCGTCCCTCCACCACCTTGTGCGTTTAGCGAATGTACGTTAATTCTCATTCTACCACTTATCCTCACAAACATCATTTCTCACCTCCACAATGGTTCCAATTCGCAAAAGCCCAAATTGAAAGGCTTAAAGCGAAACTTCTTAGCTTTTTCGGATCTTCTGCGATGGATTTTAGATAATTTTCCAAAGATTCAATTTGTTCTGGAGACGGTTTTCTAAAATAGCATCTGTTTCCAGTCTTTTTTTCAATTTCTTCGGCTTTTTTCTCAAGCTTTGGAGAAAGCCTTAAAGCTCTGTAAACTCCTTCAAGAATTTCTTCAGCAGTTCTGGCTTTGGCGATGCTGTCAACGACATCGTAGGCGTACTCCTCGAATTTATCATCTACGAGATAGCTGAGATATCTGCCAAATTCTCGAACCCATTCTTCAACCATGAAGATAGTTATCTTATAGATATTTAAATTTTTTTCTTAGGAAATTAACGAAAATGTTATAAAGTTAACTTGTATTTACTTAACTATGAGATACGTAGTTACCATTGGTGAACATACGAAGCACGTTTTTAGAAATGGAGCGATAATCGTTCCGAAAAAATTGGTGAGATTCGAAGTTCACGATGCTGTAATTCTCTATGCTTTCTCAAAGATAGCGGATAAAGATAAGGAGGACTTCATATTGAAAAACGTAAAAGAGGCAAAGGAAAAGTTTGAGGCAAGAAACATTCCGTGCTTGGTAAAGGAAGTTAAAGAACCGTACAATTTTTCAAGAAATGTTTATGAGTTTAGAAAGCTAATAAAACCAAAGACTGCCATAAATGTGACTGGAGGTAGGAGGATAATTGGATTTGAGCTCTTCTATGCTGCAATACTCGAAAAAGATAAACTCTTGAGTATATTTTACGTCTCAGACGAGGGGGAGGTAATTGAATTACCTCTCTTAGAACCTGGAGGAAAGCTTAGTGGCCTAGAAACAGAGATTCTTGAAGTTCTAAAAGAGAGACCGCTTTCTGTTAGCGAGATTGCCTACAGACTTCAAAGAAAAGTACCATTGATTAGCCAGTATATCGCAAAGCTGGAAGCAAAGGGTTACATCAAAAGGGAAAAAATGGGAAAAAGAGTCTTTGTAGAGAGAGTGCTTTAGATATTTCAAGCAGAAATAGCAGAAATTTTAGCTTTAAAGCTTGATGAAGGTTCGAGAAAGTTTTTAGATAGCAGAATTCGTCATTCGAAGAATTCGAGGAAGACTTAAAGAAAAATTTTTATCTTAATAAAACAATTTAATTTATGCTCGAAGATATGTATGTTCGTGGCACGCAGGTTAACTACTACTTTGTTTGCAAAACAAAACTATGGCTTTTCAGCAAGAACGTTTCGATGGAACAGGAAAGCGACCTCGTGAAGCTTGGTTCGCTTTTGCAGAGGCAATTTTTCGGCAGAGAAGAGAAAGATGTTAGCATTGGACCAATTGCTATCGATGTTTTAAGGCGAGGCGATGAAATTGAAATTGTTGAAGTCAAAAAATCAGATTCTATCGAGAAGGCGGACTATTATCAGGTTCTCTATTACATTTACTACCTCTCAAAGTTTGGAATCAAAGCTAAGGGGAGAATAAGTTATCCGAAAAAGAAAAAGGTTGTCGAAGTAAGACTTGAAGAAAACAAAGCAATCGAAGAAGTTCTGGAAAAAATAGCCGAAACGCTTTCTGGAGAGATGCCAAAGCCAGAATACAAGTCTTATTGCAGAAAATGTGCTTACTTCGAATTCTGCTTCTGCGGGTGAACTTATGAGGAAGAACTACTACATAATCTCCGACGGAAAGCTGATGAGGGATGAGAACACGATATACTTTGAAAATGAAGAAGGAAAGAAGCCAATCCCGATAAACACGATCTATGCAATCTACGCCTTAGGCTCTCTCAGCATAACTTCCAAAGCGATATCGTATTTAGCAAAAGAGGGCGTTTGCATTCACTTCTTCAACCGCTACGGCTTCTATGAAGGTAGCTTTTATCCCCGCGAGTCTCTGATCTCAGGTGAGGTTGTTTTAAGGCAAGCTGAGCATCATCTTGAAAAAGAAAAAAGACTATACTTGGCAAAGGCTTTTGTTGAGGGAAGCATTTTAAACATGGCAAGGGTAGCGAAGAAGAGCGGAGAAGACGATACCGATATAATTTCAACCCTACAAAGCCTTTACGATGCAAAAAGCATTGCGGAGATAATGGGAATTGAAGCAACCGCGAGGAACGCTTACTACGAAAAATTCGATAGCATTCTCAAGGAGTTAAAGTTCGAAAAGCGGAGCAGACAACCGCCAGAGAATGAGGTAAATGCGATGATCAGCTTTGGAAACTCTTTGCTCTACTCAGCGGTGCTTTCAGAGCTCTATCATACACAGCTGAATCCAGCGATAAGCTACCTGCATGAGCCGTCGGAAAGGCGCTTCAGCTTGGCTTTGGATCTTGCTGAGATCTTCAAGCCCTTAGTTGTTGATCGTCTGATATTTAACCTTGTGAACAACAGAATAATCCAGAAAGACGATTTTGATCGAGAAATGAATGGAATTCTGCTGAACGAAAACGGAAAGAGAAAGTTTGTCAAAGCTTTCAACGAAAGGCTTGAAAAGACAATAAAGCACAAAGATCTTAACAGAAACGTTTCCTACCAGCGTTTGATCAGGCTCGAATGCTATAAGCTGATTAAGCATTTCTTTGGCGTTGAAAAATACAAGCCCTTTGTGATCTGGTGGTAGTATGTATTTGATCATCGCCTACGATGTTAACGTTGAAAGAGTCAATAAGGTTAAGAAATTCCTGCGAAAGTATCTATACTGGGTTCAGAATTCTGTTTTTGAAGGTGAAGCGACGCAAGCGACGCTTGAAGAGATAAAAATGGGGCTAAAAGATATAATAGATGAAAATGAAGACATGGTTGTGATCTATAGGTTCAGAAGTGCGGAAGTCTTCAAAAAGGAAGTTTTGGGGATTCAAAAGGGTTACTGCGAGGAAGTTATCTAATTTTTAGACTGATTTGTTTAGCCACACGTTCAGTTTTCGGGCTAAGGTTGAAAAGAGCCTTTATATTGGTTGTTATGAAAAGTAAAAATTTTATTTTATGTTCTCGGCTAAAATTTTATAATGCCTCAAAAACTACAGAGGGAACTCGAAGAGGCTTTTGTTAGCTTTCACAATTCCCTGGAGCGTGTTTAAGACCAAAAAATCGCAGAAATTCCATTGAATTTTAAATTTTTCAGAATTTTCTTATGGGAGAGAAAAATATAAAGCCAAGTAGAACAAAATTGATCCAATGAGAAAGGAGAGATACAGAGAAAATCGAATATATACTCGAAGCTCTTGACGAGATTCCAGAAGAACCCAGAAAGCCAATTGAGGTCAGTGGAACTTTTTACAACCTTTAAACATCAATTGAATCCACCATGGACGTCTGTGCCATGCTTGTGAAAGATCTTGGAAAGCGTGTTGAAGACGATTATTCAAACATCGAAATTCTTCATGAGCTCAGTATACTTGACAAAGAGCTGGCTGAAAAGCTAAAAACTTGCAATGGGCTTAGAAACTGGTTGGTTCATAGATATAACAAATTGGATAAAAAAATTGTGCTTGAATCGGTTGATAAAGTCAGGGAAACCCTTATTGAGTTTATAAGAAGGGTTGAACATGTTCTCGAAACCGAGCATCGAGGAGATTAGAAAAGAGCTTAATGCTCTTTCTAATTACGAAGCTGTGCTCTTTGGTTCTTACGTAACTGGAGAGTTCAGAATTGGCTCTGACATCGATGTTGCGGTAATCACAAGGCTGAGAGATCTACATAAGAATCTTGAGATCCAGAAGAGTCTAATAGGAAAATTCAGGCAGGTTTACGATGTAAGAGTTTTCGAGTTGTTACCAATAAAGATCAAAGCTTCGGTTTTTAGCAATTATCTAGTTCTTTTTGGCAACGAGCTTGAGATCTCTGAATACTTTTACTGGTGGAGAAAAATCTGGGAAGACGTGAAGCATAGGATAAGCTATCATAGTAGCTATGAAGAGAAGCTAAAAGCGATCGAAAGAGGAAAAAGGTTGGAAGAGATTTTGAGGAAGTTTTGATCACTTTGGTTTCGAGATTTTTGTGAAGCGAAGATCTGATATTTGCGTTTAAATTTGCACGGCGATTAAAAATGGTTTATGAGCTGTAATCGATGATTGGAATCTTGAGGAGGTCTTTTCGCTACTTTGGAGTTTCTAAATGAGAAGAAAGAGCTTATTCTTTATCTCTTCAAAGGAGTTTGCTCACTATTCCTCGATCCTAAGCTCTTTAATTCTCTTAAAATGCTCATCCCTCGTCACCAAAGTTAGGTCGAAGTGAATCGCTGTTGCAGATATCACTTTGTCGCTGAAGAGAAGAATTTTTCCATTTTCATGAGCTCCGCATCGATTTCTGCGGACTTTCGCGCAATTTCCAGTGTGTAGGGAATTATTTCAAATCTTGATAACATGGATTCGCCAAGTCTTATCTTTTTAGTTTCCAAGATAAAAGAGACCTCTGAGAACTTCGTGGACTGTAACTGCGGATATTGCTTTAATTTATGGCTTTTCATCAACTTCTCGTGCTTTTTTGATCGCAGTTGGGTCGTGCTTCATTAGATCTATTAAAAAGGAGGAGTCAAAGAGCCACATTTTTTCATCTCAGCCTCTTTTTGCCTTTTTATAAGCTCCTTTATCATTTTTGCCTCATCTTCTTCAATAATTTTCGGAATTTCGCCTATCTTTTGCCTCTCCAGAAGTCTTCTAATCGCATCGCTGAAAGATTCTCCCCTTCATTTTCGCCTTCGAAAGCATCTCGTAAACTTCGTCTGAGAGGGCAATCGTTTTCGCCATGATGCATATATATGATATAAATTTCCCCATCATTCACATAGAAGAGACCAAAGGACTTACTCAAAGATGCCAAGCGGCAGAATGGAAAAGAAAATTTTAAAGGACTAATTTCTTTCAGCGATTGCCTCTCTAAAAAACATAAAGTAAAAATTTAAGAGTTTTAAAAGCTTCAAAGCTTCTATTTCATTCAAGATTTTTACCATAAAACTTCTCTACAAAACAATCTCTGAATCGCCCGCTTCTTCGAGTAGTCCAAGTTCTGGGCTGTATTTGAGGTTGGCAAACAAGAGTTTGTTATCTGAGTAGCTAACCTCCCTTTTGATATAAAGACTTGGGGCTTAGTTTAAAAAATCAAGTCGAGTTCTGGTATTTCGATATCAAAATCAAAGCCGTTTTTATAGTTGTATGGGTATCTACAAATCAAATAAACTCTTTTTCGACGACTTTTTGATATCTCTTTGAAATAGAATCCGTTCTTGCCGGATTTCTGGTCATTTAAAAACAAATAGAGAGGAATCTTTGCAGCGTATAATACAGAGTAGGCTTTTTCTCCAATTTCCTGAATTATGCTCTCAGGTATTGCATCGATGTATTGAATCTTTTCATCTCTAACTTTAAAATATATTCCTTCTTCAGTTTCAGTAGCTATCTTCCTCCAATGGTCTCCAAAAACTACGTTTTTTCTAAAAAAGTGGTCGAATTCGCTTGGTATGCTAAGTCCATAATTTTCATAAACCAAATCGCAAAATTCTTTGATGTCTTGGTAACTTACAGGTTTCTCAAAGTTCTGTATCTTTAATTTTGTAATCTCTATTAGCTCTTTTGTGTAAGGATTATGATTTTCTGGAGAGAATATTTTCATTAAGTGTTCAGTTCCATTGCACCAAACTCTACCCTTTCTATTCAGTCTTCCACCTCTCTGTCCAAGTGCATCGGGCGGCGCAATTTCGGTATACATGACATCGCAAGAAATGTCCAGTGAAATTTCAATTACTTGAGTGGCAACTAAAATAAAGGGCTTACTTTGAACTCTTGCGTATATTTCCTCCTCCTTTTTAATCCTGTCTTCATATGTAAACTGGGAATGGTAAAGAATTAAGTTTCCATCTGGTAGCCTTTTTTCTATTTCTCTGTAGAATTTTTTGGCTCTTCCGACGGTGTTTAGAATTACAAACTGGTTTAAACCCATTTTGTAGTTATCTACAATCTCTTCAAAAGTCTTTTCATTGAAAATGGTCTTTTCATTCAAAACTATCTTAAATGGTTTGAATTGCAATCCTTCGGAATCGACGACAAAATCATAGCCACATCTAAGCAACTTTTCTAAGATAAATTTCGGTAAAGTTCCAGACATAAGGAAGTGTGGGATATCCATCATCCTTAAATGGTCCAGAAGAGTCAGTATATGCTCTAAGGTTGACTTTTCATAATAATGAACTTCGTCAAATATTATAACTGCATTCTGTAAGTTTCCGACGGCAAAATCAGCTTGTTTAAACCCCTTCACAAATGAAAATATTAGATGGTCTACCGTGGTGACAGTTATTGGCTTGAAAAAAATGTTTCCTTTAAAAGTCTCGCTTTTTATATCTTCGATATCTACTTCTTCCTCCTCTAAGTCTTTTTCGATGGTCTCTTTTATTTTTATAAAACTCATTCCATGATAAAGTCCGACATTTTCTCTACCAAACATCTTTGCCAACCGTTCAAACATTGCATTACTTGTTGTTTGTGTTGGCATCGCGAATACAATCCTGTCTCTATTGTATCTTCTTAAAGTATTGAGAGCCCACATCAGAGCTGCTTCAGTTTTCCCACGCCCGCAGGGAGCAAATAAAATTACAAACTTTCCTGCTTTTGTGGCACCTTCTTGGAACTTGTATGGTTGTAAGTTTCCAAGAACTGAAAAAATGGGGTTATCTGTTGTTAAAGAAGTTATAAACGCTTCAGGGTTCTGAATGACATCTTCAAAACATCTTTTCTCTCCTTCGTATCTTTCAATGAACTCTGAGAACCCAACACTTGCATAATCATCACAAGTTTTTAGAATTGCAAAAAAGTATGTATAAATAGACTTTATTTTGTCTAAATTCACGTCTTGAAGGTTTTTTAAAGTATTGAATTTGCTTACGAATTCATTTCGTGCTTTTTGAATTGCCTTCCAGCTAAACTTCGGAACTTGGTATTCTTCAAATAAATTTTCAACTTCAGGAAATTCAAAAAATTTACCAAAATTGAGTTCTTTATACACATGGCGCATTTTATCTATGAAATCTATTATTTCAGCTTCAAGATAAGTCGGCTTTTCGAAAAGGTCGTTATCAGAGTAGATTTGATCGTAAAGTGTGGTGTGATGACCTAAAATTGAAGCCAATTCGATTTCTACACTGTCTACAACTTTTTTAATTTTATTCCTGAAATACCCATTTAACAAATAGAACCCGAAATAGGCGTGAGGGTATTTTTGTGAAGTTTTGCTCTTAGAAATATTTTTTTGAAATTCTTCAGTTAATTTTCCTATGTCGTGCAAATATATTGTCATAAAAAGATTTTTCAGAAATAAGTCTTTATCAAGCTTCCATCTATCGCAAAATTGTTCAATAACATCCTTTTTTCTTTCTAAGTAGGCTTTAAAAATCTTTAGTGCATCGATTGTATGGCCCAAAAGTGTCTGAAAATATTTTTCTTCCTCTCGAACTTCACACTTCGCCACTATCATATCCTTCAATTTTAGATTTTAAATTCTCTAAAACATCGTCAATTAACCTGAATTGGGCGGATAAAAATTGATTCCATTTTCTGGGATATTCCTCTCCTGATAATTCTTTTAAATATTCTCTAGCTCGTTTAATTTGTTCTGTCTTTGAAGAGTCATGAGCAATTACTGTATTCCTAAGTCCTCTCAATCTCTTCCAAACTTCGCCTTCTAATTCTTCTTCGCACCCTTCTATGAAGATTTTACACAGATCGATAACAAAATCGTTGAATTCCGATTCGTTTAGAGTTAACTTTCTATTCCACTTCAGGGCTATTGCTGGGGTATTATGTGTAGTTCGAAACAAAGTTTTTTTGTTATACTTATAAAAAATATCATCTAGTCTCTGCCTGAATTCGATTACATCTTTCCATTTTCTCTCTCTAAAATAATTTAAAAAGGCTTCAGATTGTTTTAATTTGTCTATTCCTACTTTAAAACCTTCTATAAACCACAAATCGTTTCTTGCCTCTATAAAACCACAGGTCCCAAGTATTTCTTTCTCTTCCGCTCCAATATTAGAATTAGAAACATAAATTATAGTGTATCCCTCACCGCCCGATTCCAACTTTTGATAATCCAAGATATCAAAGCCAAAATCTTTAAGAAAAGAGATGAAGTCATCGACATTTGCTGAGATCAGGTTGCCCAAATTAACTCCCCCTCGAATGAGAATGCCTTGAATTTACCTTTTAAAGGTTTTAATGGAATTGAAACGGTCTTGTATTCTAAATCGATTCTCTTTGAACGCATTAAAAATTTATATGGTACCTTTTCTACTATACAGCCTTCATATATACCTTCCACGACGCAATCTAATTCTTGAGTTTCACATTCTGTGACTTCTTTCAAATCAAAGACTTCCAAATCGACTAAGTCGTCTGATATACCGAGATATAATGGTCTAATGGGATTCTCCAATGCATTTGAAACTTTGATTATTTTTTCTTTATCGCCAATCAAGTATATCTCGTAAATTGGGTTTACGATGAATTCTCTGAACATTGGAGATGATGAGAACTTCCGCTGGTAAATCTCATCAGAACCCTTTAGTTTAAGAATTTTTGCCATTTCTTTGTTTTTTTGCACTAAATTCACAGGTTTAATCCCAATTTTAAACCAATCTTGGATTCTCAGGTCATCTCTTGGCAACCCCATAGCATTAGAAATCAACCCCCGAATAGTCGTGTAGGGAGGTATTAAGTATGTTAAAATTATTGAAGTAGATGTTGGATGTCGGAAACACGCAAAGTATGGGCATTCAACTCTGAACTTTAGCCCGAACATAGGGATTCACTGAATCTTGTATTCCTTTAAATACTTTAAAGCATCTTCTATAGCCTCGTCAGTTCTTTTGACTTCAATCCCCAATTCTGTGAGCTTCGACTTCACTTCTTTTTCATTTTCTACTACTCTGGGCAGAATTCCAGCTATTATTTTTTCGCTATAACTTTTAACGTCTTTCAACACTGCATCGAGTCTGTTTACATCAAGAGAGTTGCCTGATATGTCAAGAGCCTTCTGAATTCGATGAGAATATTTATTCTGGAACGCTATAATTATTAAGTCGGGAGTGAAATCTGTCAAAAGCCTAGCTTGCTTTGAGTAATCTGAAAGAAACCTAAGGGATTCAATGACTTTATATGCTCTCTTCTTCCTAATCTCTGGCTGTAAATAATACTCTAATTTTACACTTCTCGTCTTTTCGTCTACTCTCTCCTCTCCGCCAACACGGGCGAAGTCTATTGCAAAGCCACATTTGTATATATTAGTTCCAATTTCAACGTTAACTATGTCTCCTTCCATCTTTCCTCCTTCAAACCTGTGCCTTCTCGTTAGGAAGTCCACAACAGAGTTTTCATCAAAAGGCAGTAGACCAATGGCGGGGGAGACCTTTACTGGAGAAACTCTCGTGATAGCCCCACCTGGATGACCATTCGGATATCCCGGGATTATTGTTCCCTTTTTTATTGTGGTCATGAAACCGAATAAATCGCATCCAACGCATTTTGATATGTCCCCACAGGTCTCTCCTTTCTCATTTGGCACACACATGTATTCTTCTCTATCCAAGTTTCTTCGAATGGCTTCTTTGAAGTAGTATCTCATTGCCTGTCCCGAAACGTATGGAAACTCGACACCATTCCTTTTGTATTTCTTTACGTCTATAAAATTTGCCTCACCCTCTCCAGAATTCAAATTTGTCAGATCTGTTCGGGACAACCAAACCGCACTAATACACTTCATCTACTCACCTCCTTGTTGAACTACTTTCTGCTGAGTTTTACTCATCTTATCTATCGAGTAGAAAATAGAGGCGTAGACCACTATCAGATCTCTAACTTCTTTCCAACTATCTTTTTCCCCCTTTTCTGTTATTTCTTTAGTTAGCTGAATCAATTCGTCAATCGCCGTTGGTTTAACCATTTTAAGGTCTTCCTCTTCTAATCCGACCAACTTTCTTGAGATTTCCCTCATAACGCTCCAGAACTCGTTGAGTGTCCTTGTTTTGTCGAGTTTATAAAGCAGAGAGGCGTTGTTTTTTGAAATTTTGGCAACTATATTACCCACACTCCTAATAGAATCCAAATTCTCTTTTGGAACACCCATATTTTTCCACCTCCATTCAAATATTAATTCTTCCAAATTTTTTCTTACTTCAGACGAGAATACGACGTAACCTCCTTTTTTAGGCATTAAAGTTCTTGTAAATAACCTAAAATCGTCTGTAAGAAAACTTGAAGATACTTCTTCTTGGATCTCTCTTGTAATCTCCCACTCTACCCCATTTATCTTTGATGAAAAGAATAATATTTTCTTTATAATATCGGAGTAAATCCTCTCAACTCGTCCAGATTCCTTTAGATTTCTTATTATGTTAAGAATTCCCGAACTAATTTTTACAAAGTCCGTTTTTATGTTTTTAACAGCTCCAAATGGAACTTCTAAAACAACCCACTCACTTATGAGGTTCTCTTCCTGACTTATTTCGACAAACTTTTCATAAAAGCAAAGAAGAGTGGAAAATTCTCCGGGAGTGTTTTCAAATTCTTCAACTTTGACGCTTACTTTTATATTGGAATACCTTCCCTTAAAATCTAAAATTCCAGAATTTGAAATTTTTTCCTTGAACATATGCAAAGTCTTAAGGTCTCCAAATTGCGGAAGGAAGACTAAGGATTTTTCTCCAGGGAAAGTTCTATAAATAAAGCCATCATCAGTCCATTCAAAAATCCCAATAAAATAGCACCATGGGCATAAATTGTCGTAATATTCTTTTAGAGAGATTGAAAAGCCATCTTTATAACTTCTTATCCCGCTCAGACTTGCGATTTTAGTGACAAATGGGTAATTAGCCTGCTGTAACTTTTTAACAGATTTTTTGAAGGGTCTTTCACATAATATACACCTATTTTCACCTTCTTCCGAACCAAAAATCTCATCTATAATCTCTCTGGCTTTCTCAGATTTATATATCTCCTCCTTGAAAGCAACCTTTCCGCCAATCTTTCTCTCTTCTTGAATAATAACATAGTCTTTTTTGACTTCTTTTTGGGTTTTAGTCTTTTCATCCACTTCTATAACAATCATATTCTTTTTTTTGTGCTCTAAAGTTTTCCAAAGTTCGTTTATAAAATTACCTAAGTCTCTTATCTCAATTCGAATAAAATCTGCTCCTATCTCTGACTCGCAAGATTGGAAAGATTTTAAGGTTCTATAAAAATTTTCGAGACCATTGTCCATCCATGGGTCGTTATACGCTTTTATTTCTATAATCATTCTCCCACCCATAGTTTTCAAATTCCTGCTTTTTCTACCAATCCGAACATAAAGTTCATACAACCTTCACCATACCAAACCCCATCGAATTCTTCGCCCCAAAACCCGCTTTGTATCCGATCTCGAGCAATTCTGGACTTCCTTCAGCTTTAAAAACCATTTCAACACAGCGATGCCATGTGTCTTTGATCATGATCCTCTTCGGTTTAAATTTATATACTTCTATGTTCACTTCCGTATTTTCTGGAGTTTTTTTATAGAAAATAATATATTTTTCAATTAAGTTTGATACTAGCACATCGTAAAATTCTTTTTCTGTCGGATAAAGGTCAACCACTTTCCCATCTTTAAATTTTGAAACATGTATTGGGCTTAATGTAACAAATTCGGCTTTGTTGCCTATTTCTCTTTCTTTTAGGACTTCAACTTCGGAAACTACAAACTTTGAATCCCCTATCTTCACTTCCGGATTCATAAAGAGCCCTTCGACGAGTTTTTCAGCCAGTTCCGATTTCATCGTAGAAAAGAAGAAGTGAATTTTGTCATCCTCCAAGAACATCTTGTCTTTTTCTATTCTAAATTTTCTGTTTGGAACCATAAGTTTGCTGAAGGTAAAAAATTTTGGTGTATTCGGCTTGTGGAGTTCAAGAGAGAGGTTTGGGTCTGATCTCTCTATAGCTCTGTATATCGCAGATGCAAGATGGTATGAGCAGTTTATTGGTACACAAGAGGGTTGAGAGATCTTATTAAGTGTTACTTTAAGCCTCACAGTTCTACTACGCTAGCTAGTATATAACTTTATCTGAATTTACCCCAGTCGAATATGTAGAATACTGGTGGGCAATGAGTTTAGAGATGATATTCTGCCCGAATTTTCAAGTTTATTTTAAAATTTTTGGATTGAAGCTGGACGAACTTTCTAGTGTTTTTTTAAGATTTCTAAAAGTGATCTTCTTTACTTTGCACATTGAGAAACATTGAAATACCTCAACAGAAATTTATCTTAATGTTGCATTCAGCTTCAAATTTAAAGGGTGTTGAGTTACCTTATAAAACAAGATCCCTCTGCCCAGAATGTCTCAGGATTTTGGATGCGGAGGTTTACGAAGAAGATGGTAAAGTGATGATCAGAAAATTCTGCAGCGAACATGGCGAGTTTGTCGAACTATATTGGGGAGATGCAGAGATGTTTAAAAAAGCTTCAAGGTTTGCTGTAGATGGTAGAAGAATTCAGAATCCCATAACCACCAACACCACCTGCCCCTTTAGCTGCGGATTATGCAACAACCACAAAAGTCAGACTGCCTTGTTGAACATAGTTGTAACAAACCGCTGTGATCTTGCATGCTGGTACTGTTTCTTCTATGCAAAAAGAGCAGGCTACGTTTATGAACCAACAATTGATCAGATAAGAGAGATGGTAAGAATTGCAAGAAACCAGAAACCTGTCGGCTGTAACGCTGTTCAGCTTACCGGTGGCGAACCGACACTCAGAGAGGACATTCTAGAGATAATAAAGGTGATAAAGGAGGAGGGCTACGACCACATACAACTGAACACCAACGGAATTAGGCTTGCAAGAGATCCCGAATTTGTTAAGAAAGCAAGAGAATTCGGAGTTAACACTGTTTACCTGTCTTTTGATGGTCTTGATGAAACAACAAATCCCAAGAACCACGAAGAAGTCCCAAATATACTCGAAAATTGTCGAAAAGCTGGCTTGGGGATAGTTCTTGTTCCAACTGTAATCAAAACGGTCAACGATCATCAACTTGGAGCAATAATAAGATTTGCCGCAGAAAACATAGACATAGTTAGAGGCGTAAATTTTCAGCCTGTAAGTTTAGTTGGAAGCATGCCTAAAAAAGAGCGAGAAAAATACAGAATAACAATACCAGATTGTATAAAAGCTATTGAGGAACAAACAAATGGAGAAATTAGCAGAGATGATTTTTATCCCGTTCCAAGCGTTGCTCCAATTTCTTGGTTTGTTGAAGCGCTAACTGGAGAGCCTAAATATGCTTTGACGACGCACTTCGCGTGTGGTATGGCTACCTACGTTTTCAAGGAAGATGGGAAGCTTATTCCAATAACAAGATTTGTCGATGTTGAAGGATTGCTCGATTATCTGGCCAGAGAAGCTGAAAACGTATCTAAAAGTAGGTTGAAGAAGATAAGAGCTTTAAAGGATGTCATAGATCTAAAAAGGTTCATAGATCTGGAGAAGGCTCCAAAGGGATTTAACTTCAACAAAATTCTCCTAGATGTTTTGATCAAGCACGACTACTCAGCTTTGGGAGAATTCCACATGAGATCGCTCTTTATAGGGTTCATGCACTTCCAAGACCTCTACAACTACGATATTGCGAGAGTTGAGAAGTGCGAAATACACTATGCAACTCCGGATGGAAGAATAATACCCTTCTGCACGTTCAACGTAATTCCAGAAATATACAGAGATAAAATTCAGGAAAAATATGCAATCCCCTTAGATGAGTGGGAGAGAAAGACGGGCAAAAAGATAAAAGATGATATAGTGCGTGTTGTTAAGAGGCCAAGATGAGAGGTTTCTTCATAGGCCGATTCCAGCCGTACCACTTAGGGCACCATTACGTTATACAGCACATACTTGAGAAGGTGGATGAGTTGATAATAGGAATCGGAAGCGCTCAGGAGAGTCATACTCTAGAAAATCCTTTTACGGCTGGAGAGAGAATAGTTATGATATCCAGAGCTTTGGATGAAATAGGAACAAAAAAGAAGGTTTATATAATTCCTCTTGAAGATATATATCGAAACAGTTTATGGGTCGCTCACGTGTGCTCTATGGTCCCAAAATTCGATGTAGTGTACACAAACAACCCCCTTGTTTCGAGACTTTTCAGAGAGGCAAATTTCAGAGTTGAGCATACTAAGATGTACAACAGAGTCGAATATCAAGGAACCGAAATAAGGAGGAAAATGATCGAAGGAGAAGACTGGGAAATTTTTGTACCAAAATCTGTAGCAGAAGTTATAAAAGAGATAGATGGGGTTACGAGATTGAGAGAGATAGCAGGTAAAGATGTTTAGAAGTTTCTCGACAAAATTCAGGGAATACTACTTCAACGTAGAGCTCAGGAACTCAAAAGCTGTAAGATCGTTTTTTTCAAAAGAAAGAGTTTTCAGCTGCGAAGCACCAGAAAAAGTCAGAAAGTACTTTTCTGGAGAAAAATCTGAGCCTGAAGTTGACTACGAAATACTTGCTAGCGATTTTGTCAGGTCTGTACTTGAAGAGGTTAAAAAAATTCCATACGGCTGTACGAAAACATACGGTGAAATTGCCGCAAAGCTGATGACAAGTCCGAGAGCTGTAGGCGTAGCTTTAAAAAAGAATCCTCTGCCAGTAATAATACCATGCCATAGAGTCGTAGCAAAGGGAGGGCTTGGAGGTTACAGCCAAGGGTTAAAAATTAAAAAAGCCCTTCTTGAGCTTGAGGGTTCACTTTGAGTATCTTTCGATTATGTCTCTCAGGTATATCTTGTGTTGACCAAGCTTTCCACCGTAGTTTCCGGCGGAGAGCTTCACCACTCCATCGACCTTACTTGCAACCTCTAAACAAATGTACATCGCTTTTTCTACAACTTCTCTGTTGATACCGTTTATCACTATCTCCGGAATTGATTTCACACCATCGGGAACTTTTGAATCGGGGATCTTGTTTTTAAGTATTGGACAGTAGTAGTGGTTGGTTGACGGGCCCATTTCTGGATACTTTGTCTCTGGCTTGCTTCCTGCAGAGCAGATGTCAAATGAAGTGATAACACCATCCATCTGCTTTAAAGCTTCAACCGCAGCTTCTCCAGCTTCAAGTGCAGCTTCTTCACTTTCACAGAAGAACCATACGTTACCTCCAGCTATGCCGTTCGCATAGCCTATGTACCTTTCAATTATGAATTCTCCGAACATTATCGGAACTCTGATAACTTTTCTTCCCCACATCTCTTCTTCCCATTCGTAGCCATCTCCACACCTTCCAACGTTTATCTCTGCATCGAATTTTGTTTCGCTATCTGTTGCATTGAAAACCCGTGTTGTTGGTACTACTAAGATACCTTGTCTTATCCTTTTACCCATCTCTCTCATCAAAACATCGTAAAACTTCTTTGACTTCTGAACCCAAATCTGGCAGATGGCACCTATTCTACCGTCTGGGGTTTCATGCGGAGATAGCCACTTTTCAACTCCTCCTTCAGCTTCGCCAAAAACTGTAGATGGTAGAGCAGTTGCACCGTAAGCAGCCTTCTTTAGCAACCACTTATGTTTTGCTGTTACTATAAATCTCGAATATATCCCATCAAACGCTTCGCAGTATGTATCTTCGACCGGAATATCGTTCAGTTTGAGCATGAATTAGCTTCAACTTGAAGAATATAAGCTTTTAGACTACGTCACGAACTCTCTCTATATCCCTGTACACCTCATCTAGAATTTCATTCTCTATAATCTTTTTAAGTTTCTCCTTCCCCTCTGAACGCAGGATCTTCAAATATCTACCGAAGTCAGATATTATGAGTTCTGCACCATTTTGGTCTTTTATTGCAAAACTCATCCCAACTATCCTGCCTAAAGTAAATGCTGCAAAGATCAGATCGTTTTCAGAAAATTTTTCTGATAAATTTTTTAGCATTTCATCATCTTGAAGCCTTTTATCTATCATTTCTACAATTTCAGCAACAATTTCTGCTGCTTTTCTAGCTGTAAGGCCTAGGGACCTGTATAGGGTCATAAAATTACAGCTATTGTGTCTCCAACTACTATGTTCTGCCCTTCTCGAACTTTAAGTTCTAAAATAACTCCGTTTTTTGGCGATTTTACTTCGTGCTCCATCTTCATGGCTTCCACAACAGCTATAGTTTCCCCGGCCTTTACGAAGTCTCCAACCTTAACGAGAATCTTAACTACAACTCCAGATATTTCCGAGAAGACTTTAGTTCCACCTTTTAAATCTTCCTTTTCGTTTTTCTCGAAGACATCTTCTACGAAAACTTCTGTTTCTCTTTCACCGATTTTTACCTTGTAAACACCTTCTCCAATTTTTTTAAGTCCAATTTTATATTCAACACCGTTTATTATTATCTTGTAGAACCTCATTGGTTAAACTTTGGGTTTGATGTTTAATTAACTATCGTTTTTACCGTAAAATAGATCTATTCATACAACCTAAAACATATTCATGAAGTTTCAGAGGTCGCAGGAGCTTTATGAGGAAGCTTTAAAATTGATGCCTGGAGGCGTCAGCAGCCCCGTTAGAGCTTTTAAACCACATCCAATATACATCGAAAAAGCAAAGGGCTCTAAAATTTACGATGTAGATGGTAATGAATACATCGATTACTGTTTGGCTTTTGGACCACTGATCTTGGGTCATGCTCCGGAAATTGTAAGAAATGCCATAATAGAGCAACTAGAGAATGGATGGCTTTATGGCACTCCTATAGAAATGGAAGTTAGGTACGCTAAACTTATCAAAAAACTTTTTCCGTCAATAGAGATGTTGAGGTTCGTAAATACAGGCAGTGAAGCGACTATGAGCGCTTTAAGGGTTGCAAGGGGTTTTACTGGAAGAGATAAGATAATAAAGGTTGAAGGCAGCTTTCACGGAGCGCACGACGCTGTTTTGGTTAAGGCTGGAAGCGGTGCAACAACCCATGGCATACCCAACTCTGCTGGAGTGCCAAGAGATTTTGTGAAAAACACTTTACAGGTTCCGTTTAATGATATTGAAACTCTAAACGATTTAATTGAAAAAAACAGAGAAGAAGTGGCAGCAATGATACTGGAACCTGTTATTGGAAACACTGGTTTAATACTTCCTGAGAAGGACTACCTAAAGGAAGTTAGAAAGGTAACTGCCGAAAATGATGTCTTACTAATATTTGACGAAGTTATTACAGGATTCAGAGTATCTTTGGGGGGAGCTCAGGAGTACTACAACGTAAAACCAGATTTAACAACCCTTGGTAAGATAGCTGGTGGAGGTTTGCCAATAGGACTCTTTGGTGGGAGAAAAGAGATAATGGAGCGAGTTGCTCCATCTGGAGATGTTTATCAGGCTGGGACATTCAGTGGAAATCCTTTAAGCCTAACTGCTGGTTATGTTACCGTAGACTTCCTTGCAAAAAAGGGTTTAAAAGATTTAAATGCCAAATGCGAGGAAATAGCCAAAGCCCTTGTTGATATATTTGGAGAGGAGAGAGTATCGTGGATAGTATCGATGTTTTGTATATTCTTTGGAGAGAAGCCTAAAAATTACTTAGATGCCTTAAAATTGGATAAAAATGCTTATCTAAGATTCTTCTGGAGGGTTTTGGAGCGAGGTATATATCTTCCGCCATCTCAATACGAGACGTGCTTTTTGAGCTTAGCCCACAGCAAAGAAGATGTGGAGAAAACTATAGAGGTATTTAAAGATGTCGGAAAAGATAGTAGTTGGAAGTAGAGGTAGCAAGTTAGCTTTGGCGCAAACAAAGAAAGTTTTGGATAGATTGGTTGCTGAAGGTTACGATGTGCAGCTGAAGATAATAAAGACGGAAGGAGATATAATGAAGGACAAACCATTACATGAATTCAAGGGAAGGGGAGCTTTTGTAAGAGCTATCGATCAAGCTTTGGCTAAGGGAGAAATAGATGTTGCAGTTCACAGCTATAAAGATGTTCCAACTGCGAGAGTAGAAGGGACGGTGATAGCTGCTGTGCTTGAAAGAGATAGTCCCTGCGATGTGTTGATCTCAAGGGATGGAAGAAGATTTGAAGAGCTACCAAAAGGAGCTTTGATAGGTACTTCAAGCTTGCGTAGAAGAGCGCAACTTTTGAGGCTTAAAAAAGATCTTAGATTTGGCATTTTAAGGGGAAATCTTGATACGAGGATAAGAAAGTTGAAAGAGGGTTTTTACGATGCGATAGTTGTTGCAGAAGCTGGAATTCAAAGACTTGGAATTGATATCAGATACCATCGTTTTTCACCAGAAATCTTGGTTCCAGCGGCAAATCAGGGTATAATAGCTGTAGCCACTAGGAAAGGCGAGGAAGAACTTGTCAATTTCATGAACGATGAAAAAACTTGGATAGAGGCTGAAGTTGAAAGGGCTGTAGTCAGGGAGCTTGGGATAGGGTGTGCGATAGCAGCGGGAGTTTACGCTGAAGTTTTAGGGGATAGCGTGAGGTTGATATGTGAGATCTTTGGAGATAGATACGTGAGAGTTGATGAAAAGCTTAGTAAGTCTCTAGCCATAAAAGAGGCTGAAGAAGTTGCGAGAAGAATAAAGGTGTGTCTATGGGGAAAGTCTACTTAGTTGGTGCTGGTCCAGGAAAAAAAGAGCTTTTAACACTGAAAGCTTACGAGTTGATTCAAAAAGCGGATGTAATATTAAGGGA
This sequence comes from Archaeoglobales archaeon, assembly GCA_030055525.1. Lineage (GTDB taxonomy): Archaea > Halobacteriota > Archaeoglobi > Archaeoglobales > Archaeoglobaceae > WYZ-LMO2. The sequence goes on along the minus strand of JASFYJ010000003.1, from coordinate 47,013 downwards.
TGAGCTTATCGGGGAAGTCGAAGACATTCTGAAAAACGTACGGGCAGAAATTATAAATGTTGGAAAGAGGAGCGGAAAACACAGCATGAAGCAGGAAGAGATTAACAAACTTCTTGTCGAGATGGCAAAAAAATACGATATAGTAGTTAGATTGAAAGGCGGTGATCCCTTCATCTTCGGAAGAGGAGGGGAAGAGGCCGAATACTTGGTTGATAACGGGATAGAGTTCGAAGTAGTTCCTGGAGTTACATCAGCTATCGCCGTTCCAGAGTGTGCGTGCATACCTTTAACCCACAGAGAATTTGATCCCGCAGTGGTTTTTATTACCGGAAGAGAAACCAAGAGAAGATTGAATTGGGAAGCCTTGGCAAAGTTGAATGCAACGATCGTTGTTTTGATGGGTGTGGAGAATTTAAGAGAGATATGTGAAAACCTCATAAAATTTGGAAAAGATCCGAATACACCGGTGGCGATAATAGAGAAGGGATTCTCCGCTGAAGAGAGAATTTTAGAGGGAGATCTTTTGAATATCGCAGAGAAGGCAAAAAAAGAGAAAATTGAACCTCCTGCAATAATTGTGATAGGAGAGGTTGTAAATTTGAGACAGAAGTTGATCAGATTTTTTTCACCGGATTAATTTTTAAATGCTCGTTCACGTATACTGGGATTAGACTCGGTAGAGAGGAAAAAGTTATATATCTGAGAGTATGCATCTTTACGATGAACTTTAGCAGTGGAATATACCTCAGCCGTTCAGAGATAGAGGAGATAAAAACGAAGAGGCTTCGAGGTTTGCTTCGCTACGTTTATGAGAGGTCTGCATTCTACAGAAGACTCTTCAAAGAGAACGATATAGATGTAGAAACCATAAAGAGTGTTGAGGATCTTCAAAAAATTCCTTTTACTACAAAACAGCATCTCAGGGAAGCATATCCATTAAAGATGAGCTGTGTTGCCAAGGAAGAAATTGTAAGAATCCAGATGAGTGGTGGAACAACAGGACAGCCAGTTATTGTGCCTTATACACGAAAAGATGTTGAACAGTGGAAGGAGATGCTTTTAAGAGCTTTTCAAATAGCTGGTATAACAAGTAAGGATGTTATACAGATAACCCCAGCCTTCGGCCTCTGGAACGGGGGTTTTGGTTTCCACTTTGCAGCAGATGCAATAAATGCTTTTGTAATCCCAATAGGTGCTGGAAATACAAGAAATCAAGTGAAGTTCATGGTAGATTTTGGAACTACAGTTTTGTGCGCTACTGCAAGTTATCCACTAAGAATAGCTGAAGTTGCCGAAGAGATGGGTTACGAACCCTCAGAGCTACCAGTTGAAAAGATGCTTCTTGGTGCAGAACCTTGGAGTGAGGAGATGAGGAGGAAAATTGAAAAAACTTTTGATGCCAAAGCGTTCGATATACCCGGATTAACTGAGATGGGAGGTGTTGGAACCGTAGGCTTCGAATGTCCCAACAGATGTGGGCTTCACATGTGGGAAGATAACTACATAGTAGAGATCGTAGATCCTGAAAGTGGTGAAGTTGTCAGTGATGGTGAAGAGGGAGAGATAGTTTACACTTCACTTAACAGAGAAGCTATGCCTCTAGTTAGATACAGAAGTGGAGAAATTTCAGCTGTTTTAAGCAGAGAGAAGTGTGAATGCGGGATAGAACATATGACTGTAAAAAGGATAAGGGGTAGAACCGACGACCTGATAATACACAAAGGAGTAAAATTTTACCCTGCAGATGTAGAAAGCATTTTAGCAAACCACGGGGTAGTTCATTATAGGATAGATGTAAAGGACGAGGTGAAGATATTATTCGAGGGAGAAAACGGAGTTTTACCAGCGATTGCGAAAGATATAAAGGAGTTTTTAGGTTTCAGCCCGAAATTGGAGATATTTCCAAAGGGTAGTTTAGAAAGATTTGAAGGCAAAGCTAAAAGGTTGGTAAGGTGATTTTGTGATAGTTGAGTTTGTATATCTGGCTTCGATAGCTCTAATCTTTTTAGGATTCTTTGCAGCTTTACGCTCGGCAAGGAGGATGTTATGATCGTTGAAGTTCTTGTAGTCTACCTATTGTTAATGGTAGGTATCGGTATATACGAGTATAGGAGAACTAAAGGTTTTCTAGATTATTACATTGCAAACAGGCAGCTGGGAGCAATTTTGGTTAGCTTTTCATTTTTTGCCACCTATTTCAGCACTGCCGCATTTCTTGGCGGTGGTGGATATGGTTTTGTTGCTGGCTTTCAGTGGTCCGCTTTCTTATCTTTTTTCCACATCCTTTTTGCGATCCTCTCATGGTTTCTAATCGCTCCACCACTTAGGAGGATAGCAGAAAAAGAAGGGATTGTTACAATCCCTGAACTTTTTGCTAAAAAATTCGGAAAGTTTGCTCAAATAGTCACAGCGTTAATAATCGTAACCTTTTTCGAGCTCTACATGGTTTCGATCTACAAAGGGGCTGGAAATCTGCTCGAAGTTATGATGGGTATTGATTACATAACTGCCCTTTTAATTACAGCGGCTGTTATAACGATATATACTGCCATCGGAGGCTTTAGAGCTGTAGTTATGACAGATCTAATTCAGGGATTCATAGTTTTCTTCGGTGGCGTTCTTCTTTTCGTTCTGCTGATAACTTCTCTTGGTGGATTTGAGGCGATTGAAAATCTGAAAAATGTAGAGATCTTTGGAGGAATGAAGGGAGAAGCACTTTTCGAATTTGGAAAATTGGCTCCGCAGCCGATAATGGCTTCAGGAATGGTTATACCTTTCATTTTAAGTCTAACCTTCGCAATAAGCATTGCTCAGCTTGCAAGTCCTCAACTGATAATAAGGTTTGTAGCTGCTAAGAATGACAGAGTTATTGCACATGGCATGATCTTGGCTCCACTTCTTGTAGGCATATTTGCTATCTGCGTTTTCAGCATAGGCCCGTTTGGGTGGCTTGTGATTCCAAAGTATAGCGATGTTAGCAACTTCGTAAAGAACCCAGACCTTGTTGTTCCCTTCATAACAATGAAACTGTTTCCAGAGGGCGTCAACGCTTTACTTCTAACCGCAATTATAGCAGCTGCGATGTCTACTATAAATTCTCTAGTCCACGTTTCAGCAACAGCTCTTGTTAGGGACATCGTACAGAATTTTTACAAAATTTCCGATAAAAATGTGGTTAGACTTACAAGGTTGGCAGTCCTTCTTTTTGCCTTAACACCATTGATTATAGCTGTAAAACCGTTTGGAGTTATAGTAGAGATAGTTGGCGTCAGTTTTTCAGTAATAACGTCTGCCTTTTTGATCCCAATAGTTGCAGCTTTGTACTCTAAAAAACCCAACTCGAAGGCAGCGATTTCTTCGATGATTGCTGCTACAGTTACTTGTATACTCTGGCAGCTTTATTTTTCAAAAACATACATCTATCCAGTTGTTCCGGGATTGGTAGTTTCTGCTATCGTTTATCTGGCAACTACAATCAAAAAATGATCTTCAGCATCTAAAATTTTTTAAAGAGTGCGTAGGAATTTCCAACCTATTTTAAAATTTTTCTAGTAGCCTCAAACCATATGATCAAATCAAGCTCTGCTAGGCTTAAATTCATACCTTCAGCAATCTTTGAGAGCTCTTTTTCCATTTTTAAGTACTCTTTTTTTGAGATTTTGTTTACAAACTGACCTCTCTTTAAAAGCCACCTCAAAACGTGCCTGTCTATTATCGCTACATCCTCTCTACCAACGTTTCTAAGATAATGGCTAGCTTCCTTCATCCCCAATCCTTTTATTTCAAGCAACTTTTCCCTTGCCTCGAAGCTGTCCAATTCGATCGCTTTTTCGATTTTGTAGAATTCTTTTAAGGCTTTTTCGACGTATTCAGCTTTTCTGTTCCAAAACCTTACTCCTGAAGCTTGCATTAAGGTCTTTAAGTCTTTTGGAAATCCCTCCTCTAGGCTTTTTTGGAATTTCAATCCTGCAATTGCTGAAGAATTTGCTGTAGATATGCAAAACGCTAGTTCACTCCTTAAATTACTTCTAAGCTCCATATCTATAAAAGGTCGAAAATCGAAATCAGCGAAACCGCAATTTCCAAGCTTTTTGAATTCCGCGATCCTTTTTCTAACGACCTTCATTACTTCAGGGTGTCCAAAATTACCGCTGGACATATCCTCTTTACACCTTCTACCGCTGCTATACGCTCATGGGCAGCTGATAACTCTTCTATGGATCTCGCAACTACCTGACATATTAGGGTGTGATCACCGGTGGTAAGCCACATAGCTTTTATCGGCTCCATATTTTTAAGTGTCATAACAACTTTCCATATGTTTTCAGGTTCAACATCTATCCCTGTCAGAGAAGCTGAAAGTCCCACAGCTTTGTAGTCCACAGCCGCTTTGTATCCCAGCAATATTCTTCTACTTTCAAGATTTGAGATCCTTTTTCTGACAGCTGCTTCCGTTATATTTAGTTCTTTTGCAATGTTTGTTTTTGTAACTCGGGCATTTTCCATCAGTATCTCGATTATCCTAATATCTTTATCATCCACGAGAACACTCTTTTTTGCAGTTTTAATATCTTTGGTTCGAAAATCGAAAGAAAAAGTTATAAATTTAAAAGTTTTTTAACTAATTGGTGATAGTATGATATTGTTGGGGGAAAAATTCCCAGAGGTTGCTGTTAAAACAACGCATGGGGAATTAAAACTGCCAGACTACTATGCTGGCAAGTGGTTCGTTCTGTTTGCGCATCCAGCAGATTTTACACCCGTATGCACTACGGAGTTTGTGGCTTTTCAGAAGAGGTATGAAAAGTTCAGGGAGCTAAATTGCGAGCTTATAGGTTTGAGCATAGATCAGACTTTCAGTCATATAAAGTGGGTCGAATGGATAAAGGAAAAGCTGGGAGTAAACATAGAGTTTCCGATAATAGCTGATGACGTTGGAGAGGTTTCGAAGCTTCTCGGTTTAATCCATTCAGCGAAGGGAACTAACACGGTCAGAGCTGTGTTCATAGTGGATCCGAACGGAACTGTTAGGCTTATTCTATATTACCCGCAAGAGATAGGAAGGAACGTCGATGAGATTTTGAGAGCTGTTAAAGCTTTGCAGATAAGCGATACAAGGAAGGTTGCAGTGCCAGCAAACTGGCCAAATAACGAGCTTATAGGGGATAAGGTGATAATTCCACCTGCAAGAACTGTCAAAGACGCTATGGAGAGACTTGAAAAGATAAAGAAAGGAGAGATCGAAGGCTACGATTGGTGGTTTGCCTTCAGGAAATTATAAAATTAAAAATAAATTTTGGTGGTGGTATGGCTCCAATAAGTGAAAGGATGGTTGATGCGTTAAACAAGCAAATAAATGCCGAAATTTATTCTGCCTATCTTTATCTTTCAATGGCGGCCTTCTTCGAATCAAAAAATCTTAAAGGCTTCGCAAACTGGATGAAGGTTCAGTGGCAGGAAGAGTTAGGACATGCGATGAAGATCTTTGAGTTCGTAAACGAGAGAAGCGGCAGAGTTAAGCTTTACAGCATTAAAGAACCGCAATCTGAATGGAGTTCACCACTTGAAGTTTTCAAGAACGTTTACAACCATGAAGTTGAAGTTACAAGAAGGATCCATGAACTTGTTGAGCTTGCCATGGCTGAGAAAGATTACGCCACGCTGAATTTTCTTCAATGGTTCATTAAGGAGCAGGTTGAGGAAGAGGCTGCGGCTTTAGAGATACTCGAAAAGTTAAAGATAATTGCAGAAGATAAGGCAGCTTTAATTTTGCTTGATGGAGAACTTTCAAAAAGAAAATTCTCGTGAGGTGAGTTTGTGACGGAGGTTTTGGAGATATATAAATGTGAGATCTGTGGAAATATAGTTGAAGTTTTGCACAGCGGAAAAGGTCAGCTTGTATGCTGCGGAAAACCAATGAAGAAGTTTGAAGCTAAGAAAGTTGAGGAAGGGAGAGAAAAGCATCTGCCAGTGATAGAAAAGACAGGAGATAAGATAGTTGTAAAGGTTGGAAGTGTTATGCATCCGATGGAAGAGAAGCACTACATTGAGTGGATTGAACTTATAGCAGATGGAGTTGTTTATAGAAAGCATCTGAAGCCGGGAGATAAGCCGGTAGCTGAATTTTGCGTCAAAGCTGAAAAAGTGTACGCTCGAGAGTACTGCAACATCCATGGTTTGTGGCAGAGTGAACAACAATGAGCACTCTTGAAAACCTTGTTAAGGCGTTCATTGGAGAAAGCATGGCCAGAAACCGTTACACATTTTATGCAAAGATTGCAAAGGAAGAGGGTTACGTTTTCTTACAGAAAGTTTTCCTTGAAACAGCTGAAAATGAGAGAGAACATGCCACTCAACTTTTTAAATTTATTCAAATGTTAAAAAAGACTGAAAGTGTCGAAGTTGTGGCAGAAGCTCCGCTGACACTCGGAAATACAATTGAAAACCTCAAGTCTGCTATAAAAGGAGAAAATTACGAAAACACTAAGATGTATCCAGAATTTGCAAACGAAGCTGAAAAGGAGGGCTACGAAGAGATAGCAAAAACTCTTAGAGCTATCGCCAAGGCTGAGGAACATCATGAAAGAAGGTACCTCAGATTGCTTGAAGAGATAGAGAAGGGAACCTTCTTCAAAAGAGATAAAGAGACTGTATGGGTATGTTTGGAGTGCGGGTATGTCCATATAGGAAAAGAGCCACCAGAAGAATGCCCAAGCTGCAAGCATTCTAAAGCATACTATGTAGCTCAAGATTTGATGAATTTGTGAGGTGTCCATGTGGATATAGCAGCTTTTTATAAAATAAGCTACGGATTATATATTGTGACCTCAGCTAAGGATGGAAAGTTTGCAGGACAGATAGCAAACACCGTTTTTCAAGTAACAAGCGAACCAGTTCAGATAGCAGCTTGTTTAAACAAACAAAACACTACTCACGAATTTGTGAAAAGCAGTAAATCTTTTGGTGTAAGCGTTCTTGAGCTCGATACTCCAATGCAGTTCATTGGAAGGTTTGGTTTTAAGAAGAGCTCCGAAATAAACAAATTCGATGGTGTGAGGTACGAGATTGGAAAAACGGGTGTCCCCCTTGTTTTAGACCATGCAGTGGCAGTGATGGAAGTGAAGGTTGTTAAGGAATGCGATGTTGGAACGCACACACTTTTCATCGGAGAGGTGGTTGATGCAAAAGTTTTAAAGGAGGCAAACGTTTTAACCTACGCAGACTACCATCTAATAAAGAAAGGAAAGGCTCCAAAGACGGCTACAGTTTACTTTGAATAAATTTTTAGAACTACAATTTGTTCCCCAAATTTTTTGCAAATTCAAGCAAGAAACCCAGAGCTTTTTGTACGTCTGGATCTCTTAGAGCCTTTAAAGCTCCTGTAATTCCTGTAGGCTTGAAATCCTTTGATTTCTTGAAAGCATCAACAAGTTTTTCGACGAACTTTATAGTCTCATCATCAACCGATACAGCCAAGGAAAGCAGAAGTTCTATATTTTTTACTGCGATCTCCTGCGTATCCTTATCTAAGAATTCCTCAGGCAATTTTTTAATTGCAAGCAGCAAGTTGGAAGCTTCAAGCAATTCATCGAGGACTCCACTCTTTTCGAGATACACTAGCTTATCCATAGCCTTCAGTATTGCATCTCCATCTTCTGCCAGCTTTTCCATCATCTTGGCCAGAACATCCGCCGCTTTTGCTTCATGATTTGCGATCATGGTATCTCAGTAGTACTTTCAAATTTAAGTCTTTTGCATTTTTAAAATACCCCGATAACCCTCTGCAGATTCGAAAAAGATTTTGGGATGCAAACGCTTTAAAAAGAGTGGTGAGAGCTTTTACGATTTCATAGCTTTTAAAAGTTGATCCAATAAAGCTTGATTTCTTGTTTAACTTAAGATCATTTCTTCCTTTGCTTACGCCCTGGGCAAGAATCTGGGAAAGGAATTAAAACGGAAAAGATCTGCTGTCTCGAAGAAAAAGACCTTTCCTTCGAGATCAGAGCTTTCGAGATCGATCATTCTGTCTACGGTTCTCTGGACTACATCCTCTGCGGCAACATTGCAATTGCATACACGGGCGACATAAGGCTCCATGGTAGAAAAGGAGGTGAAAAAAGGAGGTTTGTGAGCGAGGCGAAAAATGCAAGTGTTCTCATCGTAGAGGGCACGAGAGCGGGAATGGAAGATTACAACGTTACGGAAAAGGAGGTTTTCGAGAACTGTCTTAAAGCAGTGGAACGTGCTAAGGGTTTGGTTATAGCCGACTTCTCCCGAGGAACATCGAAAGACTTGAGATGTTCAAAGAAATAGCGGATAAAACAGGAAGACATCTTGCGGTCACAGCCAAAGACGCTTACGTGCTATATGCTCTGGAATTAACGGATCGAATTTGCAGAATGGAAGGAGTTTGGATCTATAAAGAGCTGAAAGAAAAGAGAGACAAATGGGAAACTGAAGTTGTGATGAAGAATTGTGGAGACGTCTATGTCGATCCTTTGGAGATAAACAGAGATCCCGGGGGATATATCCTGTGCTTTTCCTTCTACGATATGAAGCATCTCCTCGACATAAAGCCCAGTGGGGGCATTTACATTTACTCTTCCAGCGAAGCCCACAGTGAGGAACAGGAGTTTGATTTTCTAAGGCTTCAAAACTGGCTCAAAATCTTTGATTTCGAGATTTTTGGCTTTGAAATCGTCAGCGAGGGTGGTAAACTGAAGCCAGAGTTTGTTAAGGGCTATCATGCTTCTGGACATGCGTCGAAAGAGGATCTGAAATGGATCATCGACGAGATCGATCCTGAAGTGCTGATTCCCGTGCACACTGAGAATGCAGAATGGTTCGTTGAGAATTTCGAAAATTTGAAGGTTATGGGTAATGGAGAAAGTTTCAAATGTGGATGAGCTAATTTTTGGTTGTCTGGGGGTTTAGGTTATGTGTGAGCTTTTCGCTTTAAGCTGTAACAGTAAAGATAGGGGGACTTTTAGCCTGCCATTGTTTGCAAGGTATCATACCCTTTACTGGCATGGGTGGGGAATCGGATACTATGAAGATGGCAAAGCGGTGGTCAAAAAATCTACTGAAGACCCGAACTCAAGCGAGATTTTCAGAAAAGCAGTAGAAAATGCGAGAAGCAATGTGATATTGGCGCACTTGAGACTTGCAACAAGAGGTGAAGTCTGTGAGAAAAACTGCCACCCTTTTCGTTTGGGATTTCTCAACAGAGAATGGCTATTCGCCCACAACGGCGATCTGCCGATAAACTACCAGAGCAAAGTTGAAAGTAATACTGACTCCGCGATGGCTTTCTCTTTCATGATCGACAAAATTGTTGAATATCTGAGAAGAGGTAGATTCAGGGGAATTTATCCAGCGGTTAAGTTGGCAACCAAGAAATTACTTGAAAGCTACAATGGAACCCTAAACTATTTACTAACCGATGGCAATGCTCTGTTTGCCTTCTGCAACCACCGAAACATGTTCATGCTAAGAAGGGAAAAAGACTACGGTGGAGCGATTTTGATTTCAACTCAGAAACTCACCAACGAAAGATGGGTTCCGATTCCTAAGAACAGAATTATTTGCTTGATTAACGGAGAGTTATTTGTTGTGAGCGAAGAGATTTGCTTAAGGGAATAAGGGGTTGTGAAGCTAAATTTTTGAAGATGAAATGTTAATGAAAAGCTCTTCGGCTTTGAGTGGAGACATCACATTTTAATTTTTAGTTCAATTGATATAAAAATTTAAGTATAAGTTATACAACATTCTATTGTGGGGTGGAGAGTTATGGGGTGTGAGGTGGTTAAATATGGTTGATTATGCGAAGTATATGATGGAATGGTTGAGGGTAATGGAAAGATTTGCGGAAGCAGAGGAGTTGAAAACGGATGAGGAGAAAGTATATGTTTCGATGTCAGATACATTGGCAAGTGTTGGTTTGTTTTTAGGTGCGAAGGTATACAGGGATGAAAACGGATTTTTTATGTTGTTGAATGATTTGAAAAAATTGAAAAAATATGATGAGATTAAAGAGTTGGTTGAAAATCAAAAAGAAATAAACAAGTTGAGCTTGAGAGCTTATAAGGATGATTTGAAAAGGGTTGATGAATTTAAAAGAGAAATGAAAGAGAAAAAAGAAAAGAGGAGGATGAGAAAATGATTTTTGAGCATCTATTACCGAAAGAATTGGATTGCAGTGTTGTTATGGTTGATACATGGGAACCTTTGGATGATGCAGGCGTGAAATTGTTTGAAGTGAAAATGGAGGATGTCGAGTCGGTGTTGAATAAATTGAAACCGAAAGTTCCATCAGGTTGTTTTATTTTGGTGTATGACAGAAAAGGCAATGTTGTGGCGGAGTATATGGAAAAGGTGTTGGAATTTTTAGAGGGACCGAAGAAAAAGAAGAGAAAGAAGACCCGAAAATAGTTTCCTATCCGCCAAGGCACAAGCTTTAAAAATTCTTTTTTTCTTTCAGCTTCTATAAGTTTCAGCAAGCTTTATTAGAGCCCATGAACGCCAGTATTACTCAGTTATACTTCTTGCGATTTCTAAGGCTTCATCAAGAATATTTTCAGCTTTAATAAGCCCTATTGAAACCTCAAATAAAGCCAATGAACAATTTGATTTATCATATATGCCTTTTTGCTAACTTTAAGGCTTCCTCAAACATTCCAACTTCTGTAAACGCTTTTGCAATAACACTCAAAACCTTTGAGTGTTTCTCGAGCAAAGATTGGAGTGCTTTTGTTTCTGAACTGAAAGAAACGCTAAGCTGTATATCCCAGAACACCTGAACAAAAATTTAAGTTTTAAAATTGAGCTTATAGTGTTATGGGTGAAAAAAGAGCATACATAACACTCCTTGGCAGATCTGGTTGGGCGGTTGTAAACACTTACTACGCAGTTCTGAGTTTGAAATCCTATTATCCTGACTTAATCCAGATCTTCGCGGAGGAATCTTATTCCAAGGGGATTGATAACGTAGCAAAAGTCTAAAAGTCCAATTTCTTAGAGAGAAAATCACAGTCGAATCAAATCCGACGCTTTCTTTCCTCCAAATTTTAGAAGAATGCTATCATAAGTTACAAGCACTGCTCCAAGCTTCATGGATAATGCTAAATAGACAGAATCGTAAATCGTTAGCCCTTTCTCAAAGGCAATCTCAACAGCGTCTTCAAAAAGCTCTTTAAAGCCATGAACTGAGAAATCAAGTATCATCAAAGCTTTTATGCCTTCAATGACATCTTCTTCGCTCAGCTTGGCATATCTTAAGATGTTTGCAACTTCCAAAAACAAAAGCTCTGGAACGTGCACTTCGAATTCTTTGGAAATTATCTTCTCCAGCAATAGCTTCATCTCCTCGCTTTCCTTCTCTCTCAAAAACCACTTTACAGCGGCGCTCGCGTCAAGCACTATCATCTTTTATCCCTGAATTCCCTGATGAGCTCTTCCGAAGGCTTTTCTAGACTTGATTTCGATGAAATTTCCTCAATTTTTTTCTTTGCCCACTCTATCTCTCTCTTTTTGATTTCTTCTTCCAGAGCTCTTCTTATCGTTTCGCTTACGTTTATTCCGAGTTTTCTGGCTTTTTCCAAGAGCTCTCTTTTGACTTTCGCCGACACTGTTATGTAGTTCATATTTTTAACTACAAATTTTGGAGTATATAACTTATTACTACTAACAATACTCCAACGGATACTTCGTTAATCCTATGGAGATTGAAGTGAAATGCTCTCCAAGTCATGAGGAGTGTTATCAGACTCAATAACGTTGTCATATTTGGTGAATTCAAAGGGAAGAACAGTATAGACGAGCTCAAGCCGGATCTCCTGAATCATATCTCCAGAAGTCAATCCTCTTAAGAGAGCTTTATGAGTTTGGAACTTTATGGCATGTAACAAGCTGGAGTTTGCATAGGATCATAGGTAGGAAGCCAAAAGGCTTCGAATGGTTCGAAGAAGTCAGAAATCAATCTCCAAAGGTTTTAGTGGGAACTAAGATCATCATGGAATTTTATACTGTGAGCGAATTCATTGAAAAAGTGGTCTACAGGCATGAAGACATTTACGATGTTTTCAGAAGCAAAGAGAAGATCGTTGCGAGTGGCGGGAGAGGGTATATCCTGTAGCGTCAAAGCTAAATTAATTCTTAAATAGTCAAATCTTTATCTTTTTCAAACTTTCTAAGTCAGGATTAGGAAGTTGATTCCCGATACACCCTCAACTTTCTCAACTTCGTTATAATTTCTACAACTTCTTCAAGTTCTCTGTGGTGAGTTATGATGATCATCTGCAGTATCGAGCCACCTTCCCCGGAAGAAGCTCTCTAATATTTCTAAAAGCTCCTTAATTCTCTCTTCTTCAAGATGGGTTGTCGGCTCACTCATGATTATCGTCGAAATTTTTCCAGAAATAGCCTTGGCAACCGCAAATCTTGGGGTGATAGCTAAAGCAACTTTTCTCCTTCACTTAAAGAGTTCAAAGGCATTTCTTCACCCCTTTTTAATAACCGATATGTAGAAACCATAGTCAACAATCAGATCAGTAGTGTCGGGATTGAATTTTTCGACATACTTTCTTGCATTTCCCGATATTAGTGGAGATGCAAAGTGTCTGAGAAAGTTACTGGTTTTTTGCAATAGCTAAATATCCAATTGGTGCTCTTGATGTCAACAGAACCGTCCCTGCAGGATAAATCCTCAAAGAATTTTCTTTAACAGCCTTTTCTATGATATTTCTTTGACCACGCTCAATGAATCTATACTCCCAATTGGATAAGTCTTTTGGGGTTATCCAAGGAATATTTCCATCCCAAAAATCTTTTACTTTTGTAGAAGGGTTGTTACACCACCTATTTCCCCTACCTCGCCAATTCTTTTTAATTCCCAATCCTTTGGTATCTCTCCAATCTCAGTTTCCTTAGCTTCTAACAAAAGCCCTTTTTAAGTCTTCGTCTTCCATAAAGTCTTCAAGGTTATCTCTTGAGCTCTTTTCATAAGATATGAACATCCGTTTTCAATGTCTACGAGGTAATCAATCACGGTTCTTTTCATACAAACACAGTTTCCTTCAGAACCCTTTTACCTATATTTGGCTTTAAAGCTCCTTTTTCAACGAGATCTACCCTAACACCAAGGATCTCTGAAAGATAGTTCTCAAGCTTTAAGAAATCTATAAGAGAAACTTTTGCATTTTCCTCGAATTCTACCAAAACATCTACATCGCTTGTTTCTTTCATTTCTCCCCTTACGTATGAACCAAAAACTCCAATCTCCTTTACCCTAAACTTCTTCCTGATCTCTTCCTTGTGCTCCTCAATTAGCCTTATTATATCATCAAGGGTTCGCATCATTTCCCTATTCTTAGTCTAATTTCCTCTAATATAGCTTTCTTTCTGCATTCAAGGAAATTCTTAAGATCGTCTTTAAGCAAATAATTAAGAGCTTCTTCGGGAATAAGATGACTTCTCAGAATTTCGACGAGCTTTTTTCTGCCGAAATCCTTTAATCTATCTCCAAAGAATTCTGAAGGTTTTTTATCTATTTTTGACTGGTTTGAAGTTATTAAAGTTCTGTTTAAAATCATGTCTTCTTTGAAGTGTTTCTTCGGAAATATGTGATCATCCTGAACCCTATTAGGATCAAACTGAGGTGGCTGACCAGTTATGAAGTCCATGGCTCCCTTCAGCACAATTAATGCGATTATCCCTCGATAGATGGCATTGGTCTGCTGTTTGACTTCTAAGTCCACGTTCTCTACTCTAAAATCTTTAAAGAAGGAGGGCTCCTTATCGAGATCAAGCTAGGCTAAAACAAAACGTCTCAAATATCTCGTTTTTCATCGATCAGCTCGTTAAAACCGTTAAAGACCAAGTTCAGCCAGCATTCATCCTTATTTCAAAATCTGAAGAGCCACGGGCGGGATTTGAACCCGCGACCGCTTGCTTACCAAGCAAGCGCTCTCCCTGCTGAGCTACCGTGGCCTGATTAATTGACGTATGCTCAACTTTTATTTCTTTCGTTAGGGTACTCTATAAGTATTTTTCACGTTTTTCTCGGAAGGTGCATCTTTTGCATCTTCTACGCAGTCTATTGCGGAAGAGTACGGTTTTATGTCTATTAAAGGAGTTCCATCTATCGCATCCAATCCTGTTACTCTTAAAACGTTTCCTTTCCTTTCTAAGAGTTTTACAACTGCAAAGCCGATCGGATTTGGTCTGTTGGGGGATCTGGTTGCAAAAACACCACGTATTCTGTCATCATGTGGGGGTTTTGCTAGTAAAGTATCTCTTCTGGCTTCATGAAGCCAGTAAAGTACTATGAGATGTGTAAAACTCTCGATATCTTTCAAACCTTCAGAAAATTCATCAAAAATAACTATCTCGCAAACATCTTTGGAAAACCTACCTTGATGCGGCGCATCCTCTTTTGTTTTGTATGGGGATCCTATTACACCTATTTGTCTCAGCTCCATGCTATCACCAATCTAGAATCTTGCTTTTTATCGCATCCGGTAGCAAAACGTTATCGAAAAGCCTGCCTCCACTATCTTTCAGCTTCATAACATCTAAAATTTCGCTGTATCGGCCATTAGCAATTCCGTTTGCAAGTATTGCTGCACCTTCTGCGGCCTCTTTTGCAACCTTAGCTCGGCTATTTAGCTTTACAACATCGATTTCAAAGTTGAACTTGGAAAGAAAGTGTTCAAGTTCTTTTTTAGCATCTCTAAAGAATTTCTGCACTCTACTAAACCTTCCGCTCAAAATTATCTCTCTAGGCGAGACTGTTGGCATTAGAGCGGCAACATCTTTAATTATACCTTCCATCATCATCTTGTAAGCTTCCGCAACACGATCATTTTTATAAGCCAATTCTACAAAATCTTCTATACTTAGCTGGTATGGGTTGATTCCAGCATAATCTGCTGCACCGCCGGAGAAAAGTAAAGACTTGGAAAAATCATCAACTCTATTTATCAAAGCGTAAGCTAGTTCCGAATCCATAAAACCCATGCTTAAATAAGAAGGAAAACCAGCCGTTCCTGCAACACCATCTACGATCTTGCCACCCTCAACGGCTATTGCAGAGGTGTAAGCAAAACCAACTTCGACAAGTATAAAGGATGTTTCAGAGTACTTTATTCCCATTCTTTCCGCTTGGTCTTTAATAGCTAGAACCGTGCTATAGATTTTGTCTGAAGTCCCCATGTCTATTTTGTTTGCTTTCCTATAGCTCGGAACAGTTTTTAGATGTACAACACCAGGTGTAAACCAGGCATTTAGATCGCTTTTTCTGAACAAAAACATAAGTTCCCTTAAACCAATAATCCTCAGTCTTCTTTTAACATCCGCATCGGTTACAAAAGTTGCAAGTCTTATCTCTTCATCGATTGCATCTTTGGCCCTCTTCAACGGTACACCATAACCGCTTGAAATTGCTATTGCATCGAATTTGCCAAATTTACTCTCTACACTTTTAATTTTTTCTACAACAATTTCAGGCTTCTCAGTTACCAGATCTCGCGGAATTGCTTCATCGATCAAAACATCACCGCTTTCATCATCAAAACCATATATATCCATGCTTTTAGTTCCCGCATCGATTCCAGCGGCTTTGACCATATGTATCACCTATCTCCAAATTTAAAAACTTCGGCACCCCTGTTGTTAGCACTGACACAAAAAACGTCTCCACCGCCACTTTTCTCTAAAAAGCTTTTTAAATCTGTTGATAACTCTCTAGCTTTCTCTCTACCCTCGACTATCGAGTAAACTGTCGGCCCCCAGGAAGACTGACATGCACATGAAGATCTCTTGAGCATGATATCGATACAGCCCTCAACGACTTCATCGCAGTATTTTCTATTTTTCTGATAAATACTCCAGAACTCTCCAAGTCTTGCGTTGAAAGCTGTAAGCGACTCTCCAAAAGTTTTTAGATCTTTTTCAATAAATGCAGGAATCATTTTAACTAAAACCAACCTTGAAAGTTCGCTAGCCATTTCAGCTGGCATCTTCGGCAGATTGAAAAGGATCTCATCTTCTAACTTCTCCCTCATCTCAACTATTTTTCCACTAGAACTTTCAGGGATTGCAATTACAAAGAACCAGTTTTCGGGAACATCGCCGTGGAATATCAGTGGAGGGACCATTTTCTCTCTTAATCCAACCCTAAATCCTCCTTCTACAATAAACCCGCCATTCTTGAAAGCATAAACTCCCATTGCAGTAATTAAACCTCTTTTTACAGCTAAAGCTATTTCTTCTACGCTTAAGTTCAATTTGTAAAGTTCTGAAATTGCTTTTCCTATTGCCAAAGCTACGGTTGTTACATACCCAAGCCCGACAAGTGGTTTTATTTTACTTTTAACTTCAACCTTAACTCCACCTATATCAAACCTCTCTGCAAAAATTTTTGCATACTTCTTTGCCCACTTTTCATTCGCTTGCACATCCTCACTCTTCTCTACTGTAACTTCTATCGGTATATCTACTGCAAAACCCACTGTACCGTATAACCTCCCAAGTTCTCCATTTAGGTCAAAATTTCCCGTATGCAGATGCGCTGGAGCCTTTATTACCACTTTATCCATACACCGATTAGGTAGCAGAGTATATAACGGTTTCAAAAGTTAATATCTTTACCCAAAATGGCGAAAAGTTTTTTAGTCTAATTATATAACCTTTTTCGAAGTCAATTTGAAACATATAACTGGTATTTCTAGAAATGTTAGAGTCTCAAGATTTTTCTTCTGAATTCTCCAAGCTCCAGTGGACAATTTTTATGGGTCTTCCCTCAACCAACGCCTTTACGAGCTTTTTTCTACCGCTCTTGAGCAGTCTCCATACTGTACCTCTCGAGACGCCCATTCTTTTTCCAGCCTCTTCCTGAGAAAGATCTTCTAGTTCGATCAGTCTTAGAACTTCAAATTCTGCAAGATCAAGAAAAACTGGTTCTGAATTCACCAGCGGAGCGGGTATGAAGTCCTGAATTGTTGGAAACGAGTCGAGCATCACGGGCTTTGGGCATCTACCACGCTTTCCACATCGATGCCTTCTTTGCCACACGAATAATGCCTCAAGTAAAGCTTATATACCTTGCCAAAAATTTGTGCATAAGCACAAAATTAGGAGGTGGTGTTATGCCCCGAAGATGGATCAAAAAATGGCCGGGATTTGGACCTTTTAGCCATCTTCCCCCTTGGGAGAGACCAGGATGGTATTATGGCAAATGCTTCTGCAGGTATTCAATCAGAAGGCATTTTCGGAATTTAAGCGCTTTAACAAAAGAAGAAGTTTCCGCATTGGAGGAATACAAAAAGGAACTTGAAGCCCAGAAGGAGAGCATTGAAGAAGAGCTTAAGGACTTGGAGAGAAGGATTAAAGAACTGAGAGAGAAGGAAGGATAACATGGAAGACAGAAGAAAGCTCATGGAAGAACAGGATAAAAGGATAAAGGAGCGGATGGGCAAAATTAAGCATAAAATTGCGGTGATAAGTGGCAAGGGCGGTGTTGGAAAAAGCACGGTAACTGTTAACCTTGCAATGGCTTTTGCAATGAAAGGCTACTCAGTCGGAATACTTGATGCGGATGTTCATGGACCAAGTGTGCCGAAGATGCTCGGGCTTAAAGGAAGAAGACTTCAGGTTTCTGAAAAAGGTGAGATCCTTCCAGTTCTTGGACCGATGAACATCAAGGTCGTTTCGATGGACTTTTTGCTACCCGCAGATGAGGCGCCAGTTGTCTGGAGAGGTCCGCTAAAGATGTCCGCAATAAGACAGCTACTTGGCGAAGTTGACTGGGGAGAACTGGATTATCTGCTGATCGATCTACCACCGGGCACCGGAGATGAGCCATTGAGCATTGCACAGCTTTTGCCTGACATGGATGGAGTCATAATAGTGACAATTCCATCAGAAGTTTCAGAGCAAGTCGTTAAGAAATCCGTGAAGTTTGCAGAGCTTCTAAAGATGCGGATTATTGGAATAGTTGAGAACATGAGCTATCTGAGCTGTCCGAAATGCGGAGAACGGATTGAAGTTTTTAATGGTGGAGCGGGTAAAAGAATTGCTAAAAGCTTCGGAATTCCATTGCTTGGTGAAATACCAATGGATCCGAAAATAGCGAAGGAAGCAGACAGCGGAATGCCTTTCGTTGTTGACTTTAGCTCCAAGACTGCGAAGGCGTTTGAAGAGATCGTCAGTAGGATTGAGAAAGCTCTTGGTGGTTGAACGATCTGCTGAACTCCGTCTACACCTACGCAAAGTCTATCTTTCAATCCCATCTTGGTCTGATTTGAACACCGATTTCAAATGCTTTTCTTCTGAAAACTTTGCATGCTTTCAATCCCATCTTGGTCTGATTTGAACACGTGATCGCAACGCAATTTGAGAGTAAGCTCCTGTGCTTTCAATCCCATCTTGGTCTGATTTGAACTTTGTATTGGTCTACGCCGAGCAAGCCCTTAAGGTAGTCTTTCAATCCCATCTTGGTCTGATTTGAACCTTAATCTTTGTAGAATTAGATCGATCTACTGGAAGACTTTCAATCCCATCTTGGTCTGATTTGAACTCGATAAGCGTGGTAAGATCTACGTTCCATCCTTTATCCTTTCAATCCCATCTTGGTCTGATTTGAACTTTTTGGTTCTCTGAAACTAAATAGACATAAAGTTCTCTTTCAATCCCATCTTGGTCTGATTTGAACAAAGCACCGCAAACCATTAGATGTGAACTTTCGAAGCTTTCAATCCCATCTTGGTCTGATTTGAACCTATATACTATTCTTCTGATTTCTTTGTATTTTTTATGCTTTCAATCCCATCTTGGTCTGATTTGAACCCTTATGAATTTTTACTTCTTTCTCAATTTAAAGCTTTCTAATGCCTTCTTCCATTTATATAGCATCGCAAACCTCAAAAGTTGCAACTCATTTATAAAGGTATGCGACTTTTTTCTTCGCATTCTTTTTAAATTTTATTGAATTTAAAAAGCTTTTTTTAAAATCGAAGAAATTTCATCAGGGTAGAGCTTAAGAATAAAAATAGAAAAGCCCAGATTTGCGAAAGGAGGAAGTATAAAAAATAAGTTTTTGCAATAATAAAGGAAAATTTTATCGCTTGCGACTTGCTATTTTGGCTTCGATTTTGATTTAAGGCTTTTAAAAGGTTTTTTGTTGAGTTTTGGGGGATTTGCTTGGGGATGAGTGATAATTTTTCGGTACTTATTTTTGTATGAGGCTAATCTGGGATTCATAGCATACGGATTCCTTCCTGGATAGATATAGTTCTAGTTCTTAAAGTCAAAAATTTAAAAGGATTCTACTAGCTTAAAATTTATTTAGCGAATATAATCAGATGTCATATCTTTTTCTTTAGATCGTGGAGCATCTCTTATGACTTTTTTGAGAGATCTTAGGGTTAGAGAAAGGGTTGGAAAAAATAGAAATCTAAGATGCTTAGAAATAATATATAAGAATTTATATACAAATTTTAATTATAAAATTTTAAAGTTTAATAAAAAGAATACTCCGTCCAACTATGGTGCTATTTTAGCTTGTATCGTAGCTTTTTTTGTTAACAACTTTTGAATAAAATTGTTTAGAAAACATTTTTCTGAGCATTTTTTTATCGATTTTGCCAACACTTGTCTTCGGAATTTGATCTACTATTACAAAATCGTCGGGAATTGCCCATTTCGTTATTCTACCTTCTTCGACTAACTTCATTAGGAAACTACGTAATTCTTCTTCGCTCGGTTTTTCGTTCTCAATCGGAACGATTATCGCTACTGGCCTCTCTCCCCATTTTTCATGTGGTTTACCAATCACAGCGACTTCTTTTACTTTTGGATGCATGCTTAGGAGATTTTCAAGAGCAAGCGAGGAAATCCATTCTCCTCCGCTTTTTATCACATCTTTTAACCTATCAACTATGGTTACATATCCTTCTTCATCCACAACTGCAATGTCACCAGTGTGCAGCCATCCACCAGCCCATAGCTCTTTTGTTTTTATCTCATCTTTTAAATATCCTTGTGTGAGCCACGGAGCTCTTACTATGATCTCTCCCATTTCCTTACCATTTTTCTTAACGTCAGTGAAGTTCTCGTTGACAACACGGACGTAAACAAGTGGATTAGGAATGCCGGTTTTCAGGCAGTATTTTAGTTTCTCATCATCACTCAGGTCAGTCAAATGTGGTTTAAATGCAGCACTGAGAAGTTTTGGGCATGTCTCACTCATACCATAGCCTGAAGTGACTTTAATTCCTCTTTCTTTGGCTTTAATTGCAAGACCTTCAGGTAACTTTGATCCACCTACTATAACCTTCCATTTATCAAGTATAATTCCAGCAGGGAGATTTTCAATTATCATTTGGAGAATTGTTGGAACACAATGGGAGAATGTAACTTTTTCTTTTAAAATTAGTTCTACGATCTTTTTTGGTTCATATCTCCCGGGATAAACCTGTTTTAATCCCAATAGTGTGGCAACATATGGGTAACCCCACGCATGAACGTGGAACATCGGAGTTAGAGGCATATAAACTTCTTTTTCTTCTTTTAGTCTTACATTCGATCTCCATCCTGTAACCCAAACCGCAGCTGCAAGTGTATGCAAGACGAGCTGGCGGTGCGTGAACCAGACACCTTTTGGATCTCCAGTTGTTCCTGTAGTGTAGAAAAGTGTTGCAACTGTATTTTCATCAAATTCTGGAAAATCATAGTTACTTTTTGAGTTTCTTAGCATCTCTTCGTATTCCAGTTCTGTTAAATCTGTCTCTAGGCTCTTTTCTGAATCTTTAATAAGTATAAATCTCTTTACACTAAGTCTTTTTCTGATCAAATCTAAAAGTGGTAAAAAATCTGTATTTACCAAGATTATTTCATCTTCGGCATGGTTTATTGTATAGGCCACAGTTTCAGCACTCAGGCGAACGTTTATCGTATGGAGTACTGCTCCAAGCATCGGTATAGCAAAGTAACATTCAAGATAGCGATGCGAATCCCACTCCATTACTCCTATCCGGGTTCCATTTTTAACTCCAAGCTCTTCAAGCGCATTTGCAAGCTTGCAGACTCTTTCGTAGAGGTCTCTGTATGTGTATCTATATAAATCACGATAGACGATTTCTTGGTTTGGCGCGTAATTCACTCCGCTGTTCAGGATATGTTTTAGTAGGAGCTGGTATTCGTATACGTCACATCCTTTGATGAACATGTTATATTCTCGCTGTAACAGTATTTCAAATTTTTTATTGTTTAAAGTGAGAAAGATTTAAATTCTGAACTATTTAGTCATTATTAAGGTGAATAAATATGAATTCAAGGTTAGTGTTATTATGGGTTATAGTATTGGGTCTTCTGATTGGCGGCTGTATAACAACTCAAGAGGAAGAAAAAAAACCTACACCTAAAACACCTGAAGAGTTGAAATTGGAACCTATAACAATTCGAATTAAAAGTGGACCTACAGGAACAACTTGGTACGCCCAAGCATCAGCAATTGCAGGAATAGTGAGTAGAGAAATCCCTGGAAGTAGTGTAACAGTCGAAACAGGTTCGGCAATTTCCAACATTGTCCTTGTAGAAGATAAAAAGACCGACATCGCTTTTAGTTTTATCTGTTTACTTCCTGCAGCGACTGAGGGTAAGATTATAGCTGGAGATTATTTCCAAAAGCCAGTAAAAAATGTATCTGTTTTGCTTTATACGACAAGGGCTGCCTACGTCTTAATAACAACCGTAGATAAGGGATGGAGTAGTGTTGAAGATATAAAAGGTAAACCTATACGATATGTTACCTATCCACCAGGATTTGTCGCGAGATACATGACTGACGTTATTTTGGAGGCGCATGGAATAACCCATGAGGATATTAAGAGATGGGGAGGGAGTATAATTGTCGTGAATAGGTATGAGGATGCAGTAGGTCTTCTTGCGAAAGATCAGGCGGATGTTATTGCATACGTTCCAGCTACATTTGGTCAAAGTCCAGCACTTGTTGAGCTGGAAGCACAGAAAGAATTCGTTTTCTTGGAACCGACAGAATCTGCAATACAAAAAATTGCTTCAAAATATCCAGTGATTATCGAAACAGTTAAACCAGGTCTTTATAAGAGCATAAAAAAGGAAACAATAGTTATCAACGATATAACGGTCTATCTCGTGCCTAAAGATATGCCTGAAAACGTAGCATATACTCTCACGAAGTTAATAGTTAAGTACAAAGATGAGATAGCAAGTGTTAATGCAGAATTCGGTATTTTAAAGCCGGAAGATTTCCTTTCGGGATATGGAAAACCTGGACAGCCACCTTTGCACCCAGGAGCTGCGAAGTACTTTAGAGAAATCGGTATATTGAAGTAAAAAACTAATTAGAATTTTTTATGGTGAGCCTATGCCTGAAAGGCGCTTAGAAGGTAAAACAAAATTTTTTATAGAAATTATTGCTCTAATAACGAGCATTTTTGCTTTACACATAATAGTAATTGGTCCAGTACTTGGCTTTCTAAGAGTATCCTCTATATTTATGTTACTTATTTTAATTTTAACTTTTATAATTTATCCAGGAAAAGCAAATTGGAATAGGGTTAATTTTTTTGATATATTATTTATTATATTAAGTGCAGTAGGGATGGGTTATATTATCTTAAATTATGATTATCTAACGCTTGTAAGAATAGAGGATGTAACTTCTGTAACTCCTCTAGAGCTTCTTCTTGGTATGGTTACTATTTTAGTCATTCTTGAAGCCTCTCGTAGAGTTATTGGACTTCCAATGAGTACAATTGTGGTTTTTTTTATATTTTATGTTCTTTATGGGGGAAATTTACCTCCACCATTAACGCATTCGGGCTTCTCCTTCGAGTGGATTGTCGAAAAAATGTATCTAACTACGAAGGGGATTTTTGGTCTTCCTTTAAGCGTTGTTGTTAGTCTTGCGTATACTTTTGTACTTTATGGTGTCGTCCTAGAACAAACTGGAGTAGTCAAGACTTTCTTAGAATTCGCATACAAGCTTTTTGGAAAATCTCGCGGAGCTTCAGCAAAAGCATGTATTGCCACCGGAACACTAGTTGGGATGGCAAGTGGATTACCAATGTCAACAACGTACATAATTGGGATACCAACTATTCCAGAAATGATAAAAACAGGTTATAAACCACATGTTGCTGGAGCAATTGCAGCTGTTACGGGTACAGCAGCTCAACTAATGCCTCCTGTTTTAGGAGTTGCTGCATTTGTCGTGGCACAGATGATGAACGTTCATTATATAAAGGTCGCAACTATGGCTTTGATACCAGCAATTTTGTTTTATTTCTCTTTCTTTTTGCTAGTGCATTTTGAAGCACTGAAGCAAAATGTGGGAAAGGTGGAATACAAACCAACATCTTTTACGAAAATCCTCAAAAACGGGTTTTATGTTTTCATAATCTCAATTGCGCTTTTGATATATCTCTTAGTTCAGTTTTATCCAGCAGGTTTGTCTGCTCTTTATGCAAGTTTAGGAGCTATTTTACTTGCTCTCATAAAGAAGGAGAACAGAAATCTCCGTTTATTATACAGAATTCTGGTTCGAACTGGAACTTTGTCTGTATATATTGCTATTGCATGCGCAGCAGCTGGAATGATAGTTGCACTTTTGGTTGAAAGTGGTTTAAACATAAAGTTTGCGGCTATAGTAATGATACTTGGTCATGAAAATTTGTGGTTAGCTCTAATTCTTTCTGCAATTGCGATTTTAGTTATGGGTATGGGTATGCCAAGCATTCCAGCTTACATAACAGGTGCTTCGATCTTTGTTCCAGCACTTGTAAAGCTCGGAGTTGCAACAGCTGCAGCACATATGTTCTGCTTTTATTTCGCGATATTATACGCAATTACACCACCAGTTGCATTCGCAACTTACGCTGGTGCACAAATTGCAAAAGCAGAAATGATGAAAACGGGATTTGCTGGAGTTAGGCTTGGTTTTGTGACGTATATCATCCCATTTTATTTCATTTTTAACCCCCAAATTCTGCTGATTACAGGTGATTTCGCTGAGATTGTTTCTAGAGTCATATGGGCTATGGTTTCAATATCTTTGATATCTATTGGGTTAGGCGGCTACCTATTCAGGTCACTTAACTTGGCTGAAAGGCTCTTATTTTTAGTTTCGGGTCTGATAATGGTTGTTCCAAGTATATATACGCTGGTAGGAACCATTATTTTAATACTACTAGGTACTATACTCCTTTTTAGAGGGCCCTTTGAAACTAAACTGCATAAGGGGACTAAATAATTTTAAATTTTTTATACTTTGAGAACTTTCGACATCTTTATAAGAGGTTAAAACTCTTACCTTAGCAAAAAAATTCTACAGCCTTCAAAGCAAAAATCAAGCCATTCAAAAAAGCGAGAATCTAACGGTTGCCTTTCGAAAATATCAGAATGCCACGAATCATGGACCGGTGGGGATTTGAACCCCAGGCCTCCGCCATGCCAAGACGGCGCTCTACCAGCTGAGCTACCGGCCCTTATAGGCAAAATACTTTTACTGCTTATAAAGTTGTTGTCGACAAAAATAATAAAAAAAGATTATTTAACAACCACAGGTATGTGTGGCAATCCGTAGATCCAAATTGCTGAGAACACTACGAGGAGTATGAGACCTATTATCAGTCCATTGGCTATCATGTTCTTCAGTTGGATCTTTCCTGAACCAAATACTATTGCATTCGGTGGTGTAGATATTGGTAGTGTGATAGCTATACTTGCCATTATACCTGCGATGATCGATGCCTGAGCCGCGGTAATCTTTCCGAAACCGCCTTCAATTGCTAAGGCTATAACTATTGGGCATATCATCGCTGCAGTAGAGGTGTTCGAAGTGAACTGTGTTAGGAAGTAGGCAGTTAAAGCAGCTACAAGGAAGATTATGAATGGTGATAAACCACCGAACAGTGCTCCGGTGCTAACAGCAAGCCATTTTCCAAGACCGGTTTTAAGCAAGGCGTTCCCTATTACTAATCCACCACCAAATATCAGTAGTATATCCCAGCTTATGTACCTATTAACACCTTCCCAAGTTAGAATAGTCTTCAGTGGTTTCTTTGTGAAGAACTTGGGGAATGCGAATAGGGCTATGGCGATTATTATCGGTGGTACGCAGTCATCTGGAAGGATCTTGGTTATTATCTCCGTGCTTTTTGCAAGGTCCGTCAATCCAATACTCTCAAATATCGCTGGAAATCCTCTTGCAATCCACATGAACACTGCTAAGATGAAACCAATTGTGACAATCCACTGTTCTCTAGTCATCTTACCGAGTTTTGCCTTCTCCTCTTCAACAACTTTTATCGCTTCTGGCGCCATCTCTTTTTCTGGCCTGAAATAGAGCAACATTACAAAGAAGCATACAAGTAAGCCAATTATTGCCGTTGGGACTCCGAGTATCATGAATGAGAAGAACGGTATCTGAACACCTGCCTGAGCTGCTTGCTGGACAGCTATCAGGTTTGGCGGAGTTCCAATTATCGTAGCTAGGCCACCCATAGTTGCTGCATAGCCTAAACCAAGCATTAAGAACTCTTGATATTTCGTAGACAGTCTTGGAACAGCCGTGATAACGCCAAGAGCAATTGGATACATTATCGCTGCAGCAGCTGTATTCGAAATCCACATGCTCACAAACCAGCAAGAAGTCCATAAGGCTAAAGCTAGGGTATGCAGATTTCTTCTGCCAAATCTTGATGCCGCTAACGCATATGCTATTCTTTTGTCCATTCCTACCTCAGCCAACGCACCAGCTATCATAAAACCGCCAAGGAAGAGAACTATCGTTGTACTCATGTAAGTTTTCCAGATATCCGAAACCGCTGCACTCGTGCTTGTGTAGCCTATAGCCTGTGGGGCAAAACCTGCAACAACTGAGCTAAAAACTGCCGGCAACAAAGCTGTAACACCTAAAGGCAGTGGGCTTGCAACCCACCATACAAATGTCCACACAAGCATAGCCAAAGCCAGTTTGGGTGCATAGGGGTAATCCTTTGGTGCAAACTCTGCTCCAATATTCGGGCCAAGGAGAATTGCAATTGCAAGCAGAGGCCCTAGAATCAAACCCACGATTCTATAGTCTATTCCAGTTTTGTACTCTTCCGTACAAACCACCCCCTAACATTTTGAGTGGGCTTCTGCCCACTAACGATTTCCATTATAAATGCAAATAATACATATTTAAAGTTTACGGTTTTGAGCGTTACAAAGCTAGGGGGTAATCATTTGTATAGACATATATTCACAAATTTTTGTTTACCTTTTTAAATCACAGAGAAGGCTTTAAAGCCTACAACGTATCAAAATTATGCTCGGAAAATTTATCTTTTGTGGAAAGATCTACGAAGGCGAATTCGAAATCAAAAACGAATTTGTATATTTTGATGGTGAAGAAATACCAATAAAATTCGTAAAATTTTTACCGCCGGTAAACCCATCGAAGATCGTAGCTGTTGGGCTTAATTACATCGATCATGCTAGGGAGCTTTCGATGCCACCACCTGAAGAGCCTGTGTTATTTTTAAAGCCATCAACAGCCGTTGTTGGAGATGGTGATCCGATAATTCTCCCCGAGGTTGGAAGAGTTGACTACGAAGGTGAACTTGCAGTTGTCATCGCTAAGAAATGTAAAAATGTATCTTCAGATGAGGCGAAAAACTACATTCTCGGCTATACGTGCTTCAACGATGTTACTGCGAGGGAACTGCAGTACAAAGATGTACAGTGGACAAGGGCAAAAAGTTTTGATACCTTTGCACCTATTGGTCCATACATTGCAAAGCTCAGCGATCCGAGAAATTTAGCGATAACGACGAGAGTTAATGGAAAGGTTGTGCAGAAGTCTAACACTTCAAATATGATATTCAACGTCTATAGGCTGGTTTCTTTTATATCCTCAGTAATGACGCTGAATGCTGGCGATGTTATCGCAACGGGTACGCCTTCTGGTGTTGGGGAACTTAAATACGGTGACATCGTCGAGGTGGAGATAGAGAAGATCGGAATACTTAGAAATTTTGTTTATAAAAAGATTGAAACTTCATGTGTCTGTTAGTCTGCGCTGCTCATAAATACCGAGAACTTCACCAAGTTCAAGCCCCTTTTCAAAGTTCTCATTATCTATTTTTAAGCTTTCAAGCTTATCTGCTCTGAAGAATCTCCAGCTCTTATAGGCGATTTTAACAGCGAAGTAAGCTTCAGCACCGAAAATTTTTGAAAAAACTAAAAGTTCTTCCAAATCATCTTTTTTAAGGTAAAGTGGTAGATTTCTTCGCATTTTAACTTCGAATGCTAATATTTTTTTCCCATTACTTGCAACGATATCTGGTGAAGGGTAGCTCATAGCTCCGCTACCAGCAACTCTTATGGCTGCAAAACCCCTGTTCCAGAGCTCATCCAAAAGTTCTCTTTCAAAATTTGTTCCTTTTCTCTTCATTTCAACTTTCTTGGATCTGTTAATTCGCCATAAATTGCTGTGGCTGCCGCTACGGCTGGATTTACTAGATATATTTTACCTTCCGCACTTCCCTGTCTCCCGACAAAGTTTCTGTTCGATGTTGAAACACTAACTTCGTTGCTCGCTATTAAACCAAAACTTCCCCCCATACAAGGGCCGCAGCTTGGAAACTCAACAATAGCCCCAGCTTCAACCAGCTTTTCAATCAAACCATCTTTTAGAGCTTGGAGATAGATCTTTCTGCTCGCTGGAATAACTATAAGTCTTACATTTTTGGCAACCCTCTCGCCATCTAGGATCTCTGCTGCTATCTTTATGTCTTCATATCTACCGTTTGTACACGAACCTATGAAAACCTGATCCACCTTCACACCTTCAACTTCTGAAATTCCAGCAACGTTGTCAACGCTATGTGGTTTTGCAACCTGGGGTTCCATATCGGTTACATCCAACTCGAAAACCTCGAACTTTGCACCTTCATCGCTCTTCAAAATATCCTCTTCACTAACTTCTCTGCCTGTCTCTTTTAGGTAGTCCAGCGTTATCTTATCTGGTTCAACTATTCCAGCCTTTCCGCCCATCTCTATTGCCATGTTACACATCGTCAATCTGTCAGCCATCGGTAGTTTCCTAACTACATCTCCATCAAAGATGCATGCTCTGTAATTTGCCCCATCTGCACCAACACTTCCTATTATTTTCAAAACGATGTCTTTTCCGTAAACGTACTTTTCGAGCTTTCCAGTTATTCTGAACTTTATCGATTCTGGTACCTTGAACCACAGCTTTCCTAGAGCTAAAACAGCTCCCATATCTGTAGATCCAACTCCTGTGGCAAAAGCACCTAATGCACCATACATGCACGTATGGCTATCTGCCCCTACAACAAGCATTCCTGGCTTGACATGGTTTTCAACCATAAGCTGATGAGCTATGCCATAGTTTACATCGTAGTTCAGTATTCCCTGCTCTTTGGCAAATTTCCTAAGCATTTTGTGGATTTCTGCAGCTTTTACACTATCAGCAGGTGCTTGATGATCGAAGGCCATTATCACTTTTTTTGGATCCCAAACTTTGGCGTTTTCTCCAGCTATTTTCTTTAGAGCTTCTATGGCAAGCGGTGAAGTGATATCGTGCATCATTGCAAGATCTACGTTGGCAAATACGAACTCTCCCGCACGTACTTCTTTACCTGCAGCCTTTGAGAAGATTTTTTCGACTATAGTTTTTTCCATGTTTAGCGTACGCTTCCATCTTAAAATTTTTCTCCTTCAATCTGCCAGAATCCTAACCAATCTCTCGAACTTTAAAAATACATTCCAAACTGGATTTCTCGTAAATCATGAAATCTTTCTTTGTATAGCTTAAGCTCGACTAAAGTTTTCGAGTTATCAGAAAAATTTAAATCTCACCGTAACTCGGATGTGGTATGAAGCAACAGGCAGAGGTTCGACAATTACGCGAGGGTGGTTATGTAGTCATTGATGAAGAACCGTGTGAAATAATAAGCATCAGCGTTAGCAAACCCGGAAAGCACGGTGCAGCTAAAGCGAGGATTGATGCGATTGGTATTTTTGATGGTCAAAAGAGAAGTATAGTTCAACCAGTTACAGCGAAGATATACATTCCCATAGTTGAAAGGAAAAGGGCACAAGTTTTAAACTTAAGTGGGGATAATGCACAGCTCATGGATCTGGCAACCTACGAAACCTTTGAACTACCAATTCCTGAGGATTTGAAAGGAAAGCTCAACGCTGGAGAAGAAGTGATATATTTAGAATCGCTTGGAAAAAGGAAGCTTGAGAGAAGAGCCTAATGCACATCGATTCTTATTTTTGCCTATCCAAGTTTGATCTTAGGGATGCGGACTACGTGATATACGGCATACCTTACGATGCAACTCAATCCTTCAAACCTGGTTCAAGGTTTGCTCCAACAGCTATAAGGGAAGCAAGCTGGAACATAGAAGAGTTCTCACATTACTTCAACTACGATCTTTCAGAAGTGAGATTGCACGATGCCGGAAATGTGAACTGCGATGGTAGCTTTCTTGAGATAGCCAAAAGAGTTGAAGAGTTTACAAGTAAGATAGACTGTACACCGATTGCTTTAGGAGGAGAACATTCGGTAAGCGTTGCAGCAGCGAGAAAGTTTAGAAATGCTACTTTTCTAGTCCTTGACGCTCATTTTGATCTCAGAGATGAATTTGACGGTGATAAGTTCAACCATGCATGTACGACGAGAAGGATATATGAAAGCGGAATGAACGTTGTTATTGCTGGCGTTAGAAGCGGACCAGCTGAAGAAGTTGAGTTCGTAAAGAAGAATGGAATAAGTTTTTTCTATGCCTGGGACTTCGATGCAGATAAAATCGCAAGGGAGATAGAGGGAGACGTGTATCTATCTATAGACATGGACGTTTTCGATCCAGCATATGCTCCAGGAGTTTCAACGCCTGAACCCTTTGGGATCTCTCCGATTCAATTTTTAAAACTTCTTGAGAAGATCTCTAGCAGTATAGTTGCCTTTGATATTGTAGAGGTAGTACCGGATGCTTGCAGAATAACATCTGCATTGGCTGCAAAATTGATCTTCGAAACAATAGCAGCGATTGAGAAAACAAAAATTTAAACGTCCAGTGTATTGATATCATGGACGAGAAAAAGATAGTCTACTTTGAGAAACCTGGAAAGGAGAACACCGAAGCTACACTTAAATTGGCATTTGAAAGGGCAAAAGAGTTGGGTATCAAATACGTCATCGTAGCCTCTTCCTACGGTGAAACTGCAAAGAAGGCCCTTAACTTTCTTGATGAAAAAACAAAACTCATCGTTGTCACATACCATGCTGGTTTTACTGGCGAAGGTCAGAAAACGATGGATGAGGAGACAGAAAAATACCTTCGAAGCAGAGGAGTAGTAATAGTAAGGCAATCCCATGTTCTTTCAGGTTTGGAAAGAAGCTTTACCCGAAAGTTTGGTGGTATCAGTAGAACTGAGGCGGTTGCAGAGGCTTTAAGATCTCTTTTCGGTCATGGAATGAAGGTTTGTGTTGAAATAACCGTAATGGCCGCAGATAGTGGCGCGATTCCAATTGAGGAAGTTGTAGCTGTTGGAGGTACAGCAAGAGGAGCTGATACAGCCGTAGTTATAAGACCGGCGCACATGAACAACTTCTTCGATGCAGAGATAAGAGAGATAATATGCATGCCAAGATTTAAGAAGGGTGAGGAAGCATAAAGCACATAAACAGATGAATATAATGCACAAATGAAGCGGGGGTTGCCGAGTGGCCAAAGGCGGTGGACTCAAGACCTAAGTTGGGGGGATATCCACTCCCGTAGGGGTTCGAGGGTTCGAATCCCTCCCCCCGCATTGCTCTTCTTCCTATCTCTTTGGTTATCCATTTGAGATTGCAATAGGTACGAAAATAGGGCCATTATCTTTACCACCATTTCTTGAAGCCTTTGTACATTTTAAAATTGGAAACGTTGATCTTATGACTGCAAAGCTAAACCTCGATTAGTAGAGTAGCGGATACGATTGCCGTTTCTAAAGCTTTCTTTTATTCGTGCAAAAAGTATAACTTTTCAACCTCTTCCTGAGATTTTTGTCCCATTTAATGAGCTTGCATGCTTGAAATTCTCATCTCGATGTATTCACGGATTATAAATCTGTTATCAGGATTTAACATTTTATAACTATTCGTTTCACCTCTTTAAATTCATCGAGGATTTTCAGGGGCAATAGAGCCCCCCAATCCTGAGTATGTTTAAGCATGCGGTCACATCTCTATCGTTTTCGTAACCGCATTGATGATACATCAAAAGCCTGTGCCCATTCGGTGTCAACCTTTCACCACACATCGAGCAAAGGCTTGAAGTATTTTGGGATTGACGTATACGACTGGCAGACCGTTTAGTTTGGCTTTATATTCGATGTAAAACTGAAGCTTTCTAAAGTTCCAGCTGTGCAGTCTGCGATGAGGTTTTTATTGTAGCTGATTCTTCTTCTAATTCCTTTGAGGTCTTCCATTATTACGCCCGTTTTATGTTGCTTGGCAAAGTCCACAATCCTTTTAGATATTTTGTGGCATTCATCCATAGCTCTGCGCTTCTCTCTGCCAGAATACTTCTTGAGCAATCTTTCCGCAGTCTTGGGCTTAAACTTCCCCAGTTTCTGGATTCCTCTGATGATGTTGAAGTAGGTTGTATGGATTGTTCTGAAGCTGTTTTCAATTCTTAAGATGTGCGGGTTGTAGCTCGCTACCGTGAAGTTCGACTCGTTGAAGTCTATCGCTATCCAGTCATCGGGATTCGAAAAGTCAACATCCTTTCTAAATGGGATCAAGACTTTGTTTTCATTTATGGATATCTCACCTACTCTCAACTTTCCACATATCCATTCTTCAATGAACTTCCTCTGGTAATCACCGAACTTCAGCTGAATATATAGGAACTTCCTAGGCTTAACGGATATTCTTAGCCTGTCTCCCTCAAACCTGACGAGAACGGGATCGAGTTGCATGAAGAGCTTTTTAACTTCAGGTCTGTCGCGATTAATCCCATCGTTCCTTCCACTCATCATATATGAGCTTTCTAAGGCTGGCAAAGCCAGTAACATTGTGCTCCAGAGCTATCCCGATACAGAAGTTAACCATTTCCCTGAAGTCCGCCAGCAATTTCCTTATCTCATCGTTTGGCTCATAGCCGAAAGGACTGAAAGCGTTAATTCCACAATTGGGTAATACCCGGAAGTGTTATAAAAAGTTATCTATTCAGGAACTGCTGCTGAACCCGTAAAATTTTTATTTAGTTGTTTTTCAAATTAAATCTACTTGGTAAAATAGTCTGCACAACTGCTGAAGCAAGCTTTGGTGGCTGTGTGGTGCTATTTTACCCACGAAAATTTAAAGGGGGTTTATATGAGAATTAAGTCAATACTAGGAATCTTAGTAGTGTTTTTCTTAGTCTGCAGTATCTTTCCAGCCTCTGCTGAGGATTGGACGAAATGTTAGCAGTTGCATGGACATAACTGAGAGCGGGAACTACAGGCTGAATCAAAGCATTTCAGGGCTTTTAAGCAGTAAAGATTACTGCATAAGGATCTCTGCAAACGACGTGGTTTTAGATGGACAGGGATTTTCGATGACTGGAAGTGGTAGCGGGAAAGGGATTCTCGTTCAGGCGAACAACGTTACGGTAACCAATGTGAATGTTTCGGGCTATGATTACGGTATCTATTTTGATTCTTTGAATAATAGCACAATTGCGAACAGCCATATTTCATACAACGATGAAGCTGGTATTCGATTCCAGTATTCTGATAACAGCACAATAAAAGACTGCATAATCGAGAACAACAGCGAGGGCATCTATCTCTGGGATTCCAGCAACAACGTCATAGCTAACAACACGATCTCAGAAAATGAGTTTGGCATCTTTCTCGACGAGTATTTTAGCAGCAATCTCATCTACAACAACCTGTTTAACAACACGAACAACATTAATAAATTAGTTGCTGGCATAAAAGTGGATACTGGAACTTACAAGCTCGTTTACCTTGCGTTTGGATTTGAGGCAATAAACAGCAGTGAAATGAGAGACGAGGTTATGAACAGAACTATGAACTGGCTTGGATACAGCGGTCAGACGATTCTGTTAGTAGACGATGATGGTTTTGAATATTACTACGGTGGCTATGAGTATTACTATGTTGCTTCATTGAATAATCTTGGTATCGAATACGATTACTGGGACTGCGAAGTCAATGAATCTCCAAGCTACTCTGATTTAAGCGGATACCCAATTGTCGTATGGTTCTTTGGAGATGACTATACAGAAGTTCTAAATGAAGCTGAAATAGAGGCTTTGGCAGATTATTTGGACAATGGAGGAAAGCTCTTCATAACAGGGCAGGATATAGGCTACTATTTAGTTGAAGAGGGATATAATCGAGAATTCTATCGAAACTACTTGCACGCTGTATACATCACTGATGATACGGATATCCTGAATATAACTGGAGTGGAAGGTGATCCGATCTCAGATGGATTAGCTTTTGGCATTTATGGTGATGGTGCAGACAATCAGGAGTATCCGAGTGGAATAGCACCGGCGGATAGCTATGCAACTCCGATCTTCATCTACTCATACGTCGCTGAAGCGAACACATGGAACACAACTCTGCAGGAAGGAACAAACATCCTTGGCGGAAATTGGCTTGGCGGTAACGCTTGGCTTAAGCCAGATGGAACTGGTTATTCGCAGACTTGTTTGGACTCAAATAACGATGGAATATGCGATCAGCCTTATGTGATAGATGAGGAAAACATCGATTATCTACCGCTTTCCATTGGTCAAACACTTAAGCCAGATCTCAACATAACAGCGATCTCAATTACTCCAATGCAGCCAATCGCCAATCAGCAGGCAACAATAAACGCAACAATAAGCAACGAAGGCAACGCAAACGCGGGAGCATTCAACGTAAGCTTCTTTGTTAACGATGAATTGCTCGGAGAACTAAGAATACAATCTCTGGGATCTGGAAGCTTTACCTTTGCAGAAATTGAGTGGACTCCAAGCTTAGCGGGAAGCTACGCGGTAAAATTAGTAGCAGATTCTGATAACAATGTGCTTGAAAGCGATGAAACAAACAACGAAAGCTCTATAACTGTGGAAGTTGTTGCTCCTCCAACTCCAACGCCTACTCCCACAACACCGCCAACTACGACTCCAGCTACTACTCCTCCAACCACCACTCCACACCCAATTGGCGGAGGTGGCGGCGGAGCGGTGATTCCAGGAGTCCCGATCTACATAAGCCCATACATTGCAGTGATGGCGAAGGAGAGATACGAAATAACAATGCCATCCACAACTCAAAAGGACACGAACGTTTTGTCGATCGTTGTAATTCCGGAGGAGAAAGTAAATGTCCGTGTAGGGGTTGAGAAGATTGAAAAGCTATCAACAGAGATTCCAAAGCCTTCAGGGATGGTTGCATTAATTCTAAGCGTTGAACTATCGCTGAGCAAAGAAACAGATGTGAAGGGGGAGATAAACTTTGTTTTGAAAAGAGATGAAATTAGGAAGAGTGGTTTTGATCCAGACACAGTTTTTGTTTCCCTTCTTAGATTCGATTAGAAGCAGAGACAATGGATAAAGCTCGATACAAAGCTAACGGGAAAAGATGAAAACTACAATTACTACTCCACTGCAACCCCAAGCTTTAGCTTGTTCGTAGCAATCCTTGAAGCTTCTGAGCCAACACCTACAACTAATCCATTGGTGACTTCAACTGCGTCGCCTATAATCCCAAAAACTACATTAACACCAGCGTCGAAGTCAACACCGGGTTTTGAAGCTCTCTTTGCAATCGCTGGACTAATAACAGTGGCATATCTGATGAGAAGAAAGATTTAAATTTTTATTTTTTGGGTAATAAAAAATAAAAATTTAAATCTTTATCGATACGTCAAGTAGGTGAATTAAACTTCAAAGGCGAGAATAAGAGAAAAATTGGGCCGAAGAAATATTTTGGCGAGTTTTTTAGATATGATGAATCAATGATTTCGGTTCAGAACTCCGGATTCATGAAATTACTAAATCCTAGGAGTGATGAGGACCTTACATCACCCCTCATTGCTACTTCATCACTGATTGGCAAGTAAACTGGATTCCCGTGTACTGCGGCCGAAGAAAAGTAAAAGAACTTTTCCACAATAAATTCCAAGTTCGATCTCAAAAGGTTGAGAATTGCGATTAACCTGTTCTCTAAATCGAAAAATAGATCCTTAAAGCTCTTCTCAACCGAAAACTGTGCAGCGAGATATATCACAACATTCTCCACGAATTCGTAATCTCTTAGATACTCAATTAAAATGGGTAAATCCTTAAGGGGCTTTAGATCGACTCCATAAGCGTTTTCAAAGCTCTCGAGAACATAGAAACCTATCTATCTCGCTGAACTTGTTACCAGAATCATAATGAGTTTTTGATGTTCTAAAAAATATGTATTTTTTCTTTCAATTCTGTGATTTTTAAAGAAATCAAAGATCATCTACAACCCAGGACTTCTTCATTCTTGCTCAAGCTTTTAAAAACCGGAAATGTAGCGAACGCCAACTTTTTGTAGTTTCTACATTGATTTTTTTTTAGTTTTGGTTTTCAGAAGGCAGAAAAACTAGGCGAAACCTACTCCAAAGATCATCTCCGCTTTAAACATTCACTAGAATAAATATATAAATTCTATAAATGTTGTTCTAGAGTATGCCTTCGAAATTTAGAATTTTGCACCTCTAATATGTATCTCCTTTTTTTGTTCGTTGATTGAAATGGCATCGTTGAAGAATGTGTTTATGACATATGCATTACTCTTTTGATGAAGTGTGATTTCTGAAGTTGTGTATCTTGTCTCGCTATTAGCTAATACGGCAAATACCATTATCTGATCAGCAAGCTTCGAATCCATCACAGAATCGCTTGTAAATTCCCTGTAGAATTCTTTAGCGGCTTCTTCACCAACGATTTCCGCTCTTTTTCCCTTCTCTCCTAAAGCACTTCCACCTTTGTAAGAACTCCAGATCGTTATTCCACTTCCTGTTGATATCCCTTCGCTTCTTTCAACTTTAATATCTGCAGCTAAGCCCATTTTTCTAAGCCAATCCTTGGCAGCTTTTGCCTGCCTCTCTGCAACATTTATTGGCAAATTTTGGCAGTGACTTATGCCGAAGATTTTTTCATCCATCTTTTTTAAAAATTCTTTTCCGGTCAGTTTCGACGGCTTAACATGCACTTCTATCTTTCCTCCACCTTTTGGATAGTATCCTCTTTTTATCAGCACTATATTCATTTCTGCTCCAAGCTCTTTTAGTGCTTTAAGCGTTACGAATCTGAAGTAGTCGATTGGAGGAGACCATGCCACATCAGTGCCACCCGTTATTTCAAAAGTACTCTCCTTCTCTGCAACTATCGATGGGGGTAAGATAGTCTGAAGCACCAGTGTAACACTTCCTGCAGTGCCTATGTCTATCTTAAAAGTTCCACCTTTAAGTGTCTTGGGCCTGAATATGACTCTTGTAGATCCAAGTTTAAGCCCCTCTACTTCAGCGTTGCTTATCAACTTAGCAGCCTCGATCCCCTTAAGATGTTGAGCCGCTAAGCCGGGATTTGGACGGTTCGCTCTTATGTTGTAGATCTCCACTTCTTTCCCAGTTACACAAGATAAAGCTACTGCAGTCCTTAATATCTGCCCCCCTCCCTCTCCATAACTACCATCTATCCGTATCACAAAAAGTATAGTATGAGCTTAAAAATCACTCTTCTGTTTTTTCCTTCAGAATCGTAAGTTGCGTTGTTATACCCATTGTAGATAATGAAAGCCAAAGGAGAAAAAGTAGTGGATTTAGGAACATCAAGTTGAAGTTCTCTCGAACATCCAGTAGTATCGTTGCCAGTTCATAACCATTTAAAGTCATGTAGGTGGCAAGTGTTATCAAAGTGGCCCCGATTAGTGCAGTTATAAGAACCATCATAAATCTTTCGGCCAGTATCGTTATAAGTCCCACAAGTAACGCTAAGGCGTAAGCGTAAACCGGAACATCTGGAATTAGATATATTCCGAAGAAGTATCCACTTAAAGAACCGGTTACAAACAGACCGGCTCTGTATACAAGCCAGAAAAATGCTGCAAAAACGCTGCAAATAAATATTACGATCAATGCAGCGCTGTTTAGGTTGAAGTTTAATACTAGATATGTGCTAAAAATTAACCCCATAAGCACCCCGATTATCAAAGAATATACTCTGAATATTCTGTAACCAAGAAGATTCAAAAGTAACCCAATAACAACCATTGTTGAAATTACTAAAACGAAACTAGGTAGCATGGACCTCATTACAATTCTGGGTATATATTTTTTACCTACTAAGCTTTACCCTTCGACTCTCCATGTATTACAGCTGATGCTGCAAGATGGGCTATTCTAAGTGCTTCAGGGACTTTTCCCTTCAGTTTGCTAAGTTCTATATATTCTTCGGCCATTTTGAGGTTAATTCCGGCTAATTGTACATAAAGTGTCCCAATTTTTTCCACCTTTCCAGCCCTTTCAATTATTTTCAACCTCTCCTCTCCTTTTTCAAGCTTTCTTGCAGCGGAAATAAACTCCTCTATTTTTGGTTCTCTGCGCATTATAACCACTACAGGAATAGAAGTTCTGTTGTATATCTCCACTATATCTGCCACGTTGAATCCTGCAAAAGTTAAGCCTGCGAGAAAGATACATTTAAGTTGATTTCTGAACTTTGATTTCAAGACGAGCGATACTATTTTCTCGGTCACATCAAACCCATCGACTTCAATCTCTTCATACATAAAACCTTCGACTTGGTTATCACAAGTTACGCAACCAAATATGCAAGCTTTTGAGCCTTTGAAGCTGTCATCGAAGCCGACAAATCTCCACTTCTTCACAACTCTTATCTTCAGGACTCTGCTTTTATAACCATGGATGTTCTCAGTTTCATCCACGAGATGGGATCTTTGAAATACATGCCAAGAAGTGGGTGGTTAAAGCTTGGTATAAAAATTCCTGAAAGTGTAGCTGAGCACTCATTTAGAACTGCGATAATTGCCATGATCCTTGCTGCAAAGCATGGAGAAGAAGTCGCTTTTAAGGCTTGTGCAGCTGCATTACTTCATGACATACATGAATCGAGAACCATGGATTTACATAAGCTAGCCAAAAACTATGTGAGTGTAGATGAGGAGAAAGCAAAAAGAGATCAGAAGTTTTTAAGCTTCGACTTTAAAGATGTTGAAGTTTTTGTCCAAGATGCCGATAAGCTTGAGTTAGCCTTCCAAGCGGTGGAGTATTCTCAACAGATTCCCGATGCTATAGAATTCGCGAAAAATCTCGAATTCAAAACTGAAGAAGCAAAAGAAATATACAAGATGCTTATGGAAAAAAGAAATCCAAAATGGTGGAAAGATTAAGTTTGCAGAATCTTCGATGCCATTTCGCTAAGGTAATCTCTTATTGCGACTATCGAGTCGTGAAGTATTTTCTTGTTGTCGTATTCTGCTAAAATCTGCTCCAATTCGTTTCTATTCTTACCTTTCAGCTCCTTAGCTAACTCTATCATGTTTGGAACGGCTCTTACTATGTTATCCACGATGGTTATATCTGCCATCCTTGCGGTTCTTGAAAGGGGATTTAGATCTATGGCTATAACCTTCTTTCCATGCTTTTTTAAGATCTCGCATCTATCCCCATCCTCTAGTGGAACCAAGACGGTATCTGCAATTAATATCCCTCTACTGTCTACTATTCTACGCGCAGATTCGAGCCCCTTAAGCTCCGCATCGCATGCAGCTAAAACTTCGCAATCAAATTTTTCCAAGTATTCTTTGATCCTTTCGATTCTCTCTTTTGTGAAATAAAATATGTTTACTTCCACTTTTGCATCTAAAATTTTTGCAAGTTCGCACAACTCTTTTCCAGCTAAAGCTGCAGCGTTACCATTTACAGAAATCACGGGATGTTTTGCAAGCAAAAGTGCTGCAACTGCAGCTTTTTCAGCTTTTAAAGCAAATTCATGCGTCTTCTCTCCTAAGATATAATCAAAGGCCTCCCCCCTCCCCTGTGCTATCAGCCCAGATTGGGAAACGATTCCCTTATTCAACCCTTCGATTATTTTTTCCCTCTGTAGCAGTGAATGGTACCTGGGATGGGATTTTGGTATCACGTAGGTTAATTCGCTTTGAATATTAAAATTTTTAGTTAGCCCCCTTGAGAAAACTTTATACTTCCAAAATTTACTGCACTTGTGAAAGTGTTGGTTGTAGATGCAGGTGGAAGGGGGAACGCGATTGCACATGCCTTTTCAAGAAGTGAAAAGGTGAAAGAAGTTTATGTAGCGCCTGGAAACGCAGGTAGCCTGTTCTTCCCAAAATGCAAGTTAGCTGAAATTGATGGTAAAATAATTCCATCAATAAGATCAATAGAAGAGATAGTAAAGTTTGCAAAGGAAAAAGATGTAGATTTGGCGTTTATCGGCCCTGAAGAACCCCTCAGTTTGGGAATAGTAGATAGGCTTGAAGAAGAAGGGATACCGGCTATAGGTCCTAAAAAGGAATCGACAATACTTGAAGCAAGTAAGTGCTGGACTAAGGACTTTTTAGCGAAAATAAATGTTCCAATACCTAAATACAAGAACTTCGATGACCCGGAGGAGGCTAAGAAGTATATCAAGGACGAATTTAGAGACGGTATAGTTGTGAAAGCGGATGGTTTAGCCGCTGGAAAAGGTGTTTACGTCTGTGATTCAATCGAAGAGGCTTTTAGGGCAGTTGATGAAATAATGGTTCAAAAGAAATTTGGAAGTGCTGGAGACAGAATAGTTGTAGAGGAGAGGCTTAGAGGGGTAGAAGTGGCATTTACAGCGATATCGGATGGAAGATCTGTTAAACCATTTGGACATGCAAGAGACTACAAGAGAGCTTTTGATCCGGATGACTTTGATGCTATAAGAGATTTTTACATGGGAACTATGAAGAGGTTCTACACAAAGGCAGAAGTAGAGAGGTTGTTCAAGGCAGGAAAGCTTCTAAATCCAAACACTGGCGGTATGGGTGCTGTAAGTCCGCACCCCTTTGTTACTAGGGAGATAGAGGAGAAGATAATGGACATGGTAGTTGAACCTGTAGTTAAGAATTTCAGAGAGATTGAAGGGAAGAAATATGTTGGTATAATTTACCCAGTAATCATGCTTGTCAGAGAAAACGAAGAGTTGATACCAAAGGTTTTAGAAATAAACGTCCGAGACTGCGATCCAGGGGCGCAAGCAAAATTTCCGAGATTAGATTGCGACTTGTTTGATCTTTCCATGGCAGTTATAGACAAAGAACTTCAGGATTTTGAGATTAAGTTCAGCGATGATTTTTGCGTAGCAGTATGCCTAGTTAGCGGAGCGTTGAAAGGTAGAGAGGGTCTAAAGCCTGGATATCCAGGGGATCACTACACAAATCAACCGATATCAGGAATAGAGAAGGCTATGGAGGATGCAGTGATCTACGCCAACGGCATTGCCAAGCAGGATGGTTTTGTAACTACCGGTGGAAGAGTTTTAACTGTGGTTGGTAAAGGGAAAAGCGTTGAAGCTGCAAGGATGAAAGCTTATTCAGCGATTGAAAAAATAAGTTTTCCAGGGATGAGATATAGAAAAAGTATCGGACTTGAAGTAGATTGATGAACGGCTTATTGGCATTATTTTTGTCAATAGCTATTGTTTTAGCTCTTTCGAGAAAATTAAGCATAGGAATTTCGTTGTTGATAGGTTCCACGATATTGAGCCTTTTTACACTTGGAAGCCCGATCTACGTTTTCAAGGGAATTTTCACTTATACAACTTTAAATACTTTACTCCTCGTTTTTCTTTCCTTCAGCCTCAGCAATTGTATGGAAAAGGCCGGGTTGCTAGATAGGCTAACTTCAGCCTTATCTTCTACTTTCGGAGGTTTGAGTCTCGTGTTAATACCACTACTTATTGGATTGCTCCCGATGCCTGGAGGAGCTCTGGTTTCAGCCATGATGATTGGAAAAATGTTGGAGAACTATAAAATTGAAGCTGAAAAGATTACCTTCCTGAATTACTGGTACAGACATGTATGGGTGGTTGTGTGGCCTCTTTATCCCAACGTTATTCTTGCTACAGCAATTGTTGAGGTGGACTACATCGCCTACATCTCAGCAACAGTATTTATAGCACTATTTGCGTTCTTTTGCGGTATTTTCGCAGTTAGAGGCTTAGATATAAAACTGAATTTCAACTTCGATTCCATGAAAAAGCTCATTTTTGGATTTTATCCTATAATAGTTCTTTTAATTTCTGCAGCTCTTTTAAGATTGAACCTCTTAGTGTCTTTGCTACTCGCGATTTTGTC
The DNA here is from genome assembly GCA_030055525.1 of Archaeoglobales archaeon. GTDB lineage: Archaea > Halobacteriota > Archaeoglobi > Archaeoglobales > Archaeoglobaceae > WYZ-LMO2. The sequence continues at coordinate 5,568 of JASFYJ010000003.1, read as the reverse complement.
ACTGCTTTTGTACAACCCGAGATCCATTTCGGGTTTTATAAAAGCTGCAGATTGGAAAATGTTACTTTTAATTGTTTCTGTGATGAGTTATAAGGGAGTGATAGAAGCTGGAAATGTAGCTGAAAGCTTTTTGAACGATCTCTCGTTTTTACCAACATCTTTGCTTGCTTTCTCTCTAAGTTTCATAGCCAGTTTTTCTACAGGGCTTGAGATGAGCTATGCATCGATAGCACTTCCTTTGCTAACAACTTATACGGGTGTTGGCGACATAAACCCTGAAAACTTGATGCTGGTGGTTTTGGCTGGTTATCTGGGAGTAATGCTTTCTCCTCTACATCTTTGCTTAATTTTAACTGCTCAGTACTTTGAGGCAAACCTTTTAAAGACATATAGATACTTGATACCTGCGGCTTTTATCACAGCTCTTTTTGCAATTTTGGTAACTGTTATCTAAATTTGGAGTTTGTATTTTTGAACGCAGATTTACTTTTAGCAAAAATTTTTTAAACACGTATAAATTCTCCATCTCATGCAATTTGTACATATAATCTTGGCAGGAAATAACGCCGAAATAATACTAGACAGCATAAAGGTCTCCGGTCATCCAATACACAAGTCTTACGTGTTGTATGATGATGAGAACTCGAAAAAGGTTGCCGAAAACATTAAGAGGGTGTTATCTTCTCTTATAGACGTCGAACTTATAGAAGTGAACGATAAAAGGATTTATTCTGCAGTTTGGGAGATATTAAAAATTGCAAGGAGAGAGAAGGATTTGAAAAACGAGATTCTAATAAACCTAACCGGAGCAAATCAGAAGTTTAGTCTTGCCGGTTTGATAGCTGCACAGATATCGGGTGGTAAGGTTTATACATATAAGAATGGCGAAGTTGAAGTAGTTCAAAAACCACCCGTAAAAGACGTGAATGGTGACAAAATGATGATTTTAAAAGTTCTCGATAATGAGGGCGGGGAGGTTGACTCAATAAATAGACTTATAGAGCTTGTGGAAGGAAAGATAGAGGAACACAAGCGTTATATGGCTCAGAGAGCTAGGATGAGTTACCATTTGAATGGTCTTGAGGAGGATGGCTTGGTAGTGACGGAAAGGCAGGGTAAAAATCTGAAGATAAAACTGACGGATCTTGGAAAGGCATTCGTTTTGATGTTTGGTTGATCGGCATGTTGTCTTCTTTAATTATTTCCGAAGACCAAAGCCAGTATAGAGAGTTAGAAGAGAGTTTGATAAATGATTTCCATGTTGAATTTCTCCAAAAAATACCTTCAAACGTTGTCGAGTTGAGTAAAATTGAATCAAGTTTCGAAATAATTTTTTACCTCAAACCTATCTCTTACTCTGAAGTTCCGTCGATTTCTAGGCTTTTAAAAAGTAAAGTTATGGTTTTTCAGCTTTTTGATGAACAAAATTCTCCTGTTAAAATCGAAAAACTCCTTTCAGTTGCGGAGAGGCTACAACTTAGAGCATCATCGATGAGGGGAAGGATAGAGTACTACAAAGGTGTAGACATGATAAACATTCTGAATGCTAAACACATAGAGTGCGAGGGTTTTGAAGTGGTTTTGAATGGTGATGCAAATACTAAGGTTTTCTTAGGAGACATAGTTTTTAGAGTCGGAAAAAACGTCGTTTTTGGTGTAAGGAAAGATAATTTGGCTTTATTCGGTGGGGATATATTCTCTAATGTAGCTATCAGTGGTTCTGATAATGGGAAGTTCATCAGAAATTTGATCGAAGTTATGCTCGGTTCGGCAGAGTTTCTATGAAAAGATCTATAAAACAATTTAACTTCTCAACTTCATGGGTAAAACCCTGGCTGAGAAGATATTAAGCGAGAAGGCTAAGGTTGACGCTTACGCTGGAGATCTGGTTGTTGCAAATATAGATAGAATCGCGTTACAAGATGGAACAGCACCGCTTGCGATCAGACAGCTTAAGGAGATAGGAATCTACAAGGCAACCGATAAAACGCATTTCTTTGTAGATCATGCTGCCCCATCTCCAAGAAGGGAACTCAGCAACGACCAGAAGTTCATAAGGGAGTTTGCAGAAAAAGTAAACGCTGACTTTAATCCACCTGGAGAGGGAGTTATTCACCAACTTATGGTTGAGAGGTATGTAAAGCCGGGAGACCTGGTCGTTGGAGCTGACAGCCACACGTGTACTTATGGAGGTTTAGGGGCCTTCGGCACCGGTATGGGGTCTACAGATATAGCAGTTGCGATAGCTTTAGGTAAAAACTGGTTCAGAGTTCCGGAGACTTTCAGGATAGATGTTTATGGGAAGCTCAGTAAAGGAGTTTTTGCAAAAGATATAATACTTAAACTCATAGGAGATTTAGGTGTCGATGGAGCCGACTACAAAGCTCTTGAGTTCCACGGAGAGTGCATAGACAATATGGACGTCGAAGGCAGGCTTACTATAGCAAATATGGCTATAGAGTGCGGTGCAAAAGCGGGGATTTTTGAGGCAGACGAAAAAACTAGAGAGTACTTAACTTATTTGGGCAGAAAAGCTGATTTCAGAGAGATCAGAGCAGATGAAGATGCGATTTATGAAAAGGAAGTCTACATCGATGCATCAAACCTACCACCTTTGGTTGCTAAACCTCACAACGTTGATAACGTTGTGGAGGTTACTGAGGTTGAAGGAACTCCAGTAGATCAGGTTTTCATTGGTACATGTACAAACGGCAGGATTTCTGATCTTGAAATTGCCGCTAGGATACTTAAAGGTAAAAAAGTTTCAAAGAAGGTCAGATTGATAATTGGGCCAGCAAGTAGAAGAATCTATATTGAGGCCCTCGAAAAGGGCATTATCAAGGTACTTTTAGAGGCTGGAGGTTTAGTACTACCTCCTGGCTGCGGACCCTGTGTTGGAATTCATCAAGGAGTTTTGGCGGACGGAGAAGTTTGCTTATCTACCCAAAATAGAAATTTTAAAGGTAGAATGGGTAATCCTGAAGCTTACATCTATTTATCTTCACCAGCAACAGCTGCAGCAAGCGCAATAAAAGGTTGCATAACAGATCCAAGAGAGTACCTATGAGGATAAAGAGAGAGCTAATTTTGGAACTCATTGAGGCTGCCAAAAGTTCCCATCCACACGAGTTTGTAGCTTTACTCAGTGGTAGCAAAAATGAAATCAACGAATTCATAATTCTTCCTTTTATTTCCGGAGAATCTTCTGCTATAATACACCTTGAAGCTCTACCTTTGGGTATCTTCATTCATGGAACTGTACACAGCCACCCGTCTCCAAGCTGCAAGCCATCAGAGGAGGATCTGGAGTTCTTTGCCAAGTACGGGAAGTACCATATAATAATATGCTACCCTTATACCGAGAAAAACTGGAAGTGCTACGATCTCAATGGAGCTGAAGTCAAACTTGAAGTAGTATGAAAAAATTAAATAATCTTTACATGTTACGTTTTTCTGAAATGCCTAGGACTGTTAAAGAATTGCTTGCAGAGATAAAAGATACAACCGAACTTATGGTAGATTTAGCATATTCAGCGGTGTTTTATGACAACGAAGATATTGCAGAAGAAGTTCTTCAGCTTGAAGATCGAGTATCGGAACTTTTAAGACATATAAGGATCGTCTCAGCTTTAGCATGTAGAAGGTCTGAAGAGGCTGAGAAGATATCATCCATTCTACAGATAGCAGATGCTGCTCAAAAGATAAGCAATGCAGCTGGAGATATTGCAGCTTTAATCCTTAGAGGTTACAAACTTTCGCAAGATATTGTAAGACTATTTTTGTATCATTCTGAGGAGACAGTGGTAAGGGTAGCTGTTCCGGACAATTCGCAAATTGCCGGAAAAACTTTGGGAGAGGTACATCTACATACCAGGACGGGGATGAGAGTTATAGCTATAAGAAGAGAGTTCAACTGGATTTTTAATCCAGACAAGGACACTTTAATACACAAGGGGGACGTGCTCTTTGCAAGAGGAGACGTTACGGCAATACCTAAGTTCTACGAATTTGTTACGGGGGTTAAAAAGGATGTTTTACAGGAACCGAAGGAGATTGAGCTCCGAGAACTCGATACGGCTGTAGATATGTTAATAGAGATGAAAAACCTTTCAGAGCTCTCTGTAGACCTTGCTTACTCTTCTTTACTTTACAACAACTTCGACGTTGCACTTGAAGCGTCTAGAATAGAGGAAAAAATAGATAACATGAAGTTTGAAGTGGAGAGGCTCGTACTGGATTGTGCAAAAAAGATAGAGGATTTTACTTCCCTAATAGGACTTATAGAATTAGCTCAAAGTTCTGAACAGATTTCAGATGCAGCAAAGGAGATGGCAAAGGTCCTTCTAAATAAGTTAGAGATACCTGAAGTTTTTAAGAAGGCAATGAGAGAGACAGATGACGTAGTGGTTATGTTAAACGTAAAGAACAATTCACCAATAGCTGACAAAACGCTTGGAGAGGCGAAAGTGGAGACAAGCACAGGTATGCACGTTGTTGCAGTAAAAAGGGGGGCAGAGTGGATAACTAAACCTAGTGCAAGTACCAAGATATTGGCGGGAGATATAATTATAGCAAAGGGAACGAGAGAGGGGGAGGAGGCTTTAATAAAACTTTGTTCTAGGCCTTTAAATAGCTAACAAGCTTGCTAACTAACTCTCTTTTTATCATCGAGCTTCTCCCATTTTCGCAGACGATGGATCTAACACCAACTATGTCCGGTTTAATCTTTTTAACAAATTCTATATTATTCCAATTTATATTTCCGGCTAGGGCACATTTCATTCCATTCCCCCGAATCAAATCTACAAACTCGACAATTTCACCATACTTCATATGATCAAACAGTGAAGTACCATCTTTTATCGCTGTGTCTACCATTACAACATCTACTTCGTAATTGGCTGCTACTCTTGGTAACTCTAACGGAGAGATCGCTGAAATTCTGTAGAAGTCAGCATATCCTGCAATAACGACCTTTTTACTCGAATCATAGTCTTTAACAGATTTCACGACATTTTTAACCATCTCTCCAGCCTCTTTGGCATCCTTTACCCCAAATAAACCAACTTTTATGTAGTCTGCACCAGCAATCGCAGCTCCAAGCGCCGCTAAACTTGCGGTTCCTGGCTTGTAGGGCATATCTCCTATTGTGGCACTGGTCTCTCGCCCATGTTTTTTGGAAAAAGATGCTACTTCTCTGATAACCCACGGAAAATTGGCTCCAAGTGAACCTTCTACTGGATTTTTTACATCTATTATATCTGCTCCACCTTCTATGGCTTCAAAAGCCTCAGCCAAGTTCATAGGGCTAACTAGCAATTTCATACAAAACCTTGTTTGTAGAGATATTTATCTCTTTTTCTTTCTGAAGGTTAGATTTAAACGAAATACGAACTATCAAAATTTTATATATGAAAATTTAAATATTTAGTTTAATATTTTGAAGTTCTCAGCAATTATCTTCAGTATGTTCTCGCTGAACTCGTGTATCTTCTTTGCTGTATCTGTTATCTGCTGCATCGCAGCAGTCTGCTCTTCTATAGCCGCAGAAGTTTCTTCGCTGCTTGC
>JASFYJ010000002.1:127047-232188 GCA_030055525.1 Archaeoglobales archaeon | reverse complement strand
TAATAGAAGCTATAAACAAAGTTGGAGCCAACAGTGAGGCTGGGAAGGAGGGAATATCTGCAGCTTTAAAGATGGCTGAAGAGATAAACGTTGCAGTTGAGAGGATAAGCAAGATGCTAGATGAGGTTAACAAGAATGTCAGGGAAAGCGTTGCGAAGATAGAGAGTGTTGCAAAGAGCTTTGAAGAGGTTGCATCTACAGCTGAAGAGAACGCCGCAAGCAGCGAAGAAACTTCTGCGGCTATAGAAGAGCAGACTGCTGCGATGCAGCAGATAACAGATACAGCAAAGAAGATACACGAGTTCAGCGAGAACATACTGAAGATAATTGCTGAGAACTTCAGATTGAATATGAACTAATTTAAAAATTTAGGGTGGTGTAGAATGGATAGGGCTACTCAGGTTATAGTTTTCAGGCTTGGTGACGAGAGATACGGAGTTGAAATATCTCAAGTTAGAGAGATAATAAGGCCGACGCAGATTACGAGAATTCCAAACGCTCCAAACTTTGTTGAAGGTGTGATAAACCTGAGAGGGCAGATAACTACGATAGTAAATCTAAGAAAGCGCTTTGGAATGGAAGCTAAGCCCATAGATAACGACACTAGGATAATAGTCGTCGAACACGACAATGCGGTGATAGGTATGATGGTCGATTCAGTTAACGAGGTCAAGTATCTGAGCGAAAAGGAGATCGAATCGCTACCGTCGATAATAACTTCAAGAAGTGAAGCGAAGTTTTTGAAGGGAATTGGAAAACTTCCCGATGGTCTGATGATCCTCATAGACTTGAACAAAGTTCTGAGCGATGATGAGGTTGAAAAGTTCAGATCATGAAAGCTCTAAAACTGAGAGCGGAGATACACGAAAAAGGGTGGAGAGAGGTGGATGTTATTATTAGCGATAGAGAAATATTATTCGAAAAAAATACTATTCCTCTTAAAGAGATCGAAGATATTGAGATTGTCCAAATTGACGGAAAAGAGGCCATTAGAATAAAAAAGGAGGTTGATTTTTACTTCAACTTCAAAGAAAAGCAGAGAAGCGTGTTTCGATATTTAGCATTCAATTTAAAGTCTGACAGGTTCGCAGTTTATTTTTTATCTCCAGCCTTTCGTGGAGGAGTTTTTGTAAACACTTCAAAGTGGGAGAAGGGATATCTGAGCGTAACAGAGAGAGCTATCTGGTTTTTATCACCAACAAAGCAGCTAAGGATTCCAATAGATGCCATAGGAAGTGTAAAGGGAGATATAAGAACTGTGGGCAAAAAGGAGAGAAGGGTTCTCGCAGTGACACACATAGATGGGGGAGAAGTGGTTGTAAGTTTCGTTCTCTGCCCAGAAACGACCTTGGAAATGCTTCAGGAATATCTAAGAAAGATAATAAATTTGCAAAAACCCAAAGAAAAGCTTTCAGAAATTGAAGAGCAGGTTCTGCAGATGGTATACACAGGGGTTGATTCAAGCAACATAGAATCCATCCTCGGAATAAACACGGATGAATTGAACGCTATATACGATAAACTGATATCCCTGGGTTTGGTTAGGGTCGTTAAGGTTAGAAAGGAGGTTGAACTTACACCGAAGGGTGTGGCGATTGTAAGCGAGTTAGTTGAAAAGGTCTCAAGGGGTGGTTAAATTGGTTCGTGTACTTATTGTTGATGATACCGCCTTTATGAGGAAGCTACTGAAAAACATACTTTTCTCGGCAGGTTTTGATATAGCTGGCGAAGCAGAGAATGGAAAGCAGGCAGTTGAACTTTACAAGCAACTGAAGCCAGATGTTGTGACAATGGACATAGTAATGCCGGAGATGAACGGAATAGATGCTCTGAAGGAGATAAAAAAGATCGATCCGAATGCAAAAGTCGTGATGTGTACTGCAGTTGGTCAGGAACAGATGGTTAAAACTGCAATAAAGCTAGGAGCAAGAGGTTACATCGTCAAGCCTTTCCAAGCGGCAAAGGTGGTTGAAGAGCTTAAGAAAGTGGCTGGAACATGAGGGTACTCGTAGTTGATGACTCAGCCCTCATAAGGATGGCTCTCTCTGAGATACTTTCAAAGGCAGGATTTGAGGTAGTTAGTGCAAAGAATGGCAAGGAAGCGGTGGAAAAAGTTCTAACTCTTAACCCCAACGTCGTTACGTTAGATATAAACATGCCAGTGATGGATGGCTTAACAGCCCTGAAGCTTATAATGGAAAAAAAGCCAACGCCCGTAGTTATGCTCAGCTCCCTTACAAGAGAAGGGGCGAAAGAAACGATAGATGCCCTAAAGCTCGGAGCCGTAGATTTTATAACCAAACCATCTGGTGTTGTCCCAGATCTGGAGTCTATAAGGGAAGAGATCGTTAGCAAAGTAAAAACCGCTGCAGATTCGAATATAAACGCTTTAAGATTACAAAATTTGAAAAAAATTAATTTGGGAGTTGTGAAGGGAAATTGGAAAAAAAATAAAAATGTTTGTATTTTAATTGGCTCTTCAACCGGTGGTCCTTCGGCTTTAGAGATGATAATACCTCGTTTGCCAGAAGATATCCCAGCTCCTGTTTTTGTTGTGCAACATATGCCTGTTGGATTTACAAAACAGCTTGCAGATAGGCTTGCATCGATTTCAGAGGTAGAGGTAAAGGAGGCTGAGGACAATGAGAGGGTGAAGGAAGGTATTGTTTACATAGCTCCCGGTGGGTATCATATGAAGCTGAAGAAGATAGCCGAGAACATCGTAAGGATAAAGATAGTCGACGAAAAACCTGTAAATGCTGTAAAGCCTTCAGTTGATGTAACCGCCGAATCCATAGCGGAAGTTTACAGGGGAAACTGCGTCGCTGCAATTTTGACTGGCATGGGTTGCGATGGTGCAAAAGGTTTCAAGAAGATAAGAGAACTTGGAGGTTTGACAATCGCAAGCAGTGAAGATACCTGCGTTGTTTTTGGGATGCCAAGAGCTGCGATAGAGATAGGAGCGATAGTTTCAGTAAAACCTGTCTTTGAGATTGCCGAAGAGATAGTTCGTTTTTTGGAGGTGAAACTGAATGAATGAATTTGGAGAAATGTTACAGGAGTTCATCCACGAGGCGAGGGAGTACTTAGATGCAATGAACCAGGAACTTCTAAATTTAGAAAGAGGAGACTTCGATGCTGTCAACGAGGTATTCAGAGCCGTTCATACAATAAAGGGAATGGCCGGCTTTATGGGATTCAAAAATCTTGAAAATCTATGCCATAAACTCGAAAATTTGCTTGGGGAGATTAGAGATGAAAAGATCGAGATAAACAGCGACCTTGTTGACATACTTTTAAAAGCCGTTGACAAGATTGCTGAAATAATAAATTTGATAGAAAATAATAAAAAAGATGAAATAGATATATCAGATATCCTTTCTTCCCTTGAAAGCTGGAAAAAAAGCTGTAAGGAAAATAAAACTTCTGAAAATCAAAACTTGAATTTAGATGCCGATTTTGTTGTCGATATCAAGATCGCTGATGATTGTTTGATGAAAAGTGTAAGAGCTGCTCTTGTTATCGAATCTTTAAAAGAATTTTGCAAGGTTGTTTCTGTTGTGCCTTCCGAAGAAGAGATGGATTCAACAAATTTTAATGGCAAGTTTAGCATTCTAGCTAAAGGAGACTGCTCGAAGATAGATGAAGTTCTTGAGAGGATCGCTGAGATTGATTCCTATAGTATAAAACCACTTTCAACTCGAGAGCAAACAAAGGAACCCAAAAAGGATTCAAATGTTATCGAAGAAGATAAATTAAAAATTGAAAAGGTCGAAACGAGGGAGAAAGAGGAAGATAAAGAGGCAATTCCAGAAAAGAAGAAATCAGAAAGTGTAAGAGTGAACGTGTCACAGCTTGATAAGATAATGAACCTTGTCGGTGAGCTTGTGATTGGAAAAGGCAGACTTCTGCAGATAGCCTCGCAATACGATATAGCTGAATTGAAAGAGGCTGTTTCAATACTGGACAGAGCTATAACGAACTTACAGGATGAGGTGATGCGCATAAGGATGGTGAAAGTTGAAAGAGTTTTCAACAGATTTCCAAGGATGGTAAGGGACCTTGCGAGGAAGTTGGGAAAGAAGGTAGAATTTACAATGGAGGGGCTTGACACGGAGCTCGACAGAACCGTGCTTGATGAGATGACCGACCCACTTATTCATCTACTAAGAAACGCGATAGATCATGGAATAGAGAGTCCCGAGGAGAGAAAAGCTTTAGGTAAAAATGAAGTTGGTAAAATAAAGATATCAGCAAAGAGAGAAAGAAACAACATAGTAATAGAGATAGAAGATGACGGAAGAGGAATAGACCTTGAGAAAGTGAAGAAGAAGGCGATAGAGAAAGGCTTGATAAGTGAAAGTTCTGCAGCATCTTTAAGTAACGAAGACCTCATATCTTTAATTTTCCTTCCTGGATTTTCGACGAAAGATACTGCAAGCGAAATATCTGGCAGAGGAGTCGGAATGGATGTTGTAAAAACAACAGTTGAAAAACTAGGAGGAAGTTTGAAGGTTGCAACAAAGAAGGGAGAGGGGACAAAAATAAGGATCCAGCTTCCACCTACCATAGCCATAATAAAAGCCTTGCTTGTGAACGTTAGCAATGAAACCTATGCAATTCCAATTTCAAGCGTCGTTGAGGCTTTATATGTGGATAGCACAAATTATAAGGTTATACACGGAAATCCGTTTATAATAGTGAGAGACAAACTTGTTCCAGCATTTAAGATAAAAGAAATTTTTGGAATCAGAAACGGAAAGATGGAAAGAGAAGTTGGTATTGTGGTGGAAAAAAACGGTGAAAAATATGCCTTAATAGTTGATTCGATTTCTGAACAGCAAGAGATCGTTATCAAACCTCTAACTGGTTATCTTTCGAAAGTAAAGGGATTTAATGGCATAACAATACTGGGAGATGGTAGAGTTGTACCGATTTTGGATATATCAAGCCTTATTGGGGGTGATAACTTTTGACAGACTTGAATAACCTGAGTGAAATGGAACTGGATGCGATAAAAGAGCTCGGAAACATGGGTGTTGGGAAGGCTGCGACATCCATTTCGAGTATGTTGGGAAGAGAAATAGACATGAGCGTTCCGCAGGCAAAGATCGTTGCAATTTCAAAGCTTCACGAGTACATAGCTTCTGAATTTCCCGTAGCTGCTGTGGTAACAGCTTTGGAGAATCTGGAAAAGGGAAATTCCGGTTTTCTTTTTGTGGCTTTTCCGAACGATACTCCAGAAAAGATCTGTCGTATTCTTCTAGGGGAGACAAGTGAAGACATGGTTGAATCCTCGGTTATGGAGATCGGAAACATAATATCTTCCTCCTTCTGCGATGCAATTGCAGAATTTCTGAACACAGTTTTGATCCCTTCTCCACCAAACTATGCAAGAGATTTTGCAATAGCCATACTTCAAGTTATTATTGCTCAACTTGCTGAAAAAAGCGATTATTTAATTGTATTTGAAGCAGAAATGTCTGATAAAGATGATGCAATCGAGATCTTGATAATACTCGTACCAAATGAGAAGTTCATGGGGTACATCGCAGAGATGCTCAACATGGTAGGTTGATATGGGCGAAATAACAGTGGGGATAGGAGAGTTCAGAGTTGCAAGAGGTTTAGTGCTGAAAACTATAGGCTTGGGAAGTTGTATAGCTCTTGCACTTTACGATCCTTTTAAAAAAGCTGGAGCTTTAGCTCACGTGATGCTGCCTAAGTCCCACAACAGCGTTAAAAGGAGTGCAAAGTACGCTGATCACGCGGTGGAGATGATGATTGAAGCGATGGAGAATATCGGCTGCAAAAGAAGAGACGTAATTGCAAAACTTGCTGGAGGCGCGCAGGTTTTCAAGCAGATGACTTCAGATATGCTTCGTATAGGAGATAGAAACGTTGAAGCTGTAAAAGAAGTTCTAGCCAGTTTTGGGATAAGAGTTGTATCTGAAGATGTCGGCGGGAGTTCTGGAAGAACAGTTTTTTTCTATACCGTTGATGGAAGAATGCTCGTAAAATACAGCAACGGAGGAGAGTTATGGATATAAGCGATTTAGCTTTAAGAGCAATTGTTGATTACGTGAGCAGAAGAGGGGGAGCTGACCTCAGCGGATATAGAGAGAGCTACTTAAAGAGGAGGATAGAATACAGGATGAAATCTGCAGGAGTCGATAGCGTAGAAAACTACCTTAAGCTGCTCAGAACAAGCGATGAGGAGATAAAGAACCTCCTGGATGCAATAACCATAAATGTGACGGAGTTCATGAGGGATAAAACTCCTTTCGAGAGCTTCAGAAAAAATGTTTTAAAAGAAATTGTCGAAAGAAAAAAGAGGAGTGGAAGCAACATAATACGGATCTGGAGCGCAGGCTGTTCTTATGGAGAAGAACCATACAGCATAGCCATCTGCGTTATGGAGGAACTGAATGAAGATTGGAGAGTAACAATATATGCAACAGATGTCGATGAGAATTGCTTGAATTTTGCAAAAAACGGAGTTTATGAAGAGAAGAGTATCCTCAACTTGGATCCGAAGATCGTAGAAAAATACTTCGAAAAGATAAATGGAAAATTTAAGGTTAAACCGATTTTACAAAAGTGTGTGAAGTTCAGGAAACACGATCTGATAAAAGATCCACCGATTTCAAGGCATTTCGACGTAATTTTCTGTAGAAATGTAATAATATATTTCAACGATAAACAAAAAGATAAGGTTTTTGCCGATTTTTACGACTCTCTCTCCATTGAAGGTTATCTAATAATTGGAAAGAGCGAAACGATTCCAGAAAAGTTTAAATCCCACTTTGATTGCATCAATTTAAGAGATAAGATTTATAAAAAAGTTTCAGGTCGATAGGCAGCAAAAGATTTTAATGCATCATGTCAGTTCTTTCTAAGTGGGATCAGTGAAGTTTGTTGAACTGTTACTAACTGCTGAGATATTCAACAGGTTCGAAAACTTGAGTGAGGATGATATCCCGAAAGAGATTAGAAAGATCTTCTACACCAGAACAGGAATAAAAAGACCGCTTGTTGTAAGAGAAGATATGGCTAAGGTTTACGCTAACGATTTTGACCCAAAGCTGCCATTTGTGGATTTCAACCCACTAACAAAACAGTACAAGCTAACTTCACTTGAACTTGCAACGAAGTGGTTTGTTTCAAAGGGAGGAGAGATGATAAAAAAGAACCCTGTTCTTGCCTACTACTATCAAAACTACGATTCTTTGCGAGTCTCCTACGAAGAGGCAAAAAAATACACCTTACCCAAGCACGGAGATAAAGAATGGCTTCAAAGCATAATAAACGATCTGGAAAAAAATGAAGAGACTAGAGAGATGTTGAGTTTGGTTAGGGTCTTTTCTCCTGAAGAGATACCGGTTGATTTCAACGAAGTAGCGCTTAGTGAGGAACAGATAGAAGAGATAAGAAAAATTGAGATTGCAATATCTGAGAGAGAATATCTGAAAAAGATAGGTCTTGTAGACATCGGCAAACTCCTCTTCATTGGTCCACCGGGTACGGGAAAGACAACAACAGCTAAGGCTCTGAGTAAAAAACTCTACCTACCACTCGTAGAAGTTAAACTGTCGATGATTACAAGCCAGTACCTTGGAGAAACTTCAAAGAACATTGAGAAAATATTCGAAATCGCAAAGAAACTTTCACCGTGCATATTGTTCATTGACGAGTTCGATTACGTAGCAAAAACTAGGACGAGCGATGAACATGCAGCGATTAAAAGAGCTGTAAACACTTTGCTAAAATCAATAGACGAAATAAACCTCGTAAACGATGGAGTTGTTCTTATCGCTGCTACAAATCATCCCGGACTTTTAGATCCAGCTGTTTGGAGAAGATTTGACAAGATAGTCGAGTTTCCTGAACCAGAGGAAAAAATAAGAAGGAGGCTTTTTGAGATATTCTTATCAAGAATAGATGGCAATTTCGATGTAGAGGAACTCGTAAAAGCTACAAAAGGTTTTACAGGAGCAGATATAAAACTTGTTGTTAGAGAAGCTGTTCTTAAGGCTCTGCTAAGTGGTAGAAAATCCCTTAATCAGACAGACCTGCTGAACGCAGTGGAAGAGGTTAAAAATAGGTTGCAGCTAAAATCTGCAGAATATGAAGGTTGTTCTGTTAGGGACGGGCGACTCGCCGGGCACACCGGTTATTAACTGTCACTGCAGGACTTGTGAAGATGCCAGAAGAAGAGGATGGGAAAGAAAGAGATTTTCAATTCTTATACAGGATTCTAATTTAAACATACTAGTTGACACCTCTCCTGATTTAAGAAGGCAGCTCCTTGAAAACAAAATAGAAAAGATAGACGCTGTAATATGGACACACTGTCATTACGATCACTTCGGTGGATTTGGGGAATTTTATAGAGTTCAAGATAACGTCAAAGTGTATACAACTCCACAAATACATGATGCGATAAACAAATACATGCACTTTATATCTTACGAAGCAATAGAAGTGAATCCGTATGAAAAATTTGAGATCGGAAGAATAAGTTTCGAACTTGTTATCGTCAACCATCCGCCTGTAGATGCCGTTGGTGTTGTTGCAGAGTGTAATGGATACAAGATTTCAATAAGCGGAGACACAAATATAAAAATTCCCGAAAAATCAATTGAAGATATGTCTTCCCCAGATCTACTTGTTGTTGATGCCATAGCCCCTTCTGGAAAGTTCAGAAAGCACATGAATGCTTACGAGGCTCTACAACTTTCCAAAAGACTAAAAGCAAAAAGAACAATTTTTTCGCATGTGAGCCATCTCTTTCCACCACTTGAAGAAGCAAAGAAGATATATCCGATTGGTGAAGACTACCAAAGCTTCAATTTCGGTGATGGGCTTGAAAGGTTTCTTGGGGATTGACGTCGGCGGGGCGAACCTTAAGATAGCTCACAAAGACAGAGCAGAGATAATATACTTTCCAATGTGGAAAAAAGCGGAAGGACTTGAGAGTTTGCTCAAAAACATCTCCAAAAAATACGATGCGATAAAAGCAGGAGTTGTGATGACTGCAGAACTTGCGGATGTGTTTGAAAGCAAGAAAGATGGTGTAAACTTTGTTGCAAACGCTTGCAAGAATGCATTCGAGGAAGTTGTTTTTTTAGATATAGATGGCAACCTGAAAGACAGAATAGACGATCCCGTTAAATTTGCTGCAAGCAACTGGATTGCATCGTGCAAATTTCTGATTTCTGAAGGGTTCAGAAACTTTCTGTTCGTTGACATAGGTTCTACGACAACAGATATAATACCGGTTACTGATAAAATAGAAGCTGCAAAGACAGATTACGAGAGGTTGAAGAGAGGAGAGATGTTATATTTTGGAATTCTAAGAACACCTGTATTTTACATATTAAGGGAATTTGAGGGTACAAAGCTCGTACCCGAGTATTTTTCAATAACAGCAGATGTTTTTATATTAACAAACGATATAAGTTCTTCAGATTACACGTGCGAAACCCCAGATGGGAAAGCAAAAGATAGATTCTGCTGCATGAGGAGACTTGCAAGATCACTTTGCTGCGATGTTGGAGAAATTGGAGAGGAAAAAATAGAAAAAATGGCATTTATGGTTAAAAAAGAAATGATTAAAGAGATTTCAAAGGCAATCAGAGATAGAATCGAGTACTACGGCCTAAAAAAGGTATTCGGATGTGGAATTGGAGAATTTTTAATTAAAGAAGCTTGTAAAAATGTTGGGGTAGAATGCACCTTACTCTCTTCAATTTATGGAGATTTTTCAAAGATTTTTCCAGCCTTCGCAATGATGAAGCTTGTCGAAAAGCTTTAAATGGAAAAGAACCTTGCATGAGTGTTCAGCGTAGCAGGATAAGTTGAAGGCTTCAATGAAGCTCTCTGCTCCAACGTACATTCCATGTCCCCTTACAAAAACAACCTTGTTTTTTGCAAGAACGTTCGCTATCTTACTCGCAAGCTCTTCACTACCAAATTCACCATCTACAACCTCTATACTTCCAAAGTAAAGCTTCCCCTCCAAGTCGACGGGTTTTATTTCCTTCTCAACCATACTAAGAACTACGTTGTAAACACCGTGGCAATGGATCACGCATCTATGTGAACTCTTTTCATAAATCTTTTTATGTATAAGTCTATCTCTCGATGCGAATTTGCTGTCCACTTCAACAAAATCCTCCTCTCTCAGATCAAAAAGCACGCTACCCGTTTTTGTTACATATACTTTCTCATCTTTAAAACTCATGTTTCCACTTGCACCATCGATCAGCTCTGCATCAAAAAGAAGTTTGCCAACTTTTTTTGCATCCTCAATCATGTTTCGCATAACAACATTTAGACTTTCGCCACATTAATTAATCCGTCGATTGAGGAAAAAACAATGACGTGTGAAGATTGTGGCGGCACGGGTTACATTGATATCGAAAAAACATGTGAGACTTGTGGGGGAAGTGGAAAGGCTAAGTCTTTCGACATGAAGATGATGAACGAGCTTACAAAGGAACAGATGGAGATGTTTCTAAAAGGTATTTGCGGAGTTTGTGGGGGAAGTGGAAAGGTGAAAAGGCAGATACAATGCAAAACCTGCAACGGCGCTGGAGTTGTTAAAAAATGTCCCATCTGTGGAGGCAAAATTTTCGGAGATTACGATGTTTGTCAAAATTGTAAAAGAAAGCCTTACGCGTTAAAACTTCGTAACTCGTGCGGAATAGAGGATATAAGGATAAACAAAATTTACGTCGGGGTTGTGCAGTCTTTGACGGACATAGGGGCTTTTGTACAGCTAAATAAAAGACTTAAAGGTCTGATACACAGAAAAAACTTTTCCGGATATACTTTTAAGCCAGAAGAAGAAGTTGTCGTGAAGGTATCAGGTATAAGTCCAAGTGGTGAAATAGATCTTTTACCAGTGAAGATGGAAAATTATACAGTAGTAGAAGTTTCGAAGGATGTTGAAGTTGTCAAGATCGGAGAGCTGGAGAAAAAAGTTGGCAAGATCGTAGAGGTAAGGGGAATCGTTACACATATAAAACAAACCGGTGGACCAATTATTTACACTATACTCGACGGGGAGGCAAGCGTAAATGCAGCTTATTTCGATATCGACAAACCTACTGAGGTTTCTGTGGATGATGTCGTAAAAATAGTAGGGATAGTTAAAAAGAGGGATGCAAAGCTTCAGGTGGAGATACTGGAGATTGAAAAACTTCTCGGCGAAGAAGCTTATGAGATAGTGAAAAAGGTCAGAGAAGAGGTTGAAAAATCCTGCAAACCAGAATTCAAGGGATTTTTGATAGAGAGCGATGTTCTAGAAAAGCTTAAGGATGGAATGATGGCTGTAGCTGCTGAACTGAAAAAAGCGATTTACGAATCCAGACCAATTATAATAAGGCATCACTGGGATGCCGATGGCACTTGCGGTGGTGTGGCGATTGAAAAGGCCTTATGCGAACTTGCTGAAAAGGTTCATGGAGACAGTGAGGCAAAATATTATCTTGTAAAAAGAAAAGTTTCGAGAGCTCCTTTTTACGAACTTGAAGATCTCGTTAAAGATTTAGACGAAAGTTTGGAGGATACAGAAAGATACGGTGACAAGATACCCCTTGTAGTGTTGATCGACAATGGGTCTGGAAAAGAAGATATTCCAGCAATAAGTCAATTCCTAGCTTTTGGTGCCGATGTGATAGTCATAGATCACCACTTCCCAGATCCGGAAGTTGATTCATACGTTTTACATCACATAAACCCATACAAGGTCGGAGGAGATAGTAGGTACACATCAGGTGTGCTCTGTGTGGAGATAGCAAGAATGATAACGGATACGGATTTAAAACACCTTGCAGCAGTATCCGTTGTAGGAGATAAAGCAGAAGGAGAAGTAGAAAAATATATCGAGCTTTCGGGGATTAGCAGAGAAGAGCTCGAAGATATAGTGCTGGCCCTGGAATTTGAGTCATTCTATCTGAGGTTTAGGGCTGCAAGCGGTATAATACACGAGATACTCGGTTTTGGAAGAAAAGACAGACAGAAGAAACTGGTGGATATCCTCTCTAAATGTGCTAAAGAGGCAATAGAAGATCAGCTTTCAACCGCAATGGAGAGTGTAAAGGTTCAAATTCTACCTAATGGCATAGCTCTTGCAGCTCTTGACGTGGAAAACTATGGAAAGAAGTTTACTTTTCCACCACCAGGGAAGTTGACTGGAGAAGTGCACGATAGACTGAAAGAGAAGTACAGTAGATTAGTTACTATTGGTTATGGGCCGGATTTTGCAGTTATAAGAAGCGATGGAGTGCAGCTTGATATACCTAAGATAGTCCAAGAACTTAGAAACGAGATAGTTGCAGGAATAGATGGTGGGGGACATTTGGTTGTTGGATCGATAAAGTTCGTACAGGCAAAGCGAAAAGATGTGTTGGCAAGACTGGCAGCTAAGATTGGTAGTCTTAACTGATTTTTAAGAAATGTTTTAAATCCCTGCTACACAAGCAGAGTTATCAAAAGCCCCCGTGGGGTAGAGGATATCCTGGAGGCCTTCGGAGCCTCAGACCCGGGTTCAATTCCCGGCGGGGGCGTTTTAGGTTATATCGTGTTCAGAACCAATAAAAAATCGCTTTTTAAATCAATGCGGGGGGAGGGATTCGAACCCCCGAACCCCTACGGGACTGGACCCTGAATCCAGCGCATTTACAGGGTTTTTTCTGTTTTTAATACTTTTTAGCGCATTTTCGAGCAGTTGAGAAATGTTCACGCTATTCTGCTTTGCCCACTCGAGCAGTTCTGCATCAACGTAAACAGAAGTTCTCTTCTTTATTTTATCACCACTGCTTTATTTATATAAACCAATACTCTCCACAGTAAACTACCGCACAACATTATTTATGCTTTTACAAAATCGAAAACTACTGTGGAAAGAAAGCAAAAACCGATTAGAGTAAACTAAAAGAGAAATCAATCGAGAAATTCGATCTCGATCTTTTCCTGCTCCCGATCCGCTTCAAAAATCAACCACTCCTCGGATGTCACCAAAAGATCAGGTGTTAGAACGATCTTTTTTCCACAGTGAGGGCATTGATGGGTTATTCTCTCTTCAACGTCTTCTTCGCTTAGAGGTTCAACCATTAGGTTTATAGAAGCCCAGTAGCCAGTTTCAAACCACTCTCCACATCCTGGACACTTTATCTTCACCCTTACTGGTAATGACATGTGAGAAAGTTCACCTTCAAAAATAAGATTTTTTCTGGTATCTAAGTATGAGGGTTGAAATCCTTCTTTGCATCTTCGAGCTTCTCAACATCTTCGAGTTCTATAATTTCAAGAATTCTGACCTGTAACTCGAGAATTTTCAACAAAATCTCTGCAATTTCTCGATCTATTGCTTCAGTAATCACGAGAGCTGAAAGCGTGTTCAAAATCCTTTGAACGTCTTTAGCGTTCTCAACTTTTAAAACTCTCTTCAATTTTCTAAATTCTTCCCTCTTCATTTCCATCCTCCTTCCACAGATTTTCAAGAATTCTTTCAAATTCATTCTGTGGACTTTTCAGCGCTAAAATCTCGTTTTTAAGCTTTATAGCACGCAGGAGAGCGTTTATCCATACCTCCACAACTCTTGGCTTTGTTTCAAAGTCGAAAGTTGAAAAAATCGAATAAGCCTTGGCTATAACGCTATCCAGAGCGGTGATCTCATCTAATCCTACTGCTCTTTTATCGATCTGCATATACCTTCACATCTAAGCCAATCTATGTGCTTCTTTATCGCTTCAGTCGCCTCTTTTTGCAATACTCCACGTATTTTGCCGTGTCTCTCAAGCACTGCCTTCTTAAATTCCGAAAGAACTTCCGGATGAGAAAGATAGAGGAAAAAAGTTACTCAAAACGAAACTCTTGTTGATCGCTACTTTACTGAGGAGGTTGAGGTTTCTGAGCATTCCCGTGAAAAGCTTGTTTTAAGTCTGAAGAAAAACATAGAGAAAGCTTAAAAATAATGCGAGAGTGTTTTAATCATGCAAAGAGTTTCAATAATAAAAGAGCTTGAGGAGATTAAAGCCCGAATAGAGTCAATCATCGAGACTCTTGAAGTTATGAATGATGAAGAGCTTGCTCAATCTATAAAGAAGGGTTTAGAAGAAGCGGATAGAGGAGAACTTAAAGATTTTGATGAAATTCTCGAAGATCTGGAGATCTCAGAATGAGTTATAAAATTAAAGCTACTCCAGAATTCGAAAAAGCTTTCAAAGACTTAACGAAAAAGAACTCAGAACTTGCATTGAGGATAGCTAAAGCGATTAAGAAGCTCTCTGAGAATCCAAACGCCGGGAAACCGTTGTCCTACGAGTATTCTGGCTTAAGGTCTTTGAGGATAGGAAAATACCGAGTTATTTATCGAATTGTGGAAGAGAAGAAGGAGATTCATCTGATCGCTTTGGGGCATAGAAAGAAAGTTTACTAAGAATTAAGATAGAATTCTAAAGCCCCTCCAATATTTATCATAAATCTTCCTCAACTCCTCCTCATCCTGAAAGTCGTAATGATTCAAATCCACATCTCCCTGAAGAGAATGTCCCATCAACAGCTTTTTAACCGCAGTAGGCATCCCCAAGCGGTCGCTTTGCTGAGAGGAGAGCTTTCTCATGTGCTTGAGCCTTAATGGTGTTTCTATTTTCTTAAACCAATAAGCTATTGATTTTTTAGGGAACAAAACGTAATCAGAAACTTCAAAATATTGTTTGAGAGCGGATTTTGTCTCTTCACTGAAAAATACAAGTCGTTCTTCAAAATCTTTCGTTTTCTCTGCTTTTAAATAAATAGTTCTGTTTTCAAGATCGAAATCCTCTCGTTCAAGCTTATAAACTTCTTCCGCTCGCAACCCAGACGTGGCTGTCAAGAGAATTGCTGCTTTGAGTCTTAGATTGTATGGATGTGGAAGCGCATTAGCTTGTATAAGTATTTTCTGAACGTCTCCGATTTTGATTACAGTCTTTAACTGTTTTGGGATCTTTGGCAAAGAAATTGCATCGGCTATCGGGTGGTTTATGAATTTTAGAAATCTCCTAATACGGACAACTTTGCCTCTTACTGTTCTTGGTTTGTAAATTTCTTTTAATTTGTTTATATAAATTAATATGCTATCATCTTTTAGCGAGTATGAACATTCCTCTAAAAATTTTTGTATATTTGATGCGTAAAGCTTTATTTCGTTTTTTGAAATGTTAGTTAGCTCTAAATTTCTGAGAAACGTCTTAAGTTTTGATTTCAGCTCTGAGACATGCGGGGGGAGGGATTCGAACCCCCGAACCCCTACAGGACTGGACCCTGAATCCAGCGCCTTTGTCCACTCGGCAACCCCCGCTCAAATTTAGGATCTCTACTGCTTCTGAGTATATAAATCTGTAGCTGCTTTAATTGTTTTTTATAAAATATAAACAATAAACTAACGCGATCTAACAATGTTGATCAAGACTGTCTCAACTTCGGTTAATTTGCTCTTTATAGACCTTATCTCCTCAAAGTCCAACTCTCCTATTTTTTTCAAACTAGCATCAACGAACATACCATCACTTACAAATTCACCAAATTTTCTTGGAGGTAAATAGCTTACGACTATGCTCTGTCTCTTGGCGAGATCTTCGCTGTTTGTCACAACTTCCAACCTTTTATCCCCTTCTACAATACACAAAAACAGAGATCCAAGTTTTTGTCTTGATAAAATTTTGCAGGAAAAGTATCTCACAGCTTCATAGGCTTTTTGAATCTCCCCTCTGCTTAAAAGTTTTGGTAGATACTCCAAATATTCCAGCCAGTAGGATGCAAGCTTAGTAGTGTAATTTTCGATCTTTAAAGTACTTCTAATATCTTTTGAGACATCAACAAGTTTCCTAAGAGATTCCAACTCCATCAGCTCTTGTGGGGATAGATAGCTGTACTTGATGGCCTGAATCTCCGAGTTCAGAGTCGAAAGTAGTCCAAGTTGTTTTTTTGGAATCTTTAAGGAGCTAGCAAGCCTGTTAAGCTCTAAAACACCTTTTTCTGCCATTAGAATGCGAAAATCGTTTGCGGTATCCATATTACTCCCTCGCCAAATCCAAAAGAGAGCTGAAAATAAAGTCAGGTCTTAAATTAAACCTTTCAATTAAGGATTTCAAGTTCTCGCTATTTGTAACACCTGTCAAAACCAAAACTGTCGTAGCTCCAATGTTTTTACCTGCTAACACGTCAACATCTATCTGGTCTCCAACTACAGCAACTTCTTCAGCTTTAAGTCCCAATATACTTAAAGCTTGTTCCATAATAATCTTCGAAGGCTTCCCAACTGTAACATCCGGCATTCTACCAGTCATCCAGTATAAAGCTCCAATTAACATTCCTGTTCCAGGTATTGGGCCATCTTCGCCTGGAAAAATTCTGTCAGGATTTGTTGCAACATATCTGACATCTTTTTTCAAGCATAATCTCAAGGCTTTTGTAATCAGCTCATAGTTAAGATTTCTGTTTTGTGCAACAACTAAATACTCAGCGTTTTTGTAGTCAACGACTTCAAGATCGGCCAATTTTAGTTCCTCAATTAAACCTATCTCTCCTGTTGTGAAAACTTTCGCATTCTTCTTCTCTTCAGCTATATACCTTGCCGTAGCATAAGTTGCGACTAGTATTTCCCCTTCATCGACATCCAGCCCAAAATTCTGCAGACGATCTAGAAGGATCCTTCTACTTCTCGTAGAATTGTTTGAAACAAAAACAAGTTTTTTACCAGCTTCTTTTAGCCTCCTAACTCCTTCAACACCTTCTATTATTGGTTTGTCACCTCTACCTATCACTCCGTCTATATCCAAGATGAAGCCCTTTTTGTCAAGCAGATTCATCTACATCAGTCCTAAAGTTCTTAGTTCATCTGCAATACGAGCTACAGCTTTTTGTGCATCTTCAGGGCTTTTACCGCCGGTAACTACCATCTTTCCAGAGCCAAATATTAATACTACAACCCTCGGATTGTCCAGTCTGTAAACCAAGCCGGGAAATTGTTCAGGTTCATACTCTATATTTTCAAGCCCTAAACCGACAGCTATAGCATTTAAATTCAGATCTACACCCAGATCAGCCGAGGCTACTATATTCTGTACTCTAACGTCGGGTTCATCGATCACTTCTATTCCGATTCCTTTTAAAATGTTTACTATCTGCTTCACAGCCCTTCTAGCCTCTTCTATACTTTTCGATCCAGTACAAACTACCTTCCCACTTCTGAAAACAAGGGCCGCAGCTTTTGGCTCTTTAGTTCTTAAAACCAAACCAGGAAACTGTTTTGGTTTATATTCAGAATCTTTAATTTCTTTAGCTATCTTATTTAAATCGATATTTTCGCCGATCTGGGTGGATGCAACCACGTTTTCAATTTTTATCTTGTAGTCTTCCATGCCTTTCACCAATTTATAAAGCTTAAATAAAGACTTAAATACCTTTTTATATTGCCTGAAGTTGGTATTAATATATCCAACGCTAAATATTTACTTCCAAATATTTAACACAAAAAAACTTCAAGCAAAACGTTTTTATATCCTCGTGTAAAAGAGCTAGAAATTAAATCGAGGTGTGAAGTTTGAAAGAGTTTAGAGAGTTCGAGAGAAAACCGCCAGTGAAGGTCGGAGATGTAAGGACTGTAAAGATAGAGGCTATGGGTAGTAGTGGAGATGGGATAGCGAAAATTAACGGCTTCGTAATTTTCGTACCGGGAGTTCAGGTAAATGATGAAGTAACGGTCAAGATAACTAAGGTCCTTAGAAAATACGGGTTTGCTGAAGTTGTAGAATGAATTAAAAGAATATTATATCTTCGTCTTTTCAATTTTTTCCTTTAATTTTTCATAGGTTTCCTCTAGAGCTTCAGGAACTATCTGAACGTCAGCTAAGATTGGCATAAAGGATGTGTCTCCGCTCCATCTCGGAACAACGTGGATGTGAAGATGCTCCGCTATCCCAGCCCCAGCTACTTTACCTATATTTGCACCGATGTTGAACCCATCTGGATTCATGGCTTCCTTTATAACTTTGATAGCTAAGTTTACAAGTTTCATTGTTTCTTTCAACTCTTCATCCTCCAGTTCAAGTGTCGAGGGTACATGCCTATATGGGCACACCATAACATGTCCAGGAGTGTAGGGGTTTCTATTCATGATGATGAAGGCTTTGGAACCTCTAAACAAAATCAGGTTCTCTTTATCCCTATCTTGTCTGGGAAAGTCACAGAATATACAGTTCTTCGGTTTAGGAGCTAAAACATACCTTATTCGCCATGGAGCAAATATTTTTTCCATAAATCAAAAACAGTTGCAAACTAGATATAATTTTCCAAATCAATCAAAGTCCTTCTGCAACCTATATAGTGTCGAACTTGTAGAGTGCTATGGGTGTTACTAAACTTACCTTCTTATGATCAAAATTTAATATTAGGTTGTTTCTTGATTTGATTTTAAGATTTGAACTCTCAAATTCTCTCGACTTTTCTTCCTTACTGTAAGATAGGTAGACAAAAACAACACTGTAAACGAAGAGAAAGGCCGCAGCAATCAGGAAAGGTAAATCAGGATTTACTAATGCTATAGAACTGCCTATATACTTTCCAACACCGGTGAACAACTCCCAAAGTACTTGAAATATAGAGATAGATGTAACTTTCGCCTCTTTGTTTGATTCGATCAATATAGCTTCCATCGTCGATTCCGCTACAATGCCAACGACGTCTCTCATAGCATAGACTACTATAGCAAAGCTTATTGCTGGAACCATGGCCATTGCAACAAAGAAAATACTTTGGATAGATATCGCAATTCCATGGACTAATCTTACGTCCCCTTTTATCAGATTAACTCCGGTCAAAGTTACACAAGCTGCAGCTAGAGAAGCTATAGAGAGCATTAAAGCTACTTCTTCTTCCTTTGCTTCAAATTTTAGGATCAAATAGTAATCTGCATTGTAGGCTGTCATGCCAATTGCAACGCCGAAGTACTGTTAGAGGTAAGAGGTACATATAGGGAAATTTTTTGATTTTAGTCTCTTCTTTGTTTGTTCTAGCATTTAATCTGTTACTTGAAACGAATTTAGTATATGTAAACCCTGCAAGAATTGTAAAGGTAGCCAATATAAAATAAAGAGCCCTTGCAAAACTAATGGCCACCAAAAAAGCTCCAAAAGATAACCCAAACAGGCTTGATGCATATACTATCGAGTACTTCTTGAAACTTCCCTCAAGATTGCTTACAGCATAAAGAGAACTGACTCCGTGTATTCCAGATGCTAAGCCAAGAAGTATTGGTAAAAGAACTAATTTACCTTCGAATAGCTCAAACATTGAGAGAGTGATCGAGAGAGCTGCTAAAGGCATCAAAAATTTTTTAATCCTATAGTTGTATAAAAATCCAGTTAACATAGTAGATAGTATTGCTATTAAGCTTGTTATAATAGCTAGAAATCCGTAGATGTTTTCATATCCTTCGGAGACTAATGTGAAAGCGTATAAGCTAGCGATTACACCCCAGCTAGTTCCAAGGACTATCTCAAGGAGTGAGAGGGTGACAAGGCGCATAATTTATCACCTCCTTTAAATTTTGCAACAATCCGTTAGACAATTGAGTTTTCTAGTATTATTTTTGCTCTTAAGAAATATATTCTTTTCGCTCTAGCGATATTTATTTTACCAGAATTTTAAATTTTATATAGGATTAAATTTTATATAAGCTATCTTTTTGAAGCTGTAGGGTTTAGAGAATAGGAAAGCAAAATTCAAAAATTTGAACATTATAAAACTAATAAAAATTATAATCCGTCTTTGAGT
Organism: Archaeoglobales archaeon; assembly: GCA_030055525.1. Classification (GTDB taxonomy): domain Archaea; phylum Halobacteriota; class Archaeoglobi; order Archaeoglobales; family Archaeoglobaceae; genus WYZ-LMO2. The sequence goes on along the minus strand of JASFYJ010000002.1, from coordinate 212,363 downwards.
TAAAAGTTCAAGAAAGTGATTTAAGGCTAAACGTCTCTACAGCTACATGCTAAAAATCGAAATAACTACCCCTATCTTAGAAAACTGCGTTTTTGATGGTTTGAAGGAGGTCGCAAAAAGAGTTGAGGTAGAGATAGAAAATTTATCGAACTTCGATGATGCAGTTAGAGGTCTGCTGAAGCTTAAAAGTGAAGATATAGAGAATTTAATAAAAAGTCTCCCTGAATTTTGCGAAGGGTTCAGAGTTACAAAAAGCTCTGCAAGAGTTCTTTTAAAAGAACATCCATGTTTAATAGCATCGATGTTGCTTAAAAATGGAGGTTTGATAACAAAAATGAGGATCGAAGGTGAAAAGATCGTTTGGAGTTTGCTTTGCGACAGTGAGAGCTTTTTAAAAATAATCGAGGCGCTTGAAGATGAAAATATCGATTATGAAATAATTTACAAAGGCTTTTTTGAATCCAAAGATGAAATGACTTTTAAAGAGGAGGAAATACTTAAAATTGCTCTAGAAAAAGGATTTTTTGAATATCCAAGAAAGATAAAACTTGAAGAACTTGCAAAACAACTTGAAATAGCTCCTTCAACACTTTCAGAGATTTTAAGAAGAGCACAGAAAAAGATGTTGAAAAGGCTTTTAGAGTAAGAGAGTGGCGAACATATTCGGGCGAAAACTTATCTATTTATTATGAGATATACACTTTATGAAACTCGAAAAACCAAGTTATCACGAAAGCGTAAATCGAATGTACGAGAAAGTGAAGAACGAGATTACAAACGTCGTGGACAGATTTAACGAACAGGAAAAGACTCGTTGTCCATTCTGCACAAAAGGCTTAAGTTGTCAGCTTTGTAGCATGGGTCCCTGTAGAATTACAGAGAAGAATCCCTATGGAGCCTGCGGAATCGATGCGGCGGGAATGGTAATGAGAAACTTTGTTTTTAAGAACATGCTCGGAACTCAGGCATACACTTACCATGCAATCGATGCTGCGAAAACGCTCAAAGCTACAGCTGAAGGAAAAACACCCTATGAGATAAAAGAACCTGAAAAACTTAGGTGGCTTGCAAATTTGCTCGGAATTGAAGGCAAAGATATTAAAGAGACTGCAATAAGGTTGGCGGATTTTATTATAGCAGATCTAAGCTCTACAGAGAAAAGCAAGATCGTGGAGATTATTGCTCCTGAAAAGAGGAAAGAAATCTGGAAAAAGCTTGGAATTATCGCTGAAGGAGTTTTTGAGGAGCTTCTGGTTATGGGAAGCTCGGCGATGACAAACGTTGATTCGAATTATGTTTCACTGGCAAAGAAGAGTATGTCTATGAGTATCACGACCTGCATTGCTGCGCAGTTCGTGCTAGAAATGATCCAAGACATAATTTTTGGCACTCCGATGCCCCATGTAAGCTTTGCAGACATGGGAATTCTCGAAGCTGAATACGTAAACATTGCGGTAGATGGACACGAACCCTTCGTTGGCATGGCTTTGATAAAGCTAGCTGAAAGAGATGAAGTGCAAGAAATGGCAAGAAAAGCGGGTGCAAAGGGTTTGCGAATCATAGGTTTTATAGAGACTGGTCAGGAAATTTTACAGCGTGTTAAAAGCCCAGTATTCGCTGGAATAGTCGGTAATTGGATTGTTCAGGAATTTGCATTAGCTACGGGTTGCGTTGATGTATTCGCCGCTGATATGAACTGTGCTCTACCTTCTTTGCCAGAGTATCAGAAATATGGTGTAAAAATTGTTCCAGTGAGCAGACTTGTAAGGTTCAGGGGAATCGATGAGGGACTTGATTACAGAGCTGAAGAGGTCGAAAAGATAGCGAAAAAGCTTATAGAAATGGCCATCGAAAACTTTAGGAACAGGGACAAAAGTAAAGCAGTAAAAATAGACAAAAAGCAAAAAATAGTTGTTGGTTTCTCCATTGAGGCAATAGAAAAGCTTGTAGGCTTTGAAACGCTCTTGAATGCGATAAAAGATGGAAAAATAAAGGGAGTTGTAGCACTTGTAAGCTGCACAACACTGAAAAATGGTCCCCACGATGAAAACACAGTTGCGATTGCAAAGGAACTGATAAAGAGAGACATATTTGTGCTATCAATGGGCTGTGGAAACGCTGGATTGCAAGTTGCAGGACTTACAAGCTTGGAAGCAAAAGAATTGGCTGGAGAAGGGCTTAAAGCCGTTTGCGAAGCTTTAAAGATACCTCCAGTTTTAAGCTTTGGAACTTGCACCGACGTTGGCAGAGCAGCTTATTTGTTAAGATTGTTTGCTGAAAAACTTGGCGTTGACATTCCACAGCTTCCAGTAGCAGTTACAGCTCCAGAATACATGGAGCAGAAGGCAACAATAGATGCTGTTTTTGCAGTAGCCTACGGGCTCGCAACCCACGTTTCGCCAGTTCCTCCAGTGACTGGAAGCGAGAAGGTTGTAAAATTGCTGACAGATGATGTGGAAAAGCTTACTGGAGGGAAATTAATTATCGAAGAAGATCCTGTAAAGGCTGTGGAGCTACTTGAGAAAGTAATCGTTGAAAAAAGAAGAGCTTTGGGAATTTAATTTTTATTAAGCATTTGCCATAAAGTTTAATAGCTGGTAGCTAACCTGTAACTGTGGTATGAACTAGCCATAGGAATAATACTGGGCACGATTGCTGGCCTTGTGCCAGGTATACACAGTAACACCTTTGCAGCGCTCCTTCTTTTAGCCGCTCCAAACTTTGGGGATGTGGGAGTAATAATAATATCCTCTGCCATAACGTATACAGTTGTAAACATAATTCCAGCCACTTTTTTAGGTGTTCCAGATGAAGATACGGCTTTAAGTGTTTTACCATCGCATAAGATGGTACTCGAGGGTAGAGGTTTCGAAGTCATAACGATATCAGCTTTAGCATCTTTTTTAAGCATCGTAATTTCTTTACCGTTATACTTGACGATACACAGCATCGCTCACAACTACAGCCTTTTAAGGTTCTTGACCCCCTACGTTTTGATATTCATCGCTTTTTTTCTAATTTTTAGTGAAAAAGGGGAGCCCTTTGCCGGAAGATATTCTGCATGGCTAAAAAGAACTTACGCCCTTCTAATATTCCTAATTTCAGGTTTTCTTGGATACGTAGCACTAAAAAATTCCCAGCTTTTTGAGATTCATCCAGCTGGATCTGTTTTGTTACCCCTTTTAACGGGACTTTTTGCAACTCCAGTCTTGGTTTTTTCATCTTCAAATCCCGTTCCGGAACAGAAAAAGATGCTTAAAATACCGGATTTAGATTCTGTAACCAAGGGTACTCTAGCTGGATTTTTTGTAAGTCTTTTTCCTGGAATAAGCAGTGGAGTGGCAACTGTCGTATCAACGCTTGGCGAGAAAAAGGAAGAGAGGTACATTTCTGCAATAAGCGCTGCAAACAGCGCAAATGCAATTCTTTGTTTGTTCTTTTACATTGTCACAAACAGAACTCGCAGTGGTGCTGCAGATGCTTTAAAAAAGCTACATTACTACCCCGAAGTTCTGAATATTATTGTTCTGGCTATTATTTCAGCATTTGCTGCTCTGCTAGTAACAATTGCGTTTGGTTATCTTTTATCGGAGAAGATATCAAAATTTAAAGCAGGAAAGCTTTCTTTAGCTGTACTTGGGTTTCTCATTATTTTAATAGGTTACCTAACAGGACCTTTTGGTCTAATATTATTCTTTGCCGCTTCTTTTATCGGTATTTTGGCTGTAAGATTGAAAGTAAAAAGAGTCAACTGTATGGGTTGCCTTATGCTTCCCGTTATAATCTATTACCTTACTCATACCTAAGAGCCTCTATTGGCTCAAGCTTGCTTGCCTTCCAGGCTGGATATAGGCCGCTAAAGATTGCTGTTGAGATCCCGACAGATAAACCTAAAATTATGTAAAATACCGTTGAAGGTTGTAAAGCGTAGCTCCAGTCTTGCAGTATTGCGTAATCTATCAGTATTCCTCCTACCAAGCTTAAAGCACTGCCTATCATCGAACCGATTAACCCCAAGATAGCAGCTTCTGTTATAAAAATTTTTAAAATTGTTGATCTCTGCGCTCCTATTGCTCTCATTACTCCGATCTCTTTCGTTCTTTCTATCGTGGACATTAGCATTATATTTAGAATGCTGACTCCAGCCACAAGCAACGAAATCGCAGCTATTGCCATTAAAAACAAATTTATTTGCCCAAATGCATTTTCTATTGTTTGCAGTATCATTTTCATCTCTACAACAATCAATTTCTCCTCTTTTTTGTTGATCCTCTCTTCAATGGCCTTTTTTATTTCCGGAACATCCTCCAGACTTTCAGCCTTCACTATAACCATCGAAACTTCTGAACCTGAAATCTTTTTGAAATCATCCTCCGAAACCAAGACGGCAAAGTTTGGATTTATATCGAATCTTGCGCCAACGTCTTTCAGTATTGCAGCTACTTTAAGTTCTCTTCCTTCCAAAGTTATCTTCGATCCAATTTTCAAAGAAAGAAAATCTGCCAATCTTTTTCCAACTACACAGCTTCCACTGGAAAGTTTTATTGAACCTTTATCGGCTTCAAACATTTCTTTGAGATTTTTTTCGTCCATAGCATATACTGTAGCTATTATTTTTTTGTTCTTGAATTCAAGCGACAAAGCATCGGATCTTAAAGCTATAGCAGATTTAACTCCAGGTATTTTTTCTATTGTCCTGATGTCTCTATCTTCAACGTAAGAATAACCTTGCTGCGGGTTCGGATAGACAACTATTTCGTTTGCTACATCTTCAAAGTTCTGCATCACAGCCACTTTCAAGCTTTCTCCAAAAATTCCTATTGCTCCAACAGCCATGACACCAATAAATATTCCAACGACTGCTAAAACGCTTCTAATTTTTGCTCTTTCCAGATTTCTCCGGGCGATATCAATGTACATGCTCTACCTCCTGTATCTTTCCATCTCTAAGGTGGATCACCGTATCGCCGAACTTTTTCAAATTTACATCATGAGTAACGAGGACCACTGTAACACCTTTCTCTTCATTTAGATCTCTGATAATTTTCATTATCTGCTCTCCTGTTTTGCTATCTAGATTTCCAGTGGGTTCATCGCATAGTAGAACAGATGGGCTGTTTGCTAAAGCTCTTGCTATCGCAACTCTTTGCTGCTGTCCACCGCTCAGCTCATTTGGCCGCCTGTCTATCTCCTTTTCAAGCCCGACAAGTTCTAGAAGTTCTTTCGCTCTTTTTTGTCTTAAATTCTTTGGAGTGCCTTTAAAGAGCATTGGAAGTTCGACATTTTCAAGAGCTGTAAGGGTTGATACGAGATTGTACTGCTGAAATATGAAACCTATGTTGTCCCTTCTTAAATTCGTAAGTTCAAAATCGCTGAGTTTCGATGTTTCAACACCATTTATCAAAACTTTTCCTGCGCTTGGCTTATCTAAGCATCCAATCAGATGCAAAAGTGTGCTCTTACCACTTCCCGAAGGACCCATTATTATCAAAAAGTCCCCCTTCTCAACGTCAAAACTTATCCCTCTGAGGGCATGAACTTCATAATACTGGGTTTTGTAGATCTTTTGAACATCTATCAATTCAATTATCTTCATGTTCTTCTCTTATACCTCCACAAGATGGCAAAGATTATTGCTATCACCAAAACCAAAGCGCCCAATGAGACAAACAAAGATATCTGACTAACAGAGGTGTCTTCCTTCTCTGTACCAGAAATTTCCAGAAATCTTGTTATTTCAAAATTTTTTCCAATTTCGTTTGTCCAAGTTACAGTTACTTTTGCCGTCTTGTTGCACCTCAAACTCAAATCGAACGTTTGGTAATCCGAAGGGTCTACGTTACCTACGAATTCCTCAGCCTTATCAATACACGTTGCTACCACGTAAACGTTGTATACAGCGCTTCTTCCAACGTTACTTACAACTCCAGCTATCGACACTTTACCAATTCCAGTTGTAGTTAGGCTGAGTAGCAAAGGATAGCTATCCAAAACCTTGATTTTAAGTTCCTTCTCGACAATGTACTCCTTTCCAAATTCATCTTTAAATTCTATGACAATTTTTACCGTATCTTCTCCGCTGCTTAGTGGCGTGTAAACAAAATCTACAACTTTAGTGCTCTTGCTATCGAGCTTACTCAGCTCCTTTAATTCGGAATCGAACGTTCCAAGGTCACTTAAGGCTCTAATTTTAAGAGTGTATACAGCATCTCCCCTTAAGTTTGAAATTTCAGCACTTATCTTTGTACAGTCTGCAACGTAAAGAGAAGAATGGCTGGAGTTAACGTTCACAAAAACCCCCTTTGAAGGCAAGTACGATGCCTCAACCCTTCTTACGATTTCATGATAGTTCAGTCCATTGTAGAAGGATACCTTAAACTCCAGCTTTTCTTGGGGTTCAAATTTTAGCTGAAAATCCGCTTTTCCATCTAAATTTCCGATAAAAATTTCTTGTGGAATGGAGTTAAATAGAGGTCTTATCTTTACGTCTGTAAGCTTTACAGGAGAAGATATCGAAAATTTTGCATAGTTTATCTCTCCAAGGTAAAGTGGTTCGGTGAGTGAGATAGATGGAAACTTATCGTCAACAACAACCATTATGTTCTGCGTTATTGTCGCATTTTCCAGAGATATGAGAACTTCAACATTGAATTTCCCTGGTTTCTCCGCTTTTATAGAGAAGGGCAACTTGTAAACCCCAGATACGTTTCCAACGTAGTAAAAGTTCTTTGGCTCAATGCTAACTCCATAACCTGTAATCCAGATAGAGTTAATTTTTACCTCTTCTGTGGTTTTAATTTCAAGGATGCAGTCGGCTAGATCTCCTGGCAACAGGATTTCTGGAGATATCTGATAATCCACAGACAAAGCACTTGCCGGTAATACCAACAAGAAAAACAATAGGACACCTAAGGTATAACGCATGCTTTTTGTTAAGCAAAGGTTATATAAAGTTTGGTTTCTAGCTTATCACAACCTTCTCTACACCATCTATTTTTAGGATCTCGTCGATCAACTTACCAGGTATTTTTGTTTCAGTAACAAGTATCATCTTCGACTCCACACTTATCTCTGGATCCTCTGCGAGCATGTAACGTATAGATATCTTTTCCCTTGCAAGGATCGATGTTACTCCAGCAACGATTCCAAACTTTCTACTATCCGCATAAACTTCAAGTACTCCAAATCCTAATATTTTTGCAACTTCTGTTATGTTTGCCGCAGGCTTCAAGGATGAAAAGACTTTTCTTAGCTCTTCATCACTTTCTATGTTTGAAATAGCTGCCAAAACAACTTTTCTGTCAACTCCTATAGCCTCAGCAATTTTTGTTGGAATAAGCTCTATATTTCCACAAAAAGCTTTTCCGTTCTTTATAGATATTCCGAGCCTTAAAAACTCTCTAGCTACAGCTATCTGTGATGGATACTTCTCGAACTTTTCAGCTATCTTCTTCCACATAGCTTTAAATACACCTTCATAAATAAGACAGTTTCGAATACGGGCTCGTGGGGTAGCGGACATCCTGGGGGTCTCCGGAACCCCCGATCCGGGTTCAACTCCCGGCGAGCCCGTTAAAGTCGCTAAATGATTGGCTAAATAAATATCACTCCTTAATTAAATTATTTTAATAAATATTTAATTTTTCTTGGTAGAGAACCTTTAAAAACTTCAAGAAAAATCTTATAACCAGTAAGACCCTAGTCCTGCTTGAAGCCGGGGTTGCCGAGTGGTACGGCGACAGCCTGCTAAGCTGTTGGGCTTTGCCCGCGTGGGTTCAAATCCCACCCCCGGCGTTTTAAGGAGTGTAATTAAATTGGAATTGAAATGTGGAAGTAGTTAAAAATGCTGAGTTCGCAATTTATGTTTCTGGTACTTTTCTTTTTCTAAAGAATCGTACCAACCCAACTTAACGGGAACAAAAAAGTTTATATATTCAGAGCGAAAAAGTTATAAACATTACCGCAAAACTTATAAATTCGATGACAAAACTCGTAGAGCTTGGAAATTTAATACACATGTCAAAAAGCGGAATGCTAGTTGTCAAATTGAATCCTGCAAATGTCCCTAAGATAGGGGATAAAGTAGTCAACAGAAAAATGGAGTCAGTAGGCGTCGTGCAGGATGTCATTGGTCCAGTCTCCTCACCTTTCGCTCTCGTGAAGCCAAATAAAAAAACGCCTAAAGATTATGATGTGTTGTTTGTGGTGAAAGAGTATGGTGGAAGTGGAGAAGGAGAAAGTAAAGGAAAAGGAAGTAGAAAAGGAAGTAGAGTTAGAAAGAAAGGAGATTGAAAGAGAAGAGGACATAGAAGTTTGCCCAGAATGCGGTAGTCCAAGACTTATTCGCGATTATCGTAGGGGAGAATTCATTTGCCAAGACTGTGGTTTAGTAATTGAGGATCGCTACATAGATGCTGGCCCTGAATGGAGGGCTTTTGATAGTGAACAAAGAGACAGAAGAAGCAGAGTTGGAGCTCCAGTTACTTACACAATACACGATAAGGGTTTGTCGACTATAATTGACTGGAGTAACAAGGACTTCTATGGAAAGGCGATATCTGTAAGAAATAGAGCTCAACTATTCAGATTAAGAAAATGGCAGCGTAGAATAAGAATAAGCAATGCCACCGAGAGAAATCTAGCTTTTGCCCTCAGTGAGCTCGATAGAATGGCTTCAGCTCTTGGATTACCAAAGAGCGTTAGAGAAGTTGCAGCAGTTATTTACAGAAAAGCGATAGAAAGCAACCTTATTAGAGGTCGTAGTATTGAAGCTGTAGTTGCAGCAGCACTATATGCAGCATGCAGACAGGCTGGTGTGCCAAGGACGCTTGATGAGATTTCAACTTATTCGAGAGTTGACAGAAAAGAGATAGGCAGAACTTACAGGTTCATTGCGAGAGAACTTGGATTGAAGCTGATGCCAACAAGCCCGGCAGATTACGTGCCAAGATTCTGTGCTGCATTAAACCTTAGCGGAGAAGTTCAAAAGAAGGCGATAGAGATAATAAAAAAGGCAGAAGAGAGAGAACTTACGAGTGGTAGGGGGCCAACAGGTGTAGCAGCTGCGGCGATTTATGTTGCATCAATACTGCTTGGAGAGAGAAGAACGCAGAGGGAAGTTGCAGAGGTTGCCGGTGTTACGGAGGTAACGATAAGAAATCGCTATAAAGAACTTGCAGAAAAACTAGATATAGATATAATTTTATAATTTTCTTTTTTGAAATTTTGGGGAAGATTTTATTAAGTCTGGGACCTATTCTTTGATGATGGAGAATAGAATTATAGATCTTGAAGAACTGCCAGGAGTTGGCGCAGAAACAGCGAGAAAATTAAGAGAGGCTGGATTCTATACAATAGAATCTATTGCTGTTGCTTCTCCTGCAGAACTGTGTTCAGTTGGCGGTATTGGAGAATCTAAAGCTTTTGAAATAATTCAGGCAGCAAGAAAGCTTGCAAATGTTGGCGGATTCGAAAGTGGAGACAAGGTTTTAGAGAGAAAGAAGAACCTAAAAAAGATCACAACAGGTAGCGTAAGTTTAGACAGTCTTTTAGGCGGAGGAATTGAGACCCAATCTATAACAGAACTTTTCGGAGAGTTTGGTAGTGGTAAGACCCAGCTTTGCCATCAACTTGCTGTAAATGTTCAATTGCCAGAAGATAAAGGAGGACTAAACGGTTCGGCGATTGTAATAGATACAGAAAACACCTTCCGACCCGAAAGGATATACCAGATGGCAACCGCGAAAGGTTTGGATCCTGAAGAAGTTCTTAAAAACATTTACGTAGCTCAAGCTTACAATTCGAACCACCAGATGTTACTTGTCGACAATGCGAAAGAATTAGCTGAGAAATTAAAGAGAGAAGGCAGACCTGTGAGGCTTTTGATTGTGGACTCTCTTACAGCCCACTTCAGAGCTGAGTACATTGGCAGAGGAACGCTTGCAGATAGGCAGCAGAAACTTAATAGACACATGCATGATCTTATGCGTTTTGGTGAGATATTCAATGCTGCAATAGTTGTAACCAACCAAGTTATGGCAAGACCAGATATCATCTATGGAGATCCAACCAAACCCGTTGGAGGGCATATAGTTGCGCACACAGCAACTTATAGAGTCTACCTCAAGAAGGCAAAAGCAGAAGTTAGAGTTGCACGCCTCGTTGATTCACCACACCTGCCTGAGGCTGAGGTGCTTTTTAAAGTAACGGAGAAAGGCATAGAAGACGTTGAGGAGGAGAAGGGTAGAAAGAAGAGAACAGATTAAACTTCTTTTCTCTGTAATCTTCTAACTGCACCCATCTTTACTAGCTCTATTGCGTTAGCGATCTTTGTTAGATCCTCTAAACTTTTACCCCTGATCTTTAGGTCTCTCTCGAATGCTGTAGTTAGTATGAGTAGCCATGAACGAGTCATGTACCACCAGTAGATCAGCAAAACAGATAGAAAAGTAAAAACGATTGGTAGTATCAGATAAACCAAAGCTGAGGTAAACGTGGCAATGCCTGCAAGAATCCCGAAAATGAAAGAAACTACTGATGCTAGTAAAAATATAGCTCCAGAAATTATATAACCAATTTTTTCACTCTTTTCTACCTTGAGCATTTTTATATCGTCCAAATGTACTACACTTAAACTTCCCCGACTTTCAAATACCATCCTGTCTTCTGTTATCTTTACAACCCCTCGCTTAACCTGCAAACCATCGTTTATCTCGTAAACTTCAGCCTCGTAAAGCACCTTCTCCGGTATGTCTATCACAAAAACTGGTGATGACAAAATTTAAAAATAGTTTTTCCTCCAACTTGGAATTACTTTTTTATAAGCCCTTCCTTGACCATGAGTTCAGCGTTGAGTATACTCGCCCCAGCGGCACCTCTGACAGTGTTGTGACCTAAAACTATGTATTTAATCTCGTTTCTATCGCTCTTTCTGATCCTTCCAACTACCACACTCATTCCATTTCCAGAATCCCTGTCCAATCTGGGCTGAGGTCTATCTTTCTCCTTTCTCACTATTATCACTTTCTCAGGTGAAGTTGGAAGTGGTAGTGGCTTTAGCGACTCAAAGGCCTTTGAAACCTCTTCTACAGAAATCTCCCGATCAAAGCCCACCCAAACTGCCTCGGTATGTCCATCGAGTACGGGTACTCTGTGACATGAAGCCGAAACACTTATCGGTGCCATCTTTATCTGCATACCATCAAAGCGGCCAAGGAGTTTTAGTGTCTCAGTTTCAACCTTCTTTTCTTCATTCTCTATGAATGGTATGACGTTGTCGTAAATTGCAAGCGATGGGACTCCGGGATACCCTGCTCCGCTTAAGGCTTGCATACTTGCAATCTTTACATACTTAAGCCCCAGCTCAAGTAAAGGCTTCAGAGATATCACGAGCATGATCGTCGTACAGTTGGGATTAGTAACTATGCATCCTTCCCATCCTCTGTTCTTCTTCTGGACTTCTATAAGCTTTAGATGATCCGGATTAACTTCTGGAATGATTAGAGGTACGTCATCATCCATCCTAAAGGCCGAAGCATTACTGGCAACTATTATCCCAGCCTTTGCAAATTCTGGTTCGACTTCTTTAGCCACATCTGCTGGTAAAGCTGAGAAAACAATATCTACGTCGAAATATTTTGGATCCAGAGGTAGCATTTCCATATCTACAGCGTATTTCGGAATGTCTGAAGAAACCAACCAGTTTACTTCTTCTCCATACTTCTTCCCGACCCTCTTTTCTGATGCTGCTAGCGCAGTTACTTTGAACCACGGGTGTTTTTCCAACATCTGAACGAACTTCTGCCCCACTATACCTGTTGCACCGAGCACACCAACTTTGAAGTGCATGAATGTAGAAGTGTATGCATCTAAAAAAATTATGGGTAGAGGTCCCTTTCATCAGCACCTCTAAAAGCTAAGATCAAGTTCGCTTTAAGTGTGATCTCGAAGTAAGCAGGATCTGGCTCAAGAAGGGCAAACTTTTTTGGAATAGGAACGCAAATTACATCATCGCATCTATACCTAAATCTATCACCATGATCTATAAGTATTTTTACGCTTCTTGGATTTTGACGCTTAAAATACAAGTAAACGTTCTTTCTACCATTACTGGCAACTATCCTCATCAGCTCTTCAACTGAGTACTGCTTTAATATTAAAGACAATATTTCATCAGCCAATATATGTGTTACTTCATGTTCCTCGAATTCCACGTCCATCTAGGGGCTTGCAGGCTCAAGTAAAGATAAACTTTACTGCTACTTTTCGCTCGTACAATAGTGATCTTCTAGGAGATCGCTGTACGCTTCAACGTTTCGATCAAAAAGAGAGTAATTCAGTAACCTGAATTTCCTGACACTATTGACATCAAAATCTACAGAAACGACTTCTTCTGCATCTTCACTGCTGGCTTTCGCCAGTATTCCATCGAAAGATGCGATCAAGCTCCTACCAGCAGCGAGCGTTCCAGTAAAGGTTTTTCCAACTCCTCCGGCTTTTACAACCAGATAAGCGTTGTCAAAAGCTCTAGCAAAGTAGAGGCAATAACGGTAGTTCGAACCGGGCAACTCCGAGTTTTTGAAGCTGATAACAGGATTGAATGCTATGTCCACGCATTTAATACCTGCAACGCGGCAAAGTTCTGGATAAAGAATATCAGCACAGATTAAAACACATATTCTTACTCCAGAGACTTCTATAACGTTTAGTCTGTTCCCTTTTTTTATCCCCATTGCAATCTCCGCTTTGGTCGGGTGGATCTTGTCCTGATGACCAACAACCTCTCCAGACTTATATACAAGAGCTCTATTTTTAATACCATCATCTTCCAATACTACGTTGCCGATCGTTACAACATCGTACTCCCTACTGAAATTCCTTAGAAACTTTAAAATTTCTTCTGTTTGCCTCTGATCAATTTTTGAATACCCAAAATACTCTGGAAATAACAAAAACTCCGCTCCAGTATTAACAGCGTTTTTTGCCAACCTTTCAGCGCTCTGCAAATCTCCCAATCTGCTTTGAATTGCTGCAACCTTCAACCCATCTCACCCCACAGCAACTGATCTTTGCTTTAAATGGTCTTCCAAACTCCGAAAGTGCTTCAAATCCTTTGTAGGCGAATACGCTTTTCCCCAGCATGATCATACTTGCAAGTCCACCGGAACTTATTACAGCCTCAACAACATCGTCAACGTACTCTATTAAACCCGTTCTATTGGCAAATTGGTATGAGCAGTGAAACAGATTTTCCAATGTTGGTTTCTTTAAGAACTCTTTAGTCCAGATTCTCCCTTCATTTTTTATTTCACTTCTGTTTTCTTTCAAGACTTCTTTTGTTGAAAGCTCTCCAATTACAAGGAAGTCGAGCTCTACATCAAAGTAGAATTTTTCAAAACTAAGCGCTGAAGGACATGCAGCGTTTTTTCTAACAACAACCCCGCCAAAGGTCTGATTACCCACATCCCCAAGCCCTGTAAGATTTGCAACCTCTGCTTCGTGCGCTAAGTCAGCTGCTTCGATGTAAGAAAATTTTTCAGAGAGCAAGGCTGCAGCTAGTGCAGAAGCTCCACTGATTCCAAAACCGCATCCGAGCGGTAATTGACTTTTTATATTTACCCCCTTCAACCCTGTTTTTTTGAGAACGTAGTTTACTGTAGGAAAATCTATCGTTCGCTGATTAAAAAGGATATTTTCTGAAATTTCAGCAAAAATTCCCAGATCAAGTGTGAAGCCAACCCCTATGCTTCCGCTGCTTTTGGCATCTTTTCCATAGCTCGGAGAGAATATGCAGCTAACACTAGCCGGGACAAATATCATAAGCAATCTTTAATAAATTTTTCAACAATTTTCTCCGCAACGAAACTCTTATGGCCTTCAAACCATTCAACGGATCTTTGCGTTATAACACCAACCTTAGTATCCTCCGTACCCATGCCTCTCTCTAAAACATCGTTTGCAACTACCATTGAAAGCGAATCTGCGATCATTTTCTCTTTTGCAACTTTCAGTAACTCTTCTTCGCAAAGCCCAGTTTCAGCTTTGAAACCTATTATCTTTCCATTGTATATCTTTCTAACCTCCTTTATTATCTTTGGCGCAGCTTTGAGCTTCAAAGTAAGTTCTTCTGAAGTTTTTATCTTTCTACTCTCCATCTCTACAACAAAATCTGATGCTGCTGCTGAAGATACGAAAAGATCACAGCCCCTCTGCATCTCACCTATCACCGCCTTCAACATATCCATTACAGACCAGACTTTGATCTCTTTAAATTTTTGTAACGAAAGGTTTGAAGGTTTTGAGGTTATAAGCACAACCTCAGCTCCTCTTCGCCAGAACTCGAGTGCAAGCTCTTTACCCATCATTCCGGAACTTCTATTGCTTATAAACCTTATTGGATCTATCTGCTCGTGAGTTGGGCCGGCTGTTACTATCACCCTTTTGCCATCAAACTCCTTCGGGTACAGAGCCCTTTCTACATATAAGCATATTGCATCTATATCTGGAAACTTTGCTTTGCCTTCCTCAAATTTTGGATCCACTACCTCTATTCCAAGAGAAGTAAGTTTCTGGATATTCTCCAAAACGAATTTATTTTTTAACATAGCTTCGTGCATGGCTGGGACTAATATTATCGGTTTACCACTTCCCAAAGCTGTTGTTGCAAAAGTTGTGACTGGTGTATCGTCTATACCATTTGCAATTTTAGATATCGTGTTGGCAGTTGCCGGGGCTATTAAGAACAAATCCGCTATACCATCAGCTCCAAAATATTTTACATGTTCAATTTCTCCAGTTATTTCAGTTATAACTCTGTTTCCTGTTGCGAATTCTAACGCGTATGGATTTATTATCTTTTTAGCAGCTTCGGTCATTACAGCAACAACCTTCGCTCCTCTTCTTGCAAGCTCTCTCGCAAGTTTAACACATTCAACAGCTGCTATGCTACCTGTAACACCAAGGACTATGAGTTTTCCTTCAAGTTTTCTACTCTTTTTTCCCCTTATCTTCTCCAAATGCATACTCTACACCCCTCAGAAATCCCTCCAAGTTTCCGCTCTCCATTGCTCTTCTATACCTTGGAGTCCTTAATACCTGAATTACTTTCTCAAGTGCATTTTTTACATCCTCAGGCACGGCTCTTATTATAATTGTTTCTTCTTTTTCCTCTTCAGTCTCTTCCTCTTCAATAAAAAGTTTTAGTGGCTCCCTAACTTTTTCTTTTTTGATTATCCTCTCCACAGCATCCTCCCACGCAGACCGCCAAGGTTCGTCAATTATTTTTTCCTTTGTAAAATAATTCTCCCTAACAACCGTGATCAAATCATAGGGGCATGCGTTCTCGCATGCGCCGCAATATATGCAGAATCTATCGTTAAAGTAAACCCTACCCTCATCTTTTGCTACATACCAAACTCGGTTGTATTTACAAACCTTCAAACATGCCAAACAACCGGTAATATCACACTTAGACATTCTGGCTTCGAAGGTCGAAAGATTGCCTTCTATTGGTTTTAAAGTTTTTATAGCTTCGTAAGGGCAGACCTCTTCACAATAACTGCAATGAGAGCATAATTCCTGCTGAATATTTATCTCGGCAATTTTTTCCGGTAGTTTATATGAAATTCTTCTACCCTCTACCTTGATAGCCTCCTCTGGACACACCTCCTCGCAAAGTTTGCAGTAATCGCATTTGTTCTCATCAATTAGGATATCAGAAAAAGGCATTGGATCTAAAGGATTCGGCTCTTTTTCAATCATTTTGAAAACTTCGCAAAAGTAAGCACATATACCGCATAAGTTGCACTTCTCTCTATCTATCTCAAGCCTTCCCTTGATATCGTTTCTCTCTTCTATCTTCTGCCTAGTTACAAATGTCTCTCTCTTTATAGCTCCCGTAGGGCAAGCTTTGTAGCATAGAGCACATTCCTTACAATTTTCGTATTTGTATGTGTAGGCTATAGGTGACAAAGGCAGATCAGATTTTTCCACCCTTTTTCCATTGATTTTAAACTCAAATGCGTTGAAAGGGCAGAAAGAGTAACAGATTCCGCAGTATGCACATTTAAGGTGATCTAAAATTACCGGTGGCATGTCAAGGCCTAAAGCAATGTCATGAACAGGACCAAGTTCAATTGCGTTAACCGGACAAGAGTAGACACAAATCCCACAACCGTTACACTTCTTGTAATCGTAAAAAAGTTCCCTTAACTCGCCAGCAGCGTTTTGATAGTATCTAAATTTGTTCTCCAGTACTTCAAGATCTCTCTGGATCTCCATAAAATTTCATACCCTCACTCTATCAAAACCTTTTCCATCCAAAGGTTTCGTTGCATCGATACCCCACTTAGCTCCAGTCAAGCCGGCAGAGGGGTCTAGACTGCTAACCCTCGTTCCACTAACCACGATCAGATCTTTGTCCGCTTGGAACCTCGTAGCTATTGCAAATTCTATATCCTCGTAGTTCGTTATATCTATGTCTTCATCGACTACTATCACCCCTTTCATGCTTGGATTCGCTGCTAAAGCTGCTAAAATTGCATTCTTGGCATCACCTTCAGATAGTTTTTTTATCTGAACTACACAATGAAAATAATGGAAGCTACCAGGCGTCATTACAACGTTCTTAACCCTACAGACGTTTGAGACGAACTTGTATATTACAGGCTCGTAGGGTACTCCCATGAGGATCTGATGCTCTTTTAGCGAAGGAGTTATAGAGTAATAGATATAGTCCTTTCTTGCATAAACTTCGTCGATCTCGAGTATCGGTTCTTCTCTGATATCGTCGTAAGTTCCCGTTATGTCTAAAAAAGGTCCCTCCTTAGTTCTTTCATCCAAAAACCTTCCAAAAAGAACTATCTCCGCCGGTGGCACAGGGATTCCGTTCTTCTCATAAACAATTAGTTTTCCGAGCAACTTTGAAGCATAGTTAAACTCTTCACCTTCAGCGACCCTTGTAGCTGCTGCGAGTAAGAATAGTGGATGCACACCTATTGCAACAGCTGCTCTTAGTTCTTCGCCATTCTCTACGGCTTCTTTCCATAATATATAGGTGTGCCTGGGCGGAACTAGACGAACAGCAAACTGCTTAGAATTTAAAAGCATCATTCTGTGAATGCTCGCGTTTACGAATCTGCCCTTAGATATAACTACTCCGCCTGTAACATACCTACCACCATCCGCTGGAAAATAACGTAGTACTGGAAGTTCTTGGAGATCTAAATTCATCCTTTTTAGACCCATATCATCAAAACTTCTAAATTCCAAATTTGGCGGTCTTCTTTCGATCTCTGATAAATACTGAGCCAGTTTCTGTTTTTCAACTCCAAGAAGTTTTGAAAGCAATTCACGTGAAGAAACAAAATTTTTTGCAACCTTTTTTCCTTCCACATTCAGCAAAACTGGTTCATTTAGGCATGCATTCTTCTTCAAAAAATCTACAACCTCATCGTGCCTGATCTCTTCTAAGAAATTTTTTGGCTTGACTATCTCCATCGCTGAGCGCAGATCCATAAAAAGCGTATGTTAGGGAGTATATCTTTTTTAAGATTTTTGGAGAAGAATTGCTGCCATTTACAGAAACGATTTTTATAAAAATTACTTTACTGTTGTTTATTTCCCGTTGGCTTAAATCTTAGAATTGCAGCAATTCCTCCAAAAGCCTTGAATAAAACTTCTCCCTCTTCAGATTCTGTCGAAAGGAACTCCACTCTTGAACCCATACTTTCTGCGATCTCTGAAAGTTCTAGCACTATGTCTCTCCTTCCTACTTCTTCCATTGCAATTCCATCTTTCTCACAAACAATCTGTTTCTCGATGTTCTCCTTCAAAGTCAGTTCTTTCTCATTTCCGCACTTTGGACATCGGTATCTTACCCTCTCATATCTTAGATCTTCAGATAGCAGCAGTATATCTACAGCACCCATCTGAAGGTAATACCTCACCTCGCTCTCTCCATAGGCCGCCAAACCATCTTTAGCAACCTCAGACATAAATCTCTGCATAAGTTTTTTCTCTCGTATCAAATCCGCCTCTTCTAGGATGTCCTTAGCCTTTTCTACCAGTTCATAAAGTCCGCTCTCATCTGTGTAGCCTACATCTACTAACGCCAAAACTTTTCTCTGAAGCTCGTGATGCAGATAATTTCCCTCAAAGAATTCTTCCTTTGTTGGTGATGGGCCCCCAATTACTATCCCCAAAAGTTGATCCTTGTAGGGTAGCAAGGATTCCGTCGCCATATCCCCGACCTTCTTATAAAACTCATGTATTGCTATTTCTCTCAGCCTTTCAAATCTCACACTGCTCTGTCCACCCTGTCTGTGCTTGCCAGGAACCATCGAAGTGTCCGAGTTCAGCACCTCTATCCTTCTGCCCTTAAGGATTCCTACGGTAGCCTCTCTCCTGTCTATAACTATCAATCCATAAAGTTTCTTTTCTCTCAGCATGTCTTTCAAAGGTTCCAGATAGAAGGTTGAATCGCAGTGGTACTTGTATATCGGTACAGGCTCTGGAGGTTCAATTATCTCTGTGATATGCTTCTCTCTACCGTTAACATTCACAACACCGCTGATTATTACCATTCCATGCTCTGGAGGTTTTCTATATTGTTTTAGGCGATTTAGAATTGCTTCAAGTCCTGCTGAGACGTTTGTTCTAGTCTGTTTTGATTTTATGTTTTGAGCTTGACTTAACTCCTCTCTGAGTTGATTAGCTATATCTGCTATGTTTTTGTCTGGAGGTATGTAGAGTGTAATAAGCTCTGTACCCTTACCTTTATAGCTCTCCAATTCTTCAAGCTTCCTCTTGAACTCGTAAAGCAACCTTGATGTCATGATACATCCACTGCACTGCAACACGTTTTATAAAATTTAGCGGTACGTCAAAGCAAATCAGCATCCCAAAACTCTCATCTGCCAGGCTCTAATAGCCCTCAGCAAATCTATTTTTCTGAAATCTGGCCAATAAACATCACAAAAGAAAGCCGTACTTTTTACACTTTGCCAAGGTAAAAAGTTTGAAAGTCTTTGCTCTCCACCGGTTCTTATGAGCAGATCAACCTTAACGTACTCTCCATCGCTGTAAAGATGTTTTTCCACTAGCTTCTCATCTATATCTTCGAGTTTAATTTTCCCCTCTTTAACACCCTTTAAAATCTTCTTTGCCGCATCTATTATCTCCTGCCTTCCGCCGTAAGCCATTGCGATGTTTAGAAAATGTTTCGAGTTTTTCTTGGTCCTTTTCTCAACTTCCTCTACCAATTTCCTCAGATTTTCTGGTAAGAGCTCAATTTTTCCAATCACCTTAACTCTTACTCCTCTATCATATGTTCTCTTATCGTTCATCAATCTGTTGAGTTCCCTCTCAAAGATGGAAAATATGCTCCTCTTCTCCTCCTCTGGCCTGCTGAAGTTTTCAGTAGAGAAAGCGTATAAAGTTAGCATCTTTATTCCAAGTTCCCAGCACCATTCAAGAACCTCTTCTGCCTTTTTTGATCCAAAAAAGTGTCCCACCAGCGGATCAAGACCCTTAGATTTTGCATACCTCCTGTTTCCATCCATTATTATTGCAACATGGGTGGGTATTTTACCTGACTTTACCTGCCTTAAAAGTTTGATTTCGTAAACTTTTCTGAGTAATTGGATCACTTTTGACCCTCCAGTATATTTCTGAGTACTTCCTTGTATTCCCTCTTTAAATAGTATCTGTTTTTCTCCCCAAGCTCTGTTTTTAGGATTCCAAAACGGGCACTTATAAGTCCGACCATTGCGGAAACTCCTCTCAAGTTTATAACAAAACCCTTTTCGCTTAGCTTCGCTAATATTTCGTCCGTTGTAAACTTCTTGTCTTCTAAGAGGATCTTAAGTAGTTCTCTACGTATCCCTGTTTTGTCTCTATCTAGATACTTCTTTATCCTCCGCTCTATCTCAAACGTCGTTTCCATCATAAATCCTCGGATTCGATAACGATCCCGTTATAAGTGGGATACCTTTCTACTAACTTCAAGTTAAGCTTTTCAGCTTTTAAGCGTTCTCCAATCTTTTCAACAATTTCTGCAGAGGTTTCAATAAACTTATCAAACCGTCTGTATTCAAAACCAGCTTCTTTCAGCAGTTTTTCTGCTTTATCAAGATTGCCCTCGATTCTACAACAAATCACCGTACCATCTCTCGTCACCATATAAAAGTCGGGGAGGTTCATAGCCATTCTAATTAATCTTCTTCTGAACTGCGCCACATCCTTAAATTTAGCACTGCAGTAGTGGAACTTTTTTGCCCTCTCGTACCCCCTTAAAATTTTCTCATCAGGAATTACATAGTAGTCAAGAATTTCGAAGCCCATACTCCGTATAGCATTGTAGTTTGTTTCACTTACCTCCAACTGATTCAGGTTCAGGAAAGCATCGTTTTCGTTTACGATTTCAACGATTTTAGGTTCAAAACTTATAGCGGGAATTTCGAAGCCTGCATCCATACCGAGTTCTTTTGCTGTTTTTATCGATCCAGCATATTTCTCAGCATTTTTTAACATTGGTGGATGAAACCTAATTTCATCTATGTACTTCAAAGCTTCCAGCTTCTCTTCATCCAAAGCTTGGCTTGTGTAGAGGTGTACATGTAAACTGAACTCTTTTGCAATTTTTAAAAAATCCAAAACTCTTTCAAGCTTTAAAATAGGCTCTCCACCAGTTATTGCAACTCCTTCAGCATCCATAGCCTCAATTTCGGAGATAAAATCTTTGTAAGACTTTAAGGGCCTCTCATTTGCATACACAACATCTTTATTTTTCTTCTCTAACGAGATTGGACAGTAGAAACAGGAATTTCTACATTCTCCGGTGATAAAAAGAACCAACTTTGCCCCCCTTCTGCACAACCTGCAACCTTCTGGTAGATAAGTGTAATAACTTCCAGCTTCTATCCTTGGCATATCTTTTCTGCCCTCTTCTTAAACCAATCGACGCCTAGAGATTTTATGAAGTATCCAGCTCTCGGTCCATAGTTTTTGTTGAGTGTAAGTTTATATATTGCTTGAAAAGCTCTCGAAGCATCAATCCCAACCTTTTTTGCTACTTCATACACGCTTGTGTGAATTTCATCTGCACTCATACTTTCATTTATGGTTTTAGCAAATTCACATATGAAGCATCTTTCGGACTCGCTGAATTCAACTTCGATCTTTTCAACAATTTTGAATTTTATTCTATCTGGTGCATAGTTTTCTACCCACATTTTTGCGTAATTTAGCTTTCTTTCCAACTCTTTTTTGGTTTTTTCATCAATTTTTTGTCCAGTTCTCTTTAAGATTTCAATACACTTCTCCATCTCCCAGTTTGCAATCTGTCCGACGATAATAATGTGCTTGAACGGAATACTGTAATCCTCTTCTTTCACTAGACTGAGCTGAACACTTCTATCCTTTTCAGCGAACTTCTCTTCAAACTCTTCAAAAAGCTCCAAAGTCGCAGATGGATCGAAGTCTATATGTCTCTCAGGCTTTACACGCATGAAAAGATATCGAACAACTTCTGGAGGAATGATATCTATTATCTGTCTTACTGGAATAACTATCCCCTTCGAACTCTTCATGGGCCCCAAACCCTTCAGCTGTACCCATTCGTATGGTATTGGATAAGGCGGTTCGTAGTTGAAGATCTCTCTTGCCAGTCTAACACCTGTATCATAGCTCCCCCCAGCAGCGGCATGATCTTTGCCGAATGGTTCGCAGGTTATCTGTAAAATTTTCCATCTCGATACCCAGTCTAATCGCCAGGTTAGTTTCCCTCCACCCTCGTAGCTCACATAACCCTCGTCTCCACATTTGCATTTGTAGTAGATCCTTTTCTCATCGAAGGATACGACTTTGGTTGTATTTATTCTTCCGCAGCTTTTGCAAAGTGGCATGAACGGATACCAGTCATCTATCTCCTCTCTTCCAGTTACCTCTGCTATTATTTCTGCTATCTTGTCTCTCTTCATTAGAGATAACCTTATGGCATCGCTGTAATCTCCAGCTTCGTACATCTCATGAGCTCTCTTTAAGATCACAGGTATTCCGAGGATGTCCAGAGATTCAAGAAATGGTTGTAGAAAGTGCTCCGAATAAGACTCATGACAGCCTTCTGGATCTGGAATTTTGCAGAGTGGCATTCCTACATAGTTTTCATACTCTGCCGGTAAAAATGGATATCTCCTCCTTAAAGGATCGAAATCATCGGCGATGTATATTATCTCTGCCTCCCCACCAGCATCGATCAAAGCCCTTCTTACAGCATCAGCTGTAACCATCTCTCTTAAGTTCCCCAAATGGATGTGTCCTGAAGGAGAGATTCCTGTGGCTATCCTGTGTTTTTTTGACTTTGAAAGTAACTCAGCTGCTATCACATCTGCCCAGTGCATTGTACTAATCCTGCGCCTCGCTTTTTAAATTTCATCGGTTGAACGTCGAAACTCCAAGCAATGTAGTAAAAAATATTTATATAATTATATTTATACAGCTATAAGATTGTCTAAACGTCTTTGAAATTCGAGACTTCAACAGCGAAAGAGTTAAAATTAACTCTAATCACTTCTTTTATGGTAATTGGTGTAACGATGGTTAGTGTGGTTCCTGGAAAAGAGAGAAACTTTTATATCGAATCAAAAAACAAGAAATATATAAGGGAAGTGTACCACGTCTTTGGCGAGTTCGATTTCGTAGTAATCATTGACGCACCAACTCTTTCGGAGTTGAATAAAACCGTCGACGAGTTGAGGGCTATAGAGGGAGTATATAAGACTCACACAGTAGTCGGAGCAGAAATATGAGTTCCAGAAGTAGAGAGATCAGCGTTGCCGAATTTTTTGAAAAGAACAAGCATGTATTAGGATACACAAACCCATCAAAAGCTCTGGTTACCGTCGTAAAAGAGGCAGTTGATAATTCACTTGACGCTTGTGAGGACGAGGGGATACTGCCAGATATATACGTCAGAATTTCTAAAATTGGAGAAAATTATAAAATTATAGTTGAAGATAATGGGCCTGGAATAGAAAGGGAGTTTTTACCGAAGGTATTTGGAAAACTCCTGTACGGTTCAAGGTTTCACGAAATAAAACAAAGTAGAGGACAACAAGGGATAGGGATTTCTGGAGCGATTCTTTACGCTCAACTGACTACTGGAAAGCCAGCTAAGATAATTTCCAGAGTAAAAGGTAGTAAGGCTTACAGCGTTACACTATACATAAACACAAAGAAGAACGAGCCTGAAATAGTAGAGGAAAAAGAAGAAGAATGGTTTATGTCTCACGGAACAAGAATAGAGCTGGAAATTGCTGGAAATTACGTTAAGGAAAGAAAGCAAAGTGTATACGAATATCTAAAAGAGACGGCAATTGTAAACCCATACGCAAGAATAACCTTTGTAGAACCTGATGGAACTGTACACGAGTTTGAAAGACTAATTGAAGAGGTTCCAAAACTACCAAGGGCCATCAAACCTCATCCACATGGAATCGAGTTAGGCAAGCTGATTCAAATGCTTAGAGATACAAAAGAAAAAAATCTAAGATCTTTTTTGAAAGAAGAGTTTGTAAGAGTAGGAGACAAGATTGCCGAAAGCATCCTCAGCGCTGCTAATCTCACTGGAGAAGAAGATCCAAAAGAGCTTAAGAGAGAGCAAGCTGAAGCTTTGATCAAAGCTTTTAAGCAAGTAGATCTGCTACCTCCACCAACGGACTGCCTTCTACCGATTGGAGACAAGAACCTTGAAAAAAGTCTGCTTTTAAGGTTCAAACCCGAGTTTGTAGCGGCTGTGACAAGAAAACCAAAAGTCTATTCGGGGCATCCTTTTTTAATTGAGGTTGGCTTGGCTTATGGAGGAGAGATCGATGCTGATAAAGCGATAATTTTAAGGTATGCAAACAAGATACCACTGCTTTATCAGCAAAGTGGTTGTGCGCTTACAAAGGTTGTAGAGATGATCAACTGGAAAAATTACGGAATTAACCAGAACATAGGCGAGTTACCTTCCGCACCGATGGTTGTGCTTATACATCTTGCTTCAACCAACGTTCCATACACGAGTGAATCGAAGGAGGCAATTGCAGAAATTGTTGAAATAATGGAAGAGGCAAAACTTGCTATTCAAGAGGTAGGTAGGAGGCTCAAGGAGTACCTTGATAGAAAAGAAAAGCAGAAAATGAAAAAAAAGAAGGAGGAGGAGATAACAAAAATAATTCCTCTAATTGCGAAAAAAGCTGCTGAGATATTAGACAAGGAAGTACCGAACTACGAAAAAATACTTGCGAGAATTATGGGATACGTTTATGTAGAAAGAGTAATCAAAGAGATGGACGGGTACAAAGACGTTAAACTCTTCATTCACAACTTCTCAAAATCTAGAGTAGAAATGGAGATATACGAGCTCTGCAACGGTACTGTTGAAGCCGAAGCTGAAATAGAAGACTCAAACTACAAAACTTTGTCCTGGAAAGTCGTTTTGAAGCCAGAAGATGTTTCAGAGATAAGTTATAGATTGAAGGGTAGTATCGTGAACCCCCGACCTATCGTAAGGTGCAACGAATGTGAAACTGTGAAAGGGGCGGAGGTTTTGGCAACGCTTAAATAATCAGAAAGATCTTAGTCAATCATGAAAGCCCTCCTGATAAACGGAAGCCCAAAGAATAGAAACACGAGGTTTCTGCTTGAAATATTAGCTGAAGAGCTAAAAAAATTGGAAATCAATTCTGAAATTTTGGATCTTTACAACTACAACATCTCTACCTGCAAAGGTTGCGATGCATGCCTTAAAGGTGAATGCAGCCAGAAAGATGACATATTTGTCGTTTTGAGGAGGATGGAGGAGGCAGATGTGATAGTGATTGGTACTCCAACTTACTTCGGAAACGTCTCTGGATTAGTTAAAAATCTGATGGACAGAAGCAGGATGGCAAAGATGAGCGACATGAAGCTGAAGAATAAAATCTTCGCACCCATTGTAACTTCAGGCTTAAGACACGGCGGAGCTGAATTTGCGATCATGAGTCTAATAGTTTACGCCATAAGTCAGGGCTGGATAATCGCTGGAATTACGGATAATCCTATAAGTCAAGGTGCTTTCGTTGTAGGCGTTATTCAAGGAGATACTGGATGGAGAAGCGTAAAAAAAGATGAAATAGCAAAAAATTCCGTAGCTCCACTTGCCAAAAGGATAAAAGAACTTGCGGAAGCTACAAAGAATTTGAGGAGTTAGCGATACAAACTCAATCTTTTATTATCAATATAAATTTTAGTGAGAAATACTGTTTAACAAAATATTTCAAATCTAAACATCTAACTGCTAACATGAAGATACTCATTGTGGACGATGAAATAGCAATGCGCGAGATCCTTAAGATCATGCTTAAAAACTACGTTATTGTTGAGGCATCTAATGGAAGAGAAGCTATAAAAATTTTCTGTGAAGAGAGACCAGAAGTTGTACTCATGGATATCATGATGCCGCTTATGGATGGGATAAAGGCCACAGCAGAGATAAAGAAAATAGACCCAAATGTAAAGATCATAGCGATTACAGCTTATGCTACGGCAAAAGGCGATCAGATCCTTGAAGCTGGAGCAGATTTTATATTAAAGAAACCTTTCACAAGGAGAGAAGTTATTGAAGCTATAAAAAACGTTACAGGTAAAACCTAACTTTTACTGCTACACTTTGTCACGAAACCCTTATATAGAAGTACCTATCCACTCAAATCTGCAGGAGGTGGTTGAATGGCTACGCTGCAGGGTACACCTGTGTTGATACTGAAGGAAGGTACGCAGAGGACAGTTGGTAGAGATGCGCAGAGGATGAACATAATGGCTGCAAGGGTTATTGCTGAAGCTGTAAGGAGCACCCTTGGGCCTAAAGGGATGGACAAGATGCTTGTAGATAGCCTTGGAGATGTTGTTATCACGAACGATGGAGTTACAATCCTGAAGGAGATGGACGTTGAACATCCAGCTGCTAAGATGGTGATAGAGGTTGCAAAAACGCAAGACAACGAGGTTGGAGACGGTACAACTACAGCTGTTGTTATAGCTGGGGAGTTGCTGAAGAAGGCTGAGGAGTTGCTTGATCAGGATATTCATCCAACAGCTATTACAAGAGGTTACAGATTAGCTGCAGCTAAAGCGATAGAGATACTCAACAATATCGCTATTACGGTTGATGCAAATGATGTTGAGATGCTCAAGAAGGTAGCTGCAACTGCTATCACAGGCAAGCATTCCGAACTTGCGGTTAGCAAGCTAGCAAGCTTAGTGGTTGAAGCTGTAAGAAAGGTTGCCGAAAAGAAGGATGGAAAGTACTACGTAGATGAAGACAACATAAAGCTTGAAAAGAGACAGGGTGGAAGCGTTCAGGATACAATGCTCGTAGATGGCATAGTGATCGATAAAGAAGTTGTGCATCCAGGGATGCCGAAAAGGGTTAAGAATGCAAAGATTGCCGTTTTGAAAGCAGCCTTGGAAGTTAAAGAGACGGAAATTGATGCAGAGATAAGGATTACAGATCCAGATCAGATAAAGTTGTTCGTGGAGCAGGAAGAGAGGATGGTCAAAGAGATGGTAGACAAGATAGCGAAAGCTGGTGCAAACGTCGTTTTCTGCCAGAAGGGAATAGATGACCTTGCACAGTACTACTTGGCAAAAGCCGGAATTCTTGCAGTTAGGAGGGTTAAGCAGAGCGATATTGAAAAGCTTGCGAAGGCTACTGGAGCGAAGATACTCACAGATCTCAGAGATATAAAGCCGGAGGATCTTGGAGAAGCTGAGCTTGTCGAAGAAAGAAAGGTCGGCGATGAAAAGATGGTTTTCGTTACAGGATGCAAGAATCCAAAGGCTGTAACGATACTGGTGAGGGGTGGAAGCGAACATGTGGTTGATGAGGTAGAGAGAAACATCACCGATGCGATAAAGGTCGTTAAGAGTACAATTGAAAGTGGCAAAGTCGTTGCTGGTGGTGGAGCACCAGAGATCGAAGTCAGCTTGAGGCTAAGGGAATGGGCGCCAACGCTTGGTGGCAGAGAACAGCTAGCTGCAGAAGCTTTTGCATCAGCTTTGGAAGTGATTCCAAGGTCTCTAGCTGAGAATGCAGGACTTGATGCAATAGATATACTGGTGGAGCTCAGGAAAGCTCATGGAGAAGGAAAAACCACATATGGTGTAGACGTCTTCTCTGGCAAAGCAGCAGACATGTTCGCAAAAGGTGTAATCGAGCCACTTAAAGTGAAAACCCAAGCAATAAGTAGCGCTACAGAAGTAGCAATAATGATCCTAAGAATTGATGATGTGATCGCAGCGAAGGGTGGCGAAAAAGGCGGTAGCGAGAAGACTGAAAGCAAGAGTGGTGAAGAAGAAGAGGAGAGCTCCTCCTCAGATTCAGACTAAATTTTTTAATCTCTTTTCGATTTCTTTGCAACTTTTGAAACATAATCTAAGGCTTTTATCACCTCACTTGATTTCCTCAGCATGATTGGGATTGCAATTGCTATGTATAAGAAACTTATTATATATCTCATTGAAACTGATGGAAAGACGAGTTGAATTAGGAACAAGAACAGTAGAGCTAACGCCTCGAAAAGGTTGATACGCTTATCAACTATTATAGCTAGCCCAAAGAGTGATTGAGCGGCAGTTAGCAAGAACTCCTCCTTTTGCCTATCATCTAGAGGTAGCGACTTCAGTTCGAGGAGAGAGATACTGTATATAACAGCTATTGTACCAATCAAGAGGCTCCACTGGTTCACTTTTGAAGAGATCAATGCGTTAATACTTGCAGAAACTCGAAGTCTGTTTGCCAAATATATTGCTACAATAAACTCTGGAGCTTCACTTGCAAGTGGAGCAATCCACTGCACAACTATAAATTCGTCAATACCCAAATTTCTTGCTGTTCCAATCAGACCTTCTGCAAAAGCCTCAACGCTCATCAGGATTACAAAACCAGCGTATAGAAACATCATGAACACAGTTGCTCTTCTTCTCTCTTTTCTAAAGCTGCATAGATAGCAGGGCACGCCAACGACTTCAAATTCTTCTTTTTCTGATTTTATAGCAGTAAATAGATACAATACGTACATGGACACTAGAAAGAGACTATCTATGGCAGATATCTCTCCTGTAAGCGGTATCTTAAATGAGTATAGCGTCGCAGCCAATAAGAAAATTATTTCAAGATTTAAACTATCATCAAGTTCAAGTTCACTCTTTTTAAGCTCTTTTCTCAATCTGTAAATAGCCGTTATCGCCACAAAACTCCAGCCAACACCTATAAGTAATCTATTTGCACCAGTCATGTTTGCTGTTGCATAATGTACATAGTCTCCGCCAACTTTTCCAGCCATCCAAGCAAAATAAGCGTCAACTGCATATTCAGGTAGTATGGCAAGTAAAGCAACGATAGCCAAGCTGAAAGATCTAGGTATATCCATCTCTGCAGTTTCAGCAGCCCAAGATATTAAAAAAGCTGCACCAACAACTGCTAAACCAGCTAAAAAGGCCTCGAGTTCCGGTAAATAGTGCACAGAGAACGCCAGAGACAGAATCCAAGGCAAAGTCATGCTTAATGCCATTGAGAGTTGGAGCTTTGGATTCATCCTCGCTCTGATGTTGGCATGAGATTTAAACGTTTTCGCAAAAAGTTTATCTCCCTGATGTCATTCATGAGTTATGAGAAGGAAACTGCTCGAAATAATCTGTTGCCCCAAATGTAAAGGTGATTTTGAGGTATCTATTGATGAGGAAAACGAAGATGAGATTTTGACTGGAAAGCTAATTTGTAAAGGCTGCGGATCAATTTTTAAAATCGAAGAAGGAATTCCCTACCTTCTCCCGGAGGATCTCAAATGAAGTACATCGTTATCACCGGCGGAGTTATGAGTGGTCTTGGCAAGGGAATAACATCCGCATCGATCGGTAGGATACTAGTGGACATGGGCTACAGGGTGGTTCCAATAAAGATCGACCCATACATAAACATCGATGCCGGAACGATGAATCCGTTCCAGCATGGTGAAGTTTTTGTACTTAAAGATGGAACGGAAGTTGATCTAGATTTGGGGCATTACGAGAGATTCATAGATGTTGAACTAACAGGGGAACACAACATTACTACAGGTAAGATATACAGATTAGTAATTCAGAAAGAAAGAGCTGGAGAATATTTAGGCCAGA
The DNA here is from genome assembly GCA_030055525.1 of Archaeoglobales archaeon. GTDB lineage: Archaea > Halobacteriota > Archaeoglobi > Archaeoglobales > Archaeoglobaceae > WYZ-LMO2. The sequence continues at coordinate 183,170 of JASFYJ010000002.1, read as the reverse complement.
CTGTTCAGATTATACCTCACGTAACGGATGAAATAAAAGCTTGGATAAGGAACGTTGCAAAGAAAAACAACGCAGACATTTGTTTGATCGAAGTTGGAGGGACAGTTGGAGATATAGAGAGCATGCCCTTCTTGGAAGCGATAAGACAGATCCACAATGAAGAAAAAGAGGAAGATTTTCTGCTTGTCCACGTTACATTAGTTCCAATCGATTTAAATGGAGAGCAAAAAACAAAGCCAACACAGCATAGCGTTAAGGAGTTGAGAGAGCTCGGCTTGCATCCTGATGTTATAGTTGGAAGGTGCAAGGAGAGACTTAAAGATTCAACAAAGAGGAAGATATCTCTCTTCTGCAACGTTCCGGTTGAGGCAGTTATAAGCAACGAGGACGTTGAAGATATATACGAGGTTCCGCTGATATTTAAGAGAGAAAAACTCGATCTTTACATCTCAAAGAAGCTGAGACTTAGTTACAAAGAAGAAAATGGACGCTGGGTAGAATTCGTAAATAGGTTGAAGAGCTTAAGAGAGGATGTAGCCATAGCGATCGTAGGCAAATACGTTGACGTTAGAGATGCTTATCTTAGCATCAGAGAAGCTTTAAGACATGCAGGAGTTGAAAATGGATGTAGAGTAAACTGCATATGGGTTGATTGTGAAGATCTGGAGAAAATAGGAGATGTTGTCTTTGAAGTAGATGGTATCCTTGTGCCCGGAGGATTTGGGAAGAGGGGGGCTGAGGGTAAGATAAGAGCAATAAAATATGCGAGAGAAAATAATATACCGTTCCTTGGAATATGTTTTGGATTCCAGCTCGCAATAGTTGAATTCGCAAGGAACGTAGCTGGAATAAAGGATGCAAACAGTAGTGAAATTGCTGAAACAGAGAATCCCGTTATAGATCTCCTGCCTGAACAGAGGGGAGTGAAAGAACTCGGAGGGACAATGAGGCTTGGAGAGGAAAAAATAATCTTGAAGCCCGGCACTGTCGCTCACAGACTTTACAGAAAAGAGGTTATATATGAGAGACACAGGCACAGGTATGAAGTGAATTCATCTTACATAAGCTTGCTTGAAAGACAAGGACTAGTATTTAGCGGGTTTTCTGAATCAAATTTGGCTGAGATTATCGAATTACCATCTCACAAGTTCTTTTTTGCAACTCAATTCCACCCAGAATTTAAATCTCGTCCACTTTCTCCATCTCCAGCCTTTCTGGGATTCGTAAAAGCAGCTTTGGATTACAAAAAGTCAAAAAATAAAAATTAATTTTAAACGCACTTAAGTCTTATCACGAACTTGGCTCCCCTTGGGATGTTATCTTCAACAAAAACCTCTCCATGATATCTATGGACTAGCTGCTTAACGACAAACAGTCCCCAACCGCTCTGCGCTTTTTCGCCATAGCTAAAACCCTCCTCGAATATCTTTTCCTTTATTTCATCCGGAATCCCCTTTCCATAGTCTGCTATTGAGATTTCACAGACGTCATTAATTTTTTTGATTTTTATCGTTATCTTGTCAGTGTTGCTGTGCTGTATCGCATTCTGTACTATGTTTTCGATTACCGTATAAAGCCCCTCATCGGCGATGACTTTACATTCATCTTCTACAAGAACTTCTATATTAAACTCGAAGTTCTTCAAAACGCTTCTTACAACTTCAACAACATCTAGAGCTTTGATTTCACCCTTTCTTATGGATTCTTCGAAAGCTCGCATGTTTTTGATTATATCCAAGCATCTGTCTAGCGACTTTCTGACGTTTTTAAGCAAATTTGGGTTTTTGGTATCTTCAAAGATCTCCAAGAAAGCTATCGAGGAAGTTAAGGCGTTCGTAATGTCGTGCCTCATAGTTCTGTTTATCAACTCCAGTATGCTTTTCAACTCCTTGAGGAATAGTCTTTCCTTTTCGATCTGAGTCACATCTCTCCCAACTATAGCCTTGAACAAACCAAGATCGTACCATTTTATGCTGTAAATTCTACCGTTTCTTTCGCAAAGATCCTTTTTGCACTCTTCAGGTATCTTATCCAATAAACCAAATACTTCGGATGCTCTTTTGTTCATCTCTACTACTTTACCCTCTTCGTCTGCTAAAATAAAGATATCCTCATGACTTTCAAGCAATTTTTTCCATACTTCCTGATAAAGTAGGTAGAAAAGAAACGAATCAAGCTTTTCAAAAACTTTTTCAAGACTTTTTTTAATATATTCGTCAGCATCTCCACTCAACCAGATTTTTACAGCCTTTCCTTCATAGAAGCTCTCTTTCCTACAATCCATTGCCTCTGGAATTTTTATGGAAATTTTTAAGGCTGGCATCTCGGCATAAAAACAGTCAAGATCGAACCTTAACATTACCTCTCTGCCAAACTCGTAAAGCAAGCTTCTGGGATCCTTAGGCTGGATCATGTTAGAAAGCTCATACAAATTTAGAAAAAGTTTTGTTTTATACATAAAATTCACCTATAACTACGGTTTTGTTCAGAATCTCCGCAAACCCCTTACTGCACGCAACCTCACCAATTGTCAAAGCTCCAAAACAACCTCTAAAAAGCTTTTTTTCTTTTTCAAAATCCTTTTCAAGAAAAATTTGCCTTGAAACGCAGTCAAAAACTATCTCTCTATTTTCAATTTTCTCGCAACATTTCTTAGCTGCTTCGATTATTTTCTCCTTCTCGCCATAAAGAAGATCCAAGATCTGATTCTGCGCAACTTTCCCTGCACAAACAATCGAGTTTCCCTCTAGATATATTGGATCTCTTACTACATGCTTCTTCATTCTTATAACACCGAAGGGATAGTACTTCGAAATTTCGAAGAAGTTTTCCTTGGATAATTCAACGCCCAGTTCCATCAAAGTTCTACGATAAGTTTCGAACGCCTCCACCCAGTCTAACTCCTCGATCTTTCTACCAGAAGTTTTAGTTGATATGAAGCTGTAACCTGTAGTTTCCCATCCGTGGTCGTAGGCAAAGTTGGTTTTAAAAGGTAAAACTAAAAAAAGGGCATCTTTAGAAAAGAAACCTTTTTTATCGAACAGATAGCTCGTAGAAGATAAAAAGCTCCCTGCTCCACCGCCTAGGTAGGAAACCTTATTCCCGAGTTTCAGATAAACTTTTTCTAGGATATCGTCGAAGTTGCTCCACATTCCATCTCCAAAAACCAAAAGCGTTTCGGCATCTTTAATATCAACTTCCGGAAATTCACAACCTCTAAATCCCTTAACTTCAAAATCGAATGTCAAAGCTAGTAATCTATCGAAATATACTTCTCCATCGTAAAGTATTGCCGGAAATGAAGCTCCGAAAAGATTTTTTGACTTAATTTTATTAAAACTTTTTTTAAATTCTGCTAGAATGTAGTCCGGAACCAAAAAAAGAGCGCTTTTTGCCTCGATTTCGTTCAATTCTTCAGGTTTAATGAGTTCAGCTTCCAGCATATTTCCTTACAGTTTCTAGCAATTTTTTCCTTGTAAATGGTTTTTCTACAACCTCTTTTGCTCCGGCGTCTAATATTTCTTTCCCACGTTTCGTTGCATATGCTGTAACTGCCACTATTTTAGCGTTCTTGTCTCTCTTTGTTATCTCTTTCGTAGCCTCAACACCATCCATGGTGGGTAGCATTATGTCCATTAGAACAAGATCTGGTTTGTATGCCTCGTAGATTCTGACAGCTTCAATTCCGTTTGTTGCAACTATCACTTCAAATTCGTCTTTAAGCATAAGTCTAACAGCTTCAAGAACAGCCGAGTCATCCTCAACGACAAGAACCCTTTTTTTCATTGAAATCACCCAAAAAAATAGCAAGTATTTTTATTTAAATTTTGTCTTTGAACCAACTTAAAATTTGTTCCACAAATTTTTTAAGTCGAACTAGCTATAGCCTTTAACCCGCCTTAGCTCAGTGGTCGAGAGCGCGGGACTGTAGTCTGCCCTGTCCCTGCAAGGGGGCAGATATCCCGGGGTCCCCGGTTCGAATCCGGGAGGCGGGACTTATTTTAACCTTTTCCTTAATTTTTCAAAATCAGTTCTAGATAGCTGTGTCCCCCCAATTTATAGTGTAAATTCGTACAAACATATAAATCTTTTTTTGATTTCGTGAAAACCATTAATATTTAATAGCCCCGTAAAATTTCAGAACGATTATTTTTGCAGAAAAAAATTGCTCCGGTCAAATTTTGAAAAGTTTAAAAATACAATAATGTCGTAGTGGACATGGAATGTGAATTCGAAAGATCACGGGAGAGATTGGACGACGATACCTTTGTAAGCGAACTTGTTAAAAAGTATGGAAAAGATCGATCGATGTTAATACCAATGCTACAGGAAGTGATGCTAAGATACCATTACTTACCCAGAGATATACTAGAAACACTTTCAGAAAAGATAGAAGTGCCAATTGCAGAGATAATCAACGTAGCGACCTTCTATCATCAATTTAGACTTGAACCCGTTGGTAGATACATAGTTTCAATCTGTTTTGGTACAGCATGCTATCTGCTCGGTTCTGCAATTGTGTATGAAGCGATGAGAGATGCAATGGGTCTGAAGGGAGATAAACATACAACAGACGACCTGGCAATAACTATAGAACCTGCTAGATGTTTTGGTTGCTGTAGTCTCGCTCCGGTTGCGATGGTTACGTCGGCGGATGGTAAAGAAAGATACGTTCATGGGAAACTAACACCCTCTGAGGGCAGAAAACTTGTTAGAAAATACAGAGCTCAGGCTCTAAAAGAAATGTAAGGAGGAGTGAGCTATGAGTTTGAAAATAGATGAGAAGACTAGGAAAATAATTTACGGGCCAAAGGGCTTTAGGATTAGGATCCCGATTGCAAGCTGCAGTTTAGCTGCAGGAGTAAATTCTGTGAGAGATGCTGTTGTTAACGCAATCGAGTCTTTGGGAGTAGAGGCGGAGATATACAGAGTAGGTTGTATGGGTCAATGTTTCATCGATCCTTGGATAGAGATCGCTAAGGAAGGCTTACCACCTGCAATCTATGGAAATGTAGATCCAAACAATGCCTCAAAAATAAAAGAGATAATCCAGAACTATGTTAACGGCGATCTTTCAGAAGCGATGGCTGTAAGGTTTAAGGTTGATGGCGTAAAATCCCCGCAGGAGCTTACCGAACTTGATCCATGGAAGTACCAAGTAAGGTTCGTTTCGAGAAACTGTGGATTGATAGATCCTGAGTCTATAGAGGACTATATAGCTACAGGTGGGTATTCAGGCCTTAAAAGAGCTTTGGAGATGAAAAGAGAAGAGGTGATCGAAGAGATAAAGAGGTCAAAACTTCGAGGAAGAGGTGGAGCTGGTTTTCCTACCTGGCTTAAATGGAACCTCTGCTATCAGCAGAAGAGTGACGTAAAGTACGTGATCTGCAACGGTGATGAGGGTGATCCTGGAGCTTTCATGAACAGACTTCTTTCAGAATCTGATCCGCATAGAGTAGTTGAAGGCTTGATAATTGCCGGCTATGCTGTTGGAGCGACGAACGGAGTTATATTTGTAAGAGCTGAAAAACCGCTCATGGCTGAAAGATTGGCAAAAGCAGTTCAGCAGGCAAGAGAAAAAGGATTTTTGGGTAAAAACATACTTGGAACAGATTTCAACTTCGATATCGTAACGTATAGAAGTGCTGGTGCTTTTGTTTGCGGTGAAGAAACTGCTTTGATTGCCGCAATTGAAGGTAGATCCAGATCTCGCCAGAGACCTCCATATCCTGCGGTTAAGGGATTATGGGGAAAGCCAACGATTCTGAACAATGTCGAGACCCTAGCTCATGTAGCTACGATCTTCCAATTTGGTGTTGAAGAGTTCTTAAAATACGGAACCGAAAGAACCGGTGGAACGAAGATGTTCTGTGTTACTGGATCGGTAAAAAGAACAGGAGTTTATGAGGTCCCAATAGGAACTACAATAAGGAGGCTCATCTATGATCTTGCTGGAGGTGCCAAAGAGGGTAAAAATATAAAGGCTGTACAGGCTGGCGGGCCGAGTGGAGGATGTATACCTGTGGAGTTGTTCGACGTTCAGCTCGATTTTGAAACACTACAGCAGTATGGAGCTATAATGGGATCTGGTGGTCTTGTAGTTATAGATGATTCGATGTGCATGGTCGATGTAGCTCATTTCTTTACAGGATTCACACTTGCCGAATCTTGCGGAAAATGCTTACCCTGCAGGGTAGGTGTAAAACTACTTAACCAGATACTTGGAAAAATAAAAGAAGGGGAAGGTAAAATCGAAGATCTCGAAACTTTACAGGAGATTGGAGAATCTATAATGAAAACGAGTCTTTGCGCCTTAGGTGGAACCGCTCCGAATCCTGTGATCTCAACTTTGAAGTACTTTAAGCATGAATATTTGGAACACATCGAACGCAAGCACTGTCCAGCAAAAGTCTGTCAGAAGCTAGTGACTTATGTCATAAACCCCGGTATATGCAACGGTTGTGGAACCTGCTTAAGATCCTGCCCTGCTGGAGCTATAGAGGGTAAACCGCGTGATGCTCACAAGATAATTGCTGAAAAGTGCCTGAGGTGTGGTCAGTGCATGATAGTTTGCCCAGCCGGAGCTGTTGGGAAGGTGTAGAGTATGGTGAAGGTAATAGTTAATGGTGTAGAGGTAGAAGTTCCTTCAAATGCCACAGTACTTGACGCTGCAGAAAAAGCTGGTTTTAAGATACCAACCCTCTGCCATCTAGAAGGAATATTTGACGAAGCTACCTGCAGGATCTGTGTTGTTGATATTGGTGGAAGACTATTTCCATCATGCAGATATCCGGTATCTGAAGGTTTGAAGGTTACGACTGAAAGCGATGCTATTAGAAAGTACAGGAGAGATCTTATAAATCTGCTTTTTGCAACACACAAAATCAAATGCTGGTCTTGCGTTCGAAAAGGCGGTGCTTGTACACTTTTAAGCCTCGCAAAAGATTATGGAGTCGAGGCTCCTGTAGTCTGCTCTGAATGCATGTTTTTCGGAATTGATTGCTTAGTTGCAAAAGGGCAGCCATGCTTAGGACCCTTAACTATAGCTGGTTGTGATGCTGAATGTACGAAAAACGGAATGCCATGCATAGGTTGTAGAGGGCCAATAACTAGTGCAGAAGTCTGGAAAAGTGCCATTGAGTTTTACGATGATAAAGTGAAAAAGGATGAACTTCTATCGAAGATAAAACTGTTCTGGAACAAGTACATGGATATGATTAGTAGATACGTGGAGGTGAAACGATGAATCCGTTTAAAATATCTTCAGAACCTATTAGAATATTTGGAGATTCTGAAATAACAATAAAGGTCGGAGGGGGGAACGTAGTTGTAAACTACAACTCCCTGAAAGCCATGCGGCTGATAGAGAAGATGATGGTCGGAAGAAGGTACGATGAACCGCCATACCTTGCTTCAAGGGTTTGTGGAGCCTGCAGTCAGGCACACTTTTGGGCCTCTAATTTAGCAGTTGAATCGGCTTTAGGGATAGAAGTTCCGGAAGATGCAGCAGAACTTAGGGATATATGTAACAAGATCCAGACTGTTCAGAACCTAATTGCCCACCTCGCCGTAATGGCTGTTCCAGATTACGCAAACGAGGAAGTCCAAAAGAAAGCTCTCTCAATGGCTTTAAAGCTTAATACACCAATTGTAAAAGCTCTTGATCTTGTAGGTGGTAGACTTACGAATCCGAACCTCTATTCACCTGGAGGTTTTAAAGACGTCTCCACTCTGCACTTAAAGAAGGCTTACGAGATGCTTAAATCTGTGAAAGACGGGGTAAACGATTTTGTAGAGCTTTGCTTAACTCTCAAACTTCCAGAAATGAGAGAGCCAAATTCAACTTATCTTACACTTGAAAAAGCCCCAATGGAGACTGTACCAAAAACTTCAGAATTTAAAGTAAAGGTTTCAAATGGAGAAGAGTTCAAAGGTTCAGAATATAAGAAATTGCTTCAGGAGATCCAAACAGACAACTCAACAAGCAAGAAGTGCTTCTATAAAGGAAGCGCATTTTACGTTGGAACCAGAGCGAGATTGCTTAATCTAAAAAAGATAAAAAACGTCGAAATCCCAAGTGAAATCTACAAAGCCATGCAGTACAATCCGTTTGCAAATATACATGCAAAAGCCTTAGAAACGAAGATAATGCTCGAGGATTTGCTATTAAGCTTGGAAAACATGTTGGATAGGAATCTGAAACTTAGATCGAACTTCAAACCGAAACCAGCTACGGGCGTTGGTATAGTTGAAGCTCCAAGAGGTCTAGTTGTTCACTGCTATACTATAAACAAGGATCTCAAAGTTGTTGATGCCGACATAATCACTCCAACTGTTATGAACACAGCCCACTTTGAAAAGTCGGCTGAGGAGCTTCTAAAGAACATACTGACGAGCGGAGGAGAAGAGAAGATCTATGGTATTGTCAAGCTTATAGAAGCTCTTGCAAGGACTTACGACCCATGCTTGGCTTGTGCTACCCATGTTATTAGAATGGAGGGTTGATTATGGGCGATAAGGTTAGGCTCGCAGTGTTGAGTCTGAGTGGTTGTGACGGTTGCGAATACGATCTGGTCGATGAAAAGGTCATAGAATTTCTCCAGAGAAACGGAATAGAAGTAGTTCACTGGCCAGTGGCTGGAATGCATGATGAGGAGGGCAAGTTCGATGTTACTATTGTGCAGGGATCGGTAGTTTCCAATAGAGATCACGAGATGCTTAAATCTTTCAGGGCAAGATCGAAGATTTTGGTGGCGATGGGTAGTTGTGCAGTTATTGGAGGAATCCAGAGCGCTGTAGATAAATATGAAGATCCTGTAAGATTTGCACATGAAACCTCCAAGGCTGTAAGAGAGGTGGTTAGTGTAGATTACTATATAAGGGGTTGCCCTCCAACGATTGAAGAGATTGTTTTAGTTCTTAAGAAAATTCTGGATGGGCATTACTTCAAGCAGGGAGAAAAGAGGTTTGAGCTTATAGAAAGAAATACTTTCAACATTGATTCACCAATAATAAATCTGGATGGATCGAAGTGCATCGTTTGTGGTAGATGCATAGAGGTTTGTAGAAAGATAGGTGTAAAAGCGTTAGATTACTTCAAGAGAGGTATAGATTCGGCAATCTCTACGCCTTACAAAGAACCCTTCGACAAATCCTGTATAATGTGCGGATTATGTGCCTCCTACTGCCCAGTTGGGGCTTTAACATATCGCATGGATCTTGAGAATATAATAACGAAGATAAGAAACGGAACTTTAAGTGTTGTTTACATAGAACCCGAAGCTCTTGCGGCGCTTTCGGAGGCGGAGAATATAGATGCCGGACATATAATAGCAGCACTTAAGTACTTTGGATTTTCGAAGGTCGTCGTATATTCCCCACTCTATGAGCTAAAGGACGGTAAAAATAAAATTTTCGCTTATTCTCCTGCTGAATATAGCTTGCTGAAAAAACTAAGGCCGGAGATTAAAGTAGAGACGCTGCAGCCGTCAATTCCACTCAATGGAGTTTACGTAACTCAATGCGCTGCTTGGAAGAACGTCAGCTTCAACGTTCTCACCGCAAGAGAATTGCAACTTATGTTAAGAAGAATAGATTACGAAGTACTTGAAGCTTTAGAGGCTGATGAGATAAGAATCAAAAAACCCGAAATTCACGAGTGCATAGGGTTGGGGCAGCTGAATGCAGCGCTAAATATGAATGCTGAAAGGATAATTTTCAAACTTTGTCCGGGTGGCTGTTTACTTGGAAGCGGACAGCCGGTTTCAAAGCGTCAGAAGCTCAGCGAAATAAGAGACGAGAGAGCGAAGATCCTAGAGAATTTCAAATAAATTTTTAATCTTTGCAAATCTCCTCAATTACAAGCTCCAGAGCCTTTGGGATCGCTTCCTTAACTTTGCTCGATAATCCTCCTAATTCAAATTTTTCTGGTTCTATACCTACAACAACAACGTTCTCCGGTAAGTCAGAAAAATTCTTTGCCAATCTGTAACACTTTATGAAGTCGAGTTCATGGATTGAAAGAATCTTGCTTCTCTCTACAGCATCTGAAAGCCTAAACCTGTAAACATCTCCAGGCCTTCCGTTTCCAATAACAGCATCGACTATCACTACCTTCTCTTTACCCTCAATTAGGCTAAGAAGCGTGAATCCAGAAACCCCTCCCTCATAAACTTCAACATCTTTACAACCTATATTTTTATTTTTGATCTTTTCTTTCAGAATCCTGACAACTTCAATTCCTACTCCTTCATCACCCAGCAATTCATTTCCAAGGCCTATCACAACCCTACTCATCGAATAAATTCTTTTGACACCTCTATTTCAATCTTCCGAAATGAATCGAAAAACTCATATTTTATCTAATTTACCATTTGCATGCATGAATGGGCAATCGCCATGTCTGTGATACAGACAATGGAGAAATGGGCAAAAGAGAGGGGCGTTAATATTATGAAGGTTGTGGTATCTCTACCTTCGTTGTCGATGCTGGATTTGGATATAATGAGAGATGCATTTAAAATACTTAAAAAAAATACTGTCCTCGAGAACTCAGAGTTCGAAGTTAGAGTTAGGGATACGGATTTTGATTGTCGAAACTGTGGAAGAAGGTTCAGTTTAGAAGAGATAAAAAGACAACTCAGTGAAGTCTTCGAAAACTATGGAGAAGAGAATCCGCTGCATCTATTGCCAGCATTTGTTTCATCCTTTGCTAGATGTCCTTTCTGCGGTTCACACGACTTCACGTCCGAGTTGTCTGTTTTGGTAGATGGTATCGATTATGAATCCGATGCTTGAGTTTGCGAGGAAAAAGTTTTCGGGTAAAAAGGTCTTAGCGGTTTTGAGCTCGAAAGGTGGAGTGGGTAAGAGTACCCTAGCTTCTCTGCTAGCTCTCAGCCTGAGTGAGATGGGATCTGTAGCTCTGTTAGATCTTGACATCTATGGAAACTCAGTTACAAAACTCTTTGGAATGCAGAATAAACTTCACAAGGTCAGTAAGGAAGGGATAGAGCCTTTTAAACTTAAAAAACTGTCCATATTCAGCATAAACGGACTTATCGGAGATAGATATTTGATATTGCCAGGATCTCAAGAGAGGAGTGTTGTTGAATCTTTCATGGCTTTATCGAACGTAGAGGAGGACACTGTAATAATCGATATGCCTCCTGGAATGGGTGAAGAGCTCTTGACGCTTACAAGGATAGTAAAACCGGAAGCTATTGTCGTAACGCTAGCTTCCAAGCTATCCATAGATGTCGTTCGAAAAATGCTTGAATACCTAAAAGAAAGCAGTATAAGGACCCGATACTTTATCGTAAACATGGCATACATCCTGTCAGGAGATAGAAAGATCTATCCTTTTGGTAGTGTTGAAGAAGCCGAAAATCTTTCAAAGCTCTACAATTTAAAACTCAAAGTTTTGCCAATGGATCCAGAGATAAGCAAATTTATTGGACAGCTGCAGTATTACGATGGTATCTTGAAAAAGGAAATAAAAGAACTTGAATGCCTTTTTAGCGATCTGAAAAAATGACTAGAGCTTTGAAGATTAAAATAGTCGGCATTGTACAAGGCGTCGGTTTCAGGCCATTCATCTACAGGTTAGCTACAGCTAGAGCTCTGAAAGGTTACGTTAAAAACCTCGGCGGAAGTGAGGTGGAAATCCACATAGAAGGTAGGGAAGATTTTTTGAGGGATTTCGTTAAAGCTTTAGAGATCGAAAAACCTGAGAAAGCAAAATACGATAGGATAATAATAGAGGAGACTGATCCAAAAGGTTTTGAAAGATTTGAAATTCTAAAAAGTTCCGAATACTTTGAGCTAAGAAGCGTAATTCCTCCAGACTTTTCGATCTGTGAGGATTGTGTTAAGGAGATTGAAGATCTAAGAAGTAGATTCTACAGATACCCCTGGAACAGCTGTATTAACTGCGGACCCAGGTTTTCGATGCTCAAAAAGTTACCCTACGATAGAGAGAACACATCAATGTGGAAGTTCGAGCTATGCGAAGAATGCGGGAAAGACTACCTAGATTTAAAAAATTTTCGAAGATTTCACGCTCAGGGTATAAGCTGTCCTAAATGCGGCCCAAAAACTTACGTGTATAGAATAGATGGCAGAATTATCGAAGTGGATGATCCGATTCATTTTACGGCAAAAAATATAATTAATGGTAAGATATTTGCTATCAAAGGTGTTGGAGGTTATCATATTGCCTGTTCGGCAAAATTGGATGAAGTTGTAGCTGAGTTAAGGCGGAGAAAGGGAAGAGGAGAAAAACCTTTTGCTCTGATGGTAAGAGATTTGAATGTTGCAGAAAAAATAGCTTTTATAGATCCATTGGCTAAAAAAATCCTGATTTCTCCAGAAAAACCAATAGTGATTCTTCCAAGAAGGGACAATTCGCTGGTTTCTAAGCTCGTAGCACCAGGACTTTCAAGTGTTGGGATCATGCTTCCTTACACTGGATTTCAGCACTTACTTCTAAAAGAAATTCCTGAGGGTTTCCTTATAATGACCAGTGCAAATTTGCATGGAAAGCCGATCTGCACAAAAATTGAAGAAGTCTTTACTGAACTTTCCGATGTTGTTGATTACGTGGTAGAACATGAGAGAGAGATAGTGCATGGAATAGATGATAGCGTTGTAAGGTTCACAGATTGTAAGCCAGTTTTTTTAAGAAGATCGAGAGGTTACGCACCCAACTGGATAGAGGTCCCTTCTAAATTGCCCGATTGTTTAGCAATTGGCGCTGAACTGCAAACTGCTGGAGCTGTGGCTTTTTCAAATAAAATAATACTAACTCAATACATAGGCGATTTGGACGATTTTAAAACGCTCGAAAAACTGAAGAATGAGTTAGAGTGGCTCGTTAGGGTTTACAAGATGAAGCCCAAATTCATAGCTTTAGATATGCATCCCAACTACCATAACAGAGCAATTTTGAATGAATTCAATTTTGAATGCGATGTCGTGGAGGTTCAGCATCATCATGCCCACGCAGCATCTGCAATGGCAGATGCAGGATTGAAAGATGAAGAGATAGTTGCTATAACAATAGATGGCACGGGATATGGAGATGATGGAACGATCTGGGGCGGAGAGGTTCTGATTGCAAACTACTCTTCCTACAAGCGTGTTGCAAGTTTAAAACCATTTTCCTTACCTGGCGGGGATAGTGCTGCAAAGTACCCTGTAAAGTCGCTCATAGCTTTGATGGCATCATATGGATTTGAAAAGGATGAGGTTTTTGAAGTTTTGAAAAGAAATAGAATTTTGGATGGGCTTAGTTATGGAACGGAGGAGTTCGAGATAACATTCGAGCTTGCCAAAAAAAATGCAGGTACTACAACTACAAGCTTAGGGAGAACCTTGGATGCTTTTGCTTCACTTTTGGGGATTTGTAAGTTAAGAACCTATGAAGGGGAGCCACCAATGAAACTTGAAGCTGTTGCTGAGGAAGGGGAGGACAGAAAAATAGAGACAGAGATATCTAAAAGAGGTTCGAGATATCTAATAGACCTAGAACCATTACTGAACTTCGTAGTTGATAATACAGGCATAATTAGTAGGGAAGATCTGGCAAAGACAGTACTACTTTCACTTGGCAGAGCTTTTGGAGAAATTGCATCTTTTTTTGATTCAAAAACGTTCATCTGCGGTGGAGCAGCTGTAAATACTTACATATTCAGAGGGATAAAAGAGAAGCTAGGTAGAGAGTTAATAATTCCAAAAAAGATTCCTCCAAACGATGGAGGGATAGCTGTAGGACAGATAATGGCAGCTGCAGCAAAAATTGGTAGTTTTTAGCATATTCTCGGCACTATTTCTCCCCTTGGTGGCTCTAAAAGTCTAAATCCGCCGATTTCAGTCTTTTTAAGAACGAAACCTTTATATTTTTCGCTTTTTTTGACTTTTCCGATTATTTTTGCGTTTTCAAAACCTAAATCTCTCATGTCCTCAACAAACTCTTCAGCAACCTCTGCGGAAACAGAAAAAACTGCCGCACCCTCACTTGCAAGATACATGGGATCGATTCCAAGCATTTCAGCATATCTTCTAACTTCATCCCTTATGGGTACATCTTCTACCACTATGAGGTTACCGGAGTTTTTTGCCCATTCATTCAGAACACCAGCAATACCTCCTCTTGTGGGATCTCTTGCAGCGTTTATCTCATCTAAAAATCTATCGATCAGCGGTAAAAGCCTTGTAAGCGGTTTTATGTCGCTGGAAAGTCTTCCGGACTTTAATTCACTTGCTTTATCTGCTACTCCCATCTGTAGGAGCATTATAACTGCTCCGTGATCACCGACAAAATCGCTAACTACTAAAACATCTCCATCCTTCGGAATATCTACGATGGGTTTCTTTGCCAAACCCAAAACTGTTGTCGTTATCAGTATCTTATCGAGGTTTCCTTTTGGCATAACCTTAAAATCTCCACCAATCAATGCTACCCCCTCTTTTTTAAACACATCGATCATTGAATCTACAATAATCTCGAGCTGATCTAAGGGATAACCCTCCTCGACAACTATAGAGTCTAAAGCCGCAATAGGCTTTCCTCCTGTCATAACTACGTCGTTTATGGATCCCGTAGCTGCAAGAGATCCGATGTTGCCTCCGGGAAAAAATGGCGGATTGACGGTATATGCATCAGTTGAAAGTATTATATAATCGTTCGTGATGTTTTTTAAAGGTATTGCAGCACCATCATCTGGAAGATCTATGCCGACACCGTTTTCCACTTTTTTCAATTTCTCATCTACTTTGGAAAAAACGAGTTTGCTCAATATATCTCCCATCTCTACGCCGCCAGAACCATGAGATAGTTTTATAAATTTCATAGATCCTATCTCCTTTTCAATTTTTACTTAATTTTTGCTCTTCATCCGACATGAGTGCTATCTCTTTTAGGATCTTCATTATCTCTTCAGCCTCTTCTAAGCTTATTTTAGATATAACTACGTTTGCATGAACTATTACGAGGTCTCCTCTGTTTATTCTATCCAAAGAGATGCCCACAAATGCTTTTCTAAGTACGCCATCTCCATAATCTACCTCAGCGTATCCCTTTTCCTCATCGATTTCAACAACCACTGCCGGAACTCCGAGGCACATAAATCCACCCTGTTCATCTTAACTTCAGTTCCTCTAATATATCATCTGTAAACTCCTTTGCGCCAAACCTAGCCCAAATTGAGCATGTACCCTCTACAGAAACCATGCAGGGGCCATAAGGGTTTTCCGGATTGCAAACTCTCATGAAAAGCTTACAGTCTGTTGGTTTTGCTCTTCCTAAAACTATATCTGAACACCTACAACCAGCGTTGAGATCGTAATTCCATTCAGACTTCCTAAGCTCCTCAATGTTGAAGTACTCAAAAGCATCGTATCTTCTATAACCTTCGTTTATTCTAAGTCCGCTCCCAGGTATAAAACCTATACCACGCCAAGCATCTTCTTTAGCTTCAAAGATTGAACTGAGCAACTTCTGTGCCCTTAAGTCTCCATCGTAACTTACAGCTCTCGTGTATTCTAACTCCACTTTTGCTTCTCCACTAATTATTTGCTGCAGAATTTTCGCTATTGCCATTAAAATATCTACAGGTTCGAATCCTGCAACAACTATTGGAATCCTAAAATCTTCAGCAACCTTTTTCCAAGCTTTTGCACCAACTATTGTAGACACGTGGCCAGGAGCTATGATTCCGGAGAGAGGTTTTTCATCTTTATCAATTTTTTCTACCGTAAAATACATGGCTGGAGGAGTTAGCTTGAGAAGGCTTAGGATTTTCAGATTTTTTGGAATGAGATCTTTTAAAATTGCATGTGCATACCCTGGGGCTACGGTTTCAAAACCTATACCTACAAAGATGGAATCTTTACAATTTTTCGCAAGTTCTATGGCATCTACTAGTCCAGTAACAACCCTTACTTCTCCACCTAAGGCTTTTGCATCTTCTAAAGATTTTGCTCCACGCACTAGCTTTACGGCCGGTAATCTAAACACGTCGCCGTAGGTGTATATCTGAACACCATCCATAGACAATTTTATAAGCTCCTCAATATAATAAGATGGTGTAACACAAACCGGGCAACCTGGACCCGCGATAATTTCTATTTTTTTCGGTAGTAAGCTTCTCAACCCGTAGTTGGTTACACTCCATTCGTGAGTTCCGCAGAAACTCATTATCCTAACATCTTCCGAAATTTTTTCACAAAGTTTTTTTATACAATTCACTAACAAATTTGCTACATCTCTACTTCTTAACAGAATTTCGACTTCTTTAAGAATCTCAAATTTGCTAAATTCGGCCATACTCAGCCTGTAAAAATTTTATACTTCGTCTGTGGATTTTGAAGTTCGTAAATTATACGTTCTACTATAAGCTTTTCCGGGCTTTTTATCCCTTTTACTCTCTGAACTATATCTCCAAAACTTTCAAAGGGTTTCTTTTTTCTTTCCTCGATTATCGTCCACATGGTCTTCTTACCTATCTTGGGCAGCAGCTCTAGTTGATGCATCTTGGTTGTTATGGATTCAGCTTTATTAAAAAACTCCACGAACCTCTTCTCGTTCTGCTTTACAATGTGCTCTATTACGTAGGGCAACTCAGCTTTGGCAGCGGGTGTTAGGTCTTCGTAGCTCAGCTTCCTTTTTATCTTGAATACGACGTCTCTTTCTCCCTTCCCTATATACACCCTATCCATAACGAGAGGATTCTGGCCCCTCTTTATACTGACCTCTAGCAGAGTAAAGTACTTCTCACCAACTAATTGAGCCAGCGGTTCACGCTTGTGGATTGGCCTTTTATCATCGGGATAACCGTAGGGCAGAAAGTCAAGTACGTATGCATAATCTTCCAACTTTTCTTTCGATTGAGTACCCTCCACGTTCACTTCATCCATTTCTGCTCCCCACTAAAAATAAGTTGTTAGATATATATCAGCTTATCTGTATTTTGCAACAATCTCAAGGATCTCTTCGATCTGTTCAGGGGTTAAGCTTGTGTTTTCCTTAGCATATATTGTCCGAACTTCGTCTGGAACTTTTGGCATTATATCTGCTATCTTAACTGCCAGATCTTTTCTACCAACTTGAGGGAGCTTGATAAGTTCACTAACTAACTCCTTTGCCTTCTCAGCTGGAATTTTAGAAAAATTTCTCAAATGTCTAAGTGTTCTCCTCGTTTCAAAGGTCAGTTCAGCCACTTCCTGTCTTTTTTTTGCTATATCTTCTATAATCTCTCTAGCTTCCGCTATCGTTATGTACTCAAACTCCAAGACCTCTTTAAACATCAGTTTAACCTCCCTGAGCTCTTAGATGCTCTGGTCTAACTATCAACAGTTTGTTTTTTCCACCATCTCTTATCTGAACTAGGTAAGCTCTTCCTCTCTGTCCTACAACCACACCGGTTCTCCCCTGGAATCGAGGATGAGGCATACCTTTTTGGCTTGCAGATTCTATGTCTATATGTACCGTCTGACCAACTTCAAACGTCTGCATGAATTTTCTTATTTTTATTCCTCTCTCTCTTACTTTCTTCTTTAGCTTCCTTCCCGACTTGATCCTAAGACCATGAGATTTCCAGCCCATTTTTATCCCCCAATTTTTAAGGGATGCAAGAACATTTAAGATTTTCTCACACCCAACTTTGGAGTAGCAGAAATCGTTTCAAATGCGAGATAGAGCATATAAAAACTCAAAACTCTATTCAGTTTGAATTAAAAACCGAAAAATTAAGGTGTGCTGAATGGAGCGAATAGCTTAGTTTTGACTGCGAAGGAAACACTTAAGATCTTTTCAAATACTTTTAAAGTTGTATTATATAAAATTTTCTAAAATTTGACTAAAAAATTTTAAACTTTGGACAAACAATCTTTTATGGATATAGAAGTCAGCGAAATAATGTCAAGAAAGATCGAAATTGACCCAAACGAAACTGTGCTAGATGCCGTCGAAAAAATGATCTCAAGAAGGATAAGATCAGTACTGGTTAAACCAGAAAGTGAAGAAGATGAATATGGAGTAGTTACCATGAGGGATGTGGTTTTTAAGTGCCTAGCAAAGAATCTCGACTTAAAATCTGTGAAAGTCAGAGAAATTGCAACTAAACCGCTGATCACAGTAGAAAAAAACACTAAGTTAAGTGAAGTTATAAAAAAGCTTGAAGAAAACAACATCGAAAGGATCTTTGTAAGGGATGGTAAAAAAATCGTTGGAGTTGTATCCTTGATAGATATTTTAACCTACTTTCTTACGAGGAAAAAATTATGAAGCTCTTTAGCAGCAAAAAAGAGGAAACCATAGTATTGCAAGTAGCGCATCTTCTAGATCTTCTCTGCAACAGTTGCGAGCATCTAAGGATGATGCTCATAAAAGGAACTCCAAGTGAAGAGATAGGTAAAATGGAAAGGGAGGCGGACGAGATTAGGAGATCCATAATAAAAATTTTAAACGAGGCTTTCTTGCCATATTTGAGACCTCATATATACAAGCTCGTGGATACGATAGATGATGCGATCGACGCAGCTAAAGATGCGGAGGAGTCTTTCAGGAGGCTAATAAAAAAGGATGTTAGATTGATCGAGAATTTCCAAGATGATTTAATAAACGTAGCTGAAATAAACTTGAAAATGTGTCAAACTATTAGAAGTTACGTAATTTCTCTCTTGAAAGGCAGTAAGTCCAGAGAAGAAGTCCTAGCTATTTTAATTCTTGAAAAAAGAATCGATGATATAAAAGCTTTTATATTAGACGAGATATCTAAGCTTGATAGGGACTTCTGGGCATTTAAACTTTTTTTAGACTTTTTTGAGAACCTAGTGAAAGTGAGCGACTCAATTGAGGAAGCTTGCGATGTAGCGCAGATTATTAGTTTCAGCCTGTGATCTCGATATGCTCGAGGTTCTGGCAATACTTGCTTGTTTATCTATAGCGTTCAGTATAGGTTCCAACGACACTTCGAACGCTTTCGGAGTCTGCATCGGTTGTAGAATAATAAATTTCAGAACTGCAAATCTTTTGCTTCTGCTCTTCGCGTTTATTGGGTGTATTGCAGGTGGAGAAAAAGTTATGACAACCGTTGGAAAAGATCTTGTTGAATTCAATCTAATTTTGTTGGTGTCTTCTCTTACAGTTGCAGCATCAATAATCGTATTTTCCAATGCAAGATCCTTTCCAGTTTCAAGTCACCAAGTGATAGTTGGAAGTTTAGTTGGAGCTGGTTTTGCTTCAGGAGCATATTTAGAATTAAATATTTTGAAAAATATCATTCTCTCTTGGGTTCTCTCTCCAATTGTTGCAATTTTAGTGGCTGCTGGAGTCTTTTTCTTAGTGAAAAAAATTTTTTCGGGTTTTTCAATCTTGAAAATTAACCGAATATTCAAAATTTTGCTTCTTCTGAACTCGGTTCTTATCGCCTACAATACAGGAGCTAACGAACTAGCTACAGCTTTGGGAGCAGTAGTATATTTTGGTCTGATAGACCACTTTACTGCCGCCTTCTTGGGTTCTATTTTTCTGTGGTTAGGTGCAAAAATGCTTAGTTGGAGAGTTATAGAGACTGTCGGGAAGGGAATAGCTCCACTTGATCCAGCTTCTGGATTTTCTGCACAGTTCGGTGCTGCTTTGACTGTTTTAATTTTCACCTTATTAGGAATGCCGGTATCTACAACCTATTGTATAGTTGGAGGGGTTTTTGGTGTAGGAATTGTAGGAAAGATGGGAACTGTAAAAAGAGAGAAGGTTAGATCGATAGTTTTTAACTGGATACTTTCACCGACGGTTGCTTTCCTATTTTCTTCTTCTGCAATTATCTTCTTGAACCTAGTGAGTTAGAGGTATAAAAATCGTAACAGCCTAGCCTTTTACGGAAAGCTATAAAAAACCCTGAAACATCTTAAAATTTATGCTTAGAATTGCAACCTACAATGTAAATTCAATCCGTCAAAGGTTGCATATTCTGATACCATGGCTTAAAGAAAATGAACCAGACATAATTTGCATGCAGGAAACAAAGGTTGAAAACAATCGTTTTCCTTCTGCAGATTTTCATAGAATAGGTTATCATGTAGTATTTTTCGGTAGTAAAGGTAGAAATGGAGTTGCAATTGCTTCACTGGAGGAGCCGAAGAATGTAAAATTCGGTCTAGACTCAGAACCAAGAGATGAGGATAGAATAATAGTAGCAGAAATCGGGAACATAACAGTTGTTAACACCTATATTCCGCAAGGTTTCAAAGTAGATAGTGAAAAGTATGCCTACAAGCTTCAGTGGTTAGATAGACTCAAAAAATTTTTTGAAAAAAACCTAAATTTGGATAGTCTTGTCGCATGGTGTGGGGACATGAATGTTGCACCCGACGATATAGACGTACACAGTCCAGATAAGCTTAGGAATCACGTTTGTTTTCACGAAGCAGCCCGAAATGCCTATAAAAAGATCCTCGAAATGGGATTCATAGATTTGTTGAGGAAACATCATCCGAATGAAAGGATATACACTTTTTTTGACTACAGAGTAAAAGGTTCGATTGAAAAAGGACTAGGCTGGAGAGTGGATTCGATAAATGTGTCTAAGAAGCTTGCAGATAGATCAATAGACTGCTACGTTGATATGAAACCTCGCTTGGCGGAGAGACCCTCTGATCATACGATACTCGTCGCAGATTTCGAGATATAGTTATATTTTTAAAGCTGCTGAAGTGAAAATATGGAGAACGTAGGCTTAGTATTTGGCGAGGCAAGTATTAGTGAATTTAAATTTATAGTGAATCCCTTCAATTCTCCCAAATTCGGTGAGTACGTTGTAGCAAAAAATAGCGATGGAGAAGATGTGCTGGGAATAGTTAGAAAAATAAAAAGTTTCAACAGATTGATGCTTGAGGAGGAATTTAGCTACGAATATCTGGTAAAGAATATCGGATATTCGAAATCACTTTTAGAAAAGAACGAAGTTACAGTAGCTGTTGCAAGTATTTTAGGTGTAGTTAAAGATTGCACGATTAAGCCAAACAGGTCATCGATTAAACCGAATTCTGAAGTCAGATTGGCAGACTCTGAAATGTTAAAAAAAATACTCTCCTTTGAGAAAGGATCTATCGAAATTGGCAAGTTAATCGCAAGAGAAGATGTAAGTGTACCTCTAGATGTAAAACAGCTTTTGCTGAGACATTTTGCTGTTCTATCTATTACAGGAGGAGGAAAATCGAACACTGTAGCGGTGATCGTAAATGACATCGTAAGGAATCTGAATGGCACTGTAATTCTCATAGATCCACATGGAGAGTACTTAAATTTTGTTTTCGAAGACGGTAGTGAATACAAGAAGAATGTCGTGCCTGCAGGTATAAGACCAGAGCAACTCGAACCTTGGGAGTTCGCTTCACTTGTTGGAGTAGAAAACGATGCACCTGTTCAGAGAATGCATTTAGAGAGAATATTTAGTACTGCAAAGGCGATGAAAAAGAGTGGACAAGATCTTGTCAAATTTATGCTGGATAAGATAGAGGAGTGGATCGAAGCGGCAAATAAAAAAGCAAGCGTTGAGTATTACGATTCTAACAATACCGTTAGAACCACGAATTTGGATAAGCAAGATGTTGTATCTCTTAGCAGAATTAAGGAGTATGTTTCAACTTTCTTCACTCGCTACGAAGATCTTTTACAACAAAAGGATATGCTTGCAAGCTTGAAACCACATTATTTGAACATAGTAAACCTTAGCGGATTTGACGAGAACCAGATGAGAGTTGTTGTCGGCTATTTACTAAGAAACCTGCTGGTAGGCAGGATAAGTTACCTTAGAGGTAGAAAAAACTGGGAGAACATTTGCCCAGCTATTAGAAAACCTCTTATGGTTATATTTGAGGAAGCACATATATTTGCTCACAAGGGCTCGAACAACGAAGTTACACTCTGGATGAGCAGGATTGCAAGAGAGGGTAGAAAGTTCGGCATAGGTATGGGGTTGATCTCCCAAAGACCGAAAAGGCTTAACGAAGATATATTAAGTCAGTGTAACACGAAGATAGTCCTTAAGATACTGGAACCCAGTGACCAACGCTATGTGCAGCAGGCGAGTGAACATCTAAGTGAGGATCTACTTGCAGATATTGCTTCTCTTGGTGTAGGTGAAGCGGTAATAGTAGGACCAGCAGTTAAAATGCCAGTGGCTGTAAAGATTAGGAAATTCAATGGAAAGTATGGCGGAGGAGATATGGAAGTTTTAGATGAATGGATGGAAAAATCTGAAGATTTTAATCTGGAGGATTTGGCAATATGAGGTTTGCCCACTTTGCAGATATTCATTTAGGATACGAACAATATAATCAGCCCTGGAGGGCTGAAGATATTACAAACGCCTTTAGATTAGCTGCTAAAAAAGCCGTTGAAGAAAAAGTTGATTTTGTAGTAATTTCCGGCGATCTTTTTCACAGGAGCTATCCCACTCCTAAAACAATAAAAGACGCTATAGAGATACTGGAAATCTTTAAAGAACAAAAAATTCCCGTTTTTGCAGTAGAAGGAAACCATGATAGAAGTGTAAGAGATATGTCTGCGTACCATCTTCTTGAAAAACTCGGTTTGCTCACGATCCTTGGGCTTAGAAAGAACAAAATTGAACGAGATAACGTTCTATGTCAAAAAATTGGAGACGTTTACTTTGTGAAGGGTATATATGAGGGTATTGAAATTGTCGGAGAAAGCTACAAAACAAGATGGAGAATTGACAGGATAAAACCGCTTTTGAAACCTTCAACTAGTGAAAGTATACTGGTGCTTCACCAAGCAGTTAAGGAAGTTATAGACATCGAACTCGAAATAGCCTACGAGTTGACACTCAACGATCTACCGAAGGCACGCTATTACGCATTAGGACACGTACATTTACCAAAAATTTTAGAGTTTGATGGATCATACGTTGTTTATCCAGGTTCAATTGAAAGATACGATGCAAGAGAAGCTTCAATTTTTGTAGATTATTCTGAGAGTTTAGTCAAAAGAGAAGGTTGTAAGAAAGGTTTTGTAGTGGTAGATAATTTTAAGCCTAAATTTATTGAAATAAAAACAAGAAATCTTCTAAACTTTGTTGTAAACGGTGAGAATTATAGTGAAGTAGAGAAAAAGACCTCTGAGTTAGCTAAATTTGCTGAGAACGAGGATTTGGTTGTTTTGAAGATTCTATGTAGGGAGGAAATAGATGTCAAAAAGCTTACCCAGCTTTTTTCTTCGGTGAAGCATCTAGAACTTAGATTTGAAAGGTTGAGGGAGAAAAAACAGGAATTCAAGGAGATCCCAGCAGAAAATCAATTTTTTAACGAATTTGAACTTAAATTGCTCGAAATTCTAAGAGAAGAAAGTGAAGCACTACGTGGTTCAGCTATTGAAATCATAAAAGAGCATTTTGGGCTTGGAGAGTTTAAAAGTTTGAAGGATTTCTCGGAGATTGAGAAAAGCGGTGCAGAAAAAGGTTCTGAAAAAGTTGAAGTTGAGAAAGAGAAAAAAGAAACTAAAAAAATTGATTCTGTAGATGGGAAAAAGAAACCAAAAACTTTACTCGATTTTTTAGGTGATTAAGATGTTCAAGATCGAAGAGCTTGAAATAAAGGATTTTAAATCGCACGCAAATTCAAATATAAAATTTGAAGATGGTATAAATGTCATCTTGGGCCGAAATGGTGCAGGAAAAAGTTCTATTCTTGAAGCTTTAATAGTAGCTCTCTATGGTTCAAAAGCTGCAAAAGTTAAAAAGGAAGATTTGGTTAAAAGTGGTTCAAAAGCGTACAGAATCACTTTGAAATTCAACTTTAGGAACAGCGAAATAAAAATTTCAAGAAGTAGCGATGGTGAGGCGGTGTTGTCGGGAGATTTTAAGCTTGAAGGAGATTCAAAAATAACAGATTGGGTTGAAAAAACAATCCTGCCATATCATGTTTTTCAAAACGCCATCTACATACGACAGGGAGAGATAGAATCTATAATACTAGATGATGACAGTAGGGAGAAGCTTATCAGAAGGATCATACGAATAGACGATTATGAAGTTGCTTGGCAGGAGATAGGAAAGATAATAGAACATTTTAGACAAGAAGCCGAGAATTTCAGAAAATTCGCTTTACAGCAAAAAACTGTGCTTGAACAACTCGATAACAAAAAGTTAGCTATGAGTAAAACATCTGAAGAGATAGAAACACTTGAGAAAAAGATTGCATATCTTAAGCCGAAAGTGGAAAAACTCAAAAAAGAAAATGAAGAGCTCGAAAAGCTAAAAAATAGTTTAAATGAAAAGAAATCCAAATTAGAAAAATTAGAGCTTGAAATTGCCCATAAAAGTGAAAAAATCCAGAAAGCAAAAATTGAAAGCGAGGAAATTCAGATAAAGATTTTCGAACTGAGAGAAAAAGTTGTTAAAGCCAAAGAATTTGAAAAGGATGCTTTATATTATAAAAAACTGGAGGCCATTCTAAAGGAGGCTGAAAAACTACCAGCTCTTGTTGAAAGACTTGCTGGCTTGAATGAAAAAAGGAGAGCTCTTATCGAGGAAATAAGGAGAAACGAAGAACTAAAAAAGAGATCTGAGGAAATAACTCGAGAAATAGAAGAGATCGAAGCTAAAATACAGGATACTGAAAAGAAACTGCGTGGTTACGAGGAGATCGAAGCTAAAACTCTAAGACTTTTGGAGCTTAAAAAAGAGCTAAAAGATGTCGATGAGAAGAAAATTGAGGAGATGAAGACTGAAATTCAGAAAGCAAAAGAAGAGGAAGAAAAGCTAAAAGAATACGAAGCAAAAGTCATTTCAAAGATCTCCTCAATAAACACGAGGGGCTTACAGATAAAAAAGGCTATTGAAGAGCTAAAGTCTGCAGAGGGTAATTGTCCAACTTGTGGAAGGGAACTGAAGGAAGATTTAAGGAAAAATTTGATAAAAAGTTATACTGAAGAACTTAAAAATCTTAAAGAAGAACTTGAAAAAGCAAAAAACATTGAAAGCAAACTTAAAGAGAAGGTTAGCAGATTGAAGTCTATCCTGTCCAGAGAAAGTGAAGTGAACCTCATTTGCAAGAAATTCGAAGAGATGAGAAAAATCGAAGAAGAGCTGAAAAAAATTGACATTGAAGCTATAAAAAAATTGAAAAACGACTTTGAATCACTAAAAAATGAACGAAACAGGTTGAATGGCTCTTTAAAAGAAATAAAAAGCTCTATAAAATTGGAAAAGTTAGAAAAAGAGCTTGAAGATTTAGATACCTCTATAAAAAACCTGAGCTTGTTAGAAAGTAAAATTAAAGAGTTGATGAAGAACGAAGGTTTTGAAAGTTTGGAAGAACTAAAGAAGAAATTTGAAGAGCTCAAAAATACCTTCATCCAGTGGATCGAGCTAAAAGGGTCTGAGAAAGCTCTAGAAGAGTTTAAAAATAAATTAGAAGCTCTTAAAAGCGAGATAACAAAGATGGATGCTGAATTAAAAGATCTTATAGATAAAGCCTCTGAAATAAAAAGAGAAATTTCAGAAATTTCCGCAGCTTATGACGAAAAAAAGCATATCACTTTATCTCAAGAACTCAAAAGAGCTGAAGAAGAAATTTTAAGAGCCGAAGAGAAAAGAGAGAATTTAAAGAGCAGTTTGGAAGCTCTTAAAAAAGATGTGGAATATTTAGAGGGACAGCTTGCGAAGTTAAGAGATTACGAGAGAAAGGCCGATATAATAGAACGAAAAGTTATTCCAGAGCTAAGCAGAACAAGGGAAAAGTTTAGAAGCTATAAGAACATAGTTATCGAGGTCGCCCTTGGAGAAGTTGAGAAAATCGCAAGCAAGATCTTTGAAGAACTTACGGATGGAAAGTACACTGGAGTAGTTCTTAAAAAAGTTGAGGAGAGGAAAGAAAAAATAAAACTTTTTGTCCTCTACCAAGGGGAAGAGAGGGATGTAAACTTTTTGAGTGGCGGGGAGTTGATAGCCCTAGCTATCGCCTTTAGGTTGGCTTTAACGACTTTTCTAGTAAAAGGTCAGGTTCCATTGTTAATACTGGATGAACCAACACCCTTCTTAGATGAAGAAAGGAGAAGAAAACTTGTGGAGATAATATCAACCTATCTGCGAAAGATTCCACAAGTTATAATAGTTACACATGACGATGAATTAAAGGAGGCTGCGGACAAGATAATAAAGGTGGATTTTTCCGGAGGATCATCGAGGGTAAGCTATGTGGAGGCTTAGCGACGATATACTTCTTGAATTTAAAAAGACACTTGAAGATAGCTACAAAATTGCAGAATTGGAGTTAAGAAGAAAAAAGTTGTATTGGAACGAGCTTCCAGAACCAAAAGAATGCGATGCATGTGGGGTTGATGGTAGTATAGGGGTTGAAAAATTCGTAGGAGCTGTTTTTTATGCCACTTCAGCCGTTGCCGTTGGCAAAGAGATATTAGAAATACACGAGATTACAGCTTTGAAGCCTTACATGCACATAGATGAAAGGATAAGACTACACATGCAAATAAACGAGTATCGAATCGCCAGTTTTTCGAAATCTGAGCTTTTGCTCTTAGATGGAACTTTAAGCGGAGCAGTGGTTAGACCTCCCGCCTACATAAAAGAAAATCTAAAGGAGCTTGAAAAGAACTACGATCTTGATGGTTTAGTGTCTGAATACTTAAGAGCACTTGATGCGCTGCAGTTTGAAATAAAAAAAGATGTTACTACAGGCAAAGCCAGAAAAAGCTATCTTCTTGCGAGGAGCGAACATTTTAGAGAGTTCGAAAGAAGCTACAGAACAGGCAAAAACTTAAGCGACGATCTTGCTATTTTTTTGGAGTACATAGAATATCTGCACTCTCTCAACAATCTACTTGGCAAAAAAGTTGTTTTCGTCGCAAAAAGTTACTACACGAAGAACTTTTCAGAAGTAGGTGATGCAGCCTTCTTAGAAATACTTTGTAGGTCTCTATTTGGTAGATCTAAAGCAGGATATGTAGAATTCTATCCAGAAATCAAAAAATCTGTTCCATTCAGTGACAAATTTGAAAAAATTAAAGACCTTTTAATAAATTCAGCCTACGTTCGTTTCTGCGATGATGCAAACATACTTCTGATCGAGACAAACCAAAAAGTCGATGAGATTATATCAAATCTGAGAAGTCTGGAAGTAGAAGGATATCCTCTACCCCTGATCAATGCACATAACTACGCAAAAATAAAGAGAAGTGAGTTGAAAGCGATGATAAGGGCTCTTATAAATGCAAGCGATCCAGAGTATTCGTTTCTGCTTAGAAGATTCAGAGAGGTTGTTGACTGAAGGTTTTCTACATGCGCTGTATACATCCTCTTGCTCAAAACTTTTTTGTTTTGTGAAGATTAATGAGGGAGGCTAAGTTGTTCAGAAAAGTCGGTGAAAAAATTGTCTGTCAGCTTTGCTGGAGATTCTGTAGGATCAGAGAAAATGAGAGCGGATACTGTAAAGTTAGGATAAACAAGAATGGTAAACTTTATACTCTGACATACGGAAAACTTAGCGCTTTAGAGAGCAGACCAATAGAGATAAAACCGTTCTTCCATTTTAAACCCTCAAGCACAAGCATGACCTTCTCAACGTACTCATGCAACTTCGATTGTGCATGGTGCCAGAATTGGAACATATCAAAATCGTTACCCTTTGGGAAAGAAGTAACTCCAGAGTACGTTGTCAATTCAGCTTTGAAGAATAAAGATACAAGTCTATGTGCAAGTCTCAATGAACCTACACTGCTTTACGAGTTCTTACTTGATACCTTTGTTATTGGCAGAAAAAATGGGCTCCTGAATACGATTGTATCTAACGGTTACATGTCCATAATGGCGCTGAAAAATCTTAAAAGAGCTGGTTTGGATGCATTAAAGGTTGATATCAAAGGTGGTAAAAATACTTACGAAGTTCTCGAAGCCAGAGACGATTACGTATGGAGGATAGTTAAAGAAGCTCTGAAATTAGGTATTCATGTGGAAATTGTCAATTTAGTGATTACGGATGTGAACGAAGATCAGATCGAGGAAGTGATACAAAAACACCTGAAGTTTGCAAATCAGGATATCCCTATACACTTTACTCGCTATTTTCCAGCTTACAAATTTAGAAGAGAACAGACAAGAATTGAGACACTCGAAAGAGCTGTATATACTGCGAAAAGAGAGGGAATAAAGTTTGCATATATCGGAAATGTTCCTGGACACAAATACGAGCACACTTACTGCCCAAATTGCGGAGAAGTTTTGATAAAAAGGTACAGTTATATCGTTTTGGAGAAAAGAATTAAAGATGGAAGATGTTGGAAGTGTGGAGAAAAAATCTATGGAGTTTGGTAGGATTTTAGTTCTTCCACAAACTTTTTTATCTCTTCGTCTGCTGATCTCCCGAACTTTTCTACAATTTTAACAACAGCACTACCAACGACTACTCCATCTGCTCCAGCGTTGAATATCATCCTTACGTGCTCCCTACTAGAAATTCCAAAACCTACAGCGATAGGTTTTTTACATATGCTTTTGGTCCTTTTTAAAGCCTCAAAAGTTAATTTAGATACTTCTTTTCTTACCCCTGTAACACCATACGTTGAAACAAGATAAATGAACTCGGAAAGTTCGTCGATAGCTTTGAGCCGTTCATTATTAGTGTTTGGTGCTGCAAGGAAAACGTTTTTTATTCCAACATCTTTGCTAACCTCCAAAATTTCCCCTGCTTCATCAAAGGGCAAGTCTACTATCAGCAAAGCATCATAACCGCTTTCATACGCCTCCTCTACAAATCTTTTTATGCCATAGCGGTAGATTGGATTGTAGTAGCTCATGAGAATTAATCTTTTTTCCATCTCCTTCTTGTATTCTCTTGCAATCCAGAATATATCACAAAGCTTGAATGACTTCAAAGCTTCATAGTAAGCTTTCTGAATTTCAACCCCATCCGCGATTGGGTCGCTGAATGGAATACCTATTTCTAAAAGATCTGCCTCAGCTTTTAGCATAAATCTAAGTGTCGATTCTCGATCGGGATAGCATGCTGGTAGAAAAATAATCAGAGATTTTTCTATCATCTCAACGCCTCCAAAACTATCCCTAGATCTTTATCTCCTCTTCCAGATAAATTCACTACAACAACTGAACCTCTTAAGCTTTCATCCTTCTCAAGGTATGCCAAAGCATGTGCACTTTCAAGTGCTGGAATTATTCCTTCGAGCTTCGATAGCTTAATGAAAGCTTTCAAAGCTTCATCATCCTTTACAGCTTTGTACTCAACTCTACCAGTATCTTTAAGATATGCATGTTCTGGTCCAACTCCTGGGTAATCTAAACCGGCTGCTATACTCTGGGTATCTTTTATCATTCCCTCATCGCTTTGAAGGAAGTAAGAGAGCATCCCATGAAATACACCCTTGCTACCAGCAGAAAGTGATGCAGAATGTCTTCCACTTTCAATTCCCTCTCCCCCAGCTTCGACGCCTATCAGTCTAACTTCATCTTCAACGAAGGGATAGAATATACCGATTGCATTGCTTCCCCCACCAACGCATGCAACTATAGCATCTGGAAGCGATCCCTCCAATTCAAGAATCTGCTCCTTGGTTTCCTTTCCTATTATCGATTGAAAATCTCTTACTATCGTTGGAAAGGGATGTGGGCCGACAACTGAGCCAATTAGGTAGTGAGTTGTTTCAAAGTTTTCAGCCCAATCTCTTAAAGCCTCATTTATGGCATCTTTTAAGGTCCTACTTCCACTGTTTACTGCAACAATATCCGCTCCAAGCAATTTCATACGAAATACGTTCATCTTTTGCCTTTCATAATCCTCTGCACCCATATAAATTCTGCACTTCAATCCAAAAAGCGCTGAAGCCATCGCTGTAGCAACTCCATGCTGTCCAGCGCCAGTTTCTGCAATTATTCTACTCTTACCCATGTACTTTGCAAGTAAGGCTTGGGCCAAGGTGTTGTTTATTTTATGAGCTCCTCCGTGTAGGAGATCCTCTCTTTTTAAATAAATCTTCATTCCAAGCTCTTTACTTAGATTTTTAGCGTAGTAGAGTGGCGTAGGTCTTCCAGCATAACTTCGCAGATAGTAATCAAGTTCTTTTTTAAAATTCTCATCATCCTTTATTTCTTTGTAAGCTCTCTCAAGCTCCTCTAGAGGTGGAACCAAGACCTCAGGAACGTATCTTCCTCCAAATTCACCGAAACGCATTTTTAACCCTCCTAACGAACTCAGAAACCAAAAATTCATCCTTAAGACCGTTATTTTCAACCCCAGAAGAAACATCAACTCCGATCGGTTTTACAAAGTTTATTGCATCAACGACGTTCTTCACGTTTAATCCACCAGCAAGAATTATTGGATACTTTTTAGCAACCTCTCTGCTCAATGTCCAGTCGTGAATTTTACCGCTTCCCATTCCAGAGTCGAGTAAGATCAAGTGTGGTTTATATTTTTCAATTTCTTCTATAATTTTATTTGAATCTTTTTCTACGATAAATGCTTTCATCGCAATTACATCATCCTTCAAAAGTTCGAAGTCTTCAACGCTAATACATCCATGGATCTGTACGAATTTACATTCTGTCATGCTAATTATATCTTCCCACTCTTTAAGCGTTTTACAGGTTGAAACTACAAATATCGGTATTGTAGAGTTTTCTATCAGTTCTTTAGCTTTTTTAAGTTCGATGCATCTTTTCGATTCGCTCATTACAACGACTCCTCCAAAATCAGCATAACGCTCAACGATTTCAAGTTCTTTAGCATTTTTTATTCCGCATATCTTCACGATCATGACAGATCCGGACAAAATTTTGAATCATCTTCAGTCCTTCCTCTGTAAGAATACTCTCTGGATGGAACTGCACACCTTCAATTGTATCCTTTCTTATACCCATTACAACTCCATCATCGCTCAGAGCTGTAACTTTGAAACCTTTAGGTGGTTCAAGCACTGCTAGAGAATGATACCTTCCAACTTTTAGTGGATTTCTTAATCCTTTAAAGATGCCATCACCATCGTGCATAATTTTAGATGCTTTTCCATGCATTGGTTTCACCTTTCCAACTTTTCCGCCAAATATCTCCGCAATCATCTGATGTCCCAAACAAACACCCAAAATTGGAACCCCAAACTCGAAGATGAATTTGAGGGATCTATCAGGCCTTCCGGGTCCGGGAGATATAACTACTCCTTGAAAGTCTAAATTCCTGATATTTATTGCATCATCTTTGCTAAAAACCTTAACTTTATCGAAGATCGAAATGTAGTCCACGAGGTTGTAAACAAAAGAATCGTAGCAGTCTATTACAACTATCATAGACCCACCGCCTTTAAAACTTTAGAAATCTTATTTTCAGTTTCTAAAAATTCTTTTTCAGCAATTGAGTCAGCTACTATTCCTGCTCCAGCTCTAATCTTGCACTTTTTGTTGTATTCTACCATTCTTATAGCTATAGCCATGTCTGAAACATTTTCTGAGAAGAAACCAACGGCTCCAGCATAGACCCCCCTCTTTGATCTTTCAAGCTCATCTATCAACTCCACAGCCCTTCTTTTTGGCGCACCAGTTACGGTTCCAGCAGGAAAAGCAGCCCTCATAGCATCGAAATGCGTGATGTTTTCCCTCAACTCACCAAAAACTTCGCTCTCGATGTGAATAACACTAGGATAGACCACAGCTTCCATAAAACGCTCAACTTTAACACTTCCAGCTTTGCAAACCTTCCTAACATCGTTCCTCGCTAAATCAACGAGCATTACATGTTCTGCTCTCTCTTTTTCATCTTTCAGCAGTTTTTCAATGGTCTCACTTTCTTCACCGACTATCCTTTTTGCAGTTCCAGCTATGGGATTTATTCTAAAAATTTTTCCCTCTATTTTTCCCATAGTCTCTGGAGAAGAGCCAATTAAAGCTTTTTCGAATTCTAAGAGGAACATGTAAGGAGATGGATTTAGTTCTTTCATTCTAAGATATATCTCAAACGGATCGAAATCGCTTCTAACTTTGTACTCCCTCGAGAGGACTATCTGGTATACTTCTCCCTCTTCGATGTACTCCTTTCCTTTCTCAACGATCTTTTCGAAGTATTCTCTATCTTCAACACTTAAAACTTCAGCTCCACCATCTTTAACGTCTATCTCTTCCTTCTTGGCTTTTTCAACAATTTTCTCCGCATCTTCAAAGTTACTGTAGAGGTTTCCAAAGTTGTCGTACAAAAAGTAGGAGGTGTAGCAACCAAAAACAGAATTTTCAAATCCTTTTTTTCCAATGTATCTCAGAACGGCATCGTAAGGTATGTAACCAACGATCAAACCTTTGAAATTCATTTCTTTAAGGCTATCAAATGGATCAGAATCGCTTTTCACCTTTAAAATTTCATCTGGGTCAAAAGAAATCAAAGTGTACTTTTTACCCCCGAATTTATCTGTAAACTCCATTATGAAAGGATAATTCTGTTCTCTTATTATAGAATACAGCTTCAAAGGTTCTACAAACTCTTGCTTGCGCATACTATCTCCTCTAGCTTTCTAATGAAGTTCTGATTTTCAACGTTTTCGAAAAATATCTCGACGTTCTCTTTGAGATCCTCGTAACCTAAAGCTAGTAGTGCGGTTGCAAAGTTTATTGCTATGAAATTCGTATCCTCCTCCGTGCCTTTCCCAGATAAGACTGCTCTAACTCTAAAAGCTGATTCTTCGCTGCTTGAGCAAGGTATTATTCTAGACTTCTTCAAACCAAAATCCTCAGGACTTAATTTTATCTTTTCAACTTCTTTTTTGACCAACAATACCACGGTTTCACCATTTGGGTTAACCTCATCTATTCCGCTACCATAGACGACGATACCTCTTCTGTTGATTAAAACCATAGCTTCAGCAACTTTGTAAAGATCTTTCTCGCTTGAGACTCCAACAATTTGTTTTTTTGGATTTGCGGGGTTTACGAGGGGGCCAAGGATGTTAAAGATCGTTTTCATTTTGAGCTTTTTTCTTACTTTTGAAACCTTGGCAAAACTTTTGTGGTACAAAGGTGCGTATAAAAATACAAAGTTCGTTTCTTGAATCATTTTTTTAGCTTCGTTTGCATTACAGTCTATTTTTATACCAAGTTTTTCTAGTACATCGGCAGAACCACTTTTAGAACTCACTGCTCTATTTCCATGCTTGGCGACTGGAGCAAAAATAGAAGTTGCTATCGCAACAGCTGTACTAGCGTTTATAGTGTTGGCAAAATCTCCTCCAGTTCCACACGTATCAAAAACTTCACCCAAATCCAGATTAATTCTATCTAGGACTGCTCTGCAGAATCCCGCGATGACTTCTGGTGTGTATCCTTTCAATTCCAAAGCTGTTAACAATGCAGATATTTCTATCTCGTCCATTTCTGGAATTTTCAAGGCGATCTCATAAGCTCTTTCCATGTTCAAGTTGTTAAAGAGTTCCATCATATTTTCGCCTCCACAAAACTTTTTACAAAATTAAAGGTGTTCTCAGCGAGCATAAATGCAGTTCCCACAAGTGCAGCGTCCACCGATTTCAACACAACTAGATCTTTCGGGCTTTTTATTCCACTTCCACTTATTTTCAGCTTTTTAATTTTTGGTGCTAGCTGAAAGGTTCTTTTCAAATCAACATCTGAAGGCTGGAAGATGTTTCGATTATTTATAAGAACGACCCTTGCATTTTCGGCGTAATTCAGATCTTCTTCACTAAAAACTTCGACGACGGGCTCTATTCCATGCTCAAAACAGTAGTCTACCAGCTCTGTGGTTTTTTCTCTCAAATTTCTTGCTATCAAAAGCAAAGCAGATGCACCAGTACTTGAAGTTATTTCAACTTCTTTGCTAGTTTTAATAAAGTCTTTTCTCAAAACTGGCAATCTTGTAGCTTTGCAAATCTCTTCTAGTGTTTTTAAATTACCACCAAATTCTCTAGCTGTTATATAAGAAATTGCAGAACAGCCAGCAGCTTCGTATGTTTTTGCAATCTCAACAGCATTTCTGCCCCTTATTAAATCTCCAAGAACCGGTGAAAAGACCTTTAACTCCCCAATTATTGAATTCTTTTTCTGTTTTCTTATTGCATCAATAAACCCAAAGTTCACCACCTAATCCTTTCATATGGGAATAAGCACATTAAGTGTATTTAAACTTTTTGAAAAACTGCTATACTTTTTTAAATTTTATGCATAACTTTGAACATGAAGTTCTTCGAGTTGAAAAACGGAAGGACATTTCTTCTGAAACTTGAATATGGAAGGGGAATAATAGAACAGCTCGTAGAATTTCTTTTTGCTAAAAAAATAGAGACTGCATATCTCAGCGGAATTGGAGCTGTGAAAATGGCTGAAATTGGTTACTACGATCAAGAGAGAAAAGAGTACGTTAAAAGAAAGATAGAAGAGCCCATGGAGCTATTAAGCCTGACTGGCAACGTCTCATTAAGGGATGGTAAGCCTTTCTGTCATGTACATGTGGTATTAGGCAAAGACAGCATGATCTACGCCGGACACCTTTTTGATGCGGAAGTATTCGCATGCGAAATATACTTAGTTGAACTCGAAGGCAAGGTATCAAGAAGTTACGATGAACAAACCGGACTCTATCTATGGACCTGAGATGAAAATTTTCGAAAGTTATTTAAAAAGAGTTTCCAAAATTTTTCTAAGCACATCCTCTTCAATTTTAGTACTTATACACACTATCCAAACTTTTACAGCCTCTTTTTCTGCCAGTTTAATATTCTCTTTTTTAATATTCATCTTCACTGTAAAAAATCGTCACCGACCGAAACAACTTCAGCTATCTTTTTTATTTCATCCTGCAACGTCCATGGCTTTTTATCGTGTTCTTTGAGATGTAATACAATAATATCTATCATGCGCTGGATACGATCTTTATAACATCGTTGTTATTTAGCACATGATCCTCACCGATACGCATCTTTGTTTTTGCATTTACAGCATAAATGAAGTGTTTTCCTATGTCTGTGTGGATCTTGTAAGCAAGTTCTCTTGCAGTAGATCCTTTTTTAACCAAGAAAGCATCGGGCAAAACGTTTCCCTTGGAATCCGTAAATTTGTTTTCATCTTCCACTGGATAAACAACTATATAGCCAAGCACATCAAAGACTAACTTGTTCAAGGCATCCTGAACGCCTGTAGTTTTCCACTCTGCGAGGTAATCTCTTATCCTGTAAAGAGCTTTTTTTTGCATTTCGTTTAACTCCTTAAGTATCTTGAAATCGCTATCCCCTGGCAGATATTTTATATAACCATTTTTTGCTGCTGTTCGAAGTATAATCTCATAAAATGCCGATGTCGGTACAGTAATGTCACCATATTCTTTTAATATTTTTTTAACAAGTTCTTTCGGAGCCTTATCACATTTATTTGCTGCTATGAGCATTTTCAACCTTCTTTTTCTCAATTCGCAGGCGAAGTCCTTCAATCCATCATCATCAATCGTTAATAAATCTAGATCTCTTGCGGCATCCCTTATCATCCATTCCTCGAAACCCAAGCCTGCTAGCTGTTCAGCTATGTGTCTCGCAGCATCTCTCTTCTCAGCTTTAGCTTTTCTCATTATTTTGTCCCAGTTTCTCTTCAGAATTCCATATATCCACATGTCTATTTCCTTCGTAAGAAACTTTACATCTTCAATTGGATCATGTTCTCCAAGTCCTATCTCGTTCCCTTCCAAATCAGTCGAACCGCTTGCATCAACCACATGTATAATTGCTTCACTTTGCCTCAAATCATCTAGAAATTCGTTTCCAAGTCCTCTACCTTTGTGAGCATCTGGAACTAAACCAGCAACATCGATGAGCTTTATGGGTATAAATCTCCAGCCATCTACACATCTATTGCACTCAAAGCCAAGTTCCTGACAAACACATTTTACTCTAACACTCCCGACACCGATGTTTGGTTTTATGGTTGTGAATGGATAGTTCGCAATCTCTGCTTCAGCAAGCGTTGCAGCTTTAAAGAAACTTGATTTTCCAGCATTCGGCTTACCAGCAATACCGATCTCTATCAAAGAAGACCCCTCCGTGCATAATCTCCTCTCTTTCTTGTTCCAAAAAGGTAACTAAATTGTGAAATGTTGTTTTTGAGATAAGCTGCAAATTCGTGCGTAATCTCTCCGGTTTTTTCAAAAAATTCAACTACTTCTAAAGCTTCAACCTCATCTTTACAGATTTCAAAATGATCAAAAATTGTCGGGATTCCATCTTCTATCTCTCTATAAAGATTTGGAAACATCTTCCTGAACTTCTCTTTCTCTATCTCCATCCGTCTCATCCTCTTGTTCTATTTCGACCTTATCTTTTATCCACACACCTTTTCTACCAACTATGCTCCCATCAATTATACAACGCTCTTCCATATATACCCTTGTCGCTCTAACGTAGCCAAGGACTGTTGACGAATTGACTACGTAGACGTTTGTACCTTCGATCGCACCATGAACTCTGCTGGAATTAATTATTATTTCCGAACCCTTAACACTTCCAAAGATCTCACTCGATGTGACATATACCTTCTTGCCTCTAATATTTCCAAGAACTTTACTGCTTACAATTTCAACGTCTTTCGAAGTTTGAATGAAGTTTATCTCTAAAGTTGTATTTTCTGGAACAACCATCGGATTTTCGAACTCTTCGAATTCGTCAAATATTTTTTCAGCTTCTTCAAGCTTTCCAAGTCTTAAAAGTACCATAAGGTAAATGAAAATAAAAAGAATTATTGGCAAGGGATTCTGGATAGTTATCAATCCTTTAGCTTCAAAGCCGTTTTTTATTCTAACGTTTCTTCCAATTTCAAGATCACCATATACTGTGAGCTTACCGTCTATAGACGCAAATTCACCAATGTAGGCATCTCCTTTTGAAAAAACGTTTCCGCTGATGTTGCAAAAGGCATCAAGCCTAACTTCTTCACCTATCAAATCTCCTTCAACCTTTACCCCTTCTCCAAGAATGATTTTTTTAGCAATTATTCCGTAACCGATTTTGGAGTTTGCACCCGCTATGAAATCCCCTTCCACAACTATTGTACGCTCATCAAACTTCGTGTTTTTGGGAATCAACAACTTCTCAAGCATTCATCAAAAGTTTTTTTAGAATTTTTAAATTTTGCTTATAATGGCGCTCAACTTTTGTGGAGCATGTCTATCATAGCCCTCTCGTTCCTGCTGTCTTCTATGTACTTTTCTACGATCTTCGATATGGCATCCCTTAAATGCTTGTGTGCAGTGCTTCTTGCTATACCCAGGGCCCTCGATATATCATCTATTTTGGCAGTTCTTTTTTCTGCAAAGTATCCTAGTTCCCATGCCACGTTTAAAACTCTTTTTTGAGCATCTGTAAGGAGCTGTTTTTTCTCGTATATTCTTGCAACGTGTAAAACTTTCCAATTTCCTACTTTTTTCAGCTTTTCATAAGCTTTTGCCAAATAATCGAGATCAGGAACTAAGAGGGTATATATCTTGTTACCATCTTCTACGACGATTGGGGGCTTAATAAAACAGTAAGATTCCTCAAAGGCTTTAATGCCGCTTGTGTCTCTAACGACAGCAAGAAAGTCTAAATTAGTGTTCGTTTTTTCGAGGATCTGCAGAAATAAAGTGCTTGGATGGTTTTCGATTGTCCTGAAACATTCGCTAATATCATCT
Source organism: Archaeoglobales archaeon (assembly GCA_030055525.1). Taxonomy (GTDB): domain Archaea; phylum Halobacteriota; class Archaeoglobi; order Archaeoglobales; family Archaeoglobaceae; genus WYZ-LMO2. The sequence continues at coordinate 145,478 of JASFYJ010000002.1, read as the reverse complement.
TCATATTTAGTTATTTTAACGAGAAACAGAGCATCTTGAGAATTTAGCAGGATGTACTCGAGTATTTCCATCGAATACTTCCCAGATTGTGTTGCAACAGCAAGAGAACAAGAACTCTGTTCAACCTTCACCTTCGCCAGATACATGTTTTCACCTTCAATCTTTAACTATATAAAATTAATTTTTAGCGAAGCTATCGAAAATTTTATATTCTAATATGTTCATAACAATTAGTGTTAGAAGGGGGTGATAAAAAATGTTTTGCCATGTATGTGAAAAAAATGATGAAGAGAGAGAGGCCGTGGCGATATGCATAGTTTGTGGGAGAGGTATTTGTTATGAGCATTCCGTGAGAGATGACGTTTGGGAGGCTGACGCTCCTTTCCCTGTCAAGTTGTGTACTGAATGTAGTGAGATATATACGAGGTTTGAAAAAAAGTCGGGATTAGAGGGAGAAGTTCAGCTCTGGGTTTCGCTTGATGAGGTTTTCCAAGAAATTTAAAATTTTTATTTTTTGTTTTTGTCTCTGCTGATAGTTATATTTTTTGATGAACATATCCGATAAATTCTAAAGCCATGTTCTACATAATAATTATTTACAACTATGTAAATTAATAATTGGTGATTGTATGAGAGAGGTTATTGAAAAGATGGTTGAGGAGGCTATAGCAGCGCAATGGGCAGATGTAAATGTTGTTAAGGAAAAGAGAGGCAAGGAGTTTATAATAGATGATGTGAAACCTTACGTCGATGTTGTAAACAAAATGAAAGCAGTCGGAAATCAGAGTAAGGCTGTAATAAGGCTCCATGTAGACAGTGTAAATGCTCACTATGAAATCCTTCGAAGTTTGACGAAAACTGTTAGACCAGAAGATGATCCATTCGTGGAACACTATCAGACGCCTGCAATTCTCGAAATTCTCTACGAGGAGGATGAAAAATTCAGAAAAAGTGTTGAAAAATTCATAGAAGCTATTGGGAAAGCTGAAGCTTTGATCGGCTTGGAATGTGTTCGAAGATACGGTGGTTTTTATGGCCCAACGTGTGTTGTAGACTTTGCCTTAGTTCCGGGAAGCACAAGTAATGTAGTTAATAGGATCTTAAAAACTGTAAACATACCTCCAGAGCATAAGCAGGCAATTTTGGCTTCAAAGTCTTGGGGGATGAACACTTCCTATGGGATAGGAGAAGTATTTGCAAAAGAAATAGAGAAAGGTGCAACTCTTAGCGATGCTATAAAGAAAGAGATAGAGATGATAAAGTTCCTCTACGACAAGCCGATTGAAGCACAGGCAAGACTTATGGATTCTGTAGGTCACCAGAGTTTTGACGTTCGCAAGTACATGGCAGAATACAAGAAGAGGATGAGAGATGCTGTAAAAGAGGCGATGGCTGATGGTGTACACTATGGGAACATTGTAACAGTTCCAGCATACTGCGTTGGCGATGCTGCACACCACATTGCGCAATCAACGTTCAACATGTGCAAAGATGATGTGATAATGGCAGTCATCGAGGCTACAAGTCAAGTAATGGAATCTACGCTTAGAAACAACCTTGATAAGATAGCAAATGAATATGACGCTTTAAGATTAGCTACAGGATCAACAGCTTGTGCTGTGGAATGTATTTTGGAGCTCGATGGCTTTAATGCGATCGTTGTAACAGATCTGCTCACAAAGAGATTCCACAACTATGTTCAGCTCTATCCGACAAGAAGTGCAGCAGCTGAACTGCACAACTGCGACTTCATGGATATGATATACCGTGGATGGAAGTACATCGATGCAGCAAGAAGATCAAAGAATGGGATGGGTGGAGAACTTAAACCCAAGGTTGGAAAGTATGAAGTCGACTTAAGTCCAATCTTCAAGAACGAGGTTCTAATGAATCCACAACGCTATGCTTACCCAGGATGCGCAATAACTGTTAGGTTCTCCGCTCTAATGAGACTTGCAGATTATCCATGCCTGCTTACCAGTGAACCTGTAACGGCAACGATGATGACGAACATAATAGCTCTGCACAAGGATAAACCAGCCTCTCCAGCAAGAACTTGCAAGGATTGTGCAACTGCAGCGCTTATAGACTTCAGACACGCTTACTGCCAGTGGAGAGAGGCAGTTTAATTTATTTTTTGGTGATTAAGATGAAATGCTACATCTGCAAACAGCTTGGCAAAGACACTGATGCTGTTGCAATCTGCATCGTCTGCGGAATGGGAGTGTGTATGGAACACTTAGTTAGGGAAGAGATAGAGGTGTGGAAAGGAGATTATCCATTCCCCGCTAAGAAGTTGAAGAAAAAGATACCAAGGATTTTGTGCGTGACGTGTTACGAAGCTTACCAAGAGGGATAAGATGCTTTTAAAGAGGTGTTTAGCTGAAGTTGTTGGTACATACATCCTCGTCTTCTTCGGTGCAGGTTCTGCAGCGATAAATTTAATGATAGCACATGGAGCTGCGAAACCAAACCCTTTCAACATAGGTATAGGTACCTTGGGTGGTTTGGGAGATTGGTTAGCCATAGGAATGGCCTTCGCGATAGCAATAGCAGCTGTAATATATTCTCTCGGAAGAGTAAGTGGAGCACACATAAATCCTGCAGTTACAATCGCACTTTGGAGCATCGGAAAGTTTCCGGCAAAGGATGTTGTACCTTACATCGTTGCGCAGTTGATTGGAGCTACACTTGCTAGTCTTAGCTTCTTAGCCTGCGTTGGTCCTAACGCGGCATTGATTGGTGGTTTAGGAGCTACAGCACCTTTTCCAGGGATAAGCTATGGTCAAGCTATACTGACTGAAGCAATAGGTACCTTCCTGCTAATGCTGGTTATAATGGGTATAGCCGTAGATGAACGTGCTCCTCCAGGCTTCGCCGGACTTATAATCGGTTTAACAGTCGGAGGGATAATTACAACGATCGGCAACATTACAGGCTCCTCATTAAACCCTGCAAGAACCTTTGGCCCATACGTTGGAGACTCTTTAATGGGTATAGACCTTTGGTTTTACTTCCCAATTTACGTGGTAGGTCCCATAATTGGTGCTGTTTTTGCAGCTTGGCTCTACAAGTACCTTTCAAGTTGATAAGATATTTTTAATTTTTAATTATTTAGAATTTAAGATCTAAATACTTTTAAAGAGGTCGGAAAACTTTCACTGAAGATGAGACTTCTAACTCTAGGTATAGGTATAAGAGGAGCAAAAATAGCCGAAATGTTGGCAAAAAAAGGAACGAAGGTAAATAAAGTTTCACTTTTTAAGAGTTACGTAGTTTTAAACGATCCTGATGCCTTAAAAAAGATATCCCTTCCAGAAGAGAAAAAAATGTTCGTTCTTAAGGATGTAAGTGGAGTTGTTAACAGGCTAGCCAACATTCAAGAGATCACAGAAGGAAATCTGATTATATTTTCCTTAGAAGATGAGTTTGGATACTCTACCGCTCTGGAAATTTGCGAAAAAGTTAAAGAAATAAGCGACGAACATGTGATCACACTCGTTTTAGTTCCAGCACTAGATGATCTAAGTTTGAACGAGCTCAAGAAGAAGGTCAGAGATATAAGGATTAGATCGGAAGTAACTTTTCTTTTCAAGGGAGATCAGAAAACTGACGAATTCATACTGAAAACATTCAACCTACTAGCTCTCGCAGGTGAGATAGATTTAAAGAAGAAGATCGCCGGGGAGGTTGTCATAGATACGTCGGATGTTTTTAACGCTTTGCGTAGCGATGGATTTAGTGTAATCGGGTATGCTGAAAAGAGGATACCCTTTTTGAATTCACTAAAAACTAGTGCAGAAATGAAAGCTGTTAGAACGAAGAGAATGATTGAACTTGTAGATGAGGCTATGAACAACCTCAGCATAGAGGGAGATATAAAGGATTCAAGCTCGGCACTAATTCTGTATTCTGCAAACCCGCAGGAGATCACGATGGAGGGGCTTTTTGCAGCGATATCAAAAATCGAAAGTTTAAATGAAAAAATAGTTTTAAGATACGGTGATTACCCTGTTCCAGGATCAAGAAAAGCTTCACTCGTTTTGCTTTTTAGTGGGGTTCGAAAGCTCCGCATTTCTTAAACTGTGAAAAAAGTTTGTAAATAACACCGGAAACTCTGATCCTCTCTTCTATTCTGTTTTGAAGTGTCTTAAAAGCGTAATCGTCGATTTCAAACTCTAAATTTTCGTATTTCACTTCCTTTAATATCAAACCGTAAGGTGGTGCTGGTTCGATCCTTTCTCTATGCTTTTCAGGACAAAGAAGCGTCTTAAACCAATTGATATCCCTTCTATGCGTTCCGACTTCAATTAAAGCTGTAACTATGCATCTTATCATGTTCCATGTAAAAGAATCTCCCTCTATTTCAAATATCAAAAAATCCTTCTCTGCCCTTACATCTGCTTTTAAAATTGTCCTGACACAACTTTCACCCTCACCAAACTTCTTAGTAAAATTTAAAAAATCGTGGGTACCATAAAGAAACTTTAGGGCATCTCTTATAGCTTTGATATCTAGATCTTCAGCGTAGATTACGTAGATGTATGTTCTGCTTTTTGCTTTTCTCGGGTCAAAATTCTCATCAACTTTCTTCCAACCCCAAACAGTTATATCCTCTGGTAGCTCTGAATTCAGCATTCTTGGAGTTATCAAATCGTTGCAATCAAATGCAGCAACCTGTCCATACGCATGTACGCCAGCGTCAGTCCTTCCAGCAAGTCTTAGGTTTGGGTTTTTTATTCCGAACCTCTCCAAGGCTTTTAAAAGCTCTCCTTCTACAGTTCTAACGTTTGGCTGGTATTGGCTGCCATGGAACTTGTCGCCGAAGTACGCTAGCTTTACTGCCAACCTCATATCTTTCTTCCAAGCATCGAATAGACAAACTCATTAACGGATGCTATCTTTTTTGAAAATTCCTCTACAGCTACTTTCTGCCCCTGGTAGAACCCAATCGCAGTTCCAACAATAAACAAAAACTCGATATCGTTGAGCTGGTACTTCTCTCTTATTTCCATCAATTCTGAAATTCTGCTTTCCGGCAAACCATCGATTTCGCTTTCACCGACGTTTAAGTTGCTCCATTTTTTCTTAAGTTCTTCGAATGCATCCATCAATATGGATTTTCTCGTCTGGACGTCCATGAGCTTACAGTGATAGCAAAATTTAAAAGGATTTTGTTAGAAAAATCTTTCGAACCACTTAAATATTTGGCTCTACCTAGGGTTTTTATGGATAAGGTTAAACTAAGCTTGGGAGATGTTGCAAGAATAAGCCTCAACAGGCCAGAAAAAAAGAATGCACTAGACAAGCAACTATTAGTTGAACTTAAAGATGCTCTAGATGCCGTAAAAAACTCCAAAGCTTCTGTTTTAGTCCTTACAGGAGAAGGGGACACGTTCTGTTCAGGCCTAGACAGAAACTTACTTATGGGTCTAGTAAAGGGTGAGATGGATGAAAAAGATCTTAGAAAAGCTATAGACTTGGTTCAGGAAATAATTTTCGATATAAGAACAATGAAGGTTCCTGTAATAGCTGCAGTAAAGAGGTACGCAATAGGTGGGGGTTTACAACTCGCTTTAGCTGCTGATATTCGCATCGCAACTCCTGGAACCATCTTCAGCGTCAAAGAGCTCGATTTTGGAATAATACCCGATATGGGCGCCTTGTATATACTACCTAGAATAGTAGGAGATGGCGTTGCAAGAGATATGATTTATACTAGGAGAGAGATTAGAGCTGAAGAGGCGAAAATACTTGGACTTGTAAATGAAATATACGAGGATCTGGAAAAGGGGATAGATGAGTACACCAAAAAGTTGCTTTCAGTTCCAAATTTTGCTTTAAGGGAAGCAAAAATGCTTATAGAGAAAGGTTGGAACCAGAACTTCAAAGAAAACCTGCTAGATACGAAGGAAGCTCAGGTTAGATGTGTAATGGAAGCTGTAGGTAAGTTCAAAAGATAGATTAAAATTTTTTGAATACAGTTCAAGAAGATTTAAAAACAATTCAGCAAAAGATGATCAAATGGAGATAGCTTGTCTAAGTGTATCTCACAAAAGGGCAAAAGTGGAGACAATTGAAAAAGCGTGGATAGGTGTAGATAACCTCGTAAAGATCCTAAAGTCCCTCCCTTTAAAAGAATCGGCGTTTATTTTTACATGCAATAGATTCGAAGTGTATGCTGTTGCAGAAGATGCTACCAGTTATTTAAAAGAGCTCTCAAATAAACTTGGTATCGAAAACTACGCTGAAATTTTGCATGGTGAGAAATGTATTAGGCACCTCTTAAGACTGGCTTCTGGCCTTGAATCGATGGTTGTAGGTGAAGACCAGATATTAGGACAGATTAGGGATTATTTCAATCTTTGTAAAAAATTCTGTTTAACAGGGGAGATCCTCAACAAGGTGTTTGGTAAAGCCATAAATGTTGGAGTAAGAGTTAGAAAAGAAACTAACATCTCGAGAGGCTCCCTATCTATAGGCTCCGTGGCGATTGAACTTGCAGAAAATACTTTAGGTACCCTCGACGGCAGGACTATACTTATAATCGGTGCTGGAGAGATGGGTACACTCGTTGCGAAGTCGATAGCTAACAGAAATATAAGAAAGATTCTTATCGCGAATAGAACTTTTTCAAGAGCTCAAGAACTTGCAAAAGAGATAGGAGGAATTGCTGTAAAGTTTGACAAAATTTCCGAGTATCTTCCAACAGCAGATGTTGTAATCTCTGCAACTGCAGCACCACATATAATTTTGACTAAAAAAATAGTTGAAGCTACTTTGAAAGATAGAAAAGAGAGCTTGCTAATAATAGATCTCGGACTGCCGAGAAACGTTGAAGAATCAGTTGGAGAGCTTGAAAAAGTTGTGTTGTATACTATAGACGATCTAAGGAGCGTAAGTGAAGAGAACTTCAAAAAAAGGATAAAAGAAGTAGAGTTCGCTGAAAAGATTGTAGAAGAAGAACTCGAGCATCTGAAAGTTATTATAAAGGAGCTCAGCATTAAAACAGCTGTTGCAAGTATGTATCGATTAGCATCAAAATATTTCGACGAAGAGGTTGAAGAACTTTTTGCAAAGCTTTCGGCGAAGTACAAACTTGAGGAACAAGACAAAAAAATGTTCTACGATTTTGCAAATTCTTTAATTAAAAAATTTTTATATATACCAACGCTAAAACTTAAAGAAGCTGCAAAGAATGGAAATCCACATCTTGCAGATGTGGTCCAATACCTATTCTGCGAAGATCAGTTTGAAAGCGAAAAAGCCTCAGAAAAATGGCATAACCTCAACAAATTGTTAAGTCAATAGACGTAGGCGTCAACTACAACGTGGTAAACATTTGGGGAGTAGTTTTTCACCTTCCTTGTAGAAATTATCTGAACCTTCCTGCCCATCCTTGCACAAGCTCTCTTTACTCTATCTTCAGCCCGCCACGTTAGATGTCTTGGCACCGCTTCGTGATAATGTATGTACCCCTTGCCTCTTAAAGCCCTAATAGCTGCAGGCAAAAAATCTTGACAATAAATGTGACCCATAATGACTCTGTCTGCTACATTTCTCGGTGTGACGAACATAGAATCTCCTAGTATCGGGTTTACATTCGTTACGTTGTTCAAATTTATATTTTCGAGTAAATAATAATAAGAGTCCGGATTTACCTCTATGGAATAGATTTTTTCAGCCTTGGAATGCACCGCTATGGGGATGGAGAAGTATCCTATACCTGCGAACATGTCTACAACGACTTCTCCTTCGTTTACGATTTTTGCAATCCTCATCCTCTCCCCTTTATTTCCACTGCTAAACATTACTTTCCGGACGTCAAACTTAAAAATACAGCCGTTTTCTTTGTAAATTGTTTCACTTCCGCTTCCAGCTATAAGTTCTACCTTAGGTTTCCTAAGCATCCCTTCCTTTCCTCTGTCAAGCCATACAGCTTTACAATTTTTGTGCAATTTTAGTAAAGCATTTCCAATCTCGTTTTTTCTGTCTTCAAGTTCCTCTGGAATTTTAACCAAAATTAACTCACCAAGTACCTTATAATTTATCTGACTAACTTTCTCTTCAGGTAGGTCTAGAAGATCTTTTAAGCTACGCCCCTCAATTTTCGCCAGATCGGTTTGTTCGATGATTTCAAGATTTTGAAAGTAAATTTCACCTCCATCGATTATTGGTATCTCTACAAAATCTCCCTTTGATACTACCAGTCTTTTTTTATCTTTAACTCCCATTTTTTCTGCCAACCTTCTAACTTCCTCAGCAAGCTCCTTTCTAACTCTAACGGCTTTCATAAAACAAATGCCCAGTATTTACCGTTGAACTCGAAAATTTTAGCTTCATCTCCAACTTTGCATCTAAAAGGCTTTTCCACGACTACCAAGCCAGATTCGCACATCACTTCGGCGGCGTGTTCATCAAAGTTGACTATGATACCCTTCATCAATTCTTCTTTCTTTACAACAACCTTTGCATCTTTAATATCTAAAGTTTTGCCCGTAATCAGATCTGTACCCTTTCCAAGCTTAACATTCGTAACAACTGCTAGTCTATCTTTCACAAGCACTACATCTCCCTTTTTGTAAGATGGTATTCGCACAAGGTACGTAAAACGATACGCATTTTGGCCATCTATTCTCGTGTGCAGTTTTTTACTTTCAAAAACCTTTCCTCCAAATTCAGACGCAATTTTATACGAAATTTTTCTACCAACGTCTCTGCCACCGATAAAAACGTCTATTCCCTCTTTTTTCTCCTCTATTTTGCTAACAAAAGCGAAGTCGTTGTCACCCTCTGCTTCAAGAACAGCGTTAAGAATTTCAACTGTTTTTAAGACTTCCTCATCATCTAATCTCCTATCTTTGGTCCTGATCTGAACTATGGCCTCGTAATATCCACCACTCTGTCTGCTGCACCTTTCACAACTCATTTTTTTTATTTTAAAATTGAAGGGTACTCTATAGGTAATTTCCTCTCCTCCATAGCTCCCGTAGAGCACGATCTCTCTGGAAAATATTTCCATTGAGTGCAAATTAAAATTTTCATCTATTTTGATGTTTTTTAATATTTCGTGTTTTAAAACGTCATTCAAATTTGAGCTTACCCATCTTCCTCCTTTCTTATACCTACCGCAAGAACTGCATTCAATTACTTCGATATTATCCACTAAAGCTAGATTTAGCTTTTCAACTGCACATTTGCTGCATAAACTTTCAGCGCATTCTTTACCGCAAACAACGCATCGCACAACTTCATGTACACTTAAGCTTAAAAAGAACATATGCGAAAGATTTAAATATCGTATAACTAACTTATAGTTAGGAAACTACAGTTAAGAAAAAGATGTTAAGGAGGTGATAGAAAATGTTCGACCCATTTGAGGAAATTAGAAGGTTCCAAGAGAGGATGAACAGATTGTTTGAAGATTTCGAAAGAAGATTTCCAGAAATCCGAGAATTTAAGGAGCCACGACTAAGCATGCCGGTAGATGTGATAGACGAGGGAGATAAGCTAAGGATACTTGCAGACCTACCAGGGTTCAACAAGGAGGATATCGAGGTGTATTTTGAAGACGAAGATTTAGTTATAAAAGCGGAAAGAAAAACTGTGGAAGAGGAGAAGGGCAAAGACTTCCTTAGAAAAGAAAGAAGGTATGGAATGTTTGTCAGAAGAATAGCAATACCCTCAGAGGTTGATAAAACTAATGTTAAGGCAAAATACAACAATGGAGTTCTTGAGATAACTCTAACGAAAAAGGTAGCGCCCAAAACAAAGATAAATATAGACTAATTTATTTAAATCCTTCCACGAAAGCTTTTACATTTTTTCCAAGAACTTTGTGATTGTAACCACCTTCAAGTACTGCAAATCTTCTACCTTCGCATCTCTCTTCTGCAAACTCTTTTACTATTTTTCCAATTTCTTTGTAGTCTTCAGTATAAAGTAAGCCGCCCCAGTCGTCGACGTGTTTATCAAATCCCGCTGAGACTGCTACTATTTCGTAGTTCTCCCTTCTCAGGAAATCTACAATACCATCTATGTTGCTTCCGGGCATGTGATAGTATTTCACATCTTTGTCGTTTGCAAAGATATTTGCAGAACCATCTCCGAAATGTAGATCAAAATCAACTATAACGGCCTTTTTTATTTTTTTATCTTTCTGGAGAAATCTTAAAGCTACTGCAACGTTGTTGAAATAGCAAAATCCCCAACAACTATCACTACTCGCATGATGTCCCGGTGGTCTTATTGCTGCAAAAACAGGATCGCCATTAAACGCTATTTTTGCAGCTTTTATAGCACCTCCCGCAGAAAGTAAAGCTACTTCGTAAACCATTCCCTCGCTCCTAACGTATTCTAAATGTCTCCTAGTATGAACTAAGAGGATTTCGTCTTCTGTAGCATACTCTGCTTCGACGACTTCGTAATCTTTCAATTCTCTCATGATAGACTCCATCCTTCCAGCTTCAGCTGCTGGATCGGAAGTGTAGACCGTATAAAACTTGGGATGAAATACAATCTTCATAACATCGATACGAAAAAGACTTTAAAATTTTTTGCGAATCAGAGTTTATGATCGCATCTGCACCTGGGAAGATAATACTTTTCGGGGAACATGCTGTAGTTTATGGAAAGCGTGCATTAGTTGCAGCTGTAAATCTAAGATGTAGAGTTGAAGTGAAGAAGAGTCAGAATTATTTAATAAGTTCTCCTTTGGGAAAAACTGGATTGGATTTCAAGGTCCATCCCTACATCAGCTTCGCAATAAGAAGGTTCCACGAAGTGAAAAAAATAGAGGGTGTCGAAGTTAAAGTTGATAGCGATATTCCCATCGCATCTGGGCTTGGTAGCTCAGCTGCAGTAGCTGTAGCTACGATAAAAGCTTTAGATGCTGAATTTGAAACATCTCTGAGTGATAGAGACATCTTTGAGATGGCAAAACAGGTCGAAATAGATGTTCAGGGTACTTCGAGCGGTATAGATCCGTTCGTTGCAACTTATGGAGGGGCTTGGATTTTTCCTGAAAGAAAAAAAGTTGATATAAAGCAAAAGTTTTTCCTTATAAATCTTGGCCAAAAATCTACAGCCAAGATGGTTTCAGCTGTTTGTCAACTTAGAAGTAAATATCCAGAGATCATAGATAAAATATTCGACGCTATAGATTTTCTAGTCTGCGAGGCTGCAAGATGTAATGATCTTGAAAAGCTAGAAGAGCTGATATCCATTAACCAGTCACTTTTGAGAGCAATAGGAGTAAGTACACCAGAGATAGATGAGAAGATAGCAAAGTTGGAGAGAGAAGGATTTAAAGCTAAAATCACCGGGGCTGGAGGTGGAGGATGCATATATGGGATTGTGAAAGACAGGATTCCTGAAGGTAGTTTAGTTGTGGAGGTGAGCTACGATGGAGCAAAAATTGAAGATTCTTAAACTTGGCGGAGCTATTGTAACTGACAAGAGCATTGGAGCTTTTGAAAAGTTTAGGGAAGATAAAATAATTGAGCTTTGCGAAACTATTTCTGAAAACTACAAAGATCTAATTCTAGTCCACGGAGCAGGATCTTTTGGACATCCGCATGTTCAGATGTTTGGTCTCAAGGACCCTTTGGCCATATCGAAGATACACAACGCCTGTCTAAAATTGAACTACAGAATTTGTGATGAACTTGTTAAAAGGAACGTCCCCGTATTACCAATACACCCATTAGAGGGTATAGATTTGTCCCTTATCTGCAAAGTACTTTCTATGAACTTCTTACCTGTTTTGCACGGTGATGTAAAAATTGAGGAAAAAGGTTTCAGAGTAATTTCAGGGGATGAAATTGCTGTAAAACTCGCTAAAGAGTTAAAGGCAAAATACTTAGGATTTGCAACAGATGTCGAAGGAATTTATATAAATGGCAGGATCGTAGATGTGTTCGACCGTTCGATGATTAAGAGTGTTGGTATTTCTGATGCTAAAACCGATGTTACAGGGGGAATGAGAAAAAAGCTCGAGATGATTTTCGAATTGGATAAAACAAAAGTTTTTATTTTTAAAGGGACCGCTGAAAATGTGAGAAAATTTTTGAACCTTCAAAAGGTTGGAACGATGGTGATATAATGGGAACTGCGGAAAGAAAGATCGAACACGTTAGGATTTGCCTTGAAGAAGAGGTAGAATCGGACTATTCTGGATTTGAAGATATAATGTTTTTGCACAACGCTTTGCCGGAGATCAACTTTACCGATATAGATACTTCAATCGAATTTTTGGGTAAAAAATTCACGTTCCCTTTAATAATAGCTTCCATGACAGGTGGACATCCAGAAACAAAGACGATAAACGCAAACATAGCTGAAGCTGTTGAAATCGCTGGAATAGGGATGGGTGTGGGCAGTCAGAGAGCTGCAATTGAGGATAAAAAACTTGAAGATACCTTCTCCATTGTCAGAGAAAAAGCTCCAAAAGCATTCATTTATGCAAACATAGGCATTCCACAACTTATCGAATATGGGGCAGAAGTTATAGACAAGGTTGTTGAGATGATAGATGCAGATGCAGTTGCAATCCATCTGAATTACCTTCAGGAGGCGATACAACCGGAAGGGAATCTAAATGCAAGCGGAGGCTTGAGTTTGCTGGAAGAAGTTTGTAGATCTTCAAAAGTTCCAATAATTGTGAAGGAGACTGGAGCAGGTATAAGCAGAGAAATCGCTTTGAAATTGAAAGAAAAAGGTGTTTCAGCAATAGATGTAGGTGGAAAAGGTGGAACTACCTTTGCTGGAGTAGAAGTATATAGGGCTAGCGATTATATTCAAAAAGCTGTCGGACTGGACTTCTGGAGTTGGGGTATACCGACTGCCTTTTGCGTAGTTGACTGTAGTAAGATACTCCCAACGATAGCCACTGGAGGAGTTAGGAATGGAATTGATGTTGCAAAAAGTATAGCTATAGGCGCCAAAATTGCAAGTGCAGCATTACCTTTTTTGCAGGAGTCCACAGAAAGTGCTGAAGAAGTTTTGAATAAAATAGAATATTTCAAAAGAAGCTTTAAGATTGCGATGTTTTTGACTGCCTGCAAGAATATTGAAGAGCTTTCAAGAACTAAGTTGTTCGTTACAGGCAAATTCAAGGAATGGCTTCTTTTCAGAGGTTTTGATGTCAAAAGTTTTATGGAGGGTTTTAGATGAACTTGGAAAGGTATGTTAAGGAGATCAACAAAGCCTTAGACATATATCTAACAATAAAAGAACCTGAAGGGCTATACAAAGCTGCAAGACATCTAATAAGAGCCGGCGGGAAGAGAATAAGACCAGTTCTTTTCCTTATAGTCTGTGAGGCTCTCGGAAAAGATTACAGAAAAGTTTTACCAGCAGCCGTAAGCATAGAGGCTATCCACAACTTTACTTTAATTCACGACGATATAATGGATCGGGACGAACTTCGCAGAGGTGTTCCTACAGTTCATAAGGTTTTTGGAGAGGCTACAGCCATTTTAGCAGGAGATACATTGTTTGCTGAAGCCTTTAAGTTTCTGACTGAATGTGAAGTGGATGCCAGGAATACTTTAAAAGCAGTAGAAAAGCTTTCGGAAGTCTGTATAAAGATATGTGAGGGACAATACTTTGACATGTGCTTTGAGGAAAAAAGTTTGGTTTCTGAAGAAGAGTACATCGAAATGGTAAAACTAAAAACCGGTGTTCTTTTAGCAGCTTCGGCTTCTTTACCAGCGATACTCTTTGGAGAAAGAAAAGAAGTTGTAGATGCTTTATGGAACTTCGGAATCTACTGCGGCATAGGATTCCAGATACATGACGATACGATAGATATAACCAGTGAAGAAACAGGAAAAGATAGAGGAAGCGATATTTTAAAGGGGAAGAAGACCCTAATTGTAATAAGAGCTTTCAATCAAGGCGTTAGATTGTCAACTTTTGGAAGGCAGAAGGCTAGTAGTGAAGAGTTAATGGAGGATCTTAGAAAGCTTGAAGAATGCGGAGCTATTGAGTATGCAGCTAGAAAGGCTAAAGAGTTCATCGAAAAGGGAAAGGAGAGTATCAAAATCTTACCAGACACTGAAGCAAAAGATACACTTATGAAGCTAGCGGATTTCTTTATCTCACGGAGGAGATAGACAAACTTTTATAGGTAATGATGATAGTGGATACTATGAATGTAAGTGTCAGGTCGTTGGCGAGAAAGCCTGTAGTACTAACTGATGGGACAGTTTTGGGTACGCTCTACAACATTACGGTAGACTTTAGAACTGGAACGATCGTGAACCTTATCGTGAAACCGCAAAACGAGGTTCCAGAGTTCAAGAAGGAAGAAGGGATGTACTTAATTCCTTTTGAATGCGTAAGAGCTTTTAAAGATTACATAGTTGTCGATAGGAGGAAAGCAAAAGCTTGAGAAACTACATTTTTCCACCAGTAATTTTTCCACTTTTCATAGTACTTGTTCTACTTCCGATATTTCTGATTCTGTTTGTTTTTACGACTTCTACAGTCTTTCAACTCGTTTTTGGTATAGATAGAGAGGAATCTTTACTTTTGTTTCTCCTTATAGTCGTTGGAAGTGTTGTAAACATACCAATATACGAAAAGGAGGGTAAGAGCTACGATGAAGTATATAGCATCTTTGGGTTGATATATCGGGTTAAGAGGTGCAAGAAGATCGTGGTAGCTATAAACTTGGGTGGTTGCGTGTTTCCATTGATTCTCGCATTTAAAGCTTTTTTTGAAGTAATAAAATACTTTGATGGGCTTTCCTTGTTTTTAGCTTTTTTATTTGCGATCATGGTGAGTTACTTGTTTGCCAAACCCATAAGAGGAGTAGGGATAGTCATGCCGATGATTGTTCCTCCTATAGTAGCTGTTTTTTCTTCTTTGGTTGCAATTCTTCTTTCTTCAGCAGATCTTTTACTTTTACCAAAGCTTGCTTTTTCAATAGGCGTAATATCTACGATCTTTGGTGCTGACATTCTTCATCTCAAAGACATGGAGAAAATCGGTGAGGGGGTCATAAGCATCGGCGGGGCTGGAACTTTTGACGGTATCTTTCTTACAGGAATTTTTGCTGTCCTCTTCTCCCTTTTCTTAATTTAGAGAAATTATAAAAGTTATTAATGTATATTCAAAAAATAACTCAAAAAATTTTTAAAAACTTGTGAACATGACCAAGCATGCAGAAATTTCGATGAAAACTTTTGGAAACTAGTAGTAGACAAGTCTATAGCTGCAATATATATATGCGATGAAAGCTACAGGCCAATCTATGTCAACGATGTTGTAGAGAAATTTACGAAGTATAAAAAAGAAGAAATCTATTCTATGAAAACAATCTTTGATCTAGCACACCCCGAAGATGTAGAGAAACTGAAAAAACTGGCTGAAGAGAACTCAAAAAGTGAAAAAATAACGTTCTATGAGGCTAGATACGTTACAAAAGACAGAAAAGTCCGCTGGGTTTATGGATACATGAGTAAATTTGAACTTCTTGGAGAGAAATACTTTCTGGGAAACTGGATAGATGTTACAACACTTAAGAAGTACGAAATGGAGTTAAAGAACAGCGAAGAGTTTTTAAGAACGCTTGTAGATGAATCTTTGGCGCCAATATATATTTTGCAGAGTGGAAAGATGGTTTACGTCAACAAAAGTTTTGAAGAGGTTACTGGCTACAAAGTAGAGGAGATCTTAGGCAGGGAACCGTTTTTTATAGTTCATCCAGAAGATAGACGGGGAGTTTATGAGAGGTACCTCGCTAGGGAGGCTGGAAAATTGGGAACAGAAACTTACAGCTTCAAGATCATTACAAAGCATGGAGTGAAAAAATGGATAACTGTTAGGCCAAGTCGTATAATCTACAACGGAAAGCCCGCAGTTGCTGCAACAGCCATAGACACAACAGAGCTACATGAAATCAAAAGTAAGCTTGAAAAAAGGAACGAATATCTGAGATTTCTAAATAAGATTTTAAGACACGATATAGCGAATGCACTTACTTTTGTTCGCTTTGCTCTAGAGGATAAAGAAGATGAAATATCCAAGAAAGCAGTTGAAAGGATCGATCATATAGTACGTTTAATAAACGATGTTAGAACTCTAGAAGCTGCTTTGGATGAGTTAATAGAGATCAGATTAGATAAAGTTGTTGAAGATGTTGCCAAAAGTTACGATGTAAATTTCAAAGTTGAAGAAGTGAGCGTTCTTGCAAACAATGGTCTATATAGTGTCGTAGATAACCTGATAAGAAACGCAATTGTCCATGGAGGCGGAGAAGTGGAGGTCGAAGTTTTGAAAGAAAATGAAAATGGTGTTTTAAGGGTTAAAGATCGTGGTAAGGGCGTTCCAAAAGAGATAAGAGAGAAAATATTTGAAGAAGGATTTACAACTGGAAAAGGAACTGGAATTGGACTTTACATTGTTAAAAAGCTTGTCGAGATCTACGGAGGAGAAATTAAGGTATATGACAATGTACCTCATGGAGCAATCTTTGAGGTACGTTTAAAAGTGATAAATCGCCAAGCTTAAATAGGTGTTTTTGTTTTTTTGACTATGTGATAGGAGGCAAAAAGTATAAAATAATGGTTGTCGAGGACGACGCAGATATAGTCGAGGTTTATAAATTACTTTTGAAAAATAGCTTTGAAATCGTAGTCGCCAAGAATGGAAAAGAAGCCGTAGAGATCTATGAGTTAGTTAAGCCCGATTTAATAATAATGGATATCGAAATGCCCGTAATGAATGGCATCGAAGCTACTAGAAAGATACTGGAAAAAGATCCGAATGCGGTTGTTATCGGAGTCACGGTCTCTAGTCGCAGTAACATAAAAAAGTTGATCGAAACTGGAGCAAAAGAAGTGCTTGAAAAACCATTTAAAAAAAGTAGTTTTATAGAAACAATAAGAAGATATCTAAGAGTTGAAAACTTCAAAGTTTGACCGGATTTGAACTAAAATTTCGCAAAAATTTTGAATCTAACGCCTTAGCAGTATTTATAAAAATCAGTGTCTTCGAATTCATTAAGGTAATAAATTTTTACTTATGAGCTGAAAAATGTCTCTCTGGTGGCTAAATATATTTTTTATATAAAAATATTAAAATTTACGTAGCTTTTCGTTCGTATTTTCTCACCCATCCCCAAGCAAATCCCCCAAAACTCAACAAAAAACCTTTTAAAAGCCTTAAATCAAAATCAAAGCCAAAACAGCGAGTCGCAAGCGATAAAATTTTCCTTTATTATTACAAAAACTTATTTTTTATACTTCCTCCTTTCGCAAATCTGGGCTTTTCTATTTTTATTCTTAAGCTCTACCCTGATGAAATTTCTTCGATTTTAAAAAAGCTTTTTAAATTCAATAAAATTTAAAAAGAATGCTAAGAAAAAAGTCGCATACCTTTATAAATGAGTTGCAACTTTTGAGGTTTGCGATGCTATATAAATGGAAGAAGGCATTAGAAAGCTTTAAATTGAGAAAGAAGTAAAAATTCATAAGGGTTCAAATCAGACCAAGATGGGATTGAAAGAATTATAGCCGTCGTATTCAGTCATAAGTGCAGGCGTTTGAGTAGTTCAAATCAGACCAAGATGGGATTGAAAGATTAAAGCAGTTAGGTTACTCCGATGAAGAAGCTGAGTTCTGTTCAAATCAGACCAAGATGGGATTGAAAGTCTGAGAAAAATATTTTTTTCTGATTATGGTTTTGATTGTTCAAATCAGACCAAGATGGGATTGAAAGTTGGCAGTTGCAGTTGATAGCACAAGTGGATGGGGTGCGTTCAAATCAGACCAAGATGGGATTGAAAGTTTTCCTCACCTCTCACTCTTTTTCTTCCCCAAACAACGAAGCGTTCAAATCAGACCAAGATGGGATTGAAAGGTATCTCTGAAAGACAGATGTATCTGTTAAAAATAACGTTCAAATCAGACCAAGATGGGATTGAAAGTACGTTTTGACAAAGTTTTTTCTGCCCAATTTAGCCTGTTCAAATCAGACCAAGATGGGATTGAAAGTGTTTTTTGTTACTTTTATGTCTGGTGGTGGCTGGTTGTTCAAATCAGACCAAGATGGGATTGAAAGTTTATCAAGTCAAACGCTTGTCTTATGTCGCATACGTTCAAATCAGACCAAGATGGGATTGAAAGTTGTTAGTGGTTATCTGTTTGTGGTATCGATATTCGATGTTCAAATCAGACCAAGATGGGATTGAAAGTCTTACCTGAGGAAGGAGCGCTCTCAGAAAACATCAGTTCAAATCAGACCAAGATGGGATTGAAAGTCTTACCTGAGGAAGGAGCGCTCTCAGAAAACATCAGTTCAAATCAGACCAAGATGGGATTGAAAGTTGTTAGTGGTTATCTGTTTGTGGTATCGATATTCGATGTTCAAATCAGACCAAGATGGGATTGAAAGTCTTACCTGAGGAAGGAGCGCTCTCAGAA
>JASFYJ010000002.1:0-126948 GCA_030055525.1 Archaeoglobales archaeon | reverse complement strand
AAACATCAGTTCAAATCAGACCAAGATGGGATTGAAAGGAAATAAATTTTTTGGAGGTGAAAGGAGATGGGGAAGGTTCAAATCAGACCAAGATGGGATTGAAAGGCTTGACAAGCTCTTTGTTAATTTCATTCATCTTCTTCGTTCAAATCAGACCAAGATGGGATTGAAAGCTGCTGTAATCGAAGAACACAAATTAGCTATTGCAGGCAGTTCAAATCAGACCAAGATGGGATTGAAAGTTTTTAAAGGCTGAAAATTATTTTAACAAAAATAAAAAAGTTAAATATAAATTCTAACCAAACTTTTGGCGGATAACTATCTTCTGTCCAATTATCATTGTATTTGGAATTAGTACCTCCATTTCGTCTTTTCTTTTGACAGTGGTGAATAGTGTACTGATGTCCGCGACTTTAACTTCTGATTCTCCAGCTACATCAACGATGTCTCCAACCTTAAAAGGTCGAGCAAGTAGAATAAATAAACCTGCAACAGCCTGTCCTAGAACTTGCTGTGTGGCAAAGCCTATTACAATACCGATAAAACCACCTAAGGCTACACCAGCTGCTCCTCCAGCAACTCCACCAGCTATTCCTGCTATAAGCGCTCCCAAACCAAGTATTCTAACTAAGCTTTTTACAGCAGCTGCCGTAGATATACCGTATTTTGGAGCTGTAAGCGTATAGAACAACGAAGCTACTGACGAAACGATCAACCAGCCCAAAAATAGTAGTACAATTATGTAAACGTAAACAGCGTAATCTTTTATAATAGACAAACCCTCTAAATTGGTTTCCGCTACTATTAACTCTACTCCTTGTACAAAAAACCATTGTAACGCACCCATTATCAATACAACAAGTACAGCGTATACTATGACCTTACCCAACACTCTACCTAGAGAATCATTATCACTCACGCTAATCACCTCCAATTAGCCCATTATAGGTGCCGTTTTCAAATTGTTTTTTTATTATTTAAATCTTTCCATACTTAACACATCTGCCAGATTTCGAAACCTTATATAAAACTTAAATGAATCTATCCATGTTTTAAAGTATACCCAGGAGTCAATTCAATCAAGCTCTTGAACCACTGGGAGTTCATGAGCTCTCTTAAACGCTTAACCTTACACAATCTGTCTCTAAGCGCATAACATTCGTATTTTTCCCATGTCAGATGAATGAACTTCAGATTGTATTTTGCAGCATGATAGCGAAGCAAAACACCTACATCGAACTTCGAATCAAATATCTGTTTTGCAACTTCCTCATGAGAATAAAATTCCGTCTTGTATCCTTTTATGTCATTTAAATTCATATTGAGCTTCTTTGAATAATCTAAAAGGATTTGGTCAAAGTAAACCCTCGTTCCTGAGCCCCTATTTCTGTTCGCAACTGTAAGATTTCCCTTGAGTATTTCATATATAATCTCTTCCAAACTTTCAAAATTCAGATTTTTCCTGTAGGCGATTACTAATTCTCTCTCGAACGAACCTATTTTCTCGACCTTATCTTTAAGCCAAAATCTTTCCAAGTACCTTTCGTTGTAGCTTCTATCTTCCGCATCATAGAGGTGGATACACGCAACGTCTACTTCACCTAGTGTTAACATTGCCAAGGCCATTCCGGAACCTACACAAAAACTCTCTATGCTCATTTCTTCGCCTAACCTTTCTAAAACTGCGGAAAATATCGGATCGCTGCTGTGAGCTACCGTAAATTCTGGTTTTTCGGCAATTTCATGAATTTTTCCCTTAAGACCACTCTTTTCAAGATTAGATACTGCTCTTTCATAAAGTTCTAGCAGTTTCATTCCAAAGTCTGTAAGTTCGGCTTTTCCACCACCTCTACCTCCTCTCTTCGTATCTACTATCTTTCTGCCGTATATTCGTTCTATTTTGCTGATAGTACTCCAAAGCTTTGCGTAAGATATTCCGAGCAATTTTGAGACTGAAAAAAGAGATTTATTTTCTCTTATCTCTCTAAGAATGTTTGCGATCTCTGAATCAACGATTTTTTCTCCTTTGTATTCCACAAAAGCTTCATATACTATGTTTAGTTCGTCCATAATTCATGTGGTTAGCGGCAATAAAAGCGTTATCCGTTTTTTGATAACGAAAAATTTTTCAGCGAAAATGTAAAAGCAATTCTATGAGGAAGCTTGCAATACTGGTAGTTTTACTTTGTACTTTGATGTTTTGCTGTATCGCTCAAGAAACAGAGAACAAGATAAAAATTTTTCATGCGGGTTCTTTAAGTGTTCCTATCTCAGAATTAAGTAGGGAATTTCAGAAAAAATATGGAGTTGACGTTTTTCTAGAATCCAGTGGAAGTATTGAAGCTGTAAGAAAGGTTACAGATTTAAAGAAAAGTGTCGACATAATTGCAGTTGCAGATTATTTTTTGATTCCCCAAATGTTGATCCCAAACTACACTGACTTTTACATCCTGTTTGCGGGAAACGAGATGGTAATAGCCTTCTCTGGAAAAAGCAAGTATTCAGAGATAATAAATGAAACAAACTGGTTTGAAATACTTCAGCGAGATGATGTTACCTTCGGTTTCAGCGACCCGAACATGGACCCTTGTGGTTACAGAGCGCTGGCGGTTTTAAAGCTTGCAGATCTTTACTATAAAAAATCGATCTTTGAGATGCTCGTAGAGAGAAACTCAAACATCAGGTCCTCAAACAACACTATATTTGTTCCTGAAAAGGTCGAAAGCAACTCGAAAATAGTATTAAGACCAAAAGAAGTCGAATTGACAGCTCTCGTAGAAACTGGAGCTTTAGATTACTACTTCATATACAAAAGTGTTGCAAAACAGCACAATTTGAGCTATGTTGAACTTCCAGCAGAGATAAATCTTGGAAATTACGAACTTATAGATTATTACTCAAAAGTGGATGTTTATATCAGAAATGAAAGCTTCAAAATACAGCCGATAGCTTACGCTGTAACGATTCTAAAAAATTCTCAAAATAAAAATCTAGCCATTGAATACCTGAACTTTATGCTAAGTGATGAGGGTAGAAAGATCTTCAAGGATAACTTTCATGAGCTTTTGGATCCTCCAGTTATTGTTGGCATACCTCCTGATGGTTTGGTGATAAGATGAAAGATAATTTTTCAGTTTTTCTTGCTTCCTTAGGAGCTTTTCTAGTGGCCTTTTTGATAATACCAATAGCAGTAACTGTAAGCACTCAGTTATTCGATTTAAACGCTTTAATCAAAGCTTTAAACGATGAAGTCGTACTAAACTCCTTATTCAACTCAATTTTTACTTCAACGGTTGCCACATTAATTTCTCTGGTTTTTGGTGTTCCTTTGGGTTATGTTCTTGCTAGAAAGAACTTTAAAGGAAAAAACTTTATTCAGGCCGTTGTAGATATCCCGGTCACTATCCCACACTCCGTTGTCGGTATCATGCTCCTCTTTGCTTATTCGGAGGCTATACTGGATAACTACTTAGGTATAATAGCTGCAATGCTATTCGTTTCTGCATCTTTTACTGTAAACTCGGCAAGAGATGGCTTTATGTCTGTGAACGAAAAAATCGAATACGTAGCAAGAACTCTCGGTGCGAGTAAAGTGAGGGTATTCTTTACGATTTCATTACCACTCGCTTTGCATTCTATCTTTACTGGGGCTATAATGAGCTGGGCAAGAGCTATTAGCGAAGTTGGAGCTATATTAATAGTTGCCTACTATCCAAAAACCGCACAGGTTTTAGTTATGGATTATTTCAACAACTATGGCTTGAGCGCTTCGAGACCAATTGCAGTTATTTTAATTCTTATAAGTCTGGTCATATTTGTAACCCTAAGGAGGGTTGCGGTTGTTAAAGGTGGAGGATCTATCTAAAAGTTGGAAAGATTTTAGCTTAAAAAGAATCAATTTTGAAATCCAAAAAGGAGAATATTTTGTTATTCTTGGCCCAAGCGGTGCTGGAAAGACTCTTTTACTCGAAGCAATTGCTGGAATTTTTATACCAGACAGTGGAAGGATCTTGCTAAATGGCGAAGATATAACTGAAAAACCACCAGAAAAAAGAGAGATAGCTTATATCCCTCAAAATTACGGCCTTTTTGACCATATGAAAGTTTTCGACAACATAGCTTATGGTTTAAAGGTAAGAAAATTTGCTAGGGAAGAGATAAGAAAACAGGTAGAGGAGATAGCAAAAGCTCTAGACATCAAACATCTATTAGACCGAAAAGTTAAAAATTTAAGTGCTGGAGAACGGCAAAGAGTGGCAATAGCGAGGGCGATAGTTATAAGCCCGCAGGTTATATTGCTTGATGAGCCGTTCTCGAATCTGGATGTGAACTTGAAAAACAAACTTTTGAGAGAGATGAAAAGATGGAGAAGAGAACTAAATTTTACAGCCATTCATGTGACACATTCTTTCGATGAAGCACTCAGCTTGGGAGATAAACTGGGTATAATGATGAATGGAAAAATGGATCAGGTTGGAGAAGTGAAAGAAGTATTCTCTAAACCCAAAACAGAAGATATCGCAAGATTTTTAGGTTATGAAAACATTTTGGAGGGCCATGCTGAAGGAAAAATTTTATACTCCGAGAACATAAAAATTGAGTTGCCCCAAGAGTTTTATGGCAGAGTTAGAGTTATGATCCCGCCTCAGAACATACTGATCTCAAAGAACATGATATTTAGTTCTGCAAGGAACAATTTTAAGGCTATTGTAGAAGAATTCGAAGATTTAGGAGCATTGATTAAACTTAAATTACGTGTTAATGGGATTAAGTTGGCAGCACATCTTACAAAAGCATCTTTTGTCGATATGGGTATTAAAGAAGATGAAGAAGTCTATGTAAGCTTCAAATCCACAGCAATTCACGTTTTTTAGCATTTGGCGTGGCTTTGAGATGATTTATAGCAAGATATTTATTTCAACATTTTTTGTCTTTTTTAAAAGTCTAAACGGTATTTAATACCTTTTTAAATTTTCTAAAGCCGTTTAAGGCAAAAAAATTGTTAAAAAGTTTACTAGAAGTTTAATTTACTGTCCTACAAAAAAATTACCTAAGACGCAAGGTTTTTATACAAAAAGGATCGAAACTAATACGTGGTTACGTATGCCGTCGAACTCGAAAACGTATCAAAGCACTACGGCAGTTATGAAGTTCTGAAGGACATAACTCTACGCATCCGCAAAGGTGAATTCTTCTCAATTCTCGGCCCAAGCGGATCTGGAAAAACAACGATAATAAAAATTATTGCAGGGCTTGTATCTCCGGATAGAGGTTGTGTAAAATTTAACGGGGAAGACTGTACGAATAAACCTCCGTACAAAAGAAATATAGGTATGGTTTTTCAAGATTTAGCTTTATTTCCACACTTAAACGTCTATGAAAACGTTGCATATGGTCTAAGGATCAGAAAAGTTGACGAAGGGGAGATAAGAGAGAAAGTATTCAAATACCTTGAGTTAGTAAATTTAGATCCAAAAATATATGCTAAAAGAAGGATCAATCAACTCTCAGGGGGTCAGCAGCAAAGAGTGGCAATAGCAAGGGCCCTAATTACTGAACCTTCAGTTTTACTGCTCGACGAACCACTTGGAGCTTTAGATTTTAAAGTAAGACAACATATGGCAATGGAACTTAAAAGAATTCAAAAAACTGTTGAAACTACTTTCATATATGTAACCCACGACCAGAGCGAAGCTCTGACTTTATCAGACAGGATTGCAGTTATTAATTCCGGAAAAATAGAACAGATAGGAACGCCACAAGAGATCTACGAAAAACCAGCTACGAAATTTGTCGCTTCATTCATAGGGGAGATGAACTTCATCAGTGCAAGGGTTGAAAATGGAGAAGTTTTCAGCGAGATAGGAAGAGTTAGAGTTAAAAAATTGAATGGATCGAGAGAATTTCTAATCTCTATAAGACCAGAAAAAGTACGAATAAATGATTCCGCCGAAAACTCGTTTGAAGCAGTGGTTGAAGAGGTAAACTATCTCGGAAGTCACCTTTTGCTTAAGCTAAGAGTTGGAAATGCGTATCTTAAAGCTTTGACACCATCTAGTGTCAGGATCAAAGAAGCAGAAAAGGTTGTGGCTGGCTGGAACAGCGAAGATGCAATATTGCTTGAAGCATGAAGCTGTCTCTTCCAGCGATAGCTTATCTAGCAGTTTTTTTCTACCTTCCATTTGCTATAGTAGTTGCTTATGGCTTTGGATATCCCGAATTTACTTTAAAACACTTCTTTGAAATTTTTAATCCTATATACGCACAGTTCTTCCTGAATTCGTTCATAATAGCAGCAATTACAACGCTTCTTTGTTTGTTAATAGCCTATCCCGTAGCTTACTACATCGCAGTAAAATCAAAAAAATGGAAAAACACGCTTCTGATACTTATAATATTACCCTTCTGGATCAGCTTTCTTCTAAGAACTTACGCTTTAATGGCAATTCTCTCAAAATTCGATCTACTGTTTACTTTTACGGCCGTGATAATAGGTATGGTATACGACTATCTACCTTTCATGATCTTACCTCTGTACGCGTCTCTGGAAAAACTGAAAGTTTCTGTTATTGAAGCATCCTACACCTTGGGCGCTAAACCACTTGAAACTTTCTACAAGGTGATGGTTCCTCTATCTAAACCAGGAATGGTAGCTGGGTGTTTACTCGTTTTTGTTCCAGCACTTGGGGAGTTTGTAGTTCCAACAATGCTCGGCGGTGTTTCGATCACAACGCTTGGAACACTAACTTGGGATCTTTTTATAAAATACCACAACTGGTGGAGAGGTTCTGCATTATCTGTCTTCTACATGATCATAGTAGTTGCGGCAATCTTATACTACATAAAGAGAGTAGGGAGGCTTGAGATATGATCTTAAAAATCTTAACAGTGGCTGTTTTTGCATTCCTTTACGTTCCAATAATATATCTGGTCTTTTCATCGTTCTACGATGATGGGTTTACCTTTCGCAACTACGAAGCAATTTTAAACGATAGAAACGTAACAACTGCTTTTTTTAACAGCTTAAACGTCGCAATCCTCTCAACTTTGATCTCCGTGATCTTAGGCACATTAGCTGCATACAGCTTTAAAAAAAGAGGGCACTTTTTGGAGTCTCTTTTTTATCCTCCAATTGTTATACCAGAAATAACCGAAGCTGTAGCTTTACTTTTGTTCTTTAAGATGTTGGAGTTTCCATTGGGTTACTATTCCGTTCTAACAGGGCACATAGCTTTTAACGTTGCCTTTGTTTACGTAGTAGTCTACGCAAGGGCATCCTCTATCGAAAAATCAATTGAAGAAGCATCTTACACTCTTGGAGCCAATGAATTTCAGACCTTCACAAAAGTAGTGCTACCACTTCTAATGCCAGGTATTGTAGCAGCATCCCTTATTGCTTTTACGCTTTCTTGGGATAATTTTATAAAAACTGCATTTACAACTGGACCTGGATTCAACACTCTTCCACTCTTGATATGGTCTCAGGCGGCCAGGGGTGTTGTAAGCCCGTCGATAAACGCTTTGGCATCTTTAATGCTCCTGATATCGATTGTACTGTCTTACCTTTACGTGCGGATATCTATCAGAGAGGAGTAATTTTTTTATTCTTAGAAAATATGCTTTAAACATGGCAAAACTTAGCAGGAGAGACTTCTTGAAGGCTGTTGTGGTAGGAATTGTTAGCTTAAGTGGTGCAAAAATTGTAAGAGCCCAAGTTAAATCAGAAAAGAGCCTAAAAATTTATAACTGGTCGTATTACATAGATGAGACCCTTCTCGACGAGTTTTCAGAATATGCAGGGATACCGAGAAGTAGGATAGTTTACGACGAATACGACGATCCAAACGTGGTACTTTCAAAGCTTGAAGCAGGGAAAAGTGGATATGATGTGGTCATTCTCCCAGATTACGTGCTTGATATCGCTAGAAGAAAAAACTTGCTTTTAGAATTGAACAAGAGTCTAATTCCAAACTATTCAAAGGTTGATGAAAAGTTTAGAAGTACACCCTATGACCCAGAAGGAAAGTACAGCGTAGTATACATGTGGGGTTCCACGGGTTTTGGATATAGAAGCGATCTTGCAGAAAAAATTACAAGCCTGAAACAGATCTTTGATCCAAGCTACGGTTTCTTGGAGAAATACAAAAGGAAGATTACTATGCTTGAAGAACCAATGGAGGTGATTTTATCTTGCAAGGCGTATCTTGGAAAAGCTCCAGACGACTGGAGTGATAGTACGATGAATGAAGTGAAGGAGGTACTTATAAAACAAAAAGATTACTTGGCAGCCTATGCCGGAGCTAACGTATATTATGAAGGGTTAAAAAATGCCTCCATTTACGTTGCTCACGCTTATAACGGAGATATCGTGAGGCTTCAGTATGAAGAAGGTTTAAAGGAGGTTAGCTTTGCTATTCCCGAAGAGGGGGCAACCATCTGGACGGATAGCATGTGTATCCCCAGAGATGCCGAAAACATAGAACTTGCCCATGAGTTTATAAATTTCATGCTTGAACCAGAGATTTCAGCACGAAATTCTGAATATATAAAATACGCAAGCCCTGTAACAGAGGCTAAAGAATACATAAGCGAAGAAATTCTTAACAATCCAGCCGTCTACATACCCACAGAGCTTTACAAGAAGATGTGGTACACCCCATCCATAGACGATGCAACTAGAAGGAAGATAGAAAACCTGATGATAGAGGTTAAAGCAGCTAAAAAAGTCCCTGGATTTGAGATGGCACTAACTTTGGCAGGAACGGCCGCTGCAGCAGCACTTAAGAAAAAGTTTTAAGCTATTTTTATTAAGTGCAATCTACTTTTAATTTTTTACTTTCATTTTCTATTTCTGAAGCACTTCTTTTTATTGCTTCCATTTTTGACCTTGTCTTTCTGAAATGTAAAAACTGCAGCACACTAACTCCTACTACGAACATCGTTGCTACTATCAATATCTCCATCTAATCACCTCAATTTGTTTTGATCTGAACCTATTTAAATTTTTCTATAAAAATTGTAATAATGATTATACTTATGAGATCCTATTATTCCGGAAAAATTTGGTTACTCGTAGGCCTTCTTTTTGAAAATCTGTTCATAAGCTTTGCAGTAGGGACAAACTTTTCGACAAAAATGTTTTGTAAATCCTCTCGCAATCTTGTTACCCTTTCTTCCTCTTGTACAGATGGGACATTTCTCCTTGCAAAAATTTGCTCTCTTTAACATTTTTTCTCCAACCTCGATCATAATTTTGCCACAGCACTCCCAACCTAAATATCTTACCAAAAGATACTTCAACACCAAAAAGCACATAAAACGATTGCTCAACTTACTGCAAGCGGGGGTTGCCGAGTGGACAAAGGCGCTGGATTTAGGGTCCAGTCCCGTAGGGGTTCGGGGGTTCGAATCCCTCCCCCCGCATTTCAAAATTTTTTATCTCCGACGTAACAAGAAGATGTCCAAAACCGTTATAATCTGAATTCGAGTCTAAAAATAAAACAAAAAGAGGTGGAAAGTTGAATCAGATAAAAATATCTGTAGGATATAGTAAGTATATAGTTCTCGTTCTAATAGCTTTCATTTTAACGATACCTATAACCTATGCAATTGAACCTCAAATAGATTTTCAAGTTTCAGTTGCTGGAGATGGAAAGCTTTATCTTGGCGACGATACTGCCTTAACCCTTTTGATAGAAAATGAAGCCAAAATAACCGACTTTCCTGCAAACGAGAACACTTCGCAACTGCTAACCTTACTGACAACAGCCAAAGACGTGAGGGTTGAGCTTGAAGGAGGTTATCCAATAAGCGTTGAAACAGCTAACGCACAAATAATCGGAGACCTTCCAGCTGGAAGAACTGCAAGCGCCACTTTTAGAGTTAAGATTGATGAAAATGCCCCGCTTGGTGAATACTCGATTCCAGTTGAAATAAGTTATACAAAGGTTTCCCTATCCGCAGTAGGCTCAAATTACCTTCTAAGCTATTCAGGAGCTCAAAAGGTCACGGAATACTTTAAAATCAAAATCGCAAAGAAAGACTACGATTTCAGTGCTAAGGTTGTAAGCGGTCCATTAAAAGCTGGAAGAGAAGGAAAGGTTGATTTAGTCATAGAGAATGTCGGTGAAAAGGATATAAAAGATGCAGTAGTATTCTTGAACGTCTCCGCTCCGATTCTGCCAAATCCAGATGCGATTTCAACTTACATAAGTGAGCTAAAAGCAGGCGAAAAGATCTCGGTATCTTTTAAAGTCTTTGTGAGCGATAAAGCTTTAAGCCAAGATTATCCCGCATCGCTGACATTAAAATTCAGCACAAATTCTGGGCAGATTGCGATTTCAAAGCAAATTGGTTTAGCGGTTGAAAAGGGAAAGGTTTTCTCGGTATCGAAAGTTGAAAGCTTTTTAACTCCAGCAAAATCCATTCAAAGCTCCCAAGCTACTCAAGCGGTTTCCATTGGTCAATCAAGCTTGCTTTCCAGCCTGATGCAAACTCAGTCGCAAAGTTCAACACAATTCGTGACTATGGCTTCAAGAGGAGTTGTGAGCGTTGAATTCGAAAGTCAGGAAGACCTTCAAAATGTGGTTGCAATACTCTCATTTGATAATCAAGCTCTTCAGCCAGAAAACACGCCTTATATAGGCAATATCAAAAAAGGAGAAAAGAAGATTGCGTTGTTCTATGTAAAATCCATGGCTCCCGCTGGGAGCTATCGGGGAAGCTTTTTGCTGAAATACAGGAACGAACTTGGAAGCGAAGTTGCTACACCTCAGGAATTCGTTGAAGTAGAAGTGAGCCCGTCGCTTATAGGCATTGAAAAGGTTGAATCCCAGCTTGGGGTTGGTTTAAAGGGGGATTTGAGGGTTTCGCTTAAAAATAAGATTGATTATGCCTTGGAATCCGTGGAACTCTATATTTTTGTCCCCTCTTTTATAACCACTCTTAGTCAAAGCTCTTATCTGCAGAAGTTGAACCCAAATGATGTTGGAGAGGCTAAGTTCAGGCTTTCAGTTTCTGAAGACGCTCTTGGTGGTTATTACAGGCTTTATATTCTCGCAAAGTATAAAATTGGAAATGCTGAAGATCTACTAAGCATAATCGAGGTTCCCGTTTTCGTCGCACCGAAATTTTCAGCCTTTGAAGTCCTCAGCGTAGATGGGGAGCTTTATCCAGATTCAACTGGAGAGATAGCGGTTAAGATAAAGAATTCTGGGAGTGCTGTTGCAAAGAATGCTGTTGTTGAATTGCAGGTTTCACCACCTCTCAGCGTTGCTGGAGTGAGCTCGATTGCGAGCATGATTGGTGTATCTCAGCCGGGAGTTTACTTTGTTGGGACTATGAATCCAGGAGATACCGCTGTAGCTAAGTTCAGGATTGAGGCAAGCAAGGATGCTGGAATTGGATTTTATCCCGCAACGATTACTTTGGGCTTTGAGAATGAAGATGGCTACAAGCAGAAGTCAAATCCAATAACGGTTTCAATCGAAGTCAAAGAGGGACCTCTGCTTAATTTCGTCACAATCACCACTTTAGCCCTAATCTCCTTTGCAATAATTGCAATTGTAAGGTTTGCGAGAAAAAGAAGGAAAGCATGAACCAGCAAGAAAGCTTGTTAAAGAGCTGGATAGCCTTCTTACCTGTAAGCTTCGGTCTATTCATGGTTTTGCTCGATGTCAGCGTTCTTAATGTAGCCTTACCAAGAATTGCAGAGGATTTCAACGCAAAGATGTCGGATTTGCAGTGGATTCTGAATTCCTACACGCTAACGATGGTTGTGTTGCTTGTGCTCACTGGCAGGCTTGGAGACATGTATAGGCGAGATAGGCTTTTCATTCTCGGCATGGTCATATTCACAGCAAGCAGTTTTCTCTGTGCGCAATCGTGGAACATAGAGTCACTAATCTTTTTCCGCATAATTCAGGCAGTCGGAGGAACGATTTTGAGCGCAAATACATTGGCAATAGCAACTGAACTTTTCCCAGCGGGAAAAAGGGGAACAGTAATGGGCTTAAATGGCATTCTGATGGCATCAAGCTTTACTCTTGGTCCAATAATAGGTGGTTGGCTCACTACGCATTTGAGCTGGCACTGGGTTTTTTATATAAACGTCCCAATCGGAATAATCTCTACAATTGCGGGCTGGTTCACAATTCCAAAGCTTGGGGCGAGAGAGAAAATGCCAATAGACTATCTCGGAACTTTTTTGCTCGCCATCGGCTTGGGTTCACTGACTTTGGGCATCATAGAGGGGCAGAACTGGGGATGGAGTGATGAAAAAACCTTAGCATGCTTTGTGATTTCGATTCCATACTTAATAGCATTCGTTTTCAGAGAAATAACCTATGAATATCCTTTGCTCGATTTGAGCTTATTTAGAGTTCGTAATTTCACAGTAGGGTGCTTGGCGTCGTCAATTTTATTTTTTGGAATGTCAGCCTCAATCTTTCTAATTCCATACTTCCTTCAGGGAATAAAATCTCTAAGTGCAGAACAGGCGGGCTACTGGATGATCGCAATGCCAATTATGAACACAATAGTGTCTCCAATTGCGGGAAGGCTTAGTGACAAGATGAATCCAAAATATCTCATGTGTCTCGGTCCTCTGCTCTTCGCTTTCGGCATGTTCAACCTGATGGATGTAAGGATCGAAGTTACCTACTGGGAATTCTTTGTTATGCTCATACCTCTCGGAATAGGCAATGGATTGCTTATATCTCCGACATTAAACGTTTTGATGGCTTCGATTCCAATAGAAAAGGCGGGAGTGGCAAATGGAACGCTAAGATCGATGAATACCTTAGCTCAGGCGATGGGTGTTGCGGTTGGTGGCGTTTTGCTTACAAACAGAATGAAGGACTGGATTCCAAGCTACGGCAACCAGATACCCGATCCAGGCACGATGAATTTGTTGTTCTATTTAGCGGTTCAGGGCAAACCAGTTCCACTGATTGGAATGGTTGAAGGTTTCATGAACAGCTTTGCCTTCGTTTTCTCTACAATGCTATGGCTCCCAATCTTTGCCTCGCTTCTAACCCTACTTTTTTTGAGTGGCGAAGAACATTTGAACAGCTTAAAGGCAAATAGGACTTAAAGTAAATATGTCAGCAAGGAGCGAAATTCTTATATTCTGTAAATCTATGCTTAGTTAGGTGAAAGCATGGCTATCCTTGAGAAAATAAGCCTTATTCTGAGCTGTTTGCGAAACAGCCAAATATCCCTCGGAGTGATTAAATACGTGAGGTGATCTTAATGCGGGAGAATCTGAACGTCCTAATCTTTTTCCTTGCAGTTCTTTTGGTCGCAGTTGGGCTTAAATTCATTCCAAGCCTGTCCTTTCTCGGTTTAATTCTACTCCTCGCAATAGTTCCCGCGATTATGCTTAGATTCCAAAGCTTCTTTTCAAAAAAGACAACAATTTTGGGAATTTTTATTGCTGGGCTCATTGCTAATCTCCTTCTGGGCTCAGCATTGCTCTATTTGGTGAAAGAGATAGATCTTGTAAGTATCTTAGCGTCTTTGCTACCCATAACTCTCATAGTCTTTCCAGCCATCTTTGCAAGCTCTTTTTTGCTCTCTGCGGGAGTAAGCAGAAGGGAAATCTTTGCCTTCTACTTCTGGTTTCTGATCTCTGCCGGACTGGCAATTCTTTTTCTGCTCCCGACTGGAAGAGCAGAGTCGGTTGGTTTTGCTCATAATTTACCAGCAGAACTTCGGTTTATACTATTGGTTACAATTTATCTCGAATTCTCCTTAATCCCCTCTGCTTTCTGTTTTGTTTTCAGGAAAATAAAAGCATTCTTAGTTTTTCTTCCAATGCCAATCGTTCTCGGCTACGCGTTGTTCTTCTCAATTTAAAATATGCTCTCGATTCAGAAATTTTTAATATTGCTTATTGTTAGCTCAAGAAGTTCGGGTTTAGTGATCATTTTATACTCTTTAACCTTAGAAAGCCTCGAGCTTAAAAAGTGTTATTAGGATACAAAATTTTATCTAAAATCAAAAACTTCTCTTTACATATATGTCAGCAAGTAGCAAAAATTATATACTATAAGGGTTAGCATAGTTTGGTGAGAGCATGACAATAGCCAAGAAAATAATAAGCCTGTTTCTGGTTTTAGTTATGGTTGTTAGCACTTCAATGTCAGTGATAGCTAACGAAGCTAATCAAAGCACCAAAGTTGTAATAAAATTCATTCAAAAAATCTCCGAAATTGAAGAATTTAAAGAGTGGGATAAGGCAGAAATAGGAAAAATTTCTGAACTTCACGACTTCAACGGGGAGTTAAATGCATACCTATTTGAGCTGACAAAGAACGGGAATTATTCTGGATATGTGGTAGTTTCAGCAAAGAAGACGAATTATCCAATTCTTGAATTCTCGAGAGGAAAATCTCCAATAATGGTTGCTAAAGAGGCAGGAATACACGCTGACAAAGTGTATTATCTTGGTGGAACAATTTACATATTCAAGAAAGAAAAGAGATACTATGACCTTTTTGGAAGAGAGGTTGACTTTAACGCCCTTCAAAGTGAGCTTAAAAAAGCTTTGTCGGATGAGAAAATAAAAAAAGAGTTTGAGAACCGAACTTTAGAGGCGGAGAAAATCTGGAAGGCTTATGAAGGCTCAGCAAATCAAAAATTCTCTTATTATGAAAGGAGAATTTATGGTGTTCCAGCATTTTATTGGGATGACGGATGCGCTCCTACTGCTGCAGCAATGGTTTTGGAATATTGGGGGTATAGGGAATATGTTAATATAAATTTACCTGACTCTTGGTATTTTGAACCTTCAGACCTCAGCGGAAATAGTTTCGACGATCCAGTAAATGAACACAGAGATTTAACAGAGGAACTGCACATAGAGATGGGGACAGACAACAGCGGAGCTACGTGGTGGTATCTGATAGATGATGGCATTAACAACGTTCTTAATAAGAGAGGGTATAGCTCTTGGGCTTCAAACAGGTGGCTACCTCAGCCAAGTTGGAGCGAAATTACAGGAGAGATAAACCAAAGTAGACCCTTTGTGTTGAGTATGTGGAATGGGGGGAATGGGAGCGGATGGACAATTCCGTATGGAAATCACGCAGTCACAGTAATCGGTTACGCTATAGGCACTAATAACGAGAAATTCTTGTTGCTATATGATACTTGGGACACTAATGTCCACTACTTGGCTTTCGGAAACTGGTGGTTCGTTTCCGCGACTTGGGTCAGACCAGTGGTTTAAATGAAAATAAAATTGCTTATTTCCTTTTTGTTTGGTCTAACTCCGCTTCTAATTTTTGTATTAACAATTTTTATTTTCGATCTCCTTTCGCTGCCTCTTAATCCTGCTGTTGTATCCCTCTCTCAAATTCTAATACCTATAATTCTCTTTTTTATGTGGTTTATAAAAGAGAAAAGCGTAATCTACATAGTCCCCTTTTTGCTTTCCATGTTCTTTTCTTTTTGTCTCATAGCTGATCTATCTACAATTGGAGAGAATCCGGATCAGTTCGCATACATGTATCTGATCAGAAATGTTAACACTACGGGAGCTGAAAAATCGATCTGGGATTTTGATGCACCAGAATGTTTTAGTGGACAATATTCTGCTGCCTTTACAAATAAATCTCTAAAAATCGCGACTTTTTACTTTGGAGGGGGACGTTTGGGGTGTGTAGAATGTATTAAAAACTTATTCAAGTTCTGCCATTCGAATGCTAATGAATCCTATTTTGAATTCCGAGAACGGCTCAGAAAGCAAAATTATTCAATTCAGGAATTCCAAGATGGATTTATAGCTGAAAAAGGAGAGATTTGTGTATATTCTAAACTCGATGGAGACATCATATTGCTTGCAAAAATCTCAAAGAGCGAAATTAGCCTGCTGAGCGAATTAATAGCGGGTGGAATTTCTTTTCAACAATTTTTCTAATCTTCAATTGCTTTTTGGGCATCTCTAAGAGAGGAGTATTCTCTTGTTAGGATTACAGATTCAACTCAATTTTTTGATCCCATTTCTAAACGCAGAATTTCAGCAATTTTAGCCCCGAATTATTTTAGTATTTTGTATTTTTTAAGCTTAAAAAGTGTTACTAAAATTCAAAATTTTATTCCAAATCAAAAACCTCTTTTTACATATATGTCAGCAAGTAGCGAAATACTTATATATTAGTAGCACACAACATAGCTTAGTGAGAGCATGGCAATGGCTAAGAAAATAATAAGCCTGTTTCTGGTTTTGGTCATGCTTTGCAATTTAGCGACGCCAGTGATGGCAAAAAAGGCTGAAGTAGATAGTGAAAACAGTTGCACCGACATAACGCTGAAGAGAATTGTGGAAGTTGAAATTGCAAAGAATGGAAAGGCGATTTTGAACATTACAGAAGTGAACAAAAGCTTAAGCGAATGGATTGCTGAAACAGAGATCAAAGGTCAAAAATACAGGATCTTAGTCCTTCCCCATACAAATAGCACATACATCATCAAGATTTTGAATAGCAGGAATTTGGAAATTTGGAGTGGAGTCTCAAATTACAATCCAATTGAGAACCTTGGAGAAAGAACTTATCGACTGAGTGTTCCAATTCCTCCAGACGCTTATTTAGACATATATCCTGACAAATATAGCTATAGAAAAGGCGAGAATGGAATAGTTACTTTATTCGTCGATAATGGAGGTGTAACAATAGGGTATACCTCCTACTTCATCATAATTCCACAAGGTGTTACTTATAATGGAGTTCTTGATGGTCCACAGCTAATAGCTAAGATTCACCTGACAGAGACAAATGGATGTTATCCAGTCCCAGAGTATGGCGTTGTTTGCGGCAAAGGGGAACTTCTTTTCTGGCAAGCGGTTCATCTTTCTGGATACAAAAAACAGGTTGTGCTTGACGTTACATACACTAACTCTGGAAAATTCAAATTTGAAGCCGGAACTGCGGTTGTGGATGCTATCATCGGTTGGGGTGATGTATCCTCAGATAGCTTTACGGTGACAGTATCATGAAGATAAGGAATAATAATGTAATCTATTATTTGCTAATATTTTTACTTATCTACTTGCTAATTTCAGCAACAATTGCTCCGTGTTTTGCAAAGCCAGTCATGTTCTTATTTGGGACGATTTTCCTAATCGGACTCTTGCTTGTAATATTTGCTATTTTTAAAGTTGTAAGTAAAAAATTGCTGCGGATTAGGAAGTGATTGAAATGATAGAGAAAAGAAGTAGCGAAAGCTCTTGCCAAGATCAAAGCTGCTTAGCATTTGATTACCAAGTGGAGATCAAAGAGATCTACAATTACTCAAACAATGGCAAGAAGCTAAATTTCAGCGAAGTAAAAGTTTACAACGCAACAGCGAGCTTCGATTTCAAAGTGCTTAGCTACTTCGCCGAAACCGCTAGCTATAATATGAGCTTGGTGACAAGAATGATACAAGTTGAAGGCGAGAATTACTTTGTAACCGCTGTTAATGTAGCTCCTAAGGATGAAAAGAAGTTCGCTCCATTCGCTGATGTCATCGAGATCAAAAGCAAAGCCAAGCTCTCTGAGCACTACAGAATTCTTGCTGAAGTGCTGAATGAGATAAGAAAGCAAGATGAGACTTCTTGGATTTGGAATAAGGCTAAGCTTGAGCTGGGCTATTTGGGCAGAGCGGTTGAGAGGAATTTGGCTGAGTTTAATGTTGAGGGGAAAGGGAGCGCTATCGTTTTTGATCAAACACAGTGTGCATGGTCTTGTTTGGGTTGCGTTATAGCTACGGGAGCAGTTATATACAACTGCTGGCCTTGTTTTGCTCCGTGTATAGCAGTGTTTACAGCATGGACTTGTGCCCTCTGTTTGGTAACTTACTGTATAATAGCCAACATAGGTACAATTCTGAGCTTTGCCGGTTCTGTAATCTCCTGTAATCTCCTGTACAGATTGTGCTCGTTGTCTTGGATATCTGTAACCCATTTATAGTTTCAAATTATGGTGATTTAATGGAGGAGAAAAGAAGACTGATATCTTCAATTTTAACTCTTTTGGTCTTTTTAATACTCCTCGCAATAAATTTGCCAATCGACTCTCTTTGGGATTACATTATTCTTTTTTTATTCATTCTATCATTTATAAATTTTCTGTACAGTTGTTATATGTTTTTTAGAGTTTTTTAGAGACAAGATTATCGCAGACGCAGGAGAATATTGCTGGCTTCTCATGTTAAAGCTGCTATAACTTGTGAATCGACTTGAATATTTTATCGCAAACTTTAAATTGTTGATTACTAAAAATGGTCTGATGAGAGCGGAACTTGAAACAGTAACACCTCTATTCTTGGCCGGTGCAAATCAAAGAGAACCAGAGCTTCGTGCTCCATCGTTTCGTGGAGTGATGAGGTTTTGGCTCCGAGCTCTTCTTGGGGGCGTTTTAGGCAATAATCCGCAGGAAATTTTCAAGCACGAAAGTGCAGTTTTCGGTAGCACTGAACATGCTTCGCCTGTGATTGTGAGGGTTCGGCATCTCTGCAGACCAGATTCTGGTGAATTTGACCCACTTCCACACAGAAAAGAATCAAAAAAGTTCACCTTCAAGGGCTTTATTCCAGACCAGAACTTCACCCTTACCTTGCTAAGTCGTGATGAAGGCGCTCTCGAACAAGCAGCCAAAGCGCTGCAGTTGCTTTGTCTTCTTGGCGGACTCGGAAGGCGCAGCCGTCGCGGGTTTGGAAGTTTGCAAATTGTCAATGGAGATTTACCCAAATTGGAAGCCAGCACGACCAAAGAATTGTCTTCGCGTTTAAAGGAGCAGTTGGAGAAAATAACAGGTAACAAATTTGCATCTGTGAGTTCAACACCCAGTTTTCCCATACTTCATCCTTGGTGGACCCAAATCAGAGTTTACAAAAAAGAGTTTGGCAGTTGGGAGGAAGCGATTAGGTTCGTAATGGAAAAAGCCCATGAGCACAGAAATCCCAGTTTAGGTTGGGCTGGCGGTAAGGAGAAACGACAGGCATCACCCATACATGTCCATGTCACAAAATTGACGAATGGCAAATACGCGTTGGTGTTGACGACTCTGCTGTCTAAAATGAACCCGAGCTTAGGCCGTGTTGATCGCGGAAAACTTGTTGCCTTCCTTAATGCTTTTGAGGGCGAGGTTGTTTTTGGTTTTAAGGAGGTGCCAGAAAAATGGCCTACTGGCAACGTAAAATAGTCGCCTTACTTCACGATCCACCCGATAAAGCATTGCAAATTTCGAGACACGAAGATCGTGCCAGCGTTTTAATGCAACTTGCGCTTAAGGATTTGCCTGTTCCATCAACGGAAATTCCAGATGCTTCATGGGTCAGGGCTGCGAAAAATGCCGACAAAATCGCTTCCGCTGCCGACAGACCGAATTTCCCTGGGAATGTGGAAGTCCTTGACTGGACTCATCCAATAAATTCGCTCATCATTCATCCGCTCTCGGGGCAACGTTTGCCCTTGAACATCACTTCCCCAAAACAATCCCACAATGCTCAAGAAGAAGCCGTTCGCTCTTTAAGCCAAAAGTCCAATGATCCGCAAAAGCGATTTTTGCTTTTCTGGCGCTGTTTTGAAGAGGAACTGCATCGCCATGAGCCAAATTTGCCCTGGGAACTTCTGCCTGCTGACACTCGCGTCCCAAACCACTCGCTCTTGCACCACAACCGCGTCGCAAGTGCTTTCGCTGCTATTGCAAAACCTGCGACGCTCGTTTTTAGCATTGGACCGGTTCAAAGTTTCATCGCCACTGCAAGAAAAACACGCGACCTTTGGATGGGGAGTTACTTGCTCTCTTACCTTATTTGGCACGCAATCAAGGTCATCGCTGAAAAACTCGGTCCCGACCATGTGATTTACCCATCGTTGCTTGAACAACCGCTCGTTGACTTTTGGCTGAGCGAAAAGGATTTGCAAATTGCTGATCCAGATGACAGCCGTTTGCGTCTGGCAACTTTTCCGAACAAGTTCAACGCAATTGTGCCTGCTGAAGAAGCGGAAAATTTGGCAAAGGAATGCGAAAAAGCTGTGTGCAACGAATGGAAGCGGTTGGCTGATGAAGTTTGGAAGCAGTTAACTCAAGAAGCGCCTGAGTTCAATAATGTAGTAAGCAAAATCTGGCAGCGCCAAGTTGAGCAGTTTTCAGAAATTTACTGGGCGATTTATGAATGGAACAACACGCCTGAGGAAATTGCTGGGCTTTACAAGGAACTGACAGGCGATGAACGGTTTGAAGAGTTGCTTGAACTCAAAGGTGCTTATCCATCCAATCAAGGCACGGTTTACGCTGCCTGCCACGATTTGTCGGAAAGGGCTTTGGCAGCACGAAAGTCAACTCGTAACTTTGAGCAAATTTTCGAACCCGCAGGCAAGTGCACTATTTGCGGGGAGCGAGAAGTTCTGCATGACCAAAGAGATTGGCAAGGTAGAAAGTTTTGGCAAGAAGTTGCGAAGAAACTCTCTGGGCATGTTAAGCAAGATGGCAGTGAAAGACTTTGCGCTATCTGTGCCATTAAACGCTTCGTCTTACCCTTCGTGCTCAAAGACAAACTTGGCTTAAAGGGCGATTTCCCTTCAACTGACAGCGTTGCTGCAGCAACCTTTGTGAAAACTGTGCTGGAAAAGTGGGAGCAAACCAAAAGCGAAATGCGGGATTTAATTGCAACCATTGAAAGAACTGCGCTCAAGAGAGTTGCTTTCACCGAGATGGATATCCCGAAGTTGATTGAAATGGCAGAGAAAATTGGCGACGATGCAAAGAAATTTGTCAGCCTTGATGGTGAATGGTTTTTCTTGGAAAGTTACGACCGTGAGCGACTTGAACGAACACATGGTGTCAAGCTGAATGAAGATGATTTGCAAGAATTGCGAAAGGCATTGAGCGATTTGTGCAAAGTTGCCGATGCTCATCCAACCGATTACTACGCCATCTTGATCATGGATGGCGATGGGATGGGCAAATGGCTGAGTGGGACGCATGAAGGTTTGGCGAATTTTGAAGCAATGCTTCATCCAAAGGCTCTTGAGCAGTTGAAGGATGATCAGCAATGGCAAAAAGTTTTGAGCCAAAAGCGCTTAATCTCTCCTTCACTTCATGCTGCGATAAGCCAAGCCCTCACTAATTTTGCGCTCCACTGTGTTCCCTATGTCGTTGAGGAACTTCATTATGGCCGACTTGTTTACGCTGGC
Source organism: Archaeoglobales archaeon (assembly GCA_030055525.1). Classification (GTDB taxonomy): domain Archaea; phylum Halobacteriota; class Archaeoglobi; order Archaeoglobales; family Archaeoglobaceae; genus WYZ-LMO2. The sequence goes on along the minus strand of JASFYJ010000002.1, from coordinate 105,764 downwards.
GGCGACGATGTGCTCGCCTTTCTGCCCCTTGCTGAAGCCTTGTCTGCTGCTTACAAGTTGCGAGCACTCTTTTCTGGCGAAGCGGAACGAAAATTTAACGGCGATATTGAAGTTGAGTTTGATAGCGGGCGATGGACTGGATGGATTGATTGGGATGGGAAAAAGTTGCTCACAATGGGAAATAAAGCAACTGCAAGCGTTGGCATCGTTATCGCTCACCGCTTGCATCCATTGCGCGATGCGTTGCAGCAGGCGAGAGAAGCGGAGGAAGATGCGAAAGAGCGTTACGGTCGCAACGCAATTTGCGTTAGATGGCTAAAGCGCTCTGGCGAACGCGTGCAAATGGGTGCTAAGTTCTTCTACCCAAAGCATTGTGTCAAAGACACGCTGGAGTTGCTTTTGAAAGTCAAAGCGATGATGGAGGGCAAAGGCGAAGTGAAACTGTCAAGTCGGTTTGCAAATGCATTGATGGAAGAAGCATTCGCACTTGTGCACTTGCCCGTTGAGGCTCAAGAGGCTGAATTGCTCAGGTTGCTTAGAAGGCACAGCGAGGGTGAAAAAGAAGCGAAGGAACGAGTCTTGCCCGAACTTGCTCACCAACTGGCTCAACTGGCAGATGCGTTGAATTGTCATGCGAAAAGAGATGCTGACCCATACGACTTGACTAAGCCGCAATATGGATTGCTTGAGTTGGCGAAGTGGATCACGCTAATGAGGTTTTTGGCAGGTGGTGAGTGATGGCTACGAGCATAAGTGAAAGGCTCAGGCAACTTGCAGAAAAGTATGTTCAAATTGCTGCCGAGGTTTTAGGCGATAACCTTATGTCAATCGCTCTTTTCGGTTCTGTGGCGAGGGGAGAGGCAACGGAGACTTCTGACATTGACCTTTTTGTCGTTTGTCGCCAACTTCCGAATGGAGTGTTCAAGCGTCACGAGTTGCTTGAGCCAATCAGGGAAAGGCTTTACCCTGAGTTGAAAAGGCTTTGGGAACAAGACATTTACGCCAACCTTTCGGAGTTAGCCTTCACGGAAGAAGAGGCACGGCAACTTCGCTGGATTTATTTAGACATGGTGGAAGATGCGGTCATATTGTTTGACCGTGATGGTTTTTTGGAAGGCATGTTGAACCTTTTAAGGAAGCGTTTGCAGGAACTGGGCGCGCAGCGGAGAAATTTAGGCAAAGTTCGTTATTGGGTTTTAAAGCCCGACCTTAAGCCTGGCGAGGTGGTGGAACTTTGAAAAACAAAGAAGGCGCAAATTTGATGCTTGCAAGGGCAAAGGCTATTCTTGAAGAAGCGATAAACATGCGTACAAAGGGTCTTTGGAATCTGGCTGTTAGGCGAAGTCAAGAAGCCGTAGAGTTGGCATTGAAAAGCGCCTTAGTGTGGGTTGGGATTCAGCCTCCACGAGTGCACGATGTAGGACCGGCGCTTAGGGAAAATGCTGGGATGTTTCCGAAAGAATTTGCCCAATATATCCCGAAGTTAGCATCCATCTCACGCACCTTGAGGGCTGAAAGGGAATTAAGCATGTATGGTGACGAAGAAAGCGGTGTGCAGCCAGAAGCCCTTTAATCCGATGAAGATGCCCAGAATGCGATAGAAAAAGCCAAATTTGTCTTGGAACAGTGTGAGAAGTTGTTGGTAGGTGATAGATGATGGAGTTAATTATTAAGCCCGTTGATGTTTGGTTGTTTCGTGACGGTCGCCCGTTTTCGGCGGGAGAAGACCACGATGCTGCGACGATTTTCCCGCCGACACCTTTCACTTTGCAAGGCGCAATCAGGACCAAAGTGCTTGTTGACAAAGGCGTTGATTTTACGCAATTCAAATCGCTTGACTTAGATGTCGGCTATGGCGATAACTTCGGCAAGTTGCGTTTGATAGGACCGATGCTTGCGCGCAAAAGGCAAGATAAGTGGGAAAGACTCATCCCAGTGCCCGTGGAGTTAATGGAAGTCAGAGTAGAAGATGATATGAAAAGGATTGAGGAGAGGTTCATTTTGCTCAAGCCAAAAACAGACTTGTCTTTCAAAACGAATTTGCCCGAAAGACTTCAATTGCTTTGGGCGGAAGTGAAGAGCGAACTTCTGAGCAAACTGAAGGATTTGAATTGGAGGTTAGAAGAAGCAAAAGGCTGGCTTCCAGAAAGCGAATGGGCAAGATATTTGCAAGGCGAAGCGCCGAAGCAAGTTGTAAACAACGACTCCCTTTTCGCCCTTGAGTCCCGCTTCGGCATTGCTATTGACAGAAGCAAGCGCATAACGCAAACGCAGATGCTTTACCGAGCAACTTTTGTGCGGTTGAGATATGGCGTGGCGCTTTGGGCAAAGGTTGAAGGTGTGAATTTGCAAAGTAAAGAAGGTTTTCTGCGATTTGGTGGCGAAGGGCGAAGCGCAATTTATGAAGCAGTTGAGCCATTGCCGAGTTTCACAAGTTACATGCCGAAGTTGGAGAAGCAGTCCGGAGTTGTGCGGTTTAAAGTCGTGCTGATTTCACCTGCGTGGTTTTCCGGCGGCTGGCAACCTAAAGATGGTGATTGGAGCAAGATTTTCGGTGCACCTGTTCGGCTGATCGCTGCAGCCATTCCGCGAGCGCAGAAGTTTGGTGGGTTTGATATGGCAAGAAACGAACCGAAGCCTATTCGCAACTTCGTCTCAGCTGGTTCGGTTTACTTTTTTGAAGCTAATGAACTACCAAAACTTGACGAAAACTTTGCGTTCACCGAAACACCCGACGAAGTGCGTCAACAGAACAATGGCAAAAACGCATGGGCAAATATTGGTTTTGGTAAAGTTTTAATTGGGAGGTGGTAATATGTTTGAGAAGGCCGCAATTTTGTTTCTATATTGCGAAACTCCCTTGCATGCGGGTAGCGGAAGTAGTATGAGTATCGTTGATTTGCCAATCCAACGGGAAAGAATTACGAATTTACCCATAATTCAAGCTTCAAGCCTGAAAGGTGTGCTGAGGGCTGAAGCAAAGCGCATTCTTGAGCAACGGAATGACCCGCAAGCAAACGACAAAGTTCAGGCGTTGTTTGGTCCGGAAACTCAAAGGGCACACGAATATGCAGGTTGTGTTAGTCCGCATGATGCAAGAGTTTTACTCTTCCCTGTCCGCTCGCTTGTTGGTGTTTTTGCATGGACGACTTGCCCATTCGTGCTTGAAAGGTTCAAGCGGGAAGCAACTGCTGCGGGAATGCAAATTGATAGGGAAATTAGGGAAATTCCGCAACTACAAGCGAACAGCAATCAAGCATTGGTTGTCAACGGAAGCGAAGTCAAGGCTCAGGACAAAGTTGTGCTTGAGGAGTTTGCTTTTGACGCAAAAGAAAACGAGGAAGCACAACAGATTGCCGAGTGGATCAGGGACTATGCTCTGCCCAAAAGCGAAGAATACCAGCAATGGCGTGAGTGGTTGCCGAAGCGCTTTGTGATTTTACCCGACGATGCCTTCCGAGATTTCACACAGATGGCGACAGAAGTCATCAGCCGAATTCGGCTTGACCAAGAGAAGAAGACCGTTGCCGAAGGTGCACTCTGGACGGAAGAGCACTTGCCCAGTGAAACTTTGCTTTATGCGCCGATTTTTGTAAGCAAACCGTTAGCACCAAATGCTAAAAACTTAGGATTGACAAATGCTGACGATGCTCTGAAGTTACTTTCGGAATTGAAACTTGACCGCTTACAAATTGGCGGCGATGAAACTGTTGGACGGGGAATTGTAAAAGTTCGGCTCTATTGTAGAGGTGAAAAATGATGCAATCAATGATGAGGACACTGGAACAGGAACGGGCGAGATATGCGTGGCAGTGCATTCAGCACTGTCTTGACCATGCTATTGAAGGATTGCGGGCGAGGATTGCTGAAGAAAGGAACGAAAAAAACCGTGAAGAACTCCAAAGGCGCCTAAAAACTTTGCAATCCGAAGAAGGAGGCAAAAACTGGAAAAAGGGATATGGCTCACTTGCTCGCAAGGTCCCATCACTCATTTTGACAAATGGTTTGGGGCAAACTCTGGCTTTTTTGAAGGCGAAAGGAAAAGGCGACCCCTCTGATGAACATGAAGTGTTTTATCAACACATCTCAAATTGGCTGAAGCAACAGTTGAAACTAACCGATGACCTGCTTGAATGGATCGTCAACTCCGCTAACAGCCAGCAATATCGCATTGCCACGATGGAAGCTTTGGCGCTTTTGCAATGGCTCAGGCGTTTCGCTGAGGCAATTTTGCCGAAAGGTGAAGAGTGATGGAAAGAAACCTGCCCTTGCCATCTGATACGGTTAAAGTTGCGGATGGTGGCAATCGTTGCCAAAACATCGGTTTATGGCTTGACAAATATTTGACTCTCAACGAAAAATGGGAACTGACGCAGGACACAAAACAGCGGAAAAAGGTTTTTGAGTTAGAACAGCAACAAAAACTTCGTGAAATTTTAAATTTCCTGAAACAGCGCCACAAAGCACTACTCCACTGGTATCGGCAAAGAGGCTTTGAAGTTCGCCAATTTGAAGCAAAGCCTGCTTGGCGCTTCGTCGTTGGGTTGGGGGCAGCACATGTTTTGGAGACAAGCATAACACTCCATCGCATCTTTGGCTTGCCAATTATCCCTGCAAGTGGACTTAAAGGGGCAGCAAGAGCGTATGCGCAATTAATTGAAGGCAAAAGCGAAAACGACCAAGAGTTTATCGCCATCTTCGGCACAACGAAGCAGACAGGTAAAATCGTGTTTTTGGACGCTTTGCCAACCCAGCCACCAAAATTTACCCTTGACATCATGAATCCGCACTTTCCCGATTACTATCGCACTAAGGGCAAAGAAGCGCCGTCAGATTGGCAATCGCCAAAGCCAGTATTTTTCCTGACCGTAAGTGAAATAAATTACTTGTTCGCAATTGCCGCTCGCACAAATGATGCTAATGACTTACTCCTCACAGCCGAAAAGTGGCTTAAAGGTGCATTGAGAGAACTTGGCATTGGTGCGAAAACGAGTGCTAACTATGGCTATTGGGATGTATGAAGGCAATATCTTTTCTCGGTACGGGTAAATATAATACTGTAATCTATTACTGGCAAAATAAAGAGTTTAAAACCAATCTTTTTCCGGAAGCAGTGGCGAAAATTTTTGAGCCTGAAAAGATATTTGTTCTGATTACACCAACCGTTGAAATTCAAAGCAGAGGTTACATCGAAGAACTGAAGAAAAACTTGGGCAGTTTGGTTGAGTTTGTTAGTATCCCAGAAGGTAAAAAAGAAGATGAAGTTTGGAGAATCTTTGAGGAATGTAGCAAAATCGTCGAAGATGGTGATGAGCTTCTGTTCGACATAACTCATGCTTTCCGATCAATTCCATTCATCGTTTTTGCGGTGGCAATTTATCTGAGAAGAACGAAGAATGCTACTATACGTCAAATAATTTACGGAGCTTACGAAGCTCGTGAACCAGGAGATCGTGTGCCAATATTCGATTTAACACCTCTTCTAGATTTAATAGACTGGCTTACTGGTGTAGAGTTTTTGTTAAGGAGAAGCGATGCGACTTTAATTTCCGAAAAATTAGAGCAGATCCATAAAACGCTCTGGCGTAAGAAAGTAAGTGATGAATTACCGAGAAAGCTTGAGTCCTTTGGCAAGATTTTGGGTGAATTTTCAAAGGCCTTGCACTTTTCAAGACCTCTTGATGTTATGAAATCCGCAACTCAGTTACTCGAGGCTATTGAAAAAGTTGGACAAGAAGTCGAGCGATGGGCAAAGCCTTTTGCAGCGATCTTAGACCAAGTAAAAGGAGAGGCAAAAAAGTTTGCGTATGATGAACCAGAGCTCTTAAATTGTGAGAACCTAAAGAAACAAATTGAACTGATTGAGCATTACTTGGAGAAAGGTCTAACAATTCAAGCAATAACTCTTGCGAGGGAATGGATTGTTAGTTTGGTTGCTTTACAGAAAAGTGCTGAGAATTGGTTGAAAAGGGATTTCAGAGAGGAGATTGAAAAAGTTCTTGGCGATGCAGCTGCAAGAATTCGTGGCGAGCAAAGATATTTGCCAGAATGGTTTAGCCAATTTCAAAAAAGTGAAGAAATTGCAAAACTTTGGGATTGGTTGACTCGACTTCGAAACGATGTCGCACACTGTGGAATGAGGGAAGAGGCTTTAGAAGCTGAAAAAATCGAAAAAATCGCAAAAGATATTCCAAAAAGGCTACGGGGAATTTTAAATTATAACTCACGACGTTGAATTAGCACAGATCTGTAGGGAAAAGTCAGACACACATTTGTCCATTTGCATGCTCAGGAGCCTTTGCGTTCGTCCAATAAATTTTTTAATTTTTCTACAGTCCTAAAAATATGAAGTTGCAGAAATTTTGGAAAAAGAGAGATTATATTATAATCGCTTTTTTTGCCTTATTCATCGCTATTTTTTCGGCTCAGGAATTGTCGAGAGAAATCTCTCTCCATGGAATTGATAGCTCAAAGATTACCTTAATAATTCTTGGAGCACTTATTACATCCTTGTTTACGTTTTCATGGCTCTATTGGGCTTTTCGTAGAAGTGGATACAGATTAAGAGACTTCAGAAAAGTGTTAATAGAATGCTCCAAAATTCCAAAATCTTCTGTTACTAAAACTGAAAAGGAAAGAACTATACACAATTTATGCTCGCATATAATATATAGTATATTTTTATTCTTTGCAATCATAATTGGTTTTGCTGAATATGTGATAGTCGAGAGAGTGGATAGTTTTCTATATGATGTTTTTATTATGCTCTTTAAAATAGTTTTATTTATTTTTATTCTTATACTGCTTTTAGGGATCTTCAAAAAATTTAAAAAATTGTTAACACTTGGAATTGCCCTTATACTCTTTGGCATCACTATTTTGCTTTTTCAGGCGGATTTTTTGGTCTTTTATTTTTCCGGGATAATTATAACCTTCGGAGTAATATTAATTATAATAAATAAATATAATTTATTAAAACAAAACTGAACTCCATAGAAAACATTGCAATCCTGTCTGTGGAATTATCTGTTCACAAGCTTGTAAAAATACCCAAATTTGCAATGCCCAAGATAGTAAGGTTTATGAGTATCTCAGCGGGAAAAAGAAATGTGAGCGGAAAGAGACGAATGGCTGCAATAGTTTTTATTTTCTTTTTTATTCTGCTCCTTCTTATCTGGGAAGCTTATGAACTTATTAGAATCCATGGAATGAGTGAAATTAAGGCGGTAACGATCCTCAATCTTACGATCTTTTTCTTGGCTTTCTCTATACTTGGAATTTTCTTCATTCTCATGAAATTTGGCTACAGTATCGCAGACATCAAACACGTGCCCAGATTCATAGCAACTGCTGCATCAATTGAAGAAAAAGAAATAGCAAATAGACAAAAAGAATATGATTTGGGGTATTATCTGCTATCTATAATTTCTGGTAGCGTATTTTTCTATTGCTTAGCAGTTTTGTCCGTAATCGCTTATGGCGAGGAGGGAGTTAAAGTTTTCCTTGGTGGGATAATAAGAGGAGTTGTTTACGGCATTCTTATAGCAAATTTTTTAATTCCTGCAATTTATTTTGCTGGAAAAGGGTCCTTAAGCGATAAAAAAGACATTTGTTTTGGTATTCATCCAAAAGGATGGATTATAGCTGGCTCAACAGTCTTAATGTTGAATTTAACAGAGATGTCCGAATTCTATTTTATTACCGCTATTTCAGCTATTTCTATGGGCATCGTATCATATGTTTATATAAAAATTCAGTCAAGGTTTTTAATACTTCTCTTTTCGCTCGCGTTGACGAGCCCTTACCTTTATATCCTTAAGACAACTCTAATTTAAACTAATTTTTATACTGCGATAATAGGTGTGTTCGAAGGATTGTAGCTATCCAGAAATTTTCTCCTCGCATAATTTACGGGGAATTGAGACAGTAGAAACGTTATTGAAGTCATATCGCAGAATGCTCCTCGTTTTTTTACGGAATTTGTTCAAAATTTGCGAGTTTTGCAGTATCACTATGCCAAAAAGCAATAGAACCAAATTTTTGCCCACAGTTTTGTGCTTTGGTTGACACATTTACCTAAAAATTTTTTAATCTTTGAAAGAGGATAGCTATGGAAATAGAGAAAAGAAATCTCATTCTGCTGGCACTCCTCTACATCGGTTCGTTTTTGTTACCATTCTTTTTTGTTGAAAAAGAAAATCTCACTCAAGATAGAATTTTGTTAGCTTCTGCTGTTTCTTTAGCCATCTATGCCTCCGAGCTCGTTTTTCTATTTGCGATCTTTAAGTTATACGGATATGAAAAAAGTGAAATTCTTAAAATCTTATGGCGATTCTTAGGAGTAGGGGATAGAGATTTTGCCAATTTTGTTGAGAAGGAGCGGAAACTGTTTAACATTTTCGTTTACACAATCATCGGATTTCCTACAATGGCCATAATTCTCTCTGGCTCAATCTTGGAGTTTGGCAGTCCAGTGGTCGCATTTAAGTTCCTGTTTGCTTTCCTTGGTTTTATGATCCCATTAATCCAGATTTCGATTTATCCACTTGTTCTCGTTTTCTTCACTTACTATATATTCGTCAAAAAGCAGTTACCAAAAGGTTTTTCAGGGTATTGGATAAAGGTTACAACAATTGGTCTCTTCTCTCTCTTGCTCTCTCTGGCTTTGATTGATGAACCTGAAAAGGAAAAAATTAAGCTTTTTTATAACATCTCGAAATATCAGGATCTTTTGGTCTTTGCATCTCTCCTAAACATTCTTCTCAGCTCTTTGAAATACTTAATAGAGAAGACAAAGGCGTTATCAAAACTGACGATCTCAGTCTATTACTTCTTCGGAGCCTCTTCTATAGTGCTACTCCTAAACTTCATCAATCCAATGCTATTTTCCGAAAGAATTCCAGCTGTCGCAATTAGTTCAATTCTCATCTACTTTTTCCTCATTATTTTAGTGCTCCAAAAATGGTCACAACATTGAATCCCCTAAAAAGGTATCTATAGATTTAAAATCAGGCTCTGAAAGAGCTAAAAGCAGGGTGCAACTTTTGTTCTGGTTCCATTCCTTGCTTTTCTTGCTTTTAAGAAATTCAGAAACTGAGGATTATTCTTTAAATTTGCAGAAAATCAACCTACTCTAATCCAACCCCTCTCAAAGCGCCTAAATCTCCTTTTCTCAGCCTCATAAAGCTCCATCAGCTCTTCAAGGAAATCCTTTTCAGCAAACAAGATTATTCCATCTTCCAACGCATCGAGAATCGTCGGATTTCCTTTTATAAGCATCTTCTTTACTTCCTCGCTTTTGTAAGCCTTTACATCCAGAGGGGCATTGGTTTTGTCAAGCTCATATAACAACTTCATCCTCTCTTTGAAGTTCTCAGGCAATTTATCTGAAACGACGAGCAAGTCCACATCACTCCCAACGCCGAATTTTTTCTTCGCTATTGAGCCGAAAAAGATTACAAGCTTCGGTTCAAGAATTTTCAGGGCTTCAAGGTAAATTCTAATCTCTTTCTCGTAGGGAATCATAAGCAACGCCTTTAACGAATTCCAAAATTTTTTCAGCGGATTTTAAAGCCTCTTCTGCATCCTCTTCATCGTAAAATTCAAAAGGAGAACCTTCAACGTGGGCGTCTGGATATCTTGTTGGAATATAGTGCCTGTCAAGGATTTTTGCTTTCCTTGCAATCTCCTCTGGAACTTTAATTCGCTGAGAAAGTGTTTCGAGCAACTTTTTGAGCGATTGACCATAGACCATTATTCCAAGTCCATAAAGCAAGCCCTTAATTGCGAATTCTGCAGACTGATGAGCTTTAAAACATCCCCAAGAATAATCTCCAGCATTTTTATCTCTTTCAGCACTTTTAAGCGTCTGTTCCGCCTGTTTTTTCCATCTCTTGAACTCTTCTTCGTCAAACATCCTTATTATTTTTTTCCGTGAGTTATAAATCTTTTGACGTGAGGTTTGTTTTAGATTTAAAGAGTGTAAAAAGTGTTACTAAGCTACAGAATTTTATTCCAAATCAAAAACTTCTCTTTACATATATGTCAGCAAGTAGTGAAATTATTATATATTAGTAGCATGCAACATAGCTTAGTGAGAGCATGGTAAAGAAAAAGGGGATCAAAAGTCTGATTCGCCTAATATTTTTTGCAGCGATCTTGATTCCAGCGTTAAGTATTGTTAGTATATATCTTACTTCCAAAGGCATAACGCTGCCTTGGGTCTCGTATATAGAGAGCAGTGGCGGGAGAACTTACTTCGTTGAGCCATTAGTTGTAATAGTTCTCTCTACAATAATGGCTGTCTTTTATCATTTGGTATTGCAAAAGACCGACAGGGAAAAATATTACTACTATGGCGTAGTGGTTGTTATAATAGTAATAGCAGTAGCTGCTCTTGCCCTATACGGTGGTGCATGCGGTGCTTGCGCTACTTTGGTATGCGGTTCTGGAAAAGTTCAGGAATGCGGTATAGTGTGGCGAAATATAATAGAAGTTAAGATAAGCTGCGTTTGTATATGATCTTAAATTTATTTTTTATTTTTAGACTTTATTTAAAAAGAGTAATTAAAGACTTAGGATTTGTTACGATCTTAGCTTTATCTCTTCTCATGGCTTTTCTATATCCCAATGTAAGTGCATCGATGTCTGAAGTCAAATATTTCATCGATTATAATCTTTTTTGTCTAATATGCCTAACCTCTATTTTGATATATAATTTAAATATTTTCAGTATATTTAATCTATGTTTCCCAAAGACCATGGATGTGGTATCTCTCATAGCTTTTCTAAACTTATTCCCCGCAGTTCCAATTTTGCTTCTTATTTTTATAACAGGAGATTTGATTAAATTAGTTATTGCAACACTGTCTCTTTATTCCATTTCTTTATCAATCTCCCATGGACCAAGATTTTTCTCGCTTTTACCGCTTGCAATTTATCTTTCACTCCATTACATGTCACTATACCAAGAAACGACAACTCTTATTTTCACTTTTCTCCCGCTGGCTGTGTTGTTAATTATACTGTCGGCGAATATTAGACCGATCTTCTTAGGTGGATTGTCGGTCTTCTATCGGCATGCTCTCCTGATATCCACTTTCCTCATCCTATATGCAATTTCTTCGCCCACTTCTTTTAGTGGTTATCTCACCGTGTTTGGTGCAGGAATAATCAACCCAGACTTTTCGAATCCTCTCAGTATTCTTCTCTTGACATCCTCACAGCTGCTTCTGATACTTTTACCTTTTATGAGCCTAGCTTTTTCGAGGAGTGCAGATTATCACCTCAGTGATCTCAGATACTTGTGTGGCGGAACATTTATGAGAAGAAGAGTTATCACAATTACAACCGCTCTATCCGTGGCAATAGCTTTTGTTATTCCGAGTTATTTCGCTTTAACTTTGAGAGGAGTTATGTACGTCGACGCACTATTCATGATTCACTGCTGTCTTACTGCAGTTTTTGCTAATCTGTTAATTCCCACCACTACTCAAAGTTCCAAACTGGTTTTATCGCTATTCATTTTCTTTATTTTAGTTATGAACTTCTCAATTTTTCTGGACATCTTTCTATTGATCTATCTTATTTTGGCATACGATGTAGATGTTAAGTTGAGCTTCCTGTGGAGGGATCTGAAATGGAGAATCGCTTAAAATTGCTTGAACTATTTGGATTGGCTATAAGATGTCGTATTTTTTTGCTCCTCCAGTGCTCTATTTTTCCTCTAATTTTTCTATATCCGGAACTGTGGATAAAGTTTGAATTATTTATCATTTCTTTATTAATATCAATAATTATTCATGAATCTATTCATATAATTTCTTCGAATAAACCTAAATTGAAGTTCTCAATCTTTTTCATCGAAGTTGTATCTGAAAAAAACGATAAAAAGCGATTGCTTGTATCGATAAATGCTCCTATATTTACTTTTCTACTCGGTGCTCTACTTTACGAACTTACGGGTGATATATGGATATCCTCTCCTTTTATACTCCATTTACTATTGCTTCCACCAGACTTTGCAAATTTTGTGCTAAATGAGAGGTGAAGAGAAAAATGATAGATACGAAAGAATTGATTTGTGGTTACGGAAAATTTGCAGTTACAAAAGAGTTGAACCTGTGTTTCAATGAGGGCATTTATCTAATTTACGGTCCAAATGGTTCGGGTAAAACAACGATCTTAAAAACGATTTCAGGGCTTTTAAGACCAATTAAAGGAAAAGTATATTTTTGCGGAAGAGACATATATCGAGAAAGAAGGATATTAAAAAATTTATTCTATCTATCAGAGAAAATAAATCCTCCTGAATTTTTAAAGACAAAGGATTATTTGGGTTTTGTGTTCTCGTTTTATGGTTTGGAACTAAGAAGAACAATTGAAAAAGTAAAAGAATTTCTCAATCAGTTCGATTTGGGCTAGTTAATCAATGCAAATATTTCTAATCTTTCACAGGGTCAAAGGAGATTAGTTCAGCTAATTTCAGCATACGGAACTGCGAGAAAAGTGAATATACTCGACGATCCGCTTCTTGGCATAGACATCGAAACTTATGGCGAAATCGTAAAAAGCTTGCTAACAAAATTGAACGGAGTCACAATCGCGAGCGAAAGAACTTACGATTTCTGGAAATTTGCTAAGAAGCTGAAAATAGAAAAAGGAGAGGTTAAAAAACAGAGTGGTGTTTAAATGCTTCTTTCAATTTTACTCCTATATCGTAAAAGTCTCTCTTGAATTTTCGATTTTTCGAACTTAAAAGTGTTACTGAATTGTAGAGCTGTATTTCTAGTTGGAATTTTTATTTCTACAAGTAGCAAAAAACTTATATTGCTTTTGTTTATCTTGAATTGCGAGAGCATGAATGGAAAATACGTTCTCATATTTTTTATTGCAGCTTTTTCTTTAGGCTTAACTCTGAGCTACATCGATGGTCATCTGGAATTACTCGAGATACTACGAAGTTTTGCAGTAGCTCTTGGCATTTCAGCGGTCTTTGGTTTCTACAGCAGGTTGAGGAAAAAATAGTAAATAGCAACTTTTGAATGAGGCTAAAGAGCGGAGAGCAGTTTTCAAAAGCAATAAGTATTATTTTATTTGGGAAACTCTTAAGCTCTAACAAGCTTCCAAATTAAATACGACGCGACTAACAGAACAAATGCCGCTAAGATAAAACTGTTATACTCTTTTCAGCTCCCAATGCTCCCTGACTACTTTTTCTCGCTAAGAATGCTAAAAAGATCACCGTTACTGCCAAAAACATCGCCAGTAGCGATTTTAGAAGTTTTAACATAATCTTTGAACCCTTTTCGGTTAACTCATAGTAAACCCATTTCTTTCCTGTGTCAACCCTTTTTATGTAATCATGAGTTTCAAGAAGTGAGAGATGATATAACATCGGAATGGACAAATTCAAGGTCTTTGCAAGCTCTGAAGCGTTGTATTTCCTGTTGTTTAAAAGTCTCAAAATACTGGACCTCTTTCTGTTGAGGAGTATTTTTGTCTCCTCCAGTGGTATCTCTCTTCCAGCATTTTTGTAAACTTTGAAATCCTCTATAAAAATTTTACGAAACTTTTAGAAGGCTTTCTAACAATTTCGGCAGTTTTTTCAAAATTTTGCCATATTTTTTCCATGGAGCGGTGGAGCTCGACAATATTGGTTATTTCCGTGCTCCTTACAATCTCAGCAGTGTATGGCTACGAATATTCGATAACAATTGTTGAAGACTATGTACACAGCTCTGATCCATGGCCTTGCAGTGTTGGAGATCTTCTACCTTGGGAGAAATAAAAAAGAATATGTGAATATTGCTATATCAAAGGAGCTGAAAGAAGTTGCGATCGTCAGAGAACATGTATTGAGAAATTCAAAGATCCCAGTTATAGCTCTCGCATGACTTCAATTCGCAAACCTAATGAGCGGAGTTGTTATAACTGAAACCATTTTTAGCTGGCCCAGCATTGAAAATTACTTTTAGATGCTCTGAACTATAGAGGTTTAACGATAATTCATGGATTTTTAACCTTCATAGCTCTGTTATTTGCTATTACGAACCTACTTGTGGATTTGTCCTATAGAATCCCAGAGCCAAAGGGTAAGAATATGAATAAGATCTATCTTTTTCTCATTGCATTTATTCTACTCCTGAGCTTAAATCTCCCAAATGAATTAAAAAATAGATGATTTTGAAAGAGTTCTTGTAGCTCCAAATTTTGAAAACCCGTTTGTTAAAGACTATCTTGGAAGACTTTTTTCAAAAGTTTTGAAACTTTGAGCATAGACATATGCTTAAGTTTAGTAATCGTCTCGATATCTGCAACAATTGGAACTCTGCTTGAGTTAAGATCTGTAAAAGTGATAAGCTGAAGTTGATCGAGCTAGGAAATCGAAAGGTGAGGTGTCATCTTTACAATTAAATTCTCCTTTTTAAGGGTGTAGCTTTTGATTGAACGTTTTTTAATTTTTTTAAAGTTTTCTAAAGCTTTAGGAGTCATTTTAAATTTCTACAAAAACTTGACTAAAAACTTTCTTTATATTTAAGGTTGCGGAGTCTATAACTGAGGTGAGTTGCATGAGATGGAAGTACACTGCTTTGGTGTTTGTACTACTGGTGTTGATAGGCTCGGTGGAAGCTTCGGATAAAATTTCCGAGAAAGGTCCAGTGGTTTGGAAGTTCGTAGGGGAACAGAAGGGAGGATCGCAGGGTAAAACAAACGATAACGATGAAAAAGGTGCTGGAGATACTTTGAGGGAGAGAGATAGATTAAGAGATAGAATATTCAACGAAACAAAAGAAAAGATGCAAAAATGGACTGAAAACTGCTATTCATGGCTTGAAAGATTGCAAAGTAGAATAGATACATACAACTTTGGTGAAGAGACAAAACTCAGAATCCAAGAGAGGATAAGAAACCTCGAAAGCAGATTAAAGCAGATCGAGAGTGAATTAAACTCCGCGAATGACTCTCAAAGCCTGAAAAAGGCTGGAGATAACATAAAAGAATTCTGGAAAGATGCAGGAAAAGAGATGAGGAATATTGCGTATGAAATCCAGTTGGAGAAAATTAGAGATATTGTTGATAAACTGAAGAATCTTGTGGATAGATTCAAAAGCTTGGGATTGGATACTACTGAACTTGAAAAGATGATAAACGAAATAGAAGTGAAGCTCGCAGAAATAGAATCTAAGATAGTTAGTGGCGAAGTTTCGGCGAAAGACTTTTCGGAGTTAAACAGGATTGTCCAGAAAGCATTTGATGAAGTTAAAAAACTTTCAAAAGAGTATTTAAATATACAGAAGTCCTATAGAGGGATACTCCTTGCAAGCATTAATGGCAATTTTACTTTAACCGGAAATCTGAGTGCTACGATAGTTGGTTCGGGAGATTTGAGTACAAATCCAGAGAACGCAATTGTCAACGCTAAAAACGCAACTTCAATCGTCGTTAGAGGAGAAGATGTTAAAATAGAGGGCAATGGATCGTTCAAAATAGTGGCACATGGAAGTGGAATAATTACGATGCACGGCGTCGGAGCTTACAAATATAAAGAATGCATAAGCGAGGAGTATATCAATGGAACATTCTCCGATGGAGTTACAATATCCTTCGGAACTTGCTAATAAATTAGAGGAGAGAAGTTTATGAGAATTTCGAAATTAACTCTATTGCTTCTATCTTCACTAATTTTTTTAGGATGTATAGGAGCTGAAGATATCTCAAAGAACACTGATAGGAATCAAACACAGACGAATACCCCCACAACTAATTCAACTACGACTTCAAATCAAGCACTCGAAACGTCCGAATTACCAGAAGAATTAAACGTGTCAGATCTAGAAAAAGAAATTGAAGAAATCGAAAAAATGCTAGAAGAACTTGAAAACTTGGAGGCTGAACTTGAAAACTTAAGCTCAGAATATTAATAAAAACACAACTTAACTTAATTATTTTTTAGATTCAAAAAACTTTTCCACATCAACTCTTGCCCACTTATCTCGGGGGAGTCTTAGAACAAAAAATTTAAAAATTTTAAGAAAGGGTGCTATTGGATGAGGAAAGTAACAAAAAATTTGGCTTTAGCTTTGCTAGTTCTAATTTTAATCTGTTGCATCGCTTCAGGAGTTGGCGGTACCTATGTCTGCACAAAAAGCAGCGAAAAACTTCTTGGGTTCCATGAAGGAGACATTTTAGAATTTAAACAGAATGGAGAAGTCTACATAAAATCTTCCAGTGGTCAAGGAGTTGTAGGAAACTATGAAGTGAATGGGAACAGGGTTACAATAACTGTTTCTATACTTGGGACAAAATACTTGTTTGAGGGACTGATAGAGGGTAGCAAGATAACTTTCAAAGATGGTTCGATATTTGAAAAAAAGTAGATCCAAAGTCTTTTAATCTAAAGCAATATTTAGGTTTATGAAGATAGCTGTAAGTGGTGCTGCTGGAAGGATGGGTAGAATTGTTATTAAGAAAGCATTAGAGGGGGGTGTATCTGTTTCACAGGCTTTTGACATCGTTAAAATAGGTGAAGACGCTGGAGAAGTTGCAGGTGTTGGTAAAATCGGTGTAAAGATTAGTGACAAAATCGAGGAATTAAAAGCCGACGTTTTGATAGATTTCACGAATCCCGAAGCTACACTTAAGATTGCCAGAATAGCCTCACAAAAGGGAATAAAGATGGTAATAGGTACAACAGGTTTTAGCGAAGAACAGAGAAAAGAACTCTACACTTTGTGTTCAAAGGTTCCATCGGTAATTTCACCAAACTTTAGCGTTGGAGTTAACGTTTTCTGGAAGATCATCGAATTCGCCACTAAGTATCTGTACGATGCAGATATTGAAATAGTTGAAGTTCACCACAAAAACAAAAGAGATTCGCCAAGTGGAACAGCTTTGAAGGCAGCAGAGATAATTCAACATGTGCTAGCTCAAAAAGGAAAAAATCTAGAAATAAAATCCTGCAGGCAAGGTAGCTCACCAAGAGGTTCTGAAATAGGAGTTTTTGGTGTAAGAGGAGGAGATGTCGTAGGAGAGCATACGGTTTTCTTCTTTGGAGATGGTGAAAGAGTAGAGATAACGCATCGTGCGATGAGCAGAGAGGCTTTTGCTTTTGGAGCTGTAAAAGCTGCGAAATGGGTATTTAATGTGGATAAACCGGGAATTTATACTATGCTCGACGTTCTAGGCTTTTAATTTTGAACCTTCTCGTTTTTCCACAGTTGAGACACGTAATTATCACTCTTCCCTTCTTTATCCTGACCCTCATTCTGTCTGAACGATATGGATACAAACAATTTTTACAAAAAGATCTTTTTTCGTATTTTTTCATCTTCACCCTATACCTTTCAGCAATCTTTATTGCAAGTTCAACATAGCGCCTTGCCAGATGATAATCCATTTTTTTATAATCGATAGCTCGCTTTATCAAGAAACTTATTCTCTCCTTAGCGATCATTTTCTCCAACTTCTTATCTCTCCTAACTGGCATACATTGAGTAAAGCAAGAGATAAATAGCCTTTCGTACGCTTTATTTTATGAAATTTGATATACAGAGATACAAAGAACTTGCAGAAAAGGATTTTGAGAGAGCTTGGCTTATGGGAAAAGAAATAGCAGAAGTTGAAGATCCAGAAAAGATTTATCCAAGAATAGCTTACAGTTACGGGGAGGAACACCCCCTTTTTTCTACCATAAACATGCTGAGGAAAGCTTACATAGCCATGGGTTTTAAAGAGGTTGTCAACCCAATAATAGTTGAAGATACCCACGTGAAAAGACAGTTTGGAAAAGAGGCACTTGCCGTCCTGGATAGGTGTTTCTATCTAGCATCTCTGCCAAAACCAAATGTTGGAATCTCGCAAGAAAAAGTCGAAAAGATAAGAGAGATAATAGGGAAGGATTTCAATCAAAAGGCTTTGCAGGTTGTATTCCACAAATACAAGAAAGGAAAAATAGATGGCGATGATCTAAGCTATGAAATAGCCGAAGTTTTGAAGATCGATGATATAACAGCTGTAAGAATTATTGAAGAGGTTTTCCCTGAATTCAAGGCTTTAAAGCCTGAACCTTCGTCACTCACTCTGAGAAGCCACATGACCACTGGCTGGTTTATAACTTTGAGCGAGGTTGCGAACAAATTACCGTTACCCATAAAACTCTTCAGCGTGGATAGATGCTTCAGAAAAGAGCAGGGAGAGGATGCCACAAGACTTTACAGTTATTTCTCAGCAAGCTGCGTAGTTGTTGATGAGGATGTCACAGTTGAAGATGGGAAAGCTGTAGCAGAATCTTTACTTCGCCAGTTCGGTTTTATAAAGTTCAAATTTAGGAAAGATGAGAAGAGAAGTAAATATTACATTCCCGATACGCAGACGGAAGTTTATGCATTCCACCCAAAACTTGTCGGTTCAAAAACTAAATATTCAGATGGATGGGTAGAGGTTGCTACCTTTGGAATCTACTCCCCAACGGCTCTTGCAGAGTACGACATAGAGTATCCTGTTATGAATCTAGGCTTAGGAGTTGAAAGGCTTGCAATGATAATATATGGATACGAAGATGTCAGAAAACTCGTTTATCCACAGTTCTATGGAGAAATAAATTTGAGCGATATCGATATTGCAAGAAATGTAAGGTTAATAGAAAAGCCAGAAAGCAAGGAGGGATTTAAGATCGCTTTAAAGATATCTGAAACAGCAACAAGGTACGCGAACGAAAATTCACCATGTAATTTCAAGGCTTTTGATGGAGAACTATTTGGGAGAAGAGTGGAAGTTTACGTTGTTGAGGAGGAGGAAAATCAGAAGTTATGCGGACCAGCTTACGCTAATGAAGTGTTTGTTTACAATGGGAGCATCTATGGAGTTCCGAGAGATGAGAGGTTCAAAGAAATTTTTGAAAATGGTATTAGTACGGGGTTCAGATATATCGACTCGTTTGCATACGAGGTTGCAAGAAGAATTGAAGTTGCTGCTATAAAGGGAGAAAAGGAGGTTTCAGAGAAGGTAAGAGTCGTGGAGAGCTTAAGTGATATCAATTTATCAATCCACGAAAATGTGAGACGTTACATAATGTGGAGGAAAGGTAAAATTGATGTGCGAGGACCGATGTTTGTTACTGTAAAGGCTAAAATCGATTAGATGGGTATTAGAAGTCTTAGATATCCGATAAATGGTATCCTAAACTTTGCAACGCCTATTATCCATTCCTTTTTTACCGGTTCTATGTTCGCAAGTTGATCAGGAATAGGGTTTGTGTATGGGTTATCTCCCTGTGTGATATATCCGGAACTCTCCGCTATGTAGTCTGTGTACAAAAGCTTGCCGTTTACCAAAACTGGTATTCTATCGCCAGCATTCACGTAAGCTATAGCTCTATGTATTATAGGTTTGCCCTCACCGTTCGGCTTATAAACGATCACATCCCCGTAGTTGTTGAAGCTCTTATAGTTCTTTTCAAAACCTTCCATCCAAGTTACCACTCCCCCATTTCTTTCAGTCCCAATCAAAAACACTATATCTCCCGGCTGCAGGTTTGGCTTCATACTACCGCTTTCTACAGCAACAACAAACGGCCAAGTTCCTGTTATTGCAACACCAACCCCTACAATGATTGCAAGTACAGCTACCGTTTCGACCAAATCTTTTATGAACTGAAATAACTTTGAATCTTTGTCCATAAGGAGGACTTAGCTATGATGGTTAAAAATGTTGCTTCAATCATTGTTAAGAAATTTCTTGTAAGGGGCTACAATGTAAATCCGAAGGCTGTGGAGATGCTTCAGATGGTTGAAAACCTTGATGAGGTTGTGGATGAAATTTGTCGAAACGCTGCAGGTAGATTTATAATCACCGAAAACGATGTCGAAGCAGCCCTAAAATCTCTAAACAATAAAAAGATCGTAATACCAAATTTGGAGAAGAAAAAAGAGATTGAGGAGATCAAGATTCTAAAGGATGTAACTGGAAATTCCCTCACGGAAGGGAAACTTGAGGATTTTCAACTTTATTTCAACTCTCGCTACGAAAAAATATCCAGGATCTTAAGAAGCAGGGTTTCTAGCGTCCCGATCGCAAGTTTAGGTAGGTTTAAAGGTGAAAATGTAACGGTTGTAGGAATGGTTAACTCCATCAAAGAAACACCTCGCGGGTATTACATAGAATTGGAAGACCCTACTGGATTTATTAATTGCATAGCAAGCGGTAAACTTGCAGAAATCGCTCAAACTCTCCTTGGAGATGAAGTTATAGCTGTCAGCGGAACTTTGAAGGATAGGAATATTATTGCCGATAGGATCATATTTCCAGACGTTCCGGTAAACGGAAATAGAAAAATAGTAAAAGATTTCTTTATCGTCTTTATCTCCGATACCCACTTTGGCAGCAAGGAATTTCTTGAAGATGACTGGAATAAGTTCGTCTCTTGGCTTAACTGCGAGACGAAGGGTTCTGAAATTGCCGAAATGGTGAAATATGTGATTGTTGCAGGAGATATAGTAGATGGAGTTGGGATCTACCCTGGGCAAGAGAACGATCTTAAAATCGTGAACATATATGAACAGTACGAAGTTGCAGCTAAGCACTTCGATGAGATAAGAAAAGATATAAAAATAATAATGTCTCCAGGCAACCACGATGCGGTTAGACAAGCGGAACCACAGCCAGCATTGCCAAAGGAGATAAGAAAACTTTTCTCCAATAACGTAGTGCACGTAGGAAATCCATGCTACATAAGCTTGGACGGTGTAAAAGTCTTGATATACCATGGTAGAAGTCTTGATGATGTAGTCTCAAAGATTCCAAAACTTAACTATGAAAGTCCGCACTTTGCTATGGAGGAACTTTTGAAGAGAAGACATTTGAGTCCCATGTATGGTGGTAGAAGTCCAATAGCTCCGGAAAAAGAGGACTACCTAGTTATTGAGGATATCCCAGATGTTATCCACTGCGGCCATGTTCATACATATGGTGCGGGGTTTTATAGAGGTGTTCTTCTGGTTAATTCTTCAACTTGGCAGAATCAGACAGAATTTCAGAGAAAAATGAATCTGAATCCGATGCCATGTAACGTTGCTGTTTATAAACCAGGAGGAGACCTTTATAGAATAAAGTTTTACGGTGGTTCCAATGAAATTTGTGGTAGTTAATTGGGATTACGTTGATAGACTGTCAAGAAGGTTGGCTTTTGATATTATAGAAGATGGATTCGAGCCCGATTGCATCGTAGCTCTTGCAAAAGGTGGATGGTTTGTTGGCAGAATACTGAGTGATTATCTTGGCGTACAGAGGTTGGTAAGCTTAGATTCCTGTTCTGAAAAAGAGATTAGTTGTAAAAAAACCTTAATAGCTGACGATCTAATAAACACCGGCAAAACTATGAAAAGAGCTTTAGAGATGGTTAAAGCAAACGAAGTTAAAACTGCTGCACTTTTTATGCTTAGAAATTCTGAATTTGTGCCAGACTACTTTTCAGAATACCTCTTCGATTACTCTTGGATCGTTTTTCCATGGAATTTTATAGAGGACATATCTGAAATTGTATTAAAAATTCTTAGAAAACATGGTGAAGCAACAAAATCGATGATTCTTTCTGAAATGCTGGAAAGTTATAAGATAGATCCATTGAGCCTTGAAGTTTCCTTGCCTGGTAGATTCGATGATGTTTTAAAAGTTTTAGAGGAGAGAGGAAAAATTAAAAGAAGAATTTTAGAAGATGTGGTCTACTGGAGGGCTGTAGAATGATTGGTATTATAGGTGGTACACACATCCTAGATATGGAACATCTTTCAATTAAAAAAGATGCCGAGATATCTACACCTTTTGGCTCGGCAGAGGTAAATTTTGGAGAGATAGAAGGTTTAGAGGTTGTAGTAATCCAAAGGCACGGAAAGAAAAAAGATAAGCCGCCACACAGAATAAACCATGCAGCGAATTTCTACGCTTTTAAATTTCTAAACGTTAAGTACGTTGTGGGTATGGGATCTGTTGGTTGTTTGAAGGAAAACATAGAAATACCGGCGATCATAATTCCGGACGATTATATAGACTTTTTCAGCTCTGCAACTGTATTCAATTCAGAATTGGTTCATATAACTCCTGGATTTGACGAGTACGTAAGAAAAAAGCTTATAGAATCGGCAAAAGCTAGATCTCCTTACCCTGTTATAGATAAGGGGGTCTATTTTCAAACTAGAGGCCCAAGACTGGAAACAAAGGCTGAAATCGCTTTAATAAAGAATTTCGCTGACTGTGTAGGCATGAGTGCTGGAAGTGAAGCTACTGTTGCAAAAGAACTTGGGCTAAGATATGCTGTAGTGTGTACAATGGACAACTATGCACACGGAATAAGGAACTTAAGCGTAGACTATCAGGAGATCGTAAAAAGAGCCAAAGAGAATGCAAAAGTCTGTCTAGAAATTGTGAAAGATGCTGTAAAAAAGATTTGGGACGATTTAAGCAAGATGTAGGTTTTACTGTTTAATATGTATTGTTATTAAGGTTGTTACCCTTTTACAAATTTCATTACATCTACAAGCGAAACTTTGAATAGATTTAAATACAATCGATCGTTAATTGAAATGTGAAGCAGGAGTATGATGTGGTTGTCGTAGGGGCGGGTTTAGCAGGGATGAGAGCTGCAATATCTGCGGCGCAAAAAAGCAAAGACCTTTCAATTGCAATAATAGCGAAAACCTATCCAATTCGATGTCACAGCGTTTGTGCTGAAGGTGGAACTGCTGCCGTTTTAAGAGATGATGATAGCTATGATCTGCATGCTTGGGATACAATAAAGGGTTCTGACTTTCTTGCAGACCAAGATGCAGTAGAATTTTTTGTCCGAGAATGTCCAAAAGAAATTTTAAGGCTTGACAACTGGGGATGCCCTTGGAGCAGATTAAAAGATGGAAGAATTGCCCAAAGAGCCTTTGGAGGACATAGTGTAAATAGAACAGTATTTGCAGCTGACAGAACAGGGTTCCATGAAGTTCACACGCTGTATGAGAAGATGGTCAGCTATGACAACGTTGAAATTTTCCCAGAACACTTTCTGACAAATCTTTTCATAGAGGACAACAAAGTTAAAGGCGTCGCAACTATAAATCTAAAAAACGGAGAACTTGTAGCTTTTGAATCAAAGGCAGTTATTCTTGCAACTGGCGGAGCGGGGAGGCTTTATGGATTTACAACATATAGCCATCAGGTTACTGGAGATGGCATCGCTATAGCTTACAGAAATGGACTACCTTTGAAGGATATGGAGTTCTTTCAATTCCATCCTACCGGTTTAGTACCTTCTGGAATTCTCATGACCGAAGCTTGTAGAGGCGAAGGAGGATATCTGATAAACAAAGAAGGAGAAAGGTTCATGAAGAGGTATGCTCCAGAAAAGATGGAGATAGCACCAAGAGATATAGTTTCCAGAGCGATGTGGAGGGAAATAATCGAGGGACGGGGTTTTGAAAGTGAATTTGGGCCTTACATAGCTCTCGATCTAACGCATCTTGGTGAGGAAAAAATAAATGAAAGGCTACCCCTAATAAGAGATGCTGCTAAAAAGTTCGTGGGGATAGATCCAGTTGAAGAGCCAATTCCTGTAAGACCTGTAGCTCATTACACCATGGGCGGAATCCATACGAACATAAAAACCGAGACACCTGTAGCGGGGCTTTATGCTGCTGGTGAATGTGCTTGTGTAAGCATACATGGAGCAAACAGATTGGGTAGCAATTCCACAATAGAATGTCTCGTTTTCGGAAACGTAGCGGGAAACATGGCTGCAGAATACGCTTTAAGAAATGGTAGAATGAAAATAACGAGCGAAGAAATTGCAATAGAGGAGAAAAGAATCTATGATAGTATCCTTGGAAAAAGCGGAGACGAAAATCCGTATCAGATCAAGAAAGAGCTTAACGAAACGATGGATAAAAACGTTTGGATATTCAGAACTGAGAGCGAACTCAAAGATGCTGTAGCGAAGATCAAGGAGTTGAAGGAAAGATACAAAGATGTTGAAATAAACGATACAAGGAAGGGCTTTAATACTGATCTCCTATCAACGATGGAAATTGGCTACATGCTTGACCTAGCTGAGGTTGTAGCTATAGCAGCTTTAAAGAGAACCGAAAGTAGAGGAGCGCATTACAGATTGGATTATCCGAAGAGGGACGATGTAAACTGGTTAAAGCACAGTATGGCTTACTACACGCCAGATGGGCCAAGGTTCGAGTACATTCCTGTTACGATAACAAAATGGCAGCCTGTTGAGAGAAAATATTGAGGTGAGGCTATGGAGTTTCGTATAAGAAGGTTTGATGGCGAAAATAGCTTTTGGCAGAGCTACGAAGTTCCAACAAAAAAAGGTATGACTGTTCTTGAATGCCTCTACTACATAAGAGACAACTTAGACTCAACGCTATCCTTTAGAGCTTCTTGCAGGATGGGAATATGCGGGAGCTGTGCAGTGAAAATTAATGGAAAACCGAAACTTGCATGCGAAACTCAGGTGTCTGAACTTAAAAATCCCATTGTCGTTGAACCTCTAGACAACTTCAAGGTTCTGAAAGATCTAGTAGTCGACTTCGAGGGATTCTTTGCAAAACACAAGATGGTGAAACCCTTCATAGTTAGAGATGACATAGATTACAACAGCCCAGTTGAGCTAATACAAACTCCGAAAGAGTTGGCAAAATACTACAACTACTCTCTCTGCATAAAATGTGGTGCATGCGTATCTGTCTGCCCAGCAGCGGCAACAAGTGAGGACTACCTAGGTCCAGCAGCTTTAGTCGCTGCTTATCGTTTCTGCGCTGATAGTAGAGATAAAGACTGTAAAGATAGGATCGAAATAATCAGTAGCGAGCGTGGAGTGTGGAGATGCCATTCTGCAATGGCTTGTAGTGAGGTTTGTCCAAAGAAGATTGAGCCTGCAAAAGCAGTACAGCTTCTGAGAAGAAAGGCAATCATTCATTCGATTAAGAAGCTTTTTAGGTGGTAAAAATGAGGATAATGAAATGGTTCAAACCTGTTAGCTTGCAGGATTTAGCGTTTGCATTTCAACGTCTTACAGGCTTTATACTTGCCATGTATCTGATTCTGCATCTGGCTTTCCTTTCGACGCTCTCTGATCCTTTAACTTACGAGTCCCTCATTGCAATTACAGTTTCACCGACTTTCTTACCTCTTGACAGTTTGTTAGTGCTTTGTGGTATATATCACGGGCTTAATGGGATTAGAGTTATCATACACGAGCTCGGTTATTTACACGAGCACAGAAAAGCTTTACTTGTAATTTGTGCGATATTAACCGTAATTGCATGGCTTTATGCAACTTGGGTCATGTACGAGGTGGTTTAATGGCAGAAAAATCTGCAAAAAATGTTCTCGAACCATATGCTTGGCTTCTGCAGATAATAACTGGCTTGGCTATGGTTGGGCTTGTAACTTTCCATTTTCTAACAACACACATGGTCGAACACGCTTTATCTTTTGAGTCTGTGTCCCTAAGATTTCAAGATTACGGCTATAAGATAATTTACGCTCTACTTCTGATTTTTGTAGCTTTTCATGCCTTCAACGGGCTTAGAGCGATAGCATTAGACACAGAGTTCGGAATGAAAAGAAAGAAACTTGTAAACTGGTCGATGGTAGTTGTCTTCTTGGCAGCATTGATCGTTGGATTGTATATAATGTTTCTATTTTAAAATTTTTTGATTAGATACTTAGCCGTCCGCAAAACTTAGTGTAATATTAAGTTGGGCCAATATCCTACTGAAATCTTCGTACGCATGTTAGAATGCTTAGTAGTGAATCCAGAGTAAAGTTTTTTTAATCTCTTGAAGCTCAACTCGCATGCCAAAAGTCAAGATCGTAGATCTCACACTTAGAGATGGTCATCAGTCACTGTTAGCTACGAGGCTCAGGACTAGAGACATTGTACCTATACTCGAGAAGTTCGATTCTGCAGGATTATATAGCTTTGAAGTTTGGGGGGGGGCGACTTTCGATGTCGCACATAGATTTTTGAATGAAAATCCTTGGGAAAGGCTGAGGGAGATTCGAAAGAGGGTAAAGAATACTTACCTTCAGATGCTTTTAAGGGGTCAGAACCTCGTCGGATACAGACACTACCCTGACGATATAGTCGAAAAGTTCGTCCAGAAATCGATAGAAAATGGTGTAGACGTATTCAGAATATTTGATGCCTTAAACGATGTAAGAAATCTGATTTCCTCTATCAAAGCTGCAAAAAAGTACGGAGCGACGCATGTACAGGGAACTATTTGCTATACAATTTCTCCAGTGCATACGATTGAAAGCTATGTCGAAAACGCGAAGGAATTAGCAGCTTTAGAGGTAGATTCAATTTGTATTAAAGATATGGCCGGTTTGATGTCTCCAAAAATTGCTTACGAACTAGTTAAGGCTATAAAGAAGGAAGTACAATTGCCTTTAGATATCCACTCTCATTACACGAGTGGTATGGCTTCGATGGCATTATTTGAGGCTGTAAAGGCTGGAGCGGACATTATAGATACTTGCATGTCCCCACTCTCCTGCGGAACTTCTCATCCTCCTACAGAAAGCATGGTTTATGCTCTTGAAGAACTAGGTTACAAAACTGGAGTAAACCTAGATGTGCTTCTTGAAGTAAGAGAGTACTTCATGAAGATCAGAGAAAAGTACCAAGGTTATTTGGATCAGCTTTCTACGATCCCAGATACAAGAGTTTTGATATACCAGATCCCAGGAGGTATGTTCAGTAACCTCATCTCGCAGCTTAAAGAACAAAACGCATTAGATAAACTCGATGAAGTTCTGAAGGAAGTACCAAGAGTTAAGGAAGACCTAGGTCACCCACCTCTCGTAACTCCAACGAGTCAGATAGTTGGTGTTCAGGCAGTTATGAATGTTTTAAGCGGTGAAAGGTACAAGATCGTTACAAGAGAAACAAAAGATCTTGTTAGAGGAATGTATGGAAAAACTCCAGCGAACATAAATCCTGAAGTTATGAAAAAGATTCTCGGAGATGAGAAACCTATAGAATGCAGACCAGCAGATCTTTTAGAACCAGAATTTGAAAAAAGAAAAAGAGAACTCATAGAGTTTGGTATAAAGAACCCAAGCGATGAAGATGTGCTGATATATGCTCTGTTCCCACAGACTGGGCTGAAATTTTTAAAAGGTGAGCTGAAAGAGGAGCAGTTCCCGTCAGTTGGAAAAATAGAGGGTTCTTACGAGGTAGAGATAGATGGCGTAAAATACAGGGTGAAAGTTTCGACAAGATGAGGGGTCCTATGAGAAAACTTAACGAACTTTACGAAAGAAAAAAGAGACTGCAAGATATAATGAAAACCCGTAAAATAGGACCCAGAGAAAGGATCAACCTTTTAATAGATTCTGGAAGCTTTTTGGAGTTAAATGCATTTGTTGAGAAGCGTAGCGAAGAATTTGGGTTAAAAGAACTTGAATTACCCTACGATGGAGTCATAACTGGTATTGGTACGATTGATGGTCGCCCGGTAGCAATCTACTCTCAGGATTTCTCCGTTCTGAATGGAAGCATTGGAGAAATGCATGGTATTAAGATAGCAAACCTTTACGATCATGCTCTCAAGGTTGGTATTCCAGTAGTAGGGATAGTGGAAAGTAGTGGTGCAAGGATTCAAGAGGGGGTTGACGCACTCAAAGGACTTGGTGAGGTTGTTAATAGAATTGCTCGTGCAAAAGGTGTTGTACCACAAATAAATATAATTTGTGGTCCATGTACAATTGGGGCTACTTTTCTGATGAATGCCGATTTTGTTATAATGATCAAGGATCCAAGATGTTACTCCTACATCGTAGATCCGCAAATTATTAAGATTGTAACCGGGGAGGAAATTTCTTCTCTGGAACTAGGAGGTTGGGAAGCTGCTGCTAAAAGTGGTAACTGTCATTTTGTTGCAGAGAACGACTTCGAAGCTATACAGCTTGCAAAAAAAATTCTAAGCTATCTTCCACTCAACAATTTAGAAGATCCTCCAAAGATTGATTGCAAAGATCCAGCAAACAGGTTAAATCACGAGATAAATAAGATCGTGCCTGAAGATCAACAAAAGGCTTATGATATAAGGGATGTCGTGAAAAGCGTTGTAGATGATGGAGAATTCATAGAGGTTCAGGAAAAATTTGCCCAGAACGTTTTTACATGCTTCGCAAGGCTGGATGGTAGAAGCGTAGGGGTGGTTGCAAACAATCCCGCAATTTTAGCGGGTTGTCTGGATTCAAAAGGTTGCATGAAGATAGCAAATTTTGTCAGGTTTTGCGATAGTTTTAACATACCAGTAATAAACTTTGTCGATGTTCCAGGCTACCTACCTTCGGCGGAGGAGGAGCAGGAGGGCTTAACAAGGCACGTTTTCGAGGTGGTTTTAGCTTACAGCAGAGCGAGTATTCCAATATTAACTGTCATAGTGAGAAAAGCTTATGGAGGGGCTTACATTGCAATGGGAAGCAAACATGTTGGTGCAGATTTTGTTTTTGCCTTTCCAACATCTGAAATCTCAGTTGTAGGCCCTGAAACAGCTGTAGAAATTTTATATAGAGATGAACTTGAAAAAACTAAGATAGAAAAACTTTCGGAAAAATTAGCAGAGTACAGAGAAAAACATACTAATCCCTACAGAGTCGCTGCGAGAGGATATATTGACGATGTGATAGATCCAAAGTATACCAGGATCAAGCTGATTTCGGCTTTAAGATTGCTTGAAAGTAAAAGAAGTTTGAGGTGAGATATTGACTCCAGAAGAGTTTGTTGCAGCAATAGTTGCAATAAAGTGTTACATGGAACGAGAAAAGCCTTTAGAAATTAAGGAAGCTCCAAAAATTTGGAAGATAGTCTCGAGGGTGAAGAAATGAAGTATGAAGTCTATGTTTTAGGAAAAAAGTTCGTTGTGGAAGTTGAAGAGGTAACCTACAATGTATTTGATGTAAAAGTCAATGGAAAGAGAGCCACGATCGAGGTAGAAAGAGTTTTAGATAGCTCAAACTTCAAGATCGATTTAATTGAGAAGAAGGAGGAGAAAGAGGTTAGAAGGAAGATTATAACAGCACCCATGAGTGGCATCGTTACGAAGATACTAGTGAAGGTAGGAGAAAAAGTTGAGGAGGGAAGTAACCTAGCTATAATTGAAGCTATGAAGATGGAAAACACGATCAAATCACCGTTCAGCGGAAAAGTAGAAGAGATATTTATAAAAGAAGGAGATAAAGTGTCCAAAAACGATAAAATTCTATCTCTGCTAATCTAAATTTTTTCAAATTCGCCCCCTTCGTAGAGTGTGGCGAGATATAAGAGATAGCTCAACTTGTTAAGAAAAATTATTGGAGTTTTAGATATTTTTCCTTTCAAATACAACTTCACTGCTTCTCTCTCAGCTCTCCTTACAACAGCTCTTGCCGCGCTAAGAAAAGCGGTAGCTTCGTCTTTTTCAAGAATTAAAAAACATCTTGGTTTTTCAACTTTAGCCTCAAAGAACTCTACAAATTCAGATAGCCTTTTACAAACATCTTCGTTTACCTTGCAGTACCCCGAAATTTCGCCTCCAACTTTGAAAATCAGTTTTTGAACTTCAGAAAGGATTTTTTTAACTTCCTCTCTTTTTGAAAAGATCTTTGCGATCCCTATGAAGGAATTAGCTTCATCCATCGCTCCAATTGCAGAAACTTCATCACTGCTCTTCAATATACATTTACCGCTGCCATCTGTTGTGTAGATTACATCCATGGTTAGATTCTTGGCATTGCTTTTTAAATTTTGGCAAATTTGTTGGACATCTTGTAAAATTTTTTTGATTTATTTTCTTGATTTTTTAGCGTGGCTATCTTTATCAACAGCTTAATACCCAAGCATACATGGTCAAGATCGATAACGACCTTCTTGAAACTTTGAAAAGGATACACGAAGATTTCAAGCTAATCGACAGAAAGGACATAGTAGTTGACAACTGGGTCAGATGGAAATGTTTCTTCGGATGTAGAGCTTTTGGGAAATACCTTAATTGTCCTCCATTCATTTTTTCGGTTGAAGATACAAAAAAATTCTTGGAATGTTACGAAAAAGCGATAATAGTCCATTTTGAGGTGGATTCAGATTCTGAAACTCCTCCTGAAGATTTACATAAGTTTCTGGTAGAGAAAGCAAAAATTTCGTGTGAAAAAATGCTCGAATTCGAAAAAAAAGCTTTTTATTTCGGTTACTATAAAGCATTCGCTCTGTATCCTCTATCTTGTGGCTATTGCAGCGTATGCAACGCGGAAAATGAGTTAAAGATTTGTGAAAACAGAGAAAAAATAAGGCCATCGGTTGAAGCAGTAGGTATAGATGTGTTCCAGACTGCAAGAAATGCCGGTTATAAAATTAATGTACTAAATACATCTAAAGCCAAAGTCGCGCTTTATGGAATTCTGATGCTTGAATAAAAAAATAATTATTTAAACTTTGGAATTATCTCTTTCCCAATCAGCTGTATGGACTTCTTTTTATCTGGTCCTATTGGACTTCCAGCTACAACTTGCGTAACTCCGGCTTTTGATAGCTCATTTATCCTCTGAATGACATCATCAGGTGTTCCACTGATGCTGAATATGTCTAACATTTCTTCTGTTACACTCTTGTTCACTCCTCCCCAGTCACCCTTCGCAAATGCATTGTTTAGAGCTTCTCTTACTTTGTTGACATCTTCTTCTTTCAACCCATGTCTTTCAAGGACCGTTTGCGGACTTCCAGCGACGATGAAGGCTACAACAACTTTTGCAGCATTTCTGGCATCTTCTCTCTTTTTGTCTACACTCATCGCCGCATAAGCAACGGTATCGAACTTATCCTTACTCTTGTTTGCCTTCTTCAATCCAGCTTCTATACTCTCCTTTGCAACTTCGAAATCCTTAGGATGGGATGCGTTGATTAAAACTCCATCTCCAAGCTCAGCAGCAAGCTGCAACATCTTCGGCCCCTGAGCGCCTATGTATATCGGAACTCCCGCACCAGCTTTAAAACTAAGTCTTGCGCCATTAAACTTGAATATTTCTCCATCAAACTTTACAGACTTTCCATCTAAGAGCTGTCTTATAACTTGAACAGCTTCCTTTATCCTGTTAAGTGGCTTATCCCAAGTAATTCCGATTCTTTCGAACGTAACTTTGTCCCCAGCTCCAATTCCAAGAACTGCTCTACCGCCACTTATTTCATTTATTGTGGCTATTGCCGAAGCTGTAAGTGCCGGACTTATGTGGTAAGGATTCGTAACTCCTGGACCAAGTTTTATATTTCTCGTTTTCATCGCAAGCACGGTCAAAATTGAATAGACGTTTCTGTTGTTGTAGTGGTCGGTGATCCAAGTGTATTCGAACCCACTGTCTTCGGCAAGCTTTACATAGTATTCAAGTTCGTAATACTTGCTATCTGGTACGAACTCTATCCCGAACTTCATTTCAACTCACCAAAAATTTTTAGAGAGGTAGAAAATAATCTTTTCGATTTAGAGCAAAAAATAAAATTAGGGAACTAGTCTTTGCCTATCTCTCGGAAACAGCACAGCTTCTCTTATATTTTTCAGGTCAAGAAGTGACATCAGTAACCTTTCAGCCCCCAAACCCCATCCAGCATGAGGAGGCATACCGTAGCGAAAAGCATCCAAATAGAAACCGAAACTTTCCGGTTGAAGACCCTTAGCTTTTATTCTGTTGACTAGAACATCGTATCTGTGTATTCTCTGTGCTCCACTTGCTAACTCCAACCAGCTGTGCATCAAATCAAAACTTTTACTGATCTCTGGTCTATTTTCATGTGGCATCACGTAAAATGGTTTAGCATCAGTTGGCCAGTCTACTATGAAGTAGTATCCATTTATCTCCTCTCCAATTGCCTTAAGAGCTTGCAAACTTAAATCCTCCCCCCAAGGAATTTCTTCCCCTTTTGATTTTGCCATCTTCAAAGCCTCTTCATAGGTTATTCGGGGCAAAGGCAGTTCGGGTATTTCTAGTTTTATACCTAGCAGATCCAGATACTTGCTACATTTCTGGTTGATATCTTCACAGATCTTTGCAATCAACCTCTCTAAAACACCCATTACGCCTTCGTGATCTGTGAAGCTCATCTCTATATCTATAGATATAGCTTCATTCAAGTGCCTTGTAGTGTTGTGTTCCTCCGCCCTAAAAATAGGTCCGATTTCGAATACTTTCTCGAATCCAGCACCCATCAAGACTTGTTTGTAAAGTTGCGGACTCTGATTTAAAAAAGCCTCTTTTTCAAAGTAACTTATTGGAAACAGTTCAGTTCCACCTTCTGTGGCTGTTGAAACAATTTTTGGCGTGTTGACTTCTATGAACCCTTCTTTGCTTAAAAATTCTCTGACACTTTGCATCACTTGGTGCCTTATCCTAAAAATCGCCTGAACTTTAGGTCTTCTTAGATCCATAAATCGATAATCTAGTCTCGTATCTAGCTCAGCAGGAACTTTCTCCGTAACTTCAAGCGGTAACGGTGCTTCAGCTTCGTTAAGTAGTGTGATAATATCCGGGATTATTTCAAAACCATTTGGAGCTTTAGGTTCAGCTTTTACCTTTCCTTCAACAGCAACGACGCTTTCTCTCTTCAAACTCCTTGCAGTATTAAAAACTTCTTTACTAACAACTTTCTTCGGCAGAGTTATCTGCGCGAACCCTTCTCTATCTCTTAAAACTAAAAATATTAATCCTCCATGATCCCTCACTTCATGAACCCAGCCGAAGAGTTTTACGACCTTGCCATCCATCTCTGGGGTTATCTCGGATGTGTACATCCTCATTTAAACACCTCCCTATTCATGGATGAGTGTATATCGCCTTAACATAATCATCCACCATCTTCTCTATTCTACAGAATGCGAACCTCTCAAATTGCACAACGTTGCCCAGATCTCTAACAACGTTTGCCTCGCAAAATCCATCCATATTAACTTCACCAATTATCTTGCACTTCTTTACTTCACTTGCAGGTAGCCAGTGTATTATCTTGCCCTTCTTTACATTTCCAATCTCAAATTCAATAAATTCAGCAACCTTGTCAAGCTTTATGTTACAGAATCCCTTTAGTCTTATCATCTCCCCTCTGAACTTTTCAAAATCCTCACGAGTGATTAAAACTCTGCTCTCTCCCTTTAAAACTCTTTTGTCCTCTCTATTTGGATTCAAAGGTAGTTCAACTCTCTTCTCTTCTGGCAGACCTTCTATTTTTATCTCTACTGGCTCCCACATAAAGAAGTACCTGTTAGCCTTTGGGTCGATTATCTTTCGATTCTCGGCGTATAGGTTGTTCATACTTACAGCGACTTCATTTTCACCAAGTCCAAGCGATATGAAGAACTTCCTTATTGCTTCTGGATCAAAACCTCTCCTCCTAAGAGCCCTTACTGTCGGAACCCTTGGATCGTCCCAGCCCTCAAACTTTCCAGCTTGTATATCTCTCTTTAATCCAGAAGTTGAAAGTTTACCAAATTCGTAGATTTTAACTCTTCCCCAGTGTTTTGTAACAGGATACTCCCAGCCAAAGTATTCGTAAATGTACCTCTGTTTTTTCTCCGAATCCATCAAATCTTTGCCTCTCAATATATGCGTTGTTCCACAGAGTTTATCTTCGATAGCAGATTCAAAATCAAGCGTTGGATAAACGAAGTAAGCATCCCCAACAAGTGGATGAGAAGTGTAGATAATTCTAAAGGCTACCCAATCTCTTATTGCTGGATCCGGATGTTTCATGTCTGTTTTTATCCTTAAAACTGCTTCACCCTCTCTAAATTTCCCTTCAAGCATTTTTTCCCAATTTTCGACGTTATCTTCAATAGCAGCGTTCCTATGCTCGCACTCTAAACCAGCTGCTTTTATTTCTTTGAATTTTTCTCTTTCACAGAAACAGACATAAGCCTTTCCCATCTCGACTAGCTTTCTTGCATACTCATAGTATTTTGGAATCCTCTTAGATGCGTATATAACCTCATCCGGTTTGTATCCAAGCCATTCTATGTCTTCAAGATACCAGTCGTAAGCTTCGAGCATTGGTCTTTTTGTCTTTGGATCAGTATCGTCAAATCTGATGATATATTTGCCCTTGTACATCTTAACGTATTCGCCGTTTATTATTATGCCTCTTGCAGATCCTATGGTTGGTGGACCGTTTGGATTTGGTGCGAACCGCATTACAACCTTCCCTTTTTCTGCTTTTTCAAGCGGTGGAAGTTCGGGTATTCTTTCTTTTTCTACCTTCTTCTCTTCAGAAAACTTTTCAGCTAGAATCCGCTTATCATCTTCGTTGAGCGAATTGTATTCTTTTATGCATTCTTTGACGAGTTCTATAATCTCTCCTACTTTTGCTTTTAATTCTGGATTTTCGGCGATGACCTTGCCGATTACAGCTTTTTCATTAGGGCTACCAAACTTGGCAGCATTCTGCACTACGTACTTCATTACAAGTTCCTTCACCTTTGCACATAGGATACGCTGTTTATAAACAATTCACGTAACCGAAAACAGTAAATTTTAAATTATTGTAGAAAATTACTTTTATGAATTTTGAACTAAGCGAAGATCAAAGGATACTGAGACAAGCTGTAAGAGAATTTGCCGAAAAGGAGATTACACCCAATGCGAAATACTACGACGAAAAAGCTATCTACCCGTGGGATATCCTAAAAAAAGCTGCAAAACTCGGATACGTAGCACCAGATATACCTGAGAATTATGGAGGGTCGAACCTTGATCTGGTTAGTTGTGTAATAATAACGGAAGAATTTTGCAGAGCAGATAGTAGTGTAGGTTCAGCTATTGCTACAGCATCTCTTGGCTGTCCAATGATAAAGTACTTCGGCAGTGATGAGCAGAAGGAGAGGTATCTAACAAGGGTGACAAGTGGTAAGACACCCTCTGCAATAGCCATTACCGAGCCTGATGCCGGAAGTGATGTTGCAGCAATGAAAACGAGAGCTGAAAAAACAGATGGAGGTTGGATAATAAACGGAAGTAAAACTTTCATAACCAACGGTAGCATTTCTGAGTGGGTAGTTGTACTTGCTAAGACTAACCCCGAGCTTGGCTATAAAGGTATAAGCGCTTTTGTCGTTGAAAAAGAGTGGGATGGTTTTGAAGCAAGACCAATAAAGAAAATGGGACTAAATTGCCATGATACAGCAGAACTGTTCTTTAAAAACCTTTTTGTACCTGAAAATAATCTTGTAGGCACTGAAAATGCAGGTTTTTACCAACTTATGAGGTTTTTTAATGAAAGCAGAATAGGCGTAGCTGCAGCACAATTAGGAATGGCTGAAGGAGCATATGAAAGAGCTTTAAACTATGCAAAACAAAGAAAAACTTTTGGAAGAGCTTTAATAGATCATCAAGCAATACAATTTAAGTTGGCAGACATGTTTACATCAATTGAAGCAGCAAAACTTCTTGTATATAAAGCTGCGTGGCTTGTGGATAAGGGTGAAGCTAACCCAGCGCTAAGTTCAGCAGCTAAGCTTTATGCGAGTGAAACCGCTGTTAAAGTTACTTATGAAGCGGTCCAAATATTTGGAGGTTATGGATATTCCAAAGAGAGCGAAGTTGAAAGATTCTTCAGAGATGCAAGAGCTGGAACGATATACGAAGGGACGAGCGAGATTCAGAGGATGGTAATAGCGAGATTTTTGGCTGGAAAAATAAAGTTCTGATGTACTAAAATTTTTAAATACAATCGCATAACCTTCTAAAGGTGAAAGTATGGGTATAATAGATAAGCTGCTCGGTAGATCGGAAAAAGTGCCTGTAGAAGAGTTTGAAGAAATCGATTTAAGTGCTTATGAAGCTGAAGTTTCCGAAGAGGCTGAAATGTATATCAAGGTGGCCGAGGTGACAGGATTAAGCGAGATCCCTGAAATAAAGAGGGAGATATACGACGGAAACATAGTGATAGCTGATGTAGCTTTTATAAAACATGACAAACTAACCCTTGACAGGGTACTCAAGGATTTAAAGCAATTGGCTGAAGATGTAAAAGGGGATATAGTAGGGATAGGAGAGGACTACGTGGTTGTAACTCCGACAGGCATCAAGATAGATCGAAATAAGATTCGTGGAATCAGATGATACCCTGTCCGATTTGTGGCGGAGAGCTTAAAATCAACATCGCAAGCTATGATGTTCCATTTTTTGGAAAGGTGTTACTCACTTCAGTCTTTTGCAGTTGTGGTTTTAAGCATTCCGACTCAATAATTACAGATATAAAAAAACCGGTAAGGTTTAAAATAAAGATAAATGGCAGTAATTTATTTACGAAGGTTGTCAGATCGACTTCTGGAACCATAAGGATTCCAGAGATCGGTGTAGATATAGAACCGGGACCTGCTAGCCAGGCATATATAACTAACCTCGAGGGAGTACTTTTTAGAGTAGAAAACATGGTAAGGACTGCAATGAGATGGAACAGCGACGACAAAGAAAAGGTAAAAAGGTGCGAAATAATATTGGAAAAAATAAGAAATACCATGGAAGGAAAAGACGAATTGACTTTAGTTCTTGAGGATCCGTTTGGAAACAGTGCTATTTTAAGTGAAGAGGCTTTTATGGAAGTGATTGGAGAAGAAGAGGCAAAAAAGCTAAAAGTCGGTCTTACAGTACTTGAATTGACAAATCTTACTGAAGAGGACCTTTTGAAGAACTTTCAATCTTAAATTCTGAATATTTTTCCTCAATATCCTCCTTAATCTTCTCACCATACAGAACTTCGAGTTCAATCATCCTCTTTGCTTTCTTGTATTCTGCATAAAGCTTTCCAAGTTCTCTTGCAAATTCAGTAATCTTTTCCGGACCCAAGAAGATCAAAGTTAGTAATAAGATAAGTATGAACTCTCCCCAACCAATCACGGAGGGAAGTTGTACCCTAAAGATAAAAATCTTTCAGTAATTGCCGAAAAATATTTATGTTTTTGTGAGTAAATTACAACTACTAACTGGAGGTGAAGAATGTGTTCGACAAGTTATCATTCTTTACAGTTTTTGCCAACAATCTTCTTACAAAAGAGAGCTTAAAGTTCACTACATCATATTGCGAAAAATGTGGCAAAAACAGGACTGAAGTTGCGCTGGAGATCGCTTTAGGGTATAGAAGTGATGCATGTAGAAGTTGCAAGCTTGCTGCAAAGATCGTTAAACCCATACTTGAAAATGGCTGCAAAACTTTTAACGTCACTTTTGAAGAGATGAAAGAAAAATTCAGAGATGCATACTGGAGAAGAGGTTTAGCAAACGTCCTGAAAGGTATAGCGAACTTCGGTGTTAGAAGGCCCTTCGTTCCGGGAGCACCGTTTCAAGTTGTCTGGGATATAACTTACGCATGTAATTTGAAGTGCAAACATTGCTACGCTACAGCCGGAAAACCTTTGGATGATGAACTGAGTACTGAAGAAGTGTTGGATGTTGTTGATAAACTTGAAAAACTTGGAGTAGTTGTGATAGCCTTTTCCGGCGGGGAACCTTTGCTAAGGAAAGACATTTTTGAAATAACAAAGTATGCCGCAGATAAGGGAATTTATGTAGCTTTAGCGACAAACGGAACATTAATAAATGAAGAAAATGCTAGGAAAATGAAGGATAGTGGAGTAAATTACGTCCAAATAAGCCTTGATGGTATTGGGGAGACTCACGATAGTTTTAGAGGTATTAAGGGAGCGTTCGATAGAACTGTAGAGGGTATAAAAAATGCTGTAAAATGTGGATTCTTCGTAAACGTTTCGATGACCGTAACTAAATATAACTACGCCGATGTCGAAAAAGTTATAGAGCTTTGTGAAAAACTAGGCGTTAATTGGTTTATGCACTACAACTTCATACCGAGTGGAAGAGGTAGAAACATAATAGAAGCTGAACTATCTCCTCAAGAGAGAGAGAAGTTGCTTAAATTCTTATGCAGCCAGAACATGAATTCGAAAGTTAGTTTACTATCTACAGCCCCGCAATTTGCGAGGGTTGCTTTACAAAATCAAGCATCTTTTGTCCCAACCCACTTCTACAATGTTAACACTAGAAGAGGGATAAATCAACTTGCTGAATTCATAGGAGGATGTGGAGCCGGAAGATTCTATTTTGCAATAAAGGCCAATGGGGATATACAGCCATGTGTATTCTTTCCATTGGTTGTCGGTAATGTACGACATGACGATCTAGAGGATCTATGGCTTCACAACCACGTATTTGAAGACCTTAGAAACAAAGACATAATAGAGAGATGTGGCAGTTGTAGTTATAGATATGTTTGTGGAGGTTGCAGAGCGAGGGCCTACAACTACTTTGGAGATTACCTAAAGCCCGATCCGGGATGTATAAGGAATGAAGAGGTCTGGAATTATTTAAAAGCTAGCTATGAGCTATGTAACTCTCATTAACCCCAACGCAAATGTGGAGGTTGTAAAAAGACTAGATATATCTACCCCGCCTTTGGGTTTAGGTTATTTAGCAGCTGTGCTTAGAAACGCTGGTTTTAAAGTTAGGATAATAGATGATCTAGTTGAGAATTTAACTTTTGAAAAACTAA
Organism: Archaeoglobales archaeon; assembly: GCA_030055525.1. GTDB lineage: Archaea > Halobacteriota > Archaeoglobi > Archaeoglobales > Archaeoglobaceae > WYZ-LMO2. The sequence continues at coordinate 67,180 of JASFYJ010000002.1, read as the reverse complement.
TCAGCAAATTGAAAGATTCTTTCCTAGTAGGTATAACTTCTACTACTCCTACCTTCAGCGCTGCTTTGAATTATGCAAAAAGAATAAAGAGTGCTCTTCCAAACATTTTTGTAATCCTTGGCGGAGTTCATGTTTCTTTCAGACCTTTCGATGCAATAGGAAAAGATTTTGTGGATGCTGTTTGTATCGGAGAGGGAGAAAAAACGATAGTTGAAGTAGCAGAAAAAGTTGAATCCGGTAAAAGTTTGGAAGGTGTTGAGGGTGTAGTGTGGAAGAAAAATGGTAAAATTTTTCAAAATCAACCTCCAAGTTTTATTGAAGATCTAGATTCCTTGCCTTATCCCGCCTATGATCTCATGCCTCTAGATAAATATACCGTTCTTGGCAAAAGATTGAAACATTTTCCATTAATTTCTTCCCGCGGATGCCCATTCAGCTGCAGTTATTGCTCTTCTTCGGCTTTCATGGGTAAAAAGTTTAGGGCTAGGAGTGCTAAAAATGTTGTAGATGAGATAGAGTGGCTCTGCAGCGATTTTAAAGCTAAGCATATCGCATTCAGCGATGATAACTTCACCCTTAGTAGAAGACGGGTCGAGGAGATCTGCGACGAGATTAAAAAGAGAAATCTAGACATAAAATGGAGTTGCTCTTCTCGCGTAAATAACGTTGATGAGGAAATTCTGCGAAAGATGAAAGATGCTGGATGCAGCGCAATCTATTTCGGTGTTGAAGCTGCAAGCAATAGAATACTTGATTATTATAGAAAAAATTTAAAAATAGAAGAAGCTATTAAAGCCGTTAAACTGGCAAAGAAGGTCGGTATATCTACCATATGTTCTTTTATAATCGGTGCACCTATAGAAACAAAAGAAGAGATCATGAAAACTTTGAAACTTGCAATAAAACTGGATCCGGATTATGCACAATTTTCAGTACTTACACCTTACCCTGGAACAGAAATATTTGAACTGGCAAAGAAAGAGAACCTGCTAATCAGCGAAAACTTTGACGATTATACTGCTGGAAAGCCAGTAATAAAGAACTTATACTTGAATTCTAAAGAAATTGCGAAACTTCTTAAGTACTGTTACTTGAGATTTTATCTGAGACCCAAGTTTATTTTAAGAGAACTGAAAAAAGGCAACATCTCTACAGTATTTGGAGTTTTAAAAAGTTTCTTTAAAAAATAACCAAGTTTAAGATCCTTCGAGCATCTTCTTCATCTCGTAAGTTAAGATCTCTCTCATCCTTAATTCATCAAGTATTTTTTCGATTTTTGTAGCCTGGGCTTCAATTTCATTTAAGATCCTCTCGAAGTTAACCTCTTCCCTTACTTCGAGAAGTCCCATAATTATTGCAAGCGGATTTCTAAGTTTATCCGCAAGTGATTCAAAATGTTCGAGGTTTTGCATAATTACTTTTAAAACATTTTCCCTTATTTTTTCATCGAAAAGCGCTTTCATAGCTATAGACATATCTTTTGATATCGTATCGAATAAACCAATCTCCTCATCATCAAAACTTCTTTCTGATTCGATCACCATAACGTTGGGACTTTTGCCCAAGACGGGTATAGCTACGTAGAACTTGTCGTTTATGGCTGTAGATATCTTTTTGTATTCAAGAGAAACTTTTGCAACTTCATAGGCTTTTTTAAGGTTCATCTCCGCACTTATGCGAATTGGTGTAAGGGCATCTCCACTGAAAACAGCAACTTTCCCTATCTTTTCGAATATTTTCGCCGGTTTAGTTAACAATCCAAATTCACTCTTTTCAGTGCTTATTATCCTGCTAACACTGTTTGCAACTTTCAGAAGTTCAACAAAATTCTTTAACCTTTCCTCATTTTCCTTTATGTCTGTAATATCTGCCAAATTCGCAAAAATCGCTGGTTTACCACGGAAATCTATCAATTTTGCGAGCACTTTCATCCATTTTACGCTACCATCTTTTGCCAAAATCTTTATTTCGTAACTTTCCGGCACTTTTTCTCCAGCAAGCCTTTTTTGCAGCATACTTTTTACGAAATCTCTGTGTTCAGGATGTACAATGTTGTAAGGATGCTCAAGTTTGTTCACATCATCTGCCGTATATCCTAAAACTTCCTCAGCTCTCTTGTTTGCGTAAACTATTTTATTATCTTGTACTATTAAAATAATTGTATGTGAAAGTTCAGCAAGTGTCTTGTAAAGTTCCTCCCTTTCATTTAGCTTACTTTCAAGTTTTACTCTTTCGGAGATATCCCTTGTAATTATTACTGCATAAAGTGGCCTGCCCAACTCGTCGTATGCAAACTTTCCAGAAACTTCGAGTACCATTTCTCTTTCATCTATTTTTACTCTAAAGATATCTCTGAAAGGTTCTCCAGTTTCTAAAGCATAGGATAGTAGGTTTGTCACTTTTTCAAGCTCTTCTTCACTTACGTAATCGTAAATTTTTTTATTCTCATAATCTCTGGCAATTTCTCTGAAAGCTTTGTTTGCGTAGATTATTTTTCCGTTCAAATCGACAAGAACTATAAATTCTGGAGAGAATTCCAGTAAAGTTTCGTAGAGTTTTGTTGTTCTTTTAAGCTTTTCAAGAAGTGCTGTCCGTTCTGTAACGTCTCTTAAAACCAAAACTCCTCCAGAAACTTCCCCCTTGGAATTTCTAACGACCGAGACTACAACTTCAACTACTCTATTGTTCCCCTTTGCGTCTCTTATCTCTATTTCTATCCTTTTTGGCTTGCTGGTTTCGATACTGTTTTCAATGGACTTCGAAACTTTTTCATGACAACTTGGGTCTATAAAATCGTAAATATTTTTTCCTATGAGTTGTTCCTGAGAATAACCAAAAAGTCTGACTGCCGGATTTGCGTACGTTATTTTTCTGTTTATATCTATCTGCAGTATCGCATCGAATGAGTTCTCTACCACCATTCTATACATATCAGCTTTTGACATTAAATATTCTAAATTTAATCCAAGATCTATCAGAGAGACCTCAAAAATTTCTGGTATAGTTGATATCTTCCTACACATTATAAGTAGATTACCAGCCAACTTTCTACCTTCAGAAACTTCGAATCCAAAAACTTCTCTAAAGTCCCTCCCTTCGATGTTTCCAAAGATCTTCGTAGATTTTTTATTGGCCAAAAAGATTTTTGAGCCCAGAGTAAATACGTAACCAACTTCGGAATCCCAAAATTCAGAGTATAGGTTTCTTATTGATTCGCAAATATTTTCTAACGAGTACACATAAATTTTTCCATCTTTTACAAACTCTACTAAATCACCTTTTGACGATTGGCAAGAGCGATCCAAGCCCTCTTCGGAACTTAATATCCTCTCTGGCTGTAATTGCATGAATGATAATAAAAATATTACCGAGATAAAGTTTTCGCAAACTCTTTTATTCTTTTAATCGCTTCCTCCACCTCGCTAACACTTTTAGTTAACGCGAACCTTACATAACCTTCTCCATATTCTCCAAAACCTATTCCTGGCGTACAAAGAACTCCCGTTTTGTTAAGCATCATCTTTACAAATTCTACACTATTCATACCCACCTTGCACCAAACGTAGAAGGTTCCTTTTGGCTTTTTAACTTCAAAGCCAGCTTCTTTCAAACCTTTTACAAGAACATCTCTTCTTTCAGCAAAGATCTTGCAGTTTTTCTCGATAACTTCATCACTACCCCTCAAAGCTGCAATTGCAGCTTCTTGGATAGCTTCAAACACACCGCTATCTATGTTCGTTTTTACCTTTAGCAAACCTCTTAAGATTTCTGAGTTGCCGCAAGCGAATCCAATACGCCAGCCGGTCATGTTATAAGTCTTAGATAACGAGTTGAACTCAATTGTAACTTCAAAAGCTCTATCAAACTCTAAAAAACTTGGTGCTTTGTAGTCATCAAAAGTTATTTCGCTGTATGCTGCATCGTGTGCAAGAATTATCTTGTTATCTATGCAGAAATCTATGGCCTCCTTTATCTTTTCCTTCTCAATAATAGCAGCTGTAGGATTGTTCGGATAGTTCAGAAACATAATTTTTGCTTTTTTTACAATTTCATCCGGAATGCTTTCAAAATCTGGCTGAAATTCATTTTCATCCTTCAGTGGAAAATGGTAAGGTCTTCCGCCGGCAAGTATTGTTCCTGCGTGATATACGGGATATCCGGGATCTGGAACTAAAACTACGTCACCAGGATTCAAAAATGCTAATGGTAGATGCGCTATACCCTCTTTTGAACCTATAAGTGAGATCACTTCTTTTTCTGGATCAAGTTTGACCTTTTTTCTTCTCATATAGAATTCTGATACCGCCTGTCTGAATTCGTACATACCTTCGTAGCTCGGATACTTCTGCCTCTCCACTTTTTCAACAGCTTTTTTCATTGCTTCTACTATATGGTTCGGTGTTGGAAGGTCCGGATCACCTATACCGAGATCTATTACTTTCATACCTTCGGAAAGCTTCTTTTTCTTCATCAAATCTATCTCTGCAAACAGGTAGGGGGGTAGTTTGGTCAATCTTTCTGATAGCTCAAACATAGTTTGAAAGTTCCAAGGCGCTTTATCAATCCTTCCGAAAAGGTAATTTAGTTGTGAAGATCAATACATAGGAATGTGGCTTAAGCTAGGTAAATACTTTGACAAAGATGTTGCAGCAAACATGGTTGCCAAATTGATTGACTCAAACGTAAAGGTTGAATTTAGAGGAGCTATAGAGTGGGAAATTGAAGAGAGAAAGCTAAAAATTGTAAAGCTTAGCGAGTTAAGTGGAGAGGAAGCTGAGAAGTGGAGAAGATATACAAATATAATTAGAGAGCTGCTAAGAAATAGTTTAAAATTTGATGATTTTGAAAGAAGCTTCTTAGCACAAGCAATGCCTGAGGAGTTTGAAAAATTTAAAAATTCAGACGATTTGAGCTCAATTGCTGAAGCGGTTTTTAAAATGTCTGCCCTAATCAACGAAATTTACTATTTTCTGAGTATAAACGATGTTGAGATTGGGGAGTATATAACAGGAAACTTAGCTGAAGATCCAGAAATAGCCATAGAAGCTGAAGACGGAGAGATCGTGGATTTTATAAGCTTCTATCCTGTATGGGAAATTTACGTTGACATTTTAAGCCTCACAAATTCGGAAGTCAATTTGGATGGAGAAGAGAATTTGGCTATCAACGCTATGGCCTTGCTTGTATCCAACATACTTCTAAATGCAGACAACATAGAGGTAGACGAACTTAAGAAGACTGCAATAGACTTCAGCAGTAGCATGGTTGTTGACGGTGAAGAAGTTTTTGAAGAAATTCTTAAAACATTGGAAAAGGCAGGATTTGTAAGTGTAAGAGGAAGAAAAGTTTTAAGAAGATGATAGTCCTCTGCCTGGTTAACACCTACGACAAACTTAAGTTGCACGAGATTCATCTTAGAAGTATAGCAAGAGCTGCTGCAGTTTGCCATGCTTTTGATTTCCACTTAGCACTTTTAGACTTCCCATTCTGGAAGAGAGCTTCGGAGCTAGTAGAAGTTGTTTCAAATTATACAACGATTGGAGAAGGCAGATATATTGTAGAACTGCAGAAAACAAATAAAATCCATTTGATTGAAAAAATTCCTGCACACTTTGGTATTACAGTAGCTACAACTTCAAAACCAGACGAAAAGAAAAAAATAAACCCTCGTGAACTTTCTAGTTTGAAAACAGCAACCTTTTTAATAGGTCTAGGGAGAAGAGGTCTACCGGCAGATGTCCTTAAAAGTGCCAAGTATCACCTCGATGTAACACAGAGAGGTGTAAGTTTAGAAACCTGTACTGCTATTGGAGCAATTGGAATGCTTATAGCAGTTAAGGTGGTGGGTGCATGGAAGACGTGAGATTTTGTGCCGAACACGGATTTTATAGGGGAGAAGTATGTAGCTGCGGCAGAAAAGGTGAATTGATAGTCGATGGAGAAAAAGTTGAAAAGCTTAGCAGACTAATGGTAGGTATTCTGAGACATTTTCCAGAAAAGTTTGATTTGAAAATTGACGAAAATGGCTGGGTAGACTTTGAAGCTTTTTTAAAGGCTGTAAAGAGGAGATTTAAATGGGCAAATCGGTGGGTAGTTAAGGCAATAATATATAGTGATGCAAAAAAAAGATATGAACTGAAGGAGGGTAGGATAAGAGCTCGATATGGCCACAGTATAGAAGTTGAACTAAAAGACATGCCCGAAGCTACGGAAGATATTCTTTACTATGGTACCAGCGAAGAAGAAGCTCAGAGGATAACCGAAGTAGGCATAAAACCAGTTAAACAAACTTTCGTTCACCTTTCTACGACAATTGAAAAAAGCATAGAAGTTGCCGTTCTAAGAACTGAAAATCCAATAGTTTTCGAAATAGATGCAAAAAAAGCAAGGGAAAACGGAATAAGAATAATAAAAGCGAATGAAACTATTGCCCTTGCAAAAGAAATTCCCCCACAGTATATACTTAGACAAATAAAGAGTACTTAATATTCGTCGTAATCGAGGTCGTATTCTTCTTCCTCCTCCTCTTCCTCCTCTTCTTCTTCCTCCTCTTCTTCTTCGACTCTTTCGAGCTCTTCTATGTCAAACTCTTCGTTTGTGTCCAGAAGCAATATTTTCTTCTCCTGATACAACATCATTGCACCACAAAGCTTACATTCTATCTCCATCCCCTCGTACAGATCGGTAAGTTCTATCTCTTCACCACAGCTTGGACAGGTAATTATTTTTGCGGCCATGTTCGGCATACTTTGGAATAAATTTAAACTTTACGTTCATTCACATGATCTCTAAAAATTCAACTATTTTAATTATTATACACAAATTTTTTAAAAAAAGCTTTATTGCAGTCACTCAAGATCAAATTCCCATCTTACTGAGCTTAAGAACATTAAAACTTCAGACTAGAACTTCCTCAAAGTTCAAAGGGATGTAATATACGCTCATGCACAAACTTAAAATTTAGAGGATACCTCATTATCTGTGGAATCTACAATACTAGCTCTGCTTGCTGCAGGAATCTTATTTACTTGGGTTATGCGTAAAATTCGTTTTCCTGACGTACTTGGTTACATTCTTGGAGGCTTTTTAGTGGCATTTCTTGGCAATTACAGCGGTTTAGAGGTAGAAAGAGCTATTTCTTACCTTGAACCACTAAAATGGCTTGGCCTAACTCTATTTGCGTTCGAACTTGGAGCATCTATAGGTTTTAGAGAGATTACGAATTCTGCTCATAGGATTGCAGCTGTGGAGCTTATAATTTTAGCTCTGGCATGGATCGTAAGCAGCCTCTTGGTTCATGCTCTTTATCAAGGAGAATACTTTCTGAGGTTGTTAATTTTGTTATTTTTGATAAACAGTTCATCTGCTGCAATAGTTGCATTAAGACAAAAGTCTGAAAAGCTACCTTTCAGTGAATCAATAAAAAATTACGCTGTTGCTCAGACAAGCCTTGAGGATCTACTTCAATTTATACTTTTCGCAGCGTTGGTATCTTTAGGTAGTTTAGGAGATCCTCTAGGAACCTTGAAAGTTTTTATAAACATAGCTGCCCTTGCTTTCCTGTTTGCGGTCTCTTCAAAGTACTTTCTGAAACCACTAATGTTAAGCTCAATTTCAGCAGATAAAGAAGGAAAGTTCTTTTTAGCAATTACTGTGGCAATAGTATATGCTGCAGTAGCGACAGCTGTCGGTTTGCCGCCTCTTTTTGGAGCCTTCATTGGCGGAGCAACATTTACTCTATTTCACAAGATAGAAGATATAACAGAACTTTTGAAAGGTCCAAAAGATATCGGGTTATTAGTGTACTTCACTTCGATCGGATTTGAACTATATTTAAACATTTCAAAAACTCAAGATGCTTCTATTCTCGTAATCGGAGTTTTGATAGGCCTAGCTGCAGTAATTGCAAGGACTTTTGGTTTATTTTTAGGTTCTGCACTTTCAGGGGCAGGAATAAGCAAGAGTCTAGCCCTTTCCATTTTTTTAATGCCGATAAGTGAAATGGGGCTCGTTTTTGCAGATACTCTGGCAAACTCGAATATTATTTCAAAGGATCTCGTGTCTACACTTACAATTGCTGTTTGTGCTAACTTCGTCATCTTTGGGTTCTGTGTAAGATTGGCAAACTATCTAAAACCTATTGAAGATCTGATACCAGAAAGGTTTACAAAATTCGTTGATTCGATTTCAAGGATCTATATGAGGCGTGTAGATTTTATGATCTCTATTTTGTCGTTGCTCATAAAGTTCTCCGCGGTTTTATTGCTTTTGTCGTATTCAAACAGCATTCTAAAATACCTTATCGAATTCCTAAACTTACCTCACTATTTTGCCCTGTTTTTGAACATCCTACACACACTTTTTGTTCTATTAATTTTTATAATGGCTCTTAGAAGTGTGTACAGTAATCTTTTAAAGTCCTTGATAGTCCAGGCAGAAGTTGGGAGGATATTAGATCTAGTTATTGGAATGGGTGCGTTGAGTTTTCAGATATTTTTGATTTATGATTTTCTAGCTAACTTTGAAGTGTCTGAACCAGTACATAAGCTGATCTTATTTTCAGTCCAAACGATCATAATACTTGTTACCATTTACGAGCTGGTTAAGTATATGAAGCTGGTGAACCTTAGCAGCAAATCCATTAAAAAAACTTAAATTTTTCCAGTCAAGTAGATCAATTATGGAATTCAGAAAAGAGGTTGAAGTTGCGAAAATTCTTGTCGCTGACAAGATAATAGAAAGCAGGATAGAGATAAGATTTGATCCTCTAACTTTGCAGACTTCGAGGATAATTAACAAAAGCCTTAACATGAACTTCGGCGAGTTCGATGAGGAGATTGCAAGCTCTAAAAGTTGGTGCCCTTTCTGTAGCGAAAAAGTAGAAGCTATGGCTGCAAGAGATCCGGAGATTATGAAAGCTAAATTGTGGCGCCGAGGAGAGACTATACTTTTTGCAAACCTGATGCCTTATGCAAAGTACTCTCTTATAGCAAGACTAACAGATGAACACTATTTGAAGTTATCTGAATTCAGAGCTCAACACTTTTTTGATGCATTCAAACTTGCACAAGATTACATATCTGATCTTCCCGAGGGGAAATTTTACATTACAATTGGGATGAATTATTTAAAATCAGCTGGTAGTAGTATTATGCATCCACATCTGCAGATCGTGATCAGTGAAAATTCTACTGATTACGTTGCCAGACTTGAATGGAGTGCTTTAGAATATAAAGAACAGAAAGGAAAGGATTTTTGGACAGATCTTGTAAATTTCGAGAAAGAAGGAGATAGATACGTTGGCAGAACCGAAAAAACCGAATGGCTTGCGGCTTTTGCACCAAAAGGTTTTTACCATTTTATTGGCATTCCTGAAGAGTGGGAGTTTGTAAAAATGTCGGAAAAACAGCTTTACGGAATAGCGACTGGTCTAATAAAGATTTTGAGATTTTATGAAAAGAAGGGAATGAACTCGTTTAATTTTATATTGTTCTGCGCTGATAGGATTGGTGATCATTTCAGGACGAATTTAAACATCGTTGCTAGATCCCCATTCGGAAAATACTATTGGTGTGATGTATTTTTCCCAAAGATGTTTCAGGATGAGAGCATAACATTTTTTACTCCAGAGGAATATGCAAAAGAGTTAAAAGAAGTTTGGAACGAAATATGATAGTCGAATCTTATATTTACGATAAACTCGATGGAGAGGTTAGGTGTAAAACCTGCTGGCATAGATGTAAAATCCCTAGTAATAAGTGGGGAATCTGCAGAGTTAGAAAGAACGAAGATGGGATTTTAAAAGTTTATAACTATGGTTTGGTATCTTCAGTAGCTTTGGATCCTATAGAAAAAAAGCCACTTCATAACTTTAAGCCCTCAGCCTCAGTACTATCCTTCGGCAGCGTGAGCTGCAACTTCAAATGTGACCACTGTCAGAACTTCGAAATATCTTTTGCAGATCTTACCTATCCCTATTTAAAAAAGATAACTCCGCAAGATATTTTAAAACTTTGCAAAGAAAGAAAAGCAGACGGGGTAGCTTGGACATACAACGAACCGGCTATATGGCATGAATTCGCTTTGGATTCTTCAAAAATTGTCAAAGAAAACGGCTTTTTTGTTGTTTACGTGACGAACGGTTACATGACTCCCGAAGCTGTTGATCAGTTTGTGAAGTACAAAGCTTTAGATGCCGCAAACGTTGACGTTAAAGCTTTCACCCAAGATTTTTACACTAAGATCTGTAAAGCCAAGCTTGAACACGTGCTTGAGACAATAAGATATATGGTAGCAAAAGGTATATTTGTAGAAATTACGTACCTGTTAATTCCCGGCTACAACGATAAGAGGGAAGAGATCCGTGAGTTCTCGGAATGGGTTGTTGAGACCGACAGAAGGATTCCTGTTCACTTTTCGAGATTTCATCCAGACTTTAAGATGCTCAACGTTCCTCCAACACCAATTGAAAAGATAGAAGAAGCGATAGAGATAGCTAAAGATGTAGGGGTTGAGTACGTCTATGCAGGAAACGTCTGGGGGCATAGATACGAGAACACCTACTGTCCAAATTGCGGTGAACTTCTAATCGAGCGACATGGATTTTATGTAACAAATATTCGTCTCGATGGAAAGAGATGCCCAGCCTGCGGTTACGAACAGAATATAGTCTTATGAGACCTTTCGTTTTTGTAAATGTTGCAGCAAGTCTGGATGGAAAGATAAGTGATGAAACGAGAAGACAGATAAGGATTTCAAGCGAAGAAGACCTAAATAGAGTTGACGAGCTAAGAGCAAAAAGTGATGCAATAATGGTTGGGATAGGGACCATACTGAGCGACGATCCAAGTTTAACTGTAAAAAATGAAAAATTAAGGGCTAGGAGGATCCTGCTGGGCCTTCAAGAGAACCCGGTGAGAGTGGTGGTGGATAGTAGATGCAGAATACCTCTGAATGCAAGGGTGTTGGATCAGAGGGCAAAAACAATCGTGGCTGTATCAAAAATTGCAGACAAAGAGAAGATAGAAGGGGTAAAGAAAAAGGCGGAAGTGTTAGTTTGCGGAGATGAAAAGGTGGATCTGAAATGCTTGTTGACTCATCTAAAAGAGTACGGTATAAAAAAGCTGATGGTAGAGGGTGGTGGAACTTTAATAAACTCACTTTTGGCCGAGGGTCTTGTTGACGAATTCTACATCTACTACGCCCCCGTAATGATAGGTGGTGAAAAAGCACCAACGATATGCGATGGAAAATCTTTTGCAGAAAAAATAAAGTTCAAAATAGTGTCAATCGAAAAATTTGGAGATGGTTTTCTGGTTAGAGCAGTTCCCTTAGTCTCGCGTTAACTTTCTTTTCAACTTCGCTATATAAATCATTACCATGCGCATCGATTCCAACTATGCAGGGTCCAAATTTTTCAACTTCGAACTCCCAAACTGCTTCTGGCATTCCAAGATCCTCCCAGTAGACCTTTTTTACACTCTTTATCCTTTCTGCAGCTAAAGCTCCGGCACCACCTGTGAATGCCAAATAAACCGCTTTACCTTTCATAGCTTCTCTTACTTCACCACTCATCCCGCCTTTTCCTATGAAAGCTATACATTGTACCTTCTTTAGCAGATGCGGAGCAAGTTTGTTCATCCTAGCTGAAGTTGTTGGGCCAGCGGATAACACTCTATTCTTTTCAACAACCGGCCCACAGTGATAAATTACGCTGTAGTCTATTTTAAAGGGCAACTCTTTACCATGCTCCCAGTATTCTATCATCCTCATGTGCGCCTCATCTCTAGCCGTATAAAGCGTTCCGGTAATGTAAACTTCATCACCAACCTTAAGCTTTAGAATTTCTTCGACCTTTAAAGGCGTCTTCAACTCCATAATCTCACCTCAAAACTATTTCCGCCCTTCTGTTTGCCCAGCATTGGATATTTATCGCAACTGGTAAGGAAGCTGTATGGCAGTGAGCGAAGTTTGTTAATACAGCTAAAGCTGTAGTCTTGCCGCCCATTCCCATTGGACCTATTCCTAGAGAATTTATCTTTTCAAGAATTTCAAGCTCAAAGTTAGTCATCTGTAGTATGTTTCTAAGTAAAGCCTTCTTTGCAAGCTTTGCAGCCAAATCAAAAGTTCCACCAATACCCACGGCTACTATAATCGGTGGACAGGGTTTTCCGCCAGCGGCAGCTACTGTTTCGATTATAAACCTCTCTATCTTTTTAACCTCCGTTGGTAGCATCATTTTAAGTACGGACAAATTCTCACTTCCTGCCCCCTTCGGAAGTACAGTAATTTTGAGTTTATCACCCTCCGTTAAGGTTACATCCACCGGAGGTATGTTCATACCAGTGTTATCATTCGAGTTCTCCCTAGTAAGAGGATGTACAGCATTTGGTCGCAGTGGAATCTCTTTTGTCGCAACTCTAACACCTTCAGCAATAGCTTCCTTAATATCAAAATCCAATTTTAATTCACGACCAATTTCTACGAAAAAGACAGGGATCCCAGTATCCTGGCACATTGGCACGTTCAACTTTTTTGCCGCTTCAACATTCCTTAAAATAGCCTCCAGATTCTTTTTCGCTATCTCGTTTTCTTCATCCTCGTAGGCTTTTTTAAGCGCTTTTAAAACATCTTCCGGCAATTCTGTATGTGCTTTTCTTAAAACTTCCACAACACCATTTTTAACATCCTCAAAATTCATTTTCACCACCTGAAAACACCTTTTCAGCTCTTTTTACAGATTCTTCATCGTACAAAACAAGTGAAACTTCTTCAAGATTCTTACAATTTCTATCAAAATCCATCAAAGCTTTCAGAAAGGTTTTTACGACCTCTTCTAGAGGACAACCATAGATCCCTGCACTTATCGCTGGAAAAGCGATCGATCTCAGCTTAAGTTCATCAGCCCTTTCAAGTGGAGCTTTAAAAGCCAGATAGAGCTTTTTCATTAGCTCTTCGTTCCATTTTCCGTTGCATATTGGTCCGACGGTATGTATGATGTATTTAACACCTCTAACTTCTAGCCTCATTGCTGGTGTAACTACAACCTCACCGTGCTCGATATACTCTCTTCCCACCTGCTTTATCATTTCTTCCTTACTTATGCGGGTGTATTCCTGAATGCTGCCAGCGCAGGCCTTTGCAATGGCTGCTGCAACTCCTCCACCATGTTCAAGGTACTTGTTTGCAGCGTTAACTATTGCATCTGCAGAAAATTGAGTGATATCACCCTTGACAAGTCGGACTAAAAGTTTACTGAATTTCAGCTGCTTTAATTCCATAGCTCTTTTTATTCATTCGAAGATAAATTCTTTACGCTCAAATTCCTCTGTATACTTCTGTACAAATTTGTATAACTCTTCAACCTTCGTAACCTCTTTCCTGATCCTCGAAAAAAGTTTCTTCTTTATATCAAAATCGGCATCGTATAGAATTTCTCTCAGCCTACATTCAATTATAAACCCTTTATAATCATCATCCGTTAGAACAATTACCTTTTTGTCCTCCAGTTTTTCGGCAACATCTCTCAACCCACTGAAAACAAAAACATTCCCTATTCCAAGCAACTTAAGCGATTCGGCATCTTTTTTACCCTCAACAAGGATAAGCCAACCGTTTTCACTCTTATATTTCAACTCCTCAAGTGTTTTTAAAAAATCACAGAAGTCTTCTAAGTTCATACCTTATCCCCGGCTCAAGTTGGGCTACAACATCTGCAATCAAACCTCTCCTCATGTTTCCCCTAACTATAGTATAGGAATTAAAATAGAGAATTTTCGGATTTCCGAATTCAGATTCATCCGCTCCGATGTTTCTTGCAATTTCATAAAGTTTTGAAATCGTAACATCCAATATCTCCTCCTTTTCTGGTATTTTTCCCACCCTAAACGGGCAACGCTCCAATTTTCCATTAAAAGATGCAATACCTTTTTCTGTATCGTATCTTGCATACATCTGAAGACTGATCTTTGACACTGCAACACCTATGGCATTTACAACTCCGTAATGTTCTGGAACTATACATCTTATACCGCATCTCTTCGCTATCTCTGGAACAAGAATTGGGGAAAGGTAACCTGCGGCAACAATTTTATCTGCTTCGAACATTGATACAACTTCAGAAGCAACGCTTATAAACTGATCAAAGACGGCTTCACAGTTGAAATCTTTTTTAAAGTCTCTAGATTTTCTGTAATCGCCGATTTCATAGCCTAGACAGTTTAAAGCATCAGTAAAGGTGAAATACTTTCCACCAAAAGCAATCGGTTTGTCCAATCTAACTGGTTTTATGCGCCCATCTATTAAAGAATCGCCACCGAAAGGGATACTTACAGAATCGGCACACCTTATAAGTGTTTTTTTTCCGTATATCTCAACACAGTCAGTTATTTTTGGCATCCCATCTTTTAGTAATACAAAATCTGTCGAAGTGCCACCTATGTCAATTATCAAAGCATCCTTTTCTCCTGTAAGAAAACTTGCGCCGACAGCTACCGCTGCAGCACTCGAGTTATACAACAAAGACGGATTTTCCACTGCAATTATATCAGGAACGATTCCACCATCTCCAGTGAAGTAGTAGAACTCTTTTACAAATTTTTTAATCGAAGTTGTGAGATCGTAAACTATGGGTTTTGTTTTAGCATTTATTAAGGTGGTGTTTATTCTTGCCGGATAATTTAGGGATCCTACATGGTAACTGCATGCAATTCTAGATTCTTCAATGTAACGGCTTGCGATCTTTTTTATTTTTTCTTCAATTATAGAATTTCTTGGAGAAAATTTTGCTGCTATAGCTACGTTCTCGTATTGCTTGGATTTCAGAAGTTCTTCGATCTCCTCCTCGTCGATGTCTTCAGCTAGCTCTCCCCTATGGTTTACGAACCCTCTCACAACAAAACCGTAGTTTGAGTAGTTTAGCCCAGGTCCTGGAGCCAATATCGGAAGTGTCTTTATTTCACTAAACTTCGAAATTACTAAATTAAGTGGAAGAGATGTGCTCACAACGACCTTTTCTTTCGCTAAATCCACTTTTTTCGAAATTTCTTTCAAAACTTCAGCCATGCCAACTTCATTTGGTAGCTTAAAAGTTGCAAAATTTTCTCCAATTATCGCTGCATCAGTGTTTGTACCACCGACATCTATACCTATTACCACAGATCATATGGCATGTTTGAATTAAAAAATCTTTACAAAAGTTTAAAAAAGTAAATTGTATGCATGTGAATGAAAACAGAACTTTGCAAGGTTTATAAAGAAATTCCGATTCAAATTCAAATCCACATTGAAATAGTTCATAAAAATGTCAAGTCGACCAATAATCTAGATTTTAAAACTCCAATTTCGGCCTCTTTTTAGGTATCTCTGAAAATATAAATAGCTAAGAAAAATCTCATCTCTTCAAAAGCCTAGAGATCATCGTAAAGATAAATTCAAAGATTTTTCATCCCCTTGCTCTTCGCAATAAACTAAATCCACCCTGAGCAGGTGAAAGAATATATAAATTTTCTGATATAAATAAAAGTACCGAAAAATTATCACCCATCCCCAAGCAAATCCCCCAAAACTCAACAAAAAACCTTTTAAAAGCCTTAAATCAAAATCAAAGCCAAAATAGCAAGTCGCACGCGATAAAATTTTCCTTTATTATTACAAAAACTTATTTTTTATACTTCCTCCTCTCGCAAATCTAGGCTTTTCTATTTTTATTCTTAAGCTCTACCCTGATGAAATTTCTTCGATTTTAAAAAAAGCTTTTTAAATTCAATAAAATTTAAAAAGAATGCGAAGAAAAAAGTCGCATACCTTTATAAATGACTCGCAACTTTGGAGGTTTGCGAGAGTATATAAATAAGAGAAGGCATTAGAAAGCTTTAAATTGAGAAAGAAGTAAAAATTCATAAGGGTTCAAATCAGACCAAGATGGGATTGAAAGCATAGCGATAATAGAAAGGTTTTTCTTGAGAAAATCAACGTTCAAATCAGACCAAGATGGGATTGAAAGTTCGATTTTTGATCTGTATTCCATACGGATTAAAATAGTTCAAATCAGACCAAGATGGGATTGAAAGGTTACATTGCTCATGTTTGAAGCCTGGTACACGTAGAGTTCAAATCAGACCAAGATGGGATTGAAAGGGAATTACATTGGCTTTATACTTTTTCGCAATGTACTTTAGTTTCCTTGTACTCTTTCTCCAATCTTCAAAATCTCTCATTCCAAAACCAATCGGTACTTCCTTCTCGAAATTGTCTCGAGTGCTTGCGTGATCGCTCGTCATTAGGAAGTTTTTCTCTTTAAGCTCTACGCGCATACTCATAAGACCAGGTGTGTGTCCTGGCGTGTGATACAAAAATACGTTGTCAAATAGCTCGATTTCATCATCGTCGATAACTTTCCAGTTAAATGAGAAATCGAGGTAGTGCGGTAAATAAGCACCAAAATCTTCTTTTGTAGCAACAGAACAGAAAGCGTATTCTAGTTCTCTTTTGTGGATGTATATTGGAACGTCTAATCCTCTGAAGAACTCCAACCCTCCAGCATGGTCTAAATGTGCATGCCCAAGTATTATAGCAGATACATCGCTTAATTTATATCCTATTTTGGATAAAATTACATCCAGCCTATTCTCTTTTTTGTATTCTCCTATTGGAAAAGTTTCCAACACAACTTTTGGCCAAAGATCTTCATAATTCGGAGGGATACCTGTTTCATACAAAATCAAACCATCTTTGGGATGCACTATCAGATGCCCCATCATTGCACCGCTTATCTTCTCCAATCCTTCTAGAGTGTATATCCAAGCCTTGGGTGCGATTATTCTCCCGAAGTCCAAGATGTAGAGTTTCAACGTCTCACCTCAAGTATGTGTAGATTAGTATTTATTTTAAATTTTCGTTAAAGAATTAACGAACAGTTTTTCGTTTTCAAAAAATTAGATAGAAATAGCCACTCTCCAAGCTTCTTCGAATGCATTGTATATCCTTCTTGCCTCTACGCAGTCACCTATAACATAAAGCTCTGCGTTAATTCCCTTAAATTTCTCAACAGTTTCTTTTCTGGCTTTTAATCCTGTTGCAAGTACAACTGAATCTGCCTGGATTTCATGAATTTTCCAAGATCTATCTTCGCAAATCACACCCTTTTCTGTGATCTCTCTGACAAAACAACCAGTTTTTATCTCAATACCAGCAGCTCTCATCCTCTCAATTAGTGCTGCAGCATTGATAGGTTCAACACCGTACGAAACATTTTCAAGCATCTCTAATATTATCACTTTTTTACCCAACTCCTCTGATATGTAAAGTGCGGTTTCGCACCCAACTAATCCTCCTCCGACCACTATCACCTTCTCCCCCAAAGTCTTCTTACCGAGCAAAACATCGCGTGCAGTAGCAACGTTAGGTCTATTTGATCCCTTAATATCTGTTGAAAATTCGGAACCTACAGCTACAATCACCACATCAGGATTCAGTTTGCTAACTAGTTCAGGCGTAGCTTCGGTATTCAGCTTGACTGTAACACCACTTTTCTTAACTTGAAGGGTTAGCCAATCAAGCAATCTTTTAACATCCCTCTTGAATTTTGGAACCGAAGCTTCTAAAAGATGCCCACCAAGCGTATCTTCCTTCTCCAGTATTACAACCTCGTGACCTCTAAGGGCCGCAACTCTTGCTGCCTCCATTCCAGCTGGCCCCCCACCTACTATAACTACTTTCTTTTTCTTCTCCGCTGGTTTTAAGGAGAATTCTCTTTCTCTACCTGCCCTGGGATTTACTTCACATCTAATAGTCTGTCCTGTAAAGAACCTAGATAAACAACCTTCGTTCCCTCTAATGCACGGAACTATATCTTCTATGCGATTCTCTGCAATCTTTTTGGGGAGCTCCGGATCAGCTATAAGAGCCCTTCCAAACGCTACTAAATCAGCTTTTTCCTCTTTTAATGCATTCTCTGCTGTATAAACATCTAGAGACCCAACAGCAATTACCGGTACGCTTACGACCTTCTTTATTGCTTCAGCAAGGTGCAGGAGGTATCCTTTTGGATAGTACATTGGATTAACAAAGTGGTGCACTGATTCGTAATTACCTGCAGAAACGTGGATGTAATCTACACCAGCTGATTCAAAAATCTTAGCAGCGATAGTTGTCTCCGCTAACTTCAGCCCATCTGGTACAAACTCATCACCACTGATCCTTATTCCAAGGGTAAACTTTTTCCCGACACTTTCTCTAATCCTTTCTATAATTTCAACAGCAAATCTTGCTCTGTTTTCTATAGAACCTCCATATTTATCTGTCCTTTTGTTGGAGTATGGGGATAGAAAAGAACAGATCAAATAACCATGCGAACCATGTAACTCTACACCATCAAAACCCGCTCGTTTAGCTCGCTGTGCTGCATTTACAAATGATTCTTGAATATTTTCTATTTCTGAGATCGTCAACTCTCTAGGCTGTACTCTTGTGACCTTGCATGGAATCGCTGATGGAGCAACAGGTTGGTACCCCATAATTTCTGGAGTGGTCTGTCTACCTCCGTGAGCTATTTGTAAGACTGCTCCAACGCCGTAGGACTTAATAGCTTCTGCAAGTTCGTTAAGTCCGGGAATCATGTGGTCATTTTGAATACCCAGCTGACAAATAGCAGCCCTACTTTCTTTCTGGTCAATAAAACTGTACTCCACAACTATCAGCCCAACTCCCCCTTTGGCTCTCTCTTCATAGTATTTTATCAGGTTCCCCGTTACAGAACCGTCAGGTCTTGCAAGTCTAGTACACATTGGAGGCATTACGATTCTATTCTTCAAATGCATCGTACCGACTTTAATTGGCTCCAAAAGTTTCCATCTTTCCAAACAGCTCACCTCTTTTTTGTAACTAATTTAAATTTCTTAAATTTTTCGTTAACAATTTAACAAATTTGCATCTTCATGAGCAACCAAATCAAAAATAGTTTTTGCTCTCTAGGCAATTTAATCCATTGCAATCAAAGCATGGTATGGACAAACCTTTACGCATAGCAAGCATTCCTGGCATTTTTTTGGATCGATCTTCATTACTTTTCCACCCTCTCTTACTATCGCGCTTGGTACAGGACAAACTTTATCACAGCTTCCGCAACCTTTACAGCCTAGAACTGCGATCTGCAAAAATATCCCCCAATAGATTTCTACTTTTTATATATCTCTTCAAGAATAAAACATTATATAAAGATCTTTCTTTACGTAAAGTTAAGTCCAGTATCTGATCTTTGTTGATTCCCTTCATTCTAATCACTCTTCAACCTAGAACTTTCAGTATATAAACTTTGTCGACTTTTATAAAACCACTGAGAGCAATATTAATTAAACTGCAAAAATTTAAAATTATTTTTATTAAAAATTTTTATTTACTTTTGACCCTTATAAGCATAGCCAGCAAACTGAATATCGTACCAAAATAAAAGCAAGCTTTATAACCAAACATTTCCGCTATTAAACCACCGACTAAAGAACCGAGGATCGTTGAGAGATTTATAGTTGAGTTCAAAAACCCTGTTACGGAGTTCTTTTCGAGGTTTTTATCTAAAACCAACCTTAAAGCTCCTATGTACATTGCACTCCATGAAACTGCTATTATTAGTTGTACGAACAAGAATTCGACTACATGGGTTGCTACAGAATACAGGTAAAAGGTAACTGCCGAGAAGATTGTTCCTATATTCATAAGGAACTTTGGATTAAATCTTTCTACCCTTGGCATTATTAGAAATTGCAGAAAAGAGTTTGTGAAGTATATCACACCTATCCAGAATTTAGATATTCCAAGTTCGCTAAGGTATATTGGAAAGACTAGCCAAACTGCTCCAGCTCCTGTATGGCGCAGAAAGAATGAAAAGTAGACTGAGAGATTATCCTTTACCAGCCTTAATGGACTTTTAGCCTTTTTAAGTGTTGATCCATTTATGTTCTCTCGTATAGCTATAAGAAATGCCAAAAAAACGAAGATTGAGCCTAATACGAATATTCCCCAGTATATCATTATAATACCTGCCAAAAGTTGTCCGATGGCCCAACCAAGGCTTCCAAAAGCCGAAAAACGTCCAATGTTTCCACTCTTTTCATACACCCAGCTCGTAAGCGCTGCTGGAAATATCCCCAAGGAGAAACCGAGGAGAGTCCTTACAATCAGTAGTTGTTGTGGAGTTTCTACTAAAACCTGCGCTAAGAAGAATATCGCAGAGAGAAGCAGACCCACCAATATTATCTTCTTTCTGTCATGAAAATCCGCCAATCTACCAAAAAAGTTTGAAGCTAAAAAAGTTGCAAAGCTGTAGGCTGAGGAGATCAGCCCGACTTCTATATCTGAGGCACCAACTTCTTTTGCGAAGATGGGAATAAATAAGAGTGATGAAGCCGTTGCTGTTTGAGTTAGAAAGTTGATCAGATACGCATGCATCGCTTTTACGATGTACTCCAAAATTTAAACCTTATAGTGGGATATTTAATACTAGAAAAATAGAGAACTCCCGAATTTTAAAATTCTGCTAATCCATTTATACTTAACGCTTTTAAAAACTAAATTTCCGGAATCAACACAAATCTACCATCGTACTTTACGATCTCAGCTCTTATTCCATACACAACCTCCATAGTCTCTTCGTTGATGATTTCTCTACCACCAAAAGCAAAAAGTTTCCCATCTTTAAGCAGCATGATCTTCTCTGCGTAGTTCAAAGCCAAGTTTATATCGTGCATAGTTACAATTGCCGAGATATTTTTCTCTTTTACAGCATTCTTTATAAGCCTCATAACTTCTATCTGGTTCTTTATATCAAGATTGTTCGTTGGCTCATCCAGTAAAAGATATTTTGGCTGCTGAGCAAAAGCTCTTGCGATCAAAACAAGTTGTAATTCTCCACCGCTAAGTTCGTTGAGTTTTCTAAGAGCTAAATGCTCAATTTTTAGCATTTTTATAGTATCTTCTACTATTTTAATATCTCTCTCCGTAACATCCCACCTTATATAAGGCTTTCTTCCGAGCAATATCGCATCGAAAACAGTAAGAAAACTGATTTCTCCTCTTTGTGGTACGTAGCCGATCTTCTTTGCTAATTCAATAGGAGAAATTTTATTTAAATCTATTTTTTCTAAATATACAGCTCCTTGTGGTTTTAAAATTCTGTTTAAACACTTTAAAAGCGTTGTTTTACCACTTCCGTTTGGACCTAAGATAAACATCATCTCTCCTCTACCCAAGGAAAACGTGATTTCTTTCAAAACATCCTTTTTTCCATAAGAGTAAGAAATTCTTTCAACTTCTAACATTCCTACCACCTCTCAAAAGCAGGTAAATAAACATGGGTGCTCCAATTATCGATGTTATTATGCCCACAGGTATAATAACTGGAGAGATTATCGTTCTACCGACGGTATCAGATGCTAGAAGTATCAGAGCTCCAACAATGGCACTTAATGGAACAAGAAATCTGTAATCTCCTCCAATAACCAACCTAACTATGTGCGGAGAGACAAGGCCTATAAAGCCGATGATTCCAGTGAAAGACACACAGACAGCAGTTAGAAAAGAGGAGATTAACATCCCCTCAAGTCTTATCCTTTGCGGTTTAACTCCAAGCGAGATTGCGGTTTCATCGCCAGCAAGCAATGAATTGTAGTCCCATCTGCGATAGAAGAAGTAAATAAAGCATAGCAGGAAGACTGCTATTATTATATAGATTTCGATCCATCTTGCTCTTGCCACATCACCAAAAGTCCAGAAAACGATCGAAGCAACCTGAACATCTGTAGCAAAATACTGAATCAGCATAACTCCCGCTTGGAACAAAGCTGACATCGCAACTCCTGCAAGCACTATCGCTTCAGGACTTAAATCGCGTAGCTTTGCAATTGCCAAGATCACGAAGGCGCTAATTAAAGAGCCAAGAAAAGCAAATATTGGCACAGCATAAGGATTAAAGATCGTTAACGCTTCGCCAACTCTGTGCATCTGCCCTGCGCCGAAGTAGACTATGGCTATCGCAGCTCCAAAAGCTGCTCCCTGCGATATTCCGAGAGTGAAAGGCGATGCGAGCGGATTTTTGAGAATGCACTGCATTACTGCTCCCGCTATTGCGAGGCTTGCACCAACAAAAATTGCAGTGATAATTCTTGGAATTCGAACATTCCAAAGAATGGGATTCCCATCCAAAATTGCCTTGAAGAGGTCACCAATCGACATCTGATAAGCTCCAAAACCAAGAGCTATTGCAGAAAGAAGAATAAGAAGAAAAATTAAAAAAATTCCGAAAGAGATCCTTTTCCAAATCAGCCTTCTGTATTCACCAGCTACCGACATCTATAACCCCAAGTGCACCGTATCTTGCCGATATCTGCTCGTAAACGGGTTTGCCAACAAAGAATTCGTATATTTCATTTGCCTTCTTCGCTATATCCACGTCAGCAAACTTTTCCGGATAAAGCACTTTTCCAACCCAGTAGCTGTTTACCAAAGCCTGTTCAACGTTTGTATTGTAAAAGTTGAACGAATAAATGCCATAAACCCTGCCATTCTTAAATGCATTCAGGGATTGATAAAAGGTCCTGTCCTTGCTATAGTCATCTTTCACAAGGAAAAGATTGCCAAGATCCAAGAATATGACTTCGGGCTGTTCTTTCAACAAGAACTCCTTGTCAATGAAAACGTGTGCAGTCATGTTAACCTTGCAAGCAATGTTCTCACTTGTTATGTTGTTCACTTCAAACGGTGGAAATCTGCAGGTCGTTGAAGTTATGCCATGCTGTCCTTTAAAACCAAGAGCTCCAACATATACTTTTGATGGCTTTTCAGAATCCTTAGCTCTGCTTTCAAGATCTTTAACAACGTTTTCAATGAACACTATGACCTCTTCAGCTCTCTTCTCCTTTCCAAGAACTTTACCCATAACTCTGATCGACTCAAAGAGCTGGGTTGTGCGGAAATTGCCGAGAGTGCCGTAATCAACTACTACAACAGGAATTCCCGTTTTTTCCTGCAGATTGTCTGCATAGCGAGCATTAACTGTTGCAAAGATCACATCTGGTTTTAACTTCATGATCTCCTCAACGTTTGGCTGTGGATCGTCAGGCCCGCCAACACCAATCGTTGGCAATTCTGCGAGCTGTGGATTTGCAAGCCTGTATGGGCGGGTATAGACTTCCCAGGTCTTTTCTGCATTTTCAACCCCAATCACTTTGTCGACCGCCTGCAGATATACCACCAATCTTAGAGCTCCTGGGCCTATGGCAACAACTTTGCTCACATTTTTTGGCACTTCAACCGTTCTTCCAGCGGGGTCAACCACAGTGATCTTTTTCTCCTCCATCGCCTTTTGATCTTGCTGAACGCATCCAAACATCAACGAACATAGCAAAATCAGAGACAGGATTAGTAACTTCTTCATACCACTTCACCCATTTTTCCATTTTCAAACTTTACAATACCTCTACCAACAACCGCATAATAATCTCCAGCGCATTTAAGGCAGAGGCCATCCCTGACCCTTGTTGCCATCGCATTTTCTCCACAGTTTTTGCATCTCCTATTCTCAAAAATAGGAGCCCTCTCAATTGGTTCAACTTTAACTCTTTCAATCTTAAACTCCTCTTTTGGGATTTCAAGCATTTTCCAGCCAATTCGCTCCCAGAGAGTAGAAAGCTTTTTGTAATCCTCCACGCTACCCTGCCTTTTCACTATGACTTTTTCAAAAAGTTCCAGAGCTTCTTTGTCGAAGTATTTCTCTCTAATCTTTTCAGCGTCAACGTAAATTCTCACGCCATTCCAGTCGCTTCTCCTCACGAGCGTTAGGGCATTCTTGCCAAGATCTAAGTAGATCAGGCTGTTATTACCGAGAGTGCAACCTGTCACAATTTGAACACCATCTGTTAGACAATTGTTACATTCAACGATCGCAAGGATCTCCTCACTTATGCTTGCAATTTCATCTTTTTTTATCCCAAGCTCTTCCATAGCTATTGCAGAAGTTCTTACACCTAAGGCAACAAAGGGACATATATGTCCATGAAATTCTCTGGCTTTTAATAACAAGTTTTTCAAGTTCATGGATTTTTGTGCCTTAAAATGCTAATAAATCTTTCTTTTTTACTACTTAATATCACTTATTAATGAAAATATTCAAAAGTGGATGTTTTGAAACATCTAGGAGAAGATCTTAACGTTGACCTCTCTAAACTCCCTGTAATTTTGAACGATGGTTTTTCCATCGATAAATGGAATGTCGTTTTCTTCGGCGTATCTAACTGCATCCTGTTTTGATAAAGCTTTACCACTTTCAGCATCAAGCATCTCACATATAGCTACGGCTGGCGCTATTCCCGCCATTTCAGCTAAAGCTATACTAAGTTCTGTTTGGCCAACTCTTTCGTAAATCAAGTTATCAGCGGCCCTTAATATCGCAACATGTCCTGGACTTCTAAATTCACTACCAAAATCAAAGTTCTTTCCTAGCATAACTGCATCCACAGCTTCTCCAATTCTTTTTATTGTCATTGCCCTATCGTTATCTGTTATGCCTGTAAATGTTCTTCTGTGATTCACCCACAACGAGAAAGAACTTCTACTATCATATTTTATATCATCGGCTTTAGCTATTTTCTTAATCTCTGGCATCTTTTCTGATGCTACTCTTAAAATATCATGCATAAATGGCAAGCCGAGCTTATTAGCAGCTTTAGGATGGATGGCAACACAGATCAATCCACCACCATCTATTCTCATCTTGGCAACTTCTTTAGGTGTTACGTGGATTGCAGGAATTGCAAAATCGGTTTCACCTTCTCTCTCCTCGAAGTCATATATTAAAACAAACTTACCTCTTCTAAATTTTTTCAAAGCTTCCTCGAAGTCGATCATAGAAACACCTCCACTTCAATAAGATCTCCATCCTTCAATTTCAGAGCTTCCCTCAACTTTTTTGGAGCTATTATCTCTACAACATCTGCCGGATAGTGAGTTCTTTTTGGCATAACGATTGCGCCATCTATCCCGCCAATTTTACATTTGAAGGCCTTTACATTCCCAAAAGTTCGATCAGGAGTGCTAAAACCTTCAATAACTATTCCTTCCTCCTCATCTAATCTTCTCCTGAAAAACAGATACTCTTTTAAAATTTTGACATTTAAAGTTCCCGGATACGGTTCAAAGCCCACCTTCTCTTTAAATTGTTTTTTGTAACCTTCAAGAGAAACGTAGTATCCTCCTTCTCCAATTCCGCTAAAAACTTTTCCAACAAGTTTTAGACTCTCCAACTCTTCGAATATCTTTTTGTAATCTAAATACTCTTTGTATAAAAGCTGCATCCCTCTTTCAGTTATAACGATGTGTTGACCATCTTTTGTTATCTGCCTCTCTATTAGTCCAGCCTCTTCAAGTTCCTTAAGTTTTCTCGCTGCAGTTTGTAAGCTCTGGCCAATTTTTTCTGCCAATTCCTTTGAAGAGATCTTCAAGACTTTCTTTGATGCATTCATCAGGGCAAGAGTTTTAAGTACCTCGATCATATTCTCAAAAATGAGAAACTTCTCAAACCATATAAAAGTTTCTGAAGTTGTAGAGAATGTAAAAACTAAAGATCAGAGATCTCTAGAATCTTTTTTCTTGCTTTTTGCCCAGCTATAATCCTTATACTCGATTTTGGGACGTTGAAGTACTCAGAAAGAATTTCAAACAGCTCTGAATTCGCTCTTCCTTCTATAGGAGGCGACCTCAGGTAGACCAAGTACTCTTCGCCGATCTTTTCAACTTTACGAACTTTCGAGTTGGTTTTAACCTTAACAGATATCCTCATCTTTGGACCTTCATATAACCCCCCAATAAGCTTTTTGGAAAACTTGATAATGATCCAACTCCTTATTACAACATGGAACAGCAAAAAATTGGTAGAGAAGAACTAAAGGCAATCTCATCAGATACGAGAATTAAAATACTTGAATCTTTGAAAGAGAGGAAAAAAACAATAAGCGAGCTGAGCAAAGAACTTAGAATGTCTAAATCTTCAGTATATGAGCATTTAGCAAAGCTAACAGCGGTGGGTTTTGTAAGAAGAAAGGAGACCGGTAGAAAGTGGGTATACTATGAACTAACAGAGAAAGGTTTGAACTTTATAAGATCTGAAATCTGGAAGTTGATAGCGGTCGTATCGGTAATCTCGATCGGGTCATCAGTTTTGTTGATGTTTGATTCTTTGTGGAAATATGAAAACATAAGAAAGGTTGAGTACAGAATACTCGAAGCTGAAACTACAGATGTAGGTTTGCAGTTGTTTCTTCTAATTTTTGGCATTTCACTGCTTATTCTGGCTTTAATTTTACGTCGTTCGGCCCTCGCCGAACGATTTCGCTAGAATTTTTTAGTTAGTACACAAAATTTTGTTCGGTGATGTGAATGAAGTATGCAGTACTGTATGGATTAGTAACTTTAGGGATACTTGCACTAGCCTTCGTTCTAGTAGAGTTTTCGGAAGAAAAAGTAAGCTACGAGGTTTCAGAGTGCGGAGTGCCAAAGTTTGTGAGTAGTATTCTTTACGACAGCGACTCCAAAACTTTGAACATATACGTAGACACTAACTGCTGCGGGATAAATATAGAGGTCAAAAAGACAGGCAAGAGTTACTATTTATACGAAAAGCAGGTTGGAGAGCTATGTAGATGTATGTGCAAAAAGATGGTTACTATAAAAGATGTCCCTAAAGACTTCGAAGTCTTCTTTGTCAGAATCGATGGTGCTGTTGAACAGATAAAACCACAAAAAACGACAATGAATTTCTGCGGCTGGTCGAGCTATGGAAAATGCAAAAGCGATTTAGATTGTGTGGTTGATGGGTGTTCTGCACAGGTATGTAGATCGGTTTTCGAAGATCCCATAGTAACGACCTGCGAATGGAAAGAATGCTACAATGCAACAAAATATAACCTTGCATGCAAATGCATTGAGGGAGTATGCAGATGGAGTTGAGCTATTTTTGAGTAAATTTTTTAATCCATTGTCAAACTTGAAAAGATGAAGGTACTCGTCGCAGAACCCATCAGTGACGAAGCAGTAGAACTGATGAAGAAAGAGGGCATCGAGGTAGATATTAAGACTGATCTAAGCAAGGAGGAGTTAATTTCTATTATAAAAGATTATGAGGGACTTATCGTTAGAAGCCAGATAAAAGTAGATAAAGAGATTTTGGAGGCCGCGAAGAATCTTAAAATAATTGGCAGAGCCGGTGTTGGAGTAGACAACATAGACGTTGAAACCGCTACACAGAAGGGGATAGTAGTCGTAAACGCTCCGGGAGGGAACACCATTTCGACGGCTGAGCATGCTATAGCTCTCATGTTTGCTGCAGCAAGGAAAATTCCCCAGGCTGATAGAAGTCTAAAAGAAGGAAAATGGGATAGAAAGAAGTTCGTCGGAATTGAGCTTAGAGGTAAAACTGTAGGTGTAATTGGGTTAGGAAGAATAGGATTTGAAGTTGCAAAACGCTGTAAAGCTTTGGAAATGAATGTAATAGCTTATGATCCCTACGTTCCAGCAGAGAGAGCTGAAAAGATTGGTGTTAAACTTGTAGATTTTGAAACTTTACTGAGGGAGTCAGATATAATAACTTTACACGTTCCAAAGACCAAAGAAACAGCAGGAATGATAGGCAAAAAGGAAATTGAAAAGATGAAGGACAAAGTGATGATAATTAACGCAGCTCGTGGAGGTTTGATCGATGAAGTTGCATTGTATGAAGCGTTAAAGAGTGGAAAAGTATATGCAGTAGGCATAGACGTTTATGAAAAAGAGCCGCCATCCCCAGACAATCCTCTTATAAAGCACGAAAACGCTATAACTACACCACACATCGCAGCATCTACTGAAGAAGCTCAGCTAAGTGTTGGTATGATTGTCGCTGAGGACATAATAAGATTTGCGAAAGGTTATCCTGTGAACAACGCAGTAAATCTGCCCCCAATCCCACAGGCAGAGTTCGAATTTATAATGCCCTATGTCACATTAGCTGAGAAGATGGGTAAAATAGCCGCAGCAAGACTCGGTGGAGTTATTAGGCGCGTTAAAGTAACTGCAAGGGGTAAACTTGCTGATAAAAACCTTGAATTTATAACAAGAGCCTTCTTGAAGGGTTTACTAGAAGACATAGTTGGAAAAGAGTTGAACCTTATATCTGCAAAACCCGTAGCTATTGAAAGGGGAATTTCGATTGAAGAGAGCAGAATAGAAGTAGTAGAACATTATGAAAGCCTCCTCGAAGTTAATGTTATTAGCGATGGAAGGGAAATGTACTTAGCAGGCACCTGCTTTGGAAAAGAGTACAGGATACTTAAAATAGATGTTTACAACGTCAATTTTGTTCCAAAGGGGCATTATATAATTTCGCTGCATGAGGATAAGCCAGGAGTGATCGGAAGAGTCGGTACCTTGTTTGGGAAGAACAACATAAACATAGCAGGAATGATAGTAGGCAGATGTGGTGAAAAACCAGGAGGAGTACAGTTGATGCTATTGCTTGTTGATGACCCTCCAACAAAGGAAGTGCTCGAAGATATGGTCAAGCTGGATGGTATAATTGACGCGACGTACGTTTATTTATAATAATTTTTATTTCAGTTTTTGAGACTAAAAACGCCTCGCTTTTGGCTACAACTTCATAAAAAATTTAAAAGTCTGCAGTTTCAACTCCTTTCGCTTTTAGAAGTGTTTCGTAATAGTAGCCAGACTTAACTTTTTCGGGCTTAAATGCATCCAATTTATCATTTAAACCACCCACAACTTCAATTTCAGCTTTTCCAGATTCAATCCTTCCATATTTAGCTTCAAACTTGAAAATCAATTGTTGATCTATATTCAAAGGTTCAAAATATCTTCTTAAAAGCCAAGGTCCGAACTTATCGAATGGTACAGAACTAGACTCTTTTTCGACTTCAACGATGGCTTTTAGAAGTCTGTAACCAGCTCTGCAAGCATTAGCGCCCATCTTACTTTGTTGGATCAACGGATGCCTTTTAGTAATTGCTATGTTTGCGATCTTCTTTGGAAAACCTACAAGTAGACCTCTTACTAATGAAAGATCGTTGTCAACGTACATGAAAGGGCAATACGCAAAACTTTTATCCTTCACAAATACTTTAACGAATACTGCAGCTTCGTTGTATTGGACAAGTTGAGGAGTTTCGTAGTTGAGCTCTGGAAAGTTGGGGCTCCTTGATATTATCTCCGCAAAATAAAACCAAAGTTCTCCATCTGTTTCAAAACCTATTTCGTTAGATATCTCTTCCGAATCCCCAAAAGCATGTACAGCCAAGACGTTCATCGCATACTCCCAAGGCCCCTTAGGCACAACTTCAGATTTTTCAATAAGCGGTGGAGTGTAGGGCATAGATAACGTTCTATCTAATCTTAAAAATTTTTAGGCAACTTTCAAAATATCTCTAACCGCCAATCTAACTGCATCTTCGCTTTTAAACTTAGGCCTCCATCCAAGTTTCTTGAGTTTTTCTATGGAAAGTAACATTACCGGTACATCTCCTCTCCAACCTCTATCTCCACCGGTAAATTTTAGTGTTGGATTTAGACCCATCTCTTCAGCCACTATCTCCGCTATCTTTTTGACTTTTATCTGATCCTCGCTACCTATGTTAAATATGTTTACTTTTTCATTAGCTTTTTTCAATCCAAAAAACATGGCATCGATACAGTCATCTATATAAACGTAGGACTTTGACTGTTCTCCGTTTCCAAGTACCTCCAACTCGGCTGGATTTCTTTTTAGTTTTAGTATAAAATCGTAAATAACACCATGTGTGCTCCTTCGCCCTATAACATTCGCAAACCGATATATCCAGCCTTGCATGTCAAAAGTATGGCAATAGGATTCTATTAAAGCCTCACATGCAAGTTTTGATGCCCCGTAAATACTTATAGGATGTGGCGGATAATCTTCTGGCGTTGGAATTACTTTTGCCTCTCCATAAACTGTTGAAGTAGACGTAAATATTATCCTGCGCACATCCGCTTTTCGCATCGCTTCGAGCAATCTATAAGTTGCAAGAACGTTGTTTCTGTAAATTGTATCTGGATTTTCAGATCCGATCCTTACATCCGGATTTGCAGCTATGTGCCAGACTTCATCTGCTCCTCTTAAAAGATCGTTAAAATCATCCTTGCAGAGGTCTACCCTCAAGAATCTTGCATCTTCATTTACATACTCAATTTTTCCACTTGAAAGGTTATCCAAAACGATGACTTCATCGACTTCAACGAGTTTATCTACAACGTGACTTCCTATAAAACCTGCACCACCAGTGACAACTATCATAGGAAAGGTTTTAAAATGAGATGTTATATACTTTTCTTGCGGTCAAGGTGGTTGAAATGCTTCCGAACCAGATGGTCAAGTCTCTGATGGGTAAAGTGATTAGAGTGGAAATGAAGGGAGAAGAGCACGAATTGGTCGGCAGGCTTGAAGGAGTGGACGACTACATGAACCTTTACTTGACAAATGCTATGGAATACAAGAAGGATGAAAAGATCAGAAATCTTGGAGAAATAGTGCTGAGAGGAAATAACGTTGTGCTTATTCAGCCCGAAGAATGACTGACTTTCAGCTAAAAGACACTAAAGAAGAAGTACTTAAAATCCTGCAAGAGAGAGGCGCAGTACTTCAGAAGGATCTTTGGAAGGAGTTAAACATAGACAGCAGTAAATGTTCGAGAATACTTAGGAAACTAGAAAAGGAAGGGCTCATCAGAAGGGTAGAAGTTGTAGTTGATGGTGTTAAAACATTCAAGATAGTCCTCTCTGGGTACGAAGAAGAAAAAGAAGAGAAAAAAGAGGAGGATCTAAAATCAGTACTTAAGAAGGAAGATGGAATTTCAGCTTTACCTCCCTGTTTCGCCTGTTTGGAGACTGATTGTGAGGCCAAAGTCTGCTTGAGGTTGGAAGTATGGTTTTTGCGTAACTGCAGGATGGGATAGTTTATTTATACAGTTTGGTTAAGAAGCTACAGAGATGGAAGAAGTTAAGGATCTGCTTGGTGGAATGGAATTTGATACCACAGCTGAGATAAAAGTACCTGAAAAGCTGATAGATCAAGTTATCGGACAAGATCACGCAGTTGAAATCATAAAGAAGGCTGCAATTCAAAAAAGACATGTGATGCTCATTGGCTCTCCAGGGACAGGAAAGTCTATGCTTGCAAAAGCTATGGCAGAACTTTTGCCAAGAGAAGAACTTGAAGATATCTTAGTATATCCCAATCCACAGGATCCAAATCAGCCAAAAGTCAGAACTGTTCCAGCAGGAAAAGGAAAGGAGATCGTAGAAGCTTACAAACAAGAAGCAATTAAGAGGATGCAGACAAGAAATCTGCTACTCTTCACCCTTATATTTCTTATCGTTGGCTACGTGATAATATCTGGAGAAAGCATAATTTGGGGGCTCATTGCAGCGCTCCTTTTAATCTTGATTGCAAGATATTTCATGCCAAGAGAAGACAGAGACATTCCAAAGCTTCTTGTAGATAATTCCGAAAAGAAGACAGCTCCATTTGAAGATGCAACTGGAGCTCATGCTGGAGCATTGTTTGGTGATGTCCGTCATGATCCTTTCCAAAGCGGGGGGCTTGAAACACCAGCTCATGAAAGAGTCGAAGCTGGAGCGATACACAGAGCTCATAAGGGTGTTCTGTATATAGACGAAATAAACACTCTAACCATAGAATCTCAGCAGAAAATACTCACAGCGATGCAGGAAAAAAAGTTCCCTATAACAGGTCAAAGTGAAAGAAGCAGCGGAGCAATGGTAAGGACAGAACCCGTACCCTGCGATTTCATACTTGTAGCAGCAGGGAACCTTGATGCTTTGATGGGCATGCATCCAGCTTTAAGAAGCAGAATTGAAGGTTACGGTTACGAAGTCTACATGAACGATACAATGCCAGACACACCTGAAAATAGAAAGAAGCTCGTAAGGTTTGTAGCTCAGGAAGTTTTAAAGGATGGAAAAATTCCTCACTTCGACAAGTACGCAGTAGCTGAAATCATAAAAGAGGCAAGAAGAAGGGCTGGAAGAAGAGGGCATCTAACTCTGAGGCTCAGAGAACTTGGTGGTCTAGTTAGAACAGCGGGAGATATAGCTAGGAGTGAAGGTTCAAACGTTGTAAAGCTCGAACACGTTTTAAAGGCTAAAAAGATTGCAAAGACGATCGAAGAACAGCTTGCCGATAAGTACATAGAGAGAAGAAAGGATTACAGGTTGTTTATAACTGAGGGTTACGAGATTGGAAGAGTAAACGGTCTAGCAGTTATAGGGGAATCAGCAGGTGTTGTTTTGCCAATAATAGCAGAGGTTACACCCTCGATGAGTAAGAACGAGGGAAGAGTTATAGCCACCGGTAGGTTGCAGGAGATTGCAAGAGAGGCAGTAGCAAACGTTTCTGCAATTATAAAGAAATACTCT
Source organism: Archaeoglobales archaeon (assembly GCA_030055525.1). Classification (GTDB taxonomy): domain Archaea; phylum Halobacteriota; class Archaeoglobi; order Archaeoglobales; family Archaeoglobaceae; genus WYZ-LMO2. The sequence goes on along the minus strand of JASFYJ010000002.1, from coordinate 34,696 downwards.
GGAAAGGATATCTCGAATATGGACGTACATATACAGTTCGTAGGAACCTATGAAGGTGTCGAAGGAGATTCTGCAAGTATCAGTATAGCCACAGCTGTTATTTCAGCAATAGAGGGTATACCTGTCGACCAGTCTGTAGCGATGACGGGAAGTCTGTCTGTAAAGGGTGACGTGCTGCCAGTTGGAGGTGTAACACAAAAAATCGAAGCGGCTATTCAGGCGGGGTTAAGGAGAGTAATAATTCCCAAAGACAACATAGATGATGTTTTACTGGATGCAGAACATGAAGGAAGGATAGAAATCATACCTGTCTCTAGGATAGAGGAGGTGCTTGAACACGTGCTTTCGGATGGAAAGAAGAAACAGCAGCTTTTGAGCAAGATAAAAGAGATAATATCTGTTGAGGCTTAATTTTAACTTTTTAATACCAGAAATAGAAAACCTTATTAACTAATACAAAAAAGTGCTACTATGCACATACCAGACGGATATCTGGATATCTATTTAGTTTTAACAATGTACCTCCTTTCTGCCACGGTTGTTGCATTATCGATCTTCAGAACGAAAACTCTATCTCAAAAATTCGGAATCGTTGCAGCAGCTATTTTTGTCGCACAAATGCTTAACTGGCCAATACCAGGAGGTACTTCGGCACACTTCGTTGGTGGTTCACTGGCGGCAATATTGCTTGGCCCATATGCGGGATGTGTAGCTATGAGCGTGGTGCTGATAGTTCAATGCTTAGTCTTCAACGATGGCGGAATAACAGCACTTGGAGCTAACATTTGGAACATGGCGGTTGTCAATGTATTTGTTGGCTATTTTGTCTACAAATCTTTTGAAAAATATGGAAAAGAGCTTGCAGCTTTCCTTGCAGGATGGCTTGGTATAACTTTAGCGGCGATATTTGCCGGCTTGGAAATCGGTTTATCAGCGAACTTCATATACGGTGTCTTCATAACAGTCCCGATAATGGCAGTGTGGCATGCTGCACTCGGTGTAATCGAAGGTATTATAACTGCAGCTGTTCTCAGAGCGGTTTATCCATCGATTTCTACAGAAGTTTCCAAGATCTCAAAGAAAAGTTTGCTTGCAATCATCTTAATGATATTGGTCTCCCCAATCTTTGCCTATTCAGCAGAACTCGTTGGATATACTGAACCACTCGAAAAAGCTGCAGAAAATCTCGGACTTGAAGAAAATCCGCTTTACAGTGGTGTTCTACCCGACTATGTCGTACCCAACCTGGATCCGTATCTAAGCGTACTGATCTCTGCAACGTTAGGAACATTTATAGTCTTTGGACTTGGCTACATACTGAATGCACGAACTAATAGAAAGAACGCTTAAAGAAGCTTCAAAGTACTTCCAAAATTTTTTTATTCATGAATATTTAAAAAAATCGGCGTTGCATTTCGTAGATCCAAGGGTCAAATTTTTAATGTCTATGGTTTTTGTTCTGCTTGTAGTTTCAACTTTTTCAATCTCAAAAACCTCTGTTGTCGTTATTTCAATTTTTGCAATTGCTATAGCATCTAAACTCAGTTTGAGTCAACTAATAAAAAGGGCTTGGCTTTTTACAGTTTTTTCATTTGTGGTCGTTTTACCTGCAGTTTTCTACGACGCTATGTACGTCGCAACTTTCACTTTAAGAGTATTCGCTGCAATAATAAGTATGCAGCTTTTTATTCTCACAACACCCTTCAGCGAAATCTGTGCGGTACTTAGATACTTTAAAATTCCACAAAATCTTGTAAATTCAGTTTGGTTGACCTATCGCTATATCTTACTACTGTTTAACGATCTTCTAACAATTCTATTGGCTAGAGAGAGTAGAAGGGTTTCAAAAGGAAGTCATATGGACGTTTGGCGCAAGGGTGGAGAAGCTGTAGGCAACTTTTTCGTGAGATCTTTTGAGAGAGCCGAAAGAGTAGAAATGGCGATGAAGTCGAGAGGAGATTTAGATTGGAGCAGAAATTGGAATTTTGGATCTAACGAGTTGCTAAGTAGTTTGATCACTCTTACAGTTGTGTTGTGGTGGTGGATTGCATGAATAACGTAATCGAACTCGTCGATGTCAGCTATTGCTATCCAGATGGAAGTTTAGGGATAAAAAGCGTTACCCTTAATGTTGCAAAAGATGAAAAAGTTGCCATATTGGGTTCAAACGGTAGCGGAAAGTCGACTTTAATACTTTTGATGGCGGGGTTACTTAAACCAACGAGAGGTGAAGTCAGAATTTTCGGATTAAATCCAGAAAAAAAGTACATTGAGAATATAAGACGCAAAATTGGCGTGGTTTTTCAGAATCCCGACGATTTTCTATTCAACTCCACAGTAATGGAAGAACTAACCTACGTTCCAAAACAGTTGAGGTGGAGTAGAGAGGAGATAGAAGGGAGAGTTAAAGAGATAGCTGAAATCTTTGGGATAGATAAAATTTTGGAAAAACCCCCATTTAGACTAAGCGGTGGTGAAAAAAAGAAGGTAGAAATTGCAAGCGTCCTTATTTACAGACCTGAAGTTCTTTTGCTTGACGAACCAACTGCAAACGTTGATGGGAAGACAAAAAGGAAGATAATAGAGATCCTGAAAAACTACCAAGGTACTATTGTTATTTCAACTCATGAAATCCAAATAGCTGAAATGATTGCTGAAAAGTTTGTTTTGATAAACGGAAAACACGAGATAGAAGCTGTTGGGGGTAAAGAAATCTTACAAAAATATGATTTACTAGAGGAAATTGGTGTCATTTAGTAACAACCCTAGCCGAATCTTTTTCAACTATGACAGTATGCTCCCATTGGCTGACTTTTCCTCCTGAGATCTCGGCTAAAACAGGATAACTCCTGATGACCCCCTCTTTTACAAGTTTTGACATGACTATGTTCTGCGTCTTTATCCATCTCCTTGCAAAAGGAAGAGTTCTGTATTTTTCCATGATCTCTGCAAGTAGTTCTCTTGCTGGTTTCATTCTCACTGGTTTTAAGTTGATCAGGCTGTATATCTCACACTCGTTTCTATCTCCAACCTTGCCAACCCCATCGGTTGCAAAAGGTTCTATTGCGATCACCATACCCTCTTCAAGTGTTACACCTTTTGGAGCTGCATAGTTTGGAATGTTAGGTGGTGCGTGAACTATGTAAGGTAAAAGGCCGTGCCCTGTGAGGTTTATTACTGGCTTATAGCCGTAACTTTTTATTGTATCTTCTATAATCTCGCCGATCTGTGTTGTGTTTATTCCAGCTTTTATTAAGTCGATTGCTGCTTCAACAGAATCTTTCGCAGCTTTTATTAAATCCTTATGATCTCCAAGGTCGACGCTTATAGCCATGTCTGCAATATAGCCATCAATATGCGCTCCAGCATCTATCTTGACTAAATCTCCTTTTTGAAACGTTCGTTCATCACTGGACTTAGGTGTGGAGTGTGCAGCATCGCAGTTTATAGATATGTTACATGGAAAAGCTGGTTTAGCTCCAAACTCCTCAATTTTTTTCTCAATAAACTCCGCAACCTCTATTATCCTCACACCTTCTTTTACCAAATCTTTCGCCTCATAGACAACTCTTTTTAAAATTTCTCCAGCCTTTAGAGTTTTTTCGATTGCTTCTTTCATTGATTTAACTCCAAAGATATGCATATCAAGTTACCGAAAAACAAAACTAGCAAAAAATCGCTTTAATTTTATGATAAAAGTTGGCTGTTGTGGATTTCCGACAGCTATGAAGATGTACTTTCAGCTTTTTAATGTTGTTGAAGTGCAGAAAACCTTTTACAGACCACCTAATATTGAAGTGGCAAAGAAATGGAGAGAAAATGCTCCAGATAACTTTGAATTTACGTTGAAAGCTTGGCAGGTTATAACTCACCCTCCAAATAGTCCAACATATAGAAAAGCAAGGCTAGATTTTAAAGAGGGAGGATTTTTTAAGCCTGTAAAGGAGGTATTTGAAGCTTGGGAAGTCACAAGAGATGTGGCCAAAGTTTTAAATGCTAGGGTAATAGTATTTCAAACACCAAGAAGTTTTAAAGATTGCGATGAAAATATAAAAAATATGAAAGAATTTTTTAGCACTTTGGAGAGAAATTTCCTTTTCTGTTTCGAGCCTAGAGGCTGGAAAGCTGAAAAGATCAAAGAAATTTGTAGAGATTTAAATCTGATCCACGTAGTTGATCCTACTATAGAAAATCAGCTTTATGGAGATGTCTCATATTTCAGACTGCACGGAATAGATTACAAGCATGCTTACAGTGATGAAGAACTTTTGAAAATAAGAAGATCTTGTAAGGAGAACTCCTACGTTATGTTCAACAACCTTAGCATGTTGAACGATGCGTTGAGGTTTAAGAATCTACTAAAACTTAATCTTTAGTTTTTCTTTCTCTTCCAAAGATCCGCGAGCCATTTTCTCATGTTTAAATTTTCAACTGAATTTATACATTGCTCTATCTCCTTTTCTAATCCTATTTTCTCTTTTTCCTCTATACCTACTAGAGCTAGACACCTGTAGTACTCTTCCGGTATCATTCTGGCTATTTTCAAATTTTCGGGATAATTCATCTTTTCGCAAAGTCTCTTCATAGCTGCAGAAAGCAGTCTTCGATCGCTAATCTTTGCTGCAAAGTTCAAATTGTTTGTTTTTTCAAGTAGAAAAGAATATGCCAGATCTTTTTTGTATTTATCTTTTATTAAATCTACCATGTCCTCTCGAAGACTTTTCTCAACTATTCTTAAGTAGTCTTCATCGCATGAAGCGCTTTCGATTGCCTTTTGCAAGTACTTTTCGTTCAAAGAAAATGAATAAAGGTTTAAAAACGCCTGAACTTTGGCAGATGAGTATTTAATCTCAGAAGAAATTTTTTCAGCCAACTGAATGTCTTTCTCGGCTATTTTTAGTATTTTATCTGCAATGATGCATTCTCTAATTTTTTCCTCCACGTTTTAATTCGACAAGAGAAGATAAATACTTTGCACTCGAAAATTTCGAATTTTAAAACTCTATCCTTAGCGTCGTGAAATCGATACAAATAGCAAAAAACTTTTTAAACCTAAAGACAAAAATTAAAACAAGCCAGGGTGGCAGAGGGGCTATGCGGCGGACTGCAGATCCGCTTTACCCCGGTTCAAATCCGGGCCCTGGCTCTATTATTAAGTTTATAAGTACGGAAACAAATTTTAACTGTTTAAATACCGGGAGATACATAGTAAAAAACGTGGACATGAGTAAATGGGGAAGCTCCTGCATGGATCGACCTCAATAAATTCAAGAAAGGGATCATTGCTCCAGTGGACTATTTTGCTTACAGGAGGATCATCGACGGGCTTATGAAGAGGGCTGGGATCAAAAAAAGGGTTTTCAGTCCTTACAAGTTCAGACACACTGGAATATGAAAGAGCTTGGAGTGATAAAAGAAGAGGAAGGAGAGTCTGAAGTCAAGAAAACTTCAGCCTGTTGTTTGCGGAGTTTGCGGTGAATTCAACGAACCACAAAGGGAAAGATGCTGGAAGTGTAAGGCTGCTCTTAACCCTGCAGAGTTTTTGAAGAGTTTGACTGTGCAGAAGTGATCGAGGCTGGGATTGATAGTGATCTTGGGAAGGTGATCGAGGAAAGAGCAAGAAGATGATAATTTTTACACAAAAAGTGAAAAAGCTCGGTATCTTTGGAAGAAGAAAAACCTTACAGTCATTCCAGCAGATCTAATAAAAAGTAATCCCATACTCATTGGAAAGACTATAGAAGTAGATGAGTTTTCAAATCCATTTCCATTGCTTTCACCAAAATTTTGCGATTAAAACTCGGATAAACGTATCTCGTTTTTCCCCTTCCCTTCTCACCAAAAACCACATCGACTAGCTTGAGCCTTTCCAGTTTCTCAAAGACGTTGTAGAACTTCCTGTAGCTCATCCTCTTCGCCTCCTTTAATTTATATTCAAAGTTCCCCTTAATAGGTGCACCTTTTATCAGCAAACCCTCAGATGCTTTTTTGATATCTTCTGCAGAGAGTTCTATCAGTTTTTTTGTGAAAACGAAGTAAAAATCTCCAACACGGACACCGAGGTGAATTTTTCCATCGCTTTCAGCCATGAAGTTGTCCCCTTTGAAGGTTATTTTGTCGTAGGCATCAAGCTCTGTGAGAACGTTCACCCGGGCTCCGCATTCGCATTGCGATGGAATGCTGAGACCTTCGTAGTTGCTCAAATATTCCTGCTCGTGCTCGCAGAACGGGCATTTCACCTTTTCTCTTTCAAAATCCGATGATACCACGATGTAAGACTCAATCCACTTAAAATTTTCCTTATACCCTTCCTGTGTTCCTCCAACAAATATCAGAGGCCACATTTTTCTTAGAACTTCAATAAGCTTTTCGTCGGGTTCAATGTATATCCTGTCTTCTTCGATTTTGTCGTAATACCACTCATCCAGGTCAATTCCTTTAAGTTCTTCCATCAGAATTGCCTTTTCTGGCGTCATCTCCCCAGGTTTTACATGGACTTTTTTCAAGAATTTGTCAGATTCAAGAGTTATTTTAATCCTAACACCCATCTTTTCCAGCTCTTCAACGAACTCTGAGAGAATATGCAATACCTCTTTTTTAGATGGGATTTCGCTATCCTGTATAGCCAGACATACTGCAATATAGATTGCAATCAGTTTTTCAATAAAGATAGAGAACAAGATTTCTAATTAATCTTTGTTTCCAGCCCTCCATAAATTCTCATCTTTCAAAGATTCTCGATGCGGAGAAAAAGAGCACCGAAGGGGCTTTATGCCTAGGTGAAAGGCAAGCTTGGCGTAGCGCCGTAGTTTGTAGTTGACAGCGGTGCGGGCTACCACTACTTTAAATCAACATACGAGATGTGCACAACGAGGCTGAAGTGAGGCCTTCTGAGGTTGCCTTTGTCGTCTAATCGGTCTTCTTTTAACTCTCTTCATGAGATTCTATGATTTACGTTTTCAAGGTACTCCAATGCCATGATGGTGAAAATTAGGAGGTTTGATTTTTCTGTTCCCCTAAAGCCCTCTCCATCTCTGAGGGCATGTGGATGAGTAACCACCTCACCTTTTTCGACTCTACCAGGTCCCTTACGGCCTTCTCGCGAGTCGTTAAAGCTCCAGATTCGCCGCTCTTAACCTCTATAAACAATATCTCCTCGGGCTTGCCGTCGTTCAACCCCTTGAAAGCTATGTAGTCTATAGGCGTACCTATGAACCTTAAGTCCTTTGGGCTAATGCCGTAGTTCGAGAAGATCAGTATGGGTGCCAAGTGCTCGCCGACCTTTCCCAATATAGTTGCCGCGGACCGCCGGATGGCATCCTCTCTTATAACTTTTTCAGCCTCGATCTTCCACTTTTCCAGCTCGGCCTTGTATTTAGCGTCGAAGACGGCTTCAAGCTCAGCTTTTCTCGACTCAAATACCTTCTGCCCGTACTCCTCGCTAAGTTTCATCGCAATGGACTCTACTTTGGCCCTGAAGTAAAAATAAGAAAACAATATCCCTATGACGATGCCAACGACAATCGCTATTACGAACTCCATTGCCATGATCGATCACCTAACAACAAACCTCTATGCTAAGTAAGTATTTAAGAGCTTTTCTGGTCAGAGTATCTGACCTCCTCCCCACCCTAAAGAGCGAGGGTTCCGGAGAAGTTTGGGGCTAGAAGTGATTCACAGATTCGAGGGGTATAACCTTTACGAGGTGCTCTCCATATATGCTTTACAACTTAATTCGAGGGGGGTATATTTCGTTGAATTGTAAAGGGACACTTCTAGGTGAATTGAGAGGTTGAGGATCGATATGGTTATGCTGGAAAATGCATAAGTTATAAGTTTTAACTTATAAGTTCCAGCTTCAAATTTCGCGCCAATTTTCACCTTTTTGGATTGAAATCAGCAGATTAGCTCGAAGCCCTCCTTACTTGCAATCTTCGCAAGTTCGCTGTCAAAGGTTAGAAATGCCTTGGCTTTTTTCGCCGATGAAATCTGAATTGCATCCACTATGTAAATTCCGTGTTTGAAAACGAGTTCTATGGCTTCAAGAACTGTTTCGAGGTTGATCGGAACTATTATCAGCTGTCCAAGTTTTAGCAGTAGTCTGGTCTCTCCCAAGAATCTCTCAAAAGCCTTTTTCGCACTCTTAATCACTCCTCTTCTTTCATATTTGTCGAAAACCACCGCGGACTCACTGATGTTGAAAATTGAAAATAGAATCGTTCTCTGTCCAGCGTGAGCATCCCGATAAAGCCTGTCAACAATTTCCGTGCCATCTTCAACGATGTATCTCTTCACGATTGCACTTGTATCAAGATAAACTTTTTCGCTCATTTCTTATCTCTCTCAGAACTTCTTCAGCTTTTAAGCCTCTCTCCCTGTCCAGCTCCACTTCCAGTCCCGAAAGAAGTCTTTTGCTCATTCCAAACTTATCGCAGATGGCATCAAGAATTTTAAAACCATCGTAAATGGCCAGATATTCTTCCACGAGCTCGCTTAGGGTTTTGTCTTCCATTGATAGCCTGCTCTTAACCCTTTTAACCAGTTCCTCTCTTAGGGAGAGAGTCACCTTGATCTTCACGTATTTATTTACGTGTATACGTATATAAGATTTTTGAGAAGTGTGAGTTCAAAAGTCCACGAATTCATGCTGGTTGAGAAGATGAGAAGGAACTGGATCCTCACGGCAAAGGAGAAGGAGTTCATCGAGGACTGGATGGCTGTAGCGAATGGCAGAATGGAGAGAATAGATTTCTTTAAGAAATGGAGCACGAAAAAAGAGGGGGACTTCTACGAAGATTACCGGAAAGTCGAGAATGGCGAGATGAGTGTTGAGGAGTTCAGGGAGAAGTGGGGAAATGGGGCGTGGAAGGGCTACATCAGAGTGATGAGGCACAGGATTGAAAGAAAAAGAAGGAATGCAAGGAGGATCATGGAGAGCATAAAGGAGGAGATGGCATTGATGGACAGATTCATGTCTCTCGACGAATGGCCATAGCTGTGGAGAACTCTGTTTTGCTAATGTTTGACAAAGACCTGAATTGAATGAATTGTAAGTTTAAATCTCAATTGGGAATCGAAATAAAAAACTACATTATTCCGGCCCTTCTCAGAGCATCCTCAATTCTTGAAATCCTCGAATTTATTTCCCTAAGATTCGTTTCCAGATAATCCCTGAAATCAGATCTTAGCATTTCAAGTTTCTCGTTTGTCTCATCGATCTTCTTTCCGAGTTCCTCCTTTGTCTGATCCACTTTCCTTCCTACTTCTTCTATTTTCCTTCCAAGCTCCTCTCTTGTCTGATCAACTTTCCTTCCAACCTCTTCCACCTTCCTTCCAACTTCCTCTATTTTCTTAATCGTTTCATCCTGTTTTTCAAGCATTTTGTCCTGCTTTTCAAGCATCTTAACTCCAACTTGGACAATCTTTGAAAGCTGCGAAGTGTTGAAGCTCGCCCTAAACTTCTCGATGTCTCTAACTCTACCTTTGAACTCTTCAACGCTTATCTCTTCAACCACAGCATTTTCGGGTTTATTGCTTTTCACGAATTCAATGAACTGCTCCAGCTGCTCCTTTTCTCCGTCAACGAGAACTATTAAAGCTTCTTTTCCATTTATTTTGACGTTTCTTGCATCAAAGCACGGAATGAAAAGCGAGTCGGCTTCTTCAAGAAGAAAAAGGCGATAGCCGACTTCGTGAACTTTTCCCTTGATCGTGATCCTGATCGCCATAAAAGAATTTTTTTTATAGTCTTTAAAACTCTTTCCATAATCTTTTAATTACTCATGAGGATCGTGGAACCGATCTCATGGGTTAAATATATTCCGTTTTACATCCCAATTCGAAGGGGGAGGGGGCACCTCCAGATAAATTGAGAATTTACCAATGTTTGACAAAAAGGTGAATTGAATGAAAAAATCTCTAATGTTGGCAAAATGCCATATAAGAGTCCCTTCACCTATTTCAGCTTTCTCAACAACTTTTTTAGCTCTTTTGTCTCCTGAGAGATGTCTAATCAACACATTCGTATCAACAAAAACCCCCATTCATTTTCTAATTCCTCTAGTGCTCTCTCTATATCTTCTTCGCTTGCCTTCAGAATACCAAATGTTCTTTCCACTATGGAACCCAAGATGATTTTTACCTTCTCACCATCTTTTAAATCAACCTTTTCCAGTGGTTTAAACACACCATTCTCGTAGATTGCTTCAATTATTTTAGACACGAATTTAGTTCGATTTGTGAATAGAAATAGATTTCGATTGGTTCGCCTTCTAAAATTTGAAATCTTAAACTTCATTGAGCTTACTTAAACGAATAGTGGAATTTGGTATCAGTTACTTCGTGGCAATTTTTTCGCACTTCTTAGCTTCTTAGTGCGGATTAAATGAAAATAGAGAATTTAAAGCTCCAACAACGCAAAAATCAGTCCTTTTGAAATCCCCGTCGAAGGTTGCCATTTCTTTATTCCGTAATGCCTGCAGACGATTGACGTATCGGATTTCTGCAACCATGGAAAAATTCATAACTTACACCGGTGTAAGTTACTAACAGTGGTGTAAGTATGCTGTTCGATTCCGTACCAAAAGAGACCAAAAACCGATCGCAGCAAGCATAATAGAGAAGAAGGACAAGTAATACGATTTTCTTGATCTAGTTTACAGGGAAACGTCGAAACGACTGTAGTCTTAAGTGCTCAGCAATCTGCCTTGATATCTCGATTGAAGAGATAAAGGCGCAAAACTTTAATCCAAACGCTTTTGTTGTAGTTTTACTAAGTAGAACCGCAAAGAATAGATCGAACTGCCTACAAGTTCCTGAACCGTGATGGGAACTGCAATTACTATGAAGCGGTTACTGAGAACTTCATTCTAAAGCTTTAAAGCAATCTTTGCAATCTCCGAGCTTTAGCGGCACATTATCTACTCAGAAGAAAAATTAATTTTTATTTTTTAGATTTAATATGAATCTTAGTATAAATTTATACGAGGTTCCTGTAAATTCTTCTCGCAAACGTTAGCTCGTGTGGAAAATCCACTTCAACCCATGGCATTTTTTGTGTTGAAACGTAATAAACTTCATTTCCCATGTCGATAATTCGCTGGATCGCTTCTTCGTAAAAAACCCCTGCACCAATTTCTTCCATAATCTGCTCTGCACACTCTTTTAACAACCCGAGATACTTCTCTGGAATCTTTGCCATTCCGATGTATTCACCATTCGCTTCCTTCGGCGGAATTCGCTTGCTTATCCTTAAGATCTTTGAGTTCTCAATCACAACCTTCATTTCTTCTTCTCCCAAAGGCTTTTGATCGTCGACAACGAGCAAAAATCTGTTAATTGGGGCTAAATATAGCCTTTCGAAGATCCCGGGATGGAAGTAAACGTCAGAGTTCAGAAGAATAACGTCTTCCCATACGTCTTTTATGCCAAGATAAAAGCTGTATATGTTGTTTGTCTCGCGATACACATGGTTATGGACAAAAGTAAAATCGAGATCGAAATTTGTTGTCAAAAATTTTCGAAGTTTCCTCCCCTTGTGTCCAGTAACTATCACGAATCTCTTAATTCCAAAGCCTGAAAGAACTTCTATGGCATGCTCTATTATCGTTTTCTGACCCACCTTTAGCATACACTTTGGAATCTGCTCGGTATAATGCCCCAATCTGCTCCCCATTCCCGCGGCAAGGATAACTGCCTTCATAGAAACACTTATATTCCCAAATATTTAAAATTTACTGCCTGGAGGTGTTAAGTATAAATTGGGAATATATTTTGACAGATCTCATCTACAGGAGGATTTCAATGCCCATAGCTGTGAAAATAAGCAAAAAGCAAATCTCTCCAAATTTTATAACGATTTTAGCTTTTATAGTTGGCCTCATATCTGCAATTGTTTTGTTTTACAATCCCTTCGTTTCTGTGACTCTAATTCTAATATCACAAATCTTGGATTGCGTTGATGGCGATCTCGCAAGAATTACTGGTAGAGTTTCGGCAAAAGGAGCGTATCTTGACAGATTGTTCGATCGTTTTGTTGATTTCGCTCTAATTTTTGCAATCGCAATTTATTCTCAGCTTTGGATTGAGAGTTTTCTCGCCCTTTTTGCAACTCTCAGCGTTTCCATGACACGGCTTATGGCGGAAAAAGAGGGCATAGAGTGTAAAGTTGGAATTGCTGGTAGAGATACGAGAATTCTAATAATAATGCTTGGAATCCTTCTAAAGGATTTTGGAGGAATTTTAGCTTCACTCTGGCTTCTCTGCATACTCGGATTTTTCACGACTTTCCAGAGAATTTTGCACACAATCAGAAAGATCGAAAATGGCAATCAGTAGCTTCGTAAATAATAACCGAAAAATAAATTCCAATAAGTAACGTCTTTTTTAAGCGGGAGAAAGGAATAGAGCATTGAAGCTTTAGAGATGCTCATAGAATTCGCTGAAGTCAAAATTATTCTAAAAACTTCGAGAGAGATTCAGTGATCTGAAAACCACTTTCATTTTTTAGCGAATTGTAAAGCAAACTCATTTGATAAACTCTTTGGTCAAATTAAGATGACCTCTCGAACTAAGATGTAAACCTTCATTCTCAGAAGCTGCAAAAAGTATATCAAAAGTCCATCCCCGTTGTGCCCAGCAATGGATAGAAGATTATAGATACCCTGCTGGTACTGATTTTTTGTCTTTGTCAGTAATCTGTGTGGACTGTAGATTGCTTTGATACTTCCATCTGAGTTCGTACGTAGACCCTGCATACTTTTGTCCAGCGGGCAACTCCTTGACGATAGCCTCTAAAAAACCCACATTCAACGGCACGAGAAGCAAAATGGTATCTCCTCTCTATTCTTGGAATTTTCTTTGTGATTGCTTTCGCAAAATCTCCGCCATCGATGATCAAAGACTTAACCGACTCGGGGAAAAAATGCTGTCCAAACATTTCTAAGTCCTGCTGGATTTCTGATATGAGCTCGAAAAATTCCCTATTTCATAAGGAGACGATTGCAAGGACTTGGATCACCTTTCCAAGGATGAGAAAGTTCAAAATCCTAAAGTTACGCTAAAAAAATGTTTAGGCTGCATCGTCAGAACGACATCCTAGCGCTTTGATATTCAACTCTCTTTTTTAGGACACACTTTCCATATCTTAAACCACCTATGGGGTTTTTTGGGTTTCCAAGAGCATTCATACACCTTGCCATAACCGCTGCACCTCTTGCCAATCCATCGTCGACGAAAACTATATTTTTTTCCGGCTTTTTATATAACCCAAGCTCCATCAACTCTTTCAAAAAAAGCTGAGGCTTTTCTCCCGTTATACCGGCCCTTCCTGTTACTCCAATTGCCATATTCTCGCTAAATATCCCTTCCTCGACGATCAACTCGACAACTCTTCTAAAAACCTTGCTCATTGTAACGTCTATGGTCGAAAATAGTAAACTCTCCTTCTCTATATTTCCTCCAATTTTTTCCAACTTTTGAATCTTATCTCCGTTAGTACCCACATCACAACCTATAAGCACAATTCCTGCCTCCTCTGCAGCTTTTGCGTTTACAGGTATCATACCAAACTTTTTACAGTTGCTGTGTACCCTCTCAACTCTTATGTACTTGCAAATCTCTTCAGCTAACTGGTATGCCTCCTCTCCAATTCTGTAGGAATTCTTCATCGCAATATCAATAGTGGCCGCGTTCTCTTTTTTCAAGAATCCTTTCACTATTGCATCGGCAATAGCCCCTCCAAGCCCGCAAAAATTTCCAATAGTTTTTGCATACGGGAGATCATCGTTGACAATTCTGCCTTTGAAGGTTGTTCCAAAATCCATGGATATGCATGGATTTCTAAAATCGACGTCTGTCCACTTTGCTCCCTCTTTAATTCCAGCAGTTGAAAGTTCGCCCTCCATTTCGTTTGCTACTATTTCAGCTCCCGTTGATCCTCTTGGTGGTAAAATCCCTGCTACAGCACCATCAAAGTAGATCTTGTCTAGTAAACTGTACTTTTTGATTTTCTCTGGTAAACTGTCTTTTGATATTGCAGGAACCATTTTAGATGGTGGAACACCTGCTAATAAACAACCATCGGCTAAAGCCTGAATAAATACTCCTATCTCGTCGGGAGTTGTGAAATGAGCGACAACTCCTGTAGAACGCACAACAAAATCCAAATCTGAAACATTGATGTTTGCCTTTGTGCAAGATTCAATTATGGTATCTCTTACAAGCTCAGCAATAGATTGCCTTGTGAGTTTAACACCAAAAATAGTTGAACCAAAAATTTCTTCCCCAGCTTTCGGTTTTCTAACATCTCTTGTAAGTTTTACAACCTTGTTTACAAGGTACGTGCGACCAGTGTTAAGGTTCGTTGCTGTAAGAATGCACTTGGTAGTTGTATTTCCAACCTCAACTGAAGCTACAAGATAGTAAACGTTCTCCTCTGAACTTTCAACAAAAGCACTATGTGATTTTAAATTTGCCGATATGTATTTACTCTCAGCAATTCTTGGTTTTGGAGAAAATATTTTTCGTATCATTTAGCCGTGGAAGTATGTACTATCTGTTGCAAGTTCTTTTCCTGGGATTCCAACTGCATCGGCTCTGCATTGTTTGCAGAGTTTGAAAACCCTTAAATGTTTCGCAGCAACTTCTCTAGCTTTATTAAGCTCCTCACAAGTTGGTTTTCTCCAGTTTTTGAAGCTGTAAAGTGGAATTAGCGGAATTACGTTCATGATAAAAGCTCCCCTCCTTTTCGCCTCTACAGCAATTTTTTCGACCTCTCCATCGTTTATCTCCGGTACAAGAACTGTATTAACTTTAACAGCCATTCCTGCATCTGAAGCTGCTTTTATACCTTCGAGCTGCTTTTCTATCAACAATTTCGCCCCTTCAAAACCCTTAAGTGTTTTTCCATTGTAATCTATCCATTCGTAAATTTTCGCTCCAACTTCTGGGTCTATGGCGTTAACTGTAACTGTTACAGTTTTGACATTTAATTTTTTCAGTAGCTCTATATAATCTGCAAGCAAGAGACCGTTGGTTGCGATGCACAATATAAGCTCTGGATACTTTTCATTTACGAGTTTCAAAGTTTTGAAAGATTCCTCATTAGCTAAAACTTCCCCTGGGCCAGCGATTCCAACAACCTTTAGCGGATATTTTTTTCGTGCTTCTTCCACTCTTTTCAACGCATCTTCAGCGTTTAAAATGCATGCCGCAACACCGGGACGATACTCGCATTTATCTATCTTTCTCGTGCAGTATCCACATTGGATGTTGCACTTCGGTGCAACTGGTAGGTGAATTCTGGCATATTTAAAATGTGCCTCGTGGCTGTAGCATGGATGCGCCGAGGTTAGATGGGCAAACTTGCTACCAACATCTTTCCATGTTTCCTCTTTCATTTAAACACCTTTCTCCTGCAAAGCTTTAAACACCTTCTTTGATCTAGCATTAGGTATGGCTTTTTCGCTGAACAACTTCACGTAATCAACCACGCTTTCAAAGTACTTGAATGGAAACCCAACTAGAGCCTCATCATCTTCGATATCTGTTGCACTTCTGCATCCATAGCAACCCAAACTTATGTTGATCTTTTGTGTCTTGAATGGAATTGCGGTGCAATCTAAACATGTAGCACGCATAACTGCTGTGTTTGGCTGAACTCTCTCTCCACCGATCGCATTTATATATGCTAGAACTATCCACATCAGTCTTTCGACCTTATCTTCAACTATCACGACATCTGGCTCAAGGATAGCTGTTTCGAGAGGAAAGAGGTATATCTCTGATATCTCACCTGGAGCAAAAGAAAGTACTTCCTCGTAAATTTTAGCTCCTACTTCCTTATCCTTGGCTATACCAATATTCACAGACTGTTCTCCTGTCTTAAAACTCTCGGGCATTGGTTTGAATCCAAAAACGGCAGAAGCTGCAGCACAGCTGAGATCTTCTCTACCAATTAAAACGTGTTCTCCATGTCGAGCCCTCATCAGAGCTTGACAGTATCTATAACCTTTCAGTCTCTTCGCATCAAGTTTCGAAGGTTCTTTAAGCAATTTTACGCCAACAGGAAAAGTCTTCAGACTCAAAACTTCTCTAAGCTCCCTCGCTTTCCTTCTAACATTTTCAATTTCCATGAACTCACCTACGCTGTCTAAAAAAATAAATTTAACCGCACTTTATATCTTCCGCCTTAATATCGCTTGAACCGACAAGGTTGTTAACTATCTCAACTAGGTCAGCAACTTTTATATTTACCCCCGACTCTTCAGCCATCTGCTTAAGGTGATACTTGCAGAATGGGCAGCAAGATATAAGGTACTCAGCTCCAGTCTCTTTGGCTTCCTGAATTCTGTTTTTACCTATAGCTCCAGCAAGATCTTTGAATTGGGACTTTACACCTCCTCCTGAACCACAACAGAATGATTCTCCTCTATTTCTGTCCATCTCTATAAGTTCGGCCCCGATGGCCTTTATTACTTCTCTAGGCTCTTCGTAGACTTTGGTGTGTCTACCGAGGTGGCACGGATCATGATACGTTACCTTAGCTTCGAACTTCTTCGGTGTAAGCTTACCTTCTTTTATAAGCTTGTTAACAAGTTGAGATGTATGCATAACTTTGAAATCCCAGTCCAAGCCGAGTTCTTTTGCAATCTTTGGATAATCTATTAGGATCGTTCTGTAACATCCAGCACACGATGAGACTATCGTCTTTACGCCCCTCTTTTTCCATTCGTTGTAGTTCTTCTTGAAGAACTCATAAGCTATATCTCTCTGACCAGTCCTTAAGAAGGGGGATCCACAACAATATTCGTCTTTTCCAGCAAACGTAAATTCAACGCCAGCTTTGTTGAAAAGTTCTACAGTATTTTTCGCCAGTTCTACTGCTCTAAAGCTTGCTGTACATCCAGCGAAGTATAAAAGCTCGCCACTTTCGTTGTACTTGTATCCCTTTATCCACTCTATCTTTTTCTCTTGAGGTTCTCCATAGGGATTTCCAGATTTTTCTGCCAGTTCACGTATCTTTTTATGTGCTGGAAGTGGAGCGACCTTTTCCTTGACAAATTCAGCTCTTACATGCTCCCAGATATCAACTAAAGGCAAGGTAGTTTGACATTGCTCTTCGCATGCACCACAGGTTGTGCATTTATAGAAATCTTCAACCAGCTGAGGTTCCAGCTCTATTTTCCTCCTTATCAATCCTTTTATCGTGTACACTCTACCCCTTGGAGATACACTCTCCCACTTTATCGTCTGAAATGCTGGACAGACTCTGCAATAGAAACATTGAGCGCAAGCTGTAACTAAGTCGTTTATTTCCTTCTCAACCCTCATAATATCACCACCTTCTGTCCAATTCCGATTATAAGCGGAAAAACACCCTTCGGGAATACTTTTCCAGGGTTTAAAAGGTCTTCAGGATCGATCTTTTTCTTGAATTCCCTTATCTCTTCATAATCCTGCTTTAAAAGCAGTTTAGATTCACAGCTGAGATAGAGCCCTAAAGAATACGGTACACCTCTCATCTTTTTTGCCGTCCTTAAAGCTCTAAGGCTCTGTCTCCACGTCAAAGCGTAATTTAAGAATTTCCTTTCATCGGACGGTATGAATGTTAATACAGCGCCCTTCTTGCCCTTTACATACCAAATTTCGCTTCCGTTTGGTTGTTTGACCATTCTATGCAAAGCATTCAAATAAGCTGGAATTGAGTCTACCGGTAAAACGTTTTCAGCAGCCACAAGACCTGGACCAAGTTTTCTAACTCTCATTGGGTAAAATCTTGTTTCCCATATCTCTTCTCCAAGCTCCTCATCACCTTCGCTCATCTTCTCTGTTGTAGCGATCATCAGTGTATCTTTTTCGGGTAAATTCGTTCCGAAAGATTGATTCTTCAGTTTTACGTAACCTTCATCTAAGTACAACGCTGCATAGTGTTCTCCTTCATAAACAAGCTTTCCGGCTTTGTGTGGTGGGAGATGGAAAGCATAGTAGTGCATATCTTCAACTTCTTTGACTTTAACCCAAGCTTTTGTGATTATACCAGTTGTTCCACACATTCCAACGTAGTACTTCAGATCCTTACCTTCAACCTCTTTAACACCATTGAAGTCAGCAACCCTTATCTTCGTAACGTTCTCGGCAATTCCACCATACTTCAAGCTACCAACACCGGTACCGTTTTGAGCTATCCAACCTGCGACAGTAGATGATGGAGCGCTTGTTGGATAAATTCTAAGGGTAAGTCCCTTCTTGTTCAGCTTCTTTTCTATATCCCACCAAACAGCTCCAGGGGAGCATTCTACTATTTGCTCATCCTCATTAATTTCAAAACTGTCCATCCTTGTTGTATCGATCATTATCGTTTTTCTGCTTGAGAATCTAAACAGGGCTATATCCTTTACAGGCAAAACCCCTCCGTAGCCAGAGGTTCCTGCGCCTCTTGGTATAACTGTTGCACCCTCTTGTTTGGCCATTTTCAGAATTTCCATCACTTCTTCTTCGTTTCTTGGCTGATAGATCTCGTCTACATACTTTAGGAGTAACGTTATCAGCGGTGCACTTGAGATATCTCTTGTATAAAGATACCTCTGCACCTTCCAATCAGATTTTGGAATATCTCCCACAAGTACCACCTCCTCTGTTTTGCAAAAACGACAACAAGAGTATAAAAAAATTTAGGAAATATCAATCGCTTCTTTACCTCTCTCTATGAGTATCTCGACTATCCTCTCATCGAACCCTATGGTTCTTGCATAAAAAACTTCAACTTTTTTGCCATCGACATCTACGAAACCTTTCTTAACACCTTTTGGAAGTCCAAGAACTTTTGGAATATCTTCAGTTGTGTGTATGCCATCCGAAAGAAAAATTGGAATTGCAACTATCTTTTTGTAACCTTTCTTCACAATTTCAGACATCGATTCCTGCACGCTGGGTCGGTTTACGTTCATGAATGCATAAAAAACATCTGCAAAAATATTTTTACTTTTGATAGATAAAGCTATCTGTTCCACCATCTTCCTCTGTTCTTCCAGCTTGCTGCCATGACCTATCAATAATGCAGCTACTTCCTTCAGTTTTTACACCCCCAGGTTTATACAAGTTTCTTTATTGGATGCCAGTCTGCTTGTGGGCTTATTCCGAGCTCGTTAACTGCTTCAGCGACTATTATACTTACCATGGCCGCACTTGGAAACACCATTGGAGCGTTTTCAATTGGACCATAGAGTAGAAAATCTGCGCCGAGTATTTGCATTACCAGATTTGAACCTATATCTGCTGGGTACCAAACTTCCTTTCTCTCTTTCTTCAAAGGTTTGATCCAAGGCCATGCAGATGGAATGTTATGCGGAGCGCCACCAGCTGGTAAGCCAAGTTTGGCTTTAACTGCCATTACTGACTTAAATGTAGCACCAGCTCCAGCGCCAAGCGGTGTTGCCGCAACATCTATCAGATACTTCTTGATCCCGCATTCAGCAGCGATCTGAAGCAAACCCTTAGTTAGTCCAGCTCCGCCTTTTTCAAGGATATCCAACCTACCTTTTACAGTATTGTCTGTAGGGTTGAACGCTAAAACTATTGCGGCTTCAAGTTTACTATTCTTTAAAGCTTCGATTTCTTGCTGGGTTATACTTGGATTTATCGAATTGTAAATAGCTCTATCGTGAACACCAACTTCGGTTACATACTTAGCTCCAGCGATTCTGACTTTTGGATCTGTAGAGTCTATCAGGAAAGGAGCATCCGAAATTCCAGTAAACCACTCTATGTATTTCTCCATCGCTTCATCATGTTCGGCAACTATCTGAAGCATACAGGGTATTCCCGTTAACTCAGAAAACTCCTCCTGTGTTTTCCAAAGCTGTTCAGCCTTCTCTTTGTCGAATTTACCGGTTCTTTCGTCAGATACTATCTTATGCCCTTTATAAAATATTGTACCAACATACGCTGGTGGATATTCGCCAGGCTGTCCGCCAACTTTGACCTTTCCGAATTCATAAACCTTTTGTTCTTTTTCGTATTTAAACATTCCATCACCCCCACGAAATCTTTATTATGAGGTACACCAACACCAAGAAAAGGCCAAAAACAAGCCCATAAAGTATTCCAATATCTCTACCTACTTTCTTTCCTGTTTGTTGCGCAAGCTCAGCTTGGAAGAACTCAATTTTTTCTTCGATCTTCTGCAACTTCTTTGCAAGTTCTACGTATTCTACAGTGTCAACATAGGCCTGAGGAGTCTTACCCTCCATCTGTCATCACCCCACAAGCAGCATTGGAACCAGTATTAGAACGAATGCAAATAGAAGCCCAATCACGAAGCCATAAATACCTGCCATGTTTATGCCTGCTTCAAGTTTATGAGTTCTCGAAATCAACTGCGCACTGTATTCGACTTCACTAACAATCTCTCCAATCCTAGATGTTTTGGGTTTCAAAATTTTAGGAAAGCCATTCATAATCCCACCATCCACATCAAAATTCCTAGTACAGTCATGGCTAAAGTGAAACCCATCCAAAATCCCTGAAATCTTCCTGCATAAACACCTGCAGCATACTTGTTCATTAAACCTGCTTCCTTAACTCTCAGCTCTAAATCTCTAACCCAAGACTCTATATTAGCTATTTCTCCAGGCATCGGATAACTTTCTCCAGCTTCTATCTCTTCAGCTCCTTCTTCTTTGATCTCCACAACCATCGGTGGTTCTGGATAAGCGCCTGGATCTTTTGAGATGCACTCTTTTATTTTTGCAATTATTGTGTTTAGATCTTCCACTCCCATTATATCTACTATCTCAACCTGTTTCTGGAAGCGTTCGATAGCTGAAAGTGGTAGATTCTCGATGTAAGGAATTGCACCTTTAGCGTTTACTATCCTGTTGTTCTTTATACCATGCTTGTGAAGACATATAATTGCGTCCCCAGTTAGATGCCCTGTTACTTCTGCTCCGCAGAGTATTAGATATCTGATATTCGGATTCGCAATTACGTTAGCTACAACCTTCTCAATACCAATGTTTTCAGTCTTACAGATTCCAGCTATTGCAGCTCCAGCTTCAATGAGCTTTTTTTCATCAAGATGGCTTCCAAGAGTAACTACAGCGACGCAACTTTTTGGATCGCCAACCATGTACTCTCCTTTAATTTTTGGCCATCCAGCCGCTGGTTCAACTTTTTCCGGCATATTATATCACCATTGCAAGCGAGATAAGGAATGCAATAATCAAGCCTACTACAAGCCCGTAAAAAACACCCGTAGTCATTCCTGCATAGTACATAGACTTCTCTCTTCCAGGATATGAGGATCTAAAGTTTTTGAGGGGATCTAGAGAGTTTACCAAATCGTCCGCTATTTCGTCAAGTAATCTGATTTTTTCTTCAATTTCCGAAAGTGAATAGAGAATCAAATCATCTCTTTCTTCGCCAACGATTCCCTTAACAGCATCCAAAACCAATCCAGGTTCAGAGGATATCTTAGCGAACGTCATTTCTTCTCAACCTCCGGTATCAGTCCAGTACTTACAACAATCCCCTCTTTGAAGGACGTTTTCACGAAATCTCTGTATGTAACCACCCACGCAACAGCGCCGATTAACAGAGTTAAAATACTTACTGAACCTAGGAAGTATATCGAAACTATGCCCGCGAGAATTATCTGTGCGCTTCCTGTAGCTAAAGCTAATTTTAGAGTTCTTCCATGCCTCTCATCGGCCCCAAGGCATGCGTTGTATGGATGTAACATTCCAAGAGCTCCGATTATGAATATAAACAGAACTACACCAACTTCAGCGAGTTTTTCGAGTGCTGCATACCCGTAGGAACCTGTTATTGTAACAAATTGAGACATGAATAAAAGTGCTCCAGCGCCACAGATCTCTGTCATGCATCTTACCATAACAGGGATGTTCATCTTCAGTATATACCTTGCACATATACCTATCAGCAGGCCTGTGATCATAGACAAGATGAAAGCCAGTATTGGAGCTGCAACTTCTATTCCAAGCATCTTTCCGATGTATAGCCCTGCAAAAACAGCACCAACAGCGCCACCGAGTGCAAGCATACCTACTGAAGGCACTCCCGTTCCTATACCATACTTTGCGACGGTTCTAACACCGTTTGCTCCCCATAGGTTTGCGGCAAGTATCCCAGCTGCACCGAGGAATGCTAAAAATACGCTTATTGAAGCTATGTAGATTGCAATAAATGAGACTATTACACCTATAGCAGCAATTAGATTGTTGTTTATCTTCTTCTCCTCTTTAACCTCTTTTCCAGCAGCACAGGAAACCGTCATAGAAATACACCTCCAATTACAACGGCTGCAATAAATCCTGAGACTATAAGACTCGAAAGTATCGCTTTAGGCAATCTTTTGAACTTTGGATCGTGGAAACCCTCAATGGTCCCCGCTATGTTGTAAGCCGCAATAACCGCATTTGCTATGAAGAATCCGATTGCTATGAAGGCTGAGATCGCTGGGTTTATGCCAACTTCGTTCAGAACGACGTATGTAAGCGAACCACCGACTCCACCTATAAATCCTCCAATTATACCACTAACAAAAGAAACCGTCGGAATGCCGTGTCCTTCGGTACCGGGAGACACATATATATCCTGCCTATCCTTCGTAATTGGATCAAATTTCACCTTTGCAGAAACAGGCGGAACCCCAACGCCAAAGATGTAAATCACGTTGCCTATAAGCATCGTTATTCCTATCATCAATGTGCTACCTATTCCTCCGCTGAGCAAGACTATGTAAGGATCAACACCTGCAAAATGGTACATGTAGCCAGCACTTACAAGCCCCGTCAAACCGGCTCCGGTTGCAAGTTGAACCGTTCCAGTCCCAACGCCAGTAGCCATAGCCATCGCAGCTGGAGCGCCGCCGACTGGGATATGATGAACGGCAATAACTATCAAAATTCCAGCGATTATTAACAGAACGATCGCAGTTATCGGATCCAATCTGATCACCCCTCCAACAAGGCTAACTTTTCCGGATATGGTCCATAATTCTTTCTAGCCCAGAGCTCGAGTACTCTGTTTGCAACTACCAGCAGAATTATCATTACAGCTCCAACAACGATCGACATCTCTGGTGTAAACAGCAGAGATCTCCAGTTATCAAGGAAGACTATAAGTCCAAAAGTTATACCTGTCGCTGGACCCCCAAACTTTGCACAGAACCATGCGTTATCTATGTTGCTTCTAGTACCAACCTCAGCCTTTGTAACTATCTTTCCAGAAAATGCTGCATTCAATCCACACCCAAAAGGCTGGTTCTGGAACTCCCTTTCAGATCCGTAGTGAACATCGCCAGTTGAAGAACCGATCGCTCCAACCGTTATACCCCATATGAAGGCAAGCATTACGAACGGGAATGGATGTTCGAAGTATGCATGCAGAACATAAGAAAGTACAAGGACACAGAAGGTAGCCACGAATCCGTGTGACATTATTCCCGGAAGATGGTTGAGCATCACATCAAGATATATCGGCTGGCCGTATCTTCTTGCACTTGCAATTCTTCCGATATGCGCAGTACTTGCGTATATCCCATGGAATATCGAAGCTACAAATGCACCAATGGCGAATGCGGCAAAGATGTTGAAGTTCAAGCTCATCAGTATCCAAGCAACGGTTGCTGCGATACTTGAATAGAAGGCGTAAGCTGGTGGTTCTCCAGAAATAGCTTTGTTGAAAATTCTATGCAAAACTCCAACCTGTGGAGCGAGTTGTACCTGAGAATTTGGATTGCTTTGTGAGCCAATGTCCGATTCAAGGTCTTCTGCAGCCCCCGCAATCGTAGCTGCTGCACCCATCAGAGCTACAAGCCCTAAACCCGTATTTATGTCCATTTCCACCACCTTCTCAAGTGTTAATCAATTCCCTTATCCAAGCAACCTTAACTAAATGTCCAAAACTCAGCCGAAGTTCGACATATTTATGTTTTTTCTTTTTTTGCAACCTATCTTGTATTTTCTTAAATTACAGATCTCAAATAAATATTTGTTGATACAAAATAAAATAAATTTTACTAAGTTACTAACTTTACAATCGTTTGCCCCTCGACCACAGAGGGATAGACGTCGCAAAACTCTTCTATCCTAGAATCAAGAATTTTTACCTTTCTAATCTTCTCTCCATACTTTTCGTATGGTAATTTTACTCTAACCCCATCCAGCTTCACGGTTATCGGTGCTGGAGATAGGGCTTCAGAGACCTCAGGTATCTGCCTCTCTATTTCGGCCTTGATGTAGTATGGGGGTATTTCTATTTCTCCCAATTCCCTCTTTTTTTCCTCTACACACTTCTCTACCGCTTTTGCAACCTTTTCTAGCAGTTCTATTTCGCTCTCTCTACTGAACTTCCCCACGAACCTGCCAAAGTTTGATACATACCTCATTCCCTCAACTTCGATCCTGGGATACCCAGTAACAACTACTGGCACGGTGATATCTTTAATGATCTTCAATTTCTCAAGAATGCAATGCTTGAAGTTACCAAACATAAATACAGCAACATCATGTTCGTTTATCAGCTCTTTCTCAAATCCCGTAAGCCTTGCAAGTCTTTTTCCAACCCCCCTAGATAAGCCAACCATGTTCGATTTTGCACCCTTCCTGCGTAGATACTCAGCAACATCGCAGGATGGATGAGGTAGATGATGTATGGATATCGTCGGAACAACAACAGCAATCTCACTTCCAGCGAGTGGAGCTTCTTTTAGCTCACCTTTAAGAACTTCTACCATCTCTCTAACCCTATCTACATCCTCTTCAGGAACTATGATGAACATTGTAACCTCAGTCTGTGCAAAGTTCTTGAGGATTACATAGCCACCCAGATCTTCTACCAAATTTTCCAGTTCCTCATGACGATAAACTCCACCGTTAAAAATCAGCGGTACGAACATAATCTCCCCTCAAAATTTTTTCAGCCATTTTTATCCATTCCTCTTTTATTAGATCCTCAGAAGCTACGATTACTATCTTTCCTTCCACTTGCATATACTTTCGAATTCTGAAACCTTCAGGAATAGTCCTCACAATTATATCTATAAGCCCAGTCATCAGTTCTTTTGATGGATCGTAAACTACGGCATTCAGTATTTCTTCGCTTAGGTTTTCTTTAACCATAACCTCATATCTGCTCAGTTGCTCAACTTTATCACTCCCAACTTTTTCCCAGAGAATTCTGAGAACTTCTGGCATAAGTTTGTCGTTCTCACAAACGGCTATAACTCCTTCCTTAGCAGCTTTCAATGTTACAACGTCAGAGAACTTTAAAACTTCTCCAGATTTTGAGAAGGTTATAGCTAATATCACAAGCGGCTCTTTCGGATCAGCATAGATGTAAAATTCTCTAATAGATCCTCTCACAGTACTTTCAGATAGAATTGTTGAAACAGTTCTGTAATAAGCTTCCTTTCCTTCTTCATCTGGAGATTCTATTACTAACCTCATAAACCTCCTCCTCTCTAACTCCAGAAGCTACAAAAGCCATTCCTGTTGCTACTGCAAATTGGGAGTACTTAGGAACTATAACATCCATTCCCAAAGCTTCTCTTACAGCTTTTACAAGTCCTTTAAGTAATGAAGTGCCACCAACTTCTATTATTGGCTGTCTCAGCGTGATCTCCTGAAGCTGCTGCTCCATAATTTGATCAACTACGCTCCTGCATGCAGCGGCTGCAACATCCTCAGCCTTCGCACCGGCAGCAAGGGCCGTTGTTAGATCCTGCATTCCGAATACAATACAGTAAGAGTTCATCATTACCTTTCTATAATCCCCTCTAGCCGCCATCTCACCGAACTCTTTTATATCAACTCCAAGCCTTCTTGCAGTAGTTTCTAAAAATCTTCCAGAAGATCCGGCGCAGATTCCGCCTAAGGTGAATGTGTCTGGAATGCTGTCATGGACCGTTATGGCTTTGTTATCCATCCCTCCAATATCTATTATAGTGGCATCCCCTTTCTGCGTATCTGCCAAAAAAGTAGCACCTTTCGCTCCTACCGTAATTTCATCCTGAATTATGTCAGCATTGAAATGTTTTGCGATTAAAAATCTCCCATAACCGGTTGTACCTAAGGCTTCTACTTCAGAGAGCTTAACTCCGGCCATCTGTAACGCTTCATTCAAAACCTTTTCGGCCGTATCTATTATATCGACAGTATGTCTCCACGCTGCACCAATTATCTCGTTATCTCTCATTATCACTGCCTTAGTTGTTGTTGAACCGGAATCTAAGCCGACAGTAAGTCCAGAATGTTTTGTCCTTGCAAGTAGGTTCTTTCTTTCCACTATATTTACTAAAGCTTCCATTCTGAGCAAAAAGTTTCCAGCCTTGCTTTTTTCTGTAAATGAGTACGCCACAACGGGTATTTTTGCATCCTGAAGATATTTCCTTACAGCGTTTCTTACCAAAGCTCCATCCGCGCATCTGAAGCACGTAGCTATGAATGCGGCATCTACGTCGCTCCAGCCTTCTGATATAGATTTAGCTCTAGCCATCATCAGTTTTAGATCTCCGCCTTTTACACTGATTCCAAAATCATCTTCAACATCTCTTATAACATCAAAATCAACCTCCGGAATCACTATCTCAGCACCAACCATCTTTGCAGCCTTCTGAATTTCGTTGTAAACACCGCTGTATTCAGCTCCGCACGTTAGAAGTGCAACTCTCACCATTTCAATCACCAACATTCTTCAAAAATTCAAAAATCTTTTTGACAAATTCTTTTCCTTCTTCATAATTCCGAGGCAGATTTAATCTAAGGTAAGGGATTTTCCTTGCCTTTATCAAGTATATTAATATGTCGTTGTGCGTGCAGCCTGCGCAACCAAATGCATAATCATAATTCGCAATCAAAGCAGCCTCCGCTTGTTCAATCAAAGAATCCCAAACTCCTAAACGCCCTCTTATCCCTGAAGGCATCTCAACTGAAGCGTACTTTAACCCCCTAACTACATCTTCCGTAGTAATGTTCCTTGGAGGGGAGTCTATCTCCGGGTTTCTTACAAGGTTTCCAATTTTTTCCATCATAGTAACTGGATAATGTCCTGCTCTTTCTACAAGATCTGCAAGTATGAGACTGTTTATAGGGTGTACAATTATCTTTTTGGGATTCTTAACTTTAAAAATTTCAAAATCTCTTAGCGCCTGAGAGATAAAAGGCAAAAATCCAGCCTCGTACTCGATCTGATAAAGCCCCGACCTTGCTCCTCCACCCCTTTCAGCTCTACAAATTCTCTTATCACCTATCGGATATCCTCTATCCTTCGTAAAAACCTCGTGGTAATATTCTCTCCTTATGAAATCCACAATCTTCTCCACCTCCTTCTCCTCCCCTTCAACCATAGCTCCAAAACAGGTTTCTTTAACAGTTCCATTGAACCCATGGCCTAAAATTTTAAAAATCAACTCCTCAGAATTGATTCCTGAATCGGGAGATATAACGAAAATTCTCGTCTTCATCTTACACCTCCATGAAGTAAACTTCACTACCTTCCTTGGCATCCTTTAAAGCTTCAAAATTTTCAACAACCACGCCTATTATGTTCGTAGATTCAAATCTTTCAGCAGTTGGACCATATTCCTTGCTGTCGCTAAATCGGACACCTATCAATCCAGCATGTCTTCTTGACATGTTTGTTACACCAATTTCACCAGCTTTGACAATCTCTTTAGGAGTATTTTCTGGAATTAAAGGATCTTTATAAGATGATTTTGGTCTGAAAATTATCAGATCGTTAGTTTTGAAGTAAACTTCAAGTTTTCCAACTCTTCTACCTACCATTCCTGCTACCAATTTGAAGTACTCGGTGGTTCTTGGTGCTAGATCGTAGTAAAGTTTCAATCTGACAATTTTAGATTTTTCTACTCCCACAGTCTTTACCTCTCTTTTTGCTAGTATTTCAGCAGTATTTAATGGATACTGAGAAACCACTACTGCCTCATCGCTTTTATCGCCTTCTCTTATTTGTCTGATTCCAATTTTTTCTAAGAGAGATTGAGCTTCGGACTGTTTTAATCCTACTGTATTTATTCTTGCAGGGATCGTTTCCACTCTTAAGCTGTCTCCTTTTTTAACAACTTCCATGATCTCCATGCCCTGAACGATGCGCCCAGCAATTAAATGGTCTTTGTTCGGCATGCGGCTTTTTCTGTAGATATAAACGTCTCCCTTGTTTTTTCCTGTCGTTCTTATACTCACAACACCTCTTTCGCGCTTTTCTACATTTTCATCTCTGAATTCTAAACCCTTCAGTCCTTTTATACGAACGTATGTGTTTGTAACCTCCTCAACTATATTTTTTTCTTCAAAAACACTCATAACATATTCGGCAGCCTCTGAAAGATTGCAATCGAGTTCTAATACCATTTTCGTGTATATCTCGTCACCATCTTTAAGTTTCTCTTCCAATTCAGCTCTTAAAATCTTTCCTTCCAAAAACCTTGTTTCTACAACAGGTTCTATCCTTAAAAACTTATCCCCGATCTCAAGAGATCTGAGAACTTTGATCCCACCTACGATTTTGGCAACAACGCCGCCATCTGTGGTGTTATGCTTCGCGGAGTACTTTGTTATCGTAGCTATGATATAAACGCTTTCCGAGCTGCCTCCTGCGAAGCTGATTAAAAACTGTCCAGGCTCGTAGGTTTGAGTGACTAAAAAATTCTTCAGATCTAAATTAAAAGGACCGAAAGCTAAGGCTCTTTTGGTTCTCCAAGCAACTTCTAAGCCAATTAGTTTCTCCATTACCAACTTCCAAAGTTCTTGATTTTCGACCCTTATAGTGATCTTACCTCTCGTAGTGTATATCTGGTACTTTTCGGGTAAAGTTTCGAGCTCCATTTTTCCTCTTACGATTGCTGAAACATGATCCGTGGATAATTGGCGAATTTTAAGCAAATCACCGAAAGTTGCACCTTCAGGGATTTCAAGCGTTTCACCATCGAGCTTGACCATCATATTAAGGGAGTAGATAGCGTGATATTTAAAAACTTATACAAAAGGATTCGGCAAAAGATAGCAAAATTTAATTTAAAAAATTTTCATTCTTCTATAAAAATCAAGCTATTTTTTGTTTCTATAAGCACGACTTTTTTGCCTTCGATCTTTCTCTCCAGCTCAAATTCGAACCAATCAGATCGAATTCTTATTTTTTCGTTTTCAACTTCTATATCCAACTCTCTCTCGCTGTAAAGCTTCTTTAGATCTTCCTTTTCGAGTTGAGATATTTTTCCAAGGATCTTTTTGGCCTTGTCCTTGAACATGGGCCCAATTATCGCAAATTTTGGTTTTAAAGATTTTACGCTTATTTCTACATTTGGCTCCTCCTTAACGAGCTCAACTTTTGAATTTGTTGCTCCTGAGATGTCTTTTGTATCGAGCGAATCAAATTTTGTGAATATGATAATTCTTTTAAGCGGAGCATTGAGGGCTAGGTTCCTATCATGTTTGTATTTTCTGATCGAAGCTACTATTTCTTTGACCTCTTCTCCCTTCTTCTCAAACTCTTCACTCAAAAGTTCTTTATCCACTTCTGGATACTTCTGCAAATGTACACTGCCATCGAATATTTGATTCCAACACTCTTCTGCCATGAATGGAGCAAAAGGAGCTATCAATCTTGTCAAAACGCTTAAGACGTAGCATATGGTATATTTTGCAGCTCTTCTTTCTTCCTCGCTTCCCGAGTATATCCTGTTTTTTACTATTTCAAGATAGTTGTCAGCATACTCATACCAGGTAAATGTTCTTATCGCTTTCAAAGCTTCGTTGAATCTGTAATTTTCCATATGATCTCTAACTTCCGCTACAAGTTTGTTAAGCTTTGACAGTATCCACCTATCAGCATCTCTAAGGTGTCTTCTATCTTCTTCACTCATTCTGTAATCTTTCGTGTTCATAGCTGTAAAGTTGGTTATACTCCAGAACTTCTGCTGGAAGCGGGAGGCTGCTACCACTTCTTTCCAGCTGAAAATTATATCATCTCCAATCACACCACTTGCAGCCCACATTCTCAGTGCATCAGCACCGTATTTTTCTACGATCTCTTCAGGAGCTATTACATTTCCCAAGCTTTTGCTCATCTTTCTTCCATCTTCTCCAAAGACCATCCCATTTATTACAATTTCATACCATGGAATTTCATTCTGGAGGGCTAAGGACCTAAGAATAGTGTAGAAGGCCCAAGTTCTTATGATGTCGTGCCCTTGCGGTCTTAGATGTGTTGGATATTCCTTAACGTTTGGCCATCCTGTGATAACGAGGGGGGTTATACTTGAATCCATCCAAGTGTCAAGCACATCGGTTTCACCTCTAAATTCGTTGGAACCACATCTTGGACAATTTTCCGAAGGACTAGTTAAAGTAGGATCTACAGGTAACCATTCCTCTTTTGCTACCAAAATTTCACCACATTTCTTGCAATACCAAACAGGAATCGGAGTTGCAAAAACACGCTGTCTACTTATCACCCAGTCCCATTCCATCGCCTCCACCCAGCTTTCAAGTCTCGAAAACATGTGCTGCGGTACCCATTTGATCCTTCTTGCAGCTTCAAGTATCTTCTCCTTCTCAACTTTGACAAACCATTGTTCAGCTGGAATTATCTCAACCGGCGTTTTACATCTCCAGCAGATTCCAACGTTCTGTTCAATCTCTTCCTGTTTGATCAACCTCCCTTCCAGCGCTAGATCTTCTAGTATTCTCTTCCTCGCTTCTTTTGTAGTAAGTCCTGCATATTTTCCAGCAAATTCGTTTAGTTTTCCATTCCTGTCGAGGATGTTCCTAAGCTCGAGCTTGTGTCTTTTCCACCATTTAACGTCTTGCCTATCTCCAAAGGTGCATATCATCACTATACCCGTTCCAAAGCTTGGATCTACATCTTCATCCGCTATTATCTGAACTTCATAGTTTGTTGTCGGTACTTTTACTTTTTTACCAACTAAGTGCTTGTATCTCTCATCCTTGGGATGCACAGCTATTGCAACACATGCTGGGATCAATTCTGGCCGAGTTGTGGCGATAACTACATCATCAGAGAATTTAATATAATTTAAAAATGTTTTTGTTTTCCTATACTCTATCTCCGCCAATGCAATCGTGGTTTCGCACCTTGGGCACAGAACAACCGGATGGTAGCCTTTATATATTAACCCTTTCTTGTACATTCTAATAAAAGATAGTTGCGTTTTGGAGAAGTACTCTGGCTTCATCGTTATGTACTCCTTACTCCAGTCTATACTAAATCCAAGCCTTTTTGCAGTCTCACGCATCAGCTTTATATTCTGCATTGTAAAATCAACACAGAGTTTTCTGAACTCATCCCTAGGAACATCGTTTTTCTTTATTCTATACTTTTCTTCCACCTTAACTTCAGTCGGTAACCCATGACAATCCCAGCCCTGTGGAAACATCACTTCATAACCGTTCATCCGCTTGTATCTTGCTATGAAATCTATTATACACCAATTCAAGGCATGACCGAGGTGAAAAGAACCCGTAGGATAAGGAGGGGGAGTATCTATTATGTAATGAGGCTTCTTTGAATTCCAGTCAAAGCTGTACATGTCTTCCTTCCAACATTTCAGCCATTTCTCCTCAACTTCCTTTGCATTGTACATCTCTACCACCTCGATGGCATCTTCCTAAGCCATTCTATATCTGGAAGATAAAGTCTCCTTAAATCTTTTAACCCCATTTTAAGCATTGCGAGTCTGCCAATCCCAATACCCCATGCAAGAACCTTCCCTTTTATACCTAAAGGCTCGGTAACCTCTTTTCTAAAAACACCAGCTCCTCCAAGTTCAATCCAGCCTAAACCATCTACATATACCTCTGGTTCTACACTTGGTTCAGTATACGGGAAATATCCTGGCCTGAATCTAACCTCTTCAAACCCCATTTTTTCGAAGAACTCTTTTAGTAACCCTAGAAGATGTTTAAAACCAACATTTTCATCTAAAACAACCCCTTCAAGCTGATCGAATTCCGGTAGATGTGTAGCATCTATAGCTTCTCTTCTATAAACTCTATCTATACAAAAAGCCTTTTGTGGGGGATTAGGATTTTTCGCAAGGTAGTGAATCGTTATAGCTGTTGTATGTGTTCTTAAAACTAGTTGTCTTGCCTTGTTCAAGCTCCAAGTTCCCCCCCAACCGCTGGATCCTGTAATCCAACCGTTTTCATGAGTAGCCTTTACTTTTTCTACAGGTTCATCTTTAAGATCAGCAAGTCTTTCTAGATAAAATGTGTCCTGCATTTCTCTTGCAGGATGATCTTGTGGCTGAAAAAGAGCATCGAAGTTCCAGAAAGCCGGTTGAACGTAGTGACCTTTGATCTCTTTAAAACCCATTTCGATGAAGATTTTTCTGCACTCTCTAATTATCCTTTCGTATGGATGAATCTTCCCTCCATAATATTCTTTAGATGGGATAGAAACGTCGTAAGCCAGAAACTTCTTTCCTCTCCAGTTTCCACTTACTATCATTTCTGGAGTTAAATCTGCTACAACCTCAGTTAACTCTAAAGTCAACTTCTCCTTGACTTCTATTTCATAGCTTTTTACTTCCTCCACTTTTACCAATTTTCTCTTTTTAAGCAGATCTAGGATTCTCGCGTCAATTTCTTCACCCTTTTTTATAGCTTCGAGAGCCTCTTTTTCTTGAAAAGTCGGTTCGGATTTCAGTATCACTCGACTTCCTTCTATATTAACAAAACCTTTCTTTTTCAACCATCCTAGAGCTATCTGGAATTCATTCCCCATCTTCTTTCGGAGTTCCTCTATATCATTTGTTTCTCTTAAAAGGCGTATCAGCTTTTCTTCAGGTAAACCTTCAACTAAATACCTCTCACCTTCCTCAGTTAGGCTAAATTTTTTTCTTTTAACTTCGTAAATATTAACGAATCCCCTCTGGCTAAGAAGCATTGCGGCTTTCATAGCGGCGTCTGGATTAAGATTAGAGATCCTTGCGACCTCCTGTAGAGGATATCTTTTTCCAGTTTCGAGTTTATTGAGCAGCCTAATTTCAATTGGTGAAAGCATAGTTGTAGAGATGAGAAACGTTTTTAAATGCTTTCCTAACTAAAAGTAACTATTTATTTGGAGGTTGATTAAATGTGGGAGAGTGCGGTTGAACTTGTTGAAGAACTTAAAGGTGGAGAAGTTAAGGCGTTAGAAGTTGTAGAATACTGTTTCGAAAGAATAAAAGAGTTGAATCCTAAAATAAATGCTTTTATAACTTTAAACCAGAAGGCGATTGAAGATGCAAAGAGTGCAACAAAAAAGCCACTTGCAGGATTACCAATAGCTGTCAAAGATAACGTAGAAACGAAAGGGCTACGAACTACCTATGGATCAAAGTTTTTCGAAAATTATATACCACAAGAAGATTCAGTGATTGTTGAAAGGCTGAAAAAGGCGGGAGCTGTTATATTAGGAAAAACTAACATGCCCGAATTCGGATTAATAGCTTACACAGACAATTTAGTTGTTGGCCCCACTAGAAACCCCTACGATCTAAATAAAACCGTCGGAGGGAGCAGTGGAGGAAGCGCCGCAGCCGTCATATCCGGAATGGTACCGGCAGCAACAGGAAACGACGGTGGTGGAAGTATAAGAATTCCAGCATCCTTCTGTAATCTCTTTGGCTTAAAACCAACTTTCGGAAGAGTTCCAGTGTATCCGAGGTTTCCTATTTTTAACGGTCTGCATTGCGAAGGGTTTCTAACGAGCTGTGTTGAAGATACAGCATTTTTACTCGACTTTGTTAAAGGTTACGACGTGAGGGATCCGACTTCTTTACCGTCAGATATCAGTTACTACGATGCAATAAAAGAGGAGCCGAGAGAGGCAAAATTTGCGTTATCGATTGATTTAGGGTATGCAAAAGTTGATCCAGATGTTGAAAAAGTCGTTAGAAGTGCTGCAAACAAGTTAAACAAAATAGGAAGCGTAGAAGAGGTTGAGATAAAGCTTCAAAGCCTAGAAACTGAATTAATTAAAAAGGTCGTCCTCGAGGTGAGCGTATTTCTTGGTGAAAAAATTGGTGAGTGGAAGAAGGTGGCATATCCACCATATCTGGGTTTTCTAAGTTTAGCCGACTCTATGACTTTCAGAGATTATATAAAAATAGAGTATGCAAAAATTGAATTCTGGAAACTAGCATCGAAGATATTTGAAAAATACGATTTTCTCGTAACACCCACCGTAGCAGTTTTACCGTTCGATATCGGGGAAATAGGGGTCTATGAGATAGCGGGAAAACCCACTACTCCAATAGGATGGATGCCTTTTACCTATCCTTTCAATTTTACTGGTCAGCCAGCAGCTTCAATTCCTGCAGGATTTGTGAAAGATCTACCCGTTGGAATGCAGATAGTTGGAAGACATCATAGCGAAGTCGAGCTTTTAAGAGTCTGCAAAGCGTACCAAGACACAAGCGACTGGAGGAAAATAAAACCGAAAATTAGATAAATTTTTTATTAGTTATCTAATGGCAAAACGTGGTCTTTTTCACTAACCTTATAAATTCTTCAATTACTTTTCGTTATGCTACTTGAACATGAAGCTAAGGAGATCCTTGAAAAGTACGGGATAAGGACTGCAAGGTGCATCTTCGCTGAGAGCGAAGAGAAAGCAGTTAGTGCCGCGAGGCAAATAGGCTTCCCAGTTGTCA
>JASFYJ010000001.1 GCA_030055525.1 Archaeoglobales archaeon | reverse complement strand
TGCACAAACCTCAGCAATCCCGTGCCCCATTGCTCCAGCACCGAGAACAGCAACCTTTTTTATCTTCTGCCTGACATCCATGTGTATCACCATTGAACACTAATAACTTAGATTAATAATCTTTTCTATTTTTAACCAGGCTAAGTCCTTTTTTTGCCTTTCTATCGATTGAAAAGCGTATCGCTTCAAAGCGTAATATCAGCAATCAAAAAATAACAAAAGAAGCCACTGCATCAGAAATTTTCCGCGAATTTTTTTCTTTCATCATCACATTTTTATTCTTGAATTGTTTCCAATTATTTTTAATTATATTTTTGAGCGGCTATCTTCGACCTTCTATCTTTTTCACAAGCTCCATAGCTGCTACAAGTTTTGATAGCGACTCGGAAAGCTCCTTGACTTCTTCATAACTATTTGAACTCAATATCATTTCGCAGACTTTTATTGCAGCTTTTTCAATGCTATCGATCAGAGAAGACTTTAAAACTACGTCGACCTTTTTTGTCTCTGGATGGACTTCTTCTCTAATTACCTGAGTTTCAGTTTTTTTGTTTTCAAAATCTTTCGCTAACTCCTCTACGCCCTCTTCAACTATTTTGAACTCTCTATTACAACTTGGGCAGAAAGTTCTCTCATCCTTTTCAAAGAGAGGTATTTTGCATTCTGGACAATAGTATCTCAGCATTTTGGCTCCTTTAACCAATAGTTCTGCTGCGCTCATTACGACATCATCCGAAATTTTTTTATCACTCACGTAGCTACGTATAGAGCGAGCCTATTAAAATTTAATCGTTCTTGAGGTGGTACCTATGGCCAAGGTTCCGGAGAGCGTGATGGAAATACTGAATAGAATAATCTCCGATGAAACTGTACCTAGAAGCGTAAGAAAGGTGGCAAGCGAGATTAAAGAGAAGCTAATTAAGTCAGATAAACTGGCAATTGAGGCTGCAACAGCTATAACTGTGCTTGAAGACATTTCTGCTGATCCAAATTTACCGATGCATGTAAGAACAATGATATGGAATCTGGCGAGTCAGCTTGAGAGAATTGCTGTCGAATAGCTTAAAGAAGGAGATTTTAAGAAAAACAATTCATTTTTCTGGACTTGTATATATCCCCGCGTATATCTATTTTGGGAGAGATTTCATGTTATTTTCCTTGTCTGCGATCTTGATCTTCGTATTTTTCTTCGAGCTACTAAGGATTAAATATGATTTTTTGTATAATTTAACAAGAGAGTATGAAAAAAAGAAGTTTGCGGCATATTTTTACTACACTTTAGCGATCTTTCTGATTACAATTTTTTTTGATAAAGAAGCTTGCTTTTCTGCAGTGTTATGCTCTAATTTGGGAGACGGAGTGGCAGGTATTGTTAAGAGGTTCACGAATAAAGACCTAGGCAGTTTTTTGATGTTTACCTCTAGTCTATTAGTCTCTATAACTTTTTTACCCCTATTCCCTTCATTTGCAGCTTGCTTAGTTTCAACAATTGTTGAAAGAGTTGAAAAGATTGGGAAGTTTTTTATAGAGGATAACTTTTCCGTACCGGTTTCAGCAGCTGTAACCTATACCACAACCTATTTCTTAACCAATTAGACTTTCAATATGGAAGCTGAGTATGCACTCCGAATCTCGAGAAACGTGGCAAAAGCTGTTAGGAAGGCTGTAGCACAGTTAAGCTTAGAACAGAGAAAAAAAGTTGTAGGAAACGGGGTTGATGGTTCACCATCAAAGCTTGTGGATGTTGTTGCTGAAAGAGCTGCATTGGAAATTCTTTTGAAAGAGAAAGTTACTATTCTAAGCGAAGAAAAAGGTTTTGTGGGGGAAGGGGATACTTATGTAGCCCTAGATCCAATAGATGGAACTTTCAACGCTGAAAGGGGTATCCCGTTTTATTCTGTAAGTATATGTTTCAGTGACAGCGAAAGTTTGAAAGATACGTTCTTTGGTTATGTTTACAGTTTGGAGAGTGATGAAGAGTATTTTGCTGCTGAGGGAGAAGCTTTCAAGAATGAAAAAATGATATCTGTTAGTAAAAAAGATGATTTGACGTGCGATGCTATTTTCTACTATCCAACAAAGCTACTACCATTTAAAAGAATAAGGATATTTGGAAGTGCAGCTTTGGAGCTTTGTTA
Source organism: Archaeoglobales archaeon (assembly GCA_030055525.1). GTDB lineage: Archaea > Halobacteriota > Archaeoglobi > Archaeoglobales > Archaeoglobaceae > WYZ-LMO2. The sequence goes on along the minus strand of JASFYJ010000001.1, from coordinate 290,124 downwards.
TATTGCAGAGGGAAGATTTGATTGTTTTGTTGATGTAAGAAACATGCTAAGAGTTTTTGACGTTGCAGCGGGAATTTTCATCGTTAAGTGTGCTGGTGGAAAGGTGACAGATAACAATGGCTTACCTCTTGATAACAAAAAGATTAGAGTTGGTGAAAGAATTAATATAGTTGCCGCAAATCCGAGTTTACACAAAAAATTAATGGAGTTGATTAAATGAAGGCAGCTATTGTTTATAAAACGAGAGATGTAGCTGAAAGTGTTAGAGACTTTTTGAAAGAGCTAAATGTGGACTCAAAACTCTATGAAAAAGCCTGCGAAGAACTTGGAAACTTTGATTTTATAGTGAGCGTTGGAGGTGACGGGACTATATTAAGGATTCTGCAGTACCTAAGAGACGAAGTACCCATTTTTGGTATCAATACGGGGAGAGTAGGTATATTAACACACGCAAAAAAAGAAGATTTCAAAGAAAAACTAAAAAAAGCTTTAGAAACTTTTGAAGTTGAGAAGTTTCCAAGAATCGAATGCTTAGCTGGAAATGAAGAACTTATAGCTCTTAACGAGATAGTTTTTGCAAGTAGAGAAGTTGCAAAAATGATAGAAGCAGAAATTTTTGTTGATGGGTACCATATCGATACTCTCCGATGCGATTCTGTAATAGTCGCTTCCCAGATAGGTTCCACTGGATACTCTTTTTCCGTAGGTGGACCTATAATTGAACCTTACCTTCAAGCGATAGTAATTTCAGCAGTTGCACCATTCCGCATAGGTTGGCGTCCACTGGTTTTAAAAATGGACAGAAAAATTAAGATCGTTGCAGAAGGCTTAGCAATAGCAGACGGGCAGAAAAGAGTTTTTGCTGAAGAGATAGAAGTCTTTAAATCGAAGTACCCTGCAACGTTCTTTAAGAAAGAAAGGATCTTTGAGACTGTAAAGAAAGTCAGGGAGATTTCTTGAAATCCTTAAAAATCCTCTCTGAATTGATCCAATCAAGATCAAGTTGCTTTAGGTAGATATTTATTCTTTCTACTTGTTCAAAAGCTTTTTTGCGAAAAGATTCTTCTGGAATGAACTCTAAGTAGCCCGCTACTACCGTTAGCGGATTTCTTATTCGATCTAGTATTTCGGCTATATGTAATATGTTTTCGGACAGTTTTTTCAGAGTTTTATCTTTAATTTCCCTATTTTCAATCGAATTAAACGCTAATGCCATGTTTTCGGCTAGGGGATTTGAAGAAACTCAGTTCTTCATCGTTCAGCTCGTGATCTATGCACAGATATCCGAAATCCTTCTCAGCAGTTTTTATCGGAATACTATGTTTGCATTCTGGTAACTTTGAAATTTTTGCGTTGTAGTTATCCAAAATTTCTGGGATTTTTTGTAAAATGTCACTTTTGTCTTCTATCCTTACAAGGATTTCGTGAACTTCCTTTATTTTTCTTAGAACCTTGTTCAATCTCCCCAGCTCAGCTTCAAGTTTGATCGTTCTTGTTACATCCCTTAAATTCGTCAGAAAACCAATTATTTTTCCATCCATCCATAAAAGTTTTACATTCCCTTCTACATACATGAGTCCCTTTTTTGGAGAGTTAAATTCAAAAAGAACTCCAAAAAGATCTTTTCTCTCCTTGAACGCTTCGTTATATTTTCTAAATATTTCCTCAGCAGTCTCTTTGCTTAGGAATTCACTAAAGTTCTTTCCTATTATTTCCTCTCTTTTTACACCTATATCTTCTTCGAAGATCTTGTTAACTTCTAAAAAATTCCCCTTTAGATCTGTGACGACTATAGCATCAAGAGAGTTCTCAAAAATTTCTCTATATTTTCTTTCGCTTTCGATTAGAGCTTTTTCAAGTTCTTTTCTTTCAGTGATCTCTCTTGCAATACCCTCAACTTCCTCACCAGCTAGCCATTCATGCAGTTCTAACCAAAAAATTTCATTCTTCCGTAAAAACCTGAATTCACCTCTAGCCTCACCGTCTGTAAGCACCCTCCTGAAAAAATCTTTCAGTTTCTGATAGTCCTCTGGACAAACTAGGTTTCTTGAATTCATACCCTTTAACTCTTCCTGCGTTCGACCAAATATCTCAGCCAGTTTCGGATTGAATTCTAAAAACCTTCCTCCTTTGTCTAGGATGAAGAATATGTCTTTCGCATTCATAAAAAACCGTTCAAGCCTCTTTAATCTCTCTTTAGCATCTATCATGGTACTTATATCTCTCAGAACAAGCAGAATTGCATCCTTGTTTCTGTATCTAACTGGTGTTGCGTTTACTTCGAGATAAGCTGTCCGACCATCTGGAAGTTTAAAAAGTTCAATCACCGGCTCAACTAATTCTTTGCTGAGCATTTTTTGAATCCTCTTTTTACAAAATTTTTATAATCTTCGCTGATAAAATCTAGTACTTTCTTACCTAAAAGATCTATGGAACCTACAAAATCTAAAGCGGTTTTGTTCGCAAAAAGGATCTTTTCTCCATCATGGATTACAATTCCGTAGGGGAAATTTAAAATTTCATCATATAAATTCAGTTTTTCTACTTCTTCTGCGATCTTTTCAACCTTTTCGTAATTTAATCTTATGTCTGCATTTTCGCAGGAGGCTATAACTATAGAAAACCTCCTCTTAGCAGATTTTACAGCTTCAGAACAACCTTCCTTAACAGCTATTACGGCGATCTCACCACTTGAGTTTATCTCCTTTTCTCTGAATACTTTTATATATCCCATAGCAATCAATTGAGATTAGTTATTTAATTCTTGTGGCAGATGAGAAGAAATATATCTTTCCAAACATAAGTTGAGTTATGCAGTCATCGCTGAAGATCTTCGAAGTTGCGGGTATAGAGGTCAGATTACACTTCAGCCTGATCGTAATTTTGCTCCTTCTAATATACGCCTTTTTTGTATCGCCGCCTCCTGTTGGATTTAGTAATTTTCCAATAGATTTAAGAATATTACTTTCGATTTTGGCATCGTTTTTCATAGTTCTATCAATTTTAGCTCATGAATTGGCTCATTCTATTGTTGCCAAAAGGCAGGGAATAAATGTGAGAGGTATAGTTCTGTTCATATTTGGTGGAGTGGCGATGATGGAAGAAATGCCAAAGGATGCAAAAAAAGAGTTTGAGGTAGCAGTATCAGGGCCTTTGATGAGTTTTTTTATAGCCTTTTTGTTCTTTTTCTTTGCATCGGTTTTTTCTGAACCGCTAAGATCCTTTTCAGTAACTCTCGGTTATATAAACGTGTTTTTAGGTTTATTCAATCTAATTCCAGCATTTCCGATGGACGGGGGGAGGGTCTTAAGAAGCATAATGGCATCCAGATACGGTTATGGAAAAGCTACAAGAACAGCGGCAGAGATCGGGAGATTTCTGGCAATAATGATGGCAGTATTCGGAATTTTTTACAACCCCTGGCTGATTTTAATAGCTCTCTTCATTTATATAGGCGCAAGCGAAGAAGAAAAATTGGTTACACTTGAAAGCCTTTTGGGAAAGATGAGGGTAAGAGATATAATGACCACAAACGTTATAGCGGTTTCACCAAGTTCAAAGGTTAGAGATGTGCTGGAGATGATGATAAGGTACAAACACCTAGGTTATCCAGTTGTTGATAACGATAAAGTCGTCGGTATCATAACACTGGAAGACATCCTGAGGTCGAGTCCAGATGATGAAGTTGAAAAGGTTATGAGCAAAAATGTAATCACGATAGAACCAGAAAGAAGCGCTTTCGAGGCGTTTAAGATTATGAGTGAAGTTAGAATTGGAAGATTACCTGTTGTAAGTAACGGGAAACTTGTTGGGATAGTTACAAGGAGTGATCTGATGAAAACGAAAGAAGTACTTGAAGCTTTAGAGGTGTTAGGGTGGAAGACAAGAAGCTTGTAATCGTTGGGACAGCGCATGTATCAAAGAAAAGCGTGGAGGAGGTTTTAGATACCATTGAAAAAGAAAAACCAGATGCTGTAGCTGTTGAACTTTGTTACAACCGCTACAGAGCACTTTTTGAAGGTGTGAAGGAAAATATATCAGTCATTGATTTATTAAAATCTGGAAACACCTTTTTGTTCATCTTCCAAGCCATTCTTGCGTATATGCAGAAGGATGCGGGGAGGAAGTACGGTATAGAACCAGGAAGTGAGATGATCGCAGCCATTAATAAGGCAAAAGAAATCGGAGCAGACGTTCTGCTTATAGATAGAGACATCGGTGTTACTTTCAGAAGATTTTGGTCTTCAATAGGCATCTTTGAAAAGTTCAAACTTTTAATCTACTTCTTTAAGGATCTTCTTTTTGGTAAGAATTTAGAATTGGATGAGCTGCTTGAGAAGGATGTAATAGATCTGTTGGTGAACGAATTTAAAAAGATATCTCCAAAGGCTGCCGAGATATTGATAGATGAAAGAGATAAGTACATGGCCTACAATCTTTCAAAAGCTTTGCAAAGGTACAACAGGGTCGTAGCAGTAGTCGGAGCTGGACATGTAAGAGGGATAGAGGAGAATTTGAAAAGAGCTGAAGAGATAGATGTCCAAAAACTCTTGGAGATAAAGAAGGGAAAAAACTATGCAAAAATTCTTGCTTTGGGCATATCGATTTTTATCATAGCTATCTTCGTTTTACTTGCACTTGTAAGTTTCGAGCACTTCTTTACAGCTTTTCTTTACTGGTTTCTTATAAATGGCATTCTTGCCGGGCTAGGTGCCGCTTTAGCTGGAGCGCACCCTTTCTCAATAATTACAGCATTTTTTACAGCTTGGCTTACATCTTTAAACCCTCTCGTCGCATCTGGTTGGATAAGTGGAGCTGTAGAAGCCTGGATCAGAAAGCCTGGTGTAGAAGATTTAGTTAAACTTGTGGAAGGAAAAAATCTACTCAAAAATAATTTTTTCAGAGTTCTTTTAGTTGCAGCGCTTACAAACGTTGGTAGCATGGTAGGAACAATTTTTGGAAGCTACTACATACTGACCCACTTCGAAATAGATATCACAGCCACCTTTTCAGAAATTTTATCTGACATCCTTAGGATTATAGGGCTATGATATATCTTCAACCCCTTGGAAGCTATCCGAATTTAATCGAAACGTTAGCACTCGAACTTGAGAAAAAGTTCTATTCAATAGCTGGAAATGTAAAAATAATGCCGCTAAGAGAGTTAGATAAGTATTGTTACAATCCTTTCAGAAAACAGTACAATTCTACCTGTCTGCTTTTCAGATTGGAAAAAAGATGGATAACTTTGGGCATAACTGAGGTGGATATCTATGCAGACAACATGAACTTCGTCTTCGGTGAGGCGGAAATTTTTGGATCTAGAGCTTTGGTTTCAACTTATCGGCTAAGAGGAGAGAATTTTAAGGAGAGACTTCTAAAAGAGTGTACGCATGAAATTGGACACGTTCTGGGTTTGAAGCACTGCAGTGATAGGAGCTGTGTTATGGCCTTCAGCAATTCTGTATACGATGTTGATAAAAAATCTGACGAATTTTGTGAGGTATGCAGAAGAAAAATAAAAGGCTGAAGTTCGTTGTACATGAGCATTTTGCAAGAAAACATCATTACGATTTAAGACTGAAAATGGTTTGATCTATTCGGAAAATTTGTAGCAGAAAGCTTTAAAACTTGGTTAGCGAATATGTATGTGGTTGTGGGTTTCGTGCTGATCAAAGTAGTTCCAGGCAAGGAAAAGGAGGTTTATGAGAAAATTGCTTCGATAAGAGAGGTTGAAGAGCTTTACCCGTTGTTTGGCGAATACGATATGATTGCAAAGGTTGTGGTTAAATCTATCCCTGAGTTGAGCGATATTGTTGTGAATGGAATAAGATCGATTGGGGGGATAGTTGAAACAAAAACTCTGATGGGGGCAAAGTTCTGATGCTGAAGGGAATTAGAATAATTGCCGAAAATAAAATTGGTGTGCTCAGAGATTTAACAGCGATCATAGCTGAAGAGAACGGAAACATAACCTTCGCACAAACATTTATAATCAATCATGGTGAATATTTCGGGAAAGCATTGGTATACTTCGAAATCGAGGGGGGAAATTTAGAGAGGATGATAGAAAAAATGAGAAAACTAGAAAGCGTTATAGAGATCAACGAAGAGAAACCCTTCGAGCAGGTTTACGGAAAAAGGGTAATAATTCTTGGTGGTGGAGCTTTAGTCTCGCAAGTTGCGATAGGAGCGATAAGCGAAGCAGACAGACACAATCTTAGAGGGGAGAGGATAAGCGTAGATACAATGCCAGTTGTCGGAGAAGAGGAGATAGCTGAGGCTGTAAAAGCGGTATCTCGCTTACATAGAGCCGAAGTTCTGGTTTTAGCTGGCGGGCTGATGGGTGGAAAGATAACTGAGGAAGTTAAGAACTTGAAGAAGAGCGGGATAAAGGTTATCTCTCTAAGCATGTTTGGAAGCGTCCCATACGTTGCAGACATCGTTGTAAGTGATCCAGTAATGGCCGGAACACTTGCGGTGATGCATATAAGCGAAAGAGCGAAGTTTGATATCGACAAAGTTAAAGGGAGGAAAATTTAATATCAAAAAACTTTTTAATGCTGCTGCGTACTGCGATCTATGGATGTAGTGTACATGCAGTTCCTTCCAGGCCCACAAGAGTGGGTAATGATACTACTTGTTATCTTGTTGCTCTTTGGTGCCAGTAAACTTCCAGAAGTCGCAAGGAGTTTAGGAAAAAGTGTTGGAGAATTCAAAAAAGCGCAAAAAGAAGCTGAAATGGAGCTCAGGGAGTTCGAGAAGCAGATAAGAGAAGGTAAATACCAATCAAAAGAGAGAAGAGAGAAACTTGAAAAAATTGCAAAAGATCTTGGTATAGATCCTGAAGGGAAAAGTGATGACGAACTCCTTGAGGAGGTTAACAAAGCCATAAACACGTTAGAAAAAACTGGACAGTGATAATTTTTTCAAATATATTAGACTTTGGGCTTCATGAAACCCTTCCCTATAAAATATATCTCAGCACTGCTTTTTCTTGAAGCCTTTGGACTGTGGAACTTTTTGAACTTGAAGAAGGGTTTTAGTTCGTTGAAGAAGTTCTGTATCTCCTCACCTTGGAAGACCTTTACTACGAAATTGCCATGATCTCTAAGCAAACTCTTCGCTATACTAAAACTTGAAAGGGCTAGATCGATGGAACGAAGATGGTCTACAGTCCAGATTCCGCTGATCTTTGGTGCAGCATCGCTTATTATTACATCAAAATCTTCTTTGACCTTCTTAATTTTTTCAATTGTCTCCGGGAGAGTTATGTCTCCCTGTATAAATATTACACCATCTATGGGCTCCATTTCATTTATATCTACAGCCACTACTTTTGCCCCCAACTCCGCAGCCACCTGACTCCATCCTCCTGGAGCGGCACCTAAATCTAAAACCCAATCTCCTCTTTTGATCAACTTGAAAGTTTGATTCATCTGTAGCAGTTTAAATGCTGCCCTGCTTCTATATCCGACCCTCTTTGCTTCCCAGTAGTAGTAATCTCTTTTGTCCCTCATATTTCCTTAATAATCACTTTTCTTCTTCTGGGTCCATCAAATTCCAAAAATAGGATCCTTTGCCAGGTTCCAAGCAAAATTTTTCCATTACTGACTGGAACAATCACGGAGTTTCCAAGGAGAGAGGCTTTGAGATGTGCATCGGCATTGTTGTCTATTCTATTGTGTTTATATTTTCCGTTTTCGGGAGCAAGTTTGTTCAAAATTTCGATAATGTCCTCCATCAGTCCATCCTCAGCCTCATTTATTATTATAGCCGCAGTTGTGTGAGGAGTATAAACTATCATAGCATCTCCTCTAGCTCTTTTTTCTACCTCTTCAGTTATATCGATAACCTCAACCCTCTTTTTGGTCTCTATCTCTATAACTTCCATAGCTACAGTGGAAGGCGTAATATATATTCCTTCTCTCCATCAAAACGAACCTCTCCGACTTCTATACGGTCGAAGTCATCGAACTGGGTCTCTATTACGTACTTTCCATCCAACATACTCAGCATACCCATGCCAAGGTAGCGATCTTTCTTGTACAAACCACAGATTATCCCTTTCAATTCATCCTTTGCAAAGATAAAGACCTCTTCAACTCCGTACAATTCTTTCAACCCTTTAATGATCTCAGGATCGATTTCTGCCTGCTTTTTTGTGCAAATCGCAATGTATTCGTCAGATTTTTTAACAAATTCGACTTCAGCAGAAATTAAATCTTGAATAAACTCTTTGGATATTGCTTTTCCAGAAATCAACTCGAAGTTGTCAAGGCTGATTTTTTTAGATCCTTTAAGCCACTTTGCATAATTTGCAGCCCTAATTCGAGCTCTTTCTTCTCTGCTTCTTATTATCAGATTCTGGCTCTCCACTTCAAATAACTTATAGTCGGATAGACATTCAGGTTTACCCTCAAAAGATGCCACAATGTCTGGATTTATGATCTCAAGCTTAGCTAGCTTGTATTCTCTTGCCCTTTTACCTTTTATCCACCCGGTCGTATCTACGATCTTCCTCCCTTCGAGCTTTGAAAGTTCTTTCCAAAGCTTTACTACTCCTCGCAAACATTTGGATTCTCTTCCCATGGGGGAAATGCTTCCTACAAAGAAACCGTTTTGCATTTTAACTTCAGATATCGAGATCACATTCTTCGCAAACCCATAACCCATCGCTGCTGGATGTGCAACGTCTGCCTGCCCAACATCTAAATCTAAAATCCAACAACCATCAAGCTTGTTTGCTAGGTATGCTGCTAGAGTGCTCTTCCCCCTATCCGTGCCGCCGTATATAAAGAGGGTTTCCCAATCCAATTTTACGAGCTTCTTCCAAGATTCTGGAATTGTGCAACCGTCAACAACGAAATAATCTCCGTTTATTTTTACTTCGGAATCGTCTAAAAAATAAATTGGGATGAACTTTTCCGTCGAGAATTCGTTTTTCTTAGCCCCCAGTACCTCTGCATTTCCTTCGATTTTTATCTTACCTCTCGCAATCAGCGTTTTATTCTTAGCTATCCTCATAATTTATTCTTCAAAGTGCATTATAATTCCCCTAATCTCTGGTCTGGCATCTAAAACCCTCTTGAAGTCTTTATCAGCGAAAATTGCAATGCTTAGGCCATCATCGTAGTTTTCATAGGAATAATAGGTCACATTCTTCTCGCTTTCGTTCATTCCGACAAAGAAGTAGTTTTCTGTAAAGTGAATGGCAACAACCTTCTCGTACATGCTTGAAGTCTCGTTAAACCTGTAGCCCTCGAAGTAAAAGTCACCGTATGAAGTTTCATTAGATTTTAAAGCGTTCTCTGCCTCACTACCAAACAAAAAGAAAGCGTAGCCAAAAGTTTCATTGATTCTGGAAAGATAACTGTAAAGCTCTTTATTCGGCTCAGCTAAAATTTTTTGCATTGCTAGAACAACGACTGGTGTGTACCCAATTATTAAGGGCTCAACTTCATCAACCAAAGCCACCTCTCTGTTGTTCATCCTCAAACTGAAGTTGTAGAATTGTTCTGAAGTTGTGGATGCGAAGTAAATTTTACTTTTATTAGTATTTAAAGCATATATTGGAGTCTGGTAGCCTTCATAGTACGTTAAAAGAGCTTCTCTGACTCCGTATGGTAATTGAATAACTCTCTGGTTAAATATCTTCGAATCGAAAGAGCGAGAAGCGTTTGCAACTAGCTTATAGACCTCGTTTTCTGTTTTTAATCCATATGCGTACGTAAAGTTCAAATATTCATAAAAACTCGCATTTAATGCAGCAGCAGTTTCTTTGAAATCTAAAAATTCTAGCTTCACATCTCTCTGTTCGATATTCCCTTTGGGAGAAATGTATGCGAAGATCGAACCTACCATAATAAGCGCCAGAACTATGGCCAGAACCCTTGCTGATCTTCTTTCCAGTCTCTTTGCCATTGTAGTCCACATTGTGGTTTTGAAAATAAATTTTTTGGAGAAAAAACATGCACACTAAAGTAGATTAAACAACAAAAGATGAATTTTAAAAAACTGGTCCTCCGAAATTTAAGTCAACGTGGGAGCGTGATATTAAACAGATTAAACAATAGCAGTAGCTACTACTTCTCATGCTATTATACACAACCCGAAAGCCTCGTCCTTTAGGGGGATGTTGATGTGGTAAGGTCTATTGCGGTGCGCAAGAAAGACTTGGATCCTTCAATACTTGTCAGCTACTTCAAAGAAGTGGTACATCTGATTCTGTTTAAGCTTATCGAAGTTTTTGGCCTAAAAGATTTCAAAAACGAAAAATATTTATCCTTAGGGATACCTTAGGGTAGGTGATCGTATGCATAAAAGACGTGTTCTTTATAGCAAGGGCGCATATTACATTTCTATACCCAAGGAGATCGTGGAGCTCTGGGGTCTGAAAAAAGGTGACGAATTGATGATAGAATATTCTGAGGGTGAATTGAAAATGAGAAAAGTGGACTCCTTCAGACCTGCATCTGATCTTTTTAAAAAAACTGAAAACAAAGTTTACACGATAGGATATGAGGGAAAAACCATCAAAGAATTTATAGAAGAGTTGCAGAGTAATGGAATAGAAAGAGTTATAGATGTTCGGGAACGTCCTCTTAGCAGAAAAAACGGCTTTTCAAAGAAATCTTTGCAAGAAAATTTGAGCAAAGCCGGAATAGATTATATCTCTCTCTCAGCTCTTGGTTCGCCAAGAGAATTGAGGCAGAGTTTGCGATCTGGACTGCTAAGTTTTTCTGAGTTTGCGGATTTATATCAGAATTACCTCTCAAGGGATTTAGATGCCATACGAAATCTGGAAATCTATGCTTCTTCGAAAACCAGTGCCATAATGTGCTTTGAAGCAGATTGGAGAAGGTGCCACAGATCGATTTTAGCCGAATTCCTTGAGAGAGATGGATTTGAGGTGATACATCTTTGAAAAAGGAGAAATTACTGGTTTTGGCTAAAACTTATCCCGTGATAAGCAGAAAATACGAGCATCTTGTGTGTGTTGCTGGACTAACGGAAGATAACAATTGGAGGAGAATTTACCCGATTCCATGGGAATTGTTTTGGAGGGGAAGCGAAAAAAAGTTTAAGAAAAAAACATGGATCGAATACAAGCTGGTTTATGATAGACCTTCAGATAGAAGACCGGAAAGTCGCAAAATAGACTTCGAATCAATAAGAGTCTTGGATGAGGAGGATTTCAGGGAAATAAAGAGAAGACTTGATGAAAAACTTGCCAATCTCGATGAGCTGGAGGATAAGGATGACAGAGAAGTCTCACTCAGCGTTATAAAACCGATTTTAAAAGATTTTGTTTGGACTGACAGCGAATACTTTGAAAAAGTGGAAGAAATGTCGAAACAGATAACTCTCGGAGAAGGAAAAAGTGCTGTGAAAATAGACGTTCCAGATAAAAAGTTTCAGTTCGTTTTTAGATGTTGCAGAGATTGCAAAAAAACACATACAATCATGTGCGAGGACTGGGAGATGGGCATTCTTTACATAAAGATGAGAGAAAAAGACCCCAAATCTGCCCCGATTAAAGTTAAAAACGAATTTTACAATGAAATTCCGAAAAAAGGACATCTTTATTTTATTCTTGGAACGCATAACATACATGGGAGCTGGCTTATAGTATCGGTAGTCTATCCAAAGCAGAATGATTTAGATCTCCTGAGACAGCAAATTTTACCGATCTCCTAACATCTTTCGAACCAGTTTTTTATCGTCTCCCTCACCTTTTCAGGTGAAACAAACCAGATCATCTCCTCAAAATTTAAAAAATCCAATCCCATCTAACGGAAGGAAGTGGAAACCATATTGCCCTCAAAAGTCCACTTAAATTGTTGACAATTTTCGGATTCTCTCAGAAGTAGTAAAAGTGTGTTAGGTTGGGAAAGTTAAAAGGGTTAAATGAACCGACATTCAATTTTTTTGTAAAATTTTTTGAGAACCTCTGACCATTTCTTAAAAGCAAAAATTTTAAAATCTTCCAAAAATATTTACTCCGATGGATAGCCGGGCTGTTTCACCGCTTATCGGATTCATCCTGCTGATGTCTATAGTGATGGGACTGATTGGTATACTCCAAGCAAATGCTGTTCCTCAATGGAATAGAGCTGTAGAGGCCAAACATTTCAGCGATCTGAAGTACGATGTTGCAAGCCTCGGCGAAGCTATATCTTTATCCTCATCAACAGGAAATCAGGCAAAGATAGTTTTAAAGGCTGGAGTTGATTATCCCAATTATTACGTTCTTGTATCTCCATCGAAGGCATCAACAACGATATCAGTTAAAGATTTGGGGATTAGAATTTTAAATATCGACGGGAGTACTTTAGTGGAGGATGAAACCTCCGCGATTATTTTTGAACCAAATTATTTTTATTCTTCTCGCTCAAAGCTAATTTATGAGCATTCAGCGGTTTTAAGGCTTGAAGATTCCGTTGTTTTGAAGGAATCTGATCAGAACTCATTCAGTAAAAATTCCATTTCGCTTTACATTTTGAAAGCGAAGTTCAACAGTTTTGCAACAACTGAGACAGCAAACTTGATTTTGATTCCGGTCTCTGTTGGTGGAAGAAATTTGTTCAGTGGAAACATCATTTTTGAATGTTTTGATGAAAAAACTGCGGAATGGTGGAATTCTACGCTCAAAGAAGTTTACAAGGACAATCCAGAAGTAAAGGTCAGCAGAAGTGGTAACGTTGTCGAAGTTGCGAATCTTAAGAGTATTATACTTTCGATCAACGTGTTTGAGGTCTATGCAGTTGTTGGTGGCGAAACGTCTCAAGATTTTGGAGTAACTCCAGACAAATTCATTCCACTTACAGATACTCAATTTAGTGTTTATCAGTATTCCACGGTAATGCTTGGTGCTAAGCTTGTAGATAGGTTTGGAAATCCTGTCAAAAACTATGATGTAACAGTTTCTGTGTCTCCAAGCAACGGAATTTGTAATTTCAACCCATATCAGACTGTTACAAACGAACGAGGTGAGGTTTGGTATTACTTTAACGCGAACGTAACCCCCAACGATCCAAATGAAACAGTTACATGTACAGTATCTTTTACAGCAAATGGGGTAGAACCACAATATTTCACAGTGGAGGTTAACGCATCCGTCCCTTTCTGCGAAGAGTGTCCAGCTAATGGAGAGTGTCCTCCCTGTCCCACTCCCACACCATGTCCTACATGCCCGCCTGTAGGTAGTCTCTCAAAAGTGAGGGGGGCAACTCTGTCGGGTATATCTTGTTCGCCTGTGTGCAGCAGTTACAACAACTCTTTTGTAGGATGGATTGACGGCCAATCTATTTGGGCAAACTCTACACAAAATTGTGCATGGCAAAACTTTACTTTCAAATTGCCATATACCATTAATTCGAGTGTTTCTCCCATACTTATATGGAATGGCACTTGTAGCGAAAAAGATGGGAGAAGGGATGCATATGCGTTGATATACCTTAACAACAATCTTGAGAATCCGAGGGAACAGGGACTTGGTGGTGGTGAATTGGAGGTTCAGCTAAATGCAAACGACTTTGTTAATCAACAAATCTTGGTGTCTATTCGTTGTATTTCTAAAGAGCCAGGAAATCCCTGTCCTACTGGTCGAGCGCCATGGAATCTAAGCACCAACTATATCGAAATTCTTTTTGTGAAACAATAAAATATTATTTTTTATAGCAAATTCAGACATAAATCAAGACTTTTCACAATATCTCCATTCCAGATAGAATAAACACCATTTTTAGCAAACATTTGAGAACGATCCAACCCATAGCATAACTCCAACAACTAGCTTGGACAGACGTTCAGCTATTCGCCGAAACCGCAAATTATGGATGGTGCATAAAGTCGAGCAACGAAAATCAGGCTACAAGAATTACTTTCAACTCCAAAGAGAACTCAAATACTGCGACGAGACCATATCTGCGCATTGAATTTGCTCCAAAAGTTGACTGAACTTTTAAGCTAAATATCAGCCAATCGAGGAAGTTCGATGTAAGAATAACTAATTAAGCGGAGAATTGATCATAAAAGAGCTTGCGGAGATTAAATCCAGAATAGAATCCATCGTTGAGACCCTTAAAATAATGAGAAATTTGCTCAACCAATCAAGAGAGATATTTAAGAACCATTTATAAAATAAAAATGGCTGGAAGTTTGGATTTTGAACAAAGTAAGCCGCCGGCGGGGTTTGAACCCGCGACCTGGTGATTACGAGTCACCCGCTCTTCCAGCTGAGCCACGGCGGCAGCTATTTTTATTTGCCCTCTGTGTTAATTAATTTTTTGCTAGGAAAGTAAGGGGATGAGAGAACAAAAAGATTTTAGCTTTAATCCTTTGAGCAGGCGATTTTTATCCTTTCCTCGCCGTTTAAAAACTTTACGATCTTTGCAACAGATTTAGGAACAAATTTTTCCCATTCTAGATCTTCAAGCATCATCTGTCTGATATAGCTACCTCTGTAAATTTCTCTGCTGAAAAGTGGTGGTTGTATAACCTCAAGTCCGGCATCCATAAAAACTTTCGCAATAACAGGGTTTCTTGTTATAATTGCCTTTATATGTGGAACGAGATTTATTATATAAAGAGCATGTCCTACGTAAACTCGCATGGTTGGTACTGTGGCTGTTATTATTCTCCCCAAATCAACGTTGAACTCCTTGAGTCCCTCCCTTATCATCCATATTCTTTCTCCCGCTGTAAATGGGTTCTGAAATGTGTGGCTTTCATCGGCCATTCCTATTAGAAGAACTAACTCATCGAACTTCTGCAGAGCCCACTCCACCACTTTTACGTGGCCCAAATGAAAAGGTTGAAAACGGCCAAATATCAGGGCTCTGTCTGGGATTAAGATCTTACTCTTATCGCCCTCTCCGGACATACTTTTGCACACACTCCGCAGCCTACGCACGTGGCTTCATCTATCTCTACTTTTTCCCCATCGTAAACTATTGCGGGACAGTTGAAGGATTTTAAGCATTTCAAACATAGGCTACAATTTTCTGTTACCCTGAAGGTAACAAGAGTCCCCTTTTTCCTGCGTTCCCTTGCCCAAAGAATTGCACAAGGCTGGCGAGCGATTATTACCGCTACACCGTTGTGTTTTATTGCCTTCTTTAATACTTCAATCATTCTATTTACATTGTAAGGTTGTACAACTTCGATAAACTCAACTCCGCAACCTTTTACGATTTCTTCAATTTTGACAGCCTTTCCAACTTCTCCACATCCTTTAACTCCCGTCCCAGGATGTGGCTGGTGCCCAGTCATTCCGGTAGTTTGGTTGTCTAAGATAACCAAAACAAACTTTGCATTGTTGTAAACTGCATTTATAAGTGCAGGTATCCCAGCGTGTATGAACGTTGAGTCACCTATGGTTGCAATTATAGGGTTTCTTACAACATGAGCTAACCCATTGGATACGCCAACGCTGGCTCCCATGCATATCGTTATATCAACTCCTTCAAAGGGCTTGTTTATGCCCAATGTGTAGCATCCAATATCGCTCGGCAAAACTGTGTTACCAACTTCGTTAACAACCTGTCTGATCGCATAGAAGCTTGCAGTATGTGGGCATCCGGCGCATAGGACTGGAGGGCGTGGAGGAGCTTTAGAAACAAGGTAACTTACATCCTTCTGCTCAAAACTCGGTTTTATCCCCATAACTTTTGCTATTCCAGCTTCAACTACGTTGACGTTGTATTCATAGTTCATGGGCATGTAACCGTTCATCTTACCGTATATTTCGACATCGTAATTTCTTAGCTGCATCTCTAAGAATGGATCCACCTCCTCAACAACAATAACACCGTCTAGGTTAGATATGAAGTCTTCAACAATCTTTTTTGGGAATGGGTGAGGTGTTGAGATCTTCAAGAGGGGTAATTTAACTTTCAATCTTTCCATCGCCTCTTTTGCATAAGCATAACTTAAACCACAGGTTAGAACGCCTATATCACCTTCTCCATCTTCAATCCAATTCATACTACTTTCTTCGAAATACTTTCGAACTTTTTCAAGTTTTTCAAGTAATATTGGTTTCAGTTTTCTCGCAATCGCCGGAAGTACGACATCTTTTTCAGGGTGTCGTTCCCATTCAACTTTTTCCAACCTTTTTTCTGGAATTTCTCCGAGTTTTACAATTCCACTTGCATGACTCAATCGAGTATAGCTTCTGAGAATTATAGGGATCCCAAATTTTTCTGAGATCTCAAAGGCGATTTTTGTGAAATCTTTCGCCTCTTGAACACTTGAAGGTTCTATCACTGGCAATTTTGCGGCCATACCGTACCATCTGTTATCTTGCTCGTTCTGGCTGCTATGCATAAATGGATCGTCGGCTGTTAAAAGAACAAAGCCACCTCTAGCTCCGACATATGCAAAGCTGAAAAGGGTGTCTGCAGCAACGTTTACGCCGACATGTTTCATTGCAGCCATTCCGCGCTTTCCTGCAAGTGAAGCTCCAACGGCCACCTCAAAAGCCACCTTTTCGTTGGCAGAGTATTCCATGTAAAAATCCATTTTACCTTTAAGCAGTTTGCAGGCTTCACTCAACGTATCCGCAACTTCACTACTCGGAGTTCCAGGATAGGCAGCGAAAACATCTATTCCTGCTTCAATAGCTCCTCTCGCTATGGCTTCGTTGCCAAGTAAAAATACTTTTTCGCCAGCGCTATCTTTTATTACATCCTTTAGCATAAAAACGCAAGAAGATCTGTGTTAAAAACGTTTGCTTTTACAATTTTGAAACGAAATTTTTAACGTTTTCTTCAACCTTTGAGTAATCGTATGTGCAGGATATTACATTACCAACTGGCGTACCTCGAAGCTTTAAGGGGTTGAAAGGTTCCCTTCCTCCGTATATAACCAAGGCATCGCAGCTGTACTTTTCTCCCGCAACTTCAACAGCTTCGACATGATCTTTTCCTATTACGTTTATATCTCCTTCAAGTTTCACTAGCTCAACTTCGTAGTTCAGCCTATAGAACTGTTCTTCTGCTACACTCACTATTTTATCTTCCTTTGTTACAAAGAGTATCTTTTTTCCTAGTCTCATATTTCCCGCCATCAATCTTAGAGCGTTTTCTAAAGTATATATTCCCCCGATCTTTTTTCCCAAAACGTTGAGCCTTGCAGGCGCTACATCTGTAGCTCCGGTGCATATTATCACTTTTTTGGATTCTAATCTCTTTAGTCCCGTCTCTGAGCTTACAATGACCGGCTTGGATTTTATAACGGTCCCCTTCTCCACTGGAACTTCCTGACTTAGCTGTTCGACCTTTTCTATGTACTTCTCATATCTAGCTCTGAAATCGCTAAGCTTTGCGAATGTGCTTAACTCACCACCCACCTCTCGCATTTCGAATACAAGTATGTTAAAACCCTTCTCGATCAACCTTTTACCGCACATTAGACCAGAATATCCTGCTCCCACCACTACGTAGTCCACCGATACCATCTGAGATCACTTTTTACAACCATTAAGATAATTAAGGGATCTCTGTATAAAAACCATTATGTCTGCATTACATTTTTCACAGCCTTTTCCCGCTCCCATTACATGCCTAACACTGTCAAAGCAAGGGTTCAGCTTCAAAACATCTTCAACTTCAGCTTCATTTACTAGATGACATATTTCTCTTCAACTCCGGAATCAGGTGTTTCTTGATGTTATCTGTAGCGATTAAAATCAGTCCAACTCTTCTGAAATTGAAACCAAGTTCCTTTAGCTTCTTTATCTGTCGTCCTGTTCTCTTCTGTACACAGAGTTTACTTTTAAGAGGTTTCGAATTTAAAAAATTTTCGTGGATTTTAAGAAAAAGATCTTTATGATGCCCTGAAAAGTTACCGCATGCAAGTTGCCCATACGCCAGATGCGGATGATGCCTTCATGTTCTATGCAATGCTCAATGGCAAGCTTCCTCTTAGCTTTAAAGTTGAAAATGTTGTTGAGGACATTGAAAACCTTAACAGAAAAGCGTTGCTTGGAGAATACGAAGTCACCGCATTATCTGTGCACGCTTACGCATTCGTTGCAGAGAAATACCGCCTTCTCTCCGCAGGAGCGAGCGTTGGAGATGGTTATGGGCCGATTGTGGTGGCAAAGAGGGATTTGGATTTAAAGAAAGCAAAGATCGCAATTCCAGGTAAGCTGACTACCGCTTCACTACTGCTGAAGCTTGCAGTTGATGCCAAAACTGTAGAGATGAGATTTGATGAAATTCTAAATGCGGTAAAAAGTGGCAGAGTTGATGCAGGGCTTTTGATACATGAAGCTCAGCTCAGCTATGAGGAGCATGGACTAAAGAAAGTTCTCGATCTCTATGATTGGTGGCGCTCGCAGACAAAGCTCCCACTGCCTCTCGGAGTAAATGCAATAAGAAGAGATCTTAGCTTGGAATTACAAAAGGCTTTTCTGGTGGCGATGAAGGAAAGTGTGAGATATGCGTTGGAAAATGTTGACGAAGCTTTGAGCTACGCTGAGCGATATGCGAGGGGAATAGACAGAGAGAAGCTCAGGAAATTCGTAACGATGTATGTAAACGAATACACTCTTGAGATGCCTGAAAAAGTGTTTAAAGCAATAGAAGTGCTTTTTGATATGGCGGAAGAGAAAGGAATAGTTAAAAAACCTCGCTTGGATGTGCTTAGAGATGTCGATTAGAGAGATCGAAGAACTCTTTGCCAAAGACTTGCACGAGCTTGGATGCCTAATTAAAGCGGAAAAAATCGTGACATTCTCAATTAACGCTCACATAAATTACAGCAACGTCTGCGAAACTAAATGCAAAATTTGTGCCTACCACCGCAAAAAACAGTTCACGCTGAGCGTTGATGAAGTGGTTAGCGAGGCTTTGAAGGCTGTAAAGGCGGGAGCAACAGAATTGCACATCGTTGGCTCTCACAATCCAGAGCTTGGAATCGAGTATTTTGAAGAGATCTTCAGAAGGATCTCTTCGCAGTGCTCAGCAACGATAAAAGCATTGACAGCTGCAGAAGTGCATTACTATGCGAAGAAGGAAAAAATGAGCGTTAGAGAATTTTTAAGCAGATTGAAGTCCGCTGGGCTCAAAATCCTTGCTGGCGGTGGTGCGGAGATCCTTGTTGACAGCGTTCGCAAAGAAATATGCCCAAGAAAATGCAATAGCGAGGAATGGTTGAGGGTTATGCGAATAGCCCACGAGAATGGAATCAAGAGCAACGCTACAATGCTCTTTGGACATGTTGAGAGCAAAAGGCATAGAGCGATCCATCTGTATAAGCTGAGAAAGCTTCAGGAAAAAACTGGTGGTTTCTTGGCTTTTATTCCGCTTCCCTTCCATCCTGAAGAAACAGAATACAGCTTTAAACCATCTCCAGTGGACATATTAAAAACGATAGCGGTCTCAAGGCTTGTGCTTTCAAATTTCAGAGCAATAAAGGCTTACTGGGTAATGCTTGGCTTGGAGCTTGCTGAGATCGCTTTAAGCTACGGAGCAAACGATCTCGACGGAACAGTTGGATATGAAAGAATTGCCCACTCCGCTGGAGCTAAAACCCCTGTTGGGCTTCCCGCTGAAGATCTAATAAGGCTGATAAGAAATGCGAACAAAATTCCAGCTGAGAGAGATGCCTTCTTTAATATTTTGAGGGTTTATGAGGATCGGGAAGTTCGGATTTGTGAATAACTTCCTTCCATACTATAGGCTTGAAAAGGAAGGGAAGTTCGAGATCGTTGAGGGAACACCAAGAAGGCTTGCAGAGCTTTTTGAGAATGGAGCAATCGTTTACGCTCCTCTTCCCGCGTTTGAAGTTCTGAAAAAAGGCTATAATGCGGGAAAGTTCTGCGTTGCTTCAGATGGAGAAGTTTACAGCGTTATAGTGGTTTCAAAGAGAAAAAGGCTTGATGACTCGCCGATTGCGATAACCGAAAATTCAATGACTTCTGCAAACATGATGAAGATCATAAAGGCTGAAAAAGGTTTGATAAACAGACTTGTTGCTGTAAACGGAAAAGTGGATGAAATGCTCAGGAATTTTGATCATGCACTCGTTATTGGCGATGAAGCTATAAAGGCTCGAATGAGCTATAGAGTGCTTATGGATCTTGGCGAGGAATGGAAAGAGCTAACCGGATTGCCCGCGGTCTTCGGAGTTTCTGTTTCGCGAGTTGATGGAATTGACGAAGAAATACTTGATTCTTTAGAGTGGGGCAGAGAGCACATCGACGAAGTTGTTAGCGTTGCGAGCGAGAAGTTCAGATTGCCTGAAGAATTCCTGAGAAAATACTTCGAAACTCTCATTCATGAGCTTGGCGGTAAGGAAAGAAGATCTTTGGAGCTATTCGGTGAACTTTGCCATGAGCATGGACTACTCTGAGCTATTTAGCCTTTCTCTTCCAGAACTTGGGAGGATTGCGAATAAGCAAACGCTTGAGAAATGCGGAGATCTCGTGACCTTTGTTGCGGATGCAACGGTCAACTACACAAACGTTTGCTCTTCTAAGTGCAAATTCTGTGCCTTCTATGCAAAGAAGGCAAACGAGGAGTTCACTTTAAGCCATGAAGAGATCATAAGCAAAGTCAAAAAAGTTGTGGAGCTTGGAGCAACGCAGATAATGCTTCAAGGCGGTTTAAATCCAGATTTAAGGCTTAGATGGTTTGAAGAGCTTTTTTCTAAGCTTAAGCGAGCTTTTCCACAGATCCACCTTCACAGTCTTTCGCCACCAGAGATCGTTTTCCTTTCGAACTTGGAAGGTTTAAGCTACGAAGAAGTTCTTAAAAGGCTCAAAAAAGCGGGTTTGGATTCTCTGCCAGGCGGTGGAGCGGAGATTCTTGTCGACAGTGTCAGGAGAGAGCTCAGCCCAAAGAAGTGTAGTAGTGAGGAGTGGCTTGAAGTAATGCGAAGCGCCCATAAACTTGGAATACCAACTACAGCGACTATGGTTTTTGGACATGTCGAGAGCGATGATGACATTCTGGAGCATCTGCTTAAAATAAAGGAGCTTCAAAGCGAAACTAATGGTTTCACAGCTTTTATTCCATGGACTTTTCATCCCGGCAAAACGGAGCTTGAGTATTTGGGCAAAGTCGGAGCTTCGAGGTATCTTCGTATTCTTGCGATCTCAAGGATCGTTCTTGACAACTTCAGGAACATTCAGGCTTCTTGGCTAAGCCAAGGCTTTGAGGTTGCAAAGCTTGCTTTGTTTTTTGGAGCAAACGACTTTGGCGGAACGATGTTTGAGGAGAGCGTAATAAGAGCTACTGGAAAGGATTTCAGACCAGCGAGCTTTGAGGAGATCGTGAATGCTGTTAAGTCAGTCGGCAGGAGAGTTGCGAGAAGGAATACTTACTATAGAATTCTTGAGTATTTTTAGTAATTGTTTATTATAATTTGAAACTAGTTGTCCAACCTTTTTAGATAACAATCCACTACTTTTTGCCTGTGAAGCCTGAAGTGATAACCCCGGAGCAAGCTTCGGATTTGGTAAATAATGGAGATGGAATAATTACGTCAGGCTTCGTTGGAAACGGTTTTCCAGAAGCTTTAGCAGTATTCCTCGAAAAAAGATTTTTCGAGACTGGAACTCCGAGAAATCTCTCGGTTTTCTTCGTTGCAGGACAAGGAGATGGAAAGGAACGCGGATTAAACCACTTTGGGCATGAAGGGTTTTTAAGCTTTGTCATGGGCAGTCATTTTGGTTTAGCGCCTAAAATAGCAAATTTGGTGTTAACGGAGAAAGTGGAGGCATATGCAATTCCACAAGGAGTGATGTCGCATTTGATAAGGGCAGCATCAGGTAATAAGCCAGGGATTATAACTCATGTAGGATTAGGCACGTTTGTAGATCCTCGAAGACAATGTGGGGCTTTAAATAGCATATCAAAACAAAGATTTGTTGAGCTTTTAGAGATAGAGGGGGAAGAGTACCTTTTTTATAAGTCAAAGCCTCTGAAAAAAGCAAATGTTGCATTGATTCGTGGAACGACTGCAGACTTAGATGGAAACATAACCATGGAAAAAGAAGTAGGCACACTAGAGATATTCAGTATAGCAACCTTGGTCAGAAACAATGGTGGAATCGTAATTGCTCAAGTGGAGCGACTTGCTGAAAGAGGTACTTTAAAACCAAAAGATGTTAAAGTTCCAGGACATCTTGTCGACTATATTGTTAAATCTCCTAATGAAGACTACCACTGGCAAACTTTTGCGGAAAAGTACAATCCTGGTTTAAGTGGTGAAATCAAAGTTCCAATTTCGGAATTTCCAAAATTACCATTGAATGAACGTAAAGTAATAGGGAGAAGAGGGTTATTTGAACTTAAAAGAGGAGATATAGTTAACATAGGCATAGGTGTTCCTGAAGCCGTCGCAGCAGTTGCAGCTGAGGAGAAAATATTTGACTTCTTCTTGTTAACTGTAGAGGCTGGACCAGTTGGAGGTATCCCTGCTGGCGGGTTGAGTTTTGGTGCATCTTTAAATCCTTCTGCGATCGTAGATCAGCCATATCAGTTTGACTTCTACGACGGTGGTGGACTTGATATTGCATTTTTAGGAATGGCCGAGGTGGATGAAGAAGGAAATGTGAACGTTAGCAAGTTCGGTGGCAGATTAACAGGTCCGGGTGGATTTATAAATATCTCTCAAAATGCTAAAAAAGTCGTCTTTTGCGGGACATTAAACACGGGAGCAGAGATTAAGATTGAAAATGGAATCTTAAGAATTTTAAAGGAAGGAGAAAAGAAGAAGTTTGTAAAAGAGGTAGAACAAGTTACTTTCAGCGGAAAATATGCTATTAAGCGTGGACAAGAAGTGCTTTACGTTACGGAGAGAGCAGTATTTAAGTTAACGAAAAATGGGTTGGAATTACTTGAAATTGCTCCGGGGGTTGATTTAGACAAAGATGTGCTTTCTCAGATAGATTTTGAGCCGAAAATTAGAGAACTCAAAAAAATGGACTCGAAAATTTTTTTAGATGGAGTTATGGGTTTAAGAAAGTTCTTCATATCGGAAGGAGGTGAGAGAATTGATTAAAGGAAAATTAAAGGACATTATTTGGTTTGTTGAGGGTTTAATGGTTCTATGGATTTTATTAGCATTGATGACAAAAAACTACTATGCTTCGATTCCAGCTTGGATTATTTTGTTTGCTAACTTTCTCTTAATCGGTGCTGGTTCCAGAGTTGATAAAAGATTTTTGATTTATCCTTATGCCACCTTTATTGTCTACTATGGAATAACTTTCTACTTGTGGTATTACTATTTCAAAGCATTTTATGGAAAAGTGCCAGAAGTCTTATGGCTTGGTTTTCATCCAAGTGTCACAATACTCTGGCTATTTTGGGGATGGATCGGACCTGTATTCATTGTGTTCTTACCGTATCTGCTTTGGTTTAGTAGATACGTGGTAGATAAAAAGAGTTGGGAGAATTTTGTTGCCGAAGCCAAGCAGTTTAGAGAAAAAGAGGGATTAGAATAGGTAAGAGGTGAATGAAATGGGCGGAATAGAGGAAATGAAATTGATAACCACAGTTGTTACAGTAATATATATGGCTATATGCTTAGGAATTGGGATATACTCAAAGAAGAGGGCTGAGGCTGGGGGAAAAGAATTCTTCGCATCATATAAACAGTTTGGATGGTTACTAGCAGGACTTGCAGCTGCAGCTGCAGGTATGAGTGCCTACGGATACGTTGGCGGACCAGGATTAGCCTATAAGTCTGGAGCTGCCGTTTGGTATATGCCTTGGTTCTTCGTTCTTAGCTATGGAATGATGACTTGGTTAAATGGAAAGCCAATGAGGATGATGGCAGAGATTGCACGTATTGAAACTTTCCCAGATTTGGCACATGAAAGATACCAGTGCAAATGGACTCGTTTCTTCCTCTCACTAAACCTCGTTTTCTGCATATGGGCTTATTTAGGAACACAGGTTCTTGGAGGGGGACTAATATTACAGTGGCTAACTGGATTGGACGCGGGGATTGCCGGTGTCCTTATACTTTTAGTCACAATAATCTACACTTACTATGGAGGCATGGTTGGGAGCATATTAGTGGATGGACTTCAGGGATTCTTAATGATTTTGAGTATAGTGGGTGCTTTTATTGGATGCATTATGATAATCGGAAGCTTTGATAACTTTGTTACAACGGTGGGCTCAAGTTCTTTAGGGCCACACTACGTAGATCCTGTAGGTTTTCCAACTGAAGCTATGCTACCACTTGTCTTTAGCTGGATCTTTGTTTTAGCTTTTGGTGTCGTTGGTCAACCACATGTAAATACAAAGTTCTACGCTTTGAAGAGCTACGAAGATCTAAGATTTAAAGGATTCATAGGTGGTGTGGGTTATGGGATAGCTGGATTTATGTATATGCTCCCAGCCATAGCAGTTCTATATTTAGTTGCTATCGGACAGGTTCAGCCATTGAAAATCGCTGATCAAGCAGTTTTTGTCTTTGCTGAACATATTCCGATGTGGGTAACTGTTGTTATCATAATGGGTCTTCTTGCCGCTCTTATGTCTACAGCAAGTTCTTTCCTAGTCATAGGATCTGCTCTTTTCACAAGAGATATTCCTAAAGCTTTTGGAAAGGAACTGAGCCAAAAGGATGAAGTTAGAATTGGAAGAATAGCATTACTCATCCTTGGATTGGGAGCTTGCATCTTTGGACTATTCGGTGGTTACATGGTTGCATTGTTAGGTGTTTTGGGCTTAGGAACTTTCGTTGCATGCTCCTTACCAGTGGTGATAGGATATTTATGGAGAAGAGCTACAAAAGAAGCGGCTCTCGTTGCTCAGATTTTAGTTCTTTTATGCTCTTTCGGTATCTCTGTTGGTTACGAAAAACTACTTGGACTTAAGCTTCCAGGTGGAATACCAGGCTATGTATTTTACATCTGTCTTTCATTCCTTGTGATGATCTTCGTCTCTCTAGTTACTAAAGGATCTGCAGGAGACAGACTCCCAGAAAAAATGAAGATATATTTCCGCCATCTAGAGTAGTTAAATATAGTAATACTGTTAAAATTTCCTAAATTTTTTTAATTTAGTACTTTTTGCCTTAAAATTTGTTTCTCCAGTTTTAAAATCTAAAAATTTTTTAGTCTGTTCGTCGACTTCAATTGTCGAGAGAATCTTACAAATTTCTTGAAATATCTTTTTTTCAATTTCTCTTAACTTTCTGGAGATTATACCCTTTGATAAGTCTAGTTTTTTTGCCAATTCTTGAATTCTTATCTTCTTAGGATCATCAAAAAATCCATTTTCAATACTACATATAAGAATCTCTTTTTCACGAGAGTTGAGGTTTTCCAAAGTTAATATTAGAGAGCTTAAAATAGGAGCGAGTCTAAGCAATTTCTGAAGTTCAACTGTACTAAGATCAACCTCCTCAATTCTTATGATTTCATTTTCTTTAGATAACTCTGTGATTGCAGAATTAATTTTTTCTCGGTCTTCAAAAGCTACATGCCAGATTTCATGCCCATTTTTAATCAAGAATGGACCACAAATGCATCCAGAATTTTTTCTGATAATACTCATAGCATTTGTAAAATTTATTTCTGTTTTGATTAGACATTCTTTCTCGCTCTTTGCTAATAGATCGAGCTTTAGGAAATTTCTCTGCTTTGGAAGAGTGGATAACGAATTATGTAATTCCTCACTGTCAGGAGAAAATATGTAACCCCAATTGATGAGTTTGTTATTTTTAAAATCCCAGTAGGGCATATAGTAAAATACATCAAAATCACTGCTATTGTTAATGAATGGACAGTCATATTGCTCCAAATCTATGCTTAGGACGTACATTTTCTTCTCTAATCTTTTGTAACCGTTAGATATTTAAAAATTTTTGTCGTGATGAATCTTCTCTAAATCCCAAATGAGTGAAATATTTTACTTAAGTTTTCCTTTCCGGCAAAATTCTTATCACTTTTGACTAAGGAACTTTTATGTTCGAAGAGCTAATGGAGAACTTTTACCGGATCCAAGTCCCACTACCACAGAATCCATTAAAATCTGTTAATTGTTACCTGATAAAAGATGACCCACCGGTATTGATCGATACCGGTATGAATAAGGAGGAGTGCTTTGAGACTATTAAAACTGCTATAGAATCTTTTGGAAAGCCTTTAGTGGTAGCTACACATTTGCATGCCGATCATCTTGGCCTTGCAGGGAGAATAGCAGACACCGTTTACATGAGCGAAGAAGAGGTAAAATATTTGGAAAAACTCAAGAATCTGGAATTTTGGATAAAAACTATAAAGTTTTATATTGCATCTGGATTCCCGGCAGAGCTAGCTAGGCTTGTATCTTCTGTACATCCGGGTATAAAGTTTTTCGCACAGCCAAAAGAATTTAGGTGTGTAGATTCTATAAATGCCGGTGGTTATGAGTTTGAAGTCATTATAACTCCTGGTCATACTCCTGGACATCTATGTCTTTACGAAAGGAGTGAGAGAGTATTAATCTCAGGAGATCATGTTCTTTTTGATGTAACACCAAACATAGGTTGGTGGCCACATTTTGAGGATCCTCTTGGAGCGTACATCGAAAGCTTGAAGAAGACGAGAAGTTTAGATGCTAGGATTGTTTATCCTGGACATAGAAAAGAGAGTAAAAGGTTGAAAGAGAGGATCGATGAATTGATCGAACATCATAAAAAAAGGTTAGAAGAAGTTTTATCGACACTTAACGATAAGAAAATTGCTTGGGAAGTTGCGCAGAAAGTAAGTTGGGACATCAAGTTTGAATCTTGGAGTAAGTTACCTCTTATGCAAAAATGGTTCGCAGTTTCTGAAACGATAGCTCACCTCGAGCATCTAGTAACAATTGGAGAAGCCGAAAGAGTTGAGGGAGAAAGTGTATACTACAAACTCAGATAATTCAGCTCTTTTCCGTTTCTTCTTTTTCTGTTGTCTCACCTGTTTCGCCTATTTCAACCTTCTTTCTACTGAAAACGTCTTTTACAATAACTATATCTCCCACCGCTTTGACTATTCTAAAGGGGATGATTACTCCTCTTGCCTTCGAATCTATCAAGGCTTTGTTGAAATCTATTATTGCAAGGCCTTTTATCGACCTCGACTCGCTGTCTATTATTACATCCTCTACTTTCCCAACGTATTTACCTTCTTCAGTGAAGACCCTCATTCCAAAGAAGGTTGTAACCTCTCCAATCATGTTGGATATGCCAAGCTGAATATATATTAATTTAACCATCTGGTTTCATTAAGTTGCAAGACAATTATTATTAGCTTCGATATCTAGATAGCAAAAATAAAAAGAAGAAGCTCGTAGCTCGATCGCTCCAGAAGAATTCACTAAGCATATATAAAAATATCTATATTAGCGTGAGTAGGAACGGTAGACCACCTTCGAGCACTTTTACATTTTTGAATCCTTCGCTGATCAATATTCTGGAGGCTTCGTAAGCCCTTAAACCTAAAGGACAGGCAGTTATTATCAGTTTATCTCTGGGAAGTTCGCTAATTCTTTCTCTGAGTTTTGGAAGCGGTATGTTTATAGTGTTTTTGATATTTATTTTTATATTTTTTGCTTCAACTTCATTTCTTACATCCAAGAGAACAAAGTCTTCTCCACTTTCGATCAGATTTTTAACTTCCTCTGCCTTTATTGAGTTCAGCAACCCTTCAAACTTGTTTTTTACAACATGTGAGGCTGTTACGACTATATCTAGTGCTGGAGAGTAAGGTGGAGCGTACGCTAGATCTAGATCTTCCAGGGCGTCTACAGTCATCTTGTTCATAATTGCAGTAGCAATGACCTCTATCCTCTTATCAACAACACCATTTCCAATAATTTGTGCTCCCAGAATTCTTCTACTGTTGGAGTCGAAGATCAACTTCATTCTGACAACGCCCATTCCTGGATAGTAGTGAGTTCTGTCGTAGCTTGATACGAGTATAGATGAAGTGTTGAAGTACCTCTTGGCAGTTTCCTCATTAAGCCCCGTAACTGCAACACTGAAGTCGAAGGCTTTGAATATTGCAGTACCTATTACTCCTTTGTATATCGAATTCCCTCCAGTTATATTGTCTCCTATCACTCTACCCTGCTTGTTCGCCGCATCACCGAAGGGAGCAACAACTTTCTCGTTTGTTATTAAATTCGTAGTCTCGATGCAGTCTCCACCGGCGTAGATAGAAGGATCATTTGTTTGCAATCTCTCGTTGACAACTATTCCACCTTTGCTTCCTATCTCAATTCCAGCTTTCTCTGCGATTTCAACGTTCGGTTTAACACCGGTAGCAACCACTACGAAATCAGCACTAATTTTATCTTTTGCATGCACAATTAACTCGTTTTCACCGGAAATCTTCTCAACTTTTGTGGATGTTAAGATCTTGACACCTTTTTCTTTAAGATGAGAAGCTAGCAACCTTGCCATATCTGAATCTAACATTGTGGGAGCTACTCTATCTAGCGCCTCTATGAGCGTAACATCCAAACCCAAGCTTTTCAGGGCTTCACAGGCTTCAATTCCTATAAATCCTGCCCCAATAACTACAGCTCTTTTTGCACCATTTCTGTATAATCTGAGTATTTTATCAGCATCTTCTGGAGAATAAAGCCCCAAAACTTTTTCTGAATCGATCCCTGGGATTGGAGGTTTTGAGGGTATAGCACCTGTAGCTAAAACCAAAAAATCGTAATTTAGTTCATCTTCAGAACCTCTTCTCAAGATCTTTAGAACTTTTTTAGATCGATTGATTTCCAAGGCCTTTGTTTCCTCTAAAACTTCTATTTTTTTCATTTTTTTGAAGAATTCTGCATCTCTTACAACTCCGTAAGGTGTTTTTCTGAGATCATCCAAATTTCCCACTTTCTGTTCTATATAGTATGGTAGACCACATCTGCTGAAAGATAACCACTTGCTGGATTCAATAACGGTTATCTTTGCCTCAGGATCCCTTCTTCTCGCCCTCGAAGCCGCTTTCATACCTGTGGCTCCACCACCAACGATGACTATTTCCATGACAAAAATTATAGAGGCTACTTTAAAAAATTTATCCTCCATATTAATGCTATCAAAAATTTTATAAAAATTACTTGAAGTTCGCTTTAATTCTTCCATCGAAAGTTCTTACAGTATATTTTTAGCTTTCTCTTCTCAGAAGTGAACTATGGTCGAAATTTTGAAAAATTCAGATAGAATTACGATCTCTGAACTTTAAAACTTAAAAGAGATAAAATTTTTCTCAGATGCTCTC
This sequence comes from Archaeoglobales archaeon, assembly GCA_030055525.1. Taxonomy (GTDB): domain Archaea; phylum Halobacteriota; class Archaeoglobi; order Archaeoglobales; family Archaeoglobaceae; genus WYZ-LMO2. The sequence continues at coordinate 260,897 of JASFYJ010000001.1, read as the reverse complement.
GGTTAAGTTCAAAAATTATATCTACGATGGCAACAATTTTAAAGCACATCTCGAACTTTTGTTGTGAAGCTCGAGAGGCCGAGAGGGACGAGAGATTTTTTGCCAGAGGAGATGAAAAAAAGGAGAGAAATGGAGAAAATACTTCGGAGAATTGCCGAAAGCTATGGATATGGTGAAATAGCGACACCGACATTTGAACACGTTGAACTTTTCACATTGAAGTCTGGAGAGAGTATTGTGGAAGAAATGTACGTCTTTAAAGATAAGAGCGGGAGAGAGTTGGCTTTAAGACCTGAATTGACAGCACCAGTCATGAGGTTGTACGTAAATTCTTGCGAGGTTATGCCAAAACCTCTTAGATTTTACTACTTCGCAAATTGCTTCAGATATGAACGACCTCAAAAAGGTAGATACAGAGAATTTTGGCAGTTTGGAGTTGAACTAATAGGTTCTGATTCTCATTTGGCAGATGCAGAAGTCATAATGCTTGCATATGAAATGTTAAAGGCTTTGAAGGTAGAATTCAAGCTTGAGATAGGGCATGTAGGTATAATGAGAGATGTTTTAAAAGGCATCGAAAATTCAGACAGAATTATGCGCTTGATAGATAAAAACCAGATCGATGAACTTGAAAAGTTTATGAATGACTGCAAAGTTGATGAAAAAGTCAAAGATAGGGTTTTTAGACTTATTGAGCTAAAGGGAGACGCATCCATTCTAGAAAAAGTAAATTTTGCTGAGAAAGAGATAGAAAGGTTAAAAAGAATTGCAGAAATTCTGGATGCTGCAAAAGTAGAATACGAGTTCGATCTGGGAATTGTAAGGGGCTTGGATTATTATACTGGCGTGGTTTTCGAATGTTATGCTCCAAACTTGGGGGCTCAAAAGCAGATATGTGGTGGAGGTAGCTACGAACTTGCTTCCCTCTTTGGTGGGCAAAAAACTCCAGCTACAGGCTTTGCAATAGGATTTGACAGGGTTTATGAGGTTTGTAACGTAGATGGAGAGAAGATAAGAACCGTTTTTGTTGTTGCATTTGAAGATACTTATTTAGATGCGCTTAAAATTGCAAAAATGCTTCGCAATAGCGGTTTTGTAGCTGTGATAGATGTAATGGAAAGAAATCTAAAGAAACAACTTAGCTACGCAAATGACATCAAAGCCGAATTTGCAGTGTTGGTTGGGAAGAACGAACTTGAAGAAGGAAAAGTTTCTGTTAAAGATCTGAAGAGTGGTCAGCAGATAGACGTTCCAATTAAAGAACTTACCAACTTTCTTTCCAGTAGAACGGTGTAAAAAGTATCAACACAGCAAAAATTTCTAGTCTGCCAATCCACATGTTCAAGCACAAAAGCAGCTTTAAGTGTACAGCCAAGTCAGCGTAGGTTTCAGATGCACCAACTAAACCCATTCCAGGTCCTACGTTTGAAAGAGTTGCTGCGCTGGCAGATAATGAGGTTAGAAGATCGTATCCAGAAATTGTAATGATGAACGCTGAAATTAGGAAGAGGAAGATGTATAGGATAAAAAAGGCTGCAACATCTTCCAAAACATCTTCTGAAACAGCAAGATCGTCGTACTTGACAATACGTAACGTTCTAGGTTCAGCTGCTCTTAAAATTCTCCATATCGAATATTTAATCAGGAGAAGTATTCTTACAACTTTTATTCCACCAGTAGTAGAGCCACTGCAGCCACCTATGAACATAAGTACTAAAAGGATGAACTTCGCAGAATCACTCCATCTGTCAAAATCGTACGTTGTAAACCCGGTTCCCGTCATAATGGATACAGCCTGAAAAATTGAGTACCGCAAAGAATCAAAAAAATCAAAATTCCGAAGGTTGATTATTGTCAAAATAAGAGATGCCGAGAAAAGCAGAAAAATGTAAAAACGAAACTCTGAATTTCTAAAAATTTTCATGTTCGATTTAAAAGCAAAATAAAGCAAACCGAAGTTCGTACCTCCTAATATCATGAAAATGGTAACGATAGCCTCAACAAGAACATTGTTGAAATATGCTATACTTTCTGAATGCGTTGAGAATCCGCCGGTTGAGATATTGCTGAAAGTATGAACTATCGAATCAAACAAGTTCAGGCCTAAAAATCTAAGAATTAAAATTTCTAGTATCGTGAGAAATAGGTAAAGGAGGAATATAGATAGGGCTGTATCTCTAACTCTTGGCTTCAGACGATCGAGTGTAATACCTGGATACTCAGCTTTAAAAATCATCGCCGTCCTTCTTGTCAAGGAAGGAAAGATGATAAGGAAAAGGACTATAACTCCAATACCTCCAAGCCATTGAGTAAAGGATCTCCAGAGGAGAAGAGATCTTGGCAACTCTTCAGGTATTAAAACACTGGCTCCGGTAGTTGTTAATCCAGACATAGCTTCGAAGAATGCATCTAGTGGATTTATCCCATTAAAAATGTAGGGAATCGAAGAGATGAATGCTATAAAAAGCCAAGAGATCGATACAAACGTAAAAGCTTCCTTCGGTTTTATCGTGTCAAAATCACTGAAATCGTAGAGATACGGAAAACTCTTCATAAATCTGTGGCTTTTTTCGCCTCTCGAGCTAATATAGAAGAAGATACCTAAGAACATGCTTATAAACATAGTGTAGATATAAGGAGTAAGATCCTCTTCAAGAAGATAAGCTGCAAAGCAAGGCACAAGCAAGGTAACTGAAAAAAGAGCAATCAAACGTCCGAGAAAAGAAAAGACGACTTTCATGAAAAGATCTCTTCTACTTTTTCGATGTTCTCCCAGTTGGTAAATATCAGCAGTACATCGTTAAGCTGGATCTCTGTATCGCCCCTTGGTATCAGACAGTCATCGTTACGTAGTATCGCTCCAATCAACACGTTTTTTGGTATATCTATCTCTTTTAACTTTTTCTTAGCTACCTTCGGGTTTTTGACTACCACTTCAACCACATTTATATTTCCGAGCTCCTTAACTTCGGAAGTTATACCTTCTATCAGCTTCAAGACCTCTCTGTAAGTTATGGTTCTTGGATTTAGGGCGATATCAACCCCTGCAGCCTCGAAAAGCTTGACGTAACTTCCTTTTTCTACTTTCGCAATACTCTTTTTTGCTCCCATGCTCTTGGAGAGTAGAGATATCAAAAGATTTTTCTCATCGCTTTCGGTTGTAGCAATTACGATATCTGATTCACCAATCTTTTCTTCCCTCAGTAGATTTAGATCTGTCGCATCTCCACATACAACCTTTACGTTTTCTATGGACTCAGCGAGGTACTTACATTTTTCCGGATTGGATTCAATCAACTTTATCTTTACTAAGCTACTCAGCATCTTAGCCACATGCATACCTATTGCCCCAGCACCAAATATGGTGACCTTCTTGGTTTCAGAAAAGTCAAAAAGTCCAGTTAATTCTTTAAGAGTTCCTGATCTTCCAACGATAGCTACCCTGTCACCACTTTTAAGTACGGTATCACCGCTCGGAATTATTATCTCGCCATCTCTATATATCGTTGCAATTACTACGTTGGGTGGAAGGTTCAGAGATTTGATCTCCTTGTTGTTTACTATCGAATCTTCTTTCACCAGAACCTCCACCATTTCAACTTTTCCGTTGCTGAGAGAATGAACTTCTAATGCACCTCGCATTCCAGCAAGCTTTACAATTTCCTGAGCCAAAGCGAGTTGAGGACAGATAACTACATCGTAACCAAGCGGATGATTTTTTACGATTGGTTCTTCGACATACTCCGGATTTTCAACTCTAACAACAACCTTATTGGCTCCAAGCTTTTTTGCAACGATTCCGGCTACTAAATTTACCTCATCATTGCCGGTGACTCCCAAAAAAAGGTCCGCTTTCTCGACTTCGGCAGCCTTTAGAATTTTTGGATTGGCAGCGTTGCCCTTTATCGTGTACACATCTAGGTTGGACGCTTCTTTGAGCTTATCATCATCTTTTTCAATTAATATTATTTCATGCTTTCCAGCGAGTGATGTTGCTAAACTGTATCCGACTTCTCCTGCACCGGCTATTACTATACGCATTGATTACTCTTCATCTTCTCAGGTATATACTATTTCCGATCTTAAGTAAAAGTAAACCCAGTTCGTACATAAAGCAAAAAGTTAGAAATCCAATTAAATTTGCGAGAGAGGCGAATTCAAGGGAAATATTAGTGATGAAGATGAATGCTGCAAAGTAAACAACGATCCTGAAATTTTTAAGTGCTTCATATTCAACAATTCGGAATTTCACAGCTAAAAACATTGCAAGAGGTATCTGAGAAGATAGACCTATAGCTATGCTGATTTTGAAGGCATTTTCGGCTGTTTTTAGGGCAGAAAAGTAGGGGTTAAAGGAATTGGAAATCGTGATAGAGTAGAGAACCGGAACTAGGAAGTTCATTGAAATTAGAAAGATAGAGACAAAGACGAAGTAGCTCAGGACCATTAAAAATTTGAAGTAAGTTCTTTCTTTTTCGTAAAGACCGGGCTTCGAAAATTGGTATGTCTCGTAAATTATGTAAGGATAAAGGATCAGAAAAGAAAGCAGAAAAGCTATAATCAGCTGGACTACTACCCATTCGAGCGGTGAAAAAACGTAGGGTGGAAAGTTGAAGTTTTTGTACCAGAAGCGCTCAAATATGTCTTTTGAAAAAAAGAACGTTGTAGGAGTTACTAACAGAAAAGCTAGAAGTATCCTTAAAATGCGTGTTCTGAGTTCTGCTAAGTGTTCTTTAAGGTCGAGCTCTCTATCATCCATCTTTTTTGTATTTTTCAATTATGCTTTCGAATGCACTCAAAACATACTTCAGCTCTTCCCAGCTTAGTCCGTAAGTTGAAAGCTTGAAAAATCTCGTCAGTCCAGGCTTTATTCCATGAATTTTTCTCTGAGTCAGCTCTTTGTAGAGAAAGTATCTACCATCTTTGGCTTTTTTAGAAATTTCATATAAAACTTCTGAATAGAAAAACATAAGATCGTGATTGTGCGGCTTTTCACCGAGCTGTTTTATACCTAAAGATTCCATTTTTTCAGAAAAGTATCTAGCTTTCTTTACTTCTTCATCCCACCTTTTCACTCTCTCAACTACATGTGGAAAAGATGCCATCAGAGTTAATATACTAGCCCCTCTTGCCGTACAACCTAAAAGTTCAACTTCCTTGTTCTTAAACTTCTCGGACTTTCTTAAAACTAAACTTTCCCACTCCTCTTTCATACCAAGCACGCCTATAGGCCCACATGCAGCCATCGATTTGTGACCACTTGCGACTATAAAATCAGCTCCAATTTTCTTTAAATTCATGGGCATTCTTCCTACAGCATAAGCCCCGTTTACGAGTAGTGGGACATCGTATTCTTCGCATATTTTTGCAATTTTTAAAACATCTGGCAAATTTCCGTAATTTCCGTCAGGATACGTTACCAAAGCCAGAACAACCTCTCCATACTTTTTTGTTTCTTCTATAACCTCAGCGTATCTTTCAGCTTGGATTTTATATTCTGGTTCGCCAGTCTTTGGAACTTCAGCAATTTTTAGTTTAGCTCTTTCAGCAGCTATGTAGCTTGAATAGTGCGCATTTGCATCCAAAACAACGTATGCATCCTTTTTTGCTAGGGAGTTCATTACTATGTATTTAGCTTCTCTTGCACCAGTCGTAATTCTTGCCACATCACATCCTATAAACTCTGGAAGTTCGCTGTGTACAAAATCATAGATCGGTGGGTTTTTTATTTCTTCAAGTCTGCCGCTGCAGTAGTCACAAACGCTATAACCGTCTCCCCATTCTACTAAAGCTTTCTTAGCTTCTTCAGTTAGCTTTCCTCCAGTTTGAAGCGGATCTACATTGATGAAATTTTTTACCTTTCTCTCAAACATCGTTAACCCCGATTTTAAAGGATGAGAATTTTATTCATTGTTTTTTTCTAAGCTTTACAGCAGTTCCATAAGCTAAAAGTTCTGCAGCTCCAGCCATTGTTTGAGAAGTTGTAAATCTGACATTTATAACTGCATCTGCTCCAATTTTCTTTGCTTCTTTGATCAGTCTATTTAAAGCTTCTGTTCTCGCTTCTGACAGCATTTCTGTATATTCCTGTATCTCTCCACCAACGATGTTCTTGAACAAGGCTGAGATATCCTTACCTATATGCTTCGCCCTTACCGTGTTCCCAAAGATGACACCTAAAACTTTTTCAACCTCGTAACCAGGTACATAGTCTGTTGTGGTAACTATAATCTCCTCCATTTCATTTCACCTCTTCTATCTTCTCCTCTCTCCCTCTGAATATAATTAGTGCTGTACCTATTAATATTAGCGGAATAGAGTATATCAGCAAAAACGGAAAAGCTAGTGGTGAAATCAAGATGCCTAAAATAACAAAAGTCAGACCCCATTTAGTCTGTGAACGCATAGGTTAAAAATTACATGAAGGCTTAAAAAATCAATCTATTTCAAATCCTACAACAACCGAACCTCTGTCGGCGACATCTTTTTTCATAATCTTTTTTATATAAAGATCAGATGGAGTTGATGGACTTCCGACAACGACCCTTTTCGCATGGGGCACATTTTTTATCCAAGAAAGCTCCAGTGGAGCTATTACAAGAGTAGCATCTCGTAAATTTACAATTCCGAGTTCTCTTATCTTGTCAGAGTACAGAACGAAGATATCCCCAATTATCCTGTTACCTTCATTTTTAAGCCTTCTGAGCTCGTTTTCATCTCTTATTTCCTCTCCTATTACTTCCCCTCTATAAACGAACTTAACAGTCCCCCTTATTGGCCACTCAAATTCATCGTTGGTTATTGCTGCAACTGTAAAAGTCCTTGAAATAGCCTCTCTCACACCCTGATTAATTCCTGGCATTAGGCCCATAAGTGAAGATCTCTCAGCTTGCTCTTCAATCCTCATCAACTCTCTTTTTTCAGACTCCGTAAGCAGCTTAACGTCTTCAACGCCTTTCAGAGATTTTAAAAATTCCATTATTTCTTCCATTTTCGTTTTCATACCCTTACACCCAAAACTCTAGCTTTGTTAAAGTCCAGAACCTTCTCTGGACATGCTGCAACGCATCTCCTGCAAGCCGTTCCTAAGCATAAGCTTGAACTTATCTGAATTTTTCCATCCTTCACGGAGATAATAGCATTTTCCGGACAACTCCTGGCACATTTCTTGCATTCCTTACAGCCTTCGGCCTCGACTTCGATAAGCGTTCCTATGTCTGGGACCACTTCTAAACCTAACTTACCCAGTTCAGCGATATCGCGTGGAACAACCTTCACAACCTCAGGAGCCTTTGCTTGGGCTGTGATTTTCTGATTAATTCCATAGGCCTGCAAGAACTTGTTGTAGTTATCAAGACTCATTCCTTCCGTCCAGTATGCAAGTTCTAAGGTGTAAGCATTCTGAAAAACCTCTGATGTTGCAAACATAACGTGCTGAGCTCTAAGTTCACTTGCAAAGCTCTGCAACTCATCCAAATAATCTGGATTCCGGATCAAATCAGCTGCAAGTGCTAGAGATGTGTTTCCAACTTGATAGATTTTTTCTGATGAAGGAGGAATTTCGCCAACTATCCTAGCCTTTAGAGGATCCACATAGAATCCTGAAGCTCCAGCCATGTACATCGTCTTTATTTCTGTAAAATCTATCCCTGCCTCTTCTGCAAGGGTTAGAAATCCCGCTCTAAAAGCTCCAAGCGCTTTTCCTGCTTCTTCAACATCTTTTTCTGTCAGATAGATCTCATCTTGGAAATGTAGTTTTCTATCATGAGTAACTATCTTTGGTGGTTTGATCAATCCTTTGCTTAAACCAACTGCGATACCAGCTATCACTCCTGTTCCAGTAATACCCTTAGCCTTCTTGTGCATTGAACCCTTTTCCAAAATTTTTCCATTGGCAATATCTACCACATCTCCAGGTTTTGCATACATTTCCTCGCTGAGTACGTAGTTTCTCCAACCGGAAATCTCGAATGAGATATCTGAAATCGCACCTGGCGAGGCTAACATACCCTTTTCGATATGCTGCCCTTCTATAGCTGGTCCTGCAGCACAACTGCCTGTAAGTATATCATCTCCAACTTTTAAAGCAATTTCAGCATTTGTTCCATAGTCTGCTACTAATGCTAGCTCTTCTTTGAGAAATCCTGACTTTACCATCATTGCTATCGCATCTGCTCCAAGTTCATGTTTTATGCATGGAGGGATATAGAGATCAACCTCCGTTGAAAGATTCTTCAAACCGACATCTCCCGTTTTTATTATCGTAGCATCTCTTTTTGGAGGTTTCACACCCCTTAACTCTAAAGCCCTCTCACCAGCATAGGCGAGGTCTCTGATCTCTATCCCTTGAAATATAGATAGCTGTGTAGGGTTTCCACTTACTGCCATCCTTTCCACTTTTCTCAAATCGATCCTTAATTTCTTCAGCAGCTTATCTACGGCATCGATGACTATAGAGTGAGCAAAGTCCAAACTGTATTCTATTGCAAAAGTAAGGTGATCCATTACATTTATTCCTGGAAGTGGATGGCGAAGGGTTATTGCAGTTGAGATGACTTCACCAGTTTCTAAATCAATTGCCTGAGCTCTAAATCCGCTTGTCCCCAAATCTGCTGCAACTCCAATTCTCATCAATATCAGCCCTCCTTGTGTTCAACCTTATGGTGTTCACCTTCATGCTCAACGATCTCGTAATCAAATCCAAACTTTTTCGATTTTTGTGTAAGCTCATCTTCAAATATTTTTCCTATCTTTTCAGAACTCAAGTCTTTATCTATAAGTAGAACGTTAATGGTTGCGTTAACTATCCAGCCTGCCAAGCTACCGTCTACACTTACAGCATCCTCTTTCCTGGTCAAACCGAATTTCAATGCCCCGCTGTTGGATATGAGAATCTTGTAGTGCTGAATATTACCAGCTCTATTCTTTAGGCTCTCCATAAGCTCGATTCCAAAACTCTTTACTTCAACTCCGGAAGTAGGCTTTTTGAACCTTACTGATATCTTGGCCGAATACCAAGAAGCTTTAGATTCCACCGTCGAGTCAATAAATTCTTCAGCCAACACTTCAAAACCTGAAGTTGAACTTAGAAGCTTTGCGAGTTCTTTTATACCTTCCCCTGTTTTGGCGGAGGTAAAAACGATCTTAGCTTTCGGAGACAATTGTTTCAAGATCTCTGTCAGAACTTTCAGTTCAGCTTGTGATTTTATGCAGTCAATTTTGTTTATCGATATTATCTCCGCCTCTCTGACCTGTCTCTCTATAAACTCTCTAGATTCGCTATAAAGCTTTACAAACCTCGTAGCATCTGCAACTCCAATTACCAAAGCATCTAGATCGTTTTTTCTTGCGATCTTTTTTATAACAGAGGGGAAAGCTATTCCAGTCGGTTCGATCAAAACGTAATCGGGAGCTATGGATGAGAGGACGTAAGATAGCGTAGACTCCAAATCTCTTCTAACCGTGCAGCATATACATCCTTCAGTTATCTCATAGGAATCCATTCCAGACTTTTTGAGAAAATCACCATCAACGCCTATCTCACCTATCTCATTTACGATTATAACAACTTTCTTTTTCAAATCTTCAGCAAAATATTTTCCGAGTCTTAAAATAAGACTTGTTTTCCCACTCCCCAAAAATCCGCTTAGAATTAGGGCTTTAGACATTCAAACACCTAAAAAATAATAAGTTTTTAAATTAACGGGGGCCATATAAATATTCCCGCATATCCTTCAAGCTCTGGAACTGCTGCAAATATAAGCCCAACTACAGCTATAAGTGTGAATATTAGGCAGAGAAGCTCAAGCGTCCCAAGGACCTTTGCATTCACTTTATCCCAAGCGGCTGGAATCAGTGACAAGAATATCAGAACAAGCAAGAGTAGCACGATGAACAAAGTTGCACTTACCGTTGCATATGCGAACATCAAAGCTAGAGACCAGACGGCATAACCTATGGCAATAGGTCCAAGGGTTCTACTATCTCCTCCCCAGTAAAACAGCGTTCCTATAGCTGTCCAAAATACACCATAACCTCCAAAGGTTGCAGCATCAAGAAAATCGTTATGCATTGCAAAGTATGCGCTTGCAATTAGCATCGCAATACCAGAGACCCAAAGATACCAAGGTGCTTGACCACGATCAAGGTTGGAACCTTCCTTTGGTTTTAAAATACCAAAACTTGTGAAAATCAAGATTGATAAGCCAACGGCGAGTCCCAACAATCCTACGGCTGCATATATCACGTAAGACATATCCTCACCTGACTAAATAGAAAAATAAAAAAATTAAATTTAGGCTGGAGCGATTTCGTGCCATTTGGCACGAAGTTCTTCCCAAGAGATGCCTTTCTTTGCAGCTTCGGCAAACTTTGGTGCCTGATGCGCCTTCTTTGCTATAACTCCAAGCGGGAACGTGTTAACGAAGTCTTCGTTAACGGCTCCACCACCGCATATGAATGGGATCTTTATTCCCTTATCTAGCAGTTTCTTTGCAATCTTCGGGAAAGCGGTCATCGTAGTTGTCATCAAAGCAGTTCCAGTTACCATCACCGGCTTGTATTTTTCAACTGCTTTAACTACCTCATCAACCGGTACATCTCTGCCAAGATCGATCACTTCCCAACCATCTGCAACTAAGAACACTTTTGCAAGGTTCTTGCCGAGATCGTGAATGTCTCCTTCTGCAACATGCATTACTACTTTGCCTTTCTTCTCTATTTTGCCGGCTCCAACCTTCTGCTCAATGTATTGTACTGCAGCGCTCATGGCATCGGCTGAAAGCATCACCTGTGGCAAGTAGTATATCCCATCATCGTAAAGCTTTGATACAGCCTGCATGCCTGGGGCTAAGCCCTTATCTACGATTTCCTTTGGTGGATACTTTTCAAGAGCCTTCTTTGTCTCTTCGAGAGCCGTAGCGGCATCGCCCTTGAATACTGCATACGCAATCGTCTTCCAGGGCTCATCTTTCGGCATTATATCCTTAACAAGCTCTTCCGGCTTCAAGCCTAGCTTCTTCTCCTCTTCAATCACGTTGTATCTAACAAATATTTTGTCGAAGTCTATCACTTCCTCCTTTACGGAGGGCCTCATTCCAGCCAAAATTCCCTCAACCATCGCCCAACCAATTTCACGACCATCCATCTATCTCACCTCCAAAACCGAATTACCTTTCATAAATCATCTTAGCCAAAGCTTCACCAATACCATACCCTATCTCTTTAGCCATTTCCGGTGTCAGAGCACCGGCCACAGCAATCTTCTTCCTCGGCTGATTCCATACCTCTGCAGCTTGCACCATTGCTACTACATTTTGAATTGGAGTAATCGGTGGCAAACCGCATCCTGGAGCTAGTACATCTACACCGCTCTGTAAAGCTTTGAGCGCTTCAGCCTTTACAGCATCTGCTGTTCCAAACGGCAAAGTCTTACTAGCTGATACGTTTCCGACTAAAGCCACATCATCGCCTACAATTCTCCTCGCCTTGGCGACATCAACAGCTTCTTCAATGCTTAAGCCGTTAAAGCCGCACTCAGCCATGTCTGCGAGTATCTTTGTAACATCTCCGCAGATGTGCAGAACCATTATTCCTCCAACATTCCCAGCAACTTCGGCAAGTTTTGGTTTTACAAGTGTCTTGAACATCGATGGATCTATCAGATTTGGTGAAGCTGTTGGATCAGCGATCGTCACAATATCTGCCCCGGCTTTTAGCATGTACTTTGCGTACATCGTCACAGCTTCTGCAGTTACTTCCATTATGGCGTTCACCTTCTCGGGATTCGTTAAGCACCATGAAACGAGCTGCTCAGTCCCAGCTAGATGGCCTGCCAATGTGAATGGTCCCTCCATTCCTACAATGATCGGCAGCGTATCTCCAACAGTGCTTCTTAGGATCTTTATAGCATCTCTTACGACTGGTATCCTTCCTCTTTCCAAGAAGTTGTCTGGGATCTCAACTTTTTCTGGTTTAGCGAGATGTTCTTTAACGGAAGGTGTCCTTTCTTGGGTTGCAAAGTCTATCTTGCATCCAAGAGCTTCGGCTATTACAGTTAAGCAGAATGGGACTCTTGCAGCCTCAAGCTTTGCAAGCTCCCACAAAGCTGAACCGAGCTTTGCCATTTTTTCGGCATCTTTGTGGGCGTTGGGGAAGTAGGCATTTACCGCAGCCATAGCATCAACTATGCCAAGCTGGGTAACGCAAGATGCAGGAACCCTATCTGGGGTTCCGCCCGTCAATGCTGTTATTACCCTTCTCTTCGGGCTCATCATTCTTCACCTCATATAAAAAATTTTAAAATTAAGTTACCATCCGTAATTCTTCGGATTGAAGTATGGCACGTTCTTGTATTCTTTCAAGCAGTCTTCTAAGAACTTATCGGCATCATCTGGTAATGCCTTGAGTGTCTCCATGGCTTTGTTGAGTGTATCAAGCTCCCAGCGGGAGAGTTTTATCTTCTTCGCCTCAGCTGCTTCGAGTATTATGTTTCCAGCCTCGATTGCAGCGTACTTTGCTCTCAGGTATGGGTCTTTTCCATACTGCGTGATTACTTTGCCGATCCTGTATGCGTTCGGGTAGGCCAATATTAATCCCTGCGGATCTCTGTACATATCAGAGTAGGTTAGCAGATCTCTCAAAACCTTCTCCTGTTTAGCCTGTAGAGCAGTATTTGAGAGAGCTGCAGCGTTGCCTGTTACAGCGGTCCAGACTTCAGCAGTGCTACCGCCGAACTCCTGATGATATTCTACCGATTCGTTAGAATAGACATCTCCAACCGCTCTGTTCAGGTTACCCATAACATCTATATGCGCGCACGCACATATGCTTGTGCATTCAATACATATCGGGACTCCAGTTATCGCTTTAATTATCGGGTTCTCGTAGCCGCAATCCTTTAGTGGCCCTTTGGCTCCGGCTTCTACAGCTACGAGGCTTCTTGCACCAGCAATAGCTCTTGCAAGCGCTGCAATTGTGTGGGCAACTTCTCTATCCATCAAACCTCCAGCTAAGAACATCACGGTGTTTGCACCGCTGCAGTTCGTATCACCAGCTGGAATTGTGCCGTATTTGGTTGCGATCTTTACTATCTGTGGCCATACCCAAGCCATATCTTCACTACCACAAACACCGATACCAAATAGTATACCCTTTATGTCGCCTCTTGCAACTGCATAGTCTACAATTTCTTTACCACCTAACGTTTCAATCGCTACATCACCAACACCAGCTGATGCTGCCTGTTCAAACGATTCAAACATCCTCTTTGTCAAATCGCTCTCTCTTAATCCACCCTCAGCTTCTGCCTTTCTAATGTCTCCGATTGTATGCCTAATTGTTACACCAATTCCATACTCTTCGTAGTATTTCTCAGCAAGCTCTACCTGTGCATGTGCAGTTTCATAGGCATACTTCGGATTGTAAGTTTGCTGGAACACGTGCTCCTGCTCAATCATTATATACGGGAATCCAAGTGTTGCACATATCTTCAGTATCTCTTCGGTGAATTCCTTGTGGTGTTTGACAAAAGTTTCAAGATCTTTTTCGCTCCCAGGCCTTGGGGCAACTTTTATCTCTGGCACCACAAAACCAGCGCCAATTGGCACGCCAAAGCGCTCGTAGACGGGGTACAAAGCCTTTCCAAACACAATGTCATCCGCGCTTTTATACGCCATAGACGTAAATCTTTTTATTCCCATTTCACAACACCTCCAAATTTTTACTGCGATATGTAGTTACACCTGTAGAATTTAAAGTTTTTCATAAAAAATAATTGATTAGACGTCAAAAAGACTGGATTTTATATTGGTAAAAAATGCGAATTTTGATACCAAAATAAAAGATATATAACTAGCACATCTTTTATTTATGTGAATATCTATTTACCTTTCAGCTATTTTTTGCCATGGTAATTTCGACAACGGGTCTATCTTTATCTATAACTTCTAATTTTTTAGATTGTATTGCATAAGCTATACATACTGCAACTGGAACGAAGCACGTTTTTTCATCTGTTATCTTCGAAAGTCTGTATATTTCATCGCAATCATCAAGATCTCTGAAAGTTTTTGTATTTATATCTTTCAAGAACTTCTTAACATCAGGACACGGGATTTCGACACTTATCTTTACTTTTTTAGCGGGAGTTGATTCAGCATCGATCTTTGCCAAATAGCCGCATATTGGAATGTCTAGCTCGATAGTAGTTGCATCATCTTTCTTGAGGTTGAAGCTCGTCTTCGTAGTTAAAGCGACAGATTCAGCAATAAGTCCTGCTTCAAGCCATATCGCATTCATCACGGCAGTTGGAATTGGGCAGAACGGTTTAATACCGAAGCTCTTAGCAGTCAGCCACATGTTGTAGATGCTTAGATCGTAGATCTGTTTCATATCCCACTTCATCTCTTCTACTTTCTTTGCAAAAAGCTGTACATAGGGGCAAGGGGAATTCACTTTTACTTTATAGAGTCCACCTTCCTTTCTGGCTTCAACTGTACTTTCAACAAGCTTACCGCAAAGTTGATCCACAACTTTTAATCGCGACACCATAAGTTCAATACTTAATTATGTTTTTAAGTTTTTCGTCAGCTTCTTATTTTTCCTAATCAACTTAATTTTCTGAATAAGCATAATTTTGCTACAACAGCTTATGCTCAGCTAAATTTTTTAATCTTCGTTACATTTGCCTTCCATGATCCCTCCATCATACTCACCACAGAAAGTTGAGGCTGAAGTTTCGAAATTCTGGAAAGAAAAGAAAATATATGAAAAGGTGAAATCAAGAAGTGGTAGAAAATTTTACTTTGTAGATGGGCCGCCGTACACAACAGGAAGAATCCACCTCGGAACAGCTTGGAATAAAATAATAAAGGATACAATTTTAAGATATAAAAGAATGAACGGATACGATATTACCGACACACCCGGTTGGGATATGCATGGACTTCCGATAGAGGTCAAGGTAGAACAAGAATTTGGCTTCAAAAACAAGAGGGACATCGAAAAGTTTGGTGTTGAGAAGTTCGTTCAGAAATGTATGGAGTACGCTTTGAAGAACAAAGATGCCATGACTGAACAGTTCAAAAGCTTAGGAGTATGGATGGATTGGGAAAACCCATACATGACTATAAAAGCTGAATACATCAATGCCGCATGGTTTGCGATCAAAAAAGCACATGAAAAGGGTTTGCTTGAAAGAAAGTTGATGGTCGTAAATTGGTGTCCAAGATGTGAAACTGCCCTAGCTGATGCTGAGGTTGAGTATGCTGAAAAGGAGGATCCATCCATCTATGTAAAGTTCCCCATCAAAAATGAGCCGAACACTTACATAGTCATCTGGACTACAACTCCATGGACCTTACCAGCAAACATCGCTGTAGCCGTGAATCCAGCTTTTGAATATGCAAAATTCAGAGCAATCAAAAATTCGAAAGAAGAATTTTTAATTTTGGCAAAAGATTTAGCTGAAGACGTGCTTTCAAAGGGCGATTACAAGCATTGGGAAATAATTGAAACCTACAACGGCAAAGAACTTGAAGGGCTTGAGTATGAGCATATTTTCGCAAACGAGGTGCCTAAGCAAAAAATTTGGACTCATAAAGTTTATACAGCAAGTTTCGTTACAGCTGAAAATACAGGATGCGTTCACATAGCTCCTGGGCATGGTTTGGAAGACTATGAGCTTGCTATAAGTAAAAATCTACCGATATTCAACCCAGTGGATGAGAGAGGAGTTTACAATGAAGATGCAGGGATATTTGCAGGTTTGAGAGTTTTCGAGGCAAACGATGTTGTGATAGATAAACTGTATGAGAAGAACTTAATTTTGTATGAAGGCAAGATAATCCACCGCTACGGTCACTGCTGGAGATGTAAAAGTCCCATAATCTACAGATCTACTGAGCAGTGGTTCATTGCTATAACAAAGATAAAGGAAAAAATGCTTGAGGAGATAAATAAAGTTGTTTGGATTCCTGAATGGGCTGGAAGTGCACGTTTTAAGGATTGGATAAGCAACGCTAAGGATTGGTGCATAAGTAGGCAAAGATACTGGGGTATACCGATTCCAGTCTGGATCTGTGAAAAATGTGGAGAAATGAGGATCGTTGGAAGCATAGATGAAATCGAATGGAAGGAAGATATCGATCTACATAAACCTAGGATCGATGAAATTACTTTCGAATGCAAATGTGGCGGAGTAATGAAAAGAGTTCCTGACGTTTTCGATGTCTGGTTTGATAGTGGTGTTGCAAGCTGGGCAAGCATAGGTTATCCAGCCAAAAAAGAACTTTTTGAGAAACTCTGGCCAGCGGATTTTATAACGGAGGGACATGATCAGACTAGAGGCTGGTTCTATTCGCAGCTTGGAACTTCGATAATTTGCTTTGATAGAGCTCCATATAAAACCGTACTAATGCACGGCTTTACTTTAGATGAGCTAGGAAGGAAGATGAGTAAAAGCCTTGGAAATGTTATCGAGCCAGAAGAAGTTATCGAACAAATTGGAGTTGATTGTTTTAGGCTTTATGTGCTAAGCTCAGCACCTTGGGAGGATTTGAGGTTTAGCTGGGATGAGGCGAGAAATATAAACAGAATGATGAATGTAATTTGGAATGCTGTTAGGTTTGCCTACACATACATGAGCTTGGACAACTTCAAGTATGAGGGTATAAAGCATGAATTGAGCGTTGAAGACAGGTGGATCCTTTCGAGGCTTGAAAGGTTCGTTAAGAGTGCTAACAATGAAATGGAAAATTGTCAGCTTCATAGAGTAGTAAGGAACTTCTTGGAATTCTTCCTAGGGGACTTCAGCAGGTGGTACATTCAGCTGATAAGATCGAGGGTTTGGGAAGAGAAGGAGTCACCATCTAAATTGGCTGCTTACGAAACGATGTTCAAAGTGATCGACAAATCAATAAGAATTATCGCTCCATTTGCACCCTTCATATCTGAGTGGTTCTACCAGAACTTTTTCAAGAGTTTCAGAAAGACGGAAGAGTCTATCTTTTTGGAGGATTATCCAAAGGCGGAAGAAGAGTATATAGACGATGAACTTGAAATAAAAATGAAGATCATTAGACAGATATTTGAAGCTACGAGTGCTGCTAGGAATAAAGCTAAAAGAAAGCTTAGATGGCCCCTAAGAGAGCTTATAGTCGAAACTCAAAAAGAAAAAATTGCAGAAGCTGTGGAATCTCTGAAAAATATACTACTTAACCAGTGCAACGTAAAAGAAATTAAGGTTGTTAAAAACTTCGAAAAGAAGGTTGTTATAAAACCGAATTTCAAAGTTGTCGGCCCTATACTGAAGAACAAAGTCTCAGAATTTGCAAAATTTGTGGAAAACCTGAGAGAATTGCCTGAAAAGATAGTTTTTGAAGGAATTGAGCTTGGCAGAGATGCATTAATTGTAGAATACGAGATACCTGCAGGTTTTGTGTATGAAAGCTTTGAAGGTGGAGTTGTTTACCTCTACACCGAACTCGACAAAGATCTAATAAGGGAGGCTTATGCTAGAGAAATTGTGCGCAGAATCCAGGAGATGCGTAAGGAGATGAACCTGAACGTGGAAGATTATATAAGAAGCTATTTAGATGTTGATCCTGAGCTTGTAGAGGGATGGAGAGAATACATAATGAGGGAAACGAGGAGTAAGGAACTCGTGTTTGGGGAGTTGAAAGGTTACATCAAAGACTGGGATGTTGAGGGTATGAAGTTTAAGATAGGCATAGAGAGATGGAGCTGAGCGATTGGTTAAAAATTTATGAAGAAATAGTTAAGGATTTTGGATTCAGCAAAGAGGATGATGAAAGAGCAGCGAAGCTTATACACGAGCTTGCGAGAGATAAATTACTTGATAGTTCAGTTTTAGAAGTTATAAGAGGTAGAGATGTTGCCGTAGTTGGAGGGGTGTATGAGGGAGAAGAAATTCGTGAGGACTTCGTAATATCTGCGGGAAAATCTATTTTAAAGCTAAATTTTGTTCCGAATGTACACGTTACTGATCTGGAGGAGGATGATGAGATACTGGTGAAGCTAAGCGAAGAGGGATGCATACTTGTACTCCATGCTCATGGGGATAATATGGAAAGAATAAGATCTGTCGTTCCAAAACTTCAAAGCTTCGTAGCAACAACTCAGACGTTACCTTTTGATAAAATTTACAACTTCTTCGGATTTACAGATGGTGATAGGGCTGCGCTGATTGCTAAAAGATTTGGAGCGAGAAAAATTATTCTCTATGGATTCGATTTTGACAGAGCTGAAGGTAAAAAGCTTAAAAAATTAAGATGGGCTAGGAAGATATTAGAGATGGAGGGGATAATCTGAAATACGCTGAGATGAACGTCAAGAACGCAAAGGATGAGATAAGACAAAGAATATGGAACATTATGCTTGAGAAAAAAGTAGCTAGAATGCCTTTACCGCCACATGGTAGAATTCCAAACTTCCTTAATGCAGAAAAGGCAGCAGAAAATCTGAGGAAGCTTAAAGATTGGAAGAATGCAGAGATAGTAAAAATTAATCCCGATAGTCCTCAGAGAGCTGTAAGATTCAACGCTTTGAAAGACCAGAAGATCGTCATCATGCCAACTCCTCGAATAAAGGAGGGTTTCATACTATTAGATCCAAAAAAGATTCCTAAAAATCTTTACAGCAGAATCTCTACGATAAAAGGAGCACTTGAGTTTGGAGAGAAATTGAAAACGCTTGAAGATCTTAGTAAAATCGAAAGGGTTGATCTAATAGTAGAGGGTAGTGTTTGTGTAAATGTACACGGCGAAAGGTTGGGGAAGGGAGAAGGATACGGAGAACTGGAGTTTGCAATCTTTTTTGAGATAGGATTAGTTGAAAAAGATATTTCTATAGCTACAACTGTGCATAGACTTCAGATTTTAAACGATCGCTTACCTCAATCTCCCTACGATGTACCGATAGATTACATAGTCACCTCGGAGGAGATAATAAAAACCAAACGTAGCGAGAGACCTTGTGGAATAATTTGGGATCTATTGGATGAGCGAAAAATCAAGGAAATACCTTTACTTGGTGAACTGAGAAAAATTTAATTTTCAGCAGGCTACTTTTTTCGATGAGAGAAATCGAAAGAAAATGTTTGGCTGAACTGATTCGAATAGTCGAAAGAATTTACGATCAGCTTTCAAATGGCCAAGTTCCAGAACTTGATGTGGCAACAAGGACTAAAAAAAACATAGAGTTCAAAGAGGAGAGCGAAGTTTGGGTTTACGGGGATAGGACTTCTGTAAGATCTGCAAAGAGTGTTAAGGGGGCGAACATGATTTTGAGGATGCTTTATGTAATTGGATTTTTGAAGGAACAGTTAAATCAAAATAAATCTTCAACTCTTAGAGAGCTTTATTACATCTCTGAAGGCTGGGGGCTAGCGAAGTTTGATGAGCAGGATGAAAGCGATAGACTCATAGAGGATCTTGAAATCTTAACATCTTTTCAAAGGGAACATTTCCACATCCGTCCGGAGGAGGATGGTGCGACAATAATAGGGCCAATAAAGATAAGGGAAGAGACGAGGAGAGGCACGAAAGAGATACATTGCCAGGATGATGTAGGTGAGGGAGGATACCAGATACCCGTAGATGTTGACAAGATAGAATTTGTTGAATGTGATGCGAAATTCGTAATCGCTGTAGAAACGGGAGGTATGAGAGACAGACTTGTTGAAAACGGTTTTGATGAGAAGTTTGATGCAATAATCGTCCATTTGAAAGGCCAGCCTGCTAGAAGTACAAGAAGGTTGCTGAGAAGGATGAACATGGAACTAAATTTACCTGTAGTCGTCTTCACTGATGGCGATCCCTGGAGTTACAGAATTTTTGCAAGCGTTGCTTACGGTAGTATAAAATCAGCCCATCTTTCTGAATACCTTGCAACCCCTTCTGCAAGGTTCATAGGAATATTGCCATCGGACATTCTAAAATACGAGTTGCCGGCTGACAAACTTACAGACGAAGATATAAAAGCTTTGAGATCAATTCTGACCGATCCTAGATTCAACAGTGATTTCTGGAGGAAGGAGGTCAATTTACAACTCGAAATAAACAAAAAATCAGAACAGCAGGCTTTAGCGAAATACGGACTTGATTATGTAACTGACACTTATTTACCAGAAAAACTCAGTGAATTGGGGTTAGTTTAGTGGTACTTCAATATCCATGAAATCCTTTGCAACTTCAACGTTCTCAAAGATTTTTTTCGCCTCCTCAATCAAGAAGGATGAATCTTTTGAGTATCTTGCACTTATGTGGGTAAGTATTAGTTTTTTGACGTTCGCCTCTTTTGCAACAATTGCCGCCTCTTTTGCCGTAGAATGACCACTTTCAACGGCCCAATCTCTCAAATCCTCGGTAAAGGATGCGTCGTGAATTAGGATGTCTGCATCTTTAGAAACTTCTACTGTACGTTTTGTAGGTCTCGTATCTCCTGTATAAACTACTTTTCTCCCCTTTTTAGGTTCTCCTAGAATCATCTCTGGAGTTATGACTTTGCCGTTCCAGATTATGCTCTCTCCTCTTGCAATCTTTGAATAAAGTGGCCCAGGGGGTATACCGAATACTTTTTCCGCCATCTCCCTGTTGAACTTCCCTCTTCTCTCGTTCTCTATTATCGCATAACCGACGCTTGGTACTAGGTGTTCAGTTTTAAATGCAAGAACTTTGAAATTTTCAAATTTGATCTCTACACCATCTTTCACTTCCTTCACGTTTATTCTGTAGCTTAGCCCATCGTAGCCAAAAAGGTCGAAGATCGTCTTTATAATTTCGGAATTGGGAGAATAAATGTTAAGGTCGTTTTTTCTGTCGTTCAAAGACATCGTTTCGATCAAGCCAAAGATGCCTGCGAAGTGATCAGTGTGGAGATGGGTTATGAAGATGTTGTTTATGTTTCTGAATCCTAGTTTTGCAATCATTATCTGCCTTTGCGTCCCTTCTCCGCAATCAAAAAGCATCCTTTCCTTTCCAACTTGTACAAAAATAGATGAAGTGTTTCTATCTAAACTCGGCACAGTACCTGAAGTGCCGAGGAATACAATCTTAAATATCATGCAGAAAATCAGCTTTCTAGAACAATCTCGATGTTTACGTCTTTCGGCACCTGTATTCTCATTATCTGTCTCAATGCTCTCTCATCAGCTGCTATATCAATCAGCCTTCTATGAACCCTCATTTCCCAGTGATCCCATGTATTCGTCCCCTCCCCGTCTGGAGACTTGCGGGTTGGAACTACGAGTCTTCTTGTGGGTAAAGGCACAGGACCACAAATTTCTACCCCTGTCTTGGTTGCAATCTCTTTTATCTGATTACATATCTTGTCCAAATCTACAGGACTCAAACCAGAAAGTCTGATCCTCGCCTTTGGTCCTTTTATAGCCATACAAGACACCAAAAAAATTTGGTTATTTCTTGGGTGTAATTTCGAGGACCATTCCAGCCCCTACAGTCATTCCCATGTCTCTTATAGCAAACCTACCAAGCGGTGGAATGTCTTTTACTTTTTCAATCGAAAGCGGCTTTAGCGGTTCGAGTTTTACAACAGCTGCATCTCCAGTCTTCAGGAACTGTGGATGCTCCTCTTTTGTCTGACCAGTTCTTGGATCGATCTTCTTTATGAGCTCAACGAACTTGCATGCAACCTGTGCTGTATGTGCATGTACAACTGGAGTGTAGCCGACAGTGATTGCAGTTGGGTGCTGTAGCACAACTATCTGGGCTGTGAAATCTTTCGCAACCGTAGGCGGGTTATCTGGGTGCCCAGCTACATCTCCTCTCCTTAGATCTTTCTTTGCAACACCTCTCACGTTGAATCCGATGTTATCTCCTGGATAAGCTTCGTTTATCGGTTCATGGTGCATCTCGATACTCTTAACTTCACCGCTAACACCTGCAGGTTCGAATACTACCTTGTCTCCTACTTTTAAAACACCGCTCTCAACTCTACCAACCGGAACTGTTCCAACACCACTTATCGAGTAAACATCCTGGATCGGGATTCTTAAAGGCTTGTCAACGAGCTTCTGAGGTGGTTTAAGCAGATCGAACGCTTCAAGAAGCGTTGGACCGTTGTACCATGGCATCTTTGTACTCTTCTTCGCTATGTTTTCACCGTAGTATGAAGATGCTGGAATGAATGGGATCTCCTCAACTTTGTATCCTACCATTCTTAACAACTTTGCTACCTGATCTTTTGCAGCTTCGTACTCTTTTTTGTCGTAGTTTACCCTATCCATTTTGTTTATCAAAACGATCAGCTGGTTTATGCCAAGAGTTCTTGCGAGGAAAACATGCTCTCTCGTCTGTGCCTGCACTTTTTCCACTGCATCTACTACAAGAACAGCAGCATCTGCTTGCGAAGCTCCTGTAATCATGTTCTTAATGAAGTCCCTGTGTCCTGGGCAGTCAACGATAGTAATGTAGTATTTCTGCGTCTGGAACTTTCTGTGAGACACATCTATCGTAATACCTCTTTCTCTTTCCTCCTTTAAATGATCCATCACCCATGCAAACTCGAAGGTGGCTTTACCCTTTTCTTCAGCTTCTTTCCTTAATTTTTCAATAACGTGCTCTGGAATTTCTCCGGTTTCATAGAGCAATCTACCAACGGTCGTACTCTTTCCCGCATCTATATGTCCAATGAAAGCCACATTGATGTGCTCCTTCTCCTTAGGCATACTTCATCAACCTCCTGTTGTTTTTCAGCTTCATTTTCTGAACGATATATAAAACTTTCAGTGAAGCAAAATGGACACGATATAAAATAAAACATCTCCTACAAAAAATGCAAGAACGTAGCCAGCTGTTATGAACACTATAAATGGCAATGCTGGTGTCACCCAGATTTTTTGAATTTTTGAATTCTTTATGGCGTTAATAAGCTCATCGTTAGCTTCAATACCTCTTTTTAATCTCTTAATTTTGCCTTCGTCTACCACCTCAAGAAGGTTGTGGAATCTAGGTATGCTGTCAACGTCAACTCTATAGCCAACGAAGAAATATAAAGGGCTTTTTTTCATCTCTGAGATACCTTCTTTAGTCAAATTTCTGAAAAACATGAATGCCATCAAAATCGGTGCAGCTAAAACGGAGTTTGCTAGAGATGCAAATCCGAAATTGAAGCTGATCGAATCTAGTATTGGAAAAATCGAAAATTTTGGATAAACTGGAAATAGAATGGCTAAGCACATTATGGCTTTAGCATCAGCTCCACCGTAAGCTCCTAATGCATAAAGAACGTAAGCTAGTGCGATCGTTAGAATTGCAAAAGAAACCGTAATCAATAAATATGGAAAACTTGTAACATAACTCGCCATCTCAATAAAGGTGATTGGTGCTGCAAAGATCAGCATGAACTTCCAAACCTTGTTTGGAACTGTTCTGCTTTTAATATCAAGCCAGCATGCATATAGTAGAAAAGATAAAACGATCGCAAACTTAGCTAGATGGAGCATATATATGCACCATATCAGATATCATTGCCGAGGCTGTTTCATACTTACCAGCTCCTCTGCCAGCTAAATATAACTCTCCAGCCTCTTCAGTTTTAAAGACTACAACGTTCATCGTACCTTTGATAGAAAGTGGATGGGATTTTTTGACTAGCCTTGGAGCTACTGAAAGCTTATCTTTACTTGCTTCGGCGACGAGCCTTATAGTGTAATCCTTCTCGTTCGCTATCCTGAAAGCTTCAGGAGTTATATAACTTATTCCCTTCCTGTAAACTTCGTCGAATTTTGCCCTTATACCAACTGTGTTCGCTAAGATGACAAGCTTTATGGCAGCGTCTATACCTTCTATATCGTAGCTTGCATCAGTTTCGGCGATTCCAAGCTCTACAGCTTCACTTAGTACCTGATTGAAGTCCAATCCTTCTTCTTCCATCCTAGATAGTATGTAATTGCATGTCCCATTCAATATGCCGTAAACACTCTTTATTGTGAAGGTTTTTAAATAGCCCTTTGCAACTCTTATAACCGGGATCGCTGCTCCGACTGTTGCTTCATACATCAGCTTCACGTCATTTTTCTCTGCAATTTTCATGAGTTCTTCAAATTCAGCAACAAGTGGTCCTTTGTTTGAAGTAACAACATGGCTACCTTTTTTTAAAGCAGTTTTTATGTATCTTAACGCATCCCCACCTTCGAGTTTTGTAACCGAGCACTCAATCAGAACATCGTATTCTGCATCTTCAACTAATTCTTGCGGTTTTTTGTCATCTTTCAATCTTCCTGTCATCTTTTTGAGCTTTAAAGCTTCATCAAGTTCGAAATCTCCCGAAATTGAGCTCTTTGAGTCCGCGATGAACTCTACTTTGAAATCTCCTATCATCTTTGAAACCTCATTTTTTTTCGAAATAAGCAACTCTACGAATCCTTGTCCAACTACTCCAAATCCAACGATACCTATCCTAATCATAATTCCTCTACTGGCTCGATGACTTCTATTCCCTTCAAATTACAGACTTTTTTAAGCCTCTCAACAGCCTCTCTTAAAGCTTCTTCACTTCTAGCAGCTATCGTCAGCAAGGCCGTTGATGGATTGTTTTGTTTTGGCATGCTCATTATAATTTCGACGCACTCTGCATCGTTTGAATCGATCTTCATCACAGTGTCGCTCATGTCTGTGTGTATCACGTGCCCTATGAGCAGAATTGTGGTTGAGTAGATCAAGCTGATTTCGTCTATACTTCTTAAGATTATTCCTTCGCTTTCAAACTTCTGTTTCAGTTCTAAAATCTTTTTTGCATCTATCTTGATCGTTATTTCTACGGGTATTCGGTTTAGTGGAGTTTTCTTCCCTCTCTGGTGGATTATACCTACTATATTACCTCCAAGCCTTGAAATTGGCTCAAGAGTTTTTAAAAGTTGCCCAGGTTTATCTTCCAGCTCAACTATCAATGTGACTATTTTCTCACTCGTAGATTGGCACCCCTTCCGTTTCTGTTAACTTCTGAAATTCCACCATCAATCTCTTGGTTATCTCTCCTGGTTTTCCATCGCCTATGTGTCTGCCATCTATCCATACAATCGGTGCAATCTCAGCTGCTGTACCAGTTACAAAAACTTCATCTGCAGTGTATAGATCGTAAAGGCTGAGGTTAACTTCCTTGAATGGAATTCCAAGTTTCTGGATCAGTTCAATCACGACTTCTCTTGTTATACCTCTCAGATTGTTAAGCGTTGGAGGGGTTAATATTACGCCCCGCTTTACTATAAAGACGTTGTCGCCACTCCCTTCAGAGATGTAGCCATTTTTATCTAAAAAGATTGCCTCATCTCCACCTTTAGCGTTCGCCTCAATCTTTGCGAGCACGTTGTTCAGATAATTTAGAGATTTAATGTTTGGTGGCAGAGAATCGATTGAATTTCTCCTTACAGCAACAGTAACAGCTTTAAGACCCCTATCGTAAAGATCTCCATAAAGCTTGTCCCAAGGTCTAGTTATAATTATCACTGTTGGCTTGCTGCATTTTCTTGGATCTAGTCCAAGATCCCCAAAGCCTCTGCTAACTATTGGTCTAATGTAGGCATCTCTAAGCTTGTTTCTCCTTAAAGTTTCAATTATAAGTTTTGCAAATTCTTCTTTAGAAAAAGGTATTTTGAGGTCTATTGCCTTTGCAGAGTCATAAAGTCTATCCAAATGCTCCCATAATTTGAAAATTTTGCCGTTGTAAGCTCTTATCCCCTCAAAAACTCCGTCTCCGTAGAGAAAACCGTGATCAAAGACACTAATTTTTGCTTGGCTCTCTGGAACGAACTCTCCGTTTATGTACACAACCAGTTCAGACATCGTATTGAAGCATAGGTTTAAGCTTAAAAATAGTTTCGACTGATTAAGGGGGTGCTTAGTGTCTTTCAACATACTGATGTCGATCTTCCTTCTGCAGCCTCATCGAAAACTTGGTATTACCTTCTCTTTGAAAACTTTCAAAACAAACTTTGGATCTGGCCCAACATTTATAATCATCAGATGCTTCACTCCAACTTTTCTGAACTCTTCAATTTTCTGTTCACAATCTTGGGGGTTTCCGGCTATGAAGAAGTCTTCTATCATTTCATCTGTCGCGTAAGAAGACATATGAAGAAATTGAATCAGCATATCATCCCTAACAAGTAACTGATCAAAATAGAACTTTTTTGAAATATCTTTCGGTATATCCACATTGTAACCTGCCTGTTCTGCTTTTTCAATAGCTGAAAATATAACGCCAGCAAATTGACGTGCTCTCTGGATAGCTTTATCTCTGTCTTCATCGATTGCAGTGTATATCTGGAGTGCGGTATCTATCTCATCTATAGATCTTCCAGCTCTTTCAGCTCCACGCTTTACATCCTCTAGATTTTCTTTGTAAGTCTTTGGAGTCTCAGCTATAGGCATCCAGCCATCGCAAAGCTCTCCACAAAGTTCTCGACTTTTCTTTCCGTTGGCGCCAAGATATATCGGCATCTTACTTGTAGGTTTCACCTGAAGAAAGGCATCCCTCATCCTAAACACTTTTCCATCATAACTGAATCTTTCGCCACTCCAAAGCTTTTTTATAACTTCTATTCCCTCTCTTAACGTGGAAAGAGGTTTTTCCCAATTTATCCCAAAGGGTTTTATGTTCATCGCTTCTCCTGCACCCAAGCCGAGAAATATTCTGCTAGGCGCGATATTTTCAAGTGTTGCGAAAAATTGGGCTAGTATAGATGGATGGTACCTCACGACATCTGTAACTCCGGTGCCTATTGATACCTTCTGTGTTTTTGAGGCTAAAAGAGATAGTAGTACCATCGCGCTTGGCGTATATCCTGGGGGAACCATCAGTGTATGATCCGGAACCACCAGAGAGTCAAAACCCGCCTCTTCGCTCATTTCAGCAATTTTTAAGGCTCTCTCAATACTTTGCAGAGGTGGAGATATTAGCATTCCGAACTTCATGATTTTGAGTTGTTGATCCTAAATATATTTTTATTGGAAACTCTCTCAGTAACTATGAGGAATGCTGGAACTACTGTAAGTGCTGCAATTAGGCTGAATAAGATCGAAACAAGAGCTATGAATCCAAAGTCCCTCAATATCGGAAAAGATGAGAACATTAGTGA
This sequence comes from Archaeoglobales archaeon, assembly GCA_030055525.1. GTDB lineage: Archaea > Halobacteriota > Archaeoglobi > Archaeoglobales > Archaeoglobaceae > WYZ-LMO2. The sequence goes on along the minus strand of JASFYJ010000001.1, from coordinate 233,782 downwards.
CCCAAAACCTCCTGCCATTGTTAAAGCTGAAGTGGTTATTGCTTTTCCAGTTCTTTCGATAGTTCTTCTTACTGAAGCTATAGGGTCGAGATTTCTTCTCTCTTCAAAATATCTCTCTAAAATGTGGATCGAGAAGTCGATTCCAAGACCTAAAGTTATGCTGTTTAAAGCTATAGACATCATGGTCTGCTTAACTCCAAAAACGAACATTATAAGGTTCATTACTCCTATAACTGAAGTTATTGCGATCAGCGGAACGATAGCCTTTCTTATCGATCTGTAAATGCAGAGAAGGAGAACTAAAATCAGGAAGTATGCTACGTAGGTCATCTTTGTCTGTCCATCTATCATTATTCTACCCATCTCGCCAAAAAGCACTGGTGAGCCAGTTATGTAGTAATCGTAGAATCCGTAAAAGCGTACATCTTTTTTCAAGGAATCATAAAGCTTTATGTATTCTGAATGCGTATCGGCATCGGAGTAGAAATGAACTGCAAGTTGATTTCCCGATATGTACATCGCAAGCTGCTTCTCTCCAGCAGCTTCAATAACCTTGTTAATCAATCGATCTGAAACTTTTAAGTCGTAATTTTTTGCAACATCATCTACGAGCTTAGTCAGGGAGTTGTAGTCATAAACGAGCTCTTCTCTAGAGACTATATAATCTGAAAGTTCTTTTATCTTCTCAAGAGTTTCGGAATTTAACTCATCTATATTCAACACGAGCGTATAAACCGCCTGCCCACCGACGGTTCTTTCAAGTTCCTTGAATCTCACTATCGATGGTAGATCTTGAGGTATGTACTTGTTGTAGTTTGTTTCAAGTTCAACAAACTGTGAAGCGTAAAGGCCAAGAATGACAATTACAGTTGTACCAACAAGGATTCCAAGCGGTCTTTTTGCTGTAAAAGTTGCAATACTTTCCAGAGACTTTTCCAAATAACCTAACTCTTTAACTTTCTTATTTTTCGCTTTTGCAGAGTTGTTATTTTCTAAAAGATTTTTTTCGTCCAGCAACTTTAGTGCTGCAGGTAGGAAAGTTATAGTGAGTATGTAAGCTAGTATCAGACCAAAAGATGCGATTATACCAAAATCTGACATAGCTGGAATGCCCGGAGCCAACATGGACATGAATCCAACTATCGTAGTTAGTAGGGCCATAATTATTGCCAATCCGGTTCTTGTAGTCGCTATAACTGCAGCCTCGTTTGGTTTGTTGCCTTTTCTTCTTTCTTCCTCGTATCTATTCTGAAGTTGTGCTCCGTACTCTATTGCAAGGCCTATAAGCATCGGTAAGGCTCCATTTGTGTGCTCAGATAGGGGAATACCCATTAGAGGCATCAAGCCATAGAGTATTTGTACAGACATCACTGAAATTATAAGCGGTGCAAATGCTGTAACCTTTCTTCTGACAGCTCCGCTGAATGTTATGTAGAGTATCAGGACCATGGATAGAATCGATACAGTCATTGTAACTCCAAGGCTTTTCATTATCTCTCTTTCTAGCTGAACGCTTAGAGCTGCGGAGCCCGTAAGTTCAAGGGCTACACCTGGTGGTAACGAGGTCGACTCAATGATTTTTTCTATCTGCTTTGCTATCGATTTTTGCATGTCAACATCTGAAGTTTTAAGTGGAATCATTATGAGTGCCAAAGTTTGTTTGGGTGCTAAATTTGATGCATATGTTTCAGTTAGCTTTTCTAACTCAACATCACTATCTGGTAAAAAACCATTAAATGCAACAATAATTGATGCTGGCGAGGTTGTAGCACCGACACCTTCGATCTGCTCTATTCTGTTCTGTAGTTGAAGCATGTAATCGTAAACTTCTTTGCTTATTACTCTATCCCCTTTTATTAAGATGAATAAACTTTGTGCACCAACACCAAAGTTTCTCTCATACATCTTGTATTGCAGGTATATTGGGTTATCCTTTGGAAACATCGAACCAGTACCTGTGCTCATTGAAACGTTTTGAGCGGAGATAGCTGAAAAAATTAGTATTAAGGCTACGACAGATACTACCAATCCTGGCCTCTCTGCTACGAACTTCGCCAACCTTCCTAGGTACTCTTCCATACTTCCTTCACTTTCTACGCTTCATGTAAACTACTATAACTACGATCACAGCTATTCCAATCAGAGCAAGAAGGTGATATGGGAATTGTGCGGGTTTGACATTTATAAGTGCCTTGACGGGTTCACTGTAGGCCCAATTACCTTGTGCGTCCTTGTACTTAACTTCCAGGTTCAAGGCATAGAGTTTTGGTGTAGCCTCTCTATCAACACTTAATTTGAACTTAGCCTCAACTGAAGCACCTGGAGCTAAGTCCCCTATATAGGCTGAATCATCTGTTGAGCTGAATGGATCTACTATCGTTATTCTCGCCGTTGCATCTCTAAGAGTTAAATTTCCAGCATTTTTTATTGTAAAAGTCACTATCTTCTCATCTCCGGCGTTTATCTCAGCTACATCTTCAACTAAAAGCTCTATCTTTGGATTAACAGCTATTCCAACCTTTAGAGGATCGAGTTCGAAGTACTCATCGACAGATTTGAACTTTAGTACAACTTCCGCTGGGTAAACTACTGCTTCAGCCCAGCTACTTGCTTTTACAGTAAAAACTGCGGTGTAGCTTTTCCCCGCTTCTAAATCTCCGATATAGTTTTCAGAACTTAAAACAGAAAGTGGATCGCTCGTACTGAGTTTTACGCTAACGTCTTTAAGATTTGTTGACGATGTGAATTTCAAAACAACCTTGCCGGCTGAGTTAACGTAGACACCACTTTCAATACCCTCAATTTTGATCTTTGGCTTTTCACCAACTTTAACTCCTATTGGAACTTCGTTCGATTCTTTAACGTTTCCAAACTCATCTAAGTAGTATAGCTTTACTCTTAAAGTATAGTTTCCAGCTTCTCCAGTTTTTACCTTGAATCTAACTGTCGTTTCAGCATAGCCGCCAGCGGGTAGATCTCCAATGTAGACAGTAGTTTCGGAGGATGATGTACTACTTTGAGAAATCGTTGATGTCAAGCCGTACATTGCGTACATCTGCATTGGTATGGTTGAAGTACTCTGTTCGATTTTTCCAGAAACTTCAAATCCAGCAGGCATTTTTAAGACAAGATAAGCTTTTTCAGCATTGTAGTCTCCAGCATTTCTGATTTTCATCCTTATTTCTCCCTTTCCTAAACTCAGTATTTCGCTTTGCGTGACTTCAACTACTTCAAGCTTCACCCTATCTTCAACACGAAGCTTTACGGGTATCTCGTTTTCTACTTCGATAAAGGTTATCTCATACTCCTGAAGCTTGAGTTTGTATTCGTAACTAGTTGTATTTGAAATAGTCTTGTTAGCAATTTGTGTAACCAAGTAGCTTTCTGTAATGCTGAAGGACTTTGGAACCAACATTTCGCCGAAAGGTGTCATATCCACAGAATCTATTCTATAGAAAGTTGATTTCAGTTTTAGTTCATGTTCCCCGCTTTTTGCATTTTCCTTTACTTTTACAATGAAGGTAAGTGTTTCCCTTTGCATAGGTTTCATCGCTGGTATCTCAAATGCGGGTGTCAATACTTCGATATCTTCATCGCCAATAAGCTCGATTTTTATCTTATAGGCAGTAAATATTGCACTTTCATCGGAAAAGAACATCGCTTCCTGCTCGTTTTCGTACTTCAAGTTTTTCATCTGTGCATTGTTGTAAACACTTATGCTAACAAGGTTTTCTCCTCTCTCAACTCTATCTGTAGGAAGTGTTTGTTGGATTGTTTTTTTGAACACAGTTATGCTTGATATTGCCAAGTTTGGCTTATCTTCGTACTCCAGCGCTCCAGCGGGAACCACTATTAGCGCAATCAATATTAGCAGGATTGCAAGGGCGTTTTTCATCGAACCACCTGTCGTGGTAGAAACTACTAAGATATATATACCTTGCGATCTTCGAGAAATCGATGGACTTGGTTGATGCTTTGAAGAACTTTGGGCTTAGTAATTATGAAGCGAGAGCTTTAATAGCCTTGATCTCAAAAGGCGTGCTGAGCGCTAAGGAGATAGCAGAAGTAAGCGGTATTCCGAGGACTTCAGTTTACGACGTCATGAACTCCTTAATTAGCAAAGGTTTGGTTGAAGCTTTTGGAAAACCTACAAAATTCAAATCTCTAAGCAGTGACGAGATAATTTCTGTGTTGTCCAGAAGAGTTAACGAGAATTTAGAGTACATCAAAAAAGAGTTGCCAAGGTTCACAACCGAGGTTGATGTAATTAAAATTTATAGAAACGAGTTGATGATTGAGAAACTAAAGGAGATAGTTTCAGAGGCGAAGAACGAAATTTTGGCTGTTTTATCTTATACATCAGAAGAGATGGGAAAAATCTTGGCCATGGCAAAATGCAGAGTTTTGCTGATCTCATCAAACGCAAGCAGTTATAAATTCACTGAATGCTATGACTTCAAAAAGAATGAAGAAATATTGAAATGGACTTTAGAAACTGGCGCCTCACACGGAGTTTTTTTGGTGGATGACAGAATCGTCTACGCCATTTTCGTTGGGAAAAACATGCAAGTTGGAATTTTAAGCGAGGGTAGGGGCATCCTTGAATATACGAAGTTCCTAGTGGAACCCATGATAAACTTTGTGAAGTTAAAATTATGATAGATCTACACATCCATTCAAACTACTCAGATGGGAAAGGTAGTATTGCAGAGATTGCGAGGATCGCTAAGAGAAAGAATTTGAAAAAGATCGCTATAGTTGACCACAACAGTTTTAACGAAAGAAAGGCGAAAAGGAGGCAAGAGGAGATAGATGATGCCTCTTCAGCTTTTGGAGTCAAGATATACAGCGGTATAGAGTGTGACATAGAAGAGGATGGTAAGATATACTTGCCAGACTTCGATTTTGACATCGTAATAGCTTCTATACACAGCAATTTGGATGGTTTAAAATATTATGAGAGAATTATAAAATGCGTAGAAACATACGAAGTTCACGTAGTTGCTCACGTTTTTTCACCAATTTTTGGGTTTGAGAGTAGAATTGAAGAGTTGGACAGAAAGCTGGTAGATGCTATGAAGAACGCTGAAGTGGCTGTGGAGATAAATTCATTGCATAAATGTCCAGATGTTGATTTTCTGATGATGTGCGATGAAGCTGGTCTTTACTATTCAATCGGCAGTGATGCACATGAGATATCGAGGGTGGGTGAGGTAAGTTGGAGTCTTAAAAAAGCAAAAAGGTATATGAAGCGTAGTAGATTGTTTGTCTAATGAGCTTTGAAACTATGAGGTGCATAACTTTAACTGTGGATGCGATAATTCCTTACGAGGGAAAGATAGTATTGATTAGAAGATTGAATGATCCGTACAAAGGTTACTACGCCCTACCTGGAGGAATCGTGGAGTATGGAGAAAGGGTAGAAGATGCGGTGCTTAGAGAGGTTGAAGAGGAAACTGGATTGAAGGGAGAAATTTACAAACTTGTAGGGGTTTATTCAGATCCAAAAAGAGATCCAAGAGGACACTTTGTATCCATTTGCTTTGTAGTTCTTCCAAGAGGAGGAGAACTCAAGGCCGGGAGTGATGCAAAGGAGGTGGCCCTCTTCAACCTTGATTCTCTTCCAAAGTTGGCGTTCGATCATGAAAAAATGTTAAAAGATGCAGAGGTGATCCTGCGTGGAGTTCTGTCCAAAATGTAAAAGTATAATGTTCTACGTTGGCGGAAAAGCCATTTGCAGAAAGTGTGGTTACGAGAAAGAAAGCGACAGTAAGGAGACCTTAGTAATTAAATCAAAGAAAAAGAACGAAGACGTTCCAGTAATAGAGGACATTAATGTACAAACATTGCCAACTACTAAAGCAGTATGCCCTGCATGTGGAAATAACGAGGCATATTGGTGGATTAGACAGTTAAGAGCTGCAGATGAGCCTGAGGTTCGTTTTTATCGCTGTACGAAGTGTGGAAAAACTTGGAGAGAATACAGCTAAATTTATAACGTTCAAAAAAAACGTTCTTTAGGATGTTCCCAGAGGTGGAGGAAATAAAAAAGAAGAGGAAAAAGCTTGGAATAAGTCAAAAAAAACTTGCAGAACTCGTAGGTGTAAGTCAACCGCTAATAGCAAAACTCGAATCGGGAAAATTCGATCCGAAGTTATCTCTAGTAAAAAGAATACTAAAGGTCCTAGAAGACATCGAAGGATCTATGAAAGTTACAAGCATAATGAAATCCCCTGTTATATCTGTTTCACCTGAAGAAAGCATAAAGAACGCTGTAAATCTCATGCTTGAGCACGGAATTTCACAACTTCCGGTCTTGGAGAATGGAAAACTTGTGGGGAGCGTAACAGAGAATAGATTAATGAAGTTCATTTTCGAGGAAGGGGACACTGAGGCAAAGATCAGAAACGTGATGGAGACACCCTTTCCAGTAGTAGATGAGAAATCAGGAATATCTACAATAATGAAATTACTGCTCGAATTTCCTGCTGTACTTGTTGCCAGAAATGGAGAGATCATCGGCATTGTAACAAAGCACGATGTTATGAGGAAGTTCACCGAAGGAGAGAAGAGATAGTATGAATTACAAAGCTGCCATAGTGGGAGTAATAATAAGTGTAGTATGCATGCTAATTATCTTCGAAACCACGAAGAGCGAGATAACTTGGAGTGCTATAAAAAATGCCAACCCATTGTACGTAATATTAGCTGTGATAGCACAGTTCTTCTTCTGGATTTTCTGGGCCTTAAGAATAAAATTTATTGTAAAAAATCTTGGATACTTTGTAAGTTTTAAGGATTCGCTGAGAATTACAATTTCCGGTATGTTTGCAGCGGCTATAACGCCATCTTCTGCTGGAGGTGAACCTGTTAGAGCTAAGATGTTGAACGATTTCGGTGTTAACACTGGTGAAGCTGCCTTTGTTGTTCTAGCGGAAAGGATGCTAGATGCGATATTCTTTTCTTTTGCTTTACCGGTTTTTGCGATCTTTACTGGCTTCAGTTTAAAGCTTGGAATGCAGATAACACTGGTTTTTGTGGTTGCAATACTGGTTTTTTTGGGTATTTTGTATCTAATTCTCAAGGATGAAAACAGTATAAGCAAGGCAGCCAAATTTATTGAAAATTTTTTGGGAAGGGTTAGTAAAAGAGCAGAATACTGGAGCTTTAAGTTCCAAGAAAACATGTGTAGATTCAGAAGCGCTGTACCTAGGATCACGAGAAGAAAAAAAGATCTTTCTTTTCTTATTTTTTTGACAGCTGTAATCTGGAGCATCGAGTTTTCAATTCCATCTATCCTGCTTCTTGCTTTTAGTAGTGATCCATATTTCCTCTACTCTTATACAGCCCAACTTATAATTACGATCGTTTCTCTCCTCCCCTTAACACCTGGAAGTAGCGGGATAGCAGAAACAAGCATGGCTTACCTTTATTCCGCTTTCATACACAGCGGACTGCTGGGTATAACTGTTGCTATTTGGAGAATTATAACGTATCACATGAATTTGGTCTTCGGACTGTTGGTTTTCAACTACTCAATTTTATTAAAAAATCTAAAGAAGAAATAATAGTATAGGGTTTAGCTTACGTACTTATCTTCAAACCCATAGCAGATGTCTTGAAGCATTTTTGTGGCTAAACCTAGGAGGACTTTATCTTCGCTAACAAGCTCTTTTATCAACATGAGAGCTGCAGCCTCTCTTAGCTCAAAACTTTTTATTTCTTCAAGTGCTTTAATTAATTTTTCAGCTAGCTTGTAAACTTCAGCAAGTTTGAGCTCGTCTTCGCCTTCTACTTCAACCTCGTCATCGCAAACCATATATTCGTCAAATTCGTCCATAGAAAGGGTAATGTACGCAAAGTAATTTAAACTTTTTGAAATTTAATTAATCTGAAAACAACTCAAACACAACCAGTCGGCTTAGGTAAGCCAGCTATTCTGCAAGCATCTTTTGCTGGTCCTTGGGGAAATAGTCTGTAGATATATTGAAGGTTACATTCGGGATTTATCTCTTTTTTGCAGAATTTCACAAGCATCCTTACAGGTGGTGCTACACCGTACTTCAGATAGTATTCCCTTAGATATCTTACTATTTTCCAATGCTCTTCCGTTAGCTCAATCGGCTGCACGCTGAACCTTGTATCTTTTGCGAGAGCGATTGCAACTTCTTCGTTCCATTCTTTCCAATCCTGTAAAAATCCATCATCATCTAACCTGAGTTTTTTGCCCTTCACCTCAATTTCTGGCAACATTTCACCCCCTTCAGGATTTTCATTTTGCGATTCATAAATAACTTGCGGTTTGGTATTCACATCACTACTAAAATTTAATTACTGTGTTCTGACTAAGAGCATGGAAAACGTTGAACTACTCGTAGAAGCGCTACCATACATAAAGGAGTTTCATGGAACGAAGATGGTTATAAAGATCGGCGGACATGCGATGGTAGACAAAGAGATGCTTGAAGACACGATAAAGGATATACTGCTGCTAAACTACGTTGGGATAAAAACAGTCGTTGTGCATGGAGGTGGACCAGAGATAACTGAAAAAATGGAAAAACTTGGAATAAAACCGAAGTTCGTAGAGGGACTGAGGGTGACGGATGAGGCAACTTTGGAAGTCGTCGAAATGGTACTTGATGGGAAAACAAACTCAGAGATAGTTACGACTTTTATAAGAAACGGTGGAAAAGCTGTAGGACTTAGTGGTAAGGACGGATTGCTTTTGATAGCTAAAAAGAAGCAAATGAAGATGAGGAAAGGCGAAGAGGAAGTGATCGTAGATTTGGGTTATGTGGGTGAGACGGAGTTAGTTAATCCTCAGATTTTAGATATTTTGCTTGAAAACGAGTATATACCAGTTGTTTCTCCAGTAGCTTCAGATTTAAATGGAAAGGTTTACAATTTAAACGCCGATACAGTTGCAGGAGACATAGCAGCAGCTATTAAAGCTAAAAAACTTATAATGCTAACAGACGTTCCTGGAATTTTGAGAGATCCAAAAAATCCAGAAAGTTTAATAAAATATATAAAATTAAACGAACTCGAAAAATTGATCGCTGAAGGGACAATCAAGGAGGGAATGAGACCAAAGGTGGAGGCAGTTATTAGAGCACTTAAAGGTGGAGTCGAAAAAGCACACATAATAGATGGCTCGCGCAAGCATGCGATATTGCTGGAGTTGTTCACAAGAGAAGGTATAGGAACGATGATAGAATTATGAAAATCGGAACTCAGCCAGATATAAAACAAAAACCTAAAGAAGCTTTTGAATTCGCTGCAAACAACGGATTCGACCATTTGGAAATTCTAATGGACCATCCTTACTATTCCATAGAAAGCTTAAGTTATGCAGAACTCATAGAACTGAAATGGAGTTACGATGTAGATCTTCTCATCCATGCTCCGGCAAATAGCACGAATTTTATATCTACTAGCAAAAATATGCGAAATGCAAGCTACAAAGAACTTGCAGAAGTGTGCTCACTCGCAGAAAAAAGTGGTGCCGAACTAGTTACATTCCACATCGGATGGAACCCTGGATTTATAACCAACGGCAGGTTCGTTTTTGATAAAGAGCTTTTTGAGCAGCACAATGAAAAAGTACTCTTAGAAGAACTTTACAATTTTGTAAAAAATTCGAACGTGCCTCTAGCACTTGAGAACACGATTCTTGTAGATGGGGGGCTAAGGAGAGCTCTTCAGAAGATAATCTCAGAAACCGAACTAAAATTAACACTCGACATAGGGCACTACAACGTTCAGGAGAACCCCTTCTTCATAGAAAACTTTGAAAGGGTTGTAAACATGCACATCCACGACAACAACGGCGAAAAGGATGAACATCTTGCTCTTGGAAAAGGAAAAGTGGATATTAAAAAATTTTTAAATGACTACGATGGCTATCTTACCATTGAAACTAGAGAAGAGAAGGCCATCTTAGAATCACTGAATTATTTAAAGAAGATAGGGGTGATTTGATGAAAGCAGTTGAAGTTGAATTCGAAGGCCATTTGATAGATTCGATGATATTACCGAAGGTCCTCGACAAGATCCTCGATCTTGATGGTGAATTTGAAGTACTTGAGTTTAGAATCGGCAGAAGAAAGCACGATCCAAGCTATGCTCGTCTCCTCGTGATGGGGAAGGATGAAGCCCATCTTGAAAGAATACTTAAGGAACTTCATAAGTTGGGCGCAAGGATGCCGGATGTCGAAGATGTTGAATTGTCAGAAGCTCCAGCAGATAAAGTTCTACCAGAAAAATTCTACGTTACCACAAACCATCCGACATTTGTAAGATACAGGGATGAATGGCTTGCTGTGGAAGACATCTCAATGGACAGGGTAATTGTTATAAGGAACGGAAGAGCTCTATGCGTGCCGATCGATGAAGTTAAAAAGGGAGACTTGGTTGTTGTTGGAGAAAAGGGTGTAAGGGTTGTACCGCCCGAAAGGCCAAGAAAATCCACATACTTCGAATTTATGGGTGGAAAAGTATCTTCTGAAAGACCTACAGAAAAAATAATAGAGGATATAGCGATGGACATCTTGGAAATAAAGAAAAGAAGCGGAAAGATAGCGGTGGTGGCTGGGCCTGCTGTAAATCATACAGCTGCAAGAGATGCTTTAGCTAGCATGATTCGAGATGGGTTTGTTGATGTCCTTCTATCTGGTAACGCGCTCGCAGTTCACGACATTGAAATAGCCCTCTTTAGAACTTCACTTGGCATGGACATCGAAACTGGCAGACCGGTACCTGGAGGAAACAGGCATCACCTCTACACGATAAGCAAGATAATAGCTGCAGGTGGAATAAAGGCGGCTGTGGAGAATGGAATAGTAAGAGAGGGGATAATGTACGAGTGTGTTAAAAAGGGTATACCTTTCATCTTGGCAGGTTCAATAAGAGACGATGGCCCACTTCCAGAGGTAATAACGGATGTAATGGTAGCTAAAAGGAAAATGAAGGAAGCTCTAAGAAACGTCGACATGGTGATGATGTTATCCACCATGCTCCACAGTATTGCAGTCGGAAACTTGCTGCCTTCTACAGTAAAGACGGTATGCGTTGATATAAATCCAGCGACTGTTACAAAACTGATGGATAGAGGTACGCATCAGGCGGTAGGAATAGTGACGGACGTTGGTTTATTTTTGCCACTTCTTTACCAAAAACTTAAACAGCTTACCACATGATAGGTATTGCAAATAACCGAAAGATTAAAATCTTCAATTTCAAATTTCTGTAAAAAGGAGGTATAAAGAGAGGATGACGGAGATTTGTCCGGTTTGTGGACTGCCGAAAGATCTGTGTGTGTGCGAAGAGGTAGCGAAGGAGCAGCAGTACATAACGATAAAAGTTTCGAAGAGGAGATACGGAAAGGAGGTAACACTGATCGAAGGCATAGATGCAGCTGAGATAAATTTGGAAGAACTTGCAAGGTTTTTGAAGTCCAAACTCGCTTGCGGGGGAACGGTTAAGAATGGAGTGATTGAACTGCAAGGCAACCATGTACAGCGTGTTAGGGATCTGCTGATCAAAAAGGGCTTCAAGCCGGAGAGGATAAAAACTTAATATTTTCCGTTTCATTTTGGGCTCAGTGTAACATTTTTAAGTTGCATGTAGCAGTGCAGCGTATGAGTGAGTTAATGGAGATGCTTACGAGAAGAGGGTTTATTTGGCAATCTTTTGAGATATATGGCGGAATGGCTGGATTCATAGATTATGCTCCTCTTGGAAACAACCTAAGAAGGAAGATCGAGAACATATGGAGGAGAAGGTTTGTTGTTGAAGAAAGAGCTGTAGAAATAGATACACCACTTATAGGCGTTGAAGAGGTCTTTATAGCTTCTGGCCATGCCACAAGTTTCAACGACATAGCAATTGAGTGCAAAAACTGCAATCGGATTTTCAGGGCAGATCATTACATAAAAGAAAAGCTCGGAATAGAAGTGGAGGGAAGTTTGAATGCGATAAAGGAAGCTTTGGAATACTACAATGTAAAATGTGAATGCGGCGGGGATTTCAAAGACCCTGCTCCTATAAGTCTGATGTTTAGTACAAGTATAGGGCCAGGAAAAGGTAGAAAAGGATATTTACGCCCAGAAACGGCCCAGGGTATTTTTATAGATTTTAGGAGACTTTTAAGCTACTTCAGAGATAAACTTCCTTTCGGGGTTGCGCAGATTGGAAGAGCGTTTAGAAATGAAATAAGTCCTAGACAAGGAATGATAAGGCTTAGGGAGTTCAATCAGGCAGAGCTTGAGTATTTCGTGCATCCGGGAGAGAAAAGACATGAAAATTTCAAAAAGTACGCCTTCGATGTAGTAAGACTTCTAGATAAATTTGATGTAGAACATCGCATTACGTTAAAAGAAGCTGTTGAAAAGGGTATAATAGCCCATGAGCTACTAGCGTATTTTATTGGGAAGACCAGAAGATTTTTGCTTGAGATAGGGATAAAGGATGAAAAACTACGGTTTAGACAGCACAAGGATGATGAAAGAGCCCACTATGCTACAGATTGCTGGGATGCCGAAGTACTTTTAAGTATTGGCTGGACAGAAATTGTGGGAATCGCCGATAGAACAGATTACGATTTGAACAAGCACATAAAACATAGTGGCGAAGATCTGCGAGTTTTTATACCTTACGAGAATCCAATTAAAGTTAAAAAAAGAAAAGCAATTCCGAAGATGAACAAAATTGGGCCCGCTTTTAGAGAAAAAGCTAAAGAAATATCTAAAAAGCTTTCTGAAATTGAAATCGAAAAAGATCCTGAATTCATTGAAGTTAAAGTTGATGGTGAAGTATTAAGAATATCAAAAGAGTTTTTTGAAATTCAGGAAGTGGAGGAGGAAGTTAGTGGTGAAAAGATAGTCCCTCATGTGATTGAACCATCCTTTGGTCTTGATAGAATCACATATTCGGTTTTAGAGCATTCTTTTGATAAAGATACAGTGGATGGAGAAGAGAGAAAGGTCCTTAGATTGAAGAGAGTTGTAGCTCCGGTAGAAGTGGCTGTGTTACCTTTGCTATCAAAAGAACCTTTCACAACAAAGGCTCTTGAAATACTTGAACTACTTCAATCTGCTGGGTTTTACACTGAATACGATGATTCTGGAAGTATAGGTAGGAGATACAGAAGATATGACGAAATAGGTACACCTTTCTGCATTACTGTAGATCACCAGACCTTTGAAGATGACACTGTAACAATAAGAGATAGAGATACAACTAAGCAGGTTAGAATTCAAATTTCGCAGCTGATTTCAGCTTTAAAGGAGCTTTTATCGTCAGGTAAAAGCATAGAAGAGTTTGGAATTCCGTTCAGATAACTATGTTGGTACTCTCTGGAGGAACAGGAACACCTAAACTTCTAAGAGGGTTAAAAGAAGTTACAGATTTTTGGGTTGTTGTAAATACTGCTGAAGATGTTTGGGTAGCCGGAAACAAGATCTGTCCAGACATAGATTCAGTAATATATGCGATAGCTGAGATCATTGATGATGAGAAGTGGTGGGGTATAAAGGGCGACACTTTTGTAACCCATGAATTTTTAAAAAAGCTTGGATTCGATGAGATGCTTAGAATTGGAGATAGAGATAGGGCCACGCACATATTAAGAAGCGAAATGCTTCGGAAAGGTGCAAGTTTGTGTGAAGCGACGAGGGTTTTATCAAAAGCCTTCGGTGTAAAAAATGCAATTTTTCCTATGTGCGAGGAGGAGGTTGCAACGATTATTGTAACCAAAGAAGGAGAAATGCACTTTCAGGAATTCTGGGTAAAAAATAAAGGTGAACCAGAAGTTTTGGACGTCTACTTCAAAAACATCGAGAAAGCAAAGATACCGGAGGAGGTTAAGAGGAGATTAAGAAAAGAGGATGAAGTCCTAATAGGTCCGAGCAATCCAATTACGAGTATAACGCCAATATTAACTGTTGAAAATTTTGTAGAAATTTTGAAAGAGAAGAAGGTTGTTGCAGTATCACCAATTATCGGCAATCAGCCTTATAGTGGCCCTGCAGGGAAGTTCATGAAAGCTAAGGGATACGAAGTTTCCCCTAGAGGGGTTTTTGAAATCTACAAAGACTTTCTTGATGCTTTAATTGTTCATGAAAGCGATTCAAAGCTCATTTCTGAAAAGATATTTGCTACTAACACGATAATGAAGAACAAAGAAGATGCTATCAAACTTTCGGAATACATTTTAAAGCTCTTTGATCATATATGAATGATTTAGAAGAATTTATAAAAAATGTTAAATTTTCAAAGCATTGCAAATTCTGTGAAGGTATAGATGACTCAATAGAAGATCCAAAACATCATCCAAGCTACGAAATAACAAAAAAATGCAATTTAAACTGTATTTTTTGCTATTCAAGAGTTGCGGAGAGGAGCAAGACAGTTCCAGAGCCGGGTTATTACGGAGAAATGAATCCAAAGGTTATAACCATTTCTCAATACGGAGAGCCGTTCGCAAGTGGAGAAAAAGAAGTAGCGAGGATAATAGATGAACTTAGAAAGATTTTCGGAGAGGTAAGAATTGATATCCAAACAAACGGAACTTACGATCTTAAAATCCTCGATGGAAGGGCAGATATAGTTATGATAAGCATAAGTGCAGGTAAAAGGGAGAAGTATGCAGAAATCTGTGGTGTAGATGCATTTCCAAAGGTACTGGAAAACTTGAAAAAAGTTAGTGGATTTGCCTACACTATTGTCAGGACAGTATATCTGCCAGGTATAAACGATTCTGAGCTTGTAGATATTGCAAAAATAGCTGCTGAAGTGGATGAACTTTTTATTCAGCCAGTATCAGTCTACAGAGAAAATTTACCAAGTTTAAATCGTCTAGACTTTGATAGAGCTGAAAGTATATACGACTTCATAAAATCTGCTTTCAGTGTATCTGAAATTGCAAATATTAGGCTACCAGGATGTTTTCTGAAGAATCTAAAAGCTTTTCTTGAGAATTATGATTTTCAAGAGCTAAAATTCGTTAAAAGAAACGTTTTTGGAGATTATCCCGCTATTAGGAGAAAAAGACTGTTTGTTCTGTAAAGTTTATAATTCCGGATCGAACAGAGAATTATGAGATTTGTAGTTGTAAGCGATTCCCATGACAACATCTTTGCAATAAGAGAGCTTCTAGAATACTTAAAAAACGAGATCTTTGATTTTGTTGTGCACGCTGGAGATATAGTATCTCCATTTGCACTCCAAGAATTTAAAAAATTGAACAAAAAGCTTTACGTTGCATTTGGAAACAACGACGGTGAAAGAAAGATGCTAACAAAGATCTGCGAGGACTATGGCTGGTCGATTGGAGATATAGTGGAGTTTCCCGGGGGTATCGTTTATCACGGAACCGATCAGAGTGTTTTGAATATTCTTTGTAGGATTGGCATATTTGTAATATGCGGACATACTCACAAAGCAAAAATCGAAAAAAGAGAGAATTGCACAGTCATAAACCCAGGAGAACTTTGCGGTTATTTAACTGGTAGAAAAACGTTTGCAATAGTTGAGGAAGGTGAGGTTAGTTTGCTCGATCTATAGCGAAAAAAATTTACTTTAATGTAGCACTTCACAACTATGGAATTGATTGAAGAGAAAATTGAGCTAGCTGCGAGTATTATAGCAAAAGCCAAGCATGCAGTTGTTTTTACCGGAGCTGGAGTTTCAGCTGAGAGTGGAATACCTACTTTTCGCGGAGAGGACGGTCTTTGGAAAAAATACAACCCGGAAGAGGTCGCATCTATATACGGATTTAGAAGAAATCCCAAAGCATTCTGGGAATTTTCTAAAGATTTGTTAGGTAAAACTACAGCTAAACCAAATCCAGCTCATTACTCGATTGCTGAACTGGAGAAGATGGGTATAGTAAAAGCTGTAATTACGCAGAATATAGATATGTTGCATCAAAGAGCAGGAAACACAAAAGTTCTTGAACTTCATGGTAGTGTAGAAAGATTGGAATGCTTAGATTGCGGAGAAGAGCATACTTGGGATTACGTAGGTGAGTTTTTGATTCGCAACGAAATACCAAGATGTAAAAAATGCAAAAGCTATTATGTAAAACCAAAAGTTGTACTTTTTGGCGAAGCTTTGCCAAGAGATGTTTTAATGGAAGCTGTGGAGGAGTCAAGAAGGTGTGATGTTTTTATCGTAGTTGGTTCCAGCCTTGTTGTCTATCCAGCAGCAGAACTTCCTTTTTTGGCAAAAAGAAGCGGTGCTAAGTTGATAATAATCAACGCAGAACCCACACACGCTGATAGCATGGCAGAAGTTGTTATTATAGGCAAAGCAGGAGAAGTGCTGCCAAAGATAGTGAAGAAAGTAAAAGAGATAAAAGCTTCAGAAAGGTCTTAAAGCTGTTGATTTGTTTTAATCTTTCATCCTTTTTGTATTAAGGATCCTGAGCTTTATTTTAAAAACATTCATCATCCCTTTTTCCAGGTTGAGGGATAAATTCCTCTCTCCATCACCACCCTTTGTACATCCACCGCAATTCCCTTGTTCATTTTAAGCATATCTTCAGCATCAAAAAGAGCCCTCCCTATTGCTACCAGCTCATTTTTTAGTGTAAAGATTGCCACAATTTTGTTTGCCTGAACATTTTTCTCTATGTAGGCAATTCCCTTCACTGACAAATCCGCACCGTGACATATCGCATCTACAGCTGTATCTTTAACCACTATCTTTGGCAGATCAGCTACAGCCAATTCCATCGGCTTTATTATCTCCCGGAGGTACTTCTCTTCCCTCTCCTCCTTCCAGAAGATGTAGGCATCAAGTAAATCCTGCAAAGTCACACAGAGGTCTTCAGTTAAATTTCCAGTCTTTGTTCTTCTTAGCTCCTGCATATGAGCTCCTACTCCCAGTACTTCTCCAATATCTCGGCAAAGTTTTCTTATGTAAGTTCCTGATTCCGTTTCGACTTTAAAAAGAACGTCTCTGCCTTCGATTTCCAGCACATCTATTTTGTATATCTCTCTAATTCTCAACCTTTTTTTTACAGCCGACTTAAGAGGGGGTTTCTGGTAAATTCTACCAATGAAAAGTTTCATTACTCTTTCTATTTCACTTTTTTTTACATCCCCATGTAATCGCATAAGGCAGACATACTCTTTTCCAGACTCCTGCAAAAACTTTACGAGTTTTGTTGCATTTTCTATGAAGACGGGTAGGACTCCAGTCACTCTTGGATCGAGAGTTCCCGCATGTCCAGTTTTTTCAACTTCTAGGATCTTCCTAACCCATACAACTACCTCATGACTGCTTGGCCCCATTGGCTTGTCGATGCAGACGAATCCTTTTCTTATATGTTCTTCTATCGGTCTTTTAGCTGGGTAGCATCCGTAAGCTTCATCTGTTTGAGCCTCATCTTTCACGTAGAAGTTTCCGATCTCAAGTTTCACATCTCAAGTAGTTAGTAGACTAAAAAGTTTTGTCAAAAAGGTTTTAATCTGACAGAAGGAATGCGATTATGAAGCTTGAAAACATCTATTGCGCACGTTGTGGTTCAGAGTTTGATTTGGAAGTTAAAAGGACAACGAGTTATTCTGGTCCGATGCATCTTCCAAACCTCTATTGTCCTTTCTGTGGGAGTAGAAGATTGATGAAAAAGCAGGGAATATCTTTCTTACGCTAAACCTTTAGCATGGCTTATCAAGTGCACTATTGTCTTTTTTATTATCTCTGTTCCCAATTTCACGGCTTTTTTTGATCCTGGTAGGCAGAAAACGATTTTTTGTGCCATAACTCCCGCAAAAGCTCTGCTAAGTATGGCATCGACACCTATTTCATTGTAGCTTAATGTTCTGAATATTTCTCCAAAACCATCGATTTTTTTATCCACTATTGGTTCAATCGCCTCAATTGTTACATCCTTTGGCGAGATTCCAGTACCGCCTGTGAGTACAAGTGCATCAACATCATCAAGAATTTCATAAACAGCCCTTCTGATCTCTTCAATGGAATCTGGAACTAAAAGATATTCGCATACATTTGGAAGGTTTTCTAAAAGCAATCTCCCAGATTCGTCATCGTTGGGAATATTTTTTATACCCCTAACTCGTCCATACTTTTTAAATCTCGAGGTAGAAACTGTAATTACACCTATCTTGAATTCTATAGCCTTTTTGTGCTCCTCCATTCAAAACCACCTCTCCAAGGTAGATTGACTCGCCTTTAGAGCTTTCAACTTCTCAGCTGCCTTCTCAACTCTTTCTTTGCTGAAGTCATGCTCTTCACAAAGATATTCTATAATTTTATTTAAATCTGGCTCTCTAAATTTTACCTCGTAATCGTCGCTGACGGGTGGGTTAAGAAAGAACTTCCTTATTTCTTCGAGATTTTCGATTTCAACCTTCAAAACTTTAAGCGTTTTGAATATATCCCCATAACTTTTGATATACTTGTAAGCTTTGCTCACTCCTACACCCTTAACACCTTCGTTGTAGTCTGTACCAACAAGTAGAGCTATGTCTACAAGTTGTTCTCTCGTTATATCTAGTTTTTTCAAATTCTTAGCAAGTTCTATAACTTCTGGCTTTACGTCGATGTATAGATTTTTTCCAGGAAGCTTTCTTTTTCCTGTTATTGCCAAATTTCTCGCAAGTTTTGGACTACCAAAGAGTAGAGAGTCGTAATCTTGGCTTCCTGTAAAGTCTACATCTCCCTTCGCAGCCATGTATGCAGCCTGAGCTTCACCTTCGCTTGGAGCCTGTACACAAGGAATGCCCATGTATTTCAGCAGATCTTTTGCCGAATTAACTACATACTCATCAACTCTTGCAGCTGCCTGTGCATATTTTTTAGCATAAACCTCACCACTTTCTACAGCTTCAAGCCACTTTTCTTCGGCTTCTAGCCTTCTCTTCTGCCTTTCTTCGATCTCTTCTTTTTTAAATACCGGTGGTTTGCCGTCAAATACAAATATGGGTCTTATTCCAAATTCTACCATATTAGAAACTCGATAAAGGATGCCCGAAAGGTGAGAAGTTATCCTACCTTGTGAATCTTTAAGGGGTGTTCCATCTGGTTGTCTTATCGTCGAAAGGAACTGGTAAAGAGTATTAAAAGCATCTACAGCTATCTTTTTTCCTGAAAAGTATTCTAACTCTACTTCATCCTTTTCGAAAAGATCTCCTATGTCGCTACCCATAATCTAAGTCATCCCCAATTTTAAAAAATTTTAGCATCTATCGAAAATTTTTAAAACTTTCAAAAGCAAGTAAGGATGCTATGGATATGCTGAGAGTTGTCAATCTGGGCGTAGAGATTGGTGGAAGGAGAATTCTTGAGAATGTAAACCTTTACATACGAGAGGGAGAAACTTTAGCTTTATTCGGCCCAAACGGAAGCGGAAAAACAACACTTTTAAACGCTCTAATTGGAAATCCGAGTTACAAGATCGTTAGCGGTAGAGTAATATTCAAGAAGAAAGATATTACAAGCCTTCCTCCCGATGAAAGAGCAAAGATGGGGATGGGAATATCGTTTCAGACACCGCCAAAAATAAGTGGCGTGAAATTGATAGATGTCTTGAAGTACTGTGCAAAAATAGGAGGATACAGAGAGGAAGATATTTTTGAGATGGCAAAAAGATTGAAGCTTGAAGATCACCTTTACAGAGCTGTAAATGTTGGGTTCTCTGGCGGAGAAGTAAAAAGATCTGAAATTTTGCAGCTAATGCTTATGAATCCCGATTTTGTTATGCTTGATGAACCTGACAGCGGTGTCGATCTTGAAAATATCGTTTTGCTCGGAGAAGCTATGAAAGAACTTTTAGAGAGAAATAAGAAAAAAGATGAAAGAAAAAAGGCTGGTATAATAATAACCCATCAAGGTTACATCCTTGACTATGTAGATGCGGATTATGGGGTTGTGCTTTATCGCGGAAAAGTTGCATGTATGGGTGATCCAGCAGATATTCTTAGGCAGATCAGAAAGTATGGCTACGAGGGGTGTATGGAGAAATGCCTGAAGGAGATATAAATCTAAATTTTGAAAGTGATGAGGTTGAGAGGCTTAAAGAGGTTGGCATAGAGTTCGATCCAAAGAGAAGGGCTGCAACCTTCTTGCAGGAAGATCAGAGTGTTAAAACTGTGGCGTCATTCTATCGGGGCGTTGAAATAATGAGCATAAGAGAGGCTTTAAAAAAGTACGATTGGCTGAAAGATTATTTCTGGAAAGCTTTAAGGAGAGATCAAGATGATTTCACCAAGGAGGTTGATAGCGAAGATTTCAACGGATACTTTATAAGAGCTCCTCCGAATTCAAAGGTAGAAATACCTGTTGAGGCCTGTCTTTATCTAAAGAAAGCTGGAAAACAGAAAGTTCATAATGTGATAATTGCTGAAGAGAATTCTGAGCTAAATATAATATCTGGTTGTGCATCCCATCGTTCTGCAATAGGCATGCATATTGGAGTTTCAGAAATTTTCGTCAAGAAAAATGCCAAGCTGAGTTTTACAATGATCCACAACTGGAACTACGATGTAGAGGTAAGACCAAGAACAGGAATCATCGTGGAGGATGGTGGAACTTACATCAGCAACTACATCCTACTTAATCCAGTGAAGTACGTTCAAATGTATCCCACCGCTTATTTAAATAGAGACGCAAAAGCAGTCTTTAGCAGCGTAATCGTAGCTTTAGAGGGAAGTGAAGTAGATGTAGGATCAAGAGCTGTGCTTAAAGGGGAAAATAGCAGTGCTGAAATAGTTTCAAGAACAATCAGTAAGGGAGGAAAGATAATCAGCAGAGGACATATAGTTGGGGAAGCTCCAGGAGTTAAAGGGCATCTTGAATGCAGAGGATTGATGCTTTCAGAAAATGGTTTTATATTGGCTATTCCAGAGCTTGAAGCAAGACATCCAAACGTAGAACTTAGCCATGAAGCGGCAGTAGGGAAGATTGCCGAAGATGAAATCTTCTACCTAATGGCAAGGGGTTTAAGTAGGGATGAGGCTACTTCAGCGATAGTTAGGGGTTTCATGGAGATAGAGATAAAAGGGCTGCCAGAAGTTTTGAAGATGGCAATAGATCAGGCTATACAATCGATGGGTGAAAAGCTACTCTAGCAATATGAAGCTATATAACACCCTTACACGAACCTATGAAGAAGTTAGAGGAAATGAGATAAAAATTTACGTTTGTGGGGTTACAACTTACGACTATTCCCACATAGGACACGCAAGGAGCGCGGTAGTCTTTGATACTCTTCGCAGATATTTGGAGTACAAAGGTTTTAGGGTTAAATTTGTTCAAAACTTTACAGACATAGACGACAAGATTGTAAAAAGAGCTTTAGATGAGAAAAAAAGCTGGAGAGAAATTTCAGAGAAGTTTACAAACGAGTACCTTGAAGACGTGAAAAAGCTAAATGTAAAACCGGCAGATGCTTATCCAAAGGTGAGCGAGCATATCAAAGAAATTATCGACTTCATCCAAGACCTGATCGAAAAAAATTACGCCTACGTTTTAGATGGCGATGTCTACTTCCACGTTCCGATTTTTAAGAGATACGGCGAACTTTCGAAGATGAGTTTGGAAGAACTCAATAAACATAGAATTGAGCCTGATGAAAGAAAGAGAGACATAAAAGATTTTGCACTATGGAAAAAAGCAAAAAAGGAAGATTATGAGGTTGGAGCTGTTTTTAAATCTCCTTGGGGTGACGGTAGACCAGGGTGGCACATTGAATGTTCTACTCTTTCTTCACATTATCTAGGTGTACCTTTCGAAATCCATGGTGGGGGAAAGGACCTAATTTTTCCACATCATGAAAATGAGAGGGCTCAAAGTTATGCTCGCTTTGGATTTGAACCTGTAAAGATCTGGGTTCACAACGATTTTGTTACAGTGAATGGAGAAAAAATGAGCAAAAGTTTGGGAAACATCGTCAGGATCAGAGATGTAGTAGAAAAGTTTGGGGGAGAGGCATTACGTTATTTTTTACTTTCAGCCCATTACAGGAGTGCGATAGATTATTCCGAAAAAGCCATGGAATCAGCGAAAAAATCTTATGAAAAGTTGAAAAATACTCTTCTAACCGTAGATATGGAAATCGCCTATCTTAAAACTTTCGGAGATCGAGAATGCCAGGAAAAAGAACTAAATCTTGAAGAATTCGTTAAAGATTTTGAAAACGCCATGGATGACGATTTAAACACCAGAAAAGCTATAGCAGTACTGCACAATTTTGCAAATTATATAAATAAAATAGTTTTTGATTTAAATGTAGCGCTTCTAGAGAGAACTTTGGATTGTTTTCTGAAGCTGAGTTCTGTTCTAGGGTTTTTTGAAGGATATAAAAGAATTCCAAAGTTAAGAGAAGACGATGCCAAAAAAGTAATCGAGAGAGAAGATGCAAGGAGGAGGAAAGATTTTGAGCTCGCAGACAAAATCCGAAAAGAATTTGCCGAGAAAGGGATAAAACTTTTAGATACATCAAAAGGTACGAGGTGGTTGGTCTGATTTTTACTTTAGATGTAGGTTCAGGTACGCAAGATTTTTTACTCTATGTAGATAAAAATTTGAGAAACTGCCCAAAAGCAATAATGCCTTCTCCTACAAAAATACTAGCATCAAAAATTAGGAAATTTAAAAAAGACGTTTTTCTCTACGGCTATACTATGGGAGGTGGGGCTATAACTTCCGCAGTAAAGGAGCATATCTCTAAAGGCTTCCGCGTTTTTGCTGATGAAAGAGCAGCTCTAACATTCTCAGACAATCTAGAAAAAGTAAAAGAAATTGGAGTCAAAATTGAAAAACCAAAAGGCGAATTTGAGAGTTTTGAAACAAAAGACGTAGATTTAGAGTTTTATTCAAAAATGCTAAGTTCTTTAGATTACGATTTACCAGAAATTTACGCCATTGCTGTTCAAGATCACGGTTTCTCACCAAAAGAAAGTAATAGAGTTTTCAGATTTAGAATGTTCGAAAAACTTCTAAAGAAAAGTTCCAAGCTAACTTCACTTATGTTTAAGCACGATGAAATTCCCGCAGAGTTCAACAGGATGCGTGATGTTGCTAGCTGTATAAAAGATAAAAGAAGTGCTGAGGTTTACGTTGTTGACACGGTTTTTGCAGCGATAGCGGGCTGTTCTTTGTTTGCGAATCCTCCAGCATTACTTGTAAATTTTGGAAATTCCCATCTAACGGCAGCAATTATAAACGAAAACTATGAAATCACGTCACTTTTAGAGCACCATACAAGTGTCGTTGCGAAAAGAGGTAGAGATGCAGTTAGAAACTTGCTTAAAAAATTCGTTATGGGAAAACTTAGCTTTGAAGATGTCTTTAACGATGGCGGCCATGGATGTTTAGTTAGAGAAGTGATAGATGTTAAGAGTGCAGTATGTACTGGCCCAAATTCTTGGCTTTTAGACATCGAGGAGGTCAAAGGAGATCCAATGATTACTGGAAACTTGGGTATTTTGTTTATGCTTTCTGAAAAAGGAGTTTGTGAGTTCTCTTCTGAACAAGTTTTTGGAAAATATTATTAGAAGGTTTTGAGAGGAGATAGTATGAAGGGGGACGTTGAAGATGCTTACAGATTACTGCATCCCCGGCCAGTTGTACTTATCTGTGCTGGTGAAAAACCAAACGTAATGGCATGCAGTTGGATAACTCCTGTATGCGATGAGCCTTTTATGTTGGCAGTGGCGATATGGAAGGAGAACTATACATACGATATAATTGAAAAAACTAACGAGTTCACTGTAAATGTGCCCCCGCCAGAACTTGTGAATTCCGTCTGGATAGCCGGAACCAAGAGTGGAAGAGAGCTTGATAAAATTTCAGTCTGCAAATTAAAAGTTAGCAGAGCTAAAAAAGTTAAAACTTACGTTTTGGACGATTGTCTAGCAAACATGGAGTGTATTGTTGAAAAGAAGGTTGAAGCAGGAGATCACGTCGTTTATATATCGAAGGTCTTGGAATCTTACGCAGATTCGACAGCCTTTTCCAAAGTTTGGAAAAAAGACATACTGCTGCATTTGGGGGGAAGAGATTTTGTTGTTTTTGGAAAGAAAATTCAACCCACAATTGAAAAATAAAACTTAAAAATTTATATTATTTTCCTTTCCATTCTGGTCTCCTTTTTTGTGTAAATGCTCTCATACCCTCGCTGAAATCTTCTGTTGGAATCAAAAGTTCTATTTCTTTTCCTCCTCTTTCGATAAAAGCTTTGTAGGATGATCTTATAGAGTTCATAGTTGATTTTATTGCTTTCGCAGCTAAAGGTGAAACTCTTAAAATTTTATCTACAAGTTCGATGGCTACGTCGTTTATCTGTTCAGATGGAACAATTAGGTCTACCAAACCGATTTCTTTTGCCTCTTCTGCATCCATCTCTTCTCCAGTGAGAGCATAGTAAGCTATCTTCTTTCCTAACTCTATAAAACCTAAGGATGATGCTATGGGTGGTATAGCACCTATCAGCCCTTCAGGTATTGCAAACCTTGCATTTTCAGTTGCAACAACTACATCAAAAAGTAGATTTATTTCCATTCCACCTCCAAAAGCTATTCCATTAACTAGAGAGATTGTTGGTTTCTCGTATTCAGCTAAAAGCTTCACATAGGGCATGGCAACCTTCTCAAAGAAGTTTACACCATCGATGAAGCTTCCCCATGATCCCATAACCGCTATATCATCCCCAGCAGAAAAAGCTCTACCTTTTCCTGTTATTAATACAACACGAACATCAGAATCCCTTAAAGCTTTTTCAAACGCTTCTTTGAGCTCTTTCCACATGTCCTCATTGAGAGCGTTCAACTTATCTGGTCTAGCCATTGTTACGATTGCGTAATAGTGTCTTTTTTCATATTCAACTGTTTTGTAGGCTAAACGCTCATAGTTCCATTTGTAAAATCCTTCTCCGCTCTTCATTCCGAGCTTGTTTTCGCTCACCATCTTTATTAACATTTCATCCGGTTCGTACTCCTTCAAACCGGTTTGACCTTTTCTTGTTTGAAGTATCTCCAATATCAAGTCCAATCCATAAGAGTCAGCAAACTTCAGAATTCCCTTTGGATAACCCATACCTTTTACAGTAGCTTTATCTACGTCTTCTCTGCTTGCAACATCGTTTCTTAAGATCCAAGCGGCTTCATTAACAGCTGGTGCTAATATCCTTAGTGGTCTAGTTTTGTAAGCTAAATTCTTTGGAATTTTGGCCCTTCCATAGAATCCGCCGTATTCATAGAAACCTCGCCCCGTTTTCATTCCGAGTCTCCCTTCTTTGACCATCTCCTCTATTATTTTTGGAATTTCGATCTCAAAACCTCTCCTTTTCATCTCAAGCATCACGTTGTAAGCTACATCGACTCCACTGAAATCAAGAACCTCAAAAATTCCCATCGGGAAGCCAAGCCTGTAAATTAGGGCTGAATCAACCTCTTCTGGTTTATATTCTTCAAGCATTCTTAAAGCTTCAGCGATAACTCTTACGTTTATTCTATTTATTAGAAATCCCGGAACATCCCTCTTGACGACAACGTAGTCCATTCCAATATTTTCGGCAAATTTAATAGTTTTTTTCAATGTATCTTCGCTGGTTTTTTCTCCTTTTATTATCTCAACTAACCTTATCAAAGTTGGAGGATTGAAAAAATGCAGACCTATAACCTTTTCTTCTCTTTTCGTTGCTGAAGCTATGTCACTAATTGGTATAGTAGATGTATTTGTTGAGAGTATAACCTCCTCCCTGCATATTTCATCCAATTTTTTAAAAACGTCTTTTTTTACCTCTGTTCTCTCAACAACAGCCTCTATTACAAAATCTGCATTTTTTGCTACTTCAATGTTTGTTGTAGCCTTTATCCTTGAGAAAACTTCGGAAGTTGCAAGTCCTTTCCTTTCAAATTTCTCGAGACTCCATTTTATCCTATTTAATGCGTTTTTCAGGATCTCCTCATTTAAGTCTATCATTGTAACATCATGTCCAGCTATTGCGCAAACTTCAGCAATTCCATGCCCCATCGTACCTGCACCAACTACGACGACGTGCATGGTAAATTTTGAAGATTATCTAGTATAAAAAACTTGTTTTTTTAACTTTTCTCCTCACTTTTGTTCTCTACAGCTTCTGGAAATCTCCTAGCTGGCGAGGGTTTTAGCAGTTTTGTAGCATCGGATGTTAAAAGCATGTTTGTAAGAGCGCTTAGAGAACAAAGTGTACCACGGCCGATTATCCCTTCTCCAGGTATTTTTGCAACTATGAACCCCTCTGCCGTTACTTCTATTTCAACACCTATCTCAGACAATCTGCTAAGAACTATATTCCCTACAGCCCCCATCGATTTTTCCATCCAGCAGTGTTTCATTGGGCAGAGGTTGCAATATGCTTTAAATCTTCTCGCACTCTCCTTCGAAACTAATCCTGCAGCTATCTCAGCCTTCGTTGTTGCATATGCGATACAGCAACCAACAACTTTATCTGCAAGCACACGATCTTTTCCGATTATACTCGCCTTTACAGCTCCACCTTTAGCTTCGTATCTGTTTTCGACTTCAAGTTCAAACTTCAATTTTCCAGTGTTTCTAGCATTTTTTAGCTTCTCTTTTACATGATCGAATATCTCGTCGTTCTTTATAACAGCTTTGACTATTGCACAAGTTGGACAGTAGGAAAGAGAAGATTCCGCTATTAGCTCGTTTTTGGCGTTGAAAATTCTTGCAACAACACCAATACCTTCTCTTCTAATTGTAGTTCGTCCTCCGAGGTTTTTTACATATTCAAGAGCTAAAACCGATGGAGAGACAACTCTTCCAAAACCGAACAGATCTGCCACCTTCTTTATCTCTTCTTGTTCACTTATAACTCCTTCAAGCTTCTCTTTCAATGTTTTTGGAATAATATCGGCTTCTATTTCAGCATCGAGGATTGCAGGAGACCATACTATGTCAAATCCTCTACCAATTTCTTCACCCTCATCATCCTTTAAGACGGCCAAAATACCATTTGGTTTTTCATAAGCAGAAACTGAACCTCCTGCATCAGTTATAGCTTCAACTACACTATGACATATACCACAAGCACCTTCAACTTCTCTGAGTTTCTCTGTTCTTTCTCTCACCTTTTCAAAAAATCTTTTGGACACAAAAAACTATGATCTCTAATTGTTAAATCTTTCGCTCTGTTAACCAAAAAACTTTTAATCAGGTTAAAATCAAGGATATGTATGACTTACATTAGCAAAGAAGATCTGCTTAAACAGTACGGAAACGTTGCTTGGATATCCCCTTATGCAAGGGTCGTTGCTATGACTGACGGGGACCTTATAGAGCTACATGAGTTTCATGCAAGGAACAGATGCTACGGTGGAGCAGCATGGGAGGTTTACCATTATCCAAGAGTAAGCGATTTGATAGTAAAAGCCAGAAGAGAGGGAGCTAGAAACATATTTGTTTTAAAGCCTGGAAAAACAGAACTAAAACTCGTTCCTGGGATAGCTGGAGCAGGAATTGAGGAGGCTGTTGTCGGTGAAAGAATAGAGATAACATACGCGGGCTTAGCTGGGGGAGGGATAGCTGCGACAGTTTGTAGAGGTATGGCGGAAGATGTGGAGGGTATAGAGATAGTTGAGCTTGGTGGTGGAGGGAAGCTTGGTAAAGCAAAACTTAAGCTCAAAAAGTATGAGAAGATAGTAATAGGTGTAGATGACACAGACAACAAAGAGAAAGGTGCAACTTGGAGTTTAGTGAACGAAATAGCAACAAAAATAGAGTCCGAAGGCTACGGTTATTATCTATTACATACCATAACGCAACTTTATACAAAAAATCCGAAAAAAACAACTAACTGCGTATCTATCTCTGCAACATTTGCAACTCAAAGAGCAAGCGAACTGATTCAGGCTTTCAAGAAAGAATTAAAAGAAAAAACTCTCAGCGATAATACTTCGATGGCTGTGTACAGAAAAATAGCCATACCTGAAAAGCTAAGGAAGTATGGAGAAAGGGTGAAATCCGAACTTGTCGATCTTAAGGATGCATACAAAATTGCAGATGAACTTGATATAGAAACCTACGTAATTAGTGGTGAAAATGGACTGATTGGAGCGATAGCAGCACTCGCATTTTGTGATTCTCCGGAAGAGGCAGTAAAGGTTTATGCTTGACTACAGAACGAAACTTGAAATATTAATTTTTGGAATAAACGCCCCGATTGAGCCACTAAGAAGGGGTGGAGGTGGGCCTGTAGGTGGCGTAGGTTTATCTCTGAAAGGTTCAGTTATCTCAGCCCCAGTAAAGCAATGGTATGCTAAGTATTCTCCTTACAGGATGGTCAGAATTGATGACAAATACTATGTTTTTAAGGCTGAAGAAAAGTTGGGGGAGGCTTATTTACCAAAAGCTGAATACTACAAGCACGAAATAAAGGGAATATCTGCTGGGAGATATGTGGCTTTGGACGGTATAGATGCCCTTGTAACTGCAGCATCAAGAAGATGCATACACATCGAAATGGGTAAGAAGTGTATTTTCTGTTCAATAGATAAGAACGTAATCGAGCAGCAAATTTTTGAAAAGGATCCCGAAGATATATTTGAAGCCGTTAAAGTTGCGTACGAGGAAGATAGAAGAAGGCATCTTACGCTTACTACAGGTACTGTGAACTTAAAGGATAAAGGAGCTATAAAATTCGCTAAAATTGCAGAAAGAATTAGACAAGAGTTGGATATTCCATTACACGCACAGATTGAGCCTGTGGACAGAAGATATTTTGAGATGCTTTATTCGGCAGGTATAGATACAATTGGAATCCACGTAGAAACTTTCGATAGAAAAATCCGTAATTTAGTCGTGCCTGGGAAGCCTAGCATAGATGAGTACTTAAAAGCTTGGAAGGATGCTGTAGAAATTTTTGGAGAATGGAACGTCTCTTCTTGGCTTCTGGTTGGACTTGGAGAAAGCAAGGAGAGCGTTTTAGAGGGTTTTAAAGTTATGAGCGAAAACGCTGTAGTACCTTACATCGCTCCATTCAGACCTTCTCCATTTGATTTTAGAAAGGTTGATTTTAATTATGTTTTAGATGTGCACAACGCTCTAAGGGAGATAAAAGATGACTATAATGTGGAGATGAAATTTAAAGCAGGTTGCCCCAGATGCGGCGGCTGTTCAGCTATATATGAACTTCTTAAATCTTAGATAACTCTTTCACCTTTTCAACGACTTTTACGGCATCGAGTTTTTTCAAATCGACCCGATTTTTTTCAAAGATTTCATTTAGTTTTTCAAGATCTCTCTCGCCAATCATCCCTCTATCTGCAGCCAACTTCAGTATCGTACGGTAACTTCTTCTTGAGTAGTGAAGGTTCTTTGCTATATTTAAGATCTCCTCACCTAACTTTTTTTCTATAAGCTGCATTGCCGTTAGCTTTGCAACAGTGCTTCGTATATTCACAAGCGGCTCGGAAAGTGGCTCGTAGGTCATAGGGTTGAAAATTACTGCAACCTCATCGTCGGAATCTAGGATACCTTCTTTAAACATCCTGAAAATCTCTCCCACTCCTATCATCCCAAATTCGCTAAGCTCTGCAGCTCTTAAAGCACCAATGCTACCTCCTCCAACAACCTTTACACCGCTCTTTATAACCTCCAGCAGTTCTCTCGGAGATACTGCAACATCCTGCAAAAATACTCCATCAATGATGCCAATTATCTCGAAGCCATCTCTGGCAGCTTTTATGGCATCACCTCTCTTTATTGGCGGCCTGTATTCAGCAGAGTCGAAAATAGATCTCGCCTCTTCGTGGCTCAAACTTGGTCCTGTAAATATAACTGTTCTCATCTTCTTCTGAATTCGATTATTCTCTCTCCAACTCTTGCTGGATCTATTCCAAAGACCTCTAGCCCGGGAACTATAACTCTTACTGTTGGGACTTCAAGTTCTGCTCTTGTTAAATTCACGGCTATCACCTTTTCAAACCCCCTACTCTTAAGCATGGATAGGGTTTTCTCAATATCGGATTTTATATATTCAGAAGATAAATTTGGAAGCTTCTCCAACTTAGCTACATCCCCTTCTTCAAACCAGTGTTTGTTTAGTCTTTTCATCCTATCATAACCGATTTTTCTCATAAGTTCAGCTTTAACAGTGTCTTCCCTTGCTCCCTGAATCTGCACAACTCTGCTCTGCGCAACTTCAAGTAAGGCTCTTATTGCCGCTATCTCCGGATCCAAGTGTGCTCCAAAGCCTATGGTTAATAAAGCGGGATCTTTAAGTAGTAGATCGTCTGAAACTGCTGCAATCACAGTTATGGGTATGTCACTCGTTATATCTCTCAATATTATATCAACAGAAGCTGCTTTGAATTTCTCTATCAATGTATTCACTAATTCACTGTCTGTTTCTATTATTCTCCCACCTTTACGACAAAATTCGGCGATACTCCACGCATCTCTTTCAATTACTTCCATAAGTCCATGAAATATCGCCTCCTCTATTGAGTTTCCCGCCGCTAACCCGTTCGTGTTCGTTCTGAAGAGGTGAAGATCTCCTTTAGGGTAATAGGGGTGATAAACTGCACTTACGGGTACAAGTATCTCCTCTTTGCTCATTAAATCGAATCCCCAGGTCCATCTTATCACGGAGTCGTTTTTTGAGTATGGCAGATCTTTTGGCAAGATTAGCGATTCTGGATCTAAAACATTGTAGTTTCTCAATAGCTGAGAATAGGTCCCTTTAATGATCTTTTCATCTCTAAACTCTGCAGAGTATCTTTCGAACCCCTCCATTATTGCTGAGATCTTTGCAAGTGTTTCGGTGATACCTTTTCCAGAATAAACAGAAACAGCCCCTTCAGCGGCGGAGGGTCTTATAGCTGAGAAAATGGGAATGCCTATTCTATCCAGTCCAGTTATGTTGGCTACTCTAGTTATTCCTGCTAAGCTTAATTTTGGCTCTATCCATCTTAGCGTATCTTCTGGTCTTCTGATTCTATGTGTACCTTCATAGTAAGCTTTTTTTGCCTCTTTGATCTCGATCATTGCTGCTAATATATCAGCTTGCTATTAAAGCTTGCTGGATTTACTTGTGTCAGAATTAATAGAAGCTTCGCCGGTAAAAAAATTTAAATTACGTTATTCTTTTTGAATATAGGGAGGTGAAAAAATGGCGGAGTCCGTAGTCTTTATAGGTAACAAACCGATAATGAACTACGTTTTGGCTACATTGACGATGTTGAATGAAGGATCAGCTGAGGTTGCAATCAAGGCAAGAGGCAAGGCAATCAGCAGAGCAGTGGATGTTGCAGAGATAGTCAGAAACAGATTTATGCCAAACTTGAAAGTTAAGAACATCAAGATAGACACGGAAGAACTCGAAAGCAGTGATGGAAAGAGGCTAAACGTCTCTACAATTGAGATTACCCTCGCTAAATAATCAAAAATTTTTTAAATTCTTGCAAATTTGGTATTTTATGGATATCTTTTTAAATCCGGACAAGTTCTTACAGAGAAGTTTTACTTGGAAGGAGCCAATTATTGTACTTTTCTTGGCTGCTGTTGTTGCTGTTTATTCAGCTTCAATCTTAGCACCCTACATAGCGGAAAGTACGAGAGAACTGCTACTTGGTGAAGGATTAGATGCGTCGACAGTAGAGGGAATAGTTAGATTAACGTATCTGATGAGTATTGTAGGTGCTGCGGCTGGTATTTTCATAAATTGGATTATTTACAGTGCTTTAATATATTTTGCGGCCTACCTGCTTAAGGGTAAAGGCAGTTTTACAAATTTGATGAAACTTATTGCGTTCAGTTTCGTTCCTACGTTGGTACTCAGCCCCTTTTCCATATTTTTAGTTTATGATACTGCGGAAATGATTTCGAAGTTCGGCTTGCAAGCTTTATCTTCTATAAACGTTTCGCAGGTAATTCTGAGCTTGGCTACGTACGCTTGGAGCTACATGTACCTGCTCTTCGCAGCCAAGAACGGTCTAAACTTAGATATAAAAAAAGCAGCTATATCTGCTGCAGCACCGCTAATATTAATAGCGATATTTTCAGTTATAGGATTTGCTTCTGCATATCTTGGATCGATTCTCTGACTGATTTGTTGAACGCTATTTCACTTATCGATTTCATATGCCTGCAAGCTCGGAGTAAAGCTTCTAGAGACAGTCGGTAGTATAGATCGCTAGACTCAGCTTTTAGAAATTCCTCTTCAAGAGCTTCAAGGCTCCTTATTGCGCTTTCTGCCGTTTCAGTACTGGAGTCGAAGTACGCTGCACACATCAGGTTAAAAGAATTCTCCAGTAATTTAAGATGCTTCGTGAGGGATTCAGTTGTGGTCTTTTTTGCATATTCCGAAAAGTCACAGAGAGAATCTGCGATCTCTTCAAGGAGTTTGGCAACTGTTCTTATACCTAATATTAGCCTAAGCTCGTTCCATTTAGCTGGACTCGAGAATTCTCTTACCAATTTGTGCTCTTGCCTAACAGCGAGCAGATAAAGTCTGTCTGCATCATCTTCAAAGTTTTTTATATCTCTGAAGCTCGAGAAATCTTTCTTGTATATACCATCCTGAAGCGTCGACAACATGCTTTTGATTATCTGAGTTAATCTTTTTACAACTCCAAACATGTCAAAGTCTATTCCGGCTAGACATTTTAACTTCAGATGCTCATCTCCCGCATCGATTATCTCCATGCCTATCAGATCTTTCGCTATCTCACCGATCTTGCTTACAAGTCTCGCATTGAGCTTTTTGTCCTTGATAGATATCTCATCAAGTCCTTGGATGTAAAGGGCGTAGATGTATCTGCGTAAGAACTTTTCATCGTAGCTCGGCAGCTCTGGAATCTCTACTCGTGCTATTTTTTGTATTTCCATAAATTTTCTTGGATAAATTGTTATAACGCTGTTCTCCACTTGTAGTTGGATCTCATCTCCTTGTTTGAGCTTGTTCTCTTTTACCCATTCTTTTGGTAGACTAACCATGTAGCTCGAGCCACCTATCAGCTGCAACTTCCTAATCTCCATAGCATACATACAACTACTAATTTGCATAAATACCTTTTCGTTTGCGGTTGATTTACGAATAGCTTACAAACAGTTCAGTATGATTCTTTAATTACACTGACAATCATTTAAACCACTAAAAAGTTTTTGAAACCAAGTTGCGTATATACGTTGTGATCGTCACGTACTCTCGAAACGTCTTCATACCTCTCACAAGGAACTGTAGAAATAGATGCAAATACTGCGGATTCAGAAGGGATGAATTAGATCTAATGTCTCCTTCAGATGTGCAAAAGCTAATAAGAATGGCAAAAAACGCCAAAGAAGCTCTTTTTACTTTTGGTGAGAGACCTGAATTCAGAAAGGATTTCTTGGAGATGCTTAGAAGTTACGGTTATTCGAACTTTATTGAATATGTCGCTAGCATGAATCTTCTAGCCATTAAAAACGGATTTCTGCCACACACAAATGCAGGCGTTTTAAGCTATGAGGAGTTAAAGTACTTAAAGCCATTCAACGCTAGCATGGGGCTTATGCTTGAACAAGCTGTTGAGTTAGAATGCCACTCTGAAAGTCCTGGAAAAAGGCCAGAAATTAGGATAAACACGATAAAAGACGCCGGAAAATTACAGATCCCTTTTACAACTGGAATTCTTGTTGGCATCGGTGAAAAAAAATACGACAGAGAATACTCCCTAGAGGTAATAGCAGATCTCTACAAAAACTATGGACATATACAGGAGGTTATTATACAGAGATTTCTACCGAAAAAGGGGACCGAAATGGAAAATTTTGAAACATTAAGTGAAAGTGAATTGGTTGAGGTTGTGAAGATAGCAAGAAAAATTTTGCCAAATGAAGTTGCAATTCAAATTCCCCCAAACCTCGTTAGCGATCTCAAAGCCTACTTGAAAGCTGGTGCAAATGATTTAGGCGGTATTTCTGAAATAACTCCGGATTTTATAAATCCGGAGGCTCCCTGGCCTTCAATCAATGAATTACAAAAAATAATTGGAGATGAATTTGCACTTAAAGAGAGGTTACCCATCTATCCAAGATTCGTAAAGCTTAAATGGTGGAGTGAGATTTTAGACGGTCTAATAGAATTGTATTCGGATGCTGATGGCTATGCTCGCACTTGATAATCTTCTAAAAAATCCTTATGAAACGTTGAGATATGCTGACGAGCTCAGAAGAAAATTCGTCGGAGATACAGTAACTTTTGTTGTAAACAGAAACATAAACTTTACAGACATATGCATAAACGACTGCAAGTTCTGCTCTTTCAGAAATATAAAGGAATTTATCTTAAGCCATGAGGAGCTAAAGAGGAAGGTCGCTGAAGCCTTAGATTTCGGCTGTACTGAGGTTTGTATACAGGGTGGGTTGCTACCGAACGCGGACGTAGACTTTTATGTGGGTATTTTGCAGGCGGTGAGAGATGTATCTAAAAGTATACACATCCACGCCTTTTCGCCGATGGAAGTGTACCATGCAGCAAAAAACAGCAGAATGCACGTCGAGGATGTTCTGAAGATATTTAAGAGAGAAGGTTTGAACTCAATGCCTGGCACAGCAGCTGAGATCCTTGTAGATAGAGTTAGAAAGTACATATGTCCAAAAAAACTTACAACAGCTGAGTGGGAGTATGTTATAAAGCTAGCCCACAAGAATGGTATACCGACGACGGCCACGATGATGTATGGACACATGGAAAGCTGGAAGGATAGAATTGAGCATATAATGCTCATAAAAAAGATTCAACAAGAAACAGGCGGATTTACAGAGTTCATACCCCTGCCATTCATGTGGAGAAACAATGAGCTTGGAAAGAACTTTAAAGGATCTTCTGGTTTTGAAGATCTTCTCGTTATTGCAGTTTCGAGGATACTGCTTTATCCAGAAGTTAAAAACATTCAAGCTTCTTGGGTGAAGCTTGGTATAAAGCTTGCTCAGGCAGCGCTTTATGCTGGTGCAAACGATTTAGGTGGGACACTTATGGAGGAAAACATATCTAAGGCAGCCGGGGCGACAAGCGGTGAAAAATTAACCCCTGAAGAACTGAGAGAAATAATAAGGGTTGCTGGAAGAATTCCAAAGCAACGAGATACTCTTTACAATTTGCTCGAGTAACTAACCTTCAAACTTCTTTTTTAGATACTTTTTTACATTCTCGAAATCTTCTTTGTTCTCGAAATACAGCGTCCTTGGAAGTTTCCAATCTTTGAATTTTATCAAAAGCCTTTCTTCATCTATCTCAAAATTTTCCGTTATCTTTCTTTTAAATGGCTTGTAGTATATGGTGTCGCCATCTATCCAATAGTACCTTGGTTTGCCTAAAACAATGATCGTATACAGAAACATAAAAAGCACAAAAAAAGCTGTAATAACAGCAGATTTTTTCAGTGGTTCACCGCTAATTATTTCGTAGATAGAGTTGGCCAAACCAGCTACAAAAATTGCTGAAATAACCAAAAGCCATTTTCTTCTTGCGACCCTATTTTTTATTACCCTATAACTCCAAACTATCAAGTTCCGTGCCTCCAATCGCTTAAGTATCTCTTTTGTTCTTCAGTTAATTTGTCTATCCTTATACCCAAGCTTTGCAACTTCAGTTTTGCGACCTCTCTATCTAACTCTTCAGGCATTCTGTAGACTCTTTTTTCAAGCTTTTCGTAGTTTTTCGCGATGTATTCACATGCAAGAGCTTGGTTTGAAAAACTCATGTCCATAACTTCTACTGGATGTCCATCAGCAGCTACTAAATTAACCAATCTACCTTCTGCAAGCAGATAAAGTTTTTTGTCACCTAAGTCATACTCTACAACGTTGTTTCTTATCTCTCTACTCCTCTTTGAAATCTTTTCAAGCATCATGACATCTATCTCAACGTTGAAGTGACCAGCGTTCGCCAGTATAGCTCCATCCTTCATTCTTCTGAAATGCTCTTCTCTTATGACATTTATGTTTCCAGTCGCTGTAACAAAAACATCTCCAATCTCTGAAGCTTCATCCATGTTCATTACTTCAAACCCATCCATCAGGGCTTCTAGCGCTCTTATTTCGTCAACTTCTGTTATAACAACCTTAGCTCCCATCCCTTTGGCCCTCATTGCAATTCCTCTTCCACACCAACCGTAGCCAGCGACAACAACTGTCTTTCCTGCTAGGAGTAAATTTGTTGCTCTGACAATTCCGTCGATCGCTGATTGTCCCGTACCGTACCTGTTGTCGAACAGATATTTGGTGTAGGCATCATTAACAGCTATAACTGGAAATCTCAAAACACCATCTTTTTCCATAGCCCTTAACCTGATAACTCCAGTGGTTGTTTCCTCGCTTCCTCCTTTAACATTTTTTGCAAGCTCAATTTCTTTGTGTAGAAGAAATATTAAATCCGCGCCATCATCGATAACTATATCCGGCTCAATTTTTGCGACGTTTCTTAGAGCTTCGTAGTATTCCTCTCTCTTCAGCCCCCTCTTAGCGTAGCATTTAATTCCCATTTCTCTTAGAGCATTTGCGACATCATCCTGGGTGCTTAGCGGATTACATCCAGTTATTGCCACTTCAGCGCCACCGTCGATTAACGTTAAAACTAAAACAGCTGTTTTAGCTTCTACATGCAAAGCCATGCCTATTTTCAGCCCTTCGAGTGGCCTCTCCTTTCTAAATCTTTCTCTTATCATCCCTAAAACTTTCATGTGTTTTTCTGCCCACTCTATTTTCCCTATCATAACCTAACTACCTCTTCAAGTCTGTCTTGTAATTCTGTAAGCCAATCAATCTTTCCAGGCCGATATTTTTCGGTAAATTTACCTCTAATTATATCTTCCACAGCATTTGCAATCTCCTCTACACTCTTGTCTGTGGTATCTATTTCGTAAACTTCCCTCTCCATTTCCAAGGCCTCAATCAATATAACGTCTAGAAGTTCTGCTTCAACGTTGTCCATAATTTTCTCGTAATCCCATCCTCTGTTTTCTAACCTTGTCTTCACTATCAAAGGGTTGCATCGAAGCACTATTACTTTATCTGCGCTTAGATAATGCGAAAGGTGACCCTCAACTATCCCATCTATTTTTATCCTGGAAAGCTTTTCAACATCGACCACGTATTCTCCATCTTCTTCATCCATTATGCAACTGTATTCTTTCGCAACATCGGTTAGACTTCTTACTTTGTATCCTCTTTTGGTCAGCTCCATAGCAACTGCTGTTTTTCCAACACCTGGTGTTCCAGTTATGGAGATAAGCATTCTATAGCCTCCATCAAAGCTTTATTCTCTTCTTTTCTACCCACACTAATCCTAACGTGATTAGGCAAGTCAAAACTGCTGCATTCTCTAACAAGAATTCCTCTTTTTGCAAGTTCGATATGGAGGTCTTTAGCCTTTACTAGTATGAAATTAGCCTGAGAAGGATAAGTTTTGAACTTTCTGGACAGAAATTTAAAAAGTTTTTCTCTATCTCTTTTAA
Source organism: Archaeoglobales archaeon (assembly GCA_030055525.1). Lineage (GTDB taxonomy): Archaea > Halobacteriota > Archaeoglobi > Archaeoglobales > Archaeoglobaceae > WYZ-LMO2. Next base: position 196,316 of record JASFYJ010000001.1, on the reverse strand, counting down.
TATTCTCAACACAATTTTTAACCCAATCTAGATCCTCTAAAGAGGCAATTGCAGCCCTCTCTGCAGCAGTAGATATGGGGAAAGGTGTTGAAGCACTTCTATAGAATTTCAAGTATTCGTCGGGAATTTTTGCATATCCGATTCTCAGGTTTGCCAGTCCGAAAGCTTTTGAGAACGTTCTTAAAATTAATACATTTTCATAATTAAAGTTAAATTTTTTATCTGCAAATTCAACGTAGGCTTCATCAACAACCACTATTCCTTTAGAAGATTCAGCAACAGCTCTTATCTCTTCAAAATTTTCTAAATTCCCAGTAGGATTGTTAGGCGAGCAAAAAATAGAAAGTTTTGTTTTTTCTGTAACAAGTTCTGAAGCGTTTGTAATTTCAAAATTCTCATCTCTCCTGCATTCCACTATCTTTGCACAACTGAGCTTTGCAAGAATTCTGTAATACTGAAAAGTTGGGGGAGCTAATAAAACTTCGTCTCCCTCACCCACAGCAAAGCGAAAGATCGCTTCCAGTATACCGTCACTACCGGCTCCAACAACTATGTTCTTGAAATCCCATCCCGTGTACTCGCTCAACTTCTCTCTTAACTCCTTGTAACTTGGATCAGGATATTTATGTAGATCTTTAAAGCTTTGAAAAGCTTTTATTGCTTTTGGACTCGCTCCGTACGGATTTTCGTTAGATGCCAGATTTATTATCTTCTCTGAGTACTTTCTAGCAATTTCAAGAAGAGAAATTCCTGGAATGTACTCTTCGAATTTTGCGCAATTTTTCATCGGACCACTTCTATTTTTACACTTTTCCAATCCTCTTTAACACCCTTGAGAGTAGATACCATTCCCTCTATTGTCTTGCCGAGTAACTTTGTCACGAACTCGTTTAAATCGATTTCCTTTCCATCAACTTCAAGTCTAACTTCCATTTTCTACACCTCCACTAGAACCTTTCTGAATACTTCAATGAAGGATTTAATTGTTTCTTCACTTACGTGTGGCATTATCACGAATCTTATTGCCCTCGGATTTCTTATCGTAGATATTACCCACTCCCTTTTGTAAAGTTCCTCTTTTATTTTATCAGCCTTTTCAGTTTTAAAGGCAACAACGTTCATTACGGGCTCAATTACAGGTTCGAAGTTTAAAGCTTTCATCTCATCTACTAAAGCTCTAGTATTTTTTAAGCACGTTTTTACAACCTTTTTCATCCCTTCATAGCCTAAAGACTTCAAAACGGCGTATGCTGAAGCAACCCCTGTACCCGGACGCGTTCCAGTTAGAGTATATTGAGTTTTTGAGGTAAGATATGGCGTCTCAACCTCTAAAGTTTTTAGGTAGCTTTGATCCCTAAAAATTATACCACCCGCAGGAATCGTCGCCATACCCATCTTGTGAGGGTCGATGGTAATCGACTTGACACCTTTATTTACAAAGTCAAATGGATATGGGTCGTCCATAAACGGAATTACAAGTCCACCGAATGCTGCATCTACGTGCATCCAAATTCCCTTTTCTTCAGCCAGTTTTGAAAGTTCGACGATAGGATCTATCTGTCCGAGTTCTGTAGTTCCTGCTATTCCGACGATAGCTACGGTTGAATCATCTACCAGATTTTCAACCTCAGCTACTTCGACTTTGTACTCTTCATCAACTTTAGCTCGCCTTACTTCGACTCTTAATATGTCTCCAATTTTTTCGAAAGAGAAATGTGCTGTCTTTGGAACGACGATGTTCGGATTTTTCTTTTTCATAAAATTTCTTGCCGCCCTTATACCTTGGATATTTGCTTCAGTCCCTCCCGAGCAGATGTAACCTGAAGCTATATCATTATGTAGCATTTCACCTATCATCTTTATCAACTTTTTTTCAAGCTCGAAAGTACCTCTAAATATCCCTGGATCTCCCAAATTTGTATTTAGAAACATTTTATGAGCTTCAACTGCTATTGGGTGTGGTAGAGTGCACATAGAGCTTAAAACCCTTGTATATGGAATATCTTTTTTCCTGAACTCTTCGAGCTCCTTGAGTACATCCATGGAGAGGAGTAAAGTAGATGTAATTAAAATAGATAACTACTTTTGTGCGGGTTGCTATATTGGCTGGGGGGAGAGGGAAGAGGATAGGTATGGAGAAGACAGAAGTTTTTCTTCTTGGAAAGAAGCTGATCGAAATAGCAGTGGAAAAGTGTAGAAGTTTTGATTATGCAATAGTTTGTAGAGACGAAGAACAGGCTGAAAAGCTAGAAGTATATGGCAGGGTGTTAGTAGACGAATACAAAAATTTCGGAGTCCTTGCTGGATTGTATACGGCAATAAAAAGATTGGGAAGCTGCGTAGTTTTTGCTGTGGATATGCCGTTTGTAAAGCCTGAAGTTTTGATGGAAATATGGAAAAAAGCGGAGGAATTGAAGTGTGACGCTTTAGTCCCAATTAAAAAGTTTCCGGAGCCTTTGCTCGCGTTCTATTCCTCAACTCTAGTCAAAGTTTTGGAGAGGGCTATTTTGTGCGGGGAGAAAAGAATTTTGAATGCCTTAAGGGGAAAAGTTGTGTTTTATCCTTCGGAATATCTTAAAAAGATAGATCCAGATCTTTTGTCATTCTTTAACATCAACACATTGGAGGATCTGAAGCTTGCAGAAGAGATATGTAGAAAATTATAAAAATTTTCTTTCTTTAAAACCTGTAACTGCACTTTAAAACGAAAAGCTGCTTTTCGGATTTTTGTTACCTTTTGAAATTGCTTTCTTTTGGTTAACAAATTTAAAAGAACTTCTAAATTACTGCCGAGGGCGGGATTTGAACCCGCGACCTACAGATTATGAGTCTGTCGCCCTCACCAGCTAGGCTACCTCGGCTATATGATGTTTTGGGAAACGCAATTAAAAACCCTTTCGCTATCTTCAGCAGTTACTATTTTTAGCCCTGAGGTATAATTCAAAAAATGGAATTAGTCAGAGATATCAGTGAAGAACTTAAAAGTTCTTATATCGACTATGCGATGAGTGTAATCGTCGGAAGGGCTATTCCTGATGTCAGAGATGGCTTAAAACCGGTTCAGAGGAGAATTCTTTATGCAATGCATGAAATGGGGCTATTAAGCAACAGACCAACAAGAAAATCAGCAAGAATAGTTGGAGAAGTTTTAGGCAAATACCATCCACACGGTGATGCTACCGTTTACGATGCACTCGTCAGACTAGCTCAAGATTTTGTAATGAGGTATCCCCTTGTTGAAGGCCAAGGAAACTTCGGAAGCATCGACGGCGATTCTCCAGCGGCTATGAGATATACGGAAGCAAGATTAACGAAGATAGCTGAAGAAATGTTGGCAGATATCGAAAAGGAAACGGTAGATTTTATTCCTAATTTTGACGCTACACTTAAAGAACCTGTCGTTTTACCCGCAAAGATTCCAAATCTGCTTGTTAATGGGTCAAGCGGAATAGCAGTAGGAATGGCGACTAGCATACCCCCTCACAACTTAAGGGAGGTCTGTGAAGCAATTGAAGAATTTATAAAAAATCCTAGTTGTGACATTGAAGACATAATGAAACACATTAAGGGACCCGATTTTCCAACTGGAGGCATTATAGTTGGGGTTAAAGGGATAAAAGAGGCCTACATTACGGGAAAAGGAAAGATAGTTGTTAGAGGGAAGATAGAGAAAGAAGGGAAGAGACTGGTAATAAAGGAGATACCCTATATGGTAAACAAGGCAAAGTTGGTCGAAAACATTGCAGATTTAGCTAAAGAGGGGAAGATAGAGGAAATTAAGGCTGTAAGAGATGAGTCAGATAGAGAAGGATTGCGAGTGGTTCTAGAACTGAGAGATGAGGCAGATGCAGATGTTGTGGTAAAAAAACTGTGCGCCTATTCGAGTTTCCAAACGACCTTTGGAATAATAAATTTAGCACTTGTAAACAACGAACCGAAGATTCTGGGTATTAGAGAGATGATAGAGTTTTACTTAGAGCACAGGAGGGATGTAGTTAGGAGAAGAACAAAATTTGAACTTGAAAAGGCTAAACAGAGGTTGCACATTATTGAGGGTATTAAAAAGGTTCTCGAGGATTTAGATAACGCGATACAGCTGATAAAGAACAGCAAAACACCAGAAGAGGCAAGGATTAGTTTAATGAACACCTACAAAATAAGTGAAAAGCAGGCAGAGGCTGTTTTGCAAGTAAGATTGCAGAAACTGACAAACATGGAAATCGGTTCATTAATAAAAGAGTATGAAGAACTCGTTAAATTAACACAGGAACTCGAGGCTGTGCTTGCTGATCCGAAGAGAGTTGATACAATAATACTGAACGAGTTAAAGGAGATAAAGGAGAAATATGGAGACGAAAGAAGAACCCAAATAATCTACGAGGAAGAGGAAATAACTGACATTGATCTCGTTGCTGAAGAAGACAATTTAATTTTGGTCAGCGAAGATGGGTTCATAAAGAGGTTGCCACTAGAAGATTTTAAGGTGCAGAACAGAGGAGGAGTGGGGATAAGCTACGGGATGGATAATCTGCAATGCGTAAGTTTCTGTAATTCCCTTGATAAAATTTTAATTTTCACGAACAGTGGCAGAGTTTTCTGGATAAACGCAAGTGAAATTCCAAAGGTCGATAGAACTTCAAAAGGTATACAGATAAGAAAGCTCGTAAGACTTGAAAATGACGAAAAAATAGTATCTATTGTTGGTACAAGGAACTTTGAAGGTTACGTCGTCGTTCTCTCCCCTGATGGTTATATCAAAAAAATCAAGATCTCTGAATTCGAAAATGCAAAAAGGGCAGGAATAATAGCTTCAAGTGGAGAGATATTTTCAGTGGTTCCACTGAAAGGCAGAGAAGTTGTTGTAACTACGAAATCTGGCTACGCTGCTTGGTTTGATGCTGAAGAGATACCAGAGTACGGTAGAAGTGCAAAGGGCGTAGTTGGCATTAGACTCAGAGAAGGTGATGAAATAGCAAATATTACGTGTGGAGCTTCAGATCTTCTGCTTACCCTGACTGAAAATGGTTATGGAAAAAGAACGAAGTTGGAAGAGTTCAGAAAATCAGGACGAGGTGCCATGGGTGTTATTGCCCACAAGATAAATGAGAAAACAGGGAAGCTTGTGCTATCAGAGTTTTGTGGTAAGGAATTGTTTGCATTCAGCCATGAAGGGTACTGCATAAGGGTTGAGATAGAAAAGATCCCGATCTACGGTAGGAACTCTGCAGGGGTAATAGTAAGTAAAAAAGGAATAAAAAAGGCTTTGGTTATATGAAAAGATCCTTTAGATCCCACAGTAGTCGTGGATGAGCCTTGAGAAGTTCCTTTACAATGGCTTGTACGCTCATTTCTTTTAAATTCTTTCCTGAAATACTTTTTGCGAGCTTGTTGAGGGTTTCATCATCCATCTTTAAAAACTTCTCCTGGAGTTTTTTGTTTCTTCTCAGCTTTTTTCCAAAGTCCTCCTTCCACAATTTGTCGTACCTTTTCAAAAATTCTGCTGAAAAATCGTTGTTCTTTACAGCTTCATAAGCGACCAGCCCAGCGTAATAACCTGCAGCCAAGGCGTTTGCAATACCACCTCCAGTAATTGGGTCTGAATGATACGCAGCGTCTCCGGCGAGCATTAAATGGTCAGCAACAGCAGTCTCAATCTCGCCATATACAGGGACCGCTCCAGCAACAAATTCGACGATCTTACCTTTCATTCCTATCTTCTCTATGAACCTGTCCAGATATTCTTTGGCGCTTTTTTCAGCCATTTTTGGTAAAACGCCTATGCCAACATTTGCAGAATTCTCTCCCTTCGGAAATACCCATGCGTAACCTCCGGGGGCTATATCTCTTCCGAGATAGAAGTAAGTGTAGTTTGGATCTATGTCTAAACCAGACATTAGATACTGCGCGCAGCTTTCTATCTCGTCTAATTTTAGAGTTCTTATTATACCAGCCATCCTTCCTAATTTGCTCTCAACACCGTCTGCACCAATTAAAATCTTTGTTTCAACCTCAATTTTTTCACCGATGCAACGCATCTGGACTTTTAATTTGTCTCCAACTCTTTCAAATTTCTCAAATGCAGTTTTAACCCTAACTTCCGCACCAGCTTTTGCCGCCAGCCTAGCGATCTGTCTATCAAATATTTTTCTTTCAAGAACGTATCCTACTTCATTTCCTGCCATTTCTTCACTCATTACGACTTCTGTCATGTCTGGAGAGTATATTTTAGCTCCAATAACTTCTGCTGCTATCCATCTTTTATCCACTTCAAAGAATCTTTCGATGCTCGTTTTGCTTATACCCTCTGCACACCTAACAGGAGTACCTATCTCTTGCCTTTTTTCTATTAGAAGAACTTCAAGACCTTTTTCAGCGGCGGTTTTTGCCGCCATACTTCCAGCAGGTCCAGCGCCGACGACTACGACGTCGTACATGTTTACACCTCCTCTATACTTAAAGCTCCAAGTGGACAAACTTTAGCACAAGCCCCGCAGCCAGTGCAGTTCTCTTTTATTTCAAGATAAGTCTCAACAAGTTCGTTTGCATCTAAATTACATACAGCCACACAAGCACCACAGTAGGCACATTTTTTTCTGTCTACAACAGCCCTTTTTTTCATAACTGCAAGTCTGTACGCTGAATAAGAGATTTTCTGATAAAAAGCAAAAGTTCTAAATCAACTTCACACTTTTAAACCTTAATGCTGGAGTTATCGTATTTTCAACTTGTTTAGCCTCTCCAAATTTACCTGCAAGTTTATTGAGAAGTTCAAAGACATTTCCGTAGATCATCATCCTTACAGGTTCATCATTTAAAGTTGCGTTGTGGCATTCGTAGCTAAAATCACCACTCACAGGGTTAGCGGTATGCGCTCCAGTAAAGTAGTTTATGTATATCGCATCATCTAGATCGCATTTCTCTTTTACATCCAAAACAACGTTGCTTGGCGATGGTGCCGGTGGATTTGTTGCCTCATCTCTGAACCCATTGCCTGTGCAACCGAAGATTTTAGCTGTTTTCCAGTCAGTAAAGAAGTTTAAGATATTTTCATCCACTATCACTTTCCTGCGCCCAGCGCATCCTTCATCATCAAAAGAACAGCTCATCAATCCACCATCTATCGTGGAATCGTCTATAATTCTTAAGTTGCCAACGTAATCTCCAATCTTAAATCTGCTTCTTCCCTTTAAAACGTTTTCAGCAGAAAGCGAAGGATACAAAGTGTTTGAGAAAAGTTGATGTACTGCGTAAGGTGACAAAATGATGTCAGATACTTTTCTTTCGATTCTTTTGCTTTTTGCAGATAATTTTGCCAGTTCTTCAGCTTTTTTGGCTACTTCTTCCATTCTTAACTCAACACTTCTGCTCTCAAAGAAGTCGTAACCACTCCCATTATCTATCACAACCTCTACGTTTAACGAAGAAAAAGTCGAACGCTCTTCAAGTTCGCATCCGTAAGAGTTTGTTATTCTAACTTCGCTAACCTCGTGAGATATTTCGGCGGTAGAAATCTTCTCTGTAGAAGACAAAAGCCTTTCAACTTCTTCTCTGAGGTAATCTACCGTTATATCTTCAACTCTTCTATCATAAATTCCTGAGACTTTTGAAGGTTTTTCGCATGGAAAATCGTCGAGTTCTTCGTTTGAAATTTTCGCAACCTTTTTTGCAAATTCTATGGCATTTTTTGGATCTTCAGCAGAAGCGAAGCCAACTTTTCCATCAATTATTACTCTTGCTGCATAAAGTTTACTTTGAGAACCGCCAAAAACTTTTATCTTGTTGTTCTCAACTTTAACACCGATTTTTTTGCTCCAGAGTTCATAAAGCTCCCAATCCATCACGCACCACCAACTATAGCTTTGCAAATCACATGAGGAGCGCCATCACTTACTGGAACGTACTGTCCAGCTTTTCCGCAAAATCCTGGATCAAATTTTACCTCGTTTCCGATTTTCAGATCTCTTAGTATTTCAAGTGTGTTTCCTGAAAGGGAGACATCTCTTATCATTTCACAGATCTCAGCATTTCTTATGATATAACCATACTGGGCACTGAACTGGAAGAAGCCTGTTGCAGGATCTGTTTCACCTCCTCTTGTACCTACCAGATACACACCACTCTTGCATTCTTCAAGAAGTTCATCAAACTTCCAGTCTTTGGGAGCTAGATATATGTTGCTCATCCTTACAATCGGAAAGCTGGTCCCATCGGCTCTTGCATTTCCAGGATTTCCGCCAAGTTTTTTAGCGGTCTCTCTGCTATGCAGAAATCCTTTTAGAATCCCGTTCTCAACAAGGATGTGTTTTTCAGCTCTTACTCCCTCATCATCGAATGGATAAAAACCAAACTCTGGAATCGTAGGATCATCGTAGATATCAACTTCCTCACTTCCTATTTTCTCTCCTATTTTTGATTTCAAAACCGTTGACGATTGAAGCACGTGATCAGCTTCAGCTGAATGTCCAAAAGCTTCGTGTATAAAAACACCTGCTAAGGATGGATCAAGTACAACGTTCATCTCTCCGCTAGGCGGTGATTTTGCATTTACTAGTTTTGAAATTACCTCACTAACATCTTCTGCAATTTCGTAACTTTCATCTATAACTTCAAAACCTCCAACCTTCAGGAGCCTTCTTGAGTAGGCCTGTAAACTTTTATCCTTTGCCACAGCAAAGATTACCACTCCACATCTCCAAACTTCATAGTTACACTCGTTACCACAGGAATCGACGTATTCGAAGACTCTTTTATTCTCCATATATGAGATCTTTACGCTATCAGCTCTGATTATGGTATACAGATCTTTTAGAAGGGAGATCTTTTCTTCTATCGAGATATCTTTCGGATCTTTTTTCACTTTAAGTTTGAAATCTCCTCTGCTGCTTATCTCAAGCACATCGCTATCTCCTTCGAAAGCCGCAAGTCTTTCAGCAATCTCTAGCCCCTCTCTATCATCGACATCTCCTTCAAAAAATCCCCAAAATCCATTTTTTAAAACTCTAAAGGCTTTAGACTTGATTGAAACATATTTTGGTTTTTCCAATCTCCCATTTTCAAAATTTAAGACCAAAGACTCGGATTTCAATCTTCTGATATCGTAAAATTTCATTCTTTCTCCCTCAGAATACTTTCTGCGGCTATTAATCCAGTAACTGCAGCGCCGACGATGCCTCTACTTATTCCGGCTCCGTCACCTACTGCATATATATAAGGTATGTTCGTTCTCATGTTTTCATCTACTTTTAGCCTTAAAGAGTAGAACTTTACTTCCGGAGCATATAAAAGTGTTGAATCGTCAGCAACTCCTGGGATAACTTTGTCCAGTCTTTCAAGCGCATCTATTATGTCGTCGATAACTCTTCCTGGATAGGCTAGGCTTATATCACCAGGAATCGCGGTCTTAAGTGTGGGTTGAACTAGTCTGTTGTTTTTAATTCTAGCCTCAGTGCTTCTTCTCCCTAACTTCAGATCTTTCATCCTCTGTACTATTGGATTTCCACCACCTAGCTTTGTTGTAATTCTTGCAAGATCTCTACCCCACTCGTTCGGCTCATCGAATGGTTCGGTGAATATATAATGCCCAAGAAGTGCGAAGTTACTATTGTTTGTTTTTTCCTTTGCTTTACTATGTCCATTTACCAAACAAAAATCGCCATAGTCTTCCCTTATAACCCAGCCTCTTGGGCAAGTACAGAAGGTTCGCATGTAATCGTCATGCCTTTTAGTCACAACCCTAAGTTTGGGATCGTATATAGTTGAGGTTATCTCGTCCATTATCGATGCCGGAACTTCAACCCTCACTCCTATATCTATGGCTTTTTCATCATCTAGTACGTCGAGTTTGTATTTTTTTACCCATTCTTCAAGCCAATTAGCACCACTCCTTCCTACAGCCAGTACTAAGTAATCGTAAGAATAAATTTCTCCATCAGAAGTCTTTAAAATTTTATCTCTTGGATTTATATCTACAACTGTCTTTTTTGTAAATATCTCCACTCCTTTTCTTTTTAGATTGTCTTCAATGCTGTATATAACTTTCGGAAGTTCATCGCTTCCTACATGTCTCTGTATAAGCGGCACGAATTCGATTCCTGCAGCGTTTGCTTTCTTTAGAAACTCATTTATCTTATCTTCTTTACCTCCATAGAGCTCATTTGGTGCTCCATGCTGCAGAAAAATTTCATCTACTTCCTTCATTTTTTCTATAAGGTAGTTTGGATCTATAAATTCGAAGTTTCCACCAACAGTAAAACTCGAAGGATAATTCGGATGTACATAGTTCAATTTGCCATCTGAAAGTCCTCCAGCTCCTCCAACACCAGATGTTATATTGCATGGATTACATTTTCTGCAGTAGGTCTCTGCTAAATTTACTGGACATTTTCTATCTGAGATATCTCTCCCAGCCTCGAAAACAGCTACTTTGAGATCGTTGGCAAGCTTGTAAGCTGCAAATAGCCCTCCTGGTCCTGCTCCAACTATTGCAACGTCAAATTTCATACATTTGTAAACTTTTTGGTTGCGTTAATTTAAGTTTTCTTCAAAACTTATAAGCATGTGCAATTTTATGCGAACAATTAGCAGTGGACTCATCAAAACTTTACGATCCCAGAGCTGAAGTTATTTTGTTTTACTTTTAAAAGCTAGGAGTTCGATTTGAAAGATAGTCCTACGAGAATTAATCCCGATGCGTGCGCCAAGTAGCAGTATGGACAAAGGTAGTTGATAGCTATGGAGTAGCTGAAAAGAATTAAAATGCCCAAGATTCCAGATATCTGCCAAGCTTTAAGCAAAATTTTTTGATTTTTAACGTAAAACAGAAAAACTCCTGCTAAAAACCATACCAATCCAAGTATTGGGAGTATAAAACTTGGAAAAGGCATATCTGGTGGCAAACAAGAATTTACCGGGCAGTAGGGAAGATTGTAAAGCCTGTAATGTTCTTGGAGCAGATATATCGAGTCTAAGATTCCCACTGCAAATAGAGGAGCTGAAAGGAGCCTTAGATTCATATTGAAGCGATTGACCAGAGATATTTAAGATTTGTGAAATTCTGGGTATTCTCAATTTAGAGACCTCAAATTTTTTAGGTTCGTATTAATTTTTTCAAGTGGACATATCCAATTTTTACAATAAACTTATTTTACAAAAAATTTATTGGAAGTATAATCATTATTAATTAAGGTGGTATGGTGAAAGTGCTCATACTGGGGGGAGCGGGGCACATTGGAGCAGAGATAGCTTCCGAGCTGAGATCAATTGATAGTAATGCTGAGATAGTTTTAGGAGATATAAACGAAGAAAAGGGGCGAGAGGTTGCTAGAAAATGTGATGGATATTTTTTGAAGATAGATGTTGAAAAGGAACTTAATGGCAATTTTTTAAGGAACTACGATGTAGTCGTAAATTCTATTGGACCCTTTTACAGATTCGGAATCTTAGTACTTAAAGCGGCTTTAAATGCTGGAGTAAAGTATGTAGACATAAACGATGACTACGATGCAACTATGAAAGCTCTAGAACTCGTTGAAGAGGCTAAAAAAAATGGTTTTTGTGCTTTGATAGGTATGGGTGCTACACCTGGTATTACGAACATTTTAAGCTTTTTAGGTTCTAAAAAGATGGATGAAGTTGAAACAATCGGAACCTACTGGGTTTGGACGGGTATAGATCCAGATGTAGGTAACGCTATAATTAACCACTACTTTCATGCAATAGATGGATTTGTACCGAGTTACAGAAATGGGAAGCTTGTCAATGTTGAAGCTTTATCTGAAGCAGAATTTTTTGATTTCCCTGAGCCGATAGGTAGATGGGAAGTTGCCAACGTTGGCCATCCCGAACCAATAACTATACCAAAATATATAAAAGTGAAGAACGTGCTAAATAAAGGTGGAATTTGGCCGTATGAGCTTAGTGAATTTGCAAAGTTCCTTTCGATGGTAGGTTTAAGCAGTCTAAAGGAAATTAGATTTAGGGATGTAATATTTAAAGCTAGAGATTTAGCTGTAGAACTGGCGACGGCTATACATACATTGATGCCCGAAGACAGGTTACAGAGAATGATGGAAAAAATTTACAATCGCTTAGGAAATTTTGCGTTAAAGGGTCTAGGTTTGTCTGTATTTTTAAAGGGTTTAAAAAATTCAGAAAAGGTAGAGATAAAATACAGCATCGCTTTTGAAGATGCGACACTTGCAACAGCATTACCTGCAGCGATTGCAGCAAAAGAAATTATGAAGTCAGAGGAATCTGGAATTTTCCCGCCTGAGGCTAACATAATAGATATAGAAAGGTTGCTGAACATGACGCTCGATTCGGCAGAAATTTTTGAAGAAACAACTAAAAGAACAGTTTTGAAGATTTAAAAATTAATTGCAACTTTAGAATAAGAAGTCGAACGTCAAATCTTTATATCGCAAGCTTAATGGATACGGATATGGCCGATGTCTATAGCTTTCAGATACTCGTAACGCTGGTAAGTGCGCTTGGATTCTCCTTCGTGTTAAAAGATTATGTAGCGAGTATTATAGCAGGTATTATATTTAGAAAAGTAAAACATATAAGTCCCAATAGAAGAATCAAAGTTCTGACAAATCCGATCATCAAGGGAGATATAGTGGAGATCGGTTGGCTTAGAACTACACTTATGGAAGTTGGGGACGGAGAAAGACTTCCAAGTGTTAGAACGGGAAGAATACTAAAACTTCCGAATTTTTTCCTCTTTAACAATCCAGTACTTGTTTACGGTGATAAGATAATCGATGAAGTGGTTGCTCACGTTGAAGAGAGCAAGTTCCGGCCAGAACTTGTAGATATCATGAGAAAATCGATTGAGAAGCTTGGACAGAAGGTAGTTGATGTGGGAGTATTTCAAAAGGAGAAGTATTTTATAATCCATGGGATTTTTGAAAGTGAAACCTGCAGCATGGTAGATGTTAGGAGTAAGATCCTGATTGAATTCTACAGAAGATTCGAGGAGTTGGAGAATAAAAATGCTGACTAGATAATTTTGGTGCCAGCATCAATAACAACAAAAAATAGGAAACTGATTGCGTAGGCTATAAGAATCTGCAAAATAATCGCTGCAGTGACCAATTTTTTATTTCTAACTTCTGAAAATATTGCAAACAAAGTTGCTGCGCATGGAGTATAGAAGGCGACAAATACAAGCAGAGCCACTGTTTGAGGTAAGTTCAGGTTCAGCACTTCTGAAATCTTTGAAATGTCTGAAGTCCCGTGAACTATCGCGAGAGATTCAATTATCAACTCTTTTGCGAAGAAACCAACAATCAAGGAAAAACCAAGAGTCCAATCATCTAAGCCCATTGGCTTAAAAATTTTTGCAATAAACGAACCTATAGGCTCAGCTAAAGCGAAATAGTCTAAAGCCCAGATTAAAACTGCAAAGAGTAGTAGAAATCCGCTTATTTTAGTTATAAAGGATTTACTTCTTTCCCAGGTTATCCACCAAGAAACCTTCATGCTCGGAAAATGGTAAGGGGGTAGTTCGAGAAGTAGTTCAGAGACTTCTTCTCTAGTAATTTTCCCGTATAATTTAGAAATTGAAAGGAACAGGATCGTCGAAAGAAGGTACATCGAAGTAACTATTAAGCTTTGCACAAGCGGAGAACTTAGGAAAGCTGCTGCAAACAGTACAATTACAAGCAGCCTTGCCTGGCATATTACGAATGGAGATGACAAAGCTACTTTAATTCTTTCAGCGTCAGTCTCGAGTATCCTCGAAGCCATGACACCTGGAACGTTGCAAGCTAAGCTAATTCCGAATGGAAAAACAGATTTTCCCGTAAGTCCAAACATTGAGAAAAATTTGTTCAGAGACACTGCTATTCTCGCCATCAATCCACTATCTTCAAGTATCGACATCAGGAAATTTACGACCACTATGATCGGGAAAAAAGTTAATATTACTCCCAAGCCTGCAATGATACCATCTGTAATTAAGCTTCCCCACCAAGAGTCGGGAATATAACTTTTCAGCATATCTGAGGAATTTTCAATAATTAGAGAGATCAACCCTGCAAGACTGTATTTCTCAAGCTTTTCTGAAATACCTTCAAGTCCCAAAGCGGAGAAAATCAGATTAAACGGAAATCCTGTGTTTATTGTAAATGCAAGAGCAATAGTCCCGAGCAATAGCAAAATAGCCGGTATAAATCCAAATCTGCTGAAAAATATGGAATCGAGTCTTTCTTCGAATTCATTCCTGCTGACCTTTACTTCTCTTACAGAACTCTTTATTATATCTGAAACAAACTTGTGTCTCTGCATTGCGATTATCTCCTCGGCGTTCGAGTATTTCGCCTCAATTTCTTTCTTAATTTTCTCTATCGCTTCCTTTTTGTCTTCAAACATTTTCAAAACGTATTCGTCTCCCTCTAGTAGCTTCACAGCCAAACCTCTGTCGTGAATCAAACTTTCAATTTCTTCAATATAACTTTCCAGAATTCCGTAGTCTATTTTTAGCTTTTCAGTTCTCTTTCTTCCTTCAAGTAGGTCCAGAGCTCTGTCGATCAGCTGGTTTACTCCTATACCCTTTAGAGCGCTTATCTGTATAACATCTACATTCAATTTCTCGCTAAAAGCTTTTAAATTTATATGAATACCCCTACTCTCTAAAAAATCTGATTTGTTTATAACAACTAGAACGTTGCTTCTTACCTCAAGCACCTGTATTGCGAAGTAAAGTGATCTATACAAAGATTCCCCATTTATCAACAACACGACTACTCCTTCTTTTCCAAATATTATCTCTTTTGTTAACTCTTCTTCTTTTCCGAGAGTTTTGAAGCTATTAATCCCAGGAAGATCGACTATCAGGATCTTTTTACCATGGTGAGTTATCTCTCCGTGGAACACTTCAACCGTTTTTCCAGGCCAGTTGGCAACATAACATCTTTTACCCGTTAATGTGTTAAAGAGAGTTGTCTTTCCGGAGTTCGGTTGAGCTAGTAAGAATATCTTGTAGGGACTTTCAAGGCTCTTCTTGTTCAACTGGATCCTCCTCCACGACTATTTTCTTTGCTATACCTCTGCTAAGCGCTATCTTTGTATCTCCTAACTTCACAACAACCTGTGGTCTGTTGGTCAGTACCTCTATCTTTTGACTAGGATATATACCCATATCAAAAAGTCTTCTTAATAGCCCTTTTCCTCCAACAATGCCTTTTACAGTCACTCTACCCTCGGAATTTTCTAGCGTCTTCATATTTAGGTTGACCTAAATCTTGAAGATTAATAAGCCTTTCTGTTTAGTTAATGCAATAGAAAAAATAAAATATTTTATATTAAATTAGGCTATCTATTTAATGCGTTAGAATAAAAACTTCTGACGAAATTCAGATATCAAAAAACAAATTTTTGTGTAAATTAAGCTTGCTAGAATAGATTAGCTGCAAAAAAGAAAAACTTGGGCCTTTTTAAAATTTACCTCGACGCTCACTTAGCTGAGCATCGATTTTCCAATCAGAAAATTTATCTTCCCAACTTCATCTGAAATCTTTATGAGGTTACTGTTAATTCACGCTGACTTTATAGAATACGAAATCAAAGAGAAAACAGCTATCGCTGAAGAATTTAACAAAAAAAGTGAAAGGGTTGAAGAGGTGCTCATAGCATTTACTTCTGTTGAAAAAAACGATAATGAAGAAGTTGCGAAGAAGGCAGCCAACGAGATAAGAGATGTAGCAAAAAAAGTGGGAGCTGAAAGAATAATGATATATCCCTATGCTCACCTATCTTCAAACTTGGCCGACTCTGAGACCGCGATAAACCTCCTGAAAATCATGGAGGCTGAATTGTCGGATTTAGAAGTTCATAGAGCACCTTTTGGATGGTATAAAGCTTTTAAGTTATCATGTAAAGGTCACCCACTAAGTGAGCTCTCCAGAGAAATAAGCAGTGAAGCTGAATTGGAAGTTACTAAAGCCCTTAAAGATGAAGAGAAAGTTGTAAGCTATTGGTACATTTTAACTCCGCAAAAAGAACTGGTAGAAGTTGAAAAATTCGGTTTTACAAACTATGAAAACCTTAGAAAGTTTGTAAATTATGAAATTGCAAAAAGAAGGGCTGTAGATGTTGTACCTCCACATGTAGAGTACATGAAAAAACTTGAAATCGCAGATTACGAGGAGGCGAGCGATTCAGGCCATCTAAGATACTATCCAAAGGGTCGATTGATTAAAAGTCTGCTTGAAAGATTTGTCACTCAGAAATGCATAGATTATGGTGCAATGGAAGTTGAAACGCCAATAATGTATGACAGAAACCATCCTACGTTGAGAAGATACCTCGAAAGATTTCCAGCAAGGCAATATGTCCTTTTAGGAGATAAAAGAGAATTTTTCTTAAGGTTTGCTGCTTGTTTCGGTCAATTTCTGATGCTAAACAGTGCGACGCTAACTTATAAAAATTTACCGCTCAGAATCTATGAATTAACGAGATATTCTTTCAGGAAAGAGCAAAGAGGGGAGCTTGTCGGTTTAAGACGTTTAAGAGCTTTTACGATGCCGGATATGCATACGATAGTAAGAGATATGGAAGAGGCGAAAAAAGAGTTTTTCGAGCAATATAAGCTAGCTGTAGAAGTTTTAAAAGAGATAGGACTCAATCCGGAAGATTATGAGATCGCAGTGAGGGTTACGAGGGATTTCTATGAGCAGAATAGGGATTTCGTGCACAGTTTAATAGATATACTTAAAAAGCCTATCTTAATTGAGATGTGGAATCAGAGGTTCTTCTACTTCGTTCTGAAGTTTGAATTCAACTTCGTCGATGCATTGGAAAAAGCTTCTGCTTTATCTACGGTTCAAATAGATGTTGAAAACGCTGAAAGGTACGGAATAACTTATGTAGATGCAGACGGTAGTAGGAAGTACCCCCTAATACTTCACTGCTCCGCAAGTGGGGCGATTGAGAGAGTTATGTATGCCTTGCTTGAAAAATGTAAATTTGAGTTTGATAAAGGAAAGTTGCCAATGCTTCCAGTCTGGTTATCTCCAACGCAAGTAAGGATTATCCCTGTAAGCGAAAGATTTCTCGATAAGGCCGTAGAAATATGCAAAGAAATTGAAAACTACGACATAAGGGTAGATATCGACGATAGAGCGGAGACGCTTTCAAAGAAAATAAGAGATGCCGCTACAGAATGGGTCCCATACGTTGTTGTAGTTGGTGAAAAAGAGGTTGAGAGTGGAAAATTGACAGTAACTATAAGAGCCGAATCGACTTTAAACAAGCAAACAAGGTTGGAGATGAGTGTAAAGGAGCTTGCGGAAAGGATAAAGAAGGAATGTAATGGAAAACCAACTGCAAAGCTGAGTATTCCAAAGATGCTTTCCAAAAGACCTTCAATGAGGTGATTTTTTGAGCTACGCTAAGACCCTGATTCCACTTTTAATGGGGTTTCTGGCAGGGGTAATCTCTTTCTTAATAACTCAAGACGTTAGAACCAGAGATCCTTTTGGTATAATAGTACTTGTGTTTCTTATATACGCCCAGAAGTTTCTGATTCCAAAATTTGAAAAGATAGAAGCGAAAGATTGGGTGGCGATATCTTTTCTAACTTTTGCTGGGTGGTATATTGTGTGGGTCTTTTTGCTTAATCTCTTACTATCCTAAAAGCAACTTCATTTGCCCGTTCGATTATTTCTTCCTCTCCCTCAAAGTATCCATTTTCGACTAGGATCTTTCCATCAACAATTACTGTATCTACACAACCCGAATTGGCTGAATAGACCAAATTTGCGATTAAGCTATGATCTGGATTCAACTGTGCTTTCTTAAGATCAATCAGAACTATATCTGCTAGCTTTCCACTAGCTATCTCTCCAGCGTTAACTCCAAATGCTTTTGCTGCATTGATAGTTGCAGCTTTAAAAACTTCCTCAGCTTTAAGTCTAGTAGGGTCGTTGTAATAAAACTTTTGAAGCAAAGCTGCGAACTTCATCTCTTCAAACATGTCTAAGCTGTTGTTGCTTGCAGCCCCATCTGTGCCTAAACAGAAGTTCACTCCAAAATTTTTCATCGTTGCAAAATCTATCGCCTTTCCAACACAAAGTTTCATGTTACTTGCCGGGCAATGAGCGACACTTACGTTTCTTTTTCCTAAAATTTCGATTTCTTCTTTTTCAAGCCAAACCGAGTGGGCTGCAATTAACCTTTTGTTAAGAAATCCAATCTGATCTAGGGCCTTTACGATACTTTTTCCAGTCTTCTTCCTAAAATCAACTACTTCTTTCTCTGTTTCAGCTAAATGGAAGTGTATAATTGCATTGTACTTTTCAGCAATTTCAACACTTCTCCTTAGACCCTCCAGACTTACAGTGTATACTGCATGCGGGCCAATGGCTGGAATTATATTTTTAAAGCTTTTTATCTCTTTTATTTCCCTCTCTACTTTTTTCAGATTTTCTTCTAGCAGATCCATGTTGAAGAAGTCGAAAAACGCTGAGGATATACAAGCTCTGATCCCACACTCACTCGCAGCTTTTGCAACAGCTGGAGAAAAGAAGTACATATCGTTAAAGAACGTCGTACCCCCCTTTAACATCTCAATGCAGGCAAGCTTTGTTCCCCAATAAACTGCCTCGCTATCAAGCTTTGCTTCAATGGGCCATATCTTTTTTTCAAGCCAATCTTGGAGTTTCATATCCTCCGCATAACCCCTTAGCAAGCACATTGCTGCATGTGTGTGAGCGTTAAATAACCCGGGGATCGCTGCCAAACCTTTAGCGTCGATAACGATGTCACTTTTGTCTGAAACTTCTCCTAATGCGATTATCTTGTTCTCCTCGATAAGTATGTTTCCAGTAACAATTTTTTCAGTCAAAATTTTAGCGTTTTTTATTAGAAGCATAATGAAGATGTTTCTAGCTTTTTAAAAGTTTTGAGTTTAACTGTAACGTAATGAATTTTATTTTACTAAAAAAATTTTTCACATTATCGGCATTTAAAATTTTAAAATTGCGCAAAAAGAGAAAAAATTAAATAGTTGCGATTTGCTAATTAAAAATGGTGGTAGAGATGACAAGTGTACCGGAGTTTATAAAAAACAGGTTTTGGCTGAACAGGGAATGGCCCAAAGATTTACCGGCTGATACATACATTCCAGAAAAACCTTTGCACGAGGTAATAGACGAAGCATGCCAAAACTACGGAGAAAGAGTAGCTGTCGATTTCTACGGATTTCGCATTACTTACAAACAGCTAAAAAACTTCATTGATAGATTTGCAACACTTCTTGCCAATTTAGGTATTAAAAAAGGCGATGTAGTGGCTATCTATTCTCCAAACTGTCCGCAGTTTGTTGTAGCTTACTATGGAGCGATGAAGGCTGGAGCGACTGTTACTGCTTTATCCCCACTCTATGCACCAAGAGAGGTAGAGTATCAGCTAAACGATAGTGGTGCCAAAGTTCTCTTTACGGTTGAGCAACTTTATCCGAATTTTAATGCTGTGAGGAAGAACACAAAGGTTGAGAAGGTTATAGTGGCGAACATTACTGGAGGGGAGGCAAAAGTTGATGGAGAATTTATAGATTTCAGAGTTTTATTCTCAACAGAACCTAAACCTCCAAAGATTGATTGGGATTTCAGAGAAGATGTCGCTGTACTGCAATATACTGGCGGAACTACTGGATTGCCAAAAGCTGCTATGTTAACTCACCAAAATGTCGTAGCCAATTGCTTCGAGCTGAAACCCTACACAGACATAATTACCAACTGGGCTTTTTCACGTAGAGTCGTCAGAGAAGAAGGGGAATACTTGATTCTTGACTTCGATGGAAAAGAATACAAAACTATGAAGGATTACTACATCAACAAGCGCGGTTCGAGGATAGCACTATTGCCATGGTACCATATCTACGGCCAAACAGTAGATCTCAATGCTGGGCTTGTCAACGGAGAACTTTTGTTCATATTTGCAAGGTTTGAACCAGAAAAAATATTTGAAACAATTGAAAAGTACAGAGTGACGACCTTCATGGGCGCACCGGCGATATTCATAGCTTACGTGAACAACTATCCAGAACTCTTTAAGAAGTACGATATCAGTTCTCTCTTATACGTGAACAACGGTGCTGGTCCAATACCTGCAGAAATTGTATATAAGTGGGATGAACTTACGAGCCAGAAGGTATTGCTTTGCGAGGGCTATGGTTTGAGTGAAGCCTCTCCAGTCACCCATACACATGGTCTTCCTCCTCAGCTTAGAAAGAGAAAAGTTGGATCGATTGGCCCACCAATTCCAAACACTTATGCAGCAGTCATAGATCCAGAAACTCTGGAATTTCTACCTCCTGGTAAAGAAGGGGAATTAGTTATTAGCGGACCGCAGGTTATGAAAGGTTATTGGAACAGGCCAAGAGAGACTGAAGAAGTATTCTTCTACGTTGATGGAATGAAGTGGCTTAGAACTGGGGATATAGCAAAGATGGATGAAGATGGCTACTTCTACATAGTTGACAGGCTGAAGGATATCATAAAATACAAAGGACATAGTGTTTATCCAAGAGAGGTCGAAGAAGTCATATACGAACATCCAGCAGTTCAAGAAGTTTGTGTTGTGGGATTACCTGATATAGCAGCTGGTGGCGAGACGATTAAAGCCTACGTAGTTCTTAGACCAGAGTACAGAGGAAAAGTTAGGGAAAAGGATATAATCGACTGGTGCAAAGAAAGGATGGCATCTTACAAATATCCAAGGGTAGTTGAATTCAGAGAATCGTTGCCAAAATCAGCTGCTGGAAAATATTTAAGAAGGCTGCTTCGTGAGGAGGAACTGAAAAAACTTGGTCTGAAAAAATAATAAAATAAAAATTAAATTTTTGGATAGAGGTGTTTAGATGACTGAACAAAAGATTGAACAGAAGTTTGGCTTACCTTTGAATGCACGCGTGTTTTTTGGAATTTTGCTGGTGCTGGAGGTTCTGATAGTACTATTTGCTCTTGAAGCATTACATTTAGCAACTTGGCCAGCCTTTGTAGCAATGATATTGTTCTTTGTTACGCACGAAAACAAACAAGAAATCAGCAAGATAATAGTAGGTGGAGCCTTTGGTATAGTGAACTTTTTCCTTTGCATGTTGTTTGTAAACTCGACAGCGCACTATTTTGCAACCTTTGGAAAAGATTTAGCAATGCTATTGCCGGTAATGATCTACGTTGCAGTCTTCGTCTTCCTAATAGTTGTATTGACTCAAAAGCTACCTTGGCTTTTCAACAGCTACGCTTTCATGTACTTCACAGTCTCTTTCGCCGATCTTGCAAGCTTTTTAGCAAACCACAACATATGGATCTCATGGATTGCAGTGGAGATAATTGGTGGAGCAGTACTAATACTGGGTGTTCTAGGAGTCTTAAAGTTCGTTACAAACTTTGTAAAGAGGCAGATGGCGAAAAAGATGGCCGTACATCAATCTTAACATTTAAATTTAATATTTTTATTTTCATGTTCTACGAAATATTTTCGAAATTATTTCGAAAAATGCGAAAGTTTTAAATTTGAATACAAAAATCATTAGTTGGAGGTGAATCGATGAGGGAAGTTTACATTGCAGCATACGTAAGAACGCCCTTCTCTAGGAGCAGGCCTCAACAACCTGAGAGGGATGTTTTTCACAAAATAAGGGGAGATGAACTGATGGCGATGGTTTTAGAGGAGTTACCAAGAAGAGCTGGAATAGAGAAAAGAGATGTGGATAGAATCCACATCGGATGTGCTTTTCCAATATGGGAAAACTGGGGATATGGAGGTAAGATGGCAACGATCCTAGCTAAATACCCACACGAAGTTTCAACAACAGTAGTAGATATGCAGTGTGCATCCTCTTTAATGACCACCGGTTTTGCATTTCTAGAGATTGCCGCAGGTATCTGCGATGTTGTAATAGCCGGTGGATTTGAGCACATGACAAGGGTTCCTATGGGTGACAATCCACACAGAAGCCCAAATCTGAAACTTTTGAGTGAAGAATATAAAGATTACAGAATGGATATAGGCTTTGTAATGGGTCTAACGGCTGAAGAACTTTTCAAAGAGGCTGCAGAAAAATTCGGACTAAAGAAGATAGATATGGATCAATGGGGAGTTAGAAGTCACCAATTAGCTTACAAAGCGCTTAAAGAAGGTTACTTCAAGGGAGAGATAATGCCGGTTGAAGCTGAGCAGGCTGACGGTAAGAAGATAGTCGTAGATTCTGATCAGTCGATAAGAGGAGATACAAGCCTTGAACAGGTTGTAAAATTACCTCCAGCCTTTAAACCGGATGGAGTTATAACTGCCGGCAATTCATCACCACTAAATGCAGGAGCCTCTGGTTTGTTGCTAATGAGCAAGGAAAAAATAAAGGAATTCGGCATCGAACCTCTCGCAAAGATAGTAACTTATGGAACCGCAGGTGTACCGCCTTATGTTATGGGTAAAGGACCCGTTCCAGCATCTAAGAAGGCTTTGGAGAAAGTAAATTTGAAGATAAGTGATATAGATGTTTGGGAGATCAATGAAGCATTTGCAATTGTTCCTCTTTATGCGATACATGAGCTTAAAGTTGAGCCTGAAAGGGTGAATATCAAGGGTGGAGCTATTGCTATTGGTCATCCGCTTGCAGCTTCGGGAGCTAGATTGATCGGAACATGTGCAAGAATTTTACAAGAAACTGGAGGAGATTATGGTTTAGCAACAGCCTGCGTTGGCGGTGGGCAAGGAGCGGCAGTTATAATCGAGAGAGTTTGAAGGTGTTTGATGATGAGAACTTCAGAAGAGTATAGACAGGATTTATACAAGATGAAACCAAACGTATATGTAAGAGGGAAAAAGGTACGTAGAGATTCAGATGAGCTTTCGGGAGGTATAAACGTCATCTCCAAAACTTTTGATCTTGTGGACAAT
Source organism: Archaeoglobales archaeon (assembly GCA_030055525.1). Classification (GTDB taxonomy): domain Archaea; phylum Halobacteriota; class Archaeoglobi; order Archaeoglobales; family Archaeoglobaceae; genus WYZ-LMO2. The sequence goes on along the minus strand of JASFYJ010000001.1, from coordinate 173,405 downwards.
GAATACTTCAAAGACATCTTAACAGCCAAATCGCATCTTACTGGAAAAAAAATAAACAGATTTACCCACATAAACCAGTCTGTCGAGGATTTGATGAAGAAACAAGAAGTAACAAGAAAACTGTGTCGCTTGGTTGGAGGGTGTATTCAGAGATGCATGGGCTGTGATGCCATAAATGGACTTTCAGTTGCGACGTACTTCTGCGACTTGGAGCATGGAACGGATTATCACAAGAAGTTTCTAGATTACTTAAAAGAGTTCCAGGAGAGAGATCTTGTTGCAGCGTGTGCACAGACAGATGTTAAGGGTGATCGTAGCAAAAGGCCACATGAACAATCAGATCCGGACATGTACGTTAGAGTGGTTGAAAAGAGAAGTGATGGAGTAGTAGTTAGAGGGGCAAAAAATTGCATAACCATGGCAGCTGTTGCTGATGAGATAATCGTTGTACCAACAAGAGCTATGACTGAAAAAGATGTAAATTACAGTGTCGCTTTTGCAGTTCCTGCAGATACAGATGGTGTGAAGATAATCTCAAGAACTAGCAAGCTTAGAGCACCTGAAGGTTTGAAGATGCCTCAGGGGGAGATAGGGGATGATGAAAATCTGATAATCTTCGATGATGTCTTTGTACCGTGGGAGAGAGTTTTTATATGTGGAGAGTATAAATATGCAACTTTAGCAGCTCATCTATTTGCCCTATTCCACAGACATAGCTATACTGGCTGCAAACCTGCAAGTACAGACATAATGATGGGATTTGGTGCGCTGATAGCTGAATACAATGGTGTTTATGACAGGCCAAACATCAGAGAGAAGCTGGTTGAACTTGCGGCAACTGCTGAGTTGGTGTACGCAGCAGGTGTAGCTTCAGCAGTATTTGGTAGAAAGACGCCCGCGGGGACATATTTACCGAACGAAGTTTACGCAAACGTTGGAAGAAGACATGCAGGTTTAAATTACTACAAGGAGCTTGAAATACTTGCTGAACTTGCAGGTGGACTTCCAGCAGCTCTTCCTTTTGTTGAAGATTACCTAAATCCAGAAACAAGACCACTCATAGAGAAATACATAAAGAGAAAAAGCGATGTTCCACCAGAACACGTTTATAGATGTCTTTTTGGGATATCTAATATTCTATGCTCTTCTCTTGGAGGAGTTCAGGCTGTTGCTGGTGTCCATGGCGGCGGTTCACCGGTGATGGAAGAGATATTGATCTGGAGAACTTACAACTTTGAAAAGAAAAAGGATATAGCGAAGTATCTGGCTGGAATTTCTGAGGAAATTCCAAAAGACTGAAATCTTATCTAATTTTTGTTTTAAATTCATGCGAAAAGAATTTATTTTGAGCGTTACAGTTACTCAAGAGGGCTCGTAGCTCAGCGGTAGAGCGCCGCCTTTGCGAGGCGGAGGCCCCGGGTTCAAATCCCGGCGAGTCCATTTCTTACGGTAATCTGAGACTTCAGAAAGACCAACGTTAGATTCTTGGTTTTTTGAATGGCTCGATTTTCGTTTTGAAGGTTGTGGAATTTTATCTTCGCTTAGAATGTTTTCAGAGTTGGCAACTCGGTTGGCAACCTCAGGAGAAGAATTCGAAAGTTTCCAAGCTGGAGTTTGTTAATACAAAGGGTTCAAGTTTTTGAGTTTTTTAGAGAAATAGATCAACAAACTTTTGATTATCGATAGCCTTTTTCGTTCTAATGCAAATCCTCGAACTTTGTATTAAAAATCACGCTCTTTGAGGAGCGAATCCCATTAAACTGTTTTTTGCTGTAGTCAGCAGTTTTGAGATCGATAGGTTTTAAATAGAGTTTGATCACTTCAATTTTAATCTGAAGATTGCGAGGATATTTAACATCTCGGTTAAGACTCTCTGGGAGTAGCAAAGAAGGGGGATCATTAAAGCTGTTAGGCTCCCGACTGGTAAGCTCCGCTATCCCAAGAGCGAGGTTGAGAGGTTGTAGAAGCAGTTAAAAGCTACAAGATACCAATAGAAGCTCCAAGGGATTTAATCGAAGAATACTTCAAAGTTAAGCAGAAGGTTTTAGACGTAATCCTATCGCATGTCAAGATTTCCAGGAAGGCTCACCTTGAATTCGATAGAGAAGACAGGAAAAGACTTAGAGAGCTGCTGAAAGACTAGAGATTTTCAAAACACTACGTCGATTCAGCAATAAACTCCGTCATAGGCTTAGTTAAGGGCTGGATAACGCTCTACAATAGGAGAAAAACTGAAGGTAAGCCCGAGATGACTAAAAGAACGGTTTACATCAAGAGCACGCTCTTCAGCTTCAAAAAAGGAATATTGAGGATAAGCATTGAACCGAATAAACGCTATCTTGAAGTTGACTTAAGAAAGTATAGCTGGATTCCGAGCGATTTTGATAGAATCGGCGGACTAATCTTAACGGAGAAAGAGCTGATAATCACGTTCAGGAAGAATGTTGAACCTAAAGCGGAAAAGTGGGCTTCCTTCGATGTGAACCTGACGAACATAACGGCATTCATAGATGGCGAGATTAGGCGCTATGACTTAAGAAAACTTTACCATATCCACAGAGTCTACGAGGTAAAAAGACGGAAGATACAAAAGTTATCCAGGATTAAACCTCTGACCTCAAAGAAGCTGCTAAAAAAGTATTCTGGGTGTGAGAAGAATAGGGCTAAGGAACTTCATGCACAAGCTAACCGCGCGGATTGCGAGAGAGCTTAAAGAGATGAAATGCGGAGCGATTCTCGAAGAACTGAAAGGTGTAAAGAGGCGAATTCTTAGTGGCTCGAGAAACGTGAACAGAAAGCTATCAAAATGGAACGCAAGAACATTCCAGTTCATGCTCGAATACAAGCTTAAATGGCTTGGCTTACCGGTAAAATATATCAATCAGGCCAATTCATCCAAAACCTGCCCACTCTGCTCAGGAAGCATGGCTTCCTATGATGGCAGTATAATGAAACGCGAAGAATGCGGTTTTGTAATGGATAGAGATGTTGTAGCTGTACTAAACCTTCAGATGTGGGGCTCTGTTGCCCCTGAAAGCTCTCGATGAGCATCTAATAGATTGAAGGGGAAAGGGATGAAAATCTATGAATCCCACAACGGCCAACTTTATTCATGCAAGAATCGATATCTCTGATTGACATACTCAATGAGCTTAGAGAGATAAAGAAGAGGATCGAAAGGATAGAAGATGCCATAGAAGATCTTGCGGACTCGATTTTGACTCCAGATGAGCAAGAATTAATCAGAAAACATAAGGAAGCGATTAAAAAAGGTGATTTTAGCGATTTTATTCCGATCGAGAAACTTGATGAAGTTTTGAAATGACCTACGAGGTTTATTTAAATCCTGAAGTTGTGAAATTTCTCAAAAAAGCTTCTCAAATTAACCTTCTCCAATGGCTTGAATACTCCGTCTTCGTAGATTGCTTCGATTATTTTAGGCATAGATTTAGTTCGCTTTGGAAATAGAAATAGATTTCGCTTAACTTTTTCAGCCTTCGCTGAGCGATTAAAAAGAGAAAACTTAGGAATTGCAAGAGTTCGTTGATGAGTCAAGCTAAAGAAATTAAAGCTCCAAAATTTCCAGAAAATCTACTCTTTTAAAATCCTCGTCGAAGGTGGCTATTTTCCTTATTCCATAATGCTTGCAGGTCGCAGCTATTAAGGCGTCGTTTGGCAACAAACCATATTCCTTCATTAAGCTCGCAGAGATCATTTCCACTTCTTCAGTTATCGGTAGCGAGTGCGCTAAGTTAAGGAATTCAAACAGTTTTTGAAGCTCTTTTTCGCTGGATTTGATGATCTCCGGTTGACTTCTGATCTCGTAACTCTTTTTGCCCGTCTTTAGCTTTATAAACACATAAAGAACCTCGCTGTAAACGATTGCATTACGATACAATCTCTCTTTTCTTATCAGGGACTTAAATGACTCCTTGACTTTTTCGTTTCCCTCTAAAACTTTAAGAAAAACAGAGGAATCAACAAAAACCCCATTCATTTTCCAACTCTTTGAGAGCTTTATTTGTGTCCTTTCCCTTCAGGATACCGAAAACTTCTTCTACTATGGAATCCGCATCTTCGAGTCTAATTTTTACCCTCTCCCCGGGCTTCAAATTAACTTTCTCCAGAGGTTTGAAAACTCCGTCTTCGTAAATTGCTTCGATTATCTTAGGCATGAATATAGTTTGTTTTAAGAATAGAAATAGGTTTCGCTTAACTTTTCATTCTTTCTAGGTGGTCTAAAGGATAGAATTACAAGAAGTTGCGTTCGCCGCTTCGCTATCCTTGAGATTGCTCACTTCGTAGCACGTGGATTAATGAAAATAAATTCTAAAGCTCTAAAACCTCGAGGAAATCTACCCTCTTGAAGTCTTCGTCGAAAGTACCGATCTTTTTTATTCCGTAGTGCTTGCAAGTCACAGCTATTAAAGCGTCATTCGGGAGCAGCTTGTATTTCTCGACGATTTCAGCAACTTCCACACCAAAGCTGCAGGAAAGAACTCGAAACAAACTGAGCAAGTCCTTAATGGGGCTGAGATCAAAATCGATTTTGGGTAGTTTTGATTGAAGTTGATGGGGCTTTAAATTCGTTAAAGCACGCAGATATCCATAAATTACCTCAGAAACTACTACGTCGTTGATAAATCCAGTAATCTTGCCGTTTTCAACGTCTTCAAGCAATTTGCTCGCAACTTCACGAGTGTTGGCTAAATGATGCAGAAAAACATTTGAATCAAAGAAAACTTCCATTTTCAACCTCCTTTATTATTTTATCCATATCACACCCTTTAATTATCCCCCTTGTTCTTTCTACGACATTTCCAATCCTTATTTTAACTCTTTCCCCATCCTTTAGCTCAACCTTCTCCAATGGTTTGAAAACGCCATTCTCGTAGATCGCTTCAATGATCTTTGCCATGAATTTAGTTTGCTTTGAAAATAGAAATAGGTTTCGATAGGTTTATTGGCTAAAAAATTAAGAAAATTAGCATTCACTACTAAGCACTTTTGGATTGCACAGCTCATTGCAAGCTTAAACATTTTAAGATCCGCTTGTAAAAAAGAATTCTAAAGCTCCAAAACCTCTAGAAAATCAACCCTTTTGAAGTCTTCGTCGAATGTTGCTATTTTCCTGATTCCATAATGCTTGCAAGTCGCAGCTATTAAAGCGTCGTTTGGAAGTAAACCGTATTTTTTGATGATTTCAAACATCTCCTCATATCTTGCGGTTGGCAACACCATAATTCCAAAGTAATCGATAATAGCTGAAATGTCAGAAATAACTTCTTCTGCGATTTTTGATGTGGTTTCAGGATTTTCTCGAAGGTAAATCAAAAGATCATAGTGTTTATCCATCTTAGTGATTTCTCGGGCTTTTTCCTTTATAAGGATATAAACTACCTCCTCAATCACATTTACAGAAGTAACGAGCTCACCAGAAAGCTTCTGGAATAAATCAATGCCCTCCATGAAAAAAGACAGAAACGCGGAACTATCTATGAAGATGGCACCTTCTGTCATAAATTTCATCCTTTAGCTCGACCATCTGGGGAAGCTTGGCTTTATACTTTCCTCTCAACCGATCTATGTCTTTCTTTATTTCCACTCTCACTTTCTCTCCATCTTTTAAATCAACCTTCTCCAATGGTTTGAACACTCCATCTTCGTAGATTGCTTCAATGATTTTTGGCATGGATTTAGTTCGCCTTAAGAATAGAAATATGTTTCGCTTAACTTTTCATTCTTTCTTGGGTTAAGTCTAAGGGGTAGAATTACAAGAATCTGGCGTTCGCTACTTCACCGCAACTCTGCGAGTTGCGCACTTCTTAGCAGGCGGATTAAATGAAAATAAATTCTAAAGCTCCAAAACCTCGAGGAAATCAACCCTCTTGAAGTCTTCGTCGAAAGTAGCGATCTTTTTTATTCCATAATGCTTGCAAGTTGCAGCTATTAAAGCGTCGTTTGGGAAAAGCCTATACTCTTCCAAAATCCACAAAAAATCACGAGATTCAAATCTATTTTCCAGAACATTGATTTCTGCCTTTCTAAGAAAATCCATGAACTTTCTGTGGATGAAGAGATTTTCATAACCGTGCTTCTCTAAAAATTCTTTTTGATCGTAGAACTCAGAAATGCCTTTAGATTTTAGTTCTTCCCTTATAAGTATAAATATTGCCTCCTCAAAGATGTTTACGAAGATTACTGGAAAGTATAGGGTTAAGGCGGTCTTTATGATCTCTTTAGACTTTTCGGAAAACTTTGTTCTAAGAAGAAAATTAACCAGCACATTTGTGTCAATTAGAACCTTCTCCATCCTTTGGCCTCGTATCTTGCTTTTTTAATATCTTCAAGCGTTAGATCTGAGTTGATTAAGCCGTAAAACTCATTTATCAGGTCATCTATCGCCACAATCATGATCTTCGCCCTCTCTCCGGGCTTCAAATTAACTTTCTCCAATGGTTTGAATACTCCGTCTTCGTAAATCGCTTCAATTATTTTAGGCATAGATTTAGTTCGCTTTGAGAATAGAAATAGGTTTCGCTTAACTTTTTCAGCTTTTCGCTGAGCAACTAAAAGAGAGAAAGCTTAGGATTTAAAAGAGTTCATTGATGTGTCGAGCTAAAGAAATTAAAGCTCCAAAACCTCGAGGAAATCTACTCTTTTAAAATCCTCATCGAAGGTAGCTATTTTCCTTATTCCATAATGCTTGCATGTCGCAGCTATTAAGGCGTCGTTTGGAAGAAGTCTATATTCTGTGATGATCTTCTTCGCTGTGTCAAAGATTTGTTCGGTAATTTCGAGCACAAGCATATAATTTTTCAAGAGGTTCAATGCATGGAGTCTGCTGATTAAAACATCTATGGAATAATCTTTCTCGAATTTCTCTTTCATCTTAAAAAAGCCAATTTTATCCTCTGCTATGCTGGAATAAATAATTTTAAATGCGGCTTCCTCAAGGACATTTACAGAGGTGTATGAAACGTAGTTTGACAGTTTCCGCAAGAGTTCAGTTCTCTTCCACAGTATAATCTCCAAAAGTGCTGAAGCATCAATAAAGCATTTTTCCAGCATAATAAGCCTCTTCAAGATCTTCTGGCCTCACTTTGGGTTTGGGCAAATTTTTAAGAATTTTTTCGAGCTCAATTATAAGTGATTCAGTTATGATTCCCCTTTCTTCGAGAAAAACTCGAACTTTTACACCTCTCTTAAGATCAACCTTCTCCAGTGGCTTGAACACTCCGTCTTCGTAGATCGCTTCAATTATTTTAGGCATAGATTTAGTTAACTTTGAAAATAGAAATAGGTTTCGATTGGTTTATTGGCTAAAACTTCAAAGATTTCAACTTGAGATCACTTAAAAATCAAAAATTGGCGTTCGCATGTGCATACAGAGTTGCAAGCTTACGCTTGCATACGCGCGTAGCACAGCACGCGTTTTCTTTTTAGCTCCATCAATTCAATTTAGCAAAAATGGAGGAGTATTGTTCAATTTGGAGAATTTTAACTTCAAGAATTTTTTAAAAATTTAAGATATAATAAGTTTGCGTTCGCTACTTCGTAGCCCTTTGGGTTGCACACTACGTAGCACGCGAAGGTCTCTAAGTCCGTTTTCATTCTTTTAAACAATATTTTAGCTCGGATCTCCAATTCGCCAAAATCCGATTTATCTCTTTAGACTAAGGCAATTCGGGATTGGGATTAGATTTCTCAGCTATTGATAAATATTATCCTTTAAGCCAGATAAGAAGCTCAACGAGTCTGTCAAGCATAGGATTGGTGAGGTGGATGTCGTATGGGCTGAAGTAGGCTTTGGTGACATCTAAAACTTAAAAACTTTCGATATTTTTTAGAGGTCGCTCAAAAAATTTATTATAAAAGAAAATAAATAGGAAACCTTATCTTCCAACGTACGTGAGAACAACTTGTTCTTGCCCACCTGCAAACGTACATTTCACCGTAATAATTCTGTCTTTGATATTCTGGCCAGCCCCTACCGATACTAATTTACTTACACCTACTTCATTACTGTCCCAAGAAACTTCAGACTGCTCTTGTCCATCTAGGTATGCTTTGCAAGTTTCCACAAAACTGACATCCGGTCCACCTTGGAATGTTATCCAGACAGAGGTACTATTGGGCTGAGTTGCTGTAAAAGCAACTGTATACGTCCTAGTTACTGTACTCCCAAAACCAAACACAAAGCTCGCTATCACTGCTGCCAAGATCACTGTAATTGCCACCATCAGTATCACGCCGATCACTGGCGAGACACCTTTCTCATCCATCTTCATTTTTTCACCCCCAGCTTGTCACTGTAATAATGATGAAGTACTCGTATAAATCGATTTCGGAACTAAGATAATTTCTAAATATACAAAATTAACTTTCACAAAATTTTTTACTTTTTAAAAGCGAAAGTATAAAATCAGCGATCCTCTCGACCTCATCCCTTCTGAAACATAAAAAGCCATCCACGGGTTTATCGCAGATAACTGCTAAAATCTCGCCCTGCCCGTACATATCTATCTCATCCTCGTGATTTAAAAAAACTATTCTCGGCTTCTTCGCGTCTCTAAAACCTTCCGTTAAGATAAGATCGTAACCTGGAAGATATCTAACCACTATAGAATCAAGATCTTCATCTTCAGCCCTTTTTATTAAAGCTAGCTTTTTTGACGAAAAGATGGCAATATCTGCACCGCTGCAAAAGATCCTGTGGGAGTCTTTGCCTTCTTTGTCAATCTCAAAATCTTCATGTACCTTCTTAACTACGGCAACCCTTAAACCGGCTTTTTTCAATATCGGTACAAGCTTCGTTATGAGCGTTGTTTTCCCGCTTCCAGATGGGCCAACGATGCTTAGTATCATCTGCTCAGCCTATAAACAACGCTAAACAAATCTTTATCCAACTCGTAAACCTCAACACAGTTCCGCTTTAAGATTATGAAAGATGGCTTCAAGCTCCCCCCTCCACCGCCCCATGCTCCTGTCGCTGAGCCAGGATTTAAAAGAATTTTTTCCCCGAAGTAAACATCTGCAGCATGGGTATGACCACTTACAAGTATGTCAACCCCTCTTTCTTTCGCTATCTCGTTCAAAATCTCTCTATTTCCTCTCGGATAAACCTGATGGCCATGAATAACACCAACCTTAAATCCAAAAAACTCGAACTCACAGTAATCGGGAAGCTTCAAGTGATCCATGTTCCCTCTAACAGCTAAAACCTTTCCAAGCTTTTCAAAGTAGCTAAGAACAGATCTTGATGTCAGATCCCCTGTTAAAACTACAAGCTCGAAGCTTTCACTTTCAAAAAATTCGACTAACTCTTTACGCAACCATTCAGCCCTCTCAGGGATATGAGTATCTCCTAATATCAAAACAGCCATTCTGGTATCCTCTGTTTCGCAACTAGATCCCCATAACTTTCAGCTTCCCTTACAACCCACCATCTTCTTCCATCCACCAGAACTTCAGCACATCTCAGCCTTCCATTGTACTGGCTACTCATTGCAAACCCATAAGCTCCTGCATCAAAGATCGCTATAAGATCTCCTTTCTCAACCTTCGGAAGTTTTCTATCTTTTGCCAAAACATCCCCACTCTCACATATCGGCCCAACGATCGTGTAAACTTCTTCAGCTTCTTTTTCCATCTTGTTTGCAACCGCAACTCTGTGAAAAGCGTTGTACATCGCAGGTCTTATGAGCAGATTAAAACCAGCATCCACGGCAACGAAGTTTTTGAAAGCCCTCTTTACAGCGTTGACTTTCGTAAGCAAAATTGTAGTATTGCCGACTATACTTCTCCCCGGCTCAAGCCAGAGCTTTGGTTCAGAATTAAGCTCGCTAAGTCTTCTTTCATACACAGGCAAAATTGCCTCGCTTAACTGCTTTGGAGTTAAAGATCCCTTACCTTCATAGTCTATCCCTAGCCCTCCACCGATGTCGATGAATTCAAATTCAACGCCGAGCTTTTCCACTTTTTTCGCTATGTCAAACATCCTGTTTAAAGCCTCAACAAACGGAGATGTCTCGAGTATCTGGCTTCCGATGTGACAGTGAATTCCGATGGGTTTTATCCTTTCCTTTTTCAAGGCTATTTCATACGCTTTAACGACTTCATCATGCGGAATTCCAAATTTCGATTCCTTCAGCCCTGTTGCTATCTTCGGATGAGTTTTCGGATCTATTTCTGGATTTACTCGAAAAGCTATCTCTACTTCTTTAGAATCTCTTTTTGCTATCTCATATATGCTTTCGAGCTCATCTAGGCTGTCAACGCTAAAATTGACTCCAGCATTTATTCCCATCTCTATATCTTTTTCGCTCTTCGAATTTCCGTTGAAAAGTATCCTTCTTCTATCGAAACCTGCAATTAGAGACAGATAAAGTTCTCCATCGCTGAAGACATCTGCCCCAAAATCCCATCTTGAAATTATCTTCATCAAAGCCAAGTTGTTGTTGGCCTTTACAGCGTAAAGCAACTCGGAGTTTTTGAAGGCATCTCTGTAAGCCTTCAGATTTCTTTCCAAAAGAGATTTAGAAGTTATGTAAACAGGCGTCCCAACGTTTTTTGCTATCTCCGTAACAGCTACATCTTCAACGTATAAAATTCCATTTCTCGCCTCGAACATAAAGTTAGTGGATCTCTATCTTGAGCTTGTCCAGATCGTACTTCCAGTCAGCAGGCAGAATTCCCCTCTCCTTATAGTAGTTTGCAAGCCTCAAAATCTTTGCCTCTATGAGCTGCAAACCTCTTATATTGTGGAAATCCTTCCTGTGAACCTCTACATGTCTTTTTAGGTTTATTGCTTTCTTTATTAAAGCCTTCAGGTCTTCTGGATACTTTATCTGTATACCATTTTCCTTTAAAATTTCAACGATCTTTTTACCCGTTATCTCCCTTACTGAAGGCACTCCATAGCGATCTCTGAGTATGATCCCTATCATGCTTGGCTCGTAACCTTCATTGTAAAGTTCAACTACCTTCTTTTCTATATCCTCAGCCTTTAACTCTACCCACTCAGGAGGCTTGTCCCTATAAACCCTCTTTGATCCTGACTTGCCTCTTCTGCTAGCGTGCATTCTAGCCATGATCGTCACCTCAAGTTTTTCAAAAGCTAAGCTGGATTTGAATATATATCTTGCGTTTGGAGAATATCTTATAATCCGAAAGCTACATTTTATGTGCTCTATGAGCTTGCGAAAATAATAGCTGAAAATGCAAAGGACAAGGAGGACGTTTTGAGGATAAAAAAGGATTTTGCAAAAGAGAAGAAGATAAAAAAGTTACCAAGCGATGTTGAAATCTTAAAAGCCGCCGAAGGTAGCGACTTCTATGAGAGACTGAGAAATATACTGAGGATAAAACCTGTCAGAACGATAAGTGGTGTAGCTGTGGTAGCTGTGATGTCTTCTCCAGCCAGATGTCCACACGGCAGATGTTTGCCATGTCCAGGAGGAGTTGAAAGAGGGACTCCACAGAGCTATACAGGCCTAGAACCTGCAGCCATGCGTGGATTGCAGCATAAATTCGATCCTTACAGCCAGGTTTTAGCTAGGTTGAACGAACTTAAAGAGTTGGGGCATGAGGTGGATAAGGTAGAGATAATTGTCATGGGTGGTACTTTTATAGCTAGAGAAAAAGACTACAGAGATTTCTTCATGCTCGGTATATACAACGCCTTAAATTCTTTTGAAAAAAGAAACAGACCTTCTCTAACAATTGAAACTGCAAAAAGAAAAAACGAGTTTGCAAAAGCAAGATGTGTTTCGCTAACATTCGAAACCCGTCCAGATTATGCAAAAAAAGAACACATAATTGAGATGCTTCGCTATGGAGCCACAAAAGTCGAGATGGGCGTTCAGAGCATCTACGATGAAGTTCTAAACTTCATCAACCGCGGTCACAGCGTAGCTGAAACTATCGAAGCTACGAGACTTTTGAAAGATTCTGCACTCAAAGTTGGTTACCATATAATGCCCGGATTACCAAAATCGGATTTCGAAAAGGATTTAAGGATGATGAAAGAGATATTCGAAAATCCGGATTTCAGGCCGGATTATCTGAAGATCTATCCTACGCTTGTTGTAGAAGGTTCGGGGCTTTATGAACTCTGGAAGAAAGGGGAATATAGACCTTACACAACTGAAGAGGTTGTAGAGCTCATAGCAAAGGCTAAAAAGTATTTTCCTGAGTGGGTGAGAGTGCAGAGGATACAGAGAGATATACCTGTAAAGGCTGCAATAGGGCTTGACAAGGGAAACATAAGGCAGCTCGTCCACAAAAAAATGATGGAGTATGGCCACTCTTGCAGATGCATAAGATGCAGAGAAGTTGGCCATAAGCATGTGCCCGTTGAAGAATATAAAAAAGCAGAGATCATTCTTAGAGAATACGAAGCTTCGAAGGGAAAAGAATTTTTCATATCCTTCGAAATCCCAGACTACGATGCATTGGTTGGATTCTTGAGGTTAAGATATCCAAACAAGGTTTTTATAAAAGAAATAGAGGACTGTGCTTTGATAAGAGAGGTTCATGTATATGGTAGAGCATTACCGATTGGATGCAACAGTGAAGAAGCTTTCCAGCACAGAGGATTTGGAGAGAAACTGATAGAATTTGCCGAAAATTTGGCGAAAGAGAGCTACGACAAAATCGCTGTAATAAGTGGTGTAGGCGTAAGACCTTACTACAGAAAACTTGGATATCGCAAAAAAGGGGAGTACATGATAAAAAAACTTTAAAGTATGGATACAAAGGCTTTTGAAGGTTTTTAGTATTTAATAGCGGCACGACGTCTAAAAGATTTGAAAAAACTGAGATTCTCGAAAAATCCGAAAGAACATCATCAAAAAGCAAGAAGGGCTCGAAATAGGCTAAAACTTAAAAAAGTTGCTATCAATAATTTGAACATTTTTTCGTTAAAAATTATTTTTGAGCAAAAATTTTTTAAACACTCTACAGAATAGATATATGTCTACTCAGTTTGGTAAGGAGGAGTTGGTGCATTTGCATTTGCTTCTTTTTCAGGTCAAAAGAGCATTTGAAGCCGTAGGTATTCGAAACGAGTTCTTCGACCGATACGAAAGCATGAATATTCTGCCTGTACAGATATTTAGGCAGAAGGAGGAACATAAGGAGGCCATTTTAAACCTCTGCATGGGAATAATGAAGGCAATAGGTAAGGAGAAAGAAGTAGAAGGCCTTTGTAAAAGATTCAGGAAAGCAGCTCAAATTAAAAATTTTTAACTTTTTTAATTAATATTGCGGAGGTTGCAACTAAAAAAGTTATAAACAAAGAAATTACCGCAGAGTTCAATGTTCCAACTTTCGATGTTTGAAAAGCGATAAAGCAGACCATGAAAGTGGAAAATGCAACAGATATTACTGAAATCCTGTAACTTAGATTCTCCAGTTCCTCTTTCGCTCTTTCTTTCTCCATTTTTGACCCCGCAATGTCTTGATCTCCAGAACTTTTAAGATTTTGATTGATAATAATTTTTTTAAATTCAATAACAAAAAGTGTTATCTATTTCGATAGGTATCAAATCATATGAAGTACAGACAGATTACCTCCACCACCAAGCAGCTTTTTTCAAGAATTTCTCCAAGTTTAAGGGCTAAACTGATCCATATACTACTGAACTCCATCAGAACCAAGGATCGGGAAAACTTTGTATTCGAACTTTTAAGAAATTTAAATACCATAAACGATAGCAAAAAAGAGGATTTGGCAGAAATGCTCGAAGAAATTCTATTTCTAGATGACAAGGAGTTCGAAAAAGTTGCCTACTCAATTATTTTAGGAATTATGAGCGCCGGATCTAAACGTGAAGATTGATTTCCAGGAGTAAAGGTTATATGCCTAAATTAAATTTTAAATTTTATGGAACTGCTAGCATTGCTCCTGCTGTTCCTCGGGATAGTTTACGGCTACGTCAGACCAGGGAAAGAGGACAGAGTAAAGATGTTCAAAAACGCGTTTATAATAGGTGTAATATTTGGAGTTATCTTTGGGCTTATAGGAGCGTTCCTAGTTGGGGGATCATTAATAGCAATGACCCTTGGCGCTACGATAGGCTTTGTGATCCTAGCAATAATTTTTGCACTTTTCTTCATAGTTGGAACGATTATAGGAGACTTCCTAGAAAAATTCAAGAAAAAATGATTTTATATATTTTTTTCTATCCATCTTTTTAGATCTCTTTTTGGTAAAGCGCCAACTACTCTATCAACAACTCTCCCGTTTTTAAAAAATAATAGCGTCGGTATTGCAGTTATTCCAAATCTTGCAGCAAGTTTCGGATTTTGGTCTGTGTTCACCTTCAAAAACAAAACTTTTCCGGCATACTCTTTAGCAAGCTCATCTACAATTGGAGCTACCATCCTGCATGGTCCACACCACTCAGCCCAGAAGTCTGCAACCACATTCGTGTTTTTTGAAACAAGCTCATCGAAGTTCCTTGAATCCGCATGTTGTGGGGAATCTATTTGGGTTTTATTTTGATTTTGCGCATCTTTTAGAGCTTTTTCCATTATTTCCTTCATCTTCTTCAGTCTCAATTCTTCCAATTCATCCATAAATGTAATTTGTAAAGAGTTTTTAAAGATTTACGTTTTGAAATAATTAATCAAAAATTTTTATAAAAATCCTTTCATCACTTATCCTCATCTCCGAAGCTACAGAAAGAAGTTCGTAAACGGTCTTAATTATGGCTTTGGTAACAACTACATTTTCAGGAACTGTTCTGAATATAAACTCGTTGTTGCTGACTTTTTTGAACTCTCCACCACCGGCGAACTCTATCGTTCTAAGAACCTCCTCTGCCTTCTCTACAGCTTTAGTATTTTCGTTCCATCTGTTCCATATGTAAAAGAGGTTCGCAAAACCTCTAATTGCATTTATAAACTCGGAGTCTTTCTCAAGCTCCTCAGCTGAATACTTCTGCTGTATCTTTTTCAAAAGCATCCTGTAGACTTCCTTATCCATTATAACGTACTGCCTCAATTCCACGTTGTATATGTGGTAAGCAAGCCTCTCCACGTCTTTCGGCAACTTGTTGAATTCGTAGCCTGCAGCCTTGAAACTCTTGTATATTCTATAGTAGAGATCCAGAGATTTTCTGATTATCTCGCTGTAGCTTTCTTTTGAGTCTTCTCTCAACTCTTCCAATATTTTGAGGTCATCCTCAGTAAGGGCTACCGTAAGTCTGTGAAAAAGTTTCATGAAGTATGTTGGTTCAGGTACTAAAATTTTTCTGTAGAAGCTTTAGTTATTTGAAAACAAATTTTGGCTTTTATAGTGCAGAAAGATATATCTAAACCGCCAAAGAAAATTCAGTATAAAATCTGAAAGATCTTCGAGTCCGCGACAAATTTTTAAAGACGTTGATTTTTCTGAAATGAGTGATCAAGCTTGGTCATGGCTCTAGAGACACTAAAAAGTGCTTGGAAACTATCTTTTCCCACGCTATTGTTATGCCTAGCTCTCGATTTCGTTCCAGGAATGGCCTTAGGGGTAAACTTTGAAAATATAATTACCAGCTATCCCATATTGCTAGTAGCTTTACCGGGTCTTATGGGCATGAGAGGTAACATCTTCGGCGCCTTAGCATCGAGGTTTACAACAAGCCTATATTTAGGAGAGATGGAGCCCTCACTGAAAGACAGAAGAGTTTACGAAGGTTTAACTCTCAGTATATCGCTTGCGATCTTTCCCGTAGTTATCCTCTGGTTTATTGGTGGAATAAAGACGGAATTTTTGAATTTTTTACCGGCATTCGCTATTTTAATCGCCTCAACTATCTTTGCATGCTTAATTCTTGGCTTTACAACTTCTCTAGTAACAGTGGTGCCATTCAGAAAAAACCTCGATCCAGATCTTTTGGCTACACCTACAATAACTTCTGTCGCAGATCTCGTTACGATTCCCACTCTGATACTTTTTATAGTCCTATTCGAAGTAAACGATAAGATCGTAATTTTATCTGCTTTTTCATTTTTAGTTCTATTTTTTGTAATGCTATTCTACTTCAGACCATCGAAAAAAGTTTTTTTAGAGGTGGGAATCGCACTTTCATTCTTAGCCTTGTTAAGCAGCGTTACAGGTTCGATACTGGAAAGCTTTAGTGAGAAAATATATGAAGTTTTTATTTTAACTGTACTGTATCCCGCTATCTTGGACAGTTTGGGAAACTATGGATGCATAATAGGATCGAAAACATCTACAAGGTTGCACATGGGTGAAATAAATCACGTAATAGACAAAAAATCCTTTGAATACATTCTCTCCCTTCTTACGACCTCCCTGGCCTTGTCAGTTATAATTTTTCTCATAGGAGTTGTTGTTTCTTCGATACTCGGTAGAGAGGCCGAATTGACTTTGATCTTTTTCTTTTTGTATCCCACGATAGCTCTCCTGGTTATGCTACTCGCCCATTTTTTTGCTGTGTTTGCTTATAGGCACAACCTAGACCCAGACAACGTTACAATTCCAACAATAACCACACTCACCGATCTGATCGCTACGGCCTTTGTCATACTCCTAGCATTTCTTTAGTCCTTAGCCACCTCTCAAGCAATCCTTCATTATCTCTACAGCTTTGTCGACCTCCTTGCTGCTTACTATAAGCGGTGGAACAAGCCTTATATTATCTTCACTCGTAGCGTTGATCAGTAAACCTTTCGAAAGGCATTTTTCAACTAGTTCGTATGCTTTAGGAACTCTGAAACCTACCATTAGTCCTAAACCCCTGACCTCCGTAAATAGTTCCTTCAACCTCTTCTGCAAATACTCCCCCATCTTTGCTGCATTATCTACAAGTTTTCTTTTCTCTATTATCTCTATAGTCGCCAAAGCTGCTGTGCAGGCTAAAGGATTTCCGCCAAAGGTTGATGCATGATCTCCAGCCTCTAAATGTTTAGCTACCTCTTCTTTTACAGCGGTGCATCCTATAGGAATCCCAGACCCCATGGCCTTTGCCATCGCCATTATGTCTGGCTGAAGCTTGAAGTGGTCCTTAGCAAACCACTTTCCAGTTCTTCCAAACCCAGTTTGTACCTCGTCGAAGATGACAAGATATCCCATTTCATCTTTTAAATCAAATATCGTCTTCAAGAAGTCTTTATTCACAGGATGCACGCCGGCTTCACCTTGAACTAACTCTAATATAACTGCAGCTGTATTTTTATCTACTTTGCTCTTGAAATCTTCAGAGTCGTTGTATTTTGCAAATTCAACTGGCTGAATCAATGGCTCAAAAGGTTTTCTGAACCTTTCTTTGTAGGTTACAGACAGGGCACCCATCGTTCTTCCATGGAAGGCGTTTGTAAAAGCTAAGAATTTCTTTTTTCCCGTAGCTTTTCTCGAAAACTTTAATGCAGCTTCAACAGCTTCAGTTCCACTGTTACAGAAGAAGAACTTATCCATTCCTGTAACTTCCGAAAGTTTTTCAGCTAACTGTATCTGTGGAATTGTGTAGAAAAGATTGGAAGTGTGAACAAGCTTTGAAAGTTGTTCGCTGACTTTTCTCACAAATTCCGCATCGCAGTGACCTATAGCTACACTTGCAATTCCCGCGACAAAATCTAAATAGCATTTACCATCGACATCGTATACATAGCAGCCCTCTCCTCTCTCCAAAACAACCTTTTGTCTCTTAAAAAACTGAATCAAATACCTCTTCTCTTTTTCCATCCACATTTTTTATCACCTTTTTACCCCTCTCGCATGGAATTACCTTGACTTTTGCATCACTGAATTCGAGCGTAAAAACTTTTTGTAAAACTTTTTCAAGGAAAACCGCCAAAGCCGCAACCTCGCTGTGTGGCTGTAAGCCGATCGATATGTTCATATCGCAGAGATAATATACCTCTCCAGGTACTTTTTCTGCTCCAACGACTACAAGCACTTTTTCGAATTTTTTGATTTCCTCTATCTTCTGCGGTAGGGGGATCCCATACATTGTAAGATGGACCTTCAATCCTTCGAATTCTCTGAGCAATTTTTTCCACTCGACAAATTCTATAAAAAAATCTCCTCCCCAGCTTTTCACAACTTTTCTGACGCTCTCAAAAAGATTTTTATCGAAAGTGTCGAAATAAATTCCTCTAGCCCCAAAAGCTCTCGCCGTTAAAGCTACGTGAGTAGATATCCTTTTATCCCTTTCCGGCCTATGCCCCAACCTCAAAACGTAAACTTCCATTAAAGTCTCCTTGCAACCTCTCTAGCAAACTCCATTGTCTTCATATTTCCTCCAATATCTCTGGTTCTGTATCCCTCGTATATTGCATCCTCTAAAGCTTTTTCGATTCTCTTTGCCTCTTCTAGATACTTTAGATGTTTAAGCATCATGCATGCTGTCAAAATCATAGCAGTTGGATTTGCTATTCCCTTTCCTGCTATATCAAACGCAGCGCCGTGGACTGGCTCAAAAATAGCATATTTATCACCTATATTTGCCGAAGGGGCCAATCCTAAGCCCCCAACCAAGCCAGCTGCCAGATCTGAAACTATATCCCCAAACATGTTTGTTGTTACAATTACATCGAACCTGTAGGGGTCCATGACCATATACATGCATGCAGCATCTATATAATACTCGTTGAACTCTATCTCCGGATAGTTTTTGGCCACTTCCTTGCATACATCTCTGAATAAACCACAGGTTTTCTTCATCACATTTGCTTTGTGAAGTGCCGTAACTTTTCTTCTTCCTTCCTTCTTTGCAAGCTCGAAGGCGAAGCGAGCAATTCTTTCGGAAGCTTTTTTACTTATAACCCTTATAGCCTCCGCAACATCTCCTATTTGAAATTCCAATCCCAAATAAAGGCATTCCGTATTTTCTCTAACGATCAATATGTCCGTTTTAGGATAAAGGCAATTAACACCCCTTAAAGCCCTTGCAGGTCTTACGTTGGCGTAGGTTTGCAGTTCCTGCCTTAATCTAACAATCACATCTGCAGCCGTCTCACCTGCAGCGCCAAAGAGTACAGCATCGCTTTTTTTGCATGCTTCAAGAGTTTCATCTGGTAGGGCTTTGCCGTATTTTTTCAAGCATTCATCTCCAGCTTCATAAAATTCGTATTTGAGAGGTAGATTCATCCTGTCCATCACGAAGATTGCAGCCTCCATCACCTCTTTTCCTATACCATCCCCTGGAATTACAGCAATCCTCATTTCATCACCATCCTACAGTAATTTATAAGCCCACCTACCTCTACGATCTTAAGCAGAAACTCCGGCATTGGATTTATCTTGTATCTCTCTTCCTTTGTCAGGTTAATTATCTCCCCATTCTTAAAATCGAGTTCGAGCTCATCTCCTTCATCTATCTTATCAGTTTCAGAACATTCAACAAGCATAAGTCCTGTATTTATCGCGTTTCTGAAGAAAATTCTTGCAAAAGACTTCGCTATTACAGCCGAAATTCCAGTACCCTTCAAAGCTAAAACTGCATGCTCTCTGCTACTCCCGCAACCAAAATTTTTACCTGCAACAACAAAATCGCCACGCTTAACTTTTTTCGCAAAATCCGGTCTTATGTTCTCAAAAACGTGTTTTGCAAGCTCCTCAGCTTCATTAATGACTAGCCATTTTCCCTGAATTATGACGTCTGTATCTATATTGTCTCCAAATTTCCAAGCTCTGCCCATGAACTCCAATTGTCCTTGGGAATTAAAAATTAGCTACACAAGATGGCTTGGACTTAATAGGGTTACAATTATTATGGTTACTATCCCAGCCAGCATCATTCTTGAACCACAGAAAAAGACGTTTAAATTGGCAATCTTTCCAAAAAAGGCACCAATGATGAAGAGACTTGATAGGGCTACAGCGAGAGAAGTCAAGAAGGCTTCGAATTCATTAAAGATTACAAATGGGATTAGAACTATGAGCGCCGCTAAGATTGGAGCCACTGCATGAACAAAAGAAGAAACAACAACAGCAAATTTGTGTGCTTTATCGAAGGTGCTGTACTTGAAAGTTGTCAACAGAGCCTTTTCTTTCATATCCTTTTGTATCTTCTGCTCAACTCTCTCAGCCTCATAAGCTCCCCAGCCGCTCGATATCCCCAAAGCCAAGCCAGTAGCTATACCTGAGGAGATTATTAGTTCAGAATCCAAGTGTCCAGCTAAGTAAGATCCAATTACAAGCCCAACTAAAGTCAGAACTCCATCGAAAAAGCCTATTATAAAGTACCTCCTCGAGATCGAGGAGAGGTCAGTTAAAGAGGAGTAAAGCTTAAGATTTTCCAGAAAATCTACTTTCCTTCTCATCTAAGTATTTCTATAATTTTTGATATATCTAAATTCAAATCCGAAAGCCTTTTTTTAGCCCTCGAAAACAACGATGGATTGTAATTCCTTCCCTCAACTTTCCCGATCAAAGCCTCAAACTCTGCTGGGCTTAGAAGATCCTTCAGAAGATCCCTGACTTCCTTCTTTTTTATAACTTCAACTTTTTTCCTTTCTACGAATTTTTTATTCTCAAAAACTGCCATCTCGTAACTCCAGCACCTCTCGCATTCGGAGATCATGATCTCCAAATTGTCCCTCCTTATCCAGAATCTCTGTCTTAAGGTACCTCCACAACTACAAAAACCCCCAAATAAATTTTGATCGACCTCTTCGCAGTCCAATGCTGCACCTTCCAGAAGAAATTTCCGAAGAGGTTCGATCAACTTCATATCAAACCGGTACTACTCTTTTCACTTCCGGAACTTTTTCCTTGAGGTAGCGTTCTACAAATGCCGTAAGCGTTATCATGGACATTGGACAACCGCCACATGCTCCAAGCAGCTGAACTTTCACAATTCCGCTTTTTTCATCGACTTCAACAACTTCAATGCTACCCCCATCTCTCATTAAAGCCGGTTTTATGTCGTTCTCTACAACCTCCAAAACTTTGTCCTTCATCGACATGCTCTTTCTTTACAGCCGAACTTAATTAAGTTTTTGGTAACCTTTTTAAGTTACTGGCCAACTTTATCACATGCCCGCTTTCGTGGATGAAAAGAAATGTGACGGCTGTGGGATGTGCGTTGATGAATGTCCGGTTGGAGCTATTGAGCTAAACGATGTAGCTCACGTTGATGAGGACATATGCACGGAATGTGGATCTTGCGTAGATGTTTGCCCAAAGGAGGCGATAACACTTGAATAAAGATGTTATAGGGTTCGGAGCTTTGAATTTGGACAAGATATACTATGTGGACAAGATACCTTCGAAGGATGAAGAAGGTTTTGTAAAAGATGTTAAATTCTTTCCCGGTGGAAGCGCTTCAAATACGATAGTAGGACTTTCAAGGCTTGGAATCAAAGCTGGGTATATAGGGAAGATCGGAGATGACGAGGAAGGTGGTTTACTTTACAGAGATCTTCTAAAAGAGAACGTTGATGTTAGATGTGTAATAAAAGGTAAAGGGAGAAGTGGCAACGCGATCATCTTGGTAGATGAACATGGAAACAGAGCAATCCTTGTTGATCCCGGTGTTAATGATACGATAAGGTACGAAGAGATAAACTTGGAAGCTGCAAAAGAATATAGGATGATTCATCTTACTTCCTTCATCTGTAAAAATGGCACGGATTCTCTCGAATCGCAGAAAAGAATAGTGAAGGAATTCGAAGTTGTCAGCTTTGATCCAGGCATGCCCTACGCATGGAGAGGTTTGAGGGATATGGAACCTATACTTAAGCATACAACCATCTTTCTGCCAAACAAGGCAGAGATAGAGATGATGTTTAGAGAAGACTATCTAAAAGCTGTAGAGGACTGTATATCTCTTGGAATAGAGATAGTCGTTGTCAAACTTGGCAGTGAAGGCTGCTTCGTTAAAACAAAAAACAAAGAGTTCCGAATGAGATCGCTCGCTACAAAGGTTGTAGACACTACGGGTGCTGGAGATGCTTTCAACGCCGGCTTCATTTATGGATTTGTTAAAGGTAAGGACGTTGAAGAGTGTGCCCGGCTAGGTAATTACGTGGCAGCAAGATGCATAGAAAAGTTCGGTGCTAGAGAAGGATTACCCTACAACGTTTAGATACAGCAAACTTTTTATATTTGATTTTATTAGTTCGATAAAAAATTTTGAGGGGATTATATGAGGGAGATATGGGGGTCTAGAGTTGGGTTTATACTTGCGTCCATTGGATCAGCGATAGGTTTGGGCAACATCTGGCGTTTTGGATATATAACCTACGAAAATGGTGGTGGAGCTTTTCTGCTACCCTACTTTGTTGCACTTTTCGTTACAGGCATTAGCTTGCTGATGGCCGAATTTGCTTTAGGACACAAATTTAAATCGAGTGCTCCAATAGCGATGAAACATATAGGGAAAAAATTCGAATGGGTCGGCTGGTGGGCGGTAATTTCGGCTTTTATAATAACCACCTACTACATCGTCGTCATAGGCTGGGCGTTAGTTTACTTCACAAAGTCTTTCACCCTTGCTTGGGGCAGTGATACAAAAAGCTACTTCTTTGAGAACGTTTTAAACCTCTCCGATTCACCTTGGCAACTTAACGGATTCGCAATGGAAGTTTTGATAGCCGTAATCTTTATATGGCTGCTGAACTGGTTTGTTGTTTTTAAAGGTGTAAAGAGAGGAATTGAAAAAGCGAACCTAATAATGATGCCTCTACTGTGGATACTAGCAATAATACTCGTTTTGAGGGCTGTTACTTTGCCAGGAGCCCTGGATGGTATAGAATGGTATCTAAAACCTGATTTCTCCAAGATAGGAGATTACAAAATATGGATCGCCGCCTTTGGTCAGATATTCTTTTCTTTGAGCCTTGCAATGGGTATAATGATAGCCTACGCCAGCTACTTGCCAGAGAAAAGTGATATCGCTAACAACTCTTTCATAGTCGGCTTAACTGATAGTGCTTTCAGTTTCCTGATAGGTTTTGCAGTATTCGGAACTCTAGGTTACATGGCTTTTGTAACACAAACGAACATCCAGGAAGTCGTTGCCGGAGGTGTTGGATTAGCTTTTGTAGTATTTCCTAAAGCTTTGAATTTGATACCTGGCTTACCAGAACTCGTTGCAGCGATCTTCTTCCTTACGCTATTCATAGCAGGATTATCATCTTCGATTTCGCTTGTTGAATCGATAACTTCCGCTTTGATTGATAAGTTCAAAATGAGCAGAAGTAAAGCTGTAAACACTGTCTTCTTTCTAGGTTTCCTTGGTAGCTTGGTTTACACAACAACCGCAGGCCTATACTGGCTCGACATAATCGATCACTTCATAAATTACTATGGCCTCGTTCTCGTCGCTTTACTGGAAGTTGTAGCAGTCGCTTGGTTCTTCAAATTATCCTCACTCAGGGAACACATAAACTCGATTTCTGAGATAAAGGTTGGAAGCTGGTGGGAATGGGCGCTTAAGTATGCTACTGTTTTGGTTTTGACCACCCTTTTGATCTTGGACATCTATGGAAACTTGCAAAAACCTTACGGCGATTATGCCATCGATGCACTCGCAGCTGGTGTGGCAGTTATAATCTTTGGAATGCTTGTCTCATTGCTACTAACCCTTAGGAGGGGAAAAGATGTCTCTTGAAGCAATTGCAGTGGCAATTTTTGGATTCGTAGTTTTATATGGTGGGCTTGCCTACTTCCTATACAGAGCCATCTCTAGAGGTTTACAGAAATGATCCCACTTTTTATTTTTTAACGATTATACCTATAAAGGTAACTGCTGCACCGAGCCAGACGAGAGATACAAGGGGCACAACGTAGAAGTTGATCACGGCGCTTTTCAAATTTACATCGACACTTTTGACCGCAACATAGTAGTCTTTTAAGAAGTCCGATCTAATATCAACTGCAGAAACTACTTTGTTCTGCCTTTCAGTCTTGTATACGTACATCTTGGGGCTGAAATTTCCAACTTTGCTTTCTATTTGAACTGTAAATGTGTATTTCTCGGCATCTTCGCTCAAAGAGATATTTTTAAGCACAAATTGAATTCCTTCAACTTCAGCGCTTGGAGAGAGCTCGATCGTATATCCTTCTTCAAACCCCCAAACACTTAAAGCGCCGATAAATAGCAAAATTAAACCAAAGTGCAGTAGCAACCTCCTTTTTACCATCCTGATCTTAAAAACAACAATAAAAATGAGCAGGGCAAAAAGCGGAATAAAAGTTGTTAAGAAGTAGAGTCTGTTTACGTCGAAAAACAAGTTGGCAAAAGTACCCATCGCAACAACGATTATCATCGCCGAGAAGATATAAGAAGCCTGACAGGGATCTTTAAATCCACCCTTTAATTCTTTAAATGCCAAGATCCCTGCAAATATGATTAAAACTATGTAAAGTTCTCCTCCACCATCGCTAAAGGAGTGCACTGAAGAGATGATGCCACTCCTCGTTATGAAGGTCGCAAGGATAACAAATAAAAAATTTATATATGCAAAAAACGATCTATTCTTTGAATGTATATAAGCTGCCATTGCAAGCCATGGAAGTAGAGAGGCGTTTTCAACAGGATCCCAGCCCCAGAAACCTCCCCAACCAAGAGTTCTGTAAGCCCAGAAGCCACCTAAAAATATTCCTAAAGTCAAAAAAATAAAAGCAGCTCTCATATACTTATATGGATCCCCGAATTTTACGAAATGCATAGCAAATGGAATTATCGAGAGAGAGTAGGCCAAAAAAACCAATGGAGGGTGGAATATCATTTCAGGAGTTCTTAAAAGAGGATTCATTCCTACACCGTCAAGTGGAGATGTTGGCAAGCTTTCGAATGGGTTTGATGTTAAGATCAACAAAAAGAGAAGATAACTCGAAATTCCAGAAGCCAGAAGACTCGCTTTAACCTTAGCCAAATTTTTCTCTCCGTACGAGAGAAAGATACTTAGAACGAGCAGATTGAAGAAGTTCCAGAGAAGAAGGGAACCTTCCTTTCCAGCCCATATGGCGCTCAATTTGTAAATATTGGACATAGCCCTTTGAGAGTTGACATAGACGTAGTATAGAGAGAAGTTATCGGTCAAAAAATAGTAAACAAGGAGTATTACTGCTGCTGTTGTTAATGCAAGAGCTGAATAAATTAAAATCTCTGCTACTTCGGCAATTTTTGGATTTTTTTGTCTAAAAGCAAGAAAGAAAGAAAGAGTAGCAGCTAAATTGAAGAAGAAGGCTAGAAAGATCAGCAATAGACCAGTCTCCATTCAACCACCGTATTCAGTGTGACACTTCTGCAGAATTTCCTTGGCAATTAAAAAGTTTCCATTCCAATCTCCAACTGCAACTATCTCCTCACTTATAACATCTAAAATTCCGTTGTAAACGGCTAAAATCTCTGTCTTTCCGTCTGTTATCTTAAAAATGGTTGAATTACCATTTATGCTGACTTCCTTCGTTTTACCAATCACTTTCACATTTTTTGCTTCCCCCATGCCTACGATTTGCGACGGCGTTAGATAAGGGGAGATAGAATGGAACAGAACCACAGCTGCAAGAGAAATGAATACTATGAATCCAAGCAGTGCAAGTTTAGCCATCGTTTTTTCTAAATCGAAGTGTTTTTAAGTTTTGACATTTGAACCCCAAACTATTTATTAATGAAGCCACCAATTTATACGTATGTGTAACGATGATAAAGGAGGTGCACTCATGAAACCAGTTGATACTACTAAGTACCTTATTTACGCTGAATTATCAGCTGACGGTGTTGTTGAACGGCCCGATGTTGTTGGGGCAATCTTTGGACAAACCGAAGGTTTACTTGGTGGTGATCTCGACCTGAGAGAATTACAGAAAACGGGTAGAATTGGAAGAATAGATGTCAAAGTTGAGAGCAAGGGCGGAAAAAGCTATGGAGAGATAAAGATACCGTCAAGTTTAGACAAAGTGGAGACAGCAATAATAGCTGCAGCTCTTGAAACGATAGAACGAGTTGGTCCCTGCTCAGCTAAGATAAAAGTTTTGAAGATAGAAGATGTAAGAGCTACAAAGAGAAAGAAGATCGTAGATAGAGCGATGACGATTTTAAGAGAACTTTTCGAAGAACCAGAGATAGAATCGGAGAAGATAGTAGAGATAGTTCGCCAAGCTATCAGGGCGGATGAAGTTGTGGAGTATGGAGAAGAAAAGCTTCCAGCCGGTCCAGCAGTGGATGAGAGCGATGCAATAATTGTTGTAGAGGGTAGAGCGGATGTTTTGAATTTGCTAAAGCACGGGATAAAGAATGTAATAGCCGTTGAAGGTACGAACATTCCAAAAACAATCATAGAGCTGAGTAAAAAGAAAACAGTAACGGCTTTTCTTGACGGAGATAGAGGGGGAGATTTAATATTAAAAGAACTACTGCAGGTAGCCGAGATAGACTACGTCGCAAGGGCTCCTGAAGGAAAGGGTGTTGAGGAATTGACCCTTAAAGAGATACTTAAGGCTCTAAGAAACAAAGTGCCTGTAGAGCAAATTCATGTGCTAAGAAAAGATATTGCAGAAAAGGTAGAGAAAAGAGAAGAAGAAGTTCAAAAGGAAGAGAAAACTGGAAGTTTGAAAGAACATAAAATTGGAGTGGAAGGGAAGCTTACGGCAAGGATACTTGACAAGAACTTCAACTTAATCAAAGAAGTGCCAGTAAGGGATCTTGTTAAAGTTCTAAAGACAGATAACATTCCGAGAGGTGTTGCCATCGTCTTTGATGGTGTTATAACACAGAGACTTGTAGATATAGCAGCAAAAAAAGAGATAAGTTACCTTGTTGGAGCTAAGCTCGGTAGCATAGTAAAATTACCGACAAATGTAAGGATCCTAACTTTCGAACAAGTTTAAGATCTTTTCTTTTTTAATTCTAATGCAAGCAAAATTATTTTTACGATCTCCTCCGGATAAAACCTTCCAGAATTTATAGACAGATCGTATATGCTCGTATCTTCAAGATCTATGCTGTAAAATTTACTGTACCTTCTCTTTTCCAACTCTTCCCTCTTCTTAGTCTCCAACCTTGCGACTGAGATGTCCTTAGATTCTCTACTTGCTATCCTACTGTATCTAATTTCTGCGTCAGCAAAAAGCCAAACTCTTAAATCTGCATCCTTCACAAACCATCCAGAAAGTCTGCCATCAATTACAGCATCCCTCTCTTTTTCTGCAAGCTCTTTTTGCGTTCTATCTACAAGAAAGTCTATCTCTGGATTTTCTTCAGCAAGTTTTCCGAATTCTTCGAGAGTTAGCCCTTTCTGTTCGGCGAGCCTTCTAAAAATATCTCCTGCAGATATTAGCTTTATACCGAGTTTTTCAGAAAGAAGCTTTGCTACAGTAGTTTTTCCAGTGCCGGGAAGACCAGAGATTGTTATTTTCATATTAAACACCAACTTTCATTACGTTCTTTATTATCTGGCCCAGAGCTATTGAACATACAAGGTACCAGAAGAGCCACCATGGAAAAATGAACGTCTCCGCTACATGAATGACTCCAGAAAATGGTACCATTATTTTAAAAAGTTCGGGGTTTATGGTGGATACGAAAGCCTCTGGAAGTGTTTGTGTAATGTTACCATAAAGGTCTCCACCGTATAGGAGTTCGTAGCTTACTGCAACCTTCTCCCAAAGCCAGGAAAAAATTGGAATTGTTACTATCAAAGTGTAGCCCATCGATTTCATCTGCATGTTTAAAACTTCGGCCTGCATAACTTGTATTTCTCTTTTTCTTTTCTCCAGCTGTTCAAGTTTTGGTTTGTTGTTTTTCTTCATGGCATCTATATACTCCTTCTGAAATTCCATCTGTATCTTCTGAAAGCTTTTCAGTTTTTGAAAATCTACAGTATACTTCTGTATCAGGTTGGAATAGATCCCCGTCAAAATCGATAGAATGAATATCGTTATGTGGAATTTTAGAGGGGCAAACGGGGTCATGATCGGATCAATTGCCAAGCCGAGCATGAGGCGAAAATCTCTACTTATTATAATACCGATCATCAGTAAAAATCCAAATGTGAGTGCTACCTTTGATATTACACTCTTCATGTCTCTTCACCGAGCATCTTTCTCAGTATCGGATGCATTTCAGTAAGCTGCTCTCTGCTAAGCTGTTCGTAGAATCTGTAAGCTATGCTTACTGCAAGCAACAAGCTTGTGCCTCCAACACCACCTATTGTACCTAGCATGTTAGATATGAGCGCAAGAACACCGACGGTTGCACCACCTATGATCGTTACTTTAGGGATGTACCTTGAAAGTAGCCTTTCTAAGACCTGCGGGCTTTTCCTGAATCCAGGAATTTGCATACTAGATTTTGCTATTTGTGATGCGACAGTTTTAGCATCCATTCCGCTCGTTTCAACCCAGAATATAGCGAATATCACTCCACCAACTACAAGAATGGATGCATCAATCAGCAAGTGTAAAATTATAGCCCAGTCGGGAACCATGGCGAAGGCTGCACCCTGGCTCTTATACAAAGCGGGAATCCAGTCGTAGGGACTGTTTATGGGTGATAGATAAAACATTAAACCACTCACAGGTGTGCTGCCAACGTATTCTCCGAATATCGTAATTCCTCTATGATACAGCATAGCCCCAAATGCTACTATCGTCGCCTGCAAAGCTCTCACAAATATCATTGGCAGAACACTTGCATATATCAACTTTATCGGGAATCTTCCTCTCGCTCCACGTATCATCGAATGTGCAAGCGGAATCTCAACCCTTGTGCCTTCGAAGAATACAACGAGCATTATTATAATTATAGTTGTTATAATTGCAAGTATTCCGCCGGTAATTAGGAGGTGTATTATACCATCCCCACTCAACAGATACTCCGCAGGATAGGTGGTAAAGATTACGAATAGCCTTGGTATTATGCCTGCGGGAAGTTCATGCCCTGGGGGAACTATCCAGTTGAAAAGTCCTACAACCATAGCCTGCGAAACGCTGGCAAGTATGAACAAACTTACACCGCTCCCTATGCCCCACTTAGAAACTACTTCGTCCATATATATAATCAGCAAGCCACCGAGACATAGCTGAAGAAAGATAAGCAGAGATATAAAGGATGTCGGAACTCCCAAAATTTCCGCTATTTTAGCGTCTGGCAGCAACAATCTGCCTCCAATCTGTGCGGCAGCTTCAACTACTATCATTACTATTACTAAAAGCCTTTGAAATGCCTGATAAGCTGCTCTATCTTCTGGATTTGTTAAATCAAGCCTAATTATTCCTGCTCCAACAAGTAGCTGCAAAACGATGGAAGCTGTGACAATTGGACCAATACCTAAAGCCAAGATAGAACCTGTAGCTCCGGCAAAGAGGGCTCTGTAGGCTTCAAAAATATCTATAGACTCAGGAGATAAGCCAAAAACTGGAACGTTACAAAGCATAAAATATAGAAGTAAAATTGCAGCCGTCCAAGCGAATTTTTCTCGGAAATGTACGTGCCTCTTTGGCCTTTCAACACTCGGTATCCTCTCTGCAAATGGTCTGAGAGAGCGGACGAAGGATTCCAAGCCTTATCACTCCGCTAAGCTACAACATTACCACCAGCAGCTTTGATTTTTTCAATTGCCTTCTCAGTTGCTTCAGGAACTTTAACTTCTATGGCTTTTGTCACTTTCCCTGCGCCAAGAAGTTTTGAGTAGCCCAGAGCTTCAAGATCTATCTTGTAGAGGCCATTAATCTTCTCAGCCAATCCGCTGGAAACAAGCCTATCGGCGATCACATCTAAATCTCCAACGTTGAGCTCTGTTCGTGAAGATAGATACTTGTAAATGTATTCGTCAATTTTTCCTTCGTCAAGCAACCTCTTTAGGGTGCTTTTTACACTTTTTTCATTCAGATATCTCTTGTCTATGCTTTTTGGTCTTACAAAACCGTGTTTTCCATACTCATAAAGCCCCAACTCTGCAAGTCTGTGGTATTTGATCTTCTTATGCTTCCAAGCACCAGCGTTTCCTCTTCCTCCCCTATGCCCAGCTCCGCGATGTTCTTTATGCTTCCCATATCCACAGGTTCTCGTCCCTCTTATCTTCTTGACTTTCTTCTTAGGCATTGAGATCACCTCATCTTATAAATTAGCTTCTTAATCTCTGTCCCGTGGTATCCAAGTGCTCCCTTTGGATAGTGCCACTTTATGTTCTTCAGTCCACCTCTAGGTGGGTGCAATCTAAAGACTGGTTTAAGTTCTGGCAAGTCTTTGAGGCTAGCTTTTCCCTCAGCTAGGGCTTTTGCGAATTCCTCAATACTCTGGTAGTTTGTGACTTGCCTTAGATATTCATCCGTCAGCTTTTTGTTGCCAACTAGTCTTCCCCTGTATTTTAAAAGCATCGCCACCGTTTCGGGATCAACTTCACCATAGGCTACGTAGTCTTTTACAACCTGCAACATGCCTCTATAAGACGGTGTATCTGGCACAAGTACGCAATGATATCTCCTATGTAGCCTTAGGAGTTCAAGCGTCTCTTTGATCTTCCTATGCACATCTACTGTACCTCGAATTCTCACTACAGCGAACATACATTCACCTCTTAACAAACATTGTCTTCTTCAACGCATCGAAAGTAGCCTGAGCGAAGTTTACGGTAGTTTTTGTTTGGCCTCTAGTAGAAGTCCAAACATCCTTTACACCTGCCAACTCTATAACCCTGCTCGCAACTTTCCCAGCAACGATCCCTAACCCCTTGGGCCCCGGAATCAGTGTTATAGTTACACTACTACTCGACCCTGTAACCTTGTATGGAATCGAGTGTTCCGTACCACAACCGCACTCCCAGCTGCCACATCCCCTTTGCACCTTGAATATGTTTATTTTTGCATTATTTACTGCCTTTTGAATCGCCATAGCTACCTGAGACGCTTTTCCAGTTCCTATCCCTACGTAGCCGTTCCTGTTACCAACCACAGCTGTTACTCTGAACTTCGTCCTTCTTCCACTGTCTGTCATTCTTTGAACCATGGATATTTCGAGTACATCATCCTCTAAATCGGGAAGAAGTATATCCACAATTTCCGGTTCTTTGAGGGGTAAACCACTCGCAAGAGCTTCATCCATTGTTTTTATCTTTCCCTCTGCAACGAGTTTACCCAACCTCGTTTTTGGCACCCATTCCATTTTAATCACCCAATATCTTCTTCTTTATTTCATCAACGTGTGCTGGTAATTCTGATGGCTTTAAACCCCTCTTCTCATACTCTTCGAATTTATCGGGATTCATTTCATAATAAGCTGCGATATGCTCTCCTCTTATGCGTGAATCTTCTGGCAGTATCTCCTCGTCATGTGGTACGTTAAGACCTGCTTCAACAGCACCTCTCAGTACAGCAAAAACTCTTGAACCTCTAACTGGAGTGTGAAGACCTATGTCTAAGATTGCCTCTTCAATTCCTTTCTCCAACGCTTTCTTACCTACCAGCAGGCCAGTAAGGTAGGCAGCAGGAGTGTTGTTCAAATCTCCCTTCCAACCGAATTCAGTAAGCATACTTGAATCTACACCAACAATTATCCTGTCCCCATCAGGCGAGTATTCGGCTATTTGAGCTATTATCCTCTTATTTGTGATTCTAACAACTAACCTCGGCTTTTTTGATAGCAACAACTTTAGTCTTTTCCTATAGTCTGTCTTTCCTTCCCTTCTCCTTCTCATGGGGACTTTATATCTCGGACCAGTTGCCATTAAATCACCTCTTAAGCTGCTCCAAGTAAGCTTTTAGATGCGCTACACTTCTGAACTCTCCTCCTTTAGCCTTTCTATAGAGCATTCTGTAAGTTTTTGCATCTATCTCTCCACTCAACTTCCACTCTTTTAACTTCTTTCTGAGTGCTCTAATTCTCATTATCCACTGACGCTTTCTTGGAAATCTTGCAGTTCTTTTTCCTTTCCTGCATCCATGTCCCCTCCTTCTTCCCTTAGCTCTCTGAAGTCTTCTTTTATTTATTCTTACCCTGCAAACACCCTTTATCGGTTTTTTCTTGACAACTCCTTTCTCAATCAAAGCCCTCATGTCCTCCTTTGTGGCTGCGGATGCTATCTCCTCAAGCGCTGCTGGATCAAACCACACCCTGTTTACACCGCACTTCAATACAGAAGCAGCAATTTTTCTCTGCAAAGTGAGATTCATAATCATCACCTGCTATGGGTTGGATTTAACACTTTAAAGCCGAGTTCTTTGGCTTTTTCTTCAATTTCAAGCCTCTTCTTTAAACCAACGCGAGAAGATATCCTGACAGCGTGCTCCTTTGGGTTCAACCCTTCAAGCTCCTTTAAGTTGTGAACCAAAACATCTTTGAATCCTGAGGGATGCAGATACTTTACAGCCTTTGGCGAGCCAAAGCCGACGTTAACCGTAACCCTTTGCGACCATTTACCTCCGTATCTTTTTCTGAGCTTGTTATCTAATCCTCTTGGTTTTCTCCAACTTTTGTATCTCAACCTTAACTTCCTGTTCCAGCACCATCTCTTGAACTCTGGCATCCTACTCTTTTGTCTTCTCCTAACAGCAAGTAAACGCTTTATCGTCATCTCCATCACCATGGTTTTTTAACAATGTATATACCATCTTGAAAGACTCGCGGATCTTTATCTCTTATCCTTGTAGCTCTCTCAATATTTGCAGCAGTTAGGCCGCACTCATCGATGTCTACTCCTTTTAAGATAATTTCCTGCCCCTTTATCTCAACTTTCGCTCTACCAACGATCTTTGCTCTTCTTGGGCTTTTCTCCCCTAGGAAGTTCTCTATTACTATCTCTTTACCTTCAACCCTCACTTTAATCGGAAAATGAGCGTAAAAAACCTTCAAACGGTACTCAAAACCTTCCTTAACACCTTTCAACAAATTCTCTATATGCCCTGCAAAGGTGCCTACCATCGCTTTGTAAGTTTTCTTGCGCGATTTAGCATACACTCTAATTTTATCGTCCAACTTTTCAATGAAAACTCCTTTAAACTTGAGAAGCTTCTCGTTCTGCCCCACGGGTCCTGAGGCTTTAACGCAGTAACCCTTCAGCGAATCCCCTTCTATAGATACCGTAACTCCTTCAGGGATTTTCACAGCAACCTCGTAAACTTCAGTAGACGTAAGCAAGCAGAACACCTCCCAACCTTTTCTCTCTTGCAGTCTTCTGAGACATCACACCCTTGCTTGTGGATAGTATCAGAATCCCAAAGTCCCTTGCTGGCAAATATCTTTTCTCGAAAATTTCAAATTCCGTAACTTTTACCGGGAAATTGGGTTTGATTGCTCCGCAGTTGTTTATCGTACCTTTAAGCTTCACTATGAACTTTCCTCCTCTATGATCTTCCATGTACTCAAAGCTTTCAATGTAGCCGTACTCTTTCATAACCCTAAGAACGTTTCCAACTAACTTTGACGCTGGTTTAATTTCACAAACTTCTTTGCCAGTATTTTCAGCATTTTTTATAACCATCATAGCATTTGAAAGTGTATCAACGCTCATCTCCATCACCAGTACTTCTTAAATCCCAGTTCGGGGGCCACTTCCCTAAAACATTGCCTGCACAAGTATATGCCATACATCCTCACTAAACCCCTCTTTCTTCCGCATCTTCTACACTGGTTTGCACCTCTACCAAACTTCTTTGTAGTCATTCTACCACCACCCCCAACTTTTCTAGCCATTCTATTGTTTCTTCCTTGGTGATCCTATGTTTGGCTCCGACTTTGCTTCTTTTCCTTCTTCTTTCAGCCACTCTATACCCCCTTCTCGTGAGAGATACGCAGACATCCATTCCATAAACGCCAATGTCTGGATCATACTCTACTCCTGGCAAATCTATGTGCTCTGGAATACCAAAAGAGAAGTTTCCGGCGTTTATGGATCCTCTCTTCAACTTCATCTCCTTGACCTTCAATGCATCGAGCAAGAACTTCATTGCAGCCTCTCCCCTCAACGTTAACTTCAAACCAATAGCTTCCCCTCGACGAATTCCAAAGTTCTTTATCGTCTTTTTTGAATAAGTAACAGCTGGTTTCTGGTTGAATAAGCGTTCAAGTAAATTCTGAGCTTTCTGATGTTTTTCTCCACTCTGACCAACACCTATGTTGATCACAACTTTCTCAAGAATTATCTCTCTCATCGGATTCTCCTTCTGCTTCAGCTCCATCATACTTATACACCCAGATCTATTACGGGTTTATCACTACCTTTCTTGCCGACAACGAAGACGTAATCCTCTATTGTTGTGATTTCTCCAACAGCACTTTCGATAGTAACCAGGTTTGGAGCAGAGCCTCTAATTAGGCTGTACTTCTTGATTTTTCCTATCTCTCCTGCATGTACTCCGCCAGTTATCATTGCCAATGCACCCTCTTCAAATTTCAGATGGTCGATGATCCTTTTCTCCGGTATCTTTAAAAGTAAGGTATCCTTGGTTTTGAATTCGTTGCCTGCTATGATATTCGTCCCATCAAACAAGTTCAGTTGAACTTTACCACCACCAACAATCGTCTTTCCGGTTATCTTGTAAAGTTTTAATTCAGGGTCATCGATTTCCTTGAGCGTGTAGCGCGATTTATCATCAAACAAAACTCTATAGCTTTTTTCGAGTTTTGGAATTGTAATTACATCAAATAACCCAACCGGAAACTTGTAATCTCTCCTTGTGACGCCATCTATCAGTATCTCTCCTGCAGAAATTACTTTACGAGCCTCTCTACCGGTATCGGCCAATTTTAAGTAATCTCTAACAACAATTAGCAAAGGTATGGCTTCCTTATTATGCGGCCCTGGGCTAGGTTTCACAGTCCACTTTTTAATTTTTCTTGGAATTTTATAAGTTTTTGGAGCAGAAAGTCTTTTCTGATGCATTCAATCACCTCTCAAGTATCTTCTTTCTAACCTCATCCACTTCACCAAGCTCTATGATTATGACATTCGATGGATGGATCGGTACTGAAACTTCGGTTCCATCGGATTTTCTTATCGTTGCGCCATCTACAAATATTCTGCAATTTTTCATATCTACTTCGACGACTTTCCCTTCATGACCAGCAAAATCACCACGCATAATCCTTACTTTGTCCCCCTTTCTTATTCTTAAGTTTCTCTTTCCGTACTTTTCTCTTAGTTCCTTGGAAAGCGTTGCTTTAAGTAATCTGTGTTTCTCATGTAGCTCAGCCTCTTTATACAACCACCTTCTTTGTTTTCTTGGCTGTCTGGATTTTGGAACCATAAAAACACCTCACACAATAATTGAAGCTAGCGTTGCAATCTTTGGAAATCTCTCCGCTGCTTCTCTCGCAACTGGTCCTCTTATTTCGGAACCTTTCGGTTCCCCTTCTTCATTGGTTATAACTGCCGCATTATCTTCGAACTTTATTCTTGTGCCGTCTGGTCTTCTGTATTCTTTTCTCTGCCTGATTATTACAGCATGATGTATCTGTTTTCTTATCTCCGGAGTTCCCTTCTTAACACTTACAACTACAAGATCTCCAACTCCAGCTGCTGGATATCTTCTCCTTACGCTCTTGTATCCTTTAACAGCTATTATCTCCACTTCTCTAGCACCTGTATTGTCTGCACAAACTAAACGAGCTCCAGTTGGTAAACTGCGAGGTATTATCGCTTTTATTGCCTTCATCTTGCCACCTCCACTATAACGAAGCTCTTGGTTTTACTAATAGGTCTACACTCAGCAATTGTTACTAAATCTCCGGGCTTTGCATTTATGCAATCTGGATTATGAGCGTGAAGCCTTGTCTTCTTCTTCATATATCTCTCATACTTCGAAGCATATCTTATTATCTCCCTTTCAATTACAGCAGTTTTTCCGTAGACTTTCAGAACTTTACCTCTCAGTATCTGCCCCCTAACTGAGAGCTTTCCGTGGAACGGACAATTTTCATCATTGCATACCCCTTCTGGAGCTTTAACATCTATCCCTATATCTCTCATAATTTAACACCCTTCTTCCTTTTAAGCATGATCAAACCCTTCGCTATCTTTTCCTCGGGCCTTAAGGCTACTATATCCCCTCTAACTCTCACCACATGACCCATATACCACACTTTGAAGGTTCTACCTCTTTTCGCAACGACTTTTAAACCTTTTTCAGTTTTCAATTTTAGCGTATTCTGTGTCTCATCCACGACCTCGCCAGCTAAGCCAATTTCAAATTTGTTTGGGCTATCCTCAACCTCCACTTTCAATCCGATCCAGTCGATGGCTATCAAACTCTGTACCCCTCTTCGCATAGTGCCATCTTCAATCTTGCGATATCTTTTCGAATTGCCCTTATCTTTCCTGGATTTTCAACGGCTCCACCACTTCTTACAAGAGTTCTAAGCTTCAGTAGTTCCATCTCCAGCTCCTGTAGTTTCTTCACTTTCTCTTCTCTCTTCAGTTCCCTTATTTCCTTCATCTTCATTTAAAACACCTCTTAGCTGTTCAACATCAACTTCTTTAACCACAAACTCATCGGGAAGTGTAACATCCGGTGGAATTATGCGAACCGTAATCCCGTATACTCCGAGTTTCTTTACAGCGACATCAAAACCTTTTCTAACTAGCGTATACGCTGGATCACCCGTGTGAATTATTGTTCCAGCTAAAAACTTCTCTGTTCTAGCTCTTTCGCTGACGAGCTTTCCACTGATCTCTATTTCGCAACCTTTTGCTCCCGCTTCCATGATCCTGTATAGGAATCTGTAGCCTGCCCTTCTGAAGTACCAACCTCTTTCAATAGCTCTTGCTAGCAGAGAAGCCATTAATTGAGCATTAAACTCCGGTTTATCTACCTCATCAACGCTAACCTGCGGATTATCTACGCCGAACTCTCTAAGCTTGTCTGTGAGCATCTTTATTTTTCTTCCTCCTTTTCCAATCACTAGCCCTGGCCTTTCGACGAAAAGGATAACTTGAGTTCCAAGCGGTGTCCTAACTACGTCAACTCCGCCAAATCCTGCCGTTTTGACTTCCTCTTTTATCCATTCTTTAATTACCAACCTTTTCAACCTATCTTGAACAAACTTCCTCTCTACAGCCATTACCTCACCTCTGCAATCATCTGAACTGTTGTGAGGTATTGATAGCGGGGTGTAGCCCTACCAAAAGCTCTCGGGATGTATCTCCTTATCACTCTACCCTTTTGAGCTTGAGCGTAAACAATAACAAGCTTTTCAGTATCCAGACCCTTGTATTCAGCATTAGCCTCAAGGTTTTCAAGGACTTTAAGGATGTAACTTGCAGCCTTTTGAGGATACCTCCCAGCATACCAACTCTCTATGTTCTTATGTGCAACCTTCTTCTTGTGTCTCTTAAAGGGTACAACTCTCTTTAAAGCTACCACTTCTTCCAAGTACTTTTTTGCTTCATGAACTTTCTTCCCCTTTATTGCTCTGCAAATCTCTACAGCATGCTTGAAGCTGATTGGCATTTCGTATCCCGTTGCTTTAGCTGTAGACATTTCTTCTTTAGGTTT
Source organism: Archaeoglobales archaeon (assembly GCA_030055525.1). Lineage (GTDB taxonomy): Archaea > Halobacteriota > Archaeoglobi > Archaeoglobales > Archaeoglobaceae > WYZ-LMO2. The sequence goes on along the minus strand of JASFYJ010000001.1, from coordinate 136,009 downwards.
GTAAGCGTATTTTATGCGGGCCATATCTATCACTTCAATGGCACGTATTTACTGCTCCTCGTAGCTCCAACACCGGGACCAGAATGCTTTTCAAATCTCCTTGTCTGAGCAAATTCACCAAGTCTATGCCCTATCATCTCTGGTTTAATTTCCACCCTGACGAAATCTTTGCCGTTATGAACAAATATAACCTTACCAACCATCTCTGGGATTACTACCATATCTCTACAGTGTGTTCTTGCTGTTCCTTTTTTTCTTAGCTTTCTGAGCAGGATTTCCTCCTGTTCCGTAAATCCCCTCTTTATTTTTCTTCTCTCCCTTGCCGGCAATAAATTAGCTAACTGTTCTAAAGGCATCTTTGCAAGCTCCTCAAAAGAATAACCACGATAAGTGAACTCTTTAGCCCTTACAACTTTACTTTTGAGTGCCATACTTTCACCTCCTTACTCCAGTGCGACGAGCAGCAATACTTCCAACCTTTCTTCCAGGAGGAGCGTTTCTACTAACTGTTTTCGGTCTTCCGACGTGCTGATGCTTACCTCCACCGAATGGGTGATAAACGGCGCACATTGCAACTCCTCTAACGCGGGGCCACTTCGTAGCTTTGCTCTTCATCTTGTGGTACTTCTTCCCAGCTTTAATGAACGGTTTATCTGGTCTTCCACCACATGCAACAACACCTATGGTAGCTCTGCAATTCGGATGGAACCACTTCAATTGGCCAGATGGCATTTGAACTACAACCTTATCAGCTTCCCTCGCAACTACCAACGCAAAAGTCCCACTCGCTCTAACAAACTTTCCACCATCTCCGGGGTACTTTTCGATGTTGCATATCTGCGTACCTTCAGGTATGTTTCTCAGATAGGTCGTATTTCCGGGCTGAATCGGGACGTTTTCACCAGCGTATATCTTATCTCCAACTCCTAAACCTTCTACAGCCAGCACGTACTCTTCTTTACCGTCAGGCAATTTAACAAGCGCTACAGGACCATTTCTTACTGGATCGTGCTGTATATCGATGATCTTTGCCTCCACAACACTATCTTTAAAGGGAAGGTGCTTGATGTCTGCCTTGTACTTGTGAGATGGAGCTCTGTAAGTTGGTGTTCCTTTTCCTCTATTTTGGGCAATTATACGCTTACCCACAACATCACCTCAATACACTCCCAACTTTGAAAGTAAATCTGCTGCGGAATATTCAGATTTCAACCTTATGTATGCCTTCTTTTCACCCTTTGGAGTGATCAACGTGTTTACACTTTCAACTTCAACACCAAAAAGTTTTTCTATCTCTTTTTTTATTTTATTCTTGTTAGCTTTTCTATCCACTACAGCTGTTATTACGTTCTTCTCCAACTCTGCCACACTCTTTTCAGTAATCAGAAAGCATTTGATTAACATAACCACTCACCCAAATACTCTACAGCTCCTTTACTCCAAACTGTAAGCCTTCCAGGATGAGCACCAGGAGCTAAAAGTTCTACGTTCAGATCCTTCACAAGAACAACATCAACACCTGGCAAGTTCTTGGCCGCTTTTATTATACCGTTATCCTCTCTCACCACAAGAAGTACACTCTTCTTTGTAACATACCTCCTTCCTCTCATTTTTCCTGCCCCTGCTCTATATCTTCTTCTCTCCTTTGCTCTTTCTATGTCCTCCATTACTCCCAAAGCCTTGAACACCTCCACAACTTCCTTGGCCTTTTTTATTCCGGATATTTCATCCACGACTATTTTTGGCACCTCGCCAGAGAAGATGTGATTTCTCTTCCTTATTATTTCTGCATTGGCTGTTGCTGCAATCGCTGATCTAAGTGCTTTTCTTAACTCCTTTTTGTTCATCTTCTTGTCCCATATCTTATCCACCTTTGGTGGATGAGCTTCCCTACCTCCAACGGCCTGTGGTACTACTACAGCTCTGCTACCTACCTTCCACCTTGGCACTCTTGCGTATCCATGCCCAGGCCCCCAGTTTTCCCATGCATAATCTACTCCGCTTAGAGGATTTGGCCCATATGGTTGTCTTCTGTGGGATTGCAAAGAGAGAACTGCCCTCTTTATTATATCCGGTCTAAATTCCTCCTCAAAAACTTTGGGTAGCTCTATCTCTTCGACGACTTCACCTTTAAGGTTGAGAACCTTTGCAAGCATACTCATCTCCCCTGCTTGGATTGCTTACTAACATAGATCAGATTTATTCCATCAAACACAACTTCTGGCGGACGTATAGCGTCTCTTATCCTCACTAATCTCTTTACAGGCCCGGGAACGCTTCCAGCGATCATAACGTAATCGCTCCTAATAACCCCATAATGTACAAACCCACCTTTCGGGATTATCTCTTCCCCATTTTGCCCGATCTTGATAATTCTTTTATTATACTCCGTTCTCTGGTGGAAACCCATTTGTCCAGCCTGTGGAACAGTCCATCTAACATGATGCGGATTCCATGGACCAAGTGTTCCAACCCTTCGATGTTTCGAGCTTCTTGCATGCTTTGCGTTGAGAGTTATAACACCCCATCTCTTAACTGGCCCCTGAAAACCCTTTCCTTTAGTTATCGCCATTACATCCACTATAGCTCCCTCACTGAAAACTTCAGAAATCCTTATTTCTTTTCCGAGCTTTGAAGCAGCATATTCAAATGCCTCAGCAACATTCCCTCCTATCTTGTGCTCCATAATATCGGGAACCTTTTTTGGAACTCCCGTTATAAGGTAAGGTTGAGTATAAGTCAAAACTCTAACTTCTACAGCTCCATCAATTATCTGCCTCAGTTTTTCTAAATCTCCAGCTCTTTTTGGGATGTTAATTCTTCTGCCGAGGAAATCGTCTAGATTGTTTGCCCATACTTCTCCAGCGATGTAGAGCCCATACTGATTTTTCTTGTACACTCTAACTGCTGCAACCTTCATTGGTGGAGTTTCGATGACGGTAACTGGAACTACGATCTCCTCACCATAAGTAGGAGAATTTTTTCTGTCGTCCACCATCAAAACGTGCGTCATTCCAGCTTTGTATCCTGCAAATCCTTGCATTCTCACCTGATCACATTCCGGCCAGCTTCTGACCCTTGGAATTATACTTGCAGCTCTTTTTCTTGGTGAAAACGCTAAAGAACCTCTTCTTGGTCTATGCTCCTTCACCACGAACCATCACCCCAGTAGCTTAAGAAATTAACAACTGCAAGAGTCGCGAAAATTGCCTCTTCAAGTCTAACAGTTCGAGTACCCTGAAGAGGGATGATGTTCCAACACTCAGCGTTAACCTTCAACCCCATCCTTTCGGCTATCTCGAAGACGCCCTCCTCAGGATTCCCAAACACTAAAGTTACATCTCTCCTTACATCCTTCAACTTTGGCACCCCGCACCTTCGCGAAGTTACAACTACATTTCTTCTACTCAGCACATCTTCCAATTCCATCTCTACTACCTTATACCCCCAATATTCTTCAGGTTTCGCCTCTTCCACGAGCAACGGGTTCTTCGAATAGACCCTGACGGTAACACGGGCACCTTTTGGCTTATTACACTTCAAAGGTGCCAGGGCGTTTGCACCTATGTCCACCCATCGCGTACCGTCAGGCGCAACGTATTTTACAACCCCTTCCCTTACCTCACCGACTTTTAAATCTTTCGGCTTATGGGATGGAATTGCAAGTGGATGCAAAAGACCGGCATATCTAAGAGAATTTTTTAGAGGAAATAAGCTTTTTCTCAAATACTGCGGAGTTTCGAGGTATTCCAGGATTTCCTTAATAAAAGATGTTTCATCTCTTTTTGGATCTCTGTAAATTATGATCTCCTCCACTCTAAAAACTGCCGCTGCCCTTGCAATGTACCCTACTTTTAAAGTTTTAAGCTTTTCATCGCTTTCATTCAGCAGTGATGAGGAAGGTATTGCAATGGATAGCACAAAAGCATTGGGCGGCAGGTTTTAAAGCTGTACCTGAACTTCAAATATGAAGTTCAAGATCCTTAGAGTGGAGATGAAAGATGATGACGAAGTAGTGCTTTACCTCAGAAAGGTCTTTCAGAAGGTTACAGCGATTCCCCAGCCAGATGTTCGGAACCCTATAAGCATCATTGAATTTGGACTAAAGCTTGGCGAGGAGGCTACAAAGAGGGTTGAAGGTTATTTGGGCTTTGATGCTATAGTCACAATGGGCTACGAAGAATACGCATCTAAGGATTTTAAGGTTGGAGATGTCGTAGAGCTGGAAATAAAGCTTGCAGATTAAAAAAATTAAGTTTTTCTTAGGGTTTCTAGAAGTTCTCTAGCATAATCTATGCGGATTTTTCTCTCTCTAACCATCGCTTCTACGATCTTATCAACTTCTTCCCCTTTAGCACCGGCAGCTATTGCTACATTTCTCGCATGCAACTCCATATGCCCTCTCTGTATCCCTTCTGTAGCCAAAGCTCTCAAGGCTGCAAAGTTTTGCGCTAAACCAAGAGCGGCTGCAACTCTTGCCAACTCTTCACTACTTCTTACTCCTAAGATCTTTAAACACACTTTTGCTAGAGGATTTACATTTGTAGCTCCTCCAACAACACCTGCAACTATCGGCAGTTCTATGGTTCCAACTAGGTTCCCTTCTTTATCGACCTCGTAGGTTGTGAGGGGTTTATAGCCAAAAAGTGCTGCATAACTGTGTGCAGCAGCTTCAGCTGCTCGGAAATCATTTCCAGTTGCAATCATCAACGCAGAAATTCCGTTCATTATACCTTTGTTATGTGTAGCACATCTATAAGGATCTGCTAAAGCAAATGCATAGGCTTGCATTATCCCTTCTACAACCTCCTCTCCCCCTATCACGTCTTTCTTAAAAACAGCCTTGGCTCTTGCGAGTCTATAGACTGCAAGATTAGAGAGTATTCTCAGATAGACCTTTCCACCTGTTAGCTTCTCTATAGTTGGTGCTACAGCTTCGCACATTGTGTTTACAGCATTAGCTCCCATCGCATCTTTTACATCGACAAGCAAATGTATTATCAGCATCTTTCCAAGTAACGTATCTATAACCCTCGCCTCTAGGCTTTTACAACCTCCTCCAAGTTTTAAAAGTATGGGATCGCATTCGTTTGCTTTTTTTATAATCTCATCTTTATTTTTAAGTACCTCAAATTTCGCAGCGTAAGGATTTTTCAATTTTACGACTTGTATCTGTCCTATCATAATTGAACCGGTGTAATCTGTAAAAAATCCTCCAGATTCTCTTGCCATCTTTGCAGCATTGCTGGCTGCAGCTACAACACTTGGCTCTTCAATCACCATAGGAATTAAGTAGTCTTTTCCATCTATGAGGAAGTTTGTTGCAATTCCAAGAGGTAGTTCGAAGGTGCCGATTACATTTTCTATCATCCTGTCTGCGATTTCTATTGGCAAACCTTTTGAACTTACCATTTTCTTCTCTTCTTCACTTAAGTTTGCAAACTCTGCAACTTTTTCGAGTCTCTCAGTTACGCTCATCTTGTAAAATCCCGGAATACGAGATTCCATGTTTTTCTCTGCATCTCTGAAGATAAAAAACTTAGGAATTTAAGGGACATCTAAATTTTTAAATCGTTTTTCCCCTCACCTCCTTAATGCCTCGAATTGCAGTAGTTGACAAAGATCGATGCCAACCCAAAAAATGCGGCCAAGAATGTGTAAAGTACTGTCCAAGAGTTAGAACTGGAGATGAGACAGTAGTTGTGCAGGAGAAAGCTATAATCTCTGAAGCGATGTGCGTAGGTTGCGGAATCTGTGTAAAAAAGTGTCCTATGGAAGCTATAACAATTGTCGGATTACCAGAAAGACTTGAAGGTTGTGAAGTGCATAGATACGGAAAAAATGGATTTGTGCTATATAATCTCCCAGTACCAAAGAAAGGATACGTTGTAGGCATCTTAGGCCCAAATGGAACAGGAAAGACGACTGCAGTTAAAATACTATCTGGCCAGCTTAAACCGAACCTCGGAAAAGAGAATGCAAGCTGGGAAGATGTTTACGCAAGGTTTGCTGGCAGCGAACTACTTGATTATCTAAAGAAACTGGCTGAAAATGGATTAAAAGTTAGCCTAAAACCTCAGTATATAGAGCACATACCAAAGGTTTATAGTGGAAAAGTTGTCGAATTGCTTAGGAAAGTAGATGAGAGAAAAATTTTCGATGAAATTGTAAACAAATTGAACCTTAAAGCTTCGTTGGATAGAAAAATCGACGAGCTAAGTGGAGGAGAGTTGCAAAGACTTGCAATTGCTGCATGCATTTTAAAGGATGCGGACTTCTACTTCTTCGATGAAATAACATCCTATTTGGACATATACCAGCGTATATCCGTTGCGAACGTTATAAGGGAGCTTGCAAAAGAGAGAACTGTTATGATCGTAGAGCACGATTTAGCTATCCTTGATATGCTTGCAGATTTCGTTCACATTGTTTATGGCATTCCCGCTGTTTATGGTGTATTTACAAATGCTAAAGGTGTTAGAGTAGGAATAAATCAGTATCTGAGGGGCTATCTCGCTGAGGAGAACATAAGAATTCGAGAAAAACCAATAGAATTCGAGATCTTCCAGCCACGAGATAGTGAAAAGGAAAAAGTTCTTTTAGAGTTTCCACCCTTCACCAAAACTTTTGAAAACTTCAAATTGGTGGCTGAAGGAGGAGACATAAGAATAGGCGAAGTTTTAGGTGTTGTAGGGCCAAATGCTACTGGAAAATCGACTTTTGTTAAGGTTCTTGCTGGTGTACTGGGGGATGATGAGAAAAAGGTGGAAGTTAAAGTCAAGGTTAGTTACAAGCCACAGTACGTGAAGGCAGACGTAGATTTAGATGTTGGAACTTTCTTGAGAAAGTTGAACCCAAATGTAGATAGCTCCTACTACAAAACAGAGTTTTTAAGACCTCTTGCCGTCGACAAGTTGCTGGAAAGAAACCTTACTGAGCTAAGCGGTGGAGAGTTGCAAAGAGTTGCAATATTAGCTTGTCTTTTCAGGGACGCTGACTTGTATCTACTAGATGAACCTTCAGCTCATCTTGACGTTGAACAGAGGATAGAAGCAGCGAGAGTGATAAGAAGGTTTGCGATGAATACAAGCAAGAGCGTTCTAGTCGTTGACCACGATATATACTTCATAGACATGGTCAGCGATCGTTTAATGGTGTTTGAAGGTGATCCAGGGATTTTTGGAATTGCAAAAAAACCAGTAGGGATGAGAGAGGGCATGAACATGTTTCTGTCCAAGCTTAACATCACCTTCAGAAGAGACGAAGAAACTAAAAGACCGAGAGTGAACAAACCGGATTCGAGGCTAGATAGAGAACAAAAGGCTGCTGGCGAGTACTACTATTATTTTTGAATATAAAAATAAAAACTAGTTTTTAATCACTCTTGGCATTTTTCTTGCTTTCAAGAGTTCGTAGCACCTTTTGGCAGCGATAGCATGCTTATAATCCCTGCAGTAAGCCGCAGTTATCAAGTATTCGATACCTACTATACCCAACCAAGCCAAAGCACCAAGAGATGCTACTTCAGAACTTGATTGAGTTTTCTTTGCTATATAGTTTGCGAAGGTTTTTATTTCTACACCCTCAACAACTATAGAATCGTCCCTGAATTCTATAGTCTTCTTTTTACATCCAACAAAACATAAAACTGATCCATTTTTTTCTTCGGCTGCAACTTTGGCTCTACTTAGCGCTTCAACCAAGATCTTCATAGCTTCTCCACGAACCTTTATCTCGTACGATGCTCTCACCCACTGTGTAATGATTTAATGTGATATATAAGGCTTTCGCTCCAAAATCGTTTTTAAATGCAGGTACCGAAATTCGAGTATGGATAGAGAAGAGATAAAAGTAGCAGTTCTCAGGATAGAAGGCACCAACTGTGAAGATGAAACCGTAGAAGCGTTTAGAGATTTAAACGTTTTTGCCGAAGTTGTGCATCTTAAGCAATTTTACAGCGATATGATAAGGTTTGAAGAGCAAAGAAGTCTGTTCGATTATCACTGCATCGTATTTCCTGGCGGATTTTCTGCAGGAGATTACGTAAGAGCGGGAGCTATTTTCTCAGCAAGAATAAAGAGTGTACTACGAAAAGATCTAGAAGAGTTTATAAAATTAGGGTATCCTGTAGTAGGGATATGTAACGGATTCCAGATACTTGCTGAACTTGGAGCACTGCCAGGATTTGATGAGGATAAACCCATATCTGACAAACCGCAGATAGCTTTAGCTGTAAACGACTCTGGTAGATTCGAATGCCGCCCAGCTTTCTTGAAAAAAGAAACAAAGACTTCTAACCTACTTAAGAAAGTTCCCGATGTGGCGAAATATCCAGTAGCTCACGCTGAAGGTAAAGTTGTTTTTCCAAAAGAGAAGGAGGAAGAATACATTGACATTTTAATTAAAAACGATCAAATAGCTTTTCGATACGTCGATGAAAAAGGGAACTACGCAAAATATCCATGGAATCCAAATGGAAGCGTTTACAACATAGCTGGACTTTGTAACATTACTAAGAACGTATTAGGCCTTATGCCCCATCCCGAAAGAGCGATGTTCGACTACGAAAAATGTTGTGAAGGGGATGGGAAGTTTTTCTTTGAAAGCATAGTTGAGTATATCGAAAAGCTTTAACTAACTACTTTTTATGTCTAGAGAGGATGCAGAAATGATGGATATCAAGGTTGCAGACTACATGACAAAGAACGTCTTTACACTTAAGCCGGGAAACACTGTCAAGGATGCTATAGAGCTAATAAAATTATCTGGCCACGACAGTTTTCCTGTTGTTGATGATAATGGAAAAGTTGTTGGTTACGTTTCTGCTATAGACATAATCGATAAAAGTCCGGATACAAAAATTTCAGATATCATGTCCAAGGAGTTGTATGTAGCTAGGGAGTTCATGAGCTTAAGAGATGCCGCGAGGATAATGTTCAGAACAGGACATTCTAAGCTGCCTGTTGTAGATGAAGAGAACAGGCTTGTTGGTATAATTTCAAACGCTGATGTTATAAGGAGTCAAATCGAGAGGGTAGATCCTTCAAAGGTTGAAAAACTTGTCTTAACAATAGAGAAGGTTCATGGAGTAAAAGCAGAAGTAAGGAAAGGCACAGTAGAGATTTCGAAGCTTATACCCACACAAAGCAAGGTCTACGCTGACGAGTTGAGAGGCAGGATTCACGAGCTTAAAAGAGGTCTTGCAGAACCCATAGTTATCATAAAAAAGGGAGATAAACTTTTTTTAGTTGATGGACACCATAGAGTTGTCGCTGCATCGAAACTCGGCATTAAAGAGCTTGAGGCTTACATCATAGTTGTACCGGAAGAGATAGAGTTGGGAATGGAAAAACTTGCAAAGAGGAAAAACCTCACAAGCATAAAAGACATAGAAATAATTGAAGACATACCACACCCACTTGTGGAGATAACTTTCAGGAACATGAGGTGAAGGTTTTGAAGGAGTGTGTAATTTGGACGATCAACATTGAAAAGAGGAAAAGTAGAGCAGAAGGTAGAAAAATACCTAAAAGATTTGCTGTTGCAAACGTTCGTTTTGCTGAACTTGTTGAGGCCTGTAAACATCTTGGTTTGAACTTTAAAGCTGAGAACGATAAAAAATATCCACGATGCTGGTGGGAGGAGGCGGGAAGGATAGTAGTTGAGAAGAGGGAACCAAAAACCCAGCTTATGATTAAAATCGCAAGTAAAATAGCTGAGTTGAGAGAGGAAAAGAAGAGGAAAAAATGAAATTTGCCTTTCTACTTTCGGGAGAGAACGTTGAATTGGCTAAATGGGAAGTTTTGCAGCTGGCAAACAGTTACGGAAAAATTTACAGTTTTGAAATCGATGATCGCCTGCTTATAATTGATTACGAGGGTAAAAAGTTCTTTGATCGCTTAGCAATGAGCCACGAAGTTTACGAAGTTTTAGATGTAACCGAAAGCGATGCAAAACCTTTTTTTGAAAAAGTCGATATTCCAGATCTTCCAACTTGTGTTAGAGTTAAAGGAGTTGTAGAAGACTCAATGAAGCTAGAAAAAGAGTTAGGAGCTGTGTTGTGGAAAAGAGGTGCAAAGATAAGCGTTTCTAACCCAAAAGTTGTTTTTGTAGTTTACTACGGTAGAGAGAATTGCTATTTATGTAAACTAGCTCATGTAACAGACAAAAAACAATTTTTAGCTCGAGCTCCGATAAATAGACCGTTTTTCATGCCTTCCGTTGTACTCCCTAAGTTTGCGAGAACGTTAGTTAATCTCAGCGGGGCAAAAAGAGACTTACTCGATCCGATGTGCGGAACTGGCTCAATATTGATCGAAGCTGAGCTCCTAGGTTTGTATGCTGTCGGTTTGGAGTTATACAAGAAGATTGCAGGGGGTTGTAGGGTAAATTTGAGAAGTTTAGGTCTAAAATCAGATGTGATAGTAGGAGATGCAACTCAAATGCCTTTCAAAGATGATAGCTTCGAGGCCATAGTAACAGATTACCCCTATCTTCGCTCTACAAAAACTGAGAGTGAACTTTCAGAACTTTATGAAAAGAGTCTCGAGGAATTTGGGAGAGTTTTACAGAAAGACTGCTATGCAGTACTTGTTAGCAATCTAGATGTAGAAAACTACTTTAAAAATTTAAAGCTCGTCGTAAAGCTAAAGCAACGAGTACATGGAAGCCTTACGAGGAGGATATTTGTGGTCAAGTCGTAGATTTCACCTAGAAAAATAAAGATAACAAATTATCGATTAGCGAAGATTTTAAAAAGAGTTGAGTAGTAAATTTTAAGATGCTAGAATTGTTCTATCCAAGCAGTGTAGCTGTAGTAGGAGCTTCAGCTGAAAAAGGTAGCGTCGGAAACACGATTTTAAATAACTTGAAAAGTTTTAAGGGAGAAGTTTACGCAGTAAATCCAAAGTACAGTGAGATAGAGGGTGTAAAATGCTATCCATCAATATTAGATGCGCCAGACGTTGATTTAGCAGTAATAGCAGTCCCAGCAAGATTCGTTCCGAAAACAATAGAAGAATGTGGGAGGAAGGGAGTAAGTTATGCAGTTATAATATCTGCAGGCTTTAAAGAAACTGGAAGCGAAGGGGCAGCTTTGGAAAGAAAAATCGTTGAAATAGCAAATAAATTTGGTGTAAGGATAGTTGGGCCAAACTGTCTTGGAATTATGAACCCCGAAATAAATTTAAACGCGACTTTCAGCAGTGTAATGCCTGAATATGGCAAAGTAGCTTTCCTAAGCCAATCTGGAGCCTTCATTTTGTCAGTTTCGGTATGGGCTAAAAAAACGAGGTTTGGATTCAGTAAAGTAGTTAGTCTAGGAAACAAAGCCATGCTTGATGAGAGCGATTTTATAGAATATCTAGCAAACGATAACTCTACTGAAGCTATAATGCTCTACATCGAGGGGATCCAGAACGGAAAGAGGTTCATGGAAATAGCAAAGAAAGTTGCAAAAAAGAAACCCATAATCGTCATGAAATCTGGAAAGACAGAAAGTGGTTCAAAGGCTGCTTCAAGTCATACAGGAAGTTTAGCTGGAAGTTATGAAGTGTACAAAGCTGCTTTTGAACAGAGCTGTATAGTAACAGCTGAAAACGTAGAGGAACTTTTCGATTTCTCTTTTGCTCTTTCAAAATACAGAAAAGTTGGGGATGTTGCAATCATAACAAATTCTGGTGGCCCAGGTGTTATGGCCTCTGATGCCGTAGAAATTTACGGATTGAAACTTGCGGAACTAAGTTTGGATACCGTAAAGAAGTTGAAAGAGGTTTTACCGGCAGCGGCAAACTTTTACAACCCCGTAGATATTCTCGGTGATGCAGATACTACAAGATTTTTAAAAGCTTTTGATATAGTAGAGAAAGATGAAAATGTAGGAACAATTTTAGCGATCCTCGTTCCAACAGCGAGCATAAATTTCGGAGAAATCTTAAAAAGAGTTATTAAATCCACTAAACCCTTATTCTGCTGCTTTACTGGGCTGAGTGGAGAAGAGGAGGAGATACTAATTAAAAACCGCATACCCAACTTCTTCGATCCGGTTAGAGCTGTTAAGACGATAAGTGCTGTTAAAAAGTACGCAAGTTTTGAGTTTGAAGAAGAGGTAGAGGATATTGAATTTGAAGTTGATAGAAGAAATGCTGAAGAATTCATCAGCAAGAAAACAGGCTACGTTGGAGTAGAAGGGCTTGAATTGCTCAAATACTATGGAATCAACGTCGCTCCGTTTGGAATAGCAAAAAATGCTGACGAAGCAGAAGAGATTGCAGAAAAAATCGGTTATCCTGTTGCGATGAAGGTGGTATCACCCGATATAATTCACAAAACGGACTTTGGTGCGATTAAGCTTGATGTGACAAGAGAAAATGTAAGAGACACCTTCTTTGAATTAGTCTCGAGAATTGAAAAGTTTCTACCTCATGCTCGAATAGAAGGAGTTCTTGTTCAGAAGATGGTTAAGGGTGGCAGAGAGGTTATTCTTGGAGCTAAAAAGGATCCACAATTCGGAAACATCGTAATGTTTGGATTAGGAGGAATTTACGTCGAGGTTTTCAAGGACGTTTCCTTCAGAATTGCACCAGTGAGCAAAAGGGAGGCCTACAAAATGATAAAAAGCATCAAAGCATACAATATACTGAAAGGTGTAAGGGGAGAGAAGATGGCAGATCTTGATTCCTTAGCTGAAACAATAGTAAGATTCTCGAGGCTCAGCATAGATTACCCAATACTCGAAATGGAGATAAACCCACTTAAAGTTTTTGAGAAAGGCTGTGTGGCTATAGACTTTAGAATGGTTTTAGAGGGTGATATAAAATGAAAAAAATTTTAGTAAGTTCCGTATGTGAAAGATCTGGAAAAACAAGCCTAGCCATGTCTTTAGCTTTGATGTTGAAAGAGAGAAACTTAGAAGTCGGATACCTCAAAACTTTCGATTCCGACGACTATGATTTAAAGTTGGCAAAAGATCTAGGATTAGACAGCAGTTGCGGTGTGTTTTTAAATCGTCCCTATGCCGATTTTCTAATATCTGAGGATCCTTACAAGCTGAAAAAGAAGATTATCGACGAATTCGATGTCGTTTCTGCTGGAAAAGACGTCGTAATTATCGAAGGTGCTCAGACGTTTATTCATGGTAATGCCATGGAGATCTGCGATATACAGATTTCAAAGTTGCTCGATACAAGTGTTTTAGCGGTTGCAAGGTACCACAGCGATTTTGTTGTAGATGAGATAATACTTTCAAAGAGACATTTTGACGAGAGGTTAAGAAAGGTCATTCTTAACCAAGTTTCTGGATACAAGAGAACCTACATCGACTCTATTGTGGAAAAAGCTCTTTCAAAGCATAATCTTGAAATTGCTGGCGTTATTCCCACAGATCCAACTTTACTTGGCATTTTCGTTTCTGAAATCGCAGCAGCAACAAATTCCGAATACCTTGTGAAAACTGCGAAGGATGAGATAGTTGAACAGGTTCTTGTTGGTGCGATGAAAGCTGAAGCCGCTTTATCCCATATGAGATCGGCTAGAAACTTTGCTTTTGTGACAGGAGGAGATAGAGGAGACCTAATTTTGCTTGCAATAGAAAGTGGAGCAAAATGCATAATAGCAACTGGTAACTTGGAGCCATCGGCTACAGTAATCACAAAAGCCGAAGATGCTGGAGTACCGATTCTTCTATCAAAATCAGATACCGCAACTACGCTTGAAATGATCCAGAGAAAATTTGGACGTGTTGGGATAAGAAAGGAAAAGCTAAGCAAAATGATGGAACTTATTAAAAGATATGTAAACTTGGAAGGAATACTTTCGTCTATTTAATTTTTTTACCGAGCAAAAATCAAATATCCATCTGTCTAACTTTTTTGTGTTGGCAGTTGAATGCAGAGATGTCTGGATGATATACAAGAACTTCATGGAAAAGGGATTTGTGGCTCTGAGCGGTGTAGATGTCGAGATAGAAGAAGGGGAACTTTACGGTATTCTCGGCCCCAATGGAGCAGGAAAGACAACGCTGATCTCTATCATGTCGACGATCCTCGTTCCGACAAAGGGAGACGTCAAAGTGCTTGGAATGGATGCCTTCAATGAGACAAAGAAGGTTAGAGAAAGAATAAACATTGCGAGTGGTATAAGGTTGCCTTGGGGTATGAGAGTTTACGAATGTCTAAAATTTTACGCTTTATGCTATGGAATAAGTGATAGAAGGGTTATTGAGAAACTTCTTCAGGACTTTGAACTAGAAAAATACAGAAACGTTAGATTTGACGAGCTTTCAGCCGGAAACAAGCAAAAACTGAACCTTGCAAGAGCTTTTATTAACAACCCAGAGGTAGTTTTCCTCGATGAACCAACAGCAAACCTCGATCCTGACGTGGCAAAAAGAATTAGAGAGATAATATTAAATATTAAGAAAGAAAAAGATGTGACGATAGTTTTAACAACACATAACATGAAAGAAGCAGAGATGCTTTGCGACAGGATAGCTTTCATGAAGAACGGCAAAATTGTGGCAGAAGGTTCTGCAGAATTTCTTAAAAGGTTTGTAAAATCGAAAGAGAAGATATTTGTGACTCTAAAAAACAATAATGATAAAAAGGCATTAAAACTGAGCCACCCCTACGAAATAAAGGACAACAAAGTAGTAGTCTACGTTGAAAGTGCTGAGAAAAGCCTAGCAGAAGTTTTGTTCAGTATAAAAAGTGCTGGTTTAGAGATAGAATCTGTAAAAACAGAGGAGATAACACTTGAAGACGTATTTGTCGAGCTTGCGAAAAGCCGTCAATGAAGTATTGGCATTCTCTTACAGAAACTATGCGGTAACAAAAAACGAGTTTTACGCGATATTTGAGATGCTTTTCTGGCCTGTTATAAGTATGTTAACCATAGGCCTGCTTGGCCAGTTTTTGTCGCTTAGCAGTAGAGAGATAGCCTTCATTTTGATAGGTGTGATCTCCCTTAGCGTTATACAGATCGTACAGATAGATGTGAGCTACGTAGTTCTGCTTGATATGTGGAGTTTAAGTCTCAAGTACACAGTCGTAACCCCCGTACCACTCTACAGGATGGTAATCGGCGCTTGGTTTTTTGGGATTTTTAGAGGGTTAATCTCTTTCGTAATTCTTGTAATTTTAAGCCAGAAATTTTTTGGATTCGTGCTTGAAATCCCATTGAATGCAATTTTTATCTTCCTTACAGGGATCTTTCTATGTTCCCTGCTTATAGGAATAACAAATTGCACTCTCATACTTGTATTTGGGAGAAGAGCTGAAATATTTGCCTGGACGCTGACTGCTACGATTATGATATTCTGTGGAATATACTATCCAGTTAATATCCTTCCTGAACCTTTCAAAACATTAGGTTTGCTAATACCGATAACACACTTCCTAGAATACTTCAGAACTTTCTACGGATTCGAGGCTACTTGGCAACCTTTGATTTCGGGATTTGGAGAAGTTTTTGTTTATCTTCTCTTCCTACTGATTTTAGCTGAAGTCAGCATGAAGAGAGCTAGGAAGAACGGGTTAGTAATGAAACTCTCCGGATAACTTCAAAATTTAGACCCACTTCTTAACCTTTTTCTCAATTAGATCCAGTAGGATGTACAAAAGTAGACCGAGTAAAGCCATAGAAACTATGCCTGCGTAAAGCATTTCGTAGTCCGCTCTACTCCAAGCATCGATTATCAAGTAACCAAGTCCATTACGGGTGGCAAAACTCTCTGCAAAAAACAAAACCGCGATCGCTGTTCCAATACTTATTCTTAAAGCTGTTAAAACCTGTGGAAGAATAGCTGGGATTATTATGTATCGATATATATCAAATTTGGAGGCTCCAAGAGATAGCGCAGAATAAATATAATATTCACTTATGTTTTTTGTCGCATCTCTGATTGTGACAACCATCTGAAAGAACAAGATCGTCGCTATCAAAGCAATTCTTGAAAGATCGCCAATTCCAAAGAGGAGGATATAAACGGGCAACAGCACGATGTGCGGGATTGGATATAAGAGGTATATAAAAGGAGATACGATCCTATCAAATAACTTTTCCCTGCTTAAGATACCAACAGGAAAAGCTAAAGATACGGCGAGAGATATAGAATAAAGCACTCTCGAAAGGCTGAAGATAGCGTTAAAGAGTAGTAATTTGGCATCACTGATTAAAGCTATCAATACTCTCTCAGGAGTCGGAACGCCTGGATTAGCAAGTAAATGAGACAATACTTTCCATAGCGCTAAAATTAATATAAAACTGATCAGATAACTCCAAATTCTATTGATTTCCTGACTTCCCGACATTTTCTGAAGTACTCATCTGAAAACCTGTACTCTTCTTCTCCAGCAGAGTTGTTTTCGATGATCTTCTTTACAGTCCCAGGTCTTGGACTCAGAACTACTATCTTTCTACTCAGGAAAACAGCTTCTTCTATACTGTGCGTCACAAGTACGAATGTAATTCGGCTCTTTTTCCAAATCTCGAGCAAAAGATTCTGCATCTTCTCTCTATTCAAAGCATCGAGTGACGAGAAAGGTTCATCCATAAGAAGTATCCTTGGATTCGTAGCCAAAGCTCTTGCAATTGCAACTCTTTGCCTTATACCCCCACTTAGCTGCTTGGGATAGTGTTTTTCAAAATTTTTTATCCCAAGCTCATCTAGTGTTCTGTTTACAATCACTTTTTCATCATCCTTCTTCACCTTCCTAACTCTCAAACCGAATGCAACGTTTTCGTATACATTCATCCATGGAAAAAGTCCGTAATCTTGAAGTACAAGGGATACATCTTTTGAAGGACAATCAATTTTCCTACCTTCAATTCTAACTTCTCCACTGGTGGCTTTGAGCAACCCAGAAATTATGAAAAGTAGAGTAGATTTTCCACATCCAGAAGGGCCGATTATCGAGCAACTTTCTCCTTTTTCAACTTCAAAACTTACATCCTTCAGTGCCACAGTCCCATCTTCGTAGACCTTCGAGACTCTATCAACTGATATCATAAACTGCATCTTCGTATCTAACTTCAGCCCTTAACAGACCTTTTCTGATTGCCCAACTTAGATACTTCTCATAAAACTCCTTTGGGAACTTTTCAGGTTTGGGATAGTTAGGCATGGGATATTCGCTCGCTATGTCTGCTGGAACTCTGGCGATGGTTACAAAAGCACTTCTATACTTTTGCGGATTGGAGTTTATCTTTTCCACAGCTTCATTGTATGCCTCTAAGAATTTTTTGGCAACCTCTTTTTTCAAGTCTCCTCTAACCACTATAACTGTTTGAGTTAGGCTTTCTTCAAGCATCGCATCACTTATCAAAAGCTTCGCACCCTTTGCTACAGCGTAGCTTGCAAGCGGTTCTGGTAATGTTGCTAGTTCGATCTTGTTATCCAGAAGATTCTGCATCCTTAGCTTTATATCTGATATCGGGATGGTGTAATAGGTTATGTTGTAAGGAGCCAGCATCATGTCGGTGGCAAATTCAATTATAGTATTCTGGGAAACTGCTATCTCTTTTCCGTTTATATCTTCAATTGAATCTATACTCGAATTTGGTGATGCAAGAATTGCAAAAACTCCCTCCTTAGACGTTTTTCCAAGGCATATCGAAATTATTTTGATATCAAAACCTTGAGATCGAAGAAGTATGACTGCCAAGGGATCAGTTATGGCAAAATCTATTTCTTTAGCCGTCAAAGCGGAATCTCTTTCGAGTGCACTGTTGAACTCCACAATCTCCACCATCAATCCATGCTTTTCGAATATCCCCTCTTCCTTAGCAACTAAGAAAGGTAGAGAATCTTCTATGGGCAAAATTCCGATCTTAATTCTGTCCGAGCTTTCCGATACACATCCCTCCACAAACATCGTAAGGAAGAGAATCAGAAACCAAAGCTTTTTGATCTCCATAGTTCGATGGTCTGGCGAGGTTATATAACCTCTTCCCACAAAAAAATGTTGAAAAATTTTATAAAATCTTCTTTCTAATCCCAGTCAGCTCCTCCACCTCTTCCGCCCCCTTTTTTATCTCTTCCACTTGTTCTTTGTCAAGTTCTAGTAGTAAAGCCAAAAATTCACCCATATGTGTTTTTTCCTCCTTTGCAATGTCTAGCAAAACCTTTTTTACGTTTTCGTTTGTTGCGGTTGAAGCTAACTGTTCATAAAAGCTTATGGCATCCAGTTCTGCGACTATAGCAATTCTTAGTACTTCTCTATCAACAAAATCTTTGCTAACCTTCGAAAAATCTATCGGTTCCTTTGAGAGCATAAAGATTATCTGAACGAACTAATTGATAAATTTTTCTCAACATAAAACTTTTTTTGCCTCTTCATAAAGCTTTCTCGCTACCTCTTTCTTCAAACCTCTGCTTTGAAGCTCATCTTCTCCAACCTCTACGATGTCAGAACAAAAAACAAATCCTAAATCAATTGCAGCTTTTATCAGGCTGTTGTCAACCTTAAGTATCGTGACCGGATACAGGTTTTTACTTTCAAGCATACTCTCTATTCCTTCAACCTCTGGGTAATTCCAGCCAGTCAATTTTATCTTTCTACACTTTGCATATCTTTTTGCCTCTTCGGAGAACTTCGTGTTTGTGAAAACCCATACAAAGTCAAAGTAGTCTTTCAAATCGAGAAATCTTGCATAAGTATACATCACATCTTTAAGACCCGTATAACTTGGAAGGTTGTGAAATTTGCATTCTACAAGATACTTTTTTCCTTTCTCGTCAACAGCTAAAACGTCCACTTCGTGAGTTGCACATTCTCCCTCCATAACAACGTTGTTTTGAACTGTATAACCATGCTTTTCTAGAAGTTTACCTACAAATTTTTCAAAAGCGAAACCTGAAGGACCAAGACGAAGAAGCGATCTTTTTAAGTCGTATCTGAGCCCTCTACAGTACTCGTACTTGAACAGTACATCTATCACTATCTCCAACAAATCATCGCTACTTATTCCATCGTAGATCTTCTTTTCAACTTCTTCAGCAACTTTTTTAGCAGTTTCAAAGCTAGCTCCTGCCTTAATACAAGTTTTTATTATCTTATTTCTGTCGAATTCCTCAAATCTACCATCTCTTTTTTTAACTTTAAAGCTCATCCTACCACTCAAGTTAGGCTGCAGCAAAATATTTATAAATTATGACATGCACACTATAATCATGGTGTTTAACAAATTGAAGTCGGAAACAGAAATAGCGCTGCGCCATCTCCAAGTACTGAAAGCGGTAATAGAAAAACAGCCGGTTGGCATTTTCAAGCTTTCAGATATCCTGAAAATGCCAAAACATAGAGTAAGATACTCTTTGCGAGTTCTAGAGCAGTCTGGGATAATAGTACCTACGCAGTATGGAGCAATGGTAAAGGACGAGGGTTACGATAGGATAGCTGAAATGAAAAAAGATCTCGAAGAAATAAAGAAGTTAATTACAGACATAGAGGAGTTATTAAAGCAGTTTTGAAGCATGCTAGAAAAGTTGCTGCTAGCTGTCTGGCTTCTTTTACCAGCTTACACTCCAAACAATTTTGCAGTGGTAACTGGAGGTGGGAAACCGATAGATCTTGGCAAAAATTTTTTTGACCAAAAAAGGATTTTTGGAGATGGGAAGACTTTCAGGGGCTTCTTTGGTGGTATAGTTGGGGGAATACTTGTAGCCAATATTCAATATTCAATAGAGAAGGTTTTCAATTTCCAAATTTATTCTCTTTTAGACTACTTTGATTTTTTTATCTTAACACTTTTGCTGGCTTTTGGAGCTATGCTTGGTGATCTGTTGGGGAGCTTCATAAAAAGACGTTTTGGGTATAGGAGGGGGGAAATGCTACCTGTATTCGATCAACTAACTTTTTTATTTGTTTCTTTAGCAATTGCAAGTACATTTAGTCCGTTTTGGTATCTTTTCGACTTAGAGATAATATCTATCGGCATTCTTATCACGCCAATTGCACACATCTCCGCAAACGTTATAGCTTATAAACTTAGGCTTAAAGATGTACCATGGTAAACATAGCAAAGAGGATGATAGAAGTTGGAGCGTTGAAGTTTGGTGATTTTATATTGTCTTCTGGTAAAAAAAGCAACGTATATGTCGATGTAAAGCTAGCCTCTACGTATCCAGATATACTTGATGCAATTACTGAGGAGATCATTAAAAAGATAGATGTAGAATTTGACAAGATAGCTTGCGTAGAACTTGGAGGCGTACCAATAGGTGTTTCACTTTCCTTAAAAACAGGGAAGCCTCTTGTGATATTCAGGAAGCAGAAAAAAGAATACGGCCTTGGAGATGATAGGATAGGCTCTATAAATCTAGGGGATAGATTTGTTTTGGTGGAAGATGTTATTACCACTGGAAAATCTGCAATTTCAGCTATTGAGAGAATAGAAAAGGCTGGCGGTAGAGTGTTAAAAATCTTAGCTGTTGTAGATAGGGGAGAGAGCGAAATCAAATTTGAAAGTGTATTAAAGTTGAGCGAACTACTGAAAGCTAAAGATCTCCTCCAATCTTCCCAAGGTTAGAACCTCTAAATCTCTAGGTACCTCCTGTTCGACTTCGAAATCGTAATTTTCGAAAGATTTGTAGATAATTTCTTCTTCAAAACCTATCAGCTGGGCCAATTTTTTTGCTTCCTCTCTTCCATACTTAGCCTTATCAAATTCTGCGATAAATTTCTCTAAAAGTTCTGGGTTCTCCTCTCCAAAACTTTTGTTTGAAGCTAAACTACAACATACGAAGTCGCCTAAAACATCTTCAAACCTTTCTGTCTTGCGATCCGAAAGTTTTGTGAAGTAGGGCTCCCATATAGCTATCCCTCTCAATTCTTCAATAGCCTGTATCATTGCCTCTGGAGATTTGAAATATCTTATTTGAGCTTTTTCCATTTTTTTTGATATGTATCTTCTCAGATTCAACTCCATCGTAGATACTTCCGAACATCCGTAGCAATCGGACTGTGCATTTGAGAAAACAACTCCACTTCCATTTTTTGCAACTATTCGATGAATTTTTATATTTTTCATCAAAATACCAAAGTAAAGCTGTGTTACGATAGGACTAGCTGCTACATCAACAACGCCCGACACCAGGTCTCTCGTTAACTCTATCCCACTATCGTAGATCTTCAAAATGCCTTTTAACTTCTCTACTGCGGAAACTACTTTGGGATACTCGCTAGCTTTTAGAATTCCAACTCTAATTAATCCTTTAATCGGAAAAGGAGCATATTCAACGTGCCAAACTCGAAAAGCTTTTCCTGAAACCAACTTCCTGACTACCATCTTTTCACTTTCCAGTTTGGATATTAACTCAGAAACAGTAGATTTTGAAATTTTAAGCTTTTCTGAAATTTGGCTTTGCAGAACTCCATCGCTCTTACTCTCTTTCGTTAATTCCAAGATCATTTTTTCGGCATCCACGTTTTAGATCCTTCTCGAACCTTAAAAATTTTAAGATGATACAGTGTAAACAAAACATAATAGAAGAAGTTAAAAACTCTAAGTAGGCCAAAACTCGTATGAAAATCGGTTTCGTCGGAGCAGGAAAGGTCGGTAGCGCTACAGCATTTACATGTATCCTAAAAATGGATGTCGATGAAATTGTGCTCGTAGATGTTGCAAAAGAGTTGGCTGAAGGGGAAGCTATGGACTTAAGTCATGCAGCTGCAGCGGTCGATAAATACCCAGAGATAGTAGGGACTGATGAATACTCAGCACTTAAGAATTGTGATGTAATAGTTGTAACAGCAGGAATTGGCAGAAAGCCTGGAATGACAAGGTTAGATCTTGCCGAGAAGAATGCAGTTGTAGTCAAAGAGATCGCTGAAAAAATAAGCAAAATAGATTCAAAAGTTATCGTTGTAACGAATCCTGTAGATATAATGACCTACATAATGTGGAAAGAAAGTAGAAAGGATAGAAAAGATGTTTTTGGAATGGGAAACGTCTTGGACTCTGCAAGATTAAAGGAGAGGCTGAGAGCTGCAAAGATAAAGAATACCGAGAGAGTTTGGATGATCGGTGAACATGGTGATACAATGTTCGTAGCTAAGAGTTTGACAAATTTGAATGAAGAAGTGAATTGGGAGGCAATAGAGGATGAGGTTAGAAAAACTGCTGCAAAGGTTATAGAGAAGAAGAAGGCAACGATTTATGGTCCTGCAGTAAGCGTCTATCGCATGGTAAGAGCTGTTGTAGAAGATACAAAAGAGATTATGCCAGCAAGTTACGTTTTCGAGGGAGAATTTGGGATAAAGAACGTTGCTGTAGGCATTCCTGTAGTTATAGGAAGAGATGGAGCAAAAATAGCAGATCTAGAATTAAGCGAGGAGGAGAAGGTAAAGCTTAAGAAGTCGGCAGAAGTTCTAAGAAGCTGGCTGAACAAACTCGGTTATTGAAAGAATTTTATAATTTTTGGTTCTTTATATTTGTACGATCTATACTAATTTTTATCAAAACTCTCAAACACCTTAAATTATGTTTGCAGAAATCTACCACATTTTTAAAATTTAAAACCCAAGAAAAATTTTAATAACTTTTTGTAAACAGCTTCCGTGTGGGAAAAATTCAGCCAAAGTATAGAAAGCAGCCGAATATACCATGAACGCTACCATAAAGCCGTAAATCATCCAATAAGAAGAAAAATTCTTACACTTGTATCGCAAGGCAAAAATATGCACGAAATAGCGGAAGAACTGAAGATTAGTTTTTCGGAACTGGAATTTCATTTAAGGGTTCTCGAGTGGGGTTTTTGTATTGAAAGAGAGGGTGAAAAAATAAAAATCACAAAGGAGGGGAAAGTAGTTGAATACCTTGACTAGGATATGTGTGGCTCAACTTAAGATTTCGCCAGATAGGGAAGTCAACCTAATGAAAGGTCTAAGTTTGGTGAAGAGAGCGATACAGCTGCGTTCAGACTTGGTTGTTTTACCTGAAGCACACAACACCGGATTCTTTGAGCACAACTATGAATTTGTAGAGCCAGTTGAAAAGGAACTGAAAATGCTTCTAAAACTAAGCGAGAACAGAGAGCTGATAATAATAGCTGGTATTGTTGAAAAAGAGGGAGACGATCTTTACAACAGTGCTGTTATAATTCAGAAGGGAAAGATAATAGGAGTGCATAGAAAAACTCATCTTTTCCCTCTAACTTCTGAAAGACGGTTCTTTAAGGAAGGAGACAAACTTGAAGTTTTTGAAACTAGTATAGGAAGGATCGGAATACTTATATGCTACGAACTGAGGTTTCCTGAAATCGCAAGAAAGCTGATGAGAAAGGGAGCTGAAATGATAGTAGTACCTGCAGCTTTTCCTAAAGAAAGAATAGAGCACTGGAGCATTTTGCTTAGAGCTAGAGCTATAGAAAATCAGCTTTTTGTCGTAGGGGCTAACTGCGTCGAGGGAGA
This sequence comes from Archaeoglobales archaeon, assembly GCA_030055525.1. Lineage (GTDB taxonomy): Archaea > Halobacteriota > Archaeoglobi > Archaeoglobales > Archaeoglobaceae > WYZ-LMO2. Next base: position 112,601 of record JASFYJ010000001.1, on the reverse strand, counting down.
TTTAAACTACGGTGGAAGATCTGCCATCATTGATCCACTTGGAAAAACTGTAGCCGAAGCTTCTGATGTACAGGAAGTTATAATGGGAGATATAGATCTCCTAGATGTCCAGAAAGTTAGAAGAGAGTATCCTTTTCTTAACTTGAGGGAGGAGATAATTTGAGGATTCTAATTCTGAGACCCAAAGAGCTGATCGACGAAACTGTAAAAAGGTTAAACGCTGAGGGTTTTGAAGCATACGGATGTCCCTTTATCGAGCTCGAATATCTCGATTTTGAAGTTCCCGAACACGAATACGCGATAGTTACGAGCCAAAACGTTGCAAGAGTTATAAGAGAAAGAGGTATAAAGTTGAAGAAGGTGATAGCAATAGGAAAAAAGACTGCAGAAGCTTTAGAAATGGATGGGGTTCTGTTGCCAGCTAGTTTCGACTCGAAAGGAATAGTTGATGAATTTTCGGAAATTTTGAGGGGCAAGAAGGTTGTAGCCTTTAGAAGTGACAAAGGCAGTGACGAACTTCGAAAACTTGCCGAAGTGTGTGATTACAAAGAGGTGATCGTATATAGAACAAAAAAACTGCATGGAAAAGAACAAAGAGCTTTTACAAGAATGGTGGAGAGTTGTTTTATAGATGTTGTAGTTTTTTCAAGTAGAAGCATAGCTGAAAGTTTTATCGATCTTTGTGATCTCGAAACCCTTAAAAGAAAAAAAGTAATAGCCCTAGGCCCACCCACCGCAGAATTCCTCATAAAGATAGGATTAAAACCTCTAATTCCAGCTGAGTATACGTTCGACGGAGTTGTCGAGCTACTTAAATCCCTAAAAGGTGCAGATTCCCTACATTAACTTTTTCCAAATGTTTTTTTGCTGCCTTATAACATTCCAAAACCTGTTCTTTTGGGGTTATTGGGAGATCTCTCAGTTTGTAATCTGGGTGAAAAACTAAAAGGCTGTAGGGGATCTTTGGATCTACACTTGCTATGAATTCCGCGATCTTTTCAACTTCTTTTTCATCAACATAGTAAGGCACTAGAAGAGTTGTAGCTGAAAGCACTTCGGGAAACTTTTTTCCGATATTTTCAAAATTCTTTCTAACCCTTTCAGGACTTCTACCAGTGAGAAGAATATGCAAGAACTCGTTCCATGCTTTTAAATCAAACTTCACAGTACCTCCGGATACGTAACTTAACTCTGCCGCTTTAAATGCAAGCGAAGAATTTCCAGCTCCGTTCCATTCCCAACATATCATCAGGTCTTTTCTAACTTCGATAGCTTTTCTGCTGAATTTTATAGCAAAAGGAAGCTGCGGTTCTGGGGATCCACCAAAATGGCATACACATTTTACTCTTGGATTTTTTACAGCCTCTACTAATTCACTAAGGGAAACGTAAAAAATGTTAACGTTCTTGTGACTCCAGTTTTGGCAAAATAGGCAATCAAAATTACAGCCATAGTAGAAAACGGCCAAATTTGTTCCTTTAAGATCGCTGCCTTTACAAAACCATGAGTTACAGCAATTTGTCGGCAATGGATCTTCGTAGTATATCAGATTCCCATATCTTGGCTTTCCGCAGAGAGCTAAGCTTTTACATTCGTTGCTACACAATTTACAGCTCCTAATATAACTTCCAACTTTTGGATGTAATATTTCTACAACCTCTAAAGCTTTTTCCGATCTCGCACAGTTTTTACATACCTTGAGCGATGAAGGAGCTTCGTTATGACAAAAAAGACACTTCATGAGATCAAACAAATGGTTCCCGATCTTTTTCTTCTTTTCTCTTGACCAGATGAAGTAGAGTTAGCATACTTTCGCCGATCATTCTTAGTTTTCTCAGCTCAGAACAGAATATTGCATAGGTTGAAAGAGGGTGCCCACAATCGAAATCGAATATCGTGAGCGGGCAACTTTCGCAATCAAAATCGATATGTTTCTCACAGTAAGGTGTAATTTGGAATGCAACATTTTCTATCTCTCTTAGAGCATTGACTATAGACTCCCACTTCTTTATTATAACCTCTTCTTCACCCATTCCTCCTTCTACATCCATAGCGGCATCTTCATAACTGTAAAGTTCGATCTTTCTCATCTTTAAATGGTTAGCGTGGAAGTATTTACGTTTTGCGATCAGATATTTTAACAGTCACAGCATAACTAACTTGGTGAGAGTGGCGATCGAAACCTACGGTTGTACAATGAATCAGGCAGATTCAGATATAATTAGAGGTATCTTGGCCAAAGAGTTTGAAATATCTGACGTTAGCGATGCTGAAGTTGTGGTAATAAACTCCTGCAGTGTCATCGACTTTACCGAGAGAAAAATCATAAGAAGAATAAAAGAACTTAAGGCTTCAGGAAAAAAAGTGGTATTAGCAGGTTGTATGGCAAGGACATCTAAAGAAGCACTAGAATTGAGTGATGCAGCAGTTTCTCCAGACAATTTAGAAAAAATTGCTGAAGCCGTTAAAAATTCCAAGAAGATCGTTCACATAGGATGGAAGAATTTGGATAAAGCTGAGATGCATGAGGTAAAGTGTAGACTTAAAGAGAATGCAATAGCAATAGTCTCCATCTCCGAAGGTTGTGTTGGAGAGTGCAGCTACTGTATTACGAGGTTTGCAAGAGGTCCGCTTAGAAGTTTCTCAATTGATAACATCCTTAAGGAGGTGAAGGGAGCTTTAGATATGGGCTATAAGGAGATACAGCTGACATCCCAAGATACGGGAGCCTATGGAATTGATAAAGGATACCAAATGCTTCCAAAACTTCTAAAGTATATATCAGAAATTCCCGGGAATTTTAGAGTGAGAGTGGGGATGATGAACCCACATCACGCAAAATCCATGCTTGAGGAGTTAATCGAAGCCTACGAAAGTGAGAAAATCTACAAATTTATCCATCTACCAGTTCAAAGTGGTGACAACGATGTTTTAAAACATATGAGAAGAAACTACAGCGTGGAAGATTTCATAGACGTAGTTAGAGCTTTTAGAGAAGCTTTTGACGATTTAACTCTATCCACAGACGTGATCGTAGGTTATCCGACAGAAAATGAAGAATCGTTCATGAAAACTTACGAGCTAATGAAAAGAGTAAAGCCAGACATCGTAAACATCACAAGATTCTCCCCACGCCCGGGAACGCCTGCAGCAAATCTGAAGGATATTCCAGGATGGAAAAAGAAGATATGGTCTAGAAAGCTAACAGAACTATGCAGAAACATTGGGGCTGAGAACAATTCAAAGTTTGTTGGAAAAAAATCTCTTGTTCTTTTAACAGAGTACGGCAAAAATAGTACTGTTTTAGCAAGAACAAACTCCTACAAAGCTGTAATTACCAAAGGAAAACTCGGAGAGTTTAAAGTAGTGAAAATAAAGTCTTTTACCTACGCCTATTTAGTAGCAGATGATGCCTATGAAAGTTTGTGAAGTTTGTAGAAGTTTTGTGAATGGCGAAGAGGGGGATTGCGAGATCTGTTGTAATGCCCTTCTCTACATTCCACAGCTAGCATTAAAAGTTTTGGAGGAGTTAAAGGATTATGAATTTGAGACTTTTCAAGTGGGCTGCAGGCTTAGAGGTAGTGCAAGAGCAATTTCGGAGCTTTTGAAATTCAAGGGAGTAGATTACGATATAAAAAGGGTCTTCAACGATCTGATGAGCACTAAAATTGAAAGTCTAAGTTTAAAAAGGAGGAGTTTAAAACCAGATATAAACATAGTTTTCGATCTGGAGGATCTGAGTTTTGAAAAAAACGTAGCACCGATTTATATATACGGTAGATATATAAAAAGAGTTAGAAACATCTCACAAACAAGGTGGCTTTGCAAAAATTGCGGTGGGGTAGGGTGTGAGGTATGTAGCTATGTTGGAAAAAAGTATCCAAGTTCTGTGGAAGAGATGATCTCTGAACCTTTAAAAGAGCTCTTTAAAGCAAAGGATGCTATACTACATGGGGCTGGGAGAGAAGATGTAGATGCTCGAATGCTAGGCAATGGAAGACCATTTGTGGCGGAGATTGTAGATCCAAAGAAAAGATATTTAAATCTTGGCCTCGTAGAAGAATATATAAATAAATATTGTAAAGGAAAGGTAAAAGTTTTGAATTTGAGGTATTCAACACATTCTGAAGTTGAGAAGATAAAACAAGAAAGGCACAAAAAACTTTATCGAGCCAAAGTTGTGCTATCTCAAGACGTAGATGAGGAGACTTTAAAAAGAGCGTTGGAAGAACTTAAGGGAGAAATCCACCAGAAAACTCCAACAAGGGTTTTAAATAGAAGAAGCGATTTACTTCGAATTAGAAAACTTTACGATGCTAAGGTTATCTTGAAGAGGAAAAACATTGCAGTGATAAGTTTTTTAGCCGATGCGGGTTTGTATATCAAAGAGCTTGTAAGTGGAGATAACGGAAGAACTCAGCCGAGTTTGGCAGAGATGTTAAAAGTAGATGCAAAAGTAGAAAAATTGGACGTTATAGATGTTTTTGAAGTCTAAAGCCTAACGATTTCGTACTTTCTTGTTCCAAGCTTAAGTTCTTCAGCATAATCTAACATACCTATTGGATCTGTCCATTCCCAGAACTTTTGTTGTGGAATATAGCCGGTTTTCAGTTCCTTTAGATACAAATCGAGCGATGCTGAATCTATCGCAACGATGTCTTCCCCTGCAAGGATCCCTATATCTCTAACTACTGGCACATCGCTGTAGGGGTGGCAATCACAGTGAGGAGTGATATCGAGTAGGAAGTTTATGTAAGCGAAGTTGTTGTTCACCGTGAGAACACCTTTTGCACACTCAACAATACGGTCTGAGACATCTTTTCCACTAAGCCAGTTAACTCTGACAGCCCTATACTCGCAAACTTCTAAACAGCCGTTACATTTTACGCATTTGCTTTTATCAACTTCAAAATTCTTTATAGCATTGGAAGGGCAAACTTCAACACATTTGTTACATTTTGTACATCTTTCCTTTAAAATTTTTGGATAATCAGCGATGTGCACATCGTATTTTGACTGCTTCGACGTGCAACCAACTCCAACATTTTTTATACTGCCACCAATTCCAGCCTGCATGTGTAACTTGAAATGCGTACAGCAGATCACTGCATCGCATTCAGCTATAGCTTTAGCTACATGCACCTCTTTGAGGTACTTTCCGTTTATTTCAACTCTAACCGAATCGAAGCCCAATAACCCATCAGCAATTAAAATTGGTGCAGCTAAAGTTTGCTGAGTGTATCCATTCTCTTCAGCAATCATAAGCTTGCCTAACGCTGTATTCCTAGGTCTTGTCATACCTAAACCTGTAGTCTCAGTAACAAACGGTTTACCACCAGCTTCTTTCACTTTCTCAACGACTTTCCTGATAAAAACACTTCTAAGCGTTCTTGTAGTCCCACTGTCACCAAAGTGAGTTTTTACAGCAACTATATCTCCCGCAGATACAATATCCATTATTCCGCTTTCTTCTATCAGCTTACCGAGCTTGTTAACCAGACTCAAAGAGGGCTGATACCAGCGATCTGGGTCTAAAACTTCTGCACGCGGATCAACAAAATAAAGCTTTTCCATGTCAGATTTTAAGCATCTGCATAATTAAATCTTTTCCCTCCTCAAATTTGAATACATTTTTTTCAAGAGGATAGGCGGACTTTACAACCTTCAAGTTTCCCTCTACCTCAACAACGTTGGGGAAGAACATCGTTATTGAAATTTCAACCTCCCTATTCTGGGCATCTTTCACAAGCGTAAAAATTCCATTGCTACTATCAGCTTCCAATCTACCAAGGATCGTACGTACGAAGTGTATGAGCTTTTGAGGAGTGTGATAGATGAGCAAGCCTGAGATAGAGTTCATAACCAGCAGATAATTCTTATCAATCTTTTCAACTATCCTTGAAATTGCGAGACTTATCTCGTTTAAATTTGTAGGGTTCATTATATGTATATCTTTATCTCTACTTAGCTGCTCACCGTATGTAAAGGTATCTATAACCCAAAGGTTTTTATCCGCAAATTTTTTCCTAACAAACTTGGAACTTTCAAGCGTCGTTATCCAGATTACATTCTCGAAGTTCTCCAAAATAGTTCCTATGAGTTTACATTTCCCACTCCCGGGCGTACCGGACAACAATACATACATAACATCACTTTTCTTTATCTTCTGATGGTAACAGATTTTAAGCTTAACTACCTTCAATCATTATCATGAAACTTACGCCGGAAAAAGCTTGCATAGTTAAAGATACAGCCATATTAGCGGACTTGCATCTTGGTATTGAAAATTTTTTACAAGAGAAAGGCATAGCTATACCAAGGATCCAAATTAAAGAGGTAAAGAGTGGGATAAAAAATATTATAGAAAAATATAATGTAAATAGATTAATAATAGCTGGCGATCTTAAGCACGAGTTCAGTAGAAACATGCCGTACGAATGGGAAGACGTTAAAGAACTTGTTGAATTTATTTTAGATCTTGGAATCAAATTGGAAATTGTTCGCGGAAATCATGACAATTATCTTGCATCTATTCTCTCAGCTTATGATGTCAAGCTCAAGGATTTTGTAGTAGTTGGAGATTTTTACATTACCCACGGCCATAAAGAGCTTGAATTCGACAAGATGATAATTGGACATGAACACCCATGCATAAAAATAAGAGTGAGGGGGGCAAATTACTCTTTTCCGAGCTACTTACTTGCAGACAATAAAATTTTAGTTTTACCAGCTTTTTCACCTCTCGTACCGGGAAGTGACGTAATGCAGGGAGAATTCTTGTCTCCAATTCTTAAAAAAGCAAAAAAGATCGAAATTTACGCTATAGAGGATGAAGTAGTGTACTTGGGGACTATAGAAGATCTCAAATCGACTTTAAGAGAGTTATAACAAAAAATTATAATTTTCCTAAATCTCTTGCAATTATCTCAGCAACCTTCTTTCCGCTCTTCAACATTCCTCCAAAAATCGGGCCCATCCTTGGAAGGTTGTACAAAGAAGCTACAGCCATACCCGTTGCATACAGCCCATCAACAACTTTTCCTGTTTTCTCCACTATCAACTTCTCTGCAACTTCGCTGTACGCAGATCTTTCCCCTATAACAGAAACATTCAATGGAACTTTCTTAGCAGCAACGCTCACCACTTCTGCAGCATGTCCAGTAGCATCGACTACTGCTTTACTCTCTATGAACACTGGATCTACGTGCAGATTGGCCAAATTGACAGCACTCCATTGAATGCAAACTCCAGTTATCCTTAATGGATCTTCTCTAAATATAACATCCTCAACGCTTACACCTTGTATTATCTGAGCTCCAGAATCTATACATCCCGAAGCCAATTTTGCTACAAATTCTGCGGCATCTACAACTAAAAAACCTCTTCTCTCCTGATACCTTATTTTGAAATCGTCGAGAATGTCTTTTACATCTTTTTCGGCGACAACTTTGTGGAAAAGCATACCACCTCCGCCTATTCCACCACCTAGGCTTAGTCTTCTCTCAAGCACAAGTGTTTTGATACCTTTCTCTGCCAAATATTTGGCAGCTGTAAGTCCTGAAGGCCCGGCTCCGACTATCAATGCATCACATCTTGAATACTTTTTCCAATCCTCTGTTGCACTCTCGACAACTGCGAGCGTTATTTCAGCTTCCATACAGTTTGTCTGTCGATGAGTAGATAAATCTAAAGTCACAAAAATCTCACAAAAAGTTAAAAAATGTATATAAAAATTTACTCAACCTGGATCTTCCTTCCACTCTTCTTTGGTTCCCTCTTTTTTAATATTACCTCAAGAACTCCGTTGTTATATCTAGCTTTTGCAGAATCTGGATTAACCTCAGCTGGCAGTTCAACCTTTTCGAAGTACTTTCTGTTCTCTCCTTCTGCTTTGATTTCAAGTGTTTTTTCTGTTGCATGCAGCTCTATATCTTCTTTGTTAACTCCGGGCATTTCTGCAATTACCTGCACTTCATCGTCTGTCTCTATGACATCAACGAGTGGCTTTCTCTCTTCTACTCCAAGTTCTTTAATAACCGGCTTCGTTCCAAATTCTCTGATTTCAGGTTTTCCGTCTGGACCTATCCTTATACTGAAACCACGAACTATTGGCTTTATTTCTCCCATCTCTCCTAACCTGAAAGCGTTCTCAATATCTCTCATCATCTTCTTGAAGATCTCATCAAAGTCTCTGAATGGATCCCAGTCCCATATATCTTCTTCCTCTCTCTCCTCCCAATCCTTCTTCTTTCTTCTCCACATAAAAACACCTCCCAATTAACCATACATCTTGTGAAAGTCTTCAATAATTTTTTCATATCTCTCTACATCTTCCTTCGTAAGGCTTGGCTTGACTTTCTTCAAAGCCTCCTCGAAATGCTTCTTTGATATCTTTATACTCTTTGCAATCTCCTTGGCTTCCTCTCGAGCCATATTTGGATTTATTTTTTCTCTTATCGCCAACATAGCAGCTTCCCTACAAACAGCCTCTATATCTGCACCACTGTATCCTTCGGTTTTTTCTGCAAGCTCGTCAATATTTACATCCTCAGCCAGAGGTTTACCTTTGAGATGTATCCTGAATATCTCTTTTCTGGCATTTTTGTCCGGTGGTGGTATGTAAACATGTCTCTCTATTCTTCCAGGCCTGAGCAAAGCTGGATCTACTATGTCTGGTCTGTTCGTTGCTGCAATTACGACGACGTCTTTAAGCTCTTCAAGTCCATCCAGTTCTGTTAATAGCTGACTGACTACTCTTTCAGTTACATGTGAATCTCCAATTCCACCCCTACGTGGTGCTAGGCTATCTATTTCATCAAAGAATATAATACACGGAGCTACTTGACGAGCTTTTCTGAACATATCTCTAACGTGCTTCTCGCTCTCTCCAACCCATTTGCTCAGAAGTTCAGGTCCTTTGACACTTATAAAGTTAGCGTTGCTCTCATTAGCTACAGCCTTAGCCAACAGAGTTTTTCCCGTTCCAGGTGGGCCATAAAGTAATATACCTTTAGGTGGTCTGATGTTTACAGTTTGAAAGACCTCGGGATATTTTAAAGGCCACTCTACAGCTTCTCTAAGTTCTTGTTTGGCCTTTTCAAGTCCTCCTATATCTTCCCATCTAACATTTGGAACCTCTACAAGGACTTCTCTCATTGCTGACGGTTCTATGAACTTCAAAGCCTCCATAAAATCTCTCTTCGTAACTACGAGCTTTGATATTACTTCTGCAGGAATCTCCTCAGCTTCTATATCTATTTCTCCTTTCTCCATTCTTTCTCTCAACGCATGCATTGCAGCTTCCTTAGCTAATGCAGCGATATCTGCTCCAACGAAACCGTTTGTAAGTTCTGCAAGCTCATCAAACATCATATCGATGAGTTTGAGCTTAACTTCTTTGAACAGTTCTTCATCTTGAGATAGTATATTTTTTATTTCGTTTTCATCTTTTGCTTTGTCGATCTTCTTCTTCAAATCCTCTATCAACTTCTTGTCAAATCTTCCAGTTTTGGATATCTCCTCCATAGCCTTTAAAACTTCGTTTCTACCATAATCTGGCTCGATGGGCATGCTCCTTGTATGTATCTGTAGTATCTCTTTTCTACCTTCCCTATCTGGAACACCTATCTCGATCTCTCTATCAAATCTACCCGGCCTTCTTAAGGCTGGATCTACGGCATCAGGTCTGTTCGTAGCACCAATAACGATCACTTGTCCTCTAGCTTCTAAACCGTCCATCAGAGTTAAAAGCTGGGCTACAACTCTTCTTTCAACCTCCCCAGTTACTTCCTCCCTTTTTGGAGCTATGGAGTCTATCTCATCTATGAATATTATCGAGGGTGCATTTTCCTTGGCCTCTTCAAATATCTCTCTCAACCTCTGCTCACTTTCTCCATAGAACTTGCTCATTATCTCTGGCCCGCTTATGGGAATGAAGTGAGCGTTAACCTCATTTGCAACAGCTTTCGCTATAAGCGTTTTACCAGTTCCTGGGGGACCATAGAGGAGGACACCCTTTGGTGGCTCAATCCCTAACCTTTCGAAGAGCTCTGGATGTTTTAATGGTAGTTCTATCATCTCTCTTACAAGTTTAAGTTCTCTTTTTAGTCCTCCAATGTCTTCGTAGCTAACATTTGGAACTGTCCTCTTGATTTCCTCCTCTGGTTTCTCTTTTAGCTCTACTTCAGTCTCTCTTCCAACAATCACGACTCCAGCAGGTTTTGTTGCTGTGATAACAAAAGTTAGAACGTTTCCAAAAACCTCAATCCTTATTTTTTGGCCTTTTGTCACCGGTCTACCCTCAAGGAGTCTTAAAAGGTATCCCTCTCCACCAACAAGTCTTATTGGTTCCGTTGGGGCAATAGTAATTTTCTCAGCTGGCTTAGCTGCTACTTTCCTCACTCTGACCTTATCGTCAATACTTACTCCCAGATTGCTCCTCAAACTTCCGTCTATCCTTATCGTTCTCTTTCCTCTATCATCTGGATAACCTGGCCAAACTATAGCCGGTATGCTACTTGTCTTTCCAACGATCTCGATAACATCTCCACTCTGTAGATTGTAGTTTTCCATTATCTCTGGATCTACCCTTGCGATTCCTCTTCCAACATCTCTGTAGTAAGCTTCAGCTACCTTTAAAACAACTTCATCTCTAACTTCCTTACTCATAAACTTCACCTCCTATTATCCAATAATCTTTATCGTTAACTCTTTTGACAATCCCTTTCGCTGCGAGCGAACTTAGTATTCTTTCGACTTCAATATACGGTATCCTAAAGCTTTCAGCTATTTCGATTGCTCGCATACCTTTTGCAATTGCCGAAAGAATTAATCTTTCAACCTCATTGCTTGTAATCTTTTCAACTTCGTCGAGCATTTTTTCTATCATGTTGTCTATTTTCGAATTCAGAGAGTTCTGAACTCTTGCAAACAGCCTCTTAAGTTCTTCGATCTCTCTTATAGCGTTCATGATTCCTAGTAGGTTTTCTGAATTGAACTTTTCAATCTCTTCAAATTTTTCTAACAAAGTCTTCATTTGCTCTGGTTGCTCGCCATTTAAGTTTCTAAGCTCAATTCTGAAGATGTTCGGAGTGATTGTAATGTCCAAACCTATCTTTGTTTTTATGAAATAGTATCTTCTTCTGCCATCTTGATAGCTACCCACTAATCCTGAACTTTCCAGCTTTTCGAGGTGCTCAAGTACAGCCTTTGGAGCCATGCCCAAGCAGTAAGAGATCTCGCTAACGTAACATGGCTTGCGAGCTAGTAGTTCCAGTATCTTTCTCCTACTCTCGTTCCCAAGTATTTCGAGGATTTCACTTACATCCATATTTTCACCATTTTGAATTCTTGCTCTGTTACTAACTATAGGTTAGTGATATATAAAGCTTTCGTTCGTTGGGCTTCTTGGAGATATGAACATTGAAAGTGGCAATTCAGTAATTGACTCATATTTTATCTCTAAAAACCAAACTTCTTATCCACAAGCAAATCCCCCAAAACTCAACAAAAAACCTTTTAAAAGCCTTAAATCAAAATCAAAGCCAAAACAGCGAGTCGCAAGCGATAAAATTTTCCTTTATTATTACAAAAACTTATTTTTTATACTTCCTCCTTTCGCAAATCTAGGCTTTTCTATTTTTATTCTTAAGCTCTACCCTGATGAAATTTCTTCGATTTTAAAAAAGCTTTTTAAATTCAATAAAATTTAAAAAGAATGCTAAGAAAAAAGTCGCATGCCTTTATAAATGAGTTGCAACTTTGGAGGTTTGCGATGCTATATAAATAAGAGAAGGCATTAGAAAGCTTTAAATTGAGAAAGAAGTAAAAATTCATAAGGGTTCAAATCAGACCAAGATGGGATTGAAAGTCTGGAGAAACTGCTATACACTTGACTCCTTGAGTATTTGTTCAAATCAGACCAAGATGGGATTGAAAGTAGCGAACCTGTTAAGGTTCGTGGCGTGGTGGTAGGTAGTTCAAATCAGACCAAGATGGGATTGAAAGTTGAATCGTTGTTTAATCTTATAAAACTCCGACAATGGTTCAAATCAGACCAAGATGGGATTGAAAGTTTATCAAGTCAAACGCTTGTCTTATGTCGCATACGTTCAAATCAGACCAAGATGGGATTGAAAGTTGTTAGTGGTTATCTGTTTGTGGTATCGATATTCGATGTTCAAATCAGACCAAGATGGGATTGAAAGGCTGTTCTTTGTCGCATCAATGGTTATCTGGTGCCCGTTCAAATCAGACCAAGATGGGATTGAAAGTCTTATCAACTTTCGTTTTGTGCTCAATTCTTCTCAACTTGTTCAAATCAGACCAAGATGGGATTGAAAGCAAGCAGTTTTTTCAGAGTTTCAATGTCTTCTTTTTCAGTTCAAATCAGACCAAGATGGGATTGAAAGCTGGATTCAACGAGAGTGCAGGAGGCTATAGAATACAGTTCAAATCAGACCAAGATGGGATTGAAAGACATACATTCTCAGCGACATTTGCGAAAGTTTTGGAAGTTCAAATCAGACCAAGATGGGATTGAAAGGAAATGCTTAATTTACGAAAAAAGCTTTACGAATCAAGGTTCAAATCAGACCAAGATGGGATTGAAAGCTTGTGGCTTCGCTTCGCCACGATTGGGAGCAATGCCGGTTCAAATCAGACCAAGATGGGATTGAAAGCATTGCTCAATCTCAAAACGGAGAACTAATCAAGAAAGTTCAAATCAGACCAAGATGGGATTGAAAGTTCGCTAAATTTCATTGTCATCTCACCTTGCTTTCTTCGTTCAAATCAGACCAAGATGGGATTGAAAGAAAGCATATCAAGCAATAACCTGCTGGAGCAGAGACAGTTCAAATCAGACCAAGATGGGATTGAAAGTGCTATACTGAACTGCTCGTTTTGAAGATGCGGATTTTGGTTCAAATCAGACCAAGATGGGATTGAAAGAAAGCATATCAAGCAATAACCTGCTGGAGCAGAGACAGTTCAAATCAGACCAAGATGGGATTGAAAGTGCTATACTGAACTGCTCGTTTTGAAGATGCGGATTTTGGTTCAAATCAGACCAAGATGGGATTGAAAGAAAGCATATCAAGCAATAACCTGCTGGAGCAGAGACAGTTCAAATCAGACCAAGATGGGATTGAAAGTTGAAAAATTGCTCTAAAACATCCTGCGGTGGTAGTAGTTCAAATCAGACCAAGATGGGATTGAAAGGTGATTTTGACGGTTGGATCACTAAGATCAGTAAAGAGTTCAAATCAGACCAAGATGGGATTGAAAGACCCGTTCGCGGGTGGAACAAGCGCATTCAACACATAGTTCAAATCAGACCAAGATGGGATTGAAAGACCGCCACCGCCGCCGAGGGCGAAGCGAAGGCTACGCAGTTCAAATCAGACCAAGATGGGATTGAAAGCAGCTTACTGTGAATCTTGCCAAGACGAATTCACCAGGTTCAAATCAGACCAAGATGGGATTGAAAGTGGCATTTTTTGTCCTGTAACAGCTGTCAGTATGCCAGTTCAAATCAGACCAAGATGGGATTGAAAGCTGCTAATGCTAACCTGCAATTCAACGCAGTCCTCGCGTTCAAATCAGACCAAGATGGGATTGAAAGGCCGTTTCAGCTACCGATACCGCCGAGTCGAATTTATGTTCAAATCAGACCAAGATGGGATTGAAAGGTATACCATCTCTCCCCAAGAATCGGCACAAGCTCGTGGTTCAAATCAGACCAAGATGGGATTGAAAGTTTGGAATTTAATTGTGGAAATATATTCTTAATGAAGCGTTCAAATCAGACCAAGATGGGATTGAAAGAATGCCTTGTCTATGTAAAGACTGGCTCGAAAATCAGGTTCAAATCAGACCAAGATGGGATTGAAAGCAGCGAATTTACGCAGAGCAGATCGACAACAAAGTAACGTTCAAATCAGACCAAGATGGGATTGAAAGGCTTTTTGAAAATGAGTTTATAAACAAGCTTATCACAGTTCAAATCAGACCAAGATGGGATTGAAAGAACTAATAGCTCAACTATAGGATAGGGCTTTCTTGAGCGTTCAAATCAGACCAAGATGGGATTGAAAGATAATAATGGATGCGAGTTGCATGCCATACACGAATTTCTGTTCAAATCAGACCAAGATGGGATTGAAAGAATAACAAATATATCGCAGCTTCCAATAGTAATAATTTGTTCAAATCAGACCAAGATGGGATTGAAAGTGGTGCTAAAGCGTTTTTTATAATCGTTCTTTTGTTAGTTCAAATCAGACCAAGATGGGATTGAAAGACAACTGCAAAAATAAACATAAACTCAAATCCAAGCGGGTTCAAATCAGACCAAGATGGGATTGAAAGGAAGTTTAAAAAAGAAGTGAGGAGGTGAGAAGAATGGAGTTCAAATCAGACCAAGATGGGATTGAAAGGAAAGTTTGCATATGTAGACTATATAGTCTAAACCTAATCTACATCGTACATGTATACCCAAATCTAAAGATACATTTACACTACCTTCAGAAGATCACATTTATAAAGGACAACTTAACCCAAAATTTGACAACTGCAAAGATTATTAAAAACTAGAGACTTTCTGAGTCGTAACCCAAGACTGCTACCCACCACCACCGCGCCATATCTACAAGATCCTTGCTGAATGCTCCAGACAAGCGATACTCACCATCTTTTATCACCAGCATTCCCGCACCTATGAGCTTGTTTCTCATCGAATAAAAAGAAGATTTTTTAATTCCAAGTTCTTCGAGTATCTTTTCCCATTCCTCAACTCTCAGCGGTTTTCCATTTTTTTGTCTTTCTTCAACCACCGTCAAGAATTTCGCGGCTCTAAGTGCTACGTCTTCCTTTCTGAAGATCCTCCGCATAAGTTCCAAGAGAGGTTCCTTAGATTGTGATACTCTCGCGTTGCTTGCTGAACGAACAACTATCGATGTCGCTGTCTTCGGAGCATCTTTTACTTTCACGATTTGAAATAAATTCAGGTATTAAAGTTTTTTCCATAGAAGGAAAAAATTAAACTAGCCTTTCAATAAAATTTTTCAGTATCCTGTTGAACTCTACAGGCTTCTCAAGCATCACCATATGACCAGCATTATCAACGATGTAAATTTCGGAGCTTTTTATCCTCTCATTAAGGAACTGAGAATACTTCGGTGGCGTCAGCTTGTCGTATCTACCCACAACTATTACTGTAGGACACAATATTTTGATTTCATTATTTCTATATTTATCTAGTAGATCAAATTTGTCGCAAAGCATCAGATCTTTAAGTAAAATTTTGTTTCTTTCAGCAAAAATCTTCGAATATTTTTTCTTCAAGGTACTATCTAAGAAAGAGAACTCCGAAATTATTTTTGAAGTTTCATCTGGATTTTTTTCCAAACCCTGTAGAATTTCTGGGAGTACTCTCAGCCTCGCCCCCGTACTTATCAGTCCTACAGCCTTAACGATGTCCCCGTATTCAATACAGATCTTCTGAACTATCGCTCCCCCCAAACTGTGACCGATTATTATCGCTTTCCCAAGTATTTTTTTGACAAATTTTGCAACGAAATAGGCGTAATCGTCTACTGATCTAATTTCAGCGAAACAGCTTTTCCCATGATTCGGCAAATCAACTGCATATCCTCCCAATTCCTCCAGCTGATTCATCCATATGCTTGCATCGCAACCAGAGCCGTGAATGTAAACGATAGGCAGATCTTCGCCCTTTAGGGCAGATATCTTTGCTCCATCTATCACCGCATCTACATTCTCCATGTTCGTCATGTACTTGCAGACTAATCAGCTTTATCCTCAAATAAGTTGTTAATGTTTAATTTTTACTAATAGGCAGAATCTATAGAACTTCTAAAATTTTTACATATAAGAATGAATAATTTTAAAAATGATGTTTTACAAGTTTGTCGAGACTTAGCTATGTTTGAATACAAAAAAATCGTTTTAAAATTCTGTTTAGGCTTCTAGAACCACAAAGTTCTTA
This sequence comes from Archaeoglobales archaeon, assembly GCA_030055525.1. GTDB lineage: Archaea > Halobacteriota > Archaeoglobi > Archaeoglobales > Archaeoglobaceae > WYZ-LMO2. The sequence continues at coordinate 96,592 of JASFYJ010000001.1, read as the reverse complement.
TATCACTGATAATCTTATTAATAATATGATATTGACATTCCTAGCGGTTGGAATCCTGCTTGGACTTACAATTACGATGTGCTCTTATCGCCTCATCTTTGGGCCCGGAGTTTTCAATCGAATTGCAGCAGCGAACGCTATAGGGGTAAAGGCGATGGTTCTGCTTGTCGTTGTAGGGTATGTTATAGAGAGGCCGCACTTTATAGATATAGCGCTCATGTACGCTATACTAAACTTCATAGGAGTAGTAATAGCAGCAAAATACCTTGAAAAGGGAGAAATATGCTCTTGACGAACATAGCAGCCACAATATTAATGTTTTTTGGGTCTTTATTTATGTTTTTGGGAGCCTTTGGACTTCTGAAACTACCAGACTTTTATACACGAATGCACGCGATCGGAAAGTGCGACACTATGGGACAATTTTTAATTATACTTGGTTTCGTCGTTTATGAAGGTCTTAGTTTCATCTCTATCAAGCTACTCCTAATCTCTCTCTTCTACTTGCTAAGTTCACCCGCAGCAACACATGCGATAGTTAAAGCTGCATTCTACAGAGGTGTAAAAGTCTGGAAAAAGGGCGACCCGAAGATGTGAATACTATGAAAGAGAGAACATTCTCAATAATTCTAACATTCTTCATAGCTTTCATACTGTGGTTGGTATTTTCTGCATGGAATATCTACCTTGTTGGTTATTACGATCTTTTTAGGCTCGTAAGGGGGCTAATAGTAGCTTTTATTGTAGCACTTTTCATGCACGAACTCGTTATAGCAGGAAAGGTTGAAAATCTCGGTACAAAGATATACAGGTTCCTAATTTACTGTCTTTGGGAATTCTATCAGATAATACTTGCGGCAATCGACGTATCCCTTCGAGTTTTAGGTTACAGAGACGTGAATCCTCAAGTTATCGAATTCGAAACACATTTAAGAAGCGATGAAGCTCTAACTACGCTCGGAAATTCGATAACTTTAACTCCAGGTACAATTACAATAGATGTAGAGCCAGAAACGGGCAGATTTCTTGTGCATGCAATAGCTGTCGAGCCAGCCCTTTCACTGCTCGAAGAGTACACAGTAACGAGGTCTACAGTTGAAGATGTTGTTTTCTGGGAACCAAAAAGGATCCCGACTATGATCAAAAAAGTATCCCACGTTTTTATGGAGGAGGAGGTTAAATGATAGTACCTATCGATCTTTTGCTGCTCCTTTTTTTGATTTTGGCCGCAGTTGGAGTAGTAATTGTCAGAGATCTTTTGAGCGCTGTGATTATACTTGGTGCTTACAGCTTTATAATGGCCAACGTTTGGCTGCAGTTAAATTCCCCAGACGTTGCATTTACTGAAGCTGCTGTAGGTGCTGGAACTTCCACAGCTTTAATGATCGCAGCTCTTACGAGGTTTAGAAGAAGAGACAGATATGAAAAAAATTCTGAAAAAAAGATATCATCAGCAGTAGGTTTAACGACCATATTATTACTAGCTCTAATATTTTCATACGCCGTAAGCGATGCTCCGGCTTTTGGTGACCCAAATTCTCCACCCAACAGGTATATATCCATTTTCAGCGTAAAAGCAACAGAAGAACATATAGAGAAGCTTAACTCTGGAAAGGTGCCGGAGGAGATAAAGGAAAAGATACACAGCTTCGGATTCAATCGAAACAACAACTTCCAAGAACTCGATGAAAACTATGTTGTTTTGCCAGCAGAAGATGGATGGGATATACTTGTAAAAACTTACGAACTCTATTACCATGATCCAATAAAACTCTACTTCATCAAGAATTCTGGAGAAGAACTTGAAGTTTATAGATATAACTGGCCGGTAAGAGTTTTAGAAAGGACAAAAGAAGAAACAGAAATCTTGAACGCCGTAACTTCCGGTCTTGCAGATTACAGAGGTTACGATACGATGTATGAAGAAACTGTGATTTTTACCGCTGCAGTATGTGTTATTTTACTGATCAGAAGGAGGGGTAAGCTTTGAAGGAGCAAAAAAGAGATGTTATTGTAGAGATGACCTCAAAAAAGATACTCCCGATAATTTTAACTTTCGGTCTTTACGTGATGGTTGGAACTGAAGGTGCTGGAGGGGGATTTCAGGGAGGATGTATAATAGCTGCCGCCTTCATACTTTACGCCGTAGTGTTTGGAATCCAGAAGGGTAGAACTAAGATGCCAGAATCCTGGAATACTTTCTTTACAAGTTTGGGTCTCTATCTTTATTGCGGTTGTGGACTTTTAGCGATAATTGCAAGCCTTTTTGTAGCTGAATTTTTGAACTATTCAGCTTTTTGGCCCCTTACAAATCTATTTGGACCCTATGAAGCCAGAGCCCTCCAAGTGGAATTCGTTGTGGAGGTAGGTATAGGGATCACGGTTTTTGCAGCTTTTGTATCGATGTTCTACGACCTTGCATGGAAGGATGAAGATGAAGCAGAGGATGATGAAGAGGTGATGGAGTGTTAGAAGCTATCTTTGAGGAATTTTTCGCAAGATACAACTTCTGGACTGCAGTTTTGATAATATTTATCGGCATCTATGCGGCGATTGCTAAGAACAATCTACTAAAGAAGCTTCTCGGCCTAAACCTTCTTCAAACAGGGATCTTTCTCTTCTTCATCTCCTTAGGAGATATAGGAAACTTGCAAACTTTAGGAATAGGAGATGCAACTCCACCGATAATATGGAGAACTGCCGAAGAGAAAGGATACATGTACGCAAATCCACTTCCGCATGTTCTTATGCTTACTGGCATCGTTGTTTCAGCTGCAACAACTTGCGTAGCCCTAGCGCTGCTTGTCAGGATATACAAAGAGTACGGGACCATTGAAGAGGATAAAATACTGGAAATTGAAGCTCTTAGAGGTGATTGACACGTTTGTAGAGCAATTTCCGATATTGATAGTCACAACCGGTGTTTTTTCTGCTTTTACGATCCTTGTATCTGGGATATTCAGCAGGAAGATCGGCTATTATATTTTGCTGTTCGTTACAGCCATCCATTTTATGATGTCCATTGCAATATTAAACTATGTAATAAGCTTTGGCAGGATACACTACTGGATAGGTGGCTGGAGGCCACCTTGGGGTATAGAATACGTTGTAGACCATTTAAACGCTTATGTCCTAGTTGTAATACTGTTCTTGAGCTTTTTAAGCGTAGTTTTTGCAAAGAGAAGTGTAGAGAAAGAGATAGATGAAAAAAAGCATCCTACCTTTTACACTGTAATGCAACTACTTATTGCTGGCTGCTGCGGTGTTGTAGTTACTGGAGACGTTTTCAATCTCTTCGTGCTAGCTGAGGTTGCTTCGCTTGCAACTTACGCTTTGATAGCTATAGCTGGAGGTAAAGCTCTGCGTGCTTCCTTCACTTATCTTATCCTAGGAAGTATAGCTATATGTTTCTACCTCCTTGGCATAGGTTTTCTGTACGCAGTAACTGGAACCTTGAATATGATCGACATGAGACTTCTACTACAAAACATATACGACAACAAGATGGTTCAGGTTGCTTTCGCTCTCGTTGTTGTAGGTTTAGGCATAAAGGCAGCGGTTTTCCCTCTTCATACGTGGCAGCCAGATGCTTACACCTATGCCCCCTCCGCTGTTACACTGATAATGTCCACCGTTGTTGCAAAAACGTTCGTCTATGCTCTAATCAGGATAGTATTCTCAGTTTTTACAGTCAATTTTCTTCAAAAATACATAAACGCTTGGGAACTTGTCTCTTGGCTTGCGGCAGTAACAATAATCGTTGGCTCTATATTAGCTTTCAGACAGTATAACATAAAAAGGATGCTCGCATATTCGAGCATAGTAAACGTCGCTTACATAATGCTTGGAATTTCGATGTTCTACAGCTATTGGGGCCTTTCCGGAGCTCTTGCTAATATCTTGAACCATGCGGTAGCAAAAGGATGCGCTTTTGCAGCAATCGGAGCTATAATTTACAAGACTGGTTTGAAAGATGTAAGATACTATTCTGGGCTAGCTAAGAAGATGCCGTACACCTGTGGAGCTTTCCTGATCTCAGCACTGACTTTGATTGGAATTCCTCCACTTGCAGGTTTTGTAACTAAATTTTACCTTATGCTTGGCTGTCTTGAAGTTAAAAACTATACTATGCTTGCTGTAATTCTTCTCGGCTCTTTACTGACCCTTGCATACTTCTGGAGAGTTGTAGAGGAGATGTACTTCAAATCTGTTGAAGATGAAAATACTCATGGGAATGCTGAAGAAAGATTCAACGAAGCTCCGATCACCATGCTCGCTCCTACAATGCTTTTGGCGATCCTTTGCATAGCTCTAGGTATCTACTGGCTGACTAGTATTCCTCTCGAAATTATAGATAAAATGATTGCCTCAATGGGGGTGATTTTGAAATGATTGACTGCAACTTAGCACCATTATTTACAGTTATCTCTCCAGCAATAGCTTCGATGCTGATTCTGATTTCTCACAGACATCCAAACATCAGAGAAGCTTGGACAATAATTGCAACGATAGTAACATTTTCATTCGTAATTTCAATGGCTCCTAAAGTTTTAAGTGGAGAAACTGTAGAGTGTGTCCTTTTCGAAATGATACCTGGCGTCGAATTTGCCTTCAAAGTTGATGCTTTCGGAATGATATTTGCAATAACGTCTTCCTCTCTATGGATACTTGTGTCTCTTTATTCCATAGGCTACATGCGATCTTTGAACGAACATGCTCAAACGAGGTACTACTTCTGCTTTGCTTGGGCAATAACGAGCGCTTTAGGTATTGCATTCTCAAAGAACCTAATTACACTCTTTGTTTTTTACGAAATACTGACCATCTGTACACATCCTTTGGTTGCACATGAAGAGAGTCAAGAAGCTTTAGCTGCCGGTAGAAAATACCTGCTTTACCTGATGACCTCCGGATGTTTTCTATTAGCAGCTAGTTTAATAACGTACTCAATTTCTGGAACCACCGACTTCAATCCCAGAGGAATACTAAACTCGGAAGTTCCTGAATTCTTTTTGCAGCTTCTTTTTATCTGTTACCTCTTGGGCTTCATGAAAGCTGCATACATGCCATTCCACTCCTGGCTTCCAACTGCGATGATCGCTCCAACTCCAGTTAGCGGACTTTTACATGCAGTGGCGGTTGTTAAAGCAGGTGTATTTGGAATTATCAGAGTGATATGTTACGTTTACGGAGTTGAACTTACATACCACCTAGGTTTAGGACTTTTGCTCGCTTGTTTTGCGTCTTTTACAGTTATAGTGGCGAATCTCTTCGCAATAGGTGAAGACAATCTGAAGAGGAGGCTTGCATACTCAACGATAAACCAGCTCTCTTTTATAATATTGGGAGTATCGTTACTAACTCCATTCGCAATAATGGGTGGAATGATGCACATAACATTCCATGGATACATGAAAATTACACTCTTCCTTTGTGCTGGCGCTATAGCAGCGATAACAGGAAAAAAGCTCGTTAGCGAGCTCGCTGGAGTAGGAAAAAGGATGCCAATAACGATGGTTGCGTTTACTATTGGAGCAATCGGTATGAGTGGATTACCGCCTGTGGCAGGTTTTCTTGGAAAATGGTACATTTGTCTAGGAGCCGTGCAGGCGACAGAGTTTTTTAACCAAGCAAGTTACTTAGCATTTATATTTGTAGTACTCACCTCCTCAATACTTGATGTGGTTTACTTGTTCCCTATAGTGAGAACGGCATTTTTTACAGGTTCAAACGAGAATCTGGAAAGAGAGGAGACAAAGAAAACGATCTACCTCTTTATGATAATTCCGCTATTGATCACAGCAACTTTTTCGATCGCATTATTCATATTCCCGAACGCATTATTGATCTTCGATTTAGCTGAAAAAGCGGTGGAAGATGTTTACGGAGGATGGTTAAGATGATGCTTAAGACATACTACTTAAGCCTGATCATCGTAATCGCCATCGAAGTACTTGTAAAGATGATCGAACACCATGCTCCACACTTTTTGTGGGAAACGATTCCGGGATTCCACGCTTTGTTTGGATTTGTAGGTTGTATATTTTTAGTCTATGCATCAAAGAGCTTGGGACATAAAATTTTGATGAAAGATCCAGAATACTACGAAAGGAGGGGAAAATAGATGATTTGGCTGCATCCTGGAGTTTTGATAATTTTTGGAGCTTTTCTGATTCCCTTAATTAGATGGAAAACCGCTAAAAAAACAATCTTCGTCCTGCTTCCAGTTTTAGCTTTCTTTATATTGTTAATGACATCATTCGGCTACTTTGGAAGCTTACCTTTTGTAACTTGGAAAGTTTCTGTGCTAGGGAAAGAACTGGTATTCGGTAGAATCGACGCATTAAGTATGGTTTTTGCTTACGTTTTTGTAATAGCTGCAATATGCATGAATATCTATTCTTTGCATGTGGAAAGAGATTGGGAGCATGTTGCGGCGATGCTTTACGTTGGAAGTACACTGGGTGCAACCTTCGCTGGAGATCTCTTTACATTGTACATCTTTTGGGAAACAATGGCTATCTCTTCTCTTTTTCTCGTGTGGTTCAGGCGTACTAAAGCTGCTCACGATGCCGGGTTTAGATATCTGCTTTGGCATATATTCGGTGGGGCTTGCCTGCTTTCAGGAATAGTTATGCATGTAATTAACACCGGCTCCACTGAATTTACAAACTTTTTAAGTTACCTCGGTAAGGGTTTTGATAGCATACCTTACTATTTGATGCTCATTGGTTTCATGCTGAACGCAGCTGTTCCACCATTGCACGCTTGGCTGCCTGATGCTTATCCTGAGGCTACAGTTACTGGAGCTGTATACATGACTGCCTTCACAACGAAATGTGCAGTATACACGCTGGCAAGGGCTTTTCCTGGAGCAGAAGTATTGATGTGGCTTGGAGCTATAATGGCAATGTATGGAGTTGTATTTGCAATGATCCAGAACGATGGAAGGAGACTTCTGTCGTACCATATCGTTTCACAGGTTGGTTACATGGTTTGCGGTGTTGGAATGGGTACTTATCTCGCTTTGAATGGAGCTGTAGCTCATGCTTTTTGCCATATACTCTACAAGGCTCTGCTTTTCATGGGGATGGGGGCTATAATCGAGATAACTGGAAGAAGCAAGTTAACAGATCTTGGAGGCCTCTACAAGTATATGCCAATGACTTTCTATTTATACATGGTTGGAGCACTATCAATTTCTGGTTTACCGTTGTTCAGCGGTTTTGTCAGCAAAACTATGACTGTATATGCTTCTGCCGAACTTCATCAGCCAATAGTATGGTTTTTACTTGAGGGCGCTACGATAGGTACCTTTGCCTGCATAGCATTAAAACTGCCGTGGAATGTTTGGTTTAAAGAGAGAAAAATTGAACTCACGGCAAAAGAACCGCCAAAAAATATGCTTGTTGGAATGGCTTTAATGGCCTTCCTTTGTATATTCTTCGGAAACTATCCAGGATACCATATACTATATGGTATCCTACCATATCCGGTCGAATTTGAACCATACGAACCTTTGAGGGTTGTTGAAACGCTGGAGTTCTTCATGTTCATAACACTTGCGTTCATTTTATTCAAAAACAAGTTCGAGGGAGAAGACAAGATCGTTCTTGACCTCGACTGGTTTGGCAGAGTTCTAGGAAGTAGATTCATTAGCTTCTGCGAGGGGTCGCTAATGAATTTTGCGAGTTTTATCGACAGAAAGTTCAGTAATATGGCCAAGAAGATTAAGATGACATTTACAAACCCCGAACACATTTTTGGTGCAAATTATGGCTCTATGCAGGTTTTAAACACAAAAGATACGAAAATTAACTTTAAAAACCAAAATACAATCAAAATAAGTACTGGCGGAGCACTACTGATAATTCTGATCTTCATGCTCTTTTATCTTGCAATTTACCTGATTTTTTAATTTAAAAATGGTGTTTTAAAACCTGTAGCCCACCCTGTGGAATCCCCATCATTCGGTCAGGGGACGCATGGCGGGTGGGCAAGATAGCTTTATCAACGAACCTATTAAAATTTTCTTTCACCATTTTTCATGATGAGTTAGATAGTCGATTGGATACCTACTTCTCCTTTCTGGCTTCTCGGCTGGGTAGCCTATAGGTATTATAGCCATCGGCCTAACATTCTCCGGTAACTTTAAAATCTCAGAAACTCTCTTCTCATCAAAAGCCCCAACCCAAACAGCTCCAAACCCTAAAGCTGTTGCAGCCAGTAGTATATTTTCTACAGCAGCTGTGGCATCTTGCTCTGCGTAAAGCTTCCCTCTACTACCATATACACGCATGCTTCTCGAATAGTTTGCGCACACAACCACAACAACGGGTGCCTCATATATAAACATCTGGTTTAAAGCAGCCTTAGCCAACTCAGACTTATTTTTCTCGCTTCTAACAACGATAAAATCTCTTGCCTGCAAATTACCCGCAGATGGGGCGGCATTACCTGCTTCAAGGATTTTTCTGATCTTTTCTTCTTCGATGTCCAAACTTTTGAACTTTCTTATCGACACCCTCTCAAATAAAAGTTTCAGACAATCTTCCATACCTTTAACTAATCAATACGTTTAATATGTCTTTTGAACATCGCCGCTATACCGTTGGGCATCATGATCGCTGCAATTATTAAAATTGCATAAAGTATTATTTCATCGCTCATCCTTAAACCAAAACTCAGTAGAAATTCTCTCACGACGAAAACCTTGAGCAAATATACCAGCAGACCGAAAAAGAAAGGCCCATATATTGTACCTATCCCTCCCACAACCGAAGCTAGGATGATCATAAGCATCAGATCTACGCTGTAAAGATCTGGCGAGACAGTTATTCTATACAAAACTATTGCAGCCCCAACAAAACCAGCCATGGCTGAGCTTATTGTAAAAGATAGTACTTTATATTTAGTAGTGTCTATTCCAATGGCTTCAGCAAGTTCTTCATTATCTCTGATAGCCATGAACCTCACTCCAAATCTACTTCTTACGATCAGAAGCAGAATTGATAGTACTGCAAAAGAGACCAGCAATGCAAAAAGATACCTCCACTCCGGAGTCACACCTCTTTCCAGCCCAATGGAGAAACCCTCTTCTCCCCCAAAAACTTCACTGAAAATAAAAACTGTTTGCATAAAAACTAACGGTAAAATTGCTGTTATTAGTGCAAAGTAGTACCCTCTTAGCCTTAAAGCTATAGCCCCAAAGGCAGCTCCTAAAGATGCTGAAACTAAAATTGCTGCTAAAAACGCTACATATATATTAAACTCGAATCCTAATCTTCCAGCTAAAAGTACTGCAAAAATGTAAGCTCCAAGACCTACGAATGTTGTGTGACCTAAGTTCACTTGTCCAGTGTAGCCAACTGTCAAATCCCAGCTTGCAGAAAGTGCAGCAAAGAGCATCGCAAAACCTACAGTATAAAGGTAGGCTTCAGGTAATATAAAATAAGCTAACAAACCTGTCAAGAAGTATATGAACGCTAATTTCACTCTTTCACCCCGAATATGCCATAAGGTCTGATTATTAGCGTTAGGACTATCGCAAGCAGCATAACAAGCTCACTCCACCTTGGGCTTAGAAAGAGTATCGTCGCTGCTATTATATAGCCGAGGATGAATGAAGATATAACACTTCCCTTTATACTCCCCAAACCGCCCAAGATGACTATTGCAAATGCGTAAATCAGAACTTTCAAACCTAGTTCAGGATTTACCGAGAAAACCTGTACGTAGAAGTAGCCTGCGATTGCTGCTAGAAGAGAAGAGATGAGAATCACTAGCAGGTAAACTCTCTCAACATCTATACCTAAAAGCATTGCTGCATCGCTATCTTCACTAACAGCCGTGATCTGTTTTCCAAAGCTTGTACGCATAACTGTCTCAAGCGCCAACAAAACCAAGATAGCCGCAATTAGCGTTACAACCCTTATAGCTGCAAATTTGGCACCAAAGACTTCAAACAACCCATCTACAACCGGTTGAACTGTAAGGCCTCTATTTCCAAAGATAAGCAGTAAAAGATGCTGAACTAGCAACGCGAAGGCTAAAGTCACGATTACTGCCGTGATTTCTTTCTTTCTGACGGGCTTTATCAGAAAATAGATGATAAGCCCTACCGCTAATCCTATGAGGAGAGATCCAACAAAAGCGATGTGCATACCGAACGCTGCAAACGCCACTGTTGCGTAGGCTGCTGATATAAATATAGCTCCATGCCCGAAATTCAAAACCCTCATTACCCCAAAAATAAGGGAGAAACCTGCGGCTACCAAAGCCCAGATTCCTCCGATTACAGCTCCGTATATTACAAGAGATGCTACTGCGCTCATCCTCTTAACCTTAACGCAACTGCGACGATTGCAATCATAGCCAACAGCAGCTCAAATCCGGGTGTCTTCTTTTCCTCTTTAAACCATGGTGGAAGCTTTAATTCTGCTGTTGCCATTTTTTCTGGGTAGAGTATATATTGTTTACCATCCTGCCACTGAGATACCCAGTTCTTGACGTACTTATCTCCCCACGCAAGGTCATGATTTGATGTAAAGGCTATTTTTCTTGTAAGTTCGATGGGGTTCGATTCGTTGAACATTTCCAAATACTTAACAACGACCTCTGGATCGAATGGATCTTTCTCTCCCGCTTTGAATGCATTCTCTACAGCAGTCTTATAGAGATAGAGTGCATCGTACGCACCATATGCCTGATGCGCTTCCGGATATTTCCCGTATTTAGAACGATAAGCCTCTATGAAATGTTTACACATCTGCGTTGGAGGAGAGGTGACAACAACACCTCCGTGAGCTGAAAATATCAGATAGTTTGCAGCACCGTTTGTTCTTTCGTAAAAGTCTGCATCAATTGCAGTGATTGTGTGGCCAGCAAGTAGGATTTTTGGTTTTAAAGTGGCCCACTGCTTTACAAGAACATCATCAGTACCAGTTAAAGCCAGAATAGGAATTATAAGGTCGGCATCAAGCTTTTCAGCTTCGATTATCAGCTTTTCAAATTCGCTGTAACCCCTTGGAATTTTAACATCCTTTACAACCTGCACTCCGAGTTTTTCAAGTATTGGATATAGTGCCTTCGTAACATCTTCCGTCCAGATGTGTTCATCCTTTATGATGTAAACCTTCTTCACTTCGTAACCCTTGCTGATCAAATATCTTATCATATCTTCGGTATCGTAGGCGAAGGTGGTTGCATTGTTCTGCAACCTGAACCAGTACTTGTACTTCTCATAGTTCTCAGCAACTTTCGCCGATGCTTGAGGTGTCGACGAGTCTGCTAAAAATAATGTTTTAGTTTCGGCCATAACTTCCATCGTAGCTAGCATTACTCCGCTTGAAAAACCGCCAATTATAACTTTAGCTTTCTCTATTTCGGCAAGTCTTCTGAATTCACTTGCACCTACATCAGGTTTGAGTTTGTCATCCCCATAGACAACTTTTATTTTATTTCCTAATATACCACCAGCAGCGTTTATCTCCTCAGCAGCCAATTGTACAGCTTTAAGTTGCGAATAACCTTCTGGAACATCCATTGGCCCAAGTACACCGACAACTATCTCTCCAGCGTTCACACAGCTTATAGATAGCCATAAGATGGCAAATAACACAATTTTCCGCATGTTTTGAACTGTCACAGCAAAATATTTAAGCTTTGCCGAGCAACTACATACCATGCTAAAGGTTGCAGAGGTCTCAAAAAGGTTCGGGAACTTCCAGGTACTCACAAATATAAGCTTTGATGTAAAAAACGGTGAAAAAGTTGGTATCATAGGTCCAAACGGGGCAGGAAAAACTACTCTATTCAATATAATTTCTGGCTTTTTAAAACCCGACAGCGGTGAAATTATATATAAAGAAGTCCGAATAACAGCTAAAAAACCAAGCTGGATAGCGAAAATCGGGATTGTAAGAACTTTTCAGATAATAAAACTTTTTGAAAACCTTACAGTAGCGCAAAACATCGAAGCTGCGGGAGGAGATGTTGAGATTCTGAAAGAAATGAATCTATGGGCAAAAAGAAACGAAATTGCTAAGAATCTCTCACAGGGTGAGATGAGGAGATTGAGTATTGCGATGGCTTTATGTTTAGATCCAAAGATCCTTCTACTCGATGAACCGTTCTCTGGATTGGACTTTCAAGATTCTGCCCAGCTTGCTCAAACAATTCAAAGCTTAGATGGAAAGATGGCAATGATAATAATCGAACACAGATTAGCCGAGCTTTTTGGTGTAGCTGAAAGAGTGCTCGTTTTAAACGCGGGTAAGATAATCTTCGATGGTTTGCCGGAAGATGTATTTGAAAGCAGAGAAGTTAGAGAAGCTTACCTCGGAAGAAAGTATGCCAATTCTCTCTGTAAGTAACTTAAATGCTTACTACGACAAGCTGGAAGTACTTCACAATGTTTCGCTGAAAATTGAAAAGGGAGAAAGAGTGGCTGTTCTCGGACCAAACGGGGCTGGGAAGACAACTTTGTTAAAAGCCATTTGTGGGCTTGTGAGCTACAAGGGAGATATAGAATTTAAAGGATTCAACCTTAACAGACTGAAGCCTTACGAGAGAATAAAGAGAGGAATTGCAATCTGCCCGGAGGGAAGAAGGATCTTCTCAAGGTTGAGTGTTGAAGATAACCTCTCAATTGTAAACAGAGATACAAACCTAGCTTACGAGCTTTTTCCCCAGCTCAGGAGCAAAAGGAGGGAAAAGGCTAAAAACCTAAGCGGTGGAGAGCAGCAGATGCTTGCGATAGCAAGAGCTTTATTGCTAAAACCAGAACTTTTACTTCTAGATGAACCTTCAATGGGTTTGGCACCGATAGTAGTTGAGAGTTTGGCAGAAGTTATAAATTCCATATCCAAAGACGTTTCGATTCTGATGGTTGAGCAAAATATGCAGCTTGCAAGTGATATTGCAGAGAGATGTTACATCCTTTCATCCGGAAGAATAACGTACGAAGGATGTATAGATGAAATAGATATAAAAGCTTACTTCAAGTAGTTTTCATAAAATCTGTAAATTTTGGTGATTTAGGGTAGAGAATGTCTTCGACAGCTTTCATAAACCCAGAATAGATGTGTGCATCCACTGCAAAATGATTGTACTCATAATCTCTAATCCCGCAGGCTTCAGCGGCGTATTTGGTTAGTAAAGAGAATGCAAACATATTTGCATGCATCGCCCCATAAGCGTCGTTGGAGCGCATGTAAAATATGCCAAGTATCTTGGCATTTTTTTTAACAAAATGATATCCTCTCAAGCAGGGTGGTTCAGAGCTTTCGATATCCCAAGGTCTTGAAATTGCAACATAGCAATCTCTTCTGCAATTTTCTTTCAGCTTCTTTACAGCCTTAAAGAGCTGATCAACTTTAAATTCATCCTTTAGACAATATCTCGCCCTTTCAGCGTAGCTATACTCTTCTCCATCCTTCAGTATGTTACGCTCCAGTTCAACGTCGATCCCCTCACCACCGATAACGTAGCTGTGTGCATACTCAAGACCATATTTCTCTGTAAACGGTGCTTTGTCATGGATCCTGTTTTCCTCCGGTTTTCTGACTTCTATAAACAACCTATGAACAAAATTTGAAGTTTCCTGACCGCTAAATATATCCCATTCTGTTCTCTTTTTTTTACCCATTCTGTAAATTGTTTCCAAAGCCGAATGCCAGGCACTTGAAATGTAATCATCCACTATATGTGTCGCCAACTCAGTGTATCCAAAAAACTCTTCAATAGGTTTTGCCTCTTTTTCAGCCCTCTTTAAATCTCTTCTGTATATGTGAGGCACAGCTACGAGCATAGCTATACTTCCAGCTTCCAGCTCTGTCTCCAAGCTCATTTTCTCGAGAATAAAGGATAAAAAATCGAAGTTGTGTTCAAAATAGTTGAAAACGTCAAGAGATCTTAGATAAGCGGTTAAATGCAGCTTTTCGTCGTATAAAAAAGATATCTCTGTAATTGCCGGCGGATTTTTAGATAAATGGTCTTCAGGCCTCCAGATGGGTATAGAAACTCTCCTAGTATAAGGAGTCCTTTTTAGTTTTTCAGCGGCTTTTTTGAAAACTTCCTGCAGTCTCCGCATGTAAACATCTCTAAAGTAATCCTCCTCATAACCCAACTGTTCAGCCTCTTCAATAACTAAAAGCTTCGGATCTGAGAAAAGATATTCTCCAAACCTCGAAGAGCAGCTGTAGCCTGAGAGTACAGCTGATATTAGAGCTCTCTTACATTCTTCAAATTCTTTGGTTTTAATCATTAAACTTATGTCGAGCAGCTGCTTAAATTTGTTTCTAAGGTTTAAAATAGGGGGTGGGAGGATGCAAAGCTCATAGCGGGGCGTGGATTTGAACCACGGATCTGCGGGTTATGAGCCCGCCGGGATCACCTGACTACCCCACCCCGCTTCAAGTTTTTGTAAGAACTCAGGATATTTCAATCTTTCCCCTAACTCAAATGCGCATTGGATTTTAAAAATCCGAGAAATTAAATTTGCTAAAAGATCCTAAATTTTGAACAGTTTCAATATAGAATTCGAAGAAGTTGTTGTAAATCTTTAACTGAACTTTCAAGAGACGAAATTCAAAACCTCAAGACCTCTCGATTACAAACCAAGCCTTAATCTCTCAAGTTCGAAGGCGAGATTAATATAACTAGAGCTCGGAGATCTAACGTGAAAAATGAAGATATAGGAACCCGCCTGAGTGAGATCTTCGAATCGATACAGGGTGAGGGGATATTAGTTGGAGTTAGACAGCTCTTTTTAAGGTTCTGCGGCTGCAATCTGAACTGCTACTACTGCGATACGATCAAGGAATCAGATTTTTGTGTTAACCATACCAACGGAGAGGTCATAAAAAATCCCATTTCCTTGGGATACATACAAAAGGTTATAGATTCTGCAAAAGTGCATTCCGTAAGCTTCACCGGTGGAGAACCTTTACTTCACGCAGATTTCATAAAAAAAATAAATAAAAGTAAGCCGTTCTATCTTGAATCGAACATGAGTTTGCCAGAAAACGCAAAAAAGCTGAAATTTTTCGATTTTGTGGCTGGAGACCTTAAAGTTAGGGAGTCTGGAGTAAAAAACTATGAAAAATTGCTCGAGAACACCTTTAGATGTTTTAAAATTCTGAGAAACAGAAGAAACAGGTTAACGTTCTGTAAGATCGTTCTGCCATCAGAATTCGATTTAGAGGAAGTAAAGAATTCGGCTATGCAGATAAAGGACTATGTTGTCTGCTTCGTTTTACAACCTGTTTTTGGCTCTAGACTTGAAAAAATTTTTAAACTGCAGAAGGAGATGATGGAGTTCGCAGATGTGCGAGTGATTCCACAGGTTCACAAGTTGATAGGGGTGAGATGATGAAAGTCGTTGTAGGGGTTACAGAAAGTTTCAGCGCTGCCCATTCCATTCCCGGGCATAAGAAATGTGGAAAAATACATGGACATAACTTCTTAGTTAGTGTAGAAGTTGAAGGAGAGCTAAAAAATGGAATGGTCATAGACTTTTTTGATCTAAAGAAGGTGCTCAGAGAAGTTATAGAGAAGTTTGATCACAGCCTTATAAATGAAGTGATAGATGTTCCAACCTCGGAGAACATAGCGATCTACATCTTTAAAGAACTGAAAAAGATCGGCCTGAACGTTGTAAGAGTAAGAGTTGCGGAAAACGCTGACAAGTGGGCAGAGATCAGAGTTTAGTCTAAACACCAGCGACTTCAAAATACAGCTGCTCTATTTGATTCGTTACGATTTCCCAGTTGAACTTTTGCTCTACAGCCATCCTTCCTAACTTACCAAGTTTTGTTGCAGTTGTGTCTTTAAAAAGGACTTCTTTGATTTTTTCAACAAGTTCTGGAAGGTCGTTAAAAACAAAACCTCCATGTAATGCAACCTCTGAAACACCAGGCGTGTTTGCTGCAATAACTGGTGTTGAACAAGCCATAGCCTCAATCAAGACTATTCCAAACGCTTCAAGTCTCGAAAAAGATGGCAATACAAGTACTCTTGCTTTCTGCATCCAGTTTAAAACCTCTTGCTTTGACACTTTTCCAGTAAAGATAGCTTTCACTTTCAACCTCTCAGCGAGCTTTTCAAATGCTGCCCTATCTTCGCCATCACCTACAACTACAAGCTTCGCATCAATTTCTTTCTGAACCTCAGCCATCGCCTTTATAAGCATTGAAACACCCTTGTAAGCTACGAGTCTTCCAACGTAAAGGACCGTTGGCTTTCTAAGCCCTGCATCGATTCCAGGCTTGAATTCATTCAAATTTACAGCGTTTGGAACAATTTTAACTTTTTCCATGAACTTTGAGAGAATTGGAGATGTTTCAGCGTAACTCTTTGTTGTAGCTATGATCAAATCAGCCTTATCGAGCAACTTTAGCACTATCGATTCGTTTATTTTTTCTATACTCCTAGCGACAAAAAAAGGCACCAAATATCCATTTACTTTTGTTGGAACTAAAACATCGTTGTGGTAAGTAATAACGTGTGGTTTTCTTTCCTTTTCTGCGATTTCAGCAAACTTCCTCGCAAAAAAAGGAGATGGTATGTGAGAATGGTACACTTCAGCTTTTACTGTTGGAAAATTTAGAGGAATTGGGGAGTAGGGGATTTTAAGACATTTAACCACTAAATCAGAGCCTAAAGAGGATACTACGACTACATCATGTCCTTTCCTCCTTAAATTTTCAGCCAGATTTTTTGCATGTACTTCCACGCCGCCTATATGTGGTGGGTAGTAGGGTGTTGAAATCGCTATCTTAAGCACGAAGAATGGACTCGGAAAATCTTTTAAAGCTTTTCAAAAATCATAAAAAGCATCTTGCAATTCTTGCACTGTAGAGACATTCACTACAAGATGGAAAATTGTTGTAACAATCGATGTTTCTTGTCGCATACCAACAGCCAACAACATAGGGACAATCAGAACACCATGGAAAGGATTTAATTGAGCTTCTAAAGTTTTCAAAATCTCTAAGTCTGCTGTATATTTCATCAAAATCCTCATGGTACAAGTTTCCAACCAGGTAACTCTTTACAGTTTTTTGATGAGAATTTACGAACTCTTCATGATCGTAAGCAAAACTCATGCATGGTGCAACAGATCCATCTGCTCTAATAAATATCGAACTCCGGTAGGGGCACTCTCTTGTATTAGAGTCTCCAAAAAATTCAGGTTTTATTAGCTCCGACCCGTAAATTTTGACGACTTCTTCGAGTTCTTCAATAAATCTCTCAGCTTTCTCCGCAACAGCACCCCTTCTCTTTTCATCAACTATTCGATGCAAATTTAAAGAATAGCCGCAACCATAGATGTCCTCCAGCATCATACTAAATTTTCTTCTATACTCAAAATCACTTAAAACTTTCAGTAGGAAGTCCTCTTCAAGGTTTTTACAAATCTCGTAAACTTTTCTACTAATCTCGAAGTAAAGAGCCTTTTCGTATATCCGTTCATCTTTCGCAACGACGTTTGTGAGCATAACATCTCCAAACCTCGCAACCTCACTTAAGAAATCTTTGATCCTGAAAATGTTTTCTCTGGTTAAAACGATCTGGGCTAATCCTTTCCCCTCAAGCTTTTTCAAATTTTTAATAGCAAGGTCGTAAATAAAACCCTTCCTTAAAGAGCTGTCAACGTCAAGAGATACGGCAACAACGTCTGCAAAATCAGCTATATTTGAAACATCAAACATACCATTTGTACTCAAAATTATCCGGCCATCTAAATTTTCAAGAATCTTTTTTATATTTTTGTGCATAAATGGTTCACCATAGCCGTAAACTACGTATTCATCAAAACCCCGCAACTTTTCAACTATCTCCAAACTTAACTCGTTTTCTCCAGTTCTGAAACAGTATTCGCAACTTAAATTGCATTTCGTAGTAACCTCAATTTGAACTTTCATCCTCCAGCCACCGGTGGGAAAATCGCAATCTTTGAATTTTCATTCAGATTTTCAATCTTTTCATCTTTTATATTTCTACCGTTCACGAGTATTATCCTATCATCTCTTATCTTGTCATCCTTAAAAACTTCCTTCTCAAAATCTTTACCAAGCTTTTCAGCAGCTGCTTTCAAAGCTCCATAAAGGGTCCCATCACACTCTATCTCTATCGCCCTTCCAAACTTTTCCCGCAAAGTTGCATAAAACTCTATCCTTACCTTCACGTTCTACTCTTAGTCTTGACCCTATAAAAATCTGAGCGCCAAAGTTTATAAATGCGTAATCGTAATATTATAGGTGATTTTATGTTTGGATATGTTGGTAAAATTTTGAAGGTGAACCTCAGTGACGGAACTGTAAAAGAGGTTCCCTTGCAAGAGGAGATTGCAAGAAAGTATTTGGGTGGAAAAGGGTATGCATTAAGAATTTTGTACGACTATTTGCTTTCTTACCAGAAAAAGGGATTGGCTGCGAGAGATATAGACGCTTTAGGTGAAGAAAATGTTCTGATATTTGCCACCGGCCCAGCAACAGGTGTTGCTGGATTTCCAGAGTCTGGGAGATATCACGTAATGGCTTTAAAGAGCCCATTGACAGGAAGCATAGCATCAGCGAACAGTGGAGGAAAATTTGGACCTTACATGAAGTTTGCCGGTTTTGATTTAATAGTATTCGAGGGGTGCAGTGAGGATCCCGTTTACTTGGAAATTGTAGATGGAAAAGCCGAAATTAAGGATGCTTCCCATCTCTGGGGAATGAATACCTTCGATACAACAAGTATACTGACTGAAAAATATGGGGACTGTAGCGTTGCATGCATTGGTCCAGCTGGAGAGAACTTAGTAAATTTTGCATGCATAATAAATGAAAAGCACAGAGCTGCGGGCAGAACGGGTGTTGGAGCTATAATGGGAGCAAAGATGTTGAAGGCTATAGTTGTTTCTGGGAAGAGAAGACCAGAGGTCGCAAAACCGGAAGAATTTAAAGCTTATTCAAGAGAGGCACTTGAAAAACTTAAAAAGAACCCGGTTACTGGAGAGGGTTTGCCAAAGTACGGTACTGCCGTTCTTGTAAATATAATAAACAACTCTGGAGCTTTACCGTTCAAAAACTGGCAAGAATCTTATAACGAGAAGGCTGAAGAGATAAGCGGAGAAGTTCTAGCTGAAAAGTATTTAAGAAAAAGGGTAGCTTGTTGGGGATGCAGCATAGGTTGTGGCAGAGCTACGGAGGTAAAAGATGGACCATTTAAAGTTCTAGATACAGAAGGGCCAGAGTATGAGAGCATCTGGGCATTGGGAAATGATACAGGCGTTATGGATTTGGCAGCAATAATAAAGGCGAACCATCTTTGTGATGAATTTGGGATGGATACCATAACTATGGGTTCGACGATTGCATGTGCAATGGAACTTTACGAAAAGGGTTACGTAAAGAAGGAAGAGCTTCAGGGTCTGGATCTATCGTTTGGAAATGCTGCTGCGGTTGTTGAGGCAGTATGGAGAACAGCTTATAGGGTTGGTTTCGGGAAATATCTTGCTTTAGGAAGTAAAAGGCTTGCCGAAATATTTGGAGCTCCAGAACTTTCGATGAGCGTCAAAGCTCTTGAAATGCCCGCATACGATCCAAGGGCAGTCAAGGGTATAGGTATAAACTATGCAACTGCCAACAGAGGTGGTTGCCATGTTAGTGGATACACAATCGCTGCAGAAATCGTAGGATTGCCACAGAAGTATGATCCTCTAAGCTACAACGGAAAAGCTGAACTTGCAAAAATATTCCAAGACTTCACATGTGTCGTAAATTCGACAGTAAATTGTTTATTTACAACCTTCGCCTTGGGGGCTGAGGATTATGCAAAACTGCTTTCGGCTATAACCGGATGGAATTTAGATGCTAAAGAATTGATGAAAATCGGAGAGAGAATTTACAACCTAGAAAGAGTGATAATAAACTCCCTAGGCTTCGACGGGAAAGATGATACTTTGCCAAGAAGGCTTCTCTCCGAACCTCTTCCAAGCGGAGTTGGAAAAGGACAGGTGATTGACATAGGTAGGCTAAAAGAGGAATATTACAGATTAAGAGGATGGAAAGATGGAGTACCAACAAAAGAAAAACTGAAAGAACTAGAAATTCCTTAATTTTTTAATCCCAAAACTTTCTTGTTCTGATAAAATCTCTCTCAGCCTTTAGCAAAGCTTTAAAGAAATCCTCATCGCTGCTGTAATGTTTCGAAAGTATCCTCGCGGCAGTCTCAGCTCCAATGCCGTAGGTGTTCAAAGCGTAAACAGCCTTTTTTCCATAGCACATTACCAAGTTTGCTATCCTTAAAAGCTCACCCCTCTTTGGCTCCTCTCTTTTTGAGTTGTAGACGGCTATCATTTTTGAACCACACTTTACACAGCTGAATCTACTGAAACTGCCAACCCTTTCAGCGTAAGTCGATCCACAGTTCACACAGCGAACTCTTGTAATTTCATTCTCTATCCTTTCTTTAAAAGCTTTAAGAATTGCTTCGTTAGATCTTACGGAAAGTATATCGTAAGCGGCAGAGCGCTCTACCAGACTTATCGGACTTAGCTTTTCATGTACAGAAAAAGTTATTTCACTACCTAGCTTTTCCAAAATGGTTTTAAGCCTTTTAATATCTAGTTTTTCCAGAAAGATTTCTCTAAGTGCCTCCCTATAGGCTGGAGTATCTCTAAGCTTTAAAACCAAGTTCTTCAGATTGATCCTGCTGATATCATCTGATTTATCCAATATCCCGAACTTTCTAGCCACGTTTACTACTTTCCACTGCATCAGTTTTGTATCAACTAAAGCTCTTTCAGCATAACTTTCAACATCCTCAGGTTTTATATCTATCAAAATATTTTTGACTTCCAAAGCGTTTGTTGGTGTAAGCTTGATCCTGTAAGGATCTATCTCAACTGAAACACTCTTGCCCTTTTTCAAAGATATCAATAGAGCCAAAATTCTTCCTAAAGCCTCGTTCACCTTATGACCAAAGCAAGCGTTTATAACCACCTCTCCAACTCCCTCAATCGTGATGTGGTTGTTTGTGGGTAACGGAAAGGATTTTTTGTGCTCTTCTATCACTTCTTCAACCTTTTCAATGGCCTTATCGTTCAATCCATATTCCTTTAAAAATTTACCACCTTTTTCTGCTACTTCTTTTCTTAGCTCCCCAACCCTCTGTGCTATCTCAAATGGAACTGGTATCTCTTCTCCAGCCCATGAGGGAATTTGCCCTTCTCCGGTGTAGGGTTCAACTTTAACGACGTCTTCAACACTTACAACCCTCCAAAGCTCGCCCTTCATTGCAAATACTTCTCCGCTGAATGTTGAAAGAAAACTTTCATCCAGAACACCTATGCTTTTACCGTTTATAATGTTGACAACTCTGTAATGCCTTTCATCTGGGATCATCGAAATATTGTCATAGAAATACTTTCTTGTAGCTCTTCTTGCTGCAACAAGCTCCCCATCGTAGAATATCCTTCCAATATCGTTTAAAAATTTACAGATCTCATCGAAATCTTCAAACGTTATATTTTTAAATGGTTCTGCCCTTCTTATTATACTGTAGAGTTTTTCAACCCCTATCCTTCCATATTCAAGTGCTATAGCTGAAATCTGGTTTGCTATAACGTCTAAACTTGAATAGTGAAATTCCGGATCTTCAAGAATGCCTTTTTTCGCAAAATCTACTATCGCTGCAGATTCAATTATCTCATCAAAGTTGCTTGCAACTATGAATCCTCTGGAAACTTGTCCAATCTTGTGTCCACTTCTTCCGACTCGCTGAAGTAATCTAACCACTTGCCTAGGACTGTTGTATTGTATCACAGCATCCACATGCCCTACATCTATGCCGAGCTCCATTGAAGAAGTGCAGATTAGAGCTTTTAGTTCCCCTTTCGTAAATTTTTCTTCAGCTTCTTCCCTTGCCTCTCTCGAAAGACTTCCATGGTGAACCTCTACCTTGCAAAACTCTTTTAGTTTCACTCCTAAAGCTTCTGCCGTTTGTCGAGTGTTCACAAAAACTAGAGTTGAGTGGTTCTTTTCAATTAGTTCTTTTATCTTTGCAATATCGTCTTCACTGCTCAAAATAAAAAATTCGTAAAATTTATCTTCTTCTCCATATAAAATTTCGGCTGTCATTCCGAAAAATTTTGCTATCTTTTTGGCATCACTCACAGTAGCAGATAAAGCAATCGTTTGAAATTTTGTATACTCTTTAAGTCTTTCCAAAGCAACAGTCAACTGAGCTCCCCTCTCGCTGTCGGCAAGTTCGTGAATTTCATCTATAACCACAAAACGAACATTTTTTATTATTTCTTTTAATCTTTTTCCCAAAAAAAGTATCTGAAAAGTTTCGGGAGTCGTTATCATAACTTCAGGAGGGTTTTTTGACTGTTTACTTCTCCTACTGCTCGGTGTATCACCATGTCTTACATCTACACTTATCCCCAACCTATTGGCTAGTTTTAATAATCTTCTGAGCATATCTCTATTTAAAGCTCTAAGAGGAGTTATGTATAAAAGTGACACACCTTTTCTTTCAGAGCAAAGAATTTTTTCAAAGATAGGAACTATTACAGCTTCGGTTTTACCGCTGCCTGTAGGAGCGACGAGTATCACATCTTTCCCTGACAAAATCAACTCTCTTGCTTTTATCTGAAACTCCGTTAGTTTTTGTATCCCTATCTCTTTTAGTGCATCCAAAATCCGACTAAGCATCGCAAATACTACTCCGATGAAACGCAATTTAAGCCATTCGATGGATTTAATATTAAATTTCAGAAAGCTTTCTTCTTTGAATTAAAAGGCCGCTACTTTTTAACAATTCCACTATTTTGTATCTAATCTCTTCAAAATTTTGCTGAACATAGTTTCTTTCACAAAAAACTCTCTTAAAAACGATTTCTCCGGCAAGATCGTCGTGCTTAGTTATAAAGATCTCTGAAATTGGGTGCACGTTTTTCTTATTAATGACGATATCCAGATCTCCATCAACTATCCCTAAAACCGGCTTGCCAAATCTGAAAAGGATCTCCGAAGTTATGAAAGTTGTGTCATCACCTACACAAACAATTCCTTCACAATTTTCAGCAAAATCGTAAACTTCGTATCCGGAGTGATCTATGAAAGCCACACCGAAGCCCTTTTTTTTAACCGCCTCTACACTCTTCAACTCGAACCTTCTCAAAGAACAAACTTTTATCTTCTCAAGATCGATTTTTTCATGCTTTTTCATGAGCTTCTCGATCCCATGCCTTTTCAATTCTAAGCCCCTAATTTCCACTATCTTACCATTTTCAGCAACGATCACTACGTCCTCATCCTTTGCTCTACCAACTACTAATCCATCGATAAGAAGCAATTCCCCCTTTTCTATTGCCAAAACTCTTCTGTATTCTCTAGAACCTTCTTTCCAGAAGTTTTTCACTTCGATATCAGGATCTACGAGCTCAAATCTTAAAAGCTCCAAAACATCTTTAAAATCAAAATTTTTTGAATTCCAAATTTTAGCTGTTTTGTTCGAAATTTCAAGCTGTAAAACTGGTTTTTTGATTTTACTCCTCTCCAATACTGTTTTTGCGTAGGTATAACCGCTTACTGCACTTTTTGAGTACGTCAGCAGAATGAAAACATCGAAGTCTTTCTCGTTACTTTTCAGTAAAGTAGATGGCAGACCCTTCCAAAATTCAAGGTTGATCTTCTCATCGATCGCTGCTGTTCTTGAAATAGCACCTGTGACGAATATTTTAATATCTCCAAGATTTTTCAACTTCTCAGCTACTTTTGCAACCTCTCCACTATAAAAAGCTTCAGCCCCATGCACCAATAAACAAATTTTCATCTAAAAAATTTACAGCAGAGAATTTTTGTTTTATCCGAAAGTTTTAAACGTCATTCGTAAACCTTTTCCCACTCCTTATACCAGTCCATTGCATCTTTCTCGTAGTCCCTCTCTCTAACTTCAGAACCCATCAACTTGTAAGTCTCATGCTGAATAAGGACTTTCATAATCTCGTTGCTTCCTGTCCATATCGGAGCTAGACGCATGTCTCTAAGCATTCTTTCAACTGGGTAAACTTGAGTATAGCCTATTCCACCAAGTATTTGCATCGCCTTATTTACAACATCCCATCCTACATCCGTTGCAAAATACTTAGCTTCACTAACAAGCCTTCTTGGATCTCCAAATTTTCCTGCATCATGCAAATCTGCTGCTTTTGCTGCGTTGTAAACGAGGGCCCTAGCCGCGTCCAACTTGGTTATAGATTCTGCAACCATGAAGTTTACACCCTGAAAATCTCTGATTTTCAAACCAAAAGCCTTTCTTTTTTCTGAATACTTTATTGCAACTTCTAAAGCTGCTCTTGCAAGACCAACAGCTCCAGCAGCGGAAGTTAACCTTTCTGGAATCATCATTCTGTTGAATATTTCTCTTGCATTGTTCAACTGTCCTAAAACATATTCTTTTGGAACTTCTACGTTCTTAAAGACGATCCTAGCAGTCCCCATCCCTCTGAAACCCATCAAATTGTACAGCTCTTCGATTTCAACACCCATGTCTCTCTCAACAATAAACGCCGTCAAAGCTTTGTGGTTGGGGGCATTTGGATCTGTACGGGCATAGATGAGATAGAAATCTGCCACCTTTCCTCCTGCGATAAACCTCTTCTGTCCGTTAAGCACCCAAACGTTTCCCTTCTTTTCAGCCTTTGTTGTTGTCCCAAAAAAATCACTACCACCTCTGGGCTCGGTAAGACCCTCTGCGGATATTTTTTTACCTTTTATTATTGGTTTTAAGAACTCTTCCTTCTGCCATTCGTTTCCAAAGCGGTTTAGGGCTTCCCCAACTATACTCACCATCGAATATGCGCATCCAAGTCCCATTCCAAGTGTTCCTATCTCCTCAAGAACGACGCTTTCAGCAGTCCAAGTTAAATTTCTTCCACCGTAATCCTTGGAAAATCTTAAACCCAAAAGATTTTTATCTGCAGCGGCTCTTACAAACTCAAAGGGATAATCTACTTCGTTTCTGTCCATTTTTCTGATCAATTCCGGATCTATACTTGCTACAAAATCTTTCGCTTCTTCTCTAAGCCTGACTTCCTCTTCGCTAAGCAGGCAGTTGTTTTCAAGCATAACATCACCAAGGCTAGTTGCATCCGATATACTTAACGTTTACGTTAACGTCATGTATCAACTCCAAGTTCTTTAAGTCTATTTAGCAACATATCTCTAAGGGTAAGCAGATCTTCTTTAAGTAGCTGGAGCTCGTTAATTTTTTCATCTATTTCTTTGAGCTTTTTTTCACCGTATTTTAGGGCCAATCTTATTTGTTCTGGTTCTCCGGCTGTATCGTATATTTCTATCATCTCCTTTATCTCCTCAAGAGAGAAACCGAGCCTCTTACCCCTTAATATTAGCTTAAGTTTGGCTCTATCTTTTTTTGTGAATATCCTCTGATTTCCTGAAGTTCTTTTTGGTGATAAAAGTCCAATTTCCTCATAGTACCTTATAGTTCTCGTGCTTATCTCAAACTCACTTGCAAGTTCGGAGATCGTGTAGTATTCCTTTTCCTCACTACCCATAGCCATTAAATCTGGAGATTTTTCGCATATTAAGTTTTGTTAAGAAAACTTCTGCAGCCTTTCTTCTACTGTCTGATATGTTGCTTATAAAAAGGGCAACTTTTATTAAAAAGCACAACCTTAACTTCAAAAGTCTTGTCGAAACAAATAAAATCAGTTTTGATGTGGTTTACATCTAAAAGGTGATGATATGCGGATTGTAGCATTTGTAGGCTACCCACTTAGCGGGAAAACAACTGCTGCCGAGATAGCGAGATCCATGGGTATTCCAGTAGTTGTCATGGGAGACGTGGTTAGAGAAGAAGCAATAAAACGCAAGTTACCAATGAACAACGAGAACTTAGGAAAGATAGCTGAGGAACTCAGAAGAAAATATGGAAAAGATGCAATAGCAGTTTTATGCTTACCTAAAATCAGAGATGCTGGCGCTGAGAAAGGTATAGTCGTTGTCGATGGTGTAAGAAGTATAGAAGAAGTTGAAAGGTTCAAAAAAGAGTTTGGGGATGATTTTCTATTAATTGCAATAGAATGTCCAGAAGAAATACGACTGGAGAGAGCTAAGAAGAGGATGCGAAGTGATGATATGCTAACGATAGATGAACTAAGAGCAAGAGACAGAAGAGAAGAGAGTTGGGGGCTTAAAGATGCGATGGAGATGGCAAACTACACGATAGAGAACATCGGAGACATCAAAGATTTTGAAGAGAAGATAAAAGCTTTAATGTCTGAATTCTTGAAATACGTTGAAATTCTAATTGAAACAGATATCCATCCCACAGAAAGCGAGGAGAAAGTTGTGAATGCTGTTAAGAACATCTTTTCAGATGCAGAGGTAAAAATCGAACGTGGTAAACTTACGGCCAGAGCAAAAGATCTTAACAGCTTTAGAGAGTTACTTAGAAGACAGAAGATATTAGATACCGCCAGAAGTGAACTTACTAAGGGCAAAAAAGGTGATAAAATAACGATTTATCTAAACAAACAGACTGCAACCGTTTCGAAGATCAACTTCACTGAAGAGGATGCAACGCTATCTCCAATAAAAGTAACTTTCAGACTTCAGAACGTATCGTTTATTCGCTTTTTAGACTACGTAGCTCCAGAAACTAAAGATGGAAAACCTCTGAAGGAGGTTGAAAGCCTCTAAATTTTTTTGCCGTATCTATCTATTTCACCTTTCTTTATCCTTGTTGAGGAAATCGGTTTTCCATCTTCTGCCTCAACCCATTCCACGCGAATTATCTGTATAGCTTTCTTTCCGAGCTCCAGTCTCTTTTCATTTATCTTGATTGCATTTTGGTATGTTTCAGGGGAGACTACGAGGTAATCAAAATCTATTTCGAGCGTTTTACCGTAAGGATCACATATCTGAACGATCTCTGGTTCGAAACCGTAGACTTTTCTAACGTAATTTCTGACGTTTTCAGCCCTAACCTTGAAAGGAAGCACGCTTCTATGTCTGACTCTAGCCATTTTATCACTTGTTATTCCAATTGTAACATCCTTGCCGCCAAGTTTTATCGCTGTGTCTAATAGCTTTTTATGTCCCTCGTGAAACGGTTCAAATGTACCTCCAACAGCAACTTTTGCCATTGTAGTAATCTAAATATAAACAGTTTAAAAAATTTGATTTTCTCGAAAATAATCTTATTAATTCTGACAGAAGGGTTTTATTGCTCCAAGACCACTATTCATATCCCCGATGGGGAGGAGGCTGAGGCGGCTTAAGCTGGGCGATGAAGTCTCTCTGCAAGTTCGGGGATACACCATGCCGATAGGTCTTCGGATGAGTGAGGAGCGGACCTTACTATGATTCCGGAGCAACCCGGGCATGGGACAATGGCCCGGAAAGGGTCATCAACTCTGAGAGAGCTAAGCTTTCGATGAAGAGTTGAGTTTACTCTCCGGGCTACAGTTCTGAGCTTTCTTCCACTCTATGTAGTTGCAGTAAGGGCATCCAAGATTCCAAGTTTTTTTGTCTTTGATCTTAATTTCCCTTATCGCATGCTTTTGACAAACCTTTTTCGTTAAGACTATTGTACCTTTTTGCGGAAGGGGTAGAGTAAAATTACATTTAGGATAACTCGTGCAGCCTAAGAACCTCTTTTTATTCTTTGATTTTCTTACAACTATATCTGCCCCACATTCGGGACATTTGCCTACAACCTTGTCTCTTTTTATCCCATCTTTCAACTCGGAAGCCAATTGAGAGTAGTCTATTTTAGATAGGATGCTCTCAAGCATTTTTTTAGAATCTTCAAATACCTCTTCTTCCTTCTTCTTACCTTCTGCAACTTCGTCCATCTCTTTTTCAAGTTTTGCAGTCATATCTGGCAATGTTATTGTTTCAGCAACTTTTTTTAAGACACTTATCACTGAAAAAGCTGTTTCACTTGGAGAAAATGGATTTCCGCTTATATAGCCTCTGCTTACAAGCTTCTTTATAATTTCATGTCTCGTAGATTTTGTTCCTAGGCCTAGATTTTCCATCAACTTTATTAAAGCTGAAGCTGAAAACCTCGCTGGTGGTTTCGTCTTTTTCTCCTCAAGTTTCTTTTCGATCAACCTAATTTTTTGACCTGCTTTAAGAATTGGTAGCTCAACTTCTTCAGCTTTTGAATAAATGTAAATTTCTCTCCAACCTGCACTAATAATTTTTCTTCCATTCGCGATAAAGTTCACACCATTGCAATCAATTTCAGCCCTCCTTATGTCCCAGACGGCTCTTGGAGCTAAGGTAGCTAAAAATCTTCTAACAACGAGCTCATAGATGATCCATTCATCATCTTTTAAATCTTTTCTTGTTGCGATGGCTGTAGGGTATATGGGTGGGTGGTCCTTGCTTTCTTTTTTACCACTTGATGCTTCAATCTTTTCCTGCGATAAAACGATCTTAGCTTCCTTTTCAAAGGGACTGTTTAGAAAGCTTCTTGCAATTCCTAAAAGATCGATAGATTTTGGATAAACTGTATTGTCCGTTCTTGGATAGCTGATGTATCCGTTCATGTATAAGAATTCTGCAACCTGCATAGCTTTGTAAGGACTCATGAACTTTGAAGCCTCCCTCAGAAACTCTGTTGTATTAAACGGGATCGGCTTAGCTTCTTCTATGCTTTTTCTCGTAAAAAATTTTACAACTCCGAAATCTCCAATATTGGAGAAAACTTTTTCAGCTTCCGGTCTTTCCTTGTATTTCTTCGGATGCTTAGCTTCGAAACTTTCAAATTTTGCCGAAATTTCGTAATACTTTTCAGGTCTAAAGTTTCTGATCTCTTCTTCCCTTTCAACTATTATGCGCAGAGTTGGCGTTTGGACTCTTCCAACACTCAGAAAATCTTTACCCAGCCTTCCGGAATGAACAGAGATCATTCGGGTTAAAGCGGCTCCCCATACAAGATCTATCTTTTGCCTCACAAGCGCAGCTTTTGCGAGGTTGAAGTCAACGTTTGTCGTTTTTGCAAAAGCCTTGGTTATTTCCTCCTTTGTTATGGCACTATATCTAGCTCTGTCTACTTTTATATTCGGATTGGTACTTTTTAAAATTTCTAGCGCTTCCACCCCTATCAATTCTCCCTCTCTGTCATAGTCCGTTGCTATTGTGACTCTATCGACTTTTTCGGCAAGTTTTTTAATCAAATTGTATATCGTCTTCTCTTTCACTTTCTTCACAAATTCAGCATTTAAAAGTTCATTTAGCGGTGTTTTCAACCAATTTTTGAGTTCTTTAGGAAAATCTAGCTCCACTATATGTCCCTTCAACCCAACCACATAAGAATCATTTTTCTCCGAATAATAGTAGTTGATCTTTCCCTCTTTTAGAGTTCTGAAATCTTTGAATAGTATACTGGCTATCCTTCTTGCAGCATCATCCTTCTCCGCTATAATCAACCAACTCATAACCATTCAAATTCTCTTGATTTCATCTCCCTTCTCTTTCTTTCCATAAACTTAAGCACAGTTGAATGTTGTGCTCCATCGACCAACATCATTATAGCTTCCCTAGCAGCTGCAACGTTTTCCGAATTTCCAATTATTGCCATATACTTGTCCGTGATCGATAAGTTAACATCCAAAGTTGTTTCTATCTGGTTCTTCATCTTGCCTTCGCTACCTATTATTCTCCCCTTAACACGGGGCAGAGCTTTATCTGAAACCAAGTTCGAAAGATCTATAACTTCAAGAACCATCATCTCATCATCAAAAAGTTTCAACGCAACTTCAGGGCTGAAGCCTTTCGCTATTGCAGTTATTACATCTCTAACCCTTAGAAAACTTACCGAATCCTCGTACTCAACTTCCACTATGTTTCCGTTTATTTTCAACTTGCATTTTCCTTTTTCCTCTATTTTCTTCTTTACCTCTCCACTCTTACCAATTATTGCAGCTACCCTCTCCTGCGGAACCTCAATCTCTATTCTCATCCTCCTCACCTTCGGTCACGTCATTAAAAATTTCTTCAACATCTGCTTTAATTCCAAACTTCTCGAAAAATCTTACAACGTTCTTCAAATCTCTTTTTAAATAAAATTTGGCTTTTGGATGATCCTTAAGTACTGCCTGCCCCATATCTATAAAGTAAACCTTATCGTAGAGAAGTATGTTGTACTCGCTTAGATCAGCATGAACTAGTTCGGCTTTTTTGTAAAGCCTTTTGATGTTCTCCAAAATTTCTTCGAAAATTCTTTCAGCATCTTCTATATCTTTTGCAACATCAATAAGCAACGGTGCTGGTAGCTCGTTCTCACCAATAAACTGCATTAAAATAACGTTTTTCATCTGTACATAAGGTTTTGGAACGCTGACATTCGCTTCGTAAGCTCTCTGAAGATTTCTAAACTCTTTTTCAGCCCATAAAAAGATCTTATCCTTTGGAGACACTCTTAAGAAATCGAACCTCCTATCGCCGAAGATGTATTCGTCCATCTTCTTGAACTCACTTGTTTCTATCTTGTAGATCTTAACAGCTAAAGGAACATCCTTTCCATCGAAATTTCCGTCTGCATAAAAAACGTGAGCCTCTTTACCAGTACTTACAACTCCTCCCATTGCTTTTATGAAGCCTTTAGCTGAAAGTTTATAAAGGATCTTGAATGTTCTGCCATCTAAAACTTGTTCGTATATCTTTTTTTCTTCATCATCAATTTCCTTTATCCTGAGCTTGTCAAGCATTTCGTCAAGTCTTCTAAAGTCCCTTTCTACTGCATCCTTCATGGTCTTGAGTTTTAATGCAAGTATATTTATACCTTGGCAGAGATTCAAGTTTTAAACATGATACCTCTAGAATTAGAAGGCAAATTAATTGGTCTACAGCTTCCTGATGGACTAAAAAGAAGGGCTGCCGAATTGGCTAGAGAACTCGAGAGTAAAGGGTATGAGGTTATAATATCTGCAGACAGTTGCTTCGGTGCGTGTGATATCGATTATAGACTTCTCGAAGATGTTGATTTGCTCCTCCACATTGCCCACACACCGATTTTGAAATCTAAAAAAATTGTATATGTTCCATACTTCGTAGACTACGATACAAAGATAGAACTCAAAATAGAGGAAAAGAGGATAGCTTTGATTTCCACTATTCAGTACTGTCACAAGCTTTATGAAGTTAAAGAATGGCTCGAAAGTAAGGGTTACGAAGTTGAACTTAGTAAGGGATCGCCCAGAGTTCTGTACCCCGGCCAAGTACTAGGATGCAACTATAGTGTACTCAAAAAAACGAATGCTGAAGCTATCGTTTTCATTGGAGATGGACTTTTTCATGCTATAGGGGCTTCGATTTATACAAAAAAGAAGGTTTACGCTTACAATCCTCTTAACAAACAGCTTGAAGTCGTTAATATAGAAAATTTTATAAAAAATAGGTATAGAAAAATTTCGCAGTGTTTTGGAAAAAATCTTGCTGGAGTATTAGTTTCCAAAAAACCTGGGCAGAAAAGAATAGAGATAGCAAAAAAACTTAAAAAAATTGCAAAAGAAAAAAATA
Source organism: Archaeoglobales archaeon (assembly GCA_030055525.1). Classification (GTDB taxonomy): domain Archaea; phylum Halobacteriota; class Archaeoglobi; order Archaeoglobales; family Archaeoglobaceae; genus WYZ-LMO2. Next base: position 65,036 of record JASFYJ010000001.1, on the reverse strand, counting down.
TAGAGGCGTACTTAGTAAGCATCGACGACGTGACGGAAGAGAAACTTCTAAACTTACCGTTCGACTTTTATATAAACACTGCATGCCCAAGGATAACTTACGACGATTCTGAGAGATTCAGTAAACCCATAATATCTCCTCAAGAGTTCGAATTTCTATTGGGGTTGAAGGAGTGTATAGAGCTGGACGAAATAGGCTAAAAACTTTACCCTACAAAAGTCAATTTTTTATAAGTGTAGATGCTTATAACGATTATGAAGAAAGTAGTCACAGTACTTTTGCTGTTCCTCGTAGCTTTGACACCCTACATTCTATCGGAGCTTGTTTCATCAAATTTGTTCGAACCTTTCTCCCTAACTTACGGTGCCCTCTTCACAATACTAGCTTTAGTAATATCAGCCGCCATATTTGTAAATTCTCATGGCGAGAAAAAGTTGTTTGGGTTATGTTCTTTAACTCTACTCACTCTACTAACTTTAAACATGATTTTCGTTTCCTATGATATAGTAGGTTTTCCTTTGACCTTCGAGTATCTAAAGGAAATCTACGAATCCATTTTTGTAGCTTCAACGATCCCACTACTAATTTTTGGTTTCCAAAAGTTGCTTAAAGATTCAAAATTCTTAAAACCAAGTGTTTTAACTTTTTTATCAATTCCGGCAGCTGTGATCCTCGTCGGCTATCTAGCAATAACAGAAATGCCCTGCGAGATAAGAGAGAGCAATCAAATTGGAGTTGTGCTTTGTTTAGTTTCCGTAGCAGTATACTCGTTACTATTGGGAATCTACGCTAACCATGAATCTTCAAGCTACTGGATCTCGGTTTTGGGGTATTATGTATTCTTTTGTTTTGGATTTATTTCTTTAAGTAAAGCCCAATGCCTCAAAGAGCCCATATCAGCCTATCCTGCACTTTTCTACAACCTTTCCATCGTTTCCCTCACTTCTGGATTGTATGCTATCTACAAAGAAAACCTGATCATCCTAAGTCTTGGGGAGCTTGAAGAACAGAAGAGAAGATATGAAGAACTTTATTATCATTTAAAAGAGCTGAAGGATGTTTTGGGGACCATAAACAAGATGCTCCGCCACGACATTCTAAACAAACTTCAGATAGTTTTAAGCTACATAGAGCTCTATCAGGAAAATAGGAATTCGGAATTATTGGAAAAAGCAAAGGAGGCTGTTAAAGATTGTGGAATATACATAGAAAAGATCAGAGAACTTGAAAAGATCGTAACCTCGGAAAAAAGCAGCCTTAAAGTGATGGTAGTAAGAGAGGTAGTTGAAGATATCGTTCGAAAGTATGAGGATAAGGTAAAGATAAACGTAAACGGCAACTGTACAGCTTTAGCTGATGAGGGACTGTATTCTATAGTCGAGAATCTACTTTCCAACGCTGTAAAACATTCAGGAAGTGACATCGTAAGTATAGCCCTTGCAGAGTTTGATGACGAATGTGAAATTCGTGTTTCTGACTATGGGAGAGGAATCCCCGCAGAGATAAAATCCAAGATATTTGAAGAAGGTATCAAGTACGGTCCAAGCAGTGGAAGTGGGCTTGGATTGTATATCGTAAAGAAGCTCGTCGAAAGATACAATGGCCGGGTTTGGGTTGAAGATAACAAACCCGCTGGAACTGTTTTTGTAGTAAGATTAAAATCTCCAAAGGTTAAGGAGAATCAGATGATGAAAGGGCCCCTCTGAACAGTGATGAGGGTTTTGAGTTCTGATGTCATATCTGGCCCAAAAGTTGATCACAATCTTCAACTATTTTTTCGTTCGCCCTCTTTATTACCTCCAGTGGGGCGGCATCCACGGTTTTTACATATAGCTCTGCTTCAGGATTTAGCGGATGAGATATGTGGTACTTCGCAAAGACCACATTTTTGTCTTCCACGAGATAGTGCTGCAGCAAATTCAGAAAGGTATGGTCTTCACCTTTTATCAGAAGCTTTGCAAAATCCTTTCCAACTTCTAAGACTTTTATTTCCATTACCATACACCTCTTCTATAGTCTTTTGAAATTTTCCGCTTCTCTATATTACCACAAACAGGACATTTAAGTTTGTCGTCTTCAAAAATCATTTCTGATCTGCAAAAACTGCAGATTGCTTTTAAAACACCCATTTCTGAGTCTTCAAATAAAAGTCTGTTTCCCCTAACCCTCCCCTTAACAACGTCATGCAGCCCCACAAAATCCCTGAGATTTGGAGCAATGAATGTTATAACCTCCTTTCGGACTAGATCTCTATCGACACCTTTTTTCCTATCTATCTCCACTAAAGCAAATTTTTGTCTAACATCTACAACCTTCCCAAGCACAACGTCTCCTTCTTCAAGTTCTGCCAACCTGTTTATTCCTTTGACCTCAACTCTCTTGTCATTTACCACCAACCATCCTGCAATTGCTGCATAGAGTTCCCCTTGTTCTTCATAAACTCCATTACCTTTAAAAAACTCTTCACTACTACCGATTCTATCTCCAGGCAACACGAACTTCATCTTCTCAACCTGAAGACTTCTACTGCTATCTCCTTATATTCTTTTTCATGGAACGAATAAGTCCTCTTAAGTGGTACAAGAAACTTCCACAGGTGTGTTATTTCAAATCCCTTTTCAATTGCCAATTTTTTTACAAAAACCTCGCTACCGGCAGAATGTATCGTGTAAACCACCTTGGAAACTTTGAAAGCTTTTTCCAAAAAAATTCTATCAGCGTGTTTTCTCTGAATTCCAAAGGGGGGATTCATTATCGTTGTAAAGTCCTTCTCTTTTAAACATAGATCCTTAACATCGCAAACTAGGAATTCCACGAAAACATCCAGCTTTTTGGCATTCCTTCTCGCAATTTTTATTGCCTCTCCATCTATATCCACACCAATTGCCTCTGCATCTAACAGTGCTGAACCTACGGCAAGTATCCCAGTTCCGCATCCAAGATCTAAAACCTTCTTTAAATCTTCAAAAAGTTCGGCCTGAGATAATATGAATGCTGCAAGCTTTGGTGGAGTTACATATTGCTCAAGATGTACTTTCGGATTTGAAAAACCATCCAACTTTTCTAGGATCAGCTCAATCTTCCTTTTCAGATAAACCCGCCCCCAAAATTTCTTTAACTTTCTTCACATCAACTTCAGTATTTATGCATCCAGCCTTAGTCAACGGAACCACTTGGGCAGGAATTTTTATTCTTTCCAAAGCTTCACATAACTCTGGAACGCATGCTACGCCAAGTACAGCTTCGCATTCTATCGACTTAAGAATTCTTAAAACCAAGCTCCCTCCCGGAACTATGTAGATGTGTTTGTACCCTAAACTTTCCGCATACTCGACTATCTCTCCTACTACACAATTTCCGCATTTTTTACATAGGTACCCTTTCTCACTCAATTTAGCCTCGCATTTTTCGGAACTTCTGAGACATTGTGGAAGGAATACTGCTCTCTTTTTAACAACGCATCTCTCCCAATCCATCCTAAACGCAACATTTTTAACAGCTAGGTATACTAAATCTACAGAATTTTCATCTTCTCCAAGAAAGTTCAAGACTTTCTTTAAGGCATTCCTTGTGCTAACATCAGCACCAACAGCAAGGATCTTAGAAACTAACCTTTCCATAGCATACTAAACGGGAAGCGCGTATATATTGATTGTTGAAATTCTCCCTAAGGCTTTCGCCCTATGACGATGTAACCAGTATGCCAAACTGTTGTAGATATTCTTGTTCCAACCCTTTTTATATCTAAATCGAGTTTTATCATTTCAAAAGCCTCTATCTCTTTGAAGCCGTTTTTTTGCATCTCTTCATAGACTGCCCGAGCTGCCTCGATGTAGGGGTTGTAAACCGCCAAATAAGCTCCAGTTTTCAATATATTTTTCGCCTTTCTGACAAATTCTACATCGTTTTTCATATCTATGACTGCAAGATCAAACTCTTTTTTGAAACAGTCTGCAATCTCTACAGCGTCGCCTATTATCTGGTGTATGTTCTTTAGCCCAGCCATTTCAAAGTTCTTCCTCGCAACCTTGGCAAACTCTTCTCTATTTTCCACAGTAACAACTTCTCCGTACTTGTTATAGTAAGCTAAATAAGCTGCCATCACACCACTACCAGTTCCGGCATCGAATATGAAAGAATCTGGGGATAAGCCAGTGTAAACGATTATCGCTCCGATATCTTTGGGCATTATAGGTGTGGGCGCCCTTTTAAAATATTTGAAGAAGTCTGGAGACTTGAAAGGCAAAATAGTATACTTTACACCAAGATGAGTTAAAATTGTGTCTCCATAATTTTTATTTTTTAATTCATCGAGCTTTATTATGCCATGATGAGTATGAAGCTCCCCCTCAAACTTTTCAACCAGAAAACTACCTTTTTTATGATACAATACCACTGGTGGCTTCATATCAGCTTTGCAATTTTAATAAAGCTTCCGCCAGATCCCCATTTGCCTCTTTCAACGCTTTCAAAGCTGTTTCTCTATCAACATTCGCCTGCTCCATGATCAACTTTAAATCCTCCTCTTTGATCTCAAACTTCTTTATCACTTCGTAACTTCCAACTATCTGGAAAGTTTCCACTCCCTTTGCAGATATCTTCGTAACTGAAGGATTCTTAAAAATCAGATCTTCCGTTCCAGTTCTTATGATGACTTCGGTAGCTTCTATTTCTTCCATGTCGATGCCCATCTGCTTCATCATCTTTTTCATCTGCTTTGAATTCATCGGTAGCATAGTTGGAGTTTACGGGTCGTATTAAAAGCTTCTCACTACTATGAGCATGCTATGTTATGACGAGGGAAAAATTAAATAGCACGATTCGAGCCCTTTATGCATGTACTGGAACCCAAGCATAGAAAGGATGAGCCAAGACGATTTAAGGCTGATACAGGAGAGAAAGCTTAGAGCATTGGTGAGAACAGTCTACGATTACTCGCAATTCTATAGAGAGAGGTTCAAAGCAGCAGGGATTACGCCTGATGATATAAAAAGCCTTGAGGATCTTAGTAAGCTACCTTTCACGAAGAAGAGTGACTTAAGGGATACCTATCCTTTCGGTATGTTTGCTGTACCGCTTAGCCAAGTTGTGAGGTTTCATGCATCAAGCGGAACTACTGGAAAACCGACCGTAGTTGGGTACACCACAAACGATATCAACGTCTGGATAGAGAGCCTTTGCAGAGGTCTGGTAAGTTGCGGAGTAAGTAATAAAGATATTGTGCAGATAGCATACGGCTATGGATTGTTTACTGGTGGGCTTGGTTTTCATTATGCTGCAGAAAAAATTGGGGCTGCAGTACTACCGATTTCCGCAGGAAATACACAAAGACAAATAGAATTGATGAGGGATCTTGGAAGTACTGTAATAGCGTGTACACCATCTTACATGCTATATCTTGCCGAGTTTGCTGCGAAGATGGGAGTGGATATCGCAAGCGATACAAAATTGAGAGTTGGAATATTTGGAGCCGAGCCTTGGAGTGAAGAGACTAGGAAAAGAATCGAAAAGAAAACAGGTATATCGGCGTTTGATGTATACGGAACTTCGGAACTCAGTGGACCACTTTTTACTGAATGCCTAGAAAAGTGTGGACTCCATGTTTGGGCTGATCACTTTTTGATAGAAGTTGTCGATCCAAAGACGGGAGAACAGCTCGGGGAAGGGGAAAAGGGTGAGCTAGTAGTCACAACTTTAAGCAAAGAAGCTTTACCTCTCGTAAGATGGAGAACGGGCGATCTTACCTACATAGAGATGGAGAAATGCAGCTGTGGCAGAACACATCCTAGGATCATGAGGATCCTTGGTAGAACAGATGATATGGTCATAGTAAGAGGGATAAACGTATTCCCAAGTCAAGTTGAGCATGTATTAATGAGATTTCCCGAACTTGGAGAACACTACATGATAATCCTCGATAGGAAAGAGGATGGACTTGATGAGATGACAGTACAGGTTGAGCTGAGTGAGAAATTCAAGGTGGATAGGATCTCAGATATAATAGAGCTGGAAAAAAGAGTGGCTGATGAGCTAAAATCCGTCTTGAATGTATGGGCGAAAGTGGAGGTCGTAAACCCAGGCACTTTACAGAGGTTTGAGGGTAAGGCTAAGAGGGTTCTCGACAGAAGAAAAATATAGTAGCAGATACAGATAAATAAAAGGGGTGAAAAATATGTTGAAACAAATTTCTGTATTTGTAGAAAATAAACCAGGAAGACTTGCGGCAGTAACTGAAAAGCTTAATGAGGTAAAGACGAACATAAGAGCCTTTACGATTGCAGAAGCGGGAGATTTTGGTATTATAAGGATGGTAGTTGACAAAACACAGGAAGCTTACGAAGTGCTGAAAAAATCCGGTTTTACAGTTAGTTTAACGGATGTTATTGCAGTCGAGGTGGAAGATAGGCCAGGAGCCTTGTATGAGATTGCAAAATCTCTCGGAGATGCAAATGTGAATATCGAGTACTGCTACGCATTCACTTCGGGAAAACATAAAGCATTAATTATAATGAGAGTAAATGACATTGAAAAAGCAAAGGCTGTGCTTTCAAAGATGGATGTACTGTTTAAGGGAAGTATAGACTGAGCTATGGAAATACCAGACGAAGTTAAAGCTCTTTGGAACAACTACAATTTGCCCGAAAGAGTGAGAAAGCATTGTATCGCTGTGGCTGAGCTTGCTTTAAGGATAGCTGAACAAATAAAAAAGAATGGAAAAGAGCTGGATATAGAATCGATAAAATTTGGCGCTTTGCTACACGATATTGGCAGAGCAATAACCAACGATCCCTTTCAGCATTTCATTGAGTCTGCAAAAATTTTAAAAAACGCCGGCTTCGAGGAGAGGATCGTAAGAATAGCAGAGAGGCACTTCAGTGCTGGTTTGTCGAGAGATGATGCATTAAAGTTGGGATTAGAAGCCAAGGACTATATACCTGAAACGCTTGAGGAGAAGATAGTGAGTTTTGCCGATAACCTCGTGTTTGGAGAGAGGGTTGTATCCTTCGAAGATTTTTTGAAGAGAATTGACGAGTTGAGCAGCAATGAAATGAAGTGGTTGACTGAAGAAACGATCAAAAGGGCTTTGAAGATGAAAGAAGAAATAGAAAAGCTGAGTGGATTAAAATTTTAAGATACTTCACTTTATTTTAGTTCCAGCCTCAACGTCTCTCTCTGGCATCAGAAGTACAGCTTTCCCATCCACATCCGCTGCCAAAAGCATCCCTCTGCTTTCCAACCCCATGATCCTTGTTGGCTTTATATTTACTAGCACAACGACGCTTTTTCCCACGAGTTCTTCAGGTTCATAGTTTTCTGCAATTCCTGCAACTATCTGTCTTACTTCGTTACCTACATCTACCTCCAACTTTAGCAGTTTCTTGCTTTTTTGAACTTTTTCAGCCTTTAAAACTCTTCCAACTCTTATGTCAAGCTTTTTGAAATCTTCCAAGCCGATCTCTTCCTCTTTAGTTTCGACTTTTTTTTCAGCTTCTTTAAATCTGTTTTCCATCATTCTTTCTAGGCTTTCGATTACCTTTTCGTCTATTTTTTCAAATGGTAGATCTGGCTTTCTAACTTTCATTTTTTCGTCGATCTTAGCAGCATCATCGAGAGAACAACTTGTTAAATCTAATTCTAGAGCTTTTGCAACCTTTTTCATGCTTTCTGGCATTACAGGGTATGCAAATATCATTAGTGCCTTCGCTAACTGCAATGAGTTCGAAATAACCTTCCTTGCAGCATTTTTGTCTTGCTTTATTAAATCCCAAGGCTTTTCGCTCTGGAAATAGGAGTTTCCAAAGGCAGCAAGTTCCATAAATGCATCGCAGACCATTTTGAATTCCCATTTGTTCAGAGCATCGATTATCTTCTCCCTCGTCTCTTTTATCTTTACAATTACCTCGTCGTCAACCTCCATTTCTACCTCTCCAAAGTTCTTCCATGAAAAGTGAAGAACACGGTAGAGGAAATTACCAAAAGTTGCAAGGAGCTCATTGTTCACCTTATCCTTGAAAATTCTCCAAGAGAAGTTAAGATCCTTCTGATGACTTGTGTAGCTCAGAATGTAGTACCTTAGATAGTCCGGATTAAATCCTTGCTTTAGATAATCCTCTTCTACCCAAACAACGTATCCTCTGCTTTTAGAAAAAGTCTTTCCTTCAACTTTCACCATCCCACTTGCAACGATCGCAGTTGGTAAAGAAAAATTTGCAGCCTTAAGCATTGCAGGCCAAAAAATGCAGTGATGATAGACGATATCTAAACCTATGAAGTGGATAATTTCGGCTTCCCCTCTCTTCCATATAGCTTCCCAATCGCATCTGTTTTCACATGCCTTTTTTGTAAAACTGATGTATCCTATTGGAGCATCTACCCATACATAAACTACAAACCTCTCATCTCCTGGAAATCTAACACCCCACTCAAGATCTCTTGTTATACACCAGTCACGCAAATTTTTTACCCACTCCTTTGCATAGTTCAGAGCGTTTTCAGTAGCTTTCAGATTTTCAAGATACTGAGTTAGAAATTCTTTAAAGGCCGTTAACTTAAAGAAGTAATGTTTTTGTTTTCTGAACGATGCTGGATTTCCACATATCTTGCATCTCGGATCTTTTATCTCTCCAGGCTCTAAATGTTTTCCACATCCCTGATCGCACTCATCTCCCCTCGCCATAGCGCCGCAGTAGGGGCATATACCTTCAACGTATCTATCTGGCAAAAATCTATCACATCTCGTACAGTAAGCGAGCTCAACCTCTGCAGGATATATATAACCACCATCGATCATCCTCCTTACGATCTCTCTAGTCATTTCATGATGATATTCTTCGGCAGTTTTTCCGTAAAAGTCGAAATCAACACCAACTGCTTTAAGTACGTTCTTAAAGTGTTCATGGTATTTTTCTACAAACTCCTTTGGGGTCATGCCTTCTTTTTCAGCGTTTACAACTATCGGAGTCCCATGACAATCACTTCCGCAAACGAAAATAACATCCTCTCCGAGCATTCTGAGATATCTAACATACACATCTGCTGGAATGTAGGTTCTCAGGTGCCCAATATGTGCTTTACCGTTAGCATACGGAAGACCGCAAGTCACAAGCTTCATAGTAGGGTTAACAGAAGAAGGATAGATAACCTTTTCATTGCTTGCACTCATAATCTTTATAAGTCGAAGAGTTTAAGAGCTCAGAGCTTGGGCCCGTGGCTCAGCCAGGACAGAGCGACGGCCTTCTAAGCCGTAGATCGCGGGTTCAAATCCCGCCGGGTCCGCTTTTGTTTTTGGACTAAGTAAGTTATTTACTACTTGTTCATTTCTGTGATTGTATTTTTCTCTGACTTCCTTGATCCCCAGTGGAGTCTAAGGAAAAGGCTGCGCGAGGTATTCCGAGCTACTCTAAACCGAAATGTTTTTAAATCTTGTATCGAACACATGTTCGATGCCGAACAGAAGTTCGAAAAGATTGTTGGAAATTCTAATCGTCGTAGTACTAATGTTACTACCGTTTTTAGCTCCAAAAAATACTAATATATTGGTTTTTGTGTATTGGAATCTACTAGCGGCGATCTACCTTCTGTACATCTCTTTTAGGAGGTGGGAACTTGAATGAGGTTATCCTGGCACTTGCTATTTACATGGCGATAGGAACGGCAATAGCGTTCTATGCAAAGGGTGCAAAAACTCAGGAAGATTACTTCATAGGACGTAGAAACATAGGTGGTCTGGTTTCAGCTTTAACTTACGCAGCCACAACTTACTCTGCATTTATGATGGTTGGACTTGTCGGTTTAAGCTATGCGAGCGGTGTAGGAGCTGCTGGTTTTGAATTGATGTATCTTGTCGGCACTCTTTTTTTACTCTCATTTTATGCGCCAAAAATATGGAAGACTGGAAAAGAATGCAACGTTGTCTCTCCAACTGAGTTTTTAAGTTTGAGGTATGGTAAAGAAACTGCAAGATTGGCAGCCATTATATGCTTGATTGCCTTAGTACCTTACATCTCAGCACAACTTATTGGAGTAGCTCTTATCTTGGAGATCTCTGGAATAGAGTTCTATACAGGTATAGCAATTGCAGCCTTCTTGATTGCATTATGGGCGTTTATAGGTGGTTTGAGGGGTGTTGCTTTAACCGACGCTATACAGGGACTCTTTATGCTGTTCGCTGCTTTAGCTCTTCTTAGCTACGTAACAATTAAAACAGACTTCAGCAGATTAAACGAACTTGGGGAAATTTTATATGTTCCAAATAGCTACTGGAACTACACAAGATTTGCCGCACTTGTAATACCATGGTTTTTCTTCGCTTTAACAAACCCCCAGGTTTTTCAGAGAATATTCATCCCAAGAGATGAGAAAGCTTTGAAGAGGATGGTGATATATTTCGGACTTTTTGGATTGATTTACACTTTCATAGTCACGTTCTTAGGAATGGAACTGCGTATTTTAAGCTTGGATGGTTCATTTCCCTATGTATCAGATAGAGACAAGGTAACGCCAACATTGATGCAGATGGTCCCAACTTGGATTGCGCTTTTAGTCTGTTTAAGCATTCTTATGGCCTCAATAACGACGGCTAACTCTATAATTCTAAGCCTATCTTCAATGGTTTCGAGAGACATAGTTGGCGAAAGAGGAATAAAAGTCGGGAAAATAAGTATAATAATACTAACGGCAATCGTCGCAATCTTTGCTGCAAGAAGGTTGGAATACATAGTCGAGTTGTCTGTTTTGTCTTCTACAATTTTACTCTGTCAGCTACCATTGATAATTGGCTACTTCCACTGGAATAGGGGAGGAAAATTTTCTGGAATTTTGACACTCATAGCAGGATTTACGACATCAATTGTATTTTGGAAGGTAAGCATAGCTGCTATTCCAGGCAGTGCATTCGTGATTACAATTTCAGTACTGACATACGTAATAGCTTGTCTATTTGAAAAACAAAGTTCTTAGTTTTTACGAAAACAATTTTAACACCAAAGAATATTGACATCGTGGAGAGAGTGGAGGAGTATCTAGAAACAATTTACGACATACAGACGAAAGAGAAAAGATCTGCTAAAACTGGAGATATTGCAAAGCATCTCAATATAAAACCTCCAAGTGTTACAGAGATGCTCACAAAACTTAAGGAGATGGGTTACGTAGATTACCAACCTTACAAAGGTGCTATACTCACGAGAGAAGGGGAAAAAATCGCAAAAAAAATAAAACGCTTTCATGATCTCTCTCTAAGCTTTTTTAAGTCTCTCGGAATTGAAGATGAGGTAGCTGAACATCTGGCGTGTGAACTTGAACACCATCTAAACGACGAGATAGCTTCAAGATTATGTGAACTCGTTTCAGATTTTTGCACCGCCTGTGAAGAGTGTTCTGCAAGAACAAGATCTCTAATAAACGCGGAAGATGGAGAATATGTAGTAATTGCTTCTCCATCCAGTCTGTCTCCAATAGTAAAGCCAGGAGTTGTATTAAAGGTTATCGATGGCAGAACTTTTATCGATGAATTGGAGATCGACATTTCCAAAACTATTTCTCGTTTTATAGTACTCAAAAAGTTATCTTGATCGCGTAAAGCCGCTCAAAAAACAATTTTTTCATTCCGACTACTTCAAACTTCAGCTTCATATCTTTTATGAGATCAAAAACGTAAGGTTCGTTAATGGAAGATGCTATAAGGATTGCCCTTCCGTCTTCTTTTAAAAAATTCGGAAGTTGCCTGAGAAACTTTGCTATCACCTCTACTCCATGCTTGCCCCCATCAATTGCCAAATCTACCAAATCTCCCTTTTTTATTTCCTCCTCCATTTCAACGTAAGGTGGGTTGAAAAGAACTAAAGAGAACTTCTTTTTTATTCCAGCAGCTATATCTGTAACAATCACATCGAAATTTTTTGCCTTCAAAACCTTTGCCGCTATTGGTGATATCTCCGTAACAGTTATCGATCTGCACTTATTCAACAGCTTCTCAGCAACAAATCCACTTCCAGCACCTATTTCGATGACTTCATCGCCCTCTTCAACTTCACGCAATGCAACCTCTGCCAATAACTCACTATCTTCTGCTGGCTCGTAAACAAATTTCTGCAAATTTTCTTGCCCCAAGTTCTTCAGGTCTTTTTTCTGCATCATCTTCATCTATCTCCAGTTTGATTCCAAACCTTCTTTCAAATTCAGCTACTACATTTTTCATCTTCTTTCTTCTCATACTGAATGCAAAGGTTACGAATTTGCTAAACATTTCTATATCTTCAACCTCTAGAGAACTTTTTTTAAAAATTCTAACTATCGCTGACTCAACCTTTGGTTTTGGGTGAAAAACTTTTGGTTTTACAATTTCGAGGATCTCAGCCATGCAGTAAGCTTTAGATATTATCCCCAATCTGTTATCTTCTTTAACAAGCCTTTCTGCGAACTCTTTTTGATACATAACCACAGCCAAATCGAAATCGTAATTAAAAAGCTTGAAAGTCAGCGGAGAGGATATGTTGTAGGGTATGTTAGAAACGAACTTGTTGAATTCCGGAAAATCAACCCTTAAAGCATCTCCTTCAATCAGGACGAACTTTTCAGACTTGATTTTTTCATAAAACCTTTTTTTAAGAACCTCTACAAATTTTCTATCTTTTTCTATCCCAATAACTTTTCCCGCATACTTCAGAAGAAACTCCGTTAGATTTCCTGTTCCACAACCTACTTCTAGTACAACGTCAGCTTCGCTAAGCTCAGCGTAACTCACTATCCTCTTCAGCAAATTTTTCTCCACCAACATGTGTTGACCGAGTCTCATAGACTTTTCCAATCTCCAGACCAATCTCCAACCAAGCCCAAGCCCAGATTAAACATTCAAAAGCCCTTATCAGATCTCCCTTTAACAAAAAGTACTCTGAATCAGCTACGTAGGCTTTTATGTTTTCTACAAATCTTTTATCTCCATCAACTGTTCTCTTTTTTATCCTCTCTAGCCACTTTAGCGTCTCCGCTTTCAGCTCCTCCTCTAGCTTCAAGTTTCTTCACCTTAAGCGTAAGTCCATGACGCTCTAACACCAAGACTTCATCTCCCTTTTTCAAATCATCCTTACTTTCGATCTTCCAAATTTCACCCCTAACCTTGGCAAAACCTTTTCCTCCACTAAATTCAATAACCTCTCCCATCTCACCTACAACCTCTCCAACGGGACTCTTCCTTCTCTTACTCTGCACCACTTTAATCACCGCAAACGTCATCAGTGCTGCAAATCCCAATCCTACTCCTAAAATAAACTTTAGGAAATTCCCATAAAAATCTATCGGCATGAAGGGCTCCTTAAACATCAGCAACATCCCCAACACTATACAAATCACAGATGCCGAACCTAAAACGCCGTAAGTTGGGGTCATAAGTTCTGCGATAAGTAGTATGATTCCAAGCAAAATCAACAATATTCCGAGGTAATCTATATTTTGTATAACACCCAACCCATACAAAGCCAAAACTAAGCATATCGCTCCCAAAGTTTCTGGAAGAACTCCTGGCGATGTAAGACCAAATATCAACAAGTATATACCTAAAAGAAGTAATATGGATGCAAAGATTGGGTCAGAAATGTAGTTCATGAGCTTCGATTGTATGTTCTCCTCAACGTAGATTATATCGTAGTCTTTCACCTCAATCCTTTTTCCCCTAATCTCAGTTCCATCTATTTTTTTCAGAAGTTCTGATCTAGAATCAACTATGTAATCTATCAAACCAGCTTTGTAAGCTTCTTCAGCAGTTAAACTCAAAGCTTCGGTTACTATTTTCTCCGCAAGCTCTGGATTTCTGTTTCTCTCTTCGGCTATGCTTTTTAAATAACTTGCAAAGTATTTTACCGTTTTTTCTTCAGCTTCTCCGCCAATTGCACTTATTGGAGTTGCAGCACCAATAGCTGTACCGTTTGCAACCGCTGCAACGTCAGAAGAAAGCAGAATTATCGTTCCAGCAGATGCACAAAGAGCCCCTTTGGGGACGTAAACAACTACTGGAACTTTTGTACTCAAAAACATCTGAACAATTTTTTGAGTTGAAGTAAGTAACCCACCTGGTGTATTTAATTCGACGAATAATACAGCACCCTGCTTTTCAGCTACTTCAACTGCTCTTTGTAGAGTTATGTACGTTCCCTCTGTTATCGTTCCCTCTATGTTGACGAGTACTACCTTTGCCGAAGCTGCTTGGATCAAGAGTACTACAAGCACAAACAGTAATACCTTTCTCACAGAACTAATATGCATTGAACTTTATTTGTTTTTCTGAAAAACAACTTTTTTATTTAAGCACAAAAACTGTAAATATGGATAGACCAATTCTTCAAGTAGCACTCGATCTTACAGAGCTTAAGAGGGCCATAGAAATTGCTGGAGAAGCTATAAAAGGTGGAGTAGATTGGATCGAAGCTGGAACTCCGCTAATAAAAAGTGAAGGTATGAACGCCGTAAGAGAGCTTAAAAGAACTTACAGAGACCAAAAGATCCTAGCTGACATGAAGACGATAGATACTGGAGCTATTGAAGTTGAGATGGCAGCAAAAAGTGGAGCAAATATCGTGATCGTTCTAGGCTTGTCAGATGACAGTACAATAGCCGAAGCAATAAGAGCTGCTAAAAAGTATGGATGCGAGATCATGGTCGATTTGATAAATGTTCCAAATCCTGTTGAGAGGGCAAAAAGGCTTGAAGAGATTGGAGTAGATTACATCTGTGTTCATGTTGGTATAGATCAGCAGATGCTTGGCAAAGATCCGTTGGATGTTTTAAAAGATGTTGTCGAGTCTGTTAATGTACCAATAGCAGTTGCTGGAGGGCTTGATGCTGAAAAGGCTGCTGCATGTGTGGCTTTGGGTGCTGAGATAGTTATAGTTGGCAGCAACATAGTAAAATCCAAAGATGTTACGCTTTCAGCCAAAAAAATAAGGAATGCAATAGACAGTGCAAAACAGAGAGCTATATCTTTAAGCAAAAAAAACATCGATGAAGAGATAAGGGAAATTCTCCTGAAAGTGTCAACACCAAACATAAGTGACGCTATGCACAGGGCACGAGCTATGGATGGAATCAAACTTCTTAGTGGAAAAAAATTCGTTGGAAAGGCTGTAACTGTAAGCACTATAGATGGAGATTGGGCAAAACCTGTTGAAGCGATAAATGTCGCAGGCAAAGGAGATGTTCTGGTTATAAAAGTTTCAGGAGATACTGCTGCAGTTTGGGGAGAACTGGCAACGAGGAGCTGTATAAACAGAAAAATAGAGGGAGTGGTTATAGATGGAGCGGTTAGGGATATAGACGATATAAAAGCCCTAGATTTTCCTCTTTGCGCTAAAAAATCCGTACCCAATGCTGGAGAACCAAAGGGGTTTGGTGAGATAAATGTAAAGGTAATCTGCGGCGGTGTTGAGGTGAATCCGGGTGACTGGATAGTTGCTGATGAGAATGGAGTGATGGTTATCCCCAAATCAAGAGCCTACGAAATAGCAAAAAGAGCTTTAGAAGTTAAAAAATCTGAGGATAGGATTAGAGCAGAAATCGAGGAAAAAGGTAGAACGCTTGCCGATGTTGTTGAGCTCTACAAATGGGAAAAGGTTCAATAAAAAAATTTTTCAATACTTTTATAATTTTTTACTATTCTAATAAACAGATCATCAAGCACCCTGCTTGAAGCTCCCCAGACTATCTCCCCTGCACATTTGAAGATGACTCCAGAACAAGCAAAACTTCTGCTAGCTAAAACTTCTTTTAGATCATCCACAAGAACCTTCTCAACTTCCCCGCTACATGGTTTGAACTCGAGACTATCAATCATACCAACTACGGGGCAGATCAATATGTTGTAGAACCTCACTTCGGTCGGACTTAAAAAACCCAAGACTTCTGCACCCTCTATACCCAGCTCTTCATTGGCCTCTCTTAAAGCCGCTTTAACCGGGTCTTCACCCTCTTCTATCATTCCACCTGGAAAAGCCACTTGTCCAGAACTTCTTTTCAGATTCTCAGCTCTCTTTATCATAACTATTTTCGGATTTTTAGAGTCCGTTATCGGTATTAACACTGCCGCATCTACATTCCTGCAACATTCGTGATCAAGGATTCTCTTTAAATTGGTTTTAAGCACATGACAATTATTTGTAGGACAATATATTCTTTTCGGGTCAGTTAAAAATAGCCAAAATCCGCTTAAAGACTGTTTTCTAACCTGCTGCAAGTACAATTGGCAAATCTTAGCATTTATCCAACGCAAGTTTTAAATAAGTGTTGTGATCATTATCATTAGAGGTGAATGGAATGGTGAAGATCGTTCATGCTCAAACTGTACTGCCAGAAGATGTTCTCGAACAGTTGAAAAGAAAAACAGGTCAAAGTGCGACAAAAGATGCTATAGCTGTGGCTGTTGAACATTATCTCTCTTGTCCATACACTCATGAAGAACCGTTAGAGAAGAAACTTGAAGAAGTTATAAAGAAGAGGAAAAAGTAATTCTTGAATAAGGGCATTAAACATTTTTATTGTGAGCTCCCACGATAGATCCCACGTTGATAGGGTTTTAAAAATAGCACGATATATCGCGTTGAAAGAGAAAGCTAACATAGAAGTTGTTACAAAGGCAGCTGAGCTTCACGACATAGCAAGAAATGAAGAAGATCATTCAAAAGCTTCTGCAAAAATTGCAGCTGAAATTTTAGCTTTTGAAGGTTACAGTAAAGACTTTATCGACGCAGTTGTGCATGCCATTGAATCTCACTCCTTTTCTTCAAATGTAAAGCCAAGAACTTTGGAGGCGAAGATTTTAAGCGATGCTGATAAGCTGGATGCTATAGGTGCTATCGGAGTTGCGAGAGCTTTTTTATACAGTGGTGAGAAAGGTAGAAGTATTGAGGAAACTTTAATGCACTTCGAGGAGAAGCTGTTAAAACTTAAGGATCTTCTATACACTGATACAGCAAAGGCAATTGCAGCAGAAAGACACGAGTTCCTCAAAAAATTTTACGAGGAGTTAAAAAGAGAACTTAAAGAGTTCTGATGAAAAGATTAATACCTTGCTAGGGAGCATCATTTATGATGGAAATAGATGAGTTGTTGATGCTCATCGAAAAAAATAAATTTACTTTATCAAAACTCGATGAGGATTTTTATGAAAAAGCTAGGTTAAAAATTCAGGAGCTGGAAGAGCAGAAGAAGAACGCTGAAGAAAGTGAAGCTGCGAGGTTGGAAGATATAATTAGGTCTTACAAAAAATTCCTAAGGAAAGTTTTTGAGATAAGGACAGGAAGAATAATAAATGCAGCATGGGCTGAGGTTTGTGGGCAGCCTTTGGGGGAAGATATGGAGAATATGACCAAAAAAGAGAGAGATATCTTCCAAAAGATTGTTGAAGTCATAAGGGACTATAAAAAAGAGATCTTAGAAGGCAGAAAAGTTGAAAAATCTGAATACTTGCTTGTCAGAATTAAAAGGGATGTTGAAATACAGGGAGTCGATGGAAAAACATATAAGTTGCGAAAGGAAGACATCGTTACGCTGCCTGCACTAAATGCTGATGCACTAATAAAGGGTGGATTTGCGGAAAAGATAGAGGTGAAAACAGATGAAGTATCCTAAGCGTGTAAAGACGTTCTGCAAATACTGTGGAAAGCATACAGTTCACGAAGTTGAAAAAGTAGGAAAGGGTAAGCCTGGCGCTTTGAATTGGATTAACAGACAGAAAAGGAGGAGAGGCAAAGTGGGCAACCTAGGTAAATTCAGTAAGGTGCCCGGAGGAGATAAACCGACAAAGAGGGTAAATATAAGATACAGATGCACAGAGTGCAAGAAAGCTTATACAAGGAAAACTTGGAGAGTTAAGAGGTTTGAACTGGTGGGATAAGTATGAAACAGAGCAAATTTTTAAAGGTAAAGTGTCCAGATTGTGAAAACGAACAGATAATATTCAGTCACCCATCTACCATCGTAAAATGTACGATCTGCGGAAGGACACTGGCAATACCCACAGGTGGTAAGGGGGATTTGAAAGCTGAAATAGTAGCAATTCTTGATCGTTGATCAACTTTTTTGTTTTAGAAATCATCGATCGTGAAGTTAAGTGAAGCAATAAAGTTATATCCATCGATCCTATCTTCAACCCAATGGTCGAATTATTAATCTTGGCGATATTCGCAATATATTGGGCTAGTGTAGAATATCTAAAAAAGAAGGGCCATCTCGAAAAAGCAAAGATTACAGCATATGGCCCAATCCTTATGGTCAGAACTTTCAGGCTAAATAAATTTATAGATAAACTCGCAAAATTCCGTAAATTCTGGAGAATTTTCGCTGATATCGGTCTGGTTTCGATATTTTTCGGTATGGTTTTCATGTTCTTTATGATAGTACTCGTAGACTACGTGATGTTAACTTCTCCGCCACAACCATCGGAATTTACAAGCTTGAGAGCTGCTTTATTGCTTCCAGGCATAAACCCGTTCATACCGCTCGTATGGGGACTTATTGGCCTAATCGTAACCCTGATAGTTCATGAATTTAGTCATGCAATCCTTTGCAGGGTGGAGAACGTAAAAGTTAAGTCAATTGGACTTTTGCTAGCTTTGGTACCCATCGGC
This sequence comes from Archaeoglobales archaeon, assembly GCA_030055525.1. Taxonomy (GTDB): domain Archaea; phylum Halobacteriota; class Archaeoglobi; order Archaeoglobales; family Archaeoglobaceae; genus WYZ-LMO2. Next base: position 46,422 of record JASFYJ010000001.1, on the reverse strand, counting down.
GGATTTGCTGAGCCGGATGAGGATGAACTTAAAGCAGCTCCAAGGAAAACAAAGATCAGAGTTTTCAGTTCAGGAATAGTTGCAAATTTTCTCGTAGCTTTTCTAGCTTTTGCAGCATTCTTCTCAATTCTTCCACTCGTAAATCCCACTTTAAGTATGGTCGATGATAACGGAAAGATAGTTGGGAAGATAACAGAAATCAACGGTTTCAAAGTTAGCTCCATAGAGGACCTGAAGAGTTTTGATGCTGAAAAACTGGTTTTGACGGTTAATTTCGATGGAGATGGCAGAACTTTTGAAGTCCGTAACATCTGGGGCGTTAAGATACTAAATCTTATAAGAGATGGCGATAAAATCTATCCTGCAGAAGAGGCAGGATTGAAAAGGGGGGATCTAATAATTTACTTCGATGGGCAAAGAACTGAAAATTTTAACGATTTCAGAGCTGCCATTTCTCAAAAAAATCCTGGTGATATGGTTGAAGTAACTGTTTTAAGAGACGGAGAAATCCTGAACTTCACAGTTCAATTGGCCGAACTTAAAGGCAGAGCTTTTATAGGAGCAGTGTTTTATACAGGATATTCACTTGGCGGAATAAATATATACGACAGCAACGAAATTCTCAAAAATTTGAATTCAATTCCAGAATTAGCTAAGAACCCTGTAAACTGGTTTTTACTTGTAGCAATGCCTTTCAGTTTTCAAGGATTCGCTGAAGAATACTTGAAGTTGTTTGAAGCTCCAGATTATGTTTTCTATCTGCTAAATCTATTCTACTGGATTGCATGGATCAACTTCTACGTAGGCCTGTTCAACTGCCTACCAGCAGTACCTCTCGACGGTGGGAGAGTTTTGGATGAAATTTTAAGGATTTTTATAAAAGAGAAGTCTGCAAGCAGGATAGTGTCTGCCCTTTCAGCTTTCATATTCGCATCGATAATTTTAGCAATCGCGATACCGAACCTCAACTTATGAAATGCAGATGCGGTAAAGAAGCTATAGTATATCTTAGATACGTCAAAAGACCTCTCTGTAATGATTGTTTCAGCAACTACTACGTTTCAAGTGTCTCAAAAACAATAAAACGTTTTGGAATACTGAAAAAGGATGAAAAGATCCTTGCTGCAGTTTCTGGAGGTAAGGATAGTGCTTCGATGGCTTTAGTTTTAAAAAAATTGGGTTACGATTTTGAAATGCTATACATAGATCTTGGAATTCCGGAATATTCGAAAGATTGTAAAAAAGAAGTTGAAAAGCTGAGTGAGCTGATAGATGTTCCGTTAAGCGTCGTAGAGCTGAAAAATTACGGTTTCACAATAGCAGATGTTAAAAAAAGGCCTTGTTCGGCATGTGGTACTGCTAAGAGGTACATAATGAACAGTTTTGCAAGACATAAGTTCCAAGTAGTTGCCACCGGACATACGGCTGAAGATATAGCTTCCTTTTTCTTGAAGAATACTGCAAGTGGAGCTTCTGAATGGAGCGATAAACTTCTGCCAAGAACGGACCCATTCGACGAAAAAGTAGTAGCAAAAGCTAAACCACTAATTTTAATGAGCGAAAAAGAGAACATGATCTATTCAATAACAAACTGTCTACCCTTTAAAAACTCTGAATGCCCTTACGCTCCCGAACAAACCTGGAAGGAGATAGTTTATGATATAGAAAGAAAAAAACCGGGTTTTACAAAGTACTTCGTGAGGGGTTTGATTTCAAAAACAAAAGGTCTTGGAGATGTGAAATACTGCCTGGAATGTGGAGAGGTTAGCAGTGCAGAGTTGTGCTCATTTTGCAGACTAAGAAAAAAATTTGCAAAGAAGTAAGATTTTTATGCTTTTCTCAAAAATAACTGCACATGGCTGGGTGCTGCCCAAGAAGAGAAAGAGTTGTAAGAATAAGATGGCAAAGGCTAGTTACAAACGGTGAGACTTGCCAGAGATGCTCTTCAACTGAAAAAGAATTAAATAAAGCTTTAGAAATACTAAAATTGCTTCTGCCCTTAAGTATAAGGTTTGAAGTCGAAAAAGTGGAAATACCTTACGAAGAATTCAAAAAAGACCCTTTAAAATCGAACCAGATATTCATCAACGATAGGCCAATAGAGGAGTACTTAGGCGCGAAGGTTGGAAAAAGTGGCTGCTGCAATGTTTGCGAGTCATACGAATGTAGGAACCTCGAAATAGATAATGAAGTTTATGAAGCAATACCAGCGAATTTGATAGTTGAAGCGGTGATCGCGGCCTTAGGAAGTTGCTGTTAAAATTTTGGTCGTCCACGAAAAATTTGTAATCTCAAGTCTAAATGATATTTTGATGCCAAAAAAGATGGTAGTAGTTGAATGTAAAATTGGCAGTAGTTTTTGCGGTAAATGCTGTTACTCCACAGAAATGCCTCTAACCGAGGAAGACATAAAGCGTATCGAATCACTTGGATACTCAAGAAAAGACTTTGCAATAAAAATTGACGGAATTTTCAGACTCAGAAACATAAATGGAAGGTGTATTTTCTGAATGCCAATAAGGAATGCCAGATATACTATCATCGCCCAACAGGTTGCAGGATATACCCGGTTGTCTTCGACTTAGAAAAAAATAAAGTCGTGGTAGATCAAATGTGTCCGAAAAGAAATGAAGTAAAAACCGAAGATATAGAGGTAGCCGAAAAGGTTCTTAGAGGGCTCATAAAAAAGATCTATGGTTTGAATATTTAATTATCCGATTCCAAACTTCCTTTATAGTTCGACACCTAAAATATTTTAATTCCAATTCAAAAACCATCAATTATCTACGAACAAGCTTCAGTACCTCCTCAACACTAGCACCTACTACTACCGGACTGCCGCATACCTTCAACACGGTCTCCGGGTCCTTAAGTAAATTTCCTGTTGTTACACAAACTACCTTCTCACCTCTTTCTATCATTCCATTCTTTGCAAGCTTTATCAAGCCTGCCACACTTGCAGCTGAGGCCGGTTCAACTCCGATTCCTTCCTTAGCTGCTAAGAACTTCTGAGCTTCAATTATCTCAGCATCACTTACTACTTCAGCTAAACCTTTGGAGTCGTATATAGCTCTTAGAGCCTTCTTTGCACTAACAGGATTTCCAATTCTTATTGCTGTTGCAATAGTTTCAGGATTTTCTACTGGTTCAATATTATTCTTTTTTTGCAAAAATGCTTTGTAGATTGGTGCAGCCCCTTCTGCCTGTATTCCAACCATTTTTGGGATTCTATCAATCATTTCTAGCTTGTACAATTCATGGAATCCCTTGTATATTGCAGATATGTTGCCCGCGTTTCCTACTGGGACTACTACTCTATCCGGCACCCCAAGCTCGTCCGCTATCTCATAAGCTATCGTTTTTTGTCCCTCAAGTCTGAATGGATTTACTGAATTCAATAAGTATATATCTGCAATTTCGCAAACTTCTCTGACTATTCTTAGCGCATCATCAAAATTCCCTTTTATACCTATAACCTTAGCACCATGCATCAAAGCCTGTGCAACCTTACCCAAAGCAACTTTTCCAGCCGGTAGCAGAACGTAGGCATCGATTCCAGCTTTTGCTGCATACATAGCCATAGATGCTGAAGTGTTACCAGTTGAGGCACAGGCTACAGCTTTTTTATTCAGTTCCAGAGCTTTTGTTATACCAACAGTCATACCTCTATCTTTAAAAGATCCTGAGGGGTTTAATCCTTCATGTTTTATATAAACTTCTGCCTTTACCACTTCACTGAGCTTTTTTGCTTTGTACAGCGGTGTTCCACCTTCTTTAAGTGTAATTGGTTCTATACTTACAGGCAAAAGTGCTCTATATTTCCATACGTGCATATCTTTTCCATCAAGCCTGAAATCAACCTCAACAGCATTTAAATCAAAAATTACCTCCAACAATCCCCCACATTCGCATGTATAACTACTTTCATCGACCTTTTTTCCACATTCAATGCAACGCAAAGAGTACATGTTTTCAGTTCACTCTCAACTTAAAAAGCTAAGTGCTTAAAGTTTTGGCAAATTTTAAGACTAAAACAGCAGATGTCGAACAAAAATTTAAAAGAACTTAAAAATCATTCTAGGACGAGCTGATAGGATTTGAAGAGTACATCAGCGTTCAGCTTTCCATGCACGTAAGTTTTGCCGGTCGATACATCGTTTACAGCTATCTGAGCCGGAGCGAATAGGTGCGGATCAATCTTGTAGAAATCGTAGTTGGCTGCCTTGAAAATCTCGTAAAACGGCTTCCCATAATCTCTGCTTGTGCAGCTTGGTACGTTCTTCAAAATCTCATCGTACTTCTTCACTGTTAAGTAGACACTACCGTAATACATCATGCTATCATTCGTAGCACCCATAGCTTTTAGATCGTTTTCGAGTATGGGAGCTATGGGGCATCTTCCAGCACCGCTTATTATGAGCTTTGGATCGTAACCGATCTCCGTCATCTTGTAAATTGCCGTCTCAACTATTCTGCCTGATATCTGAACACTTCCAACGATTGAAGCCGTGGGGGCTACAAGAACGTAAACATCCTCTGGATCTACTTCGCATTCCTTGGCTATGTATTCCACAACTTTCTCGTCAGGTAGCTTGCTCGCTTCTAGCGCAATAACAGCCACATCTGCATCATCCTCGTACTCTATTTTTTCGTAAGTCTTTTTCGGCTTTAATGCTAAAGCTCTTGCAGGCCCACTGCCCATCGCGAAGTATTTTTCGACTTTGATCTGCCATCCAGCTTTTTGGCTTCCAAGACAAGAAATCGCTGGGAAGTCGGTATATTCAGTTATGAAGGCAAAGGGCACATCTTTTATTGTATCTACCACTATTCCAACCTCTGCCAATCCACCCATGCAGACTTTTGTGTACAAAATTCCTGCATCGTAGCTTCCTGGAACGTTAACTCCACAGTCAACGATTGTTGCACCATTTTCAAGAACTTTTGACTCTATCTTAAGTTCATCTTCAAAATCGAGCATCTCTTCTACTATCTCCAAGGCGATTTCGTTCACACTCACCATTCCAATCACCAAGATTGAAGATGGTTACAGGTTTTTATTTTTTTCTTTTCTCAACTTTCGTCCTGCTGAGTCGTTTTTTCCTTCTCATTCTCCAAACTTTCCTCCTCTACAAACTTCTCAGTTACCTTCAAACTCGGTTTCGTTAATATGAGGTATTCCTTAAGCATCCTTGGGAATTTTGAAGCTTCAACGTATCTTAAACCAAGTTTTTCACTCCATCTTCTTATCCCAGCATCACTGCTAACGACTGCTGCATCAAGCTCTTTTGCAAGCAGAAGAACATCCAAATCCGGGGCGCTATCGAGTAGCCCCTGACGCATTGCAGTTCTGTACTTATCTCTAAACTTCGATATCAGGTTACCTATCTCCACTTCAAGCGCTTCACTGCCACCAGAGAAGTTTGTGGTTATAGCTGAGCTTTCCCAAATATACTCTTCTGCAAGCCGTCTACCTCTGTTAATTTTCTGCCTGACTGCAAGTATATACTCGTAAAGAATAACTGCCGGTATTTTTACCTCATATCTGTTCGGAGTTTTTTTTACAAGCCAAGTATCTAGCTTTACGAAAACTTCTTCACTGCAATTGTTTCGCCTCAAAAAACTTACAAGCTCTCCATAAACTGAGGGATATGGGATGTAGCAACTTATTTCTAAATTTAATCTAGCAAGAGCTATCAGGTTCAATATCTCGTTTGCACAGTCGCATAGATTTTCGAACCCTTCCTTCACCCTCATACCTGCGTCGGTTATGGCTGTAGTATCAAGTACGAATCTCTGTCGCATTCATTAATTGTTGTACCTAACGTATAAAAATATTCGCAATCAATTTATTACTTCGAAGCTATCAAAATTTATGCGTCCAGTTGGAGTAACCTTGATAGGACTATTCATGTTCTTAATAGGATTTTTCGGACTGCTTTCTGGTCTATCTTTGATCCTTATAGACTACAGCTTGGAAGAGGCGAAAGAAATTTCAGAAATGTTAAATGAGAGCTTCGGAATTGAGTTCAATATGGATGACTTTAAAAACTTCTACACAACTTTTGGCTATTTCTTAGCCTTTTCTGGCTTTATATATCTCTTAGCAGGATGGGGACTGTTTAAACTTAGGGAGTGGGGGAGGATTTTGACAATACTGGTTTGCGGCTTGAATGCAGCCTATGGATTCTTTGCATCACTTGTATTTCCCCTGATCTTCTTTGATGTCGCTTTGAATTTGGTTATAATCTGGTATCTAATGAAGATTGATGTCAAAAAGGCCTTCGCAACAAAGAAAAGTATTGAAGAGAGGATATTGGGCAGGGATATAAAGTAAGATTTGAATTCCGCAAGGTATGTCGTAAGGTTATGAAGGTGCCATGGAGGAAGGTCTTTTCATGGCACTGTAACGCTTGCGGAAAGTGCTGCTCTGAATATAGAGTAAGATTAAGCGCTTATGAATACTTGAAACTCAAAGAAACGGGCTTTGTTGAAGAGAAAAATGGAAGATTTTTCATAAGAAAAATCAGAGGAAGTTGCCCATTCCAAATTGATAGGCTCTGTATCTTACAAGATAAGCTGAAACCTTTTGCATGCAAAATTTATCCTTTCTCAGTGTATAAGAGAGGAGAGGAAGATGCACTTTTTGAGTACGAAAAAGAAGAGTATTATGTCTACGTAGATGTATTTTGTCCAAATTTAAAGCTGAGAAGAGAAAGCGGTGAAAACTACTCAATACGTGCACTTGTTGAAGAGGCTGTGAAACTGTACCTTGGCGAAGTTGCTCAGCCCAAAAAACTTACAGCAGATTTAAAAGTTTCAGAGCTTCAACAACACCGTCTCCATCGGGCGAAGGTGTAACGATGTGCGCAATTTTTTTCAGCCTTAAATCTGCATTTGCAACAGCAACTCCTATCCCTGCAACTTCGAGGAGCTCTATATCATTATGAGAATCGCCAATTGCAACAAAATCTTCAACTTCTAAACCTATTTTTTCAGCAACAAATTTTAAAGCTCTACCTTTACTAACCTTTTCATCCACGACGTGGTAAGCGAAGCCCGAATCTAACAGCTTCACAGGTAATCCTTTTAGAGTTTCTTTTGCCTTCTCAAAATCAAAAGTTCTTCTCAAACAAACTTCCGACTTTCTTTCATTAAAATCCAGCAATTCTATTTTGAAGTGTTTTTCCAACTCCCTCAAAGCATCTACACATTTCATCTTGTCACCAAGTACAAAATCTTCACCATCATATTCGAACCTAACAACACCGCCGTTTTCAGCTATGACTATATCTGAAACACCTATGAGCTTTGCAGCGGCCCTTGCAAAGCATACAGCGTTACCTGTAGATAATACAACAGGTATTTTCAATTTTCTCAGAGCTTCTATAGCTTTACAGTTCAAGGCCCTTTTTTTGTTGGTCAAGGTGCCATCTAGATCGATTGCCACAGCCTTCGGTTTTCGCATAATCAAAGTTTCAGCGAACTTCAAATAACAGTAATGGTATATTAGTGCTGTTGTATTGAGGACCTACCATAAGATAGAGAAAGTGTATCGGCGCATTTAAGCAACAAAAATATATACTGTAGAAAATTTCATTCATGCGAGTTCAGATATATGGCGCAGGAATCGGTGGAAGTTACCTATTCATGCTGCTCAGAGATCATGCAGAAGTTGGAGTTAAAGAGATATCCAAAGCTGTTGACTGCAGGTGCGCTTGGGGTATTGCCTATAAGCAAGCCAAAGAGCTGTACAATCTTGTTGGAATAGAATTCGACGATTACGTTCTTTCAAAACCAAAACTTGCTATTGCAAACGGAATTGAAATGAAAAACAAAAATATCGTGACCTTTGACAGAAAAAAACTTTTGAGCGATCTATGGCAGGAGATCGAATTTAAAGATGTAGAGGCAGACATACAAGTTGATGCTACAGGTACCTCAAGAGCTTTACTTCCAAATATAGAGATGGATTCAATATATTTTACCGTTCAATCTATAGAAAAACACGACTTCGATGAAAACATCTACGCCTACGGAAGGAGAACGGGTTACGCTTGGGCCTTTCCCCTTGGAGATAAAAGATGGCACATAGGAGCGGGAGATTTGAATTACGAGAGGGCGGCGGAGTTGGTAGAAGAGATGAGAAAATTTTACGGCTTTAGCTATTCTGAGAAATCTTGCTATTGTAAAGCTAAGATAAGGATGCTCCCTCCATCGAAATGCAAGCCGATAGTTTACAAAAACATCTTTGGTGTTGGAGAGGCTATAGGCTGCGTTAGTGGTTTTGGTGAAGGAAATGCTCCATCTCTCGAATGCGCCAAAATACTTGCTGATTGCATAAACAACTCAGAGCTGGAGGAATATGAAAAGAGGGTCTTGAAAAATTTTAAATGGATCGAAGTAGAGCACGAGTTTGTTAGAGATTTGCAGAGGAACAAAAAACTTTCAGCCCTATTAAAATTACCAAAGATTGCTTTGATTGAAAGAAAGAGAAGTGCAACAGTAAACTTCAGCGTAACATCGCTGATAAGAAGTCTCAGGTAGTAAAATCTGTTGGTTCAGTAAGATTAAAAAGTAGAGTGCAGATCTTTTTTGTGAAAACGCTGATCCTCGCCGGTGGGAAGGGGACAAGGTTATGGCCCCTAAGCAGAGAGCAGATGCCTAAACAATTCATAAGACTTTTTGGTGAGAGTCTGTTTCAAAAAACTTTAAGAAGGGCCTTACTTTTTTCGAAACCCGAAGAAGTATACATAGTTGCGAACAAAGAGTACAAGTTCCGGATATTAGATGATATCGAAGATGCCAGCTTTAAAATACCAAAAGAAAATATAATTCTCGAACCAAAAGTGAAGAACACTCTGCCAGCAATTTATTATGGAATTAAAATAATTGGCAATGGAAAAGTTGCTGTCCTACCTTCAGATCATTTAATTGACGTGAATGAGAGTTACTTAAAAGCTTTTAAAATCGCTGAGGAGCTTTCAGATAAATATCTGATCACTTTCGGCGTAAAACCCACAAAACCCCATACAGGCTACGGATACATCTTACCGGGCAAAAAGCTTGAGGAAGCTTATGAAGTGAGAGAATTCAAAGAGAAGCCAACCGAAGAGAAAGCTAGAGAATATTTAAATTTAGGATGTTTTTGGAACAGTGGAATGTTTTTGTTTGACTCAAAAATTTTTATTGATGAAGTCAAAGAAAAAGCACCTGAAGTTGCGGAAGCTTTCGAGTCCAATGATCTCGAAAAAGCCTACGAAATGGTTCCGGAGATATCTATAGACTATGGACTACTTGAAAGATCTTCCAAAGTTGCTGTAGTTCCGCTTGAAACTTACTGGAACGATTTAGGCAGTTTTGATTCGATATACGAGGTAATGAATAAAAATGGAGATAAAAATGCCATAAAGGGTGAAGCGATAACTTTAGAATCTAGAAATAACTTGATTATTGCCTCAAGGCTTACGGCACTTGTCGGAGTAGAGGATCTCGTGGTTATAGACACTGACGATGCAATCCTAATTTCAAAGCTTGGAGAAACCCAGAAAGTAAAAAACATCTTTAAAATGCTTGAAGAGAGGAAAGACGTTAGAGCTATAGTCCACAGAACAGCCTACAGACCTTGGGGAAGTTATACTGTGCTTGAGGAGGGTGACAGATACAAGATCAAGAGGATAACAGTGAAGCCCGGAAAAAGGCTTAGTTTGCAGAGACATTATCATAGAAGTGAACACTGGGTTGTTGTCAAAGGTACCGCAAAGATAGTTTACGATGGTAAAGAAGTTCTGCTAAGGCCTGGAGAGAGCACTTTCATACCCATAGGTGTTTTGCACAGAATAGAGAACCCTGGAAAGGTTGATTTGGAGATAATCGAAATCCAGATCGGCGAATATCTGCATGAAGATGACATCGAGAGAATTGAAGATGATTACGAGAGGATTTAAAATTTGCCCAAAAACCTTTTTGGAAAAAATTTATAACTTTGCCCACATAACTATTATTAATGGATGAATCGGTAAATAAAGGGAAGTTGAGTTTAGATCTGCTTGTAGGCTTATCGATATTCCTGTTCACGTTCATCTTTGTAGCGAGCTTTTTGCCGGGCGTTTTTGCTGATGTTAGAAATGAGATAAACCTTGCCCATCAGGCTTATAGGATTGCTGCTCTGCTGGCCGAAGATCCAGGTTATCCTTCGGATTGGGAGAGTGAAGTAAACTTAACAAACTGCAAAAGCGTTGAATTTCGGCCAGGTTTAATAGTATTTAATGCTGGTAGTGGGAAGAGCTACAACAACCTCAACCTTACTAAAGTCGAAAAGTTTGCTGAACTTCTCAACAACACGACCTGTAGAGAAGAGGTAAAGAAGTATTTAGGTCTAAATTTATCACCTTTCGGATCCCCGATTGTCTACAGGATGAGCGTATCTCTGAAAAACTTATCTGGTGCCATTTTAACGAACAATTCTGAAGTAACTTTAAACCACGGAGATCAAGAGAAGAGTGCGCAGGTAATTAAGTTTGAAAGAATCGTTTACCTCGACAGATCTGTTGATAACTGCGATCTAATTGCAAATCGATGTGTTGCAAAGCTGGAGGTTAGAATATGGACTTGAAAGCCCAAACTTTCACGCTCGAAGGCGTTGCGGCGTCGCTTTTACTTTTGATAGCAACTTACACAATTTTTCAAAGCACTGTAGTCTTAGCACCTTCATGGAGCGAATTTGAGAATGTACAGTTGAAGCAACTGGGCTACGACATTTTAAGGGTTCTCGATAGCCCGCAAGGCGGAAACGCATCTTTAATAGGTATGATAGCAAATCTTAGCTGCAATAACAACACATGCATAGCTCCGGCAGAGTTCAGCAGTAATCTATCCCTCGTATTGAGCAGCCTAACGGCTCACGGAAGAATTGAGATACTTTGCGTCAATGGCAGTGAAATTGAGGTGCTAAACATTGCGGGTTTTAACAAAGATCCAACTCCAAATGCTGTAAGGGCTAGCAGATTTGTTATCGCTAACCCCTCAAATTCCCCCTGTTCTAATGCCAAAGTTGTGGAGGTGAGATTGACGTTATGGAGATGAATAATAGGGGCCAGATGATCCTGTTGTTCGCTGCAGCGGTGGTTGTAATAATTCTTTCCCTCTCATATATATATGCTCAGAATATAATTGCTGGAATTGAAAGTTCAAGAACAATGCTTGCTTTTCCGAAGGAGGAGTTAAGAAATTTGATAGAAATAAGAGATAGTAGAAACATAAATTCTGAAGCTCAGGAACAATTGAAGGTACTTTGTGCCAAAAATGGTTGGGTTTGTTATGTCAGCATCAACAAAGTTGAATTCAAGAATGCGGAGGTAGATTTCTGTGATGGGGATGGGTGCTGATAAAGGGGTATCTTTGCTTGTGGAATATCTGATTCTGATGGGAATTCTGAGCGTTTTTGTAGTTGTGATGAGTCTTCAGATTCACGATACTCTAAGCGAGGTTCAGCTTTCAAGGGTTGTGGAGAACAACTTTGCAGATGTCGCATCGCAGATTTCTGCAATCTACACAGACTACGTCCTAATTCTTCCAGATAACGGATCAATTAGCACGAAAATAGAGATGCCATCGACGATAGGCAAGCTGGGATATTCTGCAAAGCTAAATAAAACGGGAGATGTTGCTTACATATTAGTCGAGGGGGGAAAATACTCTGCAGCTAGTGGCTTGGGTTTAGCGAAATTTATATCAAAATCAGGAGTAATATCTGTAGGAACTGGAGGAGAAATTATAAGTTTTCAGGTAGAAGCTGAAAAGAAAGAAGAGAAACCGAAGGTGGAGTACGAAAAATCCATAGAGTGCCCGTTCATTCCAAAACCAAGAATAGAGTTTATTCAGAGCAGCGTTGCTATTGAAGATAACTTCGGATTAAAGGTTAGCTTTGTCAATAAAGATGAGATCACAAAAAGCATACGGTGGAACGTAACGCTCTGGAACGGTAGTGTTATTTCCGGTTCAGATATCGATAAGATAGTAGCACTAAAATTGATCGATGAAAATGAAGTAAAAAATCAATGCGTGAAAAGAAATGATACAAGCAACGATTACGAATGTTACGCATGGATCAGGGCTGAAATTGTCGATTTACCTCACTGCAATGCAAGCGATGCAAATAAACTTCTCGTTTCTCTGAAACCGGAAGAATCGAATCCATATCTGGTTTGCAAGAAATGGATCGAGCCAAGGATTGTTTCCCCCGGAGATGTATTTGATGTCAATCTTCGCATTGAAGGTAGAGGTTTCCTGCTAAATTCAACGAATTTAAGCGTTGTGCATGTCATCGACGTCTCAGGGAGCATGATCTTGCCAACGATCTTTAAGAATTACAGTTTTACAGTAAATCCGAATGTTATAAAGGAAACAGTTACGCTGAACTCCTCAGGGAAACTTGAGATCTGGGCTTATACGAGCGATAGGCTTACGAGTTGGTATTCAAATTCAGCGTGTAAAGCATGCAGTAATGCGACAGGGAATTGTCCGTGGTATAACGTTGGCTACGATGAATCTTTCGTTAAACTCTACGTTAACGGAGTTGACTCAGGCGGCGATTATAATTCTGGAGGAAAAATTGGAAAATATTATTCACAAAACAATGCTCCCGCTGGAAATTACACGATCGAAGTTGTTGCAAGAGCTCCAGAGCAGATAAACCTGACAATCGTTGTTAAACACCAGAATACTGAGATTCTGAACAAAACTTATCAATATGTGAACAAACAAGAAGTCGAATTTGAATTACCACCGTTGCCCTCTGGCGGTAGTTATGGATTTTTGGCAGTTGTAGGTGTTCAGAATCTGCCAGAGTGGAGTGAAAGAATCTGGAGCAATTGGAAATTTATACCTTCTGAGGGCAATTACTACTGGCGATATAACTTTTCCACTTGTGGATATAATAGCTTTAACGATAACAAGTTGAACGTCTGGTTTGTGAAGGCAGATAACACAAAGGAGTTTCTGGTGAAGGGCAATAACAAGACAGTAATAAGATGGTGCATACTAGGGTCTTGGAGTGGTTGCACACGATATGCATACTGGAATTCTACCGCTTGGTATGTGGCACAGGACAATAGGGATATTTCAAGAGAGTACTTTAACATGAGCGCTGACGCATTTATACCATACCCGAACCCCGGAACTTATAAGTTCGTTGTTGTGCCAACAACCAAGGACTCAGTGACTTTTAACGCAACGGTGTTTGTGATGCGTATTGACGCAGCAAAGCTTGCTGGAACAACGTTCAATGGCATGCTGGGACAAAAGGATTTTGTAGGTTTGACCAATTTTTCAACGAGCGCTCAAAGAGTTGTGGTGAATGCGTCTTCAAGTGTTCTGAAATACATGACCAATGATAAATCTGCAGTTAATGTAAGCATTATTAACTTTAAACCTCTTAGCGCTACAAACATTGCTGGTGGGTTGTATTGGGGTTCTAAAGTTTATCCGATCTGGAACGAATCTGGAAACAACTGCACAACCTGTATTCAGGGGTTAAGACCTCTAATGATATTGTTAACAGATGGAGATGCCAATCAAGTTGTGAGCGAAGGAAGTAATTACGGATGTCCAACGTCACTCGGTGCGTTTGGTCAAGCCCGATGTATAGCGAATTACATAAAGAACAACAATACAGTAAAAGTAAACGGATTTAACGTTTCAATCTGCACAATCGGCTTTAGCACGGATATAAGTGGGGATGGACAGCAACTCCTTAGAGATATCGCCTCTATACGCCCAGACAACAACAAGCCATGCTACTTCTTCGCCACTACAAGCGAGGAACTTGTTGAAGCTTACAGAACAATTTTCAACGCTTTCCAGATAGCCGCAACTAATATCTCAGTTGTAGAAAGCCTCAACGTTTCATTTTTATCACCTTTTAAGGTTCTAGGTGTTACTGCTACTTCGAACAAATTAAATTCCTCAGTTTCACAACCCGAGATAATTGAACGCGATACAAAGACGGAAATAAGGCTTAACATAACCTCAATCCAGAAAGATGAAGTCATAGACCTCGTGATTAGGCTTAAAGTTAAGGATGATGCTCCCTACGGCGAATACGAAATAAACGACAACAGCAACTCTTTCATTCAGTATGTTGCCCTTAACAACAGGGGCGAACCCTTGGATAATATAATTATACCCATAGAAGATTGTGGATTCGTGCAGAGCAAGGTTAACGTTGTTTCGGGCGAGGATGCTAGAATAATCCTGAGGTAATTATGAATTCAAAAGCCGTATCCGAGACCGTTGGAGCGATGCTGGTAATCTTTGTGATGGTTTTTACAGCCGGAATTATCTACATGATGTCCTATCCGACGATATCTTCCGGCATAGACAACATCAATTACAGAAACGCCGTAAAGACGATGGCGGAAATAAAAGAGCTTGTTGAGAGAATGAAGTTCGGTAGCGAGGTAGCGACGATTAAAACTATCCAGTTAAACATGGGTAGCATCTATACCTCAGCTGGACTTAATTTATCTTTTAATTTGGGCAGTGTAAATGTAAAGAGACAACTGCAAAACCTCAACATCGAAGTTAGCGGTAGAATCGTAACTCTGGAATCTGGAATTTTCGAGAAGGCCTATGGCGAGGTTATCCCGATTCCAATTTCCGAGCCTTCGGTTATTGCAACAAACGATACTGTTTACTTTACCTTCTACAACTTCATCGGCAAATTCTCCGCCGGCGGTAGCAGGGTGACGATGAGCATGAGATACAATGCAACAGAGCAATTCAACGCAACGAAGCTTGAGATTGAAGGCGACTTCTGCGAGCTATGGAAGAAGGCGATTGAAAAGATGGATTCGAGTATTTTAGCGAACAGCGATTGTAGCGATCGAAAAATAGTCGTTGAAACAGCTTTGCCGCGAGAAATAAGTATTTTAATTGTCTCAATAGAGGTGAGCTGATGAGGAACGCTGTTTCCGAAGTAACAGGCTACATCTACATCTTCGGCATCGTGATGGCAGTGCTTGCAATCGTTTTTGTGCAGGTAAACAACATGGTTGAGGATATGAAGAGGAGCGTTCTATCGCAGAGCCTTGAAAAGAGCTTCAAAAGGATACAGTACATAGTTTACTCTGTAGCCTTCGGAGATGTTCCTTCGCAAGTTGCTGAAATAGAACTTCAGGGAGGTAACATGTTTTTAAGTAAGGGCCCCGAATTCATAGTAGCTTTTGTTAATAGCTCTAACACAATTTCGCAGGATGATTGCAATGAAATTACTTCTTCAGGGGAAAAATTTAGGCTTTACTGTCTCAATCTCTCGACCGGACTAATCTATCCCAACACTACTAGTTGTAATGTCGGGCTTAACAGAACTGCCTGCATTTTAAACACAACAGCCGGAGAACTGAGATATGAATACAAGGACTGGCTTTTATCGATGGAAGCTGGAGCGGTTTTTTCGAAGTATTCAAATGCGGAATATTCAAAGCTCCTCTATGAGCCAAGAATACTCCTAAATACTACTGCTGGAACAAGCAAGTATCTCGTGATCACAATACCTTCTTTGCAAGGAAATCTTTCGATAGGCGGTTCGGGGAGATTCAAATTCACAGTTGAGGAACTCGATAACATATTTTCGAAGATCGATGACTTGAATATAGGAAGCAATCATCAATGGAAAAACTTCGATTATGCGTACGTTTTGGTAAGAGACACTGAACACCAGAGTGCATGGTGCAGGTTCTTTGACAGATTCGAGCTTTTGAACACAACACTAATAGCTGAAAATTGCCACAATTGCTATGGTATTAGTCCCTGCGTTTGTACATGCGAAAAGGCATTTATACCGATGGCAATGATTGACACAGAAAATTACCAAACCACCTTAATCGTTGTTTTCAAAAGTGTTCTGCTAAAATCTTAATAGAAGATTTATATAAAAGCGATAAAATATTTCTATGGCCAATTTTTAAATTGAGCCATCTATGGATTGAGCAGATTCAGCTCCTTCAAAACAGCTCTAAGTTTTTCGGTTTTATCTGCACTCAGCTCAACAAGCGGTAGCCTTGGCTTCCCACCTGCCAATCCGATAAGATCTAGAGCTTTTTTAACTGGCATCGGATTCGTTTCGATGAACAAAACCTCGAACAGAGGTAAAAGCCTAAGATTTAGCTCGGCAGCCTTCTTTACATTCCCACTTTTGTAAGCATCAACCATTTCCTTCATCATCTTTGGCACAACATTTGCTGCAACGCTGATTACTCCTTCACCACCAATAGCTAGAATTGGCAACGTCATTAGATCGTCTCCAGAGAGAACTACGAAATTTTTACTAGCAGTCAGCTGAATTATCTTAGAAATCTGCTTAAGATCTCCACTTGCTTCTTTTATTCCTACATAATTATCTATCTCCGATAGTTTGGCAACTGTTTCGGGGGCTATATTTACTGCAGTTCTACTGGGAACGTTGTATATTATCAGCGGCAGCGATACTTCTTTCGCTATGATTTTGTAATGTTCGTAAAGCCCCTGCTGATTTGGTTTGTTGTAGTAAGGAGTTATAAGCAAAGCCGCATCAGCTCCAGCCTTTTCAACTTCTTTTGTTAACCATACAGCCTCTTTTGTCGAATTTGAACCTGAACCAGCGATTACTGGTACATTTGAAGTCTCAACCACGAACTTCACAACCTCTATGTGTTCTTCATAGCTCAAAGTTGCCGCCTCTCCAGTGGTTCCTGCAGGAACAATTGCATCGACGTATCTTTCAAGAAATTCGATATTTTTTTCCAGTCCACGATAGTCTATGCTGGAATCTTCCTTGAAAGGCGTAACTATCGCTGGAATCACACCTTTAAACATTCGCGAACCCTCTGTTTATCTTCCTTGTTATATATCCAGCAACCCTGTTTCGAACAGTCTTGCTTTGGATGTTCGTAACTGCAGCAACTATCTTCTTATTTTGATCGAAGTTGTTAGTAAACAGTTCCGGATACCTCTTCAAAAGTTCGTTCGCTATCACTTTTATATAAGCTGGCTTCACTGTGCCCATGAGATGGACTTTCTTGCCGCTATATTTAAACTTGGCGCATTAGCTAATTTTTAGCAAACACTTAAGAGTTCCATAGAACTCTGTTACCATCTATTCCCCATTTTTACCATCTTTTCGATCAACTAGTACTACAATTCCAAAAAAGCAAGGATAGAGGGAAAGGGAGCTTCAGATAAAAAATGCCAAAAAACAAAAAACTATCATAAAATTGCCCAATTTGATAGAATTCCGAATTTAGAAGCCTTAAATTGCCTAGAACAATTTCAGAAATTCTCTCTCAACAAATAGGTCTTTTTTACCCTCGAAAGCTTCAGAACTTTCTGGCTTCATCTCCTTCAAACCGGTCGATGCTAACATCTCATCTCTTGCATTATCAACTTTTAGAATGTGTTTTTTTGCTTCATTATTAAATGAAGTTTCTTATCGCGATCGATTTTTTATACTGCTTGCATTATACAGCAGTTTTTTATTGCCGTAGCTGACTAAGACGTCGATTTCATGTCCATCTGTTTTAATATTTTTGAACTTTAAATCCAAGTATCGAAAAAAGCCATTTTACGTTATTTTCAAGTAGGCTACCTTTTTGTATTTTCGCTTTCTTTTACTCCTTCGTCTCTCATCTTTTTCCACGTTTTCGTATACATATCTGCGAATCGCTGCATTCTCTAAATACTCAAATTATATTAAGACCCTTATTTTGGTTGCAAAGCCAAAAAGAAATTTTTCTTTGCTAACAAAAATTTTGAAGTTACCTCCTAAAAAATTAAATGCTTTCCATATATTGCAAAGTATAAAAATTCTACCCCAAAAACTGCAACAAAGATGGCCAGAAGTATCAATACAGTTCTGTAAACCAAAATCGCCCTTCTACTGAAGGACGTCATTTCTGCCAAAAAAGAAAGCCAGCCAAAATCAAGCCAAATATGCGAAAAGAAAAGCAAAAGCACTCCTGTATATCCGAAAAGCATTATAGCTTCGCCTATCAAAGCCATTCCAATTGTTGCCCACCAAACCATAAAGAAGGGATTAAATAGTGTAAGCAAAACTCCTGCAAAGAAAGGGGATGATTTTCTTGTTTTCTGAGTTTCAAAATCGGAGAAGGCACTTTTTAGTGTTAGATAGGAAAACAGGATCAGCATGATCCCCCCAAGAAAACTAGAAGTTTTTATAAAAATTTCGCTAGTTAAAAAGCTGAGAACGCCAAGTGAGATGAGAACTATCAACGGTAACTCAACAGCCATATGACCCAAGCTAACCAAAAATCCACTTTTCCATTTTCCTTCAACACCTGAAGCTGCAGCAACTGCTGAAAGCGGTCCCGGAGTTAATGCTCCAGTAGCGCTAATCAAAGCGACCTTTGCAACAAACTCCAGCATGCCCTTCCATGAATCCAAAGCTATTTAAATCATACCCATTGTCTTCAGTTCTTCGTAACATTTTCTGAGCAACCTGCGAACATCGTTTTTACCTATTCTGAGCTTTGCAGATGTCTTTCTTATGCTTCCATATTTTAAAAATGCTTTAAGCAGATCCACATCTGATCTGCTTAAGTTTAAACACTCAAGAGCTTTTTTTGCTATATCTAAGAGCTCTGCTTTTCCGTAATGAATTTCATGTGGATTTAAAAATTCAGAGTTTTCTAATTTAAATTTAATTATGTAAACCTTTCCCTTGTAACCTATCCTTCTAAGTTCATCCAACATCTCAAATCTGCTTTCAAATCCATCCTGCCTCGCTTCATCCTCTGTAATTTCTTCCAGATTCTTAGTGTAAACTTCTTCTATTCTGGCTCTACCTATTATCTTACCACCACAGTGAATGTAAACTTCATCTCCAGGCTTTAAATTTGTTCTTTTTCTTATTGTTATATTCTTTACACCATCTAAGAGCATCTTCTCGTACTTTCCAGAGAATTCAAGGTGTTTCATCTCTCCACACCAACAATTATACCATCTTTTGCTGATACAACCTCAAAATCAACGTAATCGCCTACATTCTTATCCGTATATACAGCGACGCTTCTATCTCTCGCAACCACTAGCTTTTCACCATGCATTCTCCCTTCAGCAACAATTTTGCCCTTTTCTACATCCCCTTTCTTGAAAGGATTGAATATTCTTGGTCTTTTTTCTATCCCGAAGTCTTCTGGCTTGAGGATGAGCTTTACACCGAACTCTTTTTCCAATTCAGAAAGTTTTTTATAAAATTCATCAAAAGATATTCTTCTTCCAGCCTTTCTTCCGAATTTATAAGGTATGTACTTCTGAATACCCAAAGGAGGATATCTTTTGCCTGCACCTATATTCAAAGCGAATTCGATTATTTTCGGTATTTCAGCATCGTTGTAGCCAGGTACCCAAACGGGAGCTATCAGTAGGTCCATATTGCTGTTTGCAATTGCCTCCGCAACTTCGAGAACTTTTTTGATTGGATAATTTTTACCATGCAGTTTTTTAGCAAGTTCTTCATCTAAAGCGCTTATCGATAAATTCACTCTCGTTATGTAGTTTTCCAAAGCATCGATCCTATCTTCGCTAAAAACCAAACCGTTTGTTTGGATTGAAACTACCTTTACGTTTTTTATTTTCCAGACTTTTTCCACAAAGTACTCAAGGTATGGATACAATGCAGGTTCTCCTTGTCCATCAAGGTGAACCTCTAAGTTTTCTCCTTTAAATTCTGCAACTTCTGCCAAAACATCGAGCATGTAGTCTGGATCAACTATATAATCGGTCTTCCTAGTCTTACTAAGCACACCCTCATCAACGCTGCAAAAGATGCAGTTCAAATTACATCCAGTGATGCACCTCACCTGAAGAAGGTTTGTTCCTCTGTCAATTATACCAAAAGCAGAATGACCTAAGAGAGGAATTCCAGACTCTTTTGTTACGAAAACTAATTCCCTTCTTGTTATCCTGTGCAAAACTCTTTTTTCTTCGCTAAAGGATATGATGTACTCTTTACTGTACCTTCTTGAAAGTTCCTCGTATCTCTCCTTCGGGATCCTTATCTCAACGATACCCCTCAAAACGAAGACTTTCTCCTTTTTATCCGTATACTCCCTGAACATGCTACTTCAATCTTTCTAAAAATTTCGTACCTTTTTCTGTTATCCTGTAAAACTCTCTATCATTTTCGATTAGCTCTTCTGAAACCATCTGTTTAATCAAGCCGCTCAGAACTTTTTCAGGTATCCTTGCAAGCTTTTCGATTTCCTCAAACTTCCTCTCCTTCTTTGCCAAAATCTCGAGTATTCTGACTGTGTTCCAGTTGGTAGCCACCTTCATAAAATTTTCTTCTCATCTCTGCATAAAAAGTTCTTCGCTTAATCAATAAAACCCAAAGTTCAGTTCCTGATCCTGAATATAGTTCTTTTTTAGTCTAAGAGCAATTTCAGCTTTCATAAGTTCTCTTCCAAGGTACGCTGCATGGTCAAGCCTAGACAAAAGCCCTTTACTGATTACGGTATCTAGGATTTCTTTTGCTTTTTTGCCACTAACGGTTAGCTTTTCATGCTCGCAGAATATTCTACCGTCAGCCACATAGATTATGAAATCACCAAGTGGATCTCTAACAAATTCCTTATACTCCTTAGCTTCGACACTTTGCTTTGGAGAGGGCTCAGGGTATCTGAATTTCTCCTTTAAAGCTAAAAGAGAAATTCCAACATCTTTTGGTGGAGCATTTCTTATTTTTGCAGCTTTTGAAAGATAGGAGGCTATTTTGAGCTCTTTTACACATCCAAAAGTTTTTGGACTCGCTTCAGTTGTAAAGAGTAAGTTACAATTCAACTCCTCTGCTATAAAAGCCAGTAAAGCATTTATTCCTATAGAATCGGCATCACTTAACTCTGTCACGTTTCCAGCACCAAAAAGAAGAGGTGTAACGGTATCCAGCTCTCTGTACTTTGCATATCTGATTATTGAAGATGCAGTACCAAGAGGGGGATCTAGCACTGGATCGGCTATAACCTTCTCTTTTCTTCTTTTTGCCTTTTCAACCAAGCTTTTAAGTTCGTAAACGTTTTTTTCAACAACAACTATTGCCTGATCTTCTATCAGCCCTATGGCATCAAAGTTTTCTTTAGATAGACTCATTATCATATCTACCCCGCAATCTACGCCTATTTCTATAGCTTTTTTGCTGAAAGTATCTATGCTTATGGGTTTCTCTGAGACCTCAACTGCCCTTTTAATAGCCTTTTTAATAAAATCTGAATCAAATTCGAGAGGTATGCCTATATCTATGATATCCGCATTTTCGCTTAAATAGTCGATCTTTCTTTCCAGCTCTTCCAGATTTGAAAAAGCGTGTACTTCCGCAACAACCTTCATCCTACTTTCTCCGCCAACAGGCACATCGCCTATCTTAAAAAGAAAATTTTTATCAAGGGAATCAACTTTATCCCTGAACTCTTTAGCAATAGCAGCCTGGATCAATCTACAGGCCGGAATTTCATGCGAAAAATCAATCTTTTCAGCAAATTTCAAAACATACTGAAGATCATAAGCATGAATCGGTCCAAGCCTGATTTTAACGCCCTTTTTCTCCTCTAAAGATTTCCAATCGTTTCCCGCTGTTAGCCCAGGTACTAAAACCAAGTCATAGTTTCTTAGGTCGAGGTTTTCAAGATCTCTCGGTGTTATAAAAGCTGCAATCTCTTTTTTTACAACGTAAACGTCAGAGTTGCCACAATACTTTCTAACCAAAGGTTCAGCAAGCAAGCCAGTCACAAGCAAAATTCTCATAGAGATAGCAAAATTGCAGATTTTTAAATAATGCGTTTGCTAACGATAAGTTAATATCTCTGATATTTCTCTTCTTCTATGGAGCTCAGGATAGGTAAAAACAGTTTCAAGCCAGAGATCAGAAGAGCTTCAGATCTTAAGCCAGTGCTTGCATTTCCAGAAGCACTAAAGGACGACTTCGATGCTTATTTTATGTTTAGAGACGTCTATAAACGTGAAGAAGATTACATGAAGATCAAAAAGTTCGGTTTGCGCTACGACTACACGATAATTCCTCCAAACGATGTAGGTGGAGAAAAAATAAAGACCTACGGCCATTATCATCCAGAAATTTTTGGAACAAGCTATCCAGAAGTGTACCAAATAATTGATGGAAAAGCCTTTTTTATACTTCAAAAAAGGGTTTGTGAGAGAGTGGTAGATGTCGTTGTTGTTGAAGCCAAGGATGGAGATGTCGTTATCGTTCCACCATATTATGGGCACGTTTTAATAAATCCTACCGATGAAGAAATCCACTCTTGCAACTGGGTATGCAGAAATTTTCATTCGATTTATGAGCCTTATACTAAGAAGAGAGGTGCTTGTTACTATTATATCGAAGAAAAGTGGGTAAGAAACAGAAACTACCCGGAAGCTCCGGAAATCAGAACTTCAAATTCGAACAACATATTTGATGTCGAGAACATATACGAACTCGTAGATGAAATAGAGCTGCTCGAATTCCTCGTAAACCCGCACAAAAATTTTGAAACGCTCCAAAAAATAAAAATATAGGCTAGTTTTTAAACAGAGACTGCGAGCTTTATATCCTCAGCAGTAACTGTTTTTCTTCCAGAGTGCTTTGCAACTTCAACTGCCTTCTTAGCTACCTTCATCGCATAGTCCTCAAGTACTTCTATCATCTTCTCCACAGCATCTGCACTTACCCTCTCTGCACCTGCCTTCCTGATCAACCTATCTACTGGTGCAGCTGGAAGTTCAGCCATTCAAATCACCTCCTTCTTCATTTCCGTTAAAAACTTTGTATTAGTGATATATATACTTTTCGATTGAATAAGGTGTTAATGTGATTTCTGCAGATCTCTACACAGAATACGATCCCAAAAACACATTGGGGTTGGTTTGTAGTGATAACATGATCGCAAATTTGTTAATCAAAATTTGATCAAGCATAAAATAGAACTGCAAAGATTGAAACAATATTTAAAAAGATTTAATATAAAAATTTTGGATATTATCCAAACAAAGCTCCTAAACCTTCAATAGCCTCTTCTTCCTTCTTCTCCTCTTCCTCCTTCTTCTTCTCTTCTTTCTTCTCTTCCTTCTTCGCTTCAACTGCAGGTGCCGCCGCCGGTGCTGCAGCGGCCGACGCTAACATAGGAACAGATGCTTTCTGTATCGCCTCACTGATATTTATCCCTTCAAGAGCGGCAACTAGAGCCTTAACTCTAGCCTCGTTTACTTCCACTCCTGCAACTTCGAGTATTGCTTTTATTTTCTCTTCCGTGATCTCCTTACCAGCTGCATGAAGCAGTAGGGCTGCATACACATACTCCATTTCCAACACCTCCTTATCCAAACAAAGCTCCTAAACCTTCAATAGCCTCTTCTTCCTTCTTCTCCTCTTCCTCCTTCTTCTCTTCTTTCTTCTCTTCCTTAGTCTCAGTCTCTTTAACTTCAACAACCAAGGTTGAAGCTAATCCAGCAATCCTACTTTTGAGATCCTCATCAAGTGCCTCTTGCGGTAACTTAGATGCAAGTGCAAGCATTTGCGAATAGGCTTTCGCTATTATCTCTGGCATAACTGCAGGCTCGAATATACATGCATTTATAGCCAAATTCTTCGCATCCATGAATGCTTTCATTATAAGGATCTCCGCAGTTTCCTCTGTTACATAAGCAGCGTTGATGGCCAAGTTTAAAGCTCTCATATAGGCTTCCTGTAGATCTACCATGACTTTAGATGGATCAATCGCCAGTTCAACTGGAGTTAATATAACTCCAGAGTCGTAGATCGCTTTAACTTCCAACCCCAACTTTATCGGTTTTATTCCCAGCTTTTCCAAGGCTTTTGCTACTTCCGGTTTTACAACTTCTCCTGCTTTAACTATAGTTTTCGCTTCTCTTATAACTACCTTTCCCTTTTCAATCGCAACCGGAATCCCTGCAAGCTGAAGATCGCCCATACCGGGACCGGGAGGTATCGAAGTTGGCCCAGCATTTAACACAACGTCTACTGGCGAAACCTGATTTGGTTTAAGGCTTGCAGGCTCCTTAGTTTCCTCTATCCTCTTGTAAAGCTTGAATGGGTTCGTATCCGCCACAATTATAGCTATCTGATCGTTCAGGTATCTTGACAGTTCAGCGTACTTTCCACCAAGCTCTTCAAGAGCTCTCTTGAGTAAGTTGTTCTTTACAACTTTAAAAGTCCCCTCGTTCCTTATGTTTCTTCTTATATTCTGCATTTGGTTAGCGGGAACTCCTCTGAAGGATACTATAGCCAATACAGGCTTTTTAGATATCAAATTTTTGATTTCCTCAACGGTTTCTATCTTCCATCTTGCCGGAGCTCCACGGACGGCTGCCATTTAGACCACCCTTATCGCTGGTCCCATCGTAGTTTTAACGTACACAGACTTTAAAACGTTTTTAGAATCCTCATACTTAGTGTCTACAACTTTCAGAATTTCTAAAGCATTCTCAGCAATTTTTTCTGGATCCATTCCCCTCGAACCTATCGGTGCGTGAAATACTGGTTTGTCTCTAGTTCTTACCCTTACAGATTTTCTTAACCTTTCAATTACAGGTTTGGGATCGGAAAGCGGTGGGATTGGCTGAGGAACTTTTCCTCTTGGACCAAGGATTGGACCAAGTTTTTTACCTATCTCAGGCATCATAGGTGCTTCCGCTATGAAGAAATCTATTGAATTTGCAAATTTTTTGGCTTTTCTTTTGTCTTTAATTAGCTCATCTATATCCTGTGGTTCAATTACTGCGTCAGCCCCAGCGTTCCTTGCCTTCAGCGCTGTCTCTCCCTTTGCAAAAACACCAACCTTTCTTGGTTTTCCAAGACCGTGAGGTAAGAAAACTACTGTATCAATTCTATTTTCGGGTCTTTTAAGATCTACTCCTTTAAGATTTACGGCTATTTCTACTGTTTCCACGAATTTTCTTTGCTTCGAATTATCCAAAGCCGTTTTTATCGCTTCTACAAGCTTCTTTTTGTCTATCAACAGCTATCACCCCACCGTAGTGCTGCGGCCTTTGCCTCCTACGGTCTTTTAAACTTTTAAAATCCGGTATTTTAAACTATCGGTTGGGCTTTCTACTTAAATATTTTACGTGTTTTTTTCGAAAAATTTGCAAATTTTTGCCTTAAATACCTATGCCTCACTTTAATCTCTCCCCATGCCTACCTTTTTTGTCCTCCAAGAATTTTTTTGCTAGTAGAAAAGCAGCACCATCTTTTATACTTTCTCTACCGAATTTAGCTTCAACGTCCAAACCTTTTTCAATGCTTAAACCCAAACCCTCGAAAACTGCCTTTCTATCATTCCTCATCGGTTTCTGAGGATAAGAGCACAGAACTTCTGCTAATTCCAGAGCTCTGTTTAAAGCTTGGCCTTTAGGTGTTAATTCGTTAACAAGCCCCATTCTGTAAGCTTCTCCGGCATCGATCAATTTTCCAGTTAAAATTAATTCCAAAGCTTTTCCTAAACCTACAATTCTTGGCAATCTTTGAGTACCTCCATTCACAAGAGGTACGCCGAATCTTCTGTTCAGTACTCCAAATTTGGCGCTTTCATCGGCTATTCTTAAATCTGCCCAAAGAGCTATTTCCAACCCACCAGCTACGCAATAGCCAGAAATGGCTGCTATAACTGGTTTTGAAAGAGTCATCCTCGTAAAACCTAGAGGACCACCTTTGCTTTCGATTCTAGTCATAAGCTTTTCTAGATCACCCAAATCCGCTCCTGCACAGAAATTTTCTCCACTACCTGTTATTATTCCAACGTAAAGCTCATCATCTTCTTCGAAGTTTTTCCATATGTTTTCAAGCTCCTCTGCCATCTCAAAATTGATTGCATTTCTTTTTTCGGGTCTGTTGAGTGTAACAACCAGTATATGAGACCTTTTTTCAGCCAAAACTAAGCTCATAAAAGATAGATCCTTTTAAATTTTTAAAATTTTTTGAGCTCATTCTAAAACTTCAAACCCGTCCATGATGTAGTTCGGGTCGTAATATCTTCTTACAAGTCTTTCAGCATAAGATCTTGCATCTTTAACGTTGCAACCAAAAAATGAGAAGAAGTTTTCGATCTGCTTTCTACTTCTTAGCTCCCAAAAGTTTTCTGCTGCTGAGGATATTATAAAAGGTGCCCTGAATTTTTTTATTACAAAGATTTCATCCATCAACTGTTCAAAGAGTTTTACTCTCAAAGCACCCCTCGTTTTAAGAAACTTTGAAAGCCCTAACTCGATTGCTACATCTTTCTCTGCTGCAAGCTTTATCGTCGCATAATCCAGCTCTCTCTCTACTGAATCCAAAATTATGTCTACTTTTTTCCGCATAACAGCTTCTCTGCAAACTTCCGGATTTTTTGCTTCTACAGCTACAATCACATCTTCTCTAACATTTTTTAGTTTTTCTCTAAGCTCTCGTGGAGTTGATGCTCTAACTACTACTCCACAACCTTTTTCAGTCAAGAAAACATAGCCCTTAAATCCTAAGTCCGGTAAATTTTCTGGAAAAAACCTTAAGAAATCATACATAGTTCTTTCGCAAATTCAATTACCTTTTCTCTTTTAGCAGGAAAAGTTACGAGCTTAGCTTTAATTGCTATAGTATCTCCCCTACTTGCAAGTTTAACCTCGCCTAGGTAAGCCTTCTGCTTGTCCAATCTTATATGAAAAACATTCTGTTCGTCAATTCTATCCTCAAGACTTGATATAATTTCCTCCTTCTGTACACCCAACAAATTCATCAAATTTTTCCAAAAATCCTGAATTTCCTTGTTTTTCTTCAACTCCACTTCCAAATACTCTATAGGATTCCCATAATGTCCTGTAGCTTTGGTGACCATAATCTCAAACTCAAAAGGAAAAATCGTAGCCAAAGCTTGAGAAACTTTCTCCCGATCTTCAGTAGAGTGTACCATTGCAGATACCCTTATCCATTCAATTTTTCCCTTCATTCACACTTATTTCAACATCTTTGGATAAAAATATTTTCCCAGCTTAACGAAATTCGCAAGATTAATAAATTTCTTTGTCTTTGTTTTTAATGTGCCAGTTCTCGAATCAAAGTTCGAAAAAGTTGAAGTTTATAGATGTGGCACACTAGTTGGGGATAGTGTTCCCTATTGGGTACACTTTTTCAAGCTTGATAATATCCTATTTGACTGCGGCTGTACGAACGTTGCAAGTGAGATCGTTGAAAAGGTCGGTAAAGTTTCAGCGATATTTATAACGCACTACCATGAGGATCATATTGGTGCTGCACCCTTTCTAGAAGCTGAAAAATTCTCGCCAGCAATTTCACTGGATCTCCTCAAAAATCCACCAGAAATTCCTCAATACAGAAAAATTGTCTGGGGACAACCGATGGCTTTTGAGGCAAAGGGTATTCAGGAGGGAGATTTAGATTTGGGCGGCTACAAAGTAAAAAGCATCTTTACACCTGGACACAGTTTTGACCACATGAGTTATCTTGTCGAAGAAAAGTTATTCTGCGGAGATCTTGTGATAAATACCAAACAGATGGTTGTGATGAGAGAAGAAAATTGCATTCAAATTATAGATTCTATTAAAAAAATTCTTAGATACGACTTCGACTATGCTTTCAGCGGCGTGGGAGTGCAGAGTAGAGAAGATGTCGAGAAATATCTTGAATATCTTTTGAATTTGAAAGAAGAAGCTGAAAAACTCTTTGATGAGGGAAAAAG
This sequence comes from Archaeoglobales archaeon, assembly GCA_030055525.1. Classification (GTDB taxonomy): domain Archaea; phylum Halobacteriota; class Archaeoglobi; order Archaeoglobales; family Archaeoglobaceae; genus WYZ-LMO2. Next base: position 18,688 of record JASFYJ010000001.1, on the reverse strand, counting down.
TATTGATGAAATCATCGAACTTCTTTTTCCAAATCCGCCTCAAAAAGTAATCTTAATGGAGTACCTAAGCGAAAAGGAGTGGGCAAGAGAGAACATGGTAAGATCTCTTTTAAGAGAAAGGATCTACAGATAATCGAAAATTACGACTCTGCTACCTTCTCTCAGCGTTCCAATTGGAATTTTTTTGTTAATAGCTGTTTTCTTCAGCTCTTTATCATTGGTTATGATAACGGCTTTTTCTTTTTCGGCAACCTCTATTAGTGCCTCATCTCCGCTCTTTTTACTATCTACTACTTCTAACTTTTTTTCGTCGATCGTTTTTATAGCAAAAATTGCTGCCCTTTTTTCAGCTCCCTTAAGATTTTCAGCCAATTTTTTTAGCTCCTCCAAAACGCTTGAAGGTATTAAAATCCTGACAAAACCCATATCCCTAAGCTGTTCCAAAATGTCTACTCCATTAATGGAAGCATAAATAAAAACGTTGGTGTCGATAACAGCAGCTTTTAGTCTATTATACCTGCTCCTATCAGCCTCCATCTTGAACCTACTCTTCTACTTATCGCAACCCTCCATCCCGATTCTGCGCACACGGGACGGCGAAGCTCGACCTCTATCACATCATCTCTTGCTGAAGTTACAACACCTAAGGTTATAGCTGTACCCACAGCTAACATCAACTGTTCGTTCATCTTTATTTTTTCAACGTTTATATCTTCCTCAGCACCAACAACCTTCTCTAAAAGCTGTATTTTCATAGAAAAGCTGTTTATGACTTCCGGAAGTTCGTTAACATGCCCTAAAACATTTCCAACCAACGAATCGCTTTTTGTATACACTGGATCCAGCTTCGTTGCTATACCCACTAAACCCCCCGGAGTTGCTTCATCAACAAAGCGTCCCGATGCCATTATACTTTCTACCGTAGTTGTTATAGGTTTCCACTCACCTTTTTCATCTTTTATTCCAGGCCTTATTTCTACTTCATCTCCTACTTTTATTTTTCCTCTCGAAAGACTGCCACCAACAACTCCGCCAAGGAGTTTTTCCGGCTCTGTTCCAGGTTTATTTACATCAAAACTCCTCGCTATATGCATTAGAGGCGGAGATTGAAGATCCCTTTCTGGCGTTGGTATTGTCTCTTCTATAGCCTCAATTAACGCATCTAGATTTATCTTCTGCTGTGCAGATATCGGTATAATTGGCGCTTTTTCTGCAATTGTTCCTTTAACAAACTCCTTTATTTCTCTGTAATTTTCAAGGACCCTTTCTTTATCAACTATGTCTATTTTGTTCTGTGCTATAACTATCCTCTCTACGCCTATGACTTGAAGAGCTGTAAGATGTTCCTTCGTTTGAGGTCTTGGGCATTTTTCGTTTGCTGCTATTAGAAGGATCGCCCCATCCATTATAGCTGCCCCGCTTAACATCGTAGCCATTAACATTTCATGTCCTGGGCTGTCAACGAAACTAACAGTTCTAAGAATTTCTGTATCAATTCCATGTTCTGGGCATACTGGTTCAGTTGTATAAGCTTGTGGAGCCTCACATTCTGGACATTTTCGGAATGTACAATCTGCGTATCCTAATTTTATGGATATTCCTCTTTTAATTTCCTCGCTATGCCTATCTGTCCAGATTCCGCTAAGCGCAGCTACAAGTGTGGTTTTACCATGGTCTACATGACCTACAAGACCGATGTTTATCTCCGGTAGTGGCACCTCTTTCATTGCTACATCAACTTTTAGATGTGTTTAAATAAATTAGCTATTCCAACGTTCAGCTTTTGATCATAATCTTTTCAAGAAAGAAAACAAACTTTTCTTGCCACTTGAAAGTATTTTAGAAACCTTTTCCTCATCCAAACCTAATTTCTCCGATATCTTTTTGCTGTCAGTCCCTTCAATCTCGGCGATGTTCAAAAGGAATTCCTCAAGGCCTTCTTCATCTTCGATGTCCCACACGTCCGAGTATATCGGATTGAAATCGAGCATGAACATGTAAAGTTCTTCAAGTTCCTTAAGGGTTTCAAAATCTATTTCAAATAGAGAAGAATCCTTTAAAAGTGTAACGACTGCATTTCTTAGCTTTTTTGCATCGTAAATGCTGTCAGAGGGGGAATATTTTTTCACTATTTCATCCATTTCTTCCAACTTCATGTCGAAAGGCTTATCACCTAAAGATGAAACAATTTTGTACGTTTTTTCATCGACCGGAGAGTTCCTTATAAATTTTCCTCTCAACTGAACTACGTGAAAACTGTAGTTTTTTCCCCTGTAAATCCTGAAATCTTTCTTCGTAAGATTCGATAGCTCTTCCGGTGTGCAAAGGGCAGAGATGATCATCCTAATCAAAGCGTGATCTCTCAAATTATTCCTTGAAAGTAGAAGATGGTGTTGAACATCGTATTCAATTCTAAGCATCTTCTCGGACATCTAGTCTCATTCCCTCCACAAATACGCCCTCTCCTTCTTCCACATATCCAACTTCGTAAGCTTCGATCAATTCTTTTACCTTCTCAACCTCTTTCTCTGGTACTATCACTATAAAACCCATACCCATGTTGAAAGTTCTGTACATCTCAGCATCTTCAATATTTCCCAACTCTTGAATGAAGCGAAATATCTTCTGAGGTTTTAGTGGTTTATCTAATACATACTTCATCTTCTTGAGTCTTCTAAGCTTAAGAAACGCCCCGCCTGTTATATGAGCTAAGCCGTGTACTTGGAATTTGTCAAGGATCTTTAAAATCTCCATATATATCCTCGTAGGCGTCAAAAGTTCTTCTCCTAATGTTTTATTCTCGAATCTATCAAAGTAACTAACTCCACTCTTTTCTATAACTTTTCTAACTAGGGTAAAACCGTTGCTATGCACACCACTGCTTGGAATTGCGAGCATTATGTCTCCATCTTCAATTTTTTCTCCTGTAATGATTCTATCCTTTCTAACCCATCCAATTGCTGTACCCTCTAGGTCGAATCCGTTTACTATATCTGGCAGTACAGCAGTTTCACCGCCAACGAGTGTTATATTGCTAATTCTACATCCTTCTTCAAGTCCTTTCGCAATCTCCACCATAAGATTTTCGTCTGGCTTTTGAATTGCAATATAATCTACCATCGCCAGCGGTTCAGCACCTATTGCTAGAAGATCGTTTACGTTCATTGCCACGCAATCGATGCCTATTGTATCGAACTTATTTAGCGCCTTTGCAATCAGTATCTTGCTACCAACACCATCGTTTGTTATAGCTATTCCGAAATCACCAACATCTATTACCCCAGCATAGTGATACATCAGTATCGGTTTCCCAAATCCACTTCTAATGAACTTTAAATGCTTTTGAAGTGCCGAAACAGATTTCTCAACTTTCTTTATATCCACGCCAGCTTTAGCATAGTCGAACTTCATGTTGGAATTTTTTACAGTGAGATATTTAAAGCTGCTCAATTCACATCAAACTCGAAACAGTTATATTTCATCTCATGGTGAAGTTGAGAAGTGATCGAGAACTGGCCAGAGTACAGGTTGTTCGAAAGAAGACTACAAAGCTACGTGGAAAATGTGAAATTAGAGAAGAGGCTCAAAAAAGCTTTAATTTACATAATTTCTGCTGGTGGAAAGCGAATAAGACCTCTAATCGTTTTAATCTCTGGAAAAATGTGCGGAGCTGAGTATGACGAACTTATGAATCTAGCTTTAGCCGTAGAATTTGTTCATACGGCATCTTTAATTCATGATGACATAATTGACTTGGCCGAAAAGAGAAGATCTAAAACAGCTCTTCACATCAAATACGATCTACCTCTTGCCTTAATACTGGGAGACTGGCTGATATCTAAATCTGTCGAGCTAACATCTACCTATGGAGAGGAAATCGTTAGAGAGAATTCAAAAGTTGGAATGCTCATGTGCGAAGGAGAGATCTTGGATTATTACAGTTCAAGTCATGATTTTGGAGAAGGAGAGTACTTCGAATGTATAGATAAAAAAACTGCTGAACTTTTAGCCTACTCAGCAAAAACCGCATGTAGAATCGCCTGCAACAATTACGAAATGGCTGAAAAGCTCTACGAATATGGCAAAAATCTTGGATTAGCTTATCAAATTGTCGACGATTTGCTTGAATACGCAAAAGCCATCGAAGACAAATCTTCCAGTAAAACCTCAAAAACACTTCTCCACATATACGAAGAAAAATTAGGAAGAGAGAGAGCCATTTCCGAAGCGATAAAGCTGGTCTTTAAACTTTCTGAAAAAAGCAGGAAGTCCTTGGAGTATTTTGAAGATAGCGAAGAAAAGTGGAAACTCAGTTACATATTGAACTACATGACTAGATCACAGTTGCAAAAATTAGATCTCTCTCCTAAGCTTTCTGAATAACTTTTCAGTATTTTTCAAAACGACTTCCCCAGCCCCGCAGCCAAATGAAACTTTCCTAATCTCTTCTGGGCTTAATATATCCGAGGGCGCATGGCTATCACTTCCAAACACAAGATCTGCACCAAGTTCAGTAGCCATTTTTGCAACGTGCCCATTCGTCAAGCAATGGCCTCTTCTTGATGATATCTCAAGACAGACTCCATTTTCAGCTGCAAGTTCGACCTCTTTTTCTTTTATCAAACCCGGATGTGCTAGTACACTTGTCTCACTCTCAATAGCTGCGAGATTAGTTCCTTCTGCAACCGGCTCAACGATAGTCTCCCCATGTACAATTACTATTTCTGCACCCTCTCTCCATGACAACTCAACAGCTTTGCTTATCAACTTTGGAGGTATATGTGTCAATTCAACTCCAATTAAGAATTCGATATCGTAGAACTCAGCATGCTCTCTTAGCTTGGACAACTGAGAAATTAGCGTTGAGATGTTGGTAAAATCCGCATGATCTGTTATTGCACAACCCAAAATCCCTTTGTTTTGCATTCTACGAAGTATCTCACTCGGTAACAATTCACCATCGCTAAACACTGAATGTACGTGGAGATCAAACATGCAAAGTGTTAAATAAGCTTGATTATAACTTTTACTGTGGCTGGGATCAGACGCTTAGTGCTTGACGTGTTAAAACCACATGAGCCGCTAAATACATTCTTTGCAATAAAACTTAGTGATTTGAAAAATGTAACAGCTGTAAATATCTCGATACAGGAGATAGACCAAGCTACCGAGTCTGTAAAGATAACCATAGTGGGTGAAAACCTAAATTACGAGGAGATCAGACAGACAATCGAAGATCTTGGAGGGGTAATACATAGCATCGACGAAGTCGTCGCTGGAAAAGTAATTATTGACGCTGTGCGAACGGAGCAGGATTAAGAATTTCTTATTGTAATTCGAATAAAAAGCAGGCTAATCTCAAAAAACAGTATCATCGGAACAGCTACCATCAACTGTGTAAACACATCGGGAGGTGTAACAACTGCCCCTATTACAAAGAAGAGAACGTAAAGATGTCTTCTGTAGTACAAAAGCGTTTTGTATTGAACTAAGTTGTTTTTAACCAAAAAGAACAAAATTAAAGGTAACTCAAATACCATGCCAAACACAAAAACCATTAGAAAAACGAAGCTAACAAATTCGGAGAGACTATAAAGGGGTACAGCTCCCTGAGAAACTGCAAGATTGTAAAGGAACTTCAAAAATAACTTAACCATATTGTACCCATAAAGTAAGCCTAGAAAGAACAAGACCAACGAAACCGCTGCATACTTCGCAGCAGAAGATTTTTTTATATTTAAATTTAAACCTCTACTTTTCAATGCACTATAAACGACTTTTAGAAGGTAAATCGAGCAAAATAAGGTTCCAACCACCATGGACATCTTCAGATACAGCAAAAGAGCTTCAAGAGGAGATTGAAGTATTGGAGACGTTGAAACGTCCATCGCCAACCTTGTAAGATCTCTAGCTGCACTAATTGCCTGTGTCTTATTTTCCTCCGTCGGATTTAATGTAAAATTTCTCAGAACTTCTGAAATTCTTTCGAGTTCTTCCGAAACTTCAATTAATCTTTCTTTGCTTTGTAAAACGGCCTCTGCAGGATAAAGGTCTGAAACTATCCAATTCACTAAAAAACCCGCAAAGATGAAAAATAAGGATGTCGAAAAGATGAAAATAATAGCCAAATTGACCAACTTTTTCCTTACTTCATAAAGAATGTAAGCTATTTCCTCTTTTTCCATGCATCTTCCAGGTTTAATCGATTAACAATCTTTTCGCACAAAATGGAAAAGATTAAATACTAAACGGAAAGCAAAGTATGTCTTTCTGGAGGTGATAAAGATGGCTGAGATAAAGGTTGATTTGAAAAAATGTTCTGGATGTGGCGAATGCATATCTGTTTGCCCTGGTGGTGTATTTGAGTTCAACGACGAAGGTAAAAGCAACCCAGTAAGGCCTGAAGATTGTCAAGAATGTTGTTCGTGTGTAGAAGTTTGCCCAGAATCCGCCATTACTGTCGATGTTTGCAGTTGAATTTTTAAATCTCTATTCAATTTTTAGATGCTTTTTAATTTCTTTCAAGATATCTTCAATTCCTTCTCCAGTTAATGCGGAAAATGCAGGACGATCTCTAAAGTTATGAAGGTCCGCTTTACTGTAAACGTCAATAACCGGTTTTTCAAAACTTTTCTTTATCTCATCTAGAAGGGACAGTTGCTTTTCAATAGAATAAGCTTCTTCTGTCGGATCTATTATGAAAATTACAACATCGGCCAAATATTTTAAGGCCACTATCGCCCTTTTTTCTATTTCATTTCTTTTACTTATCGGTCTATCTAAAAGACCAGGGGTATCTATAATCTGAACTCTTCTCCCATCCATCTCTAAAAATCCCACACTTAACTTTTTAGTTGTGAAAGGATAAGAAGCTATATCGGGTTTAGCTGTCGAAACGGCTGCTACAAAACTGGATTTTCCAACGTTTGGATATCCAGCAACGACAACTGTTGGATAATCGCCCAAAGATGGAATTTCCTGAAGTTTTTGCTTTGCTTCGTTCAGAAATCTCAAATCTTTATCAATTTGCTCAATAATAGATGCAACTCTTCCATAGACAGACTTAAGAACTGCTTGTTCGTCCTTACCACTTCTTATCTCTCTAACACCCTTCGATATCACTCGCTGAACCATGCTTTCAGCCCATTTCAAAGCCCCAAGAGACTTCTTAATTTCTGGAATTCCAACAACTATGTCAACCATTTCCTTGTAGAATTCTGGAAGCTCTTCGTAGCTTGGATGTGTCTGACTTATCTTTTTGAAATAGTCTTTTGTTACGTTTGAAATCGTAGCCAACTTGTTAAGGGCTCTTTCCTTTGAACTTCTACCAGTCACCTTGGATGCTCTGCGAAATATCTTATCTATCAGTTCCTCAGCCGTGAGTACGGTTGGAAGTTTTCTGAATTCCATCAAAAGTTAACAAGCTTTCAGGAGATAAACTTTATCGAACCCTATTTAAAACACAACAAAAAGCAAAAGACTTTTCAAGTCGAATTGGTAATAAATATTGGTGATTGTATGAGAAGATTTGATTGGAGAAGGTTCAGGAAAAAGGGAGCAAGAAAACTTATAAGCAAAGACGAAAGAATGTTGTCTGGAAAGGTTGGAGAGATAAAGAATGAAATTAAGTCAGGAGGCAGCATAAAAGAGGTCTCAAAGGAGGTGCTCCCTGAAGAATGAAGTTGAGGTTGATCTTATTTGGTTTCCAGAAGAAAGAAGTAGAGGTTGAAGTTGATGGTAAGAAAAGTTATGCAGAAATTCTTGAATCGATCGGGATAAATCCTGAGACTGTTGTTGTCCTGAAAGATAGCACACCAGTACCAAACGAATCTCCTGCAGAGGTAGGGGAGGTGAAGGTGATAAGAGTAATTTCCGGTGGTTAAAAATTCGCAGTTTATCATTACAATACCAAAAGCTTTATATTATCAAAACTCTTACGCAAAAAAAGAGAATCTTAATATCAAGCGAAAACTTTATATTTTTTATTTCAACGTTGTAATTGGTGTTTAAAATGCAGAAAGAGGAGGTTGTCCTCCTGCATCTGACCCTGAGTAATATAAAAAACATACTCGAAAACGCCGGTTATTACAGCCCGTTTTTCAAATACTACGAAGAACTTGGCGTTGAACCTGGAAACATTCATAGAAGTAAGTTGGACCACAAGAAGGCTATATTTCTTTTATGCAAAGGGATCTTTGACATAATTAATTCGAAACAGCCAAAAGAATTGCTCGAAAACGAAAAAATAAAGAGTTTGATTTTTGCAATTCAGTAATTTTTTATTGATCCCCTAGATCAAGAACCATGTAGTACGCATCCTCTCCGTCACTGTAGTACTCTGGAATAATCCCAGAAATTTTGAATCCAAATTTTTTGTACAGATTTTGGGCGACCTTGTTTGATACCCTTACTTCTAAAGCTATCTGGCTTTTTCCGTAACTTTTCAATCTCTCAATTGCACTCTTCAATAACCTTGAACCTATTCCTCTATTTCTAAATTTTTCACTTACGGCAAAAGATATTATCTTTCCCGACCTCTGATCGAGATCCATCGTTACTATGTATCCAACAATTTTCCCACCAATATCAGCTACGAGGATGTCCTTACCATATGTGAGGTAGATATAGATGTCGTAAGCAGGATTTTTGGCGTTGAAAACTTCTTTATCTATTTCTGCAACATCTTTAAAGTCTTTGCTTGAGTAGTCTCTTACAACTATAGTCTGCACGTCATTTATTATATGCCTTTGCTTAATTACTTTTATCATGCTGGGGCTTGCAGAGTACATCATCAGAAATTACAGAGGTAAAGTAGTTGAAATAGGAATTGGTCACTACTTTGAAGTAGCTAAAATTCTAGCTAAGAATGGTTTTGAGGTCTATGCAACCGACCTAAAAGATGCTAAAACTCCAAAGTATGTCAAATACTTTATCGACGATGTCAGAAGTCCAAAAATTGAAATATACAGAGGTGCATCTCTTATCTACTCTATACGTCCCCCACCCGAGATTTTTGAGCCTATAAGAGTTGTCTCCCAAAAAGTGAATGCAGATTGTATAATAAAGCCACTTTACGGTGATTTTCCGGAAGGCAAACTCGTAAATTACAAAGGTACCTATTTTTATGTCCTAAGATAAGAGTAGGAATCATGCTGGCTAAGATGTTTATCGAAAAAAAATTTAAAGAATATTATTCAAAATCTAAAATTAAATTACCAAAAGATTTTGAAAAAAGAGAATTTGCTTTTGTTCCTTTCTCATCCTTACCTGAATTTATAATGCATAGACATTTAGCATTCAAGAGCGAGGAAGACTTCCAGAGTTACGTTTTGAAAAATTTACCAGCACATGTATACTATTCCTCAGCCTACTATGAAAATCCAGCTGAAACTTCGATGGATAAGAAGGGTTGGCTTGCAGCGGACCTAGTTTTTGATATAGATGCCGATCATTTGCCATTGAAGATCAAATCAATCGAAAGTTCGCTTAAAATGGCCAAAAGAGAGGTAAAAAAGTTGTTAACTATTCTTAAGAGGGACTTCGGGATTAATGAGGAAGATACGAAAGTTTACTTTTCAGGTGGTAGAGGTTACCATATCCATGTGACAAGTGAAGATTTTTTAGAACTCGGTTCGGCAGAGAGGAGAGAGATAGTAGATTATTTGACCATAAACAATCCAGACTTAAGGTTGGATTCGACTATTAGACGTAGAATTGAAGCATACGTTAAAAGATTTTCATCCACTATCGAAGTTGCCATTGAAAAGCTTAGAGTTTACGTAGATGCTCCCGTCACTGCGGATACGAAAAGGTTGATTCGAATGCCTGGAACTTTACATGGAAAAACTGGATTAGCTGTCGTTGAAGTGGAGGATGTTGAGATTTTTGACCCTTTAAGCGATGCAGTCGTTTTCGGTGATGAGGAAGTAAGCGTCAGGGTTCTAAAGAAAGTCACGGTTAGGATCAAAGATGTTAATGTTAGAGCTAAGCCCGGAGACGTAATAAAAGTTCCAGAGTATGCGGCCATATTTTTACTTTGTAGAGGTCTTGCCACCTATTGATTCATCTATAGATCTTAAGGCATTCAGAAGGATATCGTTTTCTTCCCTTCTACCTACAGTTATACGCACATGACTGCCTTCGAGGCCGATCAGGCTCCTTATAGACCTTACAATTATCCCCCTTTCCAACAACATTTCCGCGAGCCCATCTATGGATGTCTTTGCGAATATAAAATTCGCCTTGGATGGAAATACTTTAAGCCATTTAAAACTCTTAAGTTCTTTGTAGAGTCTCTCTCTTTCCTGAATCGTGATATCTCTGAGCTTTTTGTAGTATTCAAGATCACTTAAAGCTGCGATTGCGCAATGTATTGCTGGCTGGGAGATTGCAAATGGTAAACGAACTTTTTCTATAGCTTCAGCTATTCTGGGCGAAGATATGCAATAACCTATCCTCAAACCAGCCAATCCAAAAAATTTTGAGAAACTTCTAAGTACAATCAAGTTTTCATATTCCATAGCCAAGTCTACAAGACTTTCATCGGCGTACTCTACGTAAGCTTCATCCAGAACCACGTATTCGGAAAATTCTGCTATCCTTTCTACGGTTTTTCTATTCAAGGTATTACCAGTCGGATTGTTCGGTGAGCACAAAAAAACGAGCTTCGGCCTCATTTCAGCAATTACATCTGCTTCAACCTCGTAATTTGGAAAATAAGGATTCTGAATACTTGTATTTCTTAGCATCGCGTATATAGCATAGAGCGTAAAACTCGGAACTGGTATTACAACTTTATCAAGTTCATCAGCGATGCAATCGCAAATTCTTCCGATCAGCTCGCCTGCTCCACAACCGACGGAGATGTTTGAGATATCGCATCCTATGTAATCCGCTATATATTCCTTTAGTTTTCTGTAATGAGCGCTTGGATATCTATTTATTTTCTTCAAAGCTTCTAAATATGCTTTTTTTACATTTTCACTTGGCTCGTATGGGTTCTCATTTGATGCTAGCTGAATGGCTTCTCCAACGTCTTCGGGAAAAATCCCTGGATCGTAGGGGTTTATGATATTCAACACACTTCGCATACCAACACCTCCAAAAACTCTAGGGATTTGAGATCCCTAAAAAAAGGATCCGCTAGCACAACATGGTCACAGTAACTTAATAGGTTTTTCAACTTCTCGATAAATAAGTCTTCCCTACCGCATATTGCGAAGTTCTCAACTAAAAAATCTCTGTAATTTTTGACTTTTGGCTCATCCAAGTTTAAGCCAAGCATTCTCTTTTTAATCAGATCATCTATATTTAAACAACTTAGATCTCGAAATGTCCGAGCTAAACCAAACTCAAGAACTAACCTTTTATGCCCCAAAAATACAAGTAAAGAGGCTAAAACTAAGTCTATCTCATAATCGCTCGGTAGCAGGAGAGATGGCCCATAAGAGGCATTAAATGTCCTTCTTTTTAGCCATCTTACGAATTCTGGCTTTACAGCGTTTATCAATAATCCATCAAATCTCTCCGATAGATCGGCAAGTTTTGGGGATGAAGCGCCTATAAAAACTGGATAATCATCTGCTAATAACTCCGCATACTTTTTTACTTTCATGTACGCCAGCTTGGCAGCATCATATTTTCCAGCCCCCAGCCCCACTATAAACCGCTCTCCAAAAATTTTTCTAAGCTCTTCGAGTTTTTTTATTATTTCTTCTAAAGGTCTTTTTACCGTCAAAACACCAAAACCAACATTTAAAGAAGTTTCCTGAGCTATCTTTTCAGCCACCTCAAAAGGATCGAGAAATTGATCGAACTCTCCTACCCAAACTGTGCTTAATCCAGCCTTCTCTATAAGTTTAGCTCTTTGCACCCAATCCACCCTACTGTCTCCGTTTATGTTTACGCTTAACTTACCCAATGAGGATTTGATGCTTCTATTCATCTTGATTGCCTATGAAATTGAATTCATTAATCTTTTCAATCGCCTCGTAAAAAATATTTATCTTGGAGGTTAAAAACTTTTGTGGACGTGAATGAAATTGCAAAATGTTTACCAAAAACAGTTGTAGATGTTCTCAAAGACTCTGGAATTTCAAAACTTTTCCCACCTCAAGCTGAAGCTCTTCCATACGTTTTTAGCGATAAAAATCTCCTAATCTGCATGTCTACAGCAGCTGGTAAAACACTTCTTGCAGAACTTGCAATGATAAGAGAGATATTTAACGGTGGAAAATCTCTTTACGTTGCCCCTCTTAAAGCGATCGTTTCTGAAAAGTACAAAAGTTTTAAAAAATGGGAAAAAATAGGTATAAAGGTTGGAATATCGACAGGAGATTACTCCTCCACAGATGACTACCTTGCCGATTGTGATCTAATTATAGCAACTTGTGAAAAAGCGGATTCTCTATTAAGAAATAAGGCAAGATGGATGTCCAAAATCGGTTGTTTGGTTGTTGATGAGCTACATTTGATCGACGATGTTGAAAGAGGTGTGAATTTAGAAGTTTTTATAACAAAAATGCTTGAAAGTGCCAGAATAATTGGACTCTCAGCAACGGTCAAGAACTACAAAGAAATAGCCGAATGGCTAAATGCCGAATGTTACTACAGCAACTGGCGTCCAGTTCCGCTTATAGAAGGATATTACATAAAAAACGAGTTGGTGATGGTAGATGGTAGAAGGTTAAAAGTAAAGTTAGATGATATCATCAAAGATTCTGGAGGTGTACTGATTTTTGAGCCAACGAGAAGATCCGCAGAATGTACAGCAGAAAAATTATCGGAAATGAAGCTTGCCAATTGTGAAGATCTTGCCAAAGCGATCCTGATGGAAAATGAGGGAGAAATGAGTAGAAAACTTGCAAGCTGCATTAAACATGGAGTGGCCTTTCACCACGCCGGTCTTTTGCCCTCGCAGCGAGAGATAGTAGAGGAAGCTTTCAGAAAAGGAGAGATCAAGATAGTTGTTGCAACTCCAACACTGGCTGCAGGGGTTAATTTGCCTGCAAGGAGGGTCATCATCAAATCCATTTACCGCTACGATGGCTACTCAAAACCAATAAAAGTAATGGAATACAAACAAATGGCCGGCAGAGCTGGTAGACCAGGAATGGATGAGGTTGGTGAGGCGATAGTTGTAACGAATAGAAAAGAGATGGCGGAAAAATACATCTACGGAGAACCGGAGCCTGTTATCTCTAAGTTGGCTTCGGAAGTCAAGCTAAGGTCTCACGTTCTATCTTTAATATGTGACGGATTTAATGATAGAAAAGATATAGAAAGTTTCTTAAACAAAACGCTCTTCAGAAAACAGAACGATGGGCCAATCGATTTTATTGTAGAAAAGGTTCTGATTCAACTTGAAAGCTGGAAAATGATAAAATTCGAAAAAAAATTAATTCCCACTGAGCTGGGCTACCTGGTCAACCGACTTTACATAGATCCGCTCACAGGTTACATATTCTACGAGACGATAACACAGAAAAAACTTTCGGAGCTCGGGGTCCTTCACTTGATATGCAGAACTCCAGATATGGAAAGGCTAAGAGTTCTAAAAGATGACGACTGGGTTGAGGAGGATGCTTTTGAACTAAAAGATGAACTGAATTACTATCCATCGGTTTACTCGATCGATTACGACTGGTTTCTTGAGGAAGTTAAAACGACTTTTTGCTTAAGAGATTGGATAAATGAATTGAACGAAGATCAGATATGTAAAAAGTACGGAATAGCCCCAGGAGATTTAAGAAGAATTGTCGAAAGAGCAGAGTGGCTGTGTAGTTCAGCTGAAAGAATCGCTAAAATGCTCGGAAGAAACATTCCAAAACTTAGTACCCGCATTAAATATGGTGTCCGTGAAGAACTTCTTGAACTGATTTCACTCCCAGGAATCGGAAGGATGAGGGCTAGAAAGCTCTTCAATGCTGGAATTAAAAGCATTTCAGACTTAATTGAAAAAAGATCTATAGCAGAGAAGTTAGTCGGAAAAAAGGTTGTTGAAAACGCAATAAAAGATTTCAGCTGAAGTCTTTTATTATCGCATCCGCTATATTCTTAGCTACGCTTACGTAACTTACTGGGCTTAAAATTGTGTCTGTTGCAATCATCCCCTCTACACCGACTGCAAAAATCCTCTGCAAAGCATCATCGCTTAAAATTGCATGTGTACATGCAACGTAGATTTTTTCACAGCCTGCCTTTTTTGCAATCTTTGCAGCCTGAACAACTGTCGCTCCCGAATTAACAATGTCATCAACTATTACTGCTGCTTTCCCGATCTTTATGTTCATTGGCTCAAGTACGAAGCTTTCGATGTCGAGCTTCATTTTCCTAAGTACTATGATGTCTTTGCAGTCAACTTCTTTAGCAAATTCTTCTGCCCAAAATACAGCATTCTCGTCAGGAGCGATTAAGTTAACTTTTTTCCCGAATTTTTCTGCGAAGTATTTTCCAAGATCTCTCATTGCAGTTATATTTTGCAATTCAAAATCAAAAACGTTCTTTTGTATATGAAAATCCACGGTATAAACTTTTCTGATTCCAGAAGATTTCAGGATCCTATTTATGACGCTTATAGGTAAAGCTTCTCCATGCATTCTGTTCTGACTTCTAGAATAAGCAAAGTAGGGGATTACGCAATTTATAGAGGATGCATTTGCATTTACCAACGCATCAGACATCAATGCAATTTCGAAGATAGCCTTTTCCGGATCAGGATAAAGAGAATTGAAGATTATAACATCTTCTCCCTCAACATCGCTTGTAAGTCGAAAATATAGCTCCCCATCCGGATACCGGAACATCTGATAGTAGCATATAGGATAAGAAGTCATTTTTGATACCTTTAAAGCGAGCACACCGTTTTTACCAGCTAACAATTTTGGCATAAAGAAGATTGTACAGAGAATTTAAAATAACTTCGAAGCCATTGCAGCATAGATCAAACCCCACAGCTGTTCCACTACCACCTCTGATTTAGAGGCAAACAACTTTATTCTTAAACTCATGCTTTTACTGATGCAAAAGTTTGAGATACTTGACAAAGACGTAATGGGGAGAATATGTAGAATCGAAACACCGAGCGGTACTTTTGAAACACCTGCATTGCTCCCAGTTGTAAACCCGAACATACCACTTATCGATGCATCTGAAATGAGAAAGTTCGGTGCCGAAGCGATAATAACCAACGCATACATTTTATACAGAACCGCCAAACAAGAAGTAGAGGAAAAGGGTCTGCACAGATTTTTAAATGTAGATATACCTGTGATGACTGACAGCGGAAGTTATCAATTGATGGTCTATGGAGATGTTGAAGTTACGAACAGAGAAATAGTAGAATTTCAAGAAAGGATAGGTGCAGATATAGTCGTCCCCTTGGATATACCTACTCCTCCAGATTCTGAAAGAGATACTGCAGAAGAAGACCTTGAAAAAACTCTTCAAAGAGAGAAGGAAGCAAGAGACATAATTAGCAGATCTCTTTTAGCCTTACCAATTCAGGGTTCTACTTTTACAGATTTAAGAAGAAGATCCGCTGAAGCTGTAAAGAAAATTGGAGGAGATGTATATCCTATAGGTGCCGTGGTACCTCTTTTGGACTCTTATAGATTTTTAGATCTGGCTAGAATAATCCTAGAAGTACGAAGCGTGATCAGAGTTGAGCCGATACATCTTTTTGGCTGTGGACACCCAATGGTTTTCAGTATGGCTGTAGCTATGGGCTGCGATATATTCGATTCTGCAGCTTATGCTCTCTACGCTAAAGATGACAGATACATGACCATCTACGGAACAAAGAAGCTTGTAGATCTGCATTACTTTCCATGCAGTTGTCCTGTCTGTACAAGATATACACCGGAAGAGATGAAAGAGATGAACAAGAAAGAGAGAGAAAGGTTGATCGCTGAGCACAACCTTTATGTAAGCTTCCAAGAAATAAAAACGATAAAGCAGGCGATAAAAGAGGGGTCACTCTTTGAACTCGTAGAGAAACGTATTAGATCTCATCCGTATCTTCTAGCAGGTTGGCGTTTGATAAAAGACTACTCAAAACACCTAGAACTCTTCGATCCAAAAATAAAGAAGAAGTTTCTGTACTGTGGCGTCGAAAGCATTTACAGACCGAGTGTAATGAGGCATGTTGAAGCTGTTAAGAACATAGAATTTGGGGGAGAAGTAGTTGTATCCTCGGATTTTGGTATTTTGGCAGAAATTTATCTTCGACCAGTATTTGGACCTGTTCCAGCAGAACTTATGGAGAGTTTTCCTGCTGGACATGCTGAAATTCCTCCAGAGGATTTAATTGAGGATGAGGCGATAATACAGGCAGTGGAGAACCTCAAAAAATTGATGAACGAGAAAAAAGATGTTAAATTCAAAATCTATGTATCCAAAAGATGGGAAAAATACATGAAAGAACTTCCAGAAAATGGTGAGCTTCATGTTTTATCAAGAGAAACGTGATGGATTTGCAAGGATTGGAGAGCTTGAAGGTATTAAAACGCCCACAATGGTAGACTACTTAAAAAAAGATTTAGATTTTATAAAAAAGATAAATTTTGGAAAAGCTCCTTACGCTGCAAAATTTGTAATAGAACTGGACAAATCCTTGCTGCCAGACGGAGAAATAAAAATACTCACTGGACTAAGTTCCTTATCTCCAAGAGAGTTAGTTAGAGTATTTGACGAAGTTAGAGGCAAAAATCCTCTATATGCGGTGGCTTCTGCTACGCCAAAAAACGTTTCGTTACTCATCTATCTAGGGGCAGATATGGTAGACAATATACTCGCCATATCTAAAGCCTACAATGGGATATTTTTTGCAGATGAATTTGAGATTCCAGTGGCTGAAGCAAAAGGTCTTTGTAGCTGCAAATACTGCGATGAACTGAATTTTGAAAACGTTGCAAAGCACAACAGCGAAGTATTAAGAAAAGAAGTTGAGAAGTGCAGAAAGTTGATCGAAAAAGAGGAACTTAGGAATTACGTCGAATCGAAAGTAAAAATAGACCCAGAACTTACCGCAACACTAAGGATTTCCGATTTTGAGTCTGAAAAAAGCTTATTTTCGAGATTTAAAAAGTCAAAGTGTTATTTCTCATCTCTTGAAAGCCCATACAGGTTTGAAGTTCAAAATTTTCTAGAAAAGGTAGTCGAATGCTACGAAGGCAAAACAAAAACGCTCTTGATTTTACCATGTACAGCCAAAAAACCCTACTTCATCTCAAAAACCCACAGATTGATCAGAGAAGCCGTAAAGGTGAGGGTAAACGAGATAATAGTTTCTTCTCCGCTTGTGGTTCCAAGAGAGTTTGAACTAATTTATCCGGCTTGCAACTACGACACCCCTGTTACTGGATACTGGAGCGAAGAAGAGATAGAAAGTGTATCTTACTGGCTTAGGAGGCTTGTAGAAAAGGGTAAATTTGAGAGAGTCGTAGCTCACGTTGAAGGAGGATACAGGAAGGTTGTAGAGAGAGCTTTGAGAGACTACGAGGTGCATTTTACCGCTGAAGATGGTCTTCTTAGCGAAAGATCTCTAAAGAATTTGAACTCAAAACTTGAAGATGAAGAGTACAACTTCTTCGACTACATCTTGCCACAAATTTCTAAATATCAGTTTGGTATCCCCTTTACAGCTAAAACCAAAGGAAAATATCCTGAACTTGAATTTTTCAGAAGAGATAGAGTTGCGAGGATAGATACTATCTATGGCATGCTCGACGTTTATGGAGAGTTTGCAAAAGAACTTATAGCTAAAAAACAGTATCTTGTTATAATAGATAACTTCATTCCCAAAGGAACAATATTTGCAGCTGGAATAATTGAAGCCGATGAGAAAATCAGACCAAACGATACAGTTGTTTTTTGCTCTGATGAAGTATACGGAGTTGGGATAGCTCTTATGAGTGGAAAAGAGATGGTTGAAAATGACAAAGGAGCTGCTGTGAAAGTTAAAAGGGTTGAAAAATTTAAAGTTTAGCTACTTTTTGCCCATCTTTTTCAATTCTTCTTCCCTTAAGGCTCTTCTTAGAACTTTTCCTACGAGTGTTTTCGGAAGCTCATCTCTGAATTCTATACTTCTCGGAACCTTGTAAGGCGCAAGCTTCTCCTTACAGAATTTCATTAGCTCCTCTTCAGTTACCTTCCCCTTATATTCGGGTTTCAACTGAACAAATGCCTTAACAGCTTCTCCTCTGTACGGATCGGGCACACCAATAACTGCAGCCTCAAGAACCGCTGGATGTTCATAAAGAACCTCTTCAACCTCCCTTGGATAAACGTTATATCCTCCAGCGATTATCATATCCTTCTTTCTATCAACTATGTAGAAGTAACCTTCTTCATCCATCTTCGCTATATCTCCGGTTAAAAGCCAGCCGTTTATGAGTACTTTTCTTGTCTCCTCCTCCATGTTCCAGTATCCCTTCATAACCTGCGGACCATAGATTGCAAGCTCACCCTCTTCACCTACAGGTAAAATTGTACCATCGTCATCAACAACGACGGCGTAGGTATCTGGCAAAGGTATCCCTATGCTTCCTGCCTTATTTATACCGTAAAGAGGGTTTGCATGTGTAACTGGTGAAGCCTCGCTTAATCCGTAGCCTTCAACGAGTTTTCCTCCAGTTGTTTCCTCCCATCGCTTCTTCACTTCAACTGGTAAAGGTGCAGCTCCGCTTAT
>JASFYJ010000016.1 GCA_030055525.1 Archaeoglobales archaeon | reverse complement strand
TGCGCATCTCTACCAACTGTCCTCTGCGTACCTTCCTTCAGTATCAACACAGGTGTACCCTGCAGCGTAGCCATTCAACCACCTCCTGCAGATTTGAGTGGATAGGTACTTCTATATAAGGGTTTCGGTAGCAATTTTTAAATCTTCATGTCAAAAATGATTGTGCAAAAGCTCCTTACTCTGCTTGAAAAAGGTGAAGGAGAAAATGTTGAATTCAAAGAATATTTGACCTCCTATCATCTCAAGGAGGATAGATTCAGACAGCTTGCATGTCAGATGAATCATCGTATAATAATGGGTAAGGGTACAGCTTACTACGTAATTGGTGTAGCTGACTCGGGATCTATAAGAGGTATATCTAAAGAAGCGTTCCGTGAAACGATCGAAGTTCTAAAAAAAATAGCCTCGGAGATAGAAGCTGAAATTAGCGCTGTTGAAGAGTATGAGGTTGGTGAGGGTAGAGTAGGTATAGTTGAGATCACAAAAAAGGTACCAAAAGAACACATACTCGTAGGAACAGCCGGACATGTCGATCATGGAAAGTCGACATTGGTTGGTTGTTTGATATCTGGAAAACCCGACAATGGTGATGGGGCTACGAGGATATATTTGGATGTTCTAAAACATGAGATCGAAAGAGGTTTAAGTGCTGAATTGAGTTTTGCAATCCTTGGTTTCAAAGATGGAAAGCCTATCAGAATGAAAAATCCAGCAAGTAAGACTGAAAAAGCGTTGGTGGTTGAAAATTCAACAAAACTTGTTAGTTTCGTAGATACTGTTGGACATGAACCTTGGTTAAGAACGACGATTAGGGGTTTGCTTGGTCAAAAAATAGATTATGGGCTGCTTGTAGTTGCAGCAAACGATGGAATTATGAGGATGACCAAGGAACATCTTGGCATTCTTATAGCGATGGAGATTCCAGTCATTGTGGCTTTAACAAAGATAGATATGGTAGACTCTGAAAAGCTTAAAAAAGTATTTGAGGATGTTTCGAAACTGCTTAAATCAGTCGGTAGAGTTCCAGTAATTGTTAACAACTTAGAGGATGCAAAAAGAGCTGCAAAATTGGTTAGTAATAATGATCTCGTTGTACCAATCATCTTGACTTCAGCGATAACACTTAAGGGCTACGATCATCTTGAAACCTTGCTTTTACATCTTCCAAAGAAGTACTCAGCTGGTAGCGATTTTTTAATGTACATCGACAAAGTATATAGGGTAAGCGGAGTTGGTACAGTTGTTAGCGGGTGCGTTAAAGCTGGCGAAGTTAGAGAAGGAGACGAAGTTTACTTAGGACCCTTTAGAGATGGAAGTTTTGTTAAAACCAGAGTAACGAGCATTGAAATGCATCATTTCAGAATTGAGAAAGCAAAGATTGGAGATATAGTAGGTATAGCGCTCAAAAACGTAAGATACGATGAATTAAGACGAGGAATGGCTTTAACAAAAAAACTGTATAAATCAACAACGGAATTTGAGGCAGATGTTATCGTTTTTACGCATCCAACTTTAATAAAACCAGGATATGAACCTGTAGTCCACTTGGAAACGATCTCAGAAACGGTAGTTTTTGAAAGTGTTGATAGAGGATACTTAAAAGCTGGAGATAGGGGAAAAGTAAGGATGAGATTCAAGTACAGGCCAAATCTAATTTTTGAGGGTCAGAAGTTTATATTTAGAGAGGGTAGAAGTAAAGGGATGGGGGAAGTTGTTAGACTTCTTAGTTAGCTTTATATAATTGAAGAAAAGTTGCTATCTATGGAAGAGGAAATAACACGAATAGGTGTTAGCTTGCCCAAAAACCTTCTCGATGATTTTGACAAGGTAATTAGTGAAAGAGGTTACTCTTCGAGAAGTGAGGCAATAAGAGACGCTATCAGAAGTTATCTAGCTGAGTACAGATGGCTTGAGATGGAGAAGGGGGACATAGTTGGTGCTATAAGTGTCATCTACGACCACAGTGTTAGAGGTGTTACTGATGCTATAACTGACTTTCAGCACGAGTTCGGAAACTTGATAACTGCAAGCGTTCATCTTCATTTGGATGAGAACCAATGTCTGGAGTTGGTACTCGTTAGGGGAGATATGAGTAACATTAAAAAGTTGCTTGACAAACTCACGGCACTTAGGGGGGTTCTTAACGTAAAACTGATAACTGCTGCAAGATTTAGAGAGTACTGAAATTTTTTCAGAAAAATTTTTCTAAACTTGCTTGGAAAGAGCTTTTCAGCGATGCTTCACTGTAACCGAACCTTTCGATTATTCTCAGGACAACAGGTATTATCTGGTGATCAACGTAGTAATCCTTGTCGAGTTTCTTTACCTCGCGACCGCTTTTACACTTCACAATCAGATTTTCTCCATCAAAATTCTCTATTAGATCTATCGGGTAAGCTCTATCACCTATATTTCCTGAGCCTTTTACCACAACATAACCCACCTTCGATCCAACCGAGTAGATTATCCCCATTTCTGCAGCCCTTAAAGCAGCCTTAACGTGTGCTTGCACAGCTTCATATTTTGATGGCTTCTTCGTTAGACCTTTGTATATTACAACATCTTCCAAACGTACTTTTCCAGCTTTTATGGAATCTACGACTCTCTTTACGTAATCTACAGCTTTTTTGGGGTCCCTATCTTTAAGAATTATTTCTATAACCTCACTCTGAACCCTTTTTGCCAACTCACACCAGTCCCCCCTACGAACTTCTAACCCTTTGACGATGATCCTTCCATCGTCCGTAATCCCGGCGTACCTTTTCTTCTCAACAAAGAAGATTGCCTTGTAATATTCATCAACCTCTATTTGTACGGGCATCTCTGCAGAAATTTTACCTATAAAAATCTCTATGTCCCTTGATAGCTCCTCTAAGTTTTTTCCAGGCCTCTTTAAAAAGATGCTGTCTGTATCGCCGTATAAAACTTCAAAACCCATTTCTTCAGCTAAATTTGCTGCTCTCTTAATAATATATCTACCCCAAGCTGTAGTAGCCTCAGCACACTCTTTGCAGTACCATCTCGCTCCACTCCAGCCCATGTAGCCATAGAACGAATTCGTAAGTATCTTCAAAGTTTGTTGTTTTATGTCTAGAAGTTTGTATTGAGCGCTGTCGCTGCTATATTTTGTCATCTCCCTTTTAATTTCCTTTCTTCTCTCAATTAAATTGCGGATTATCTTTGCAAAGAAACCGGCAGGTTCTTTTTTAAATTTATGTCCCACCTCAGGTGCTGTATAGCAATCTTCGCTGCAGCCGTAAGTGTCTGGACTTATGTTGTATGCGATCATTATCGACGGGTACATGCTTGCAAAATCCAAGCATGCGACGTTCTCATGTAAACCCCTTGCTGGTTCAAGAACGAAGGCACCCTCATAACTTTCAGCGATTTCAGGCGGATTTGGAGCCACTTCATTTATCTTTTTAGCTTCACTTAGGAGTAACCATTCTACTTGCTTGCCTCTACCACTTCTCGTTACATCGTCTAGAGGCAATTTGATCAGCTTGGAGAGTTCGAAGTACATTGGGAGCAGCTCTTTAGCTATAAGATACGTGTGCATCACATCTCTTTTTGCGTGGTTTATCACCTTCTCTCTTTCACCGCTCGTCCAATATCTATGTATGTCCTTAGCTTCAATATCCTCAGCTTCGATTTTAGTTCCCAAAAACTCAGCTACATTTTCAAGCTTTTTAACCTTCACATCTAGTATTCTTAAAGCTATGTCGTAAAGATCCACATTCAAACGTCCAGCTATCTTTGGTCTTCCGCCTTTTATCGTTAATTTCGACCCGTCTCTTCCAATATCTACAGGTATCTTCCATTTTTCGCATCTTTTTTTTATATATGGCCAGTCGAAAGCGTCCTGATTGTAGCCTACGATTATATCCGGATCATACTTCTTTATGAAATTGATGAAGTTCTCTAGAATTTCCCTCTCATGCCCTTCAAAAACGACTTCATCTTTTTCGGTTTTTATAGCGACAACTATAACTGGATCCTTTTCAGGATCCGGCATTCCAAAGTTTGACAACATTTCACAGTCAAATGCAAGCATTTTTAAATCAGGGAAATCCAACTTTGGTAATCTTTCAATGCTACAAATTTTGTAACTTCTTATTTTTCCTGGAACTTCTTTCTCCTCAATTCTTACACCATCCATGCAGCTCAGATCTTTATCGATGAGGTACCGATATGCAAATGGGATATCAGCTTCTCTGACTTCACAAAATTCTCCAAAGTACTCTCTCAGCGTTGGAATATGCTGGGGATGTTTTGCAATTATCTTGTAACCTTCCATCTCTTTGCCCAAGCTCTTTACTTTGATTGGTTCGTAGGATTCTGGGCCTACATCTTTTTTAAAAGCACTTTTTATTAGCTCCTCATCAGCGCCAAAAACGTAGAAGTATGGCTTGAAAGATTCATCATACGCTAAAAAGATCCCATTTTCATCTTTACACCAAAGTCTAATGATTGCTCGCTCATCTAAAGTTATGTAATCTGCATCAAGTAGCCAGGCTTCTATCATCAGTTACAATCTACAACTAACAAATTAAATCTTTCCCGCCTGAAATATCCAGCATTCGTATTGGTATTTTAATTACGATTTTTATTGATAACCAAATTGCAAAAATTTTTTATTTTAGACCTGTGGTTATCTAATAATAACAATGAGGAGGGACTATGATGAGTGACTGCGAAAAACTGCTGGCAGAGAAGGAGGCGAAGATCAGAGAACTCGAAGAGAAAATAAGAGAACTTAACAAAAAGCTTCAAAAGTACGAATTGAAATCGATTTACGAGGGGATCATCCCGGAAAACGTTCTCGAAAGTATCTTAGATCTGCCACCAGAAAAACTGGTTTTCGAGATAGGTAAGTACTTAAAACAGTCCGCTTCAGAGAAAACAAAATCAGAACAGTTTTTAAAAATGAAAGAAAGTCTTAAAACTACAGAAACAAAGGAAAAAATTCAAGAGTCTTTAGTCAATGCTAGAATAGGAGTGGATCTGGCTTACACTCAAAAGTATGACTTCGAGGGCAGCGATGTTGCATTTTTATCTGAGGATTTAGCACTTAAACTTGGAGTAAAGGAAGGGGAGTATGTTACGGTAAAGAAAAACGGGAGCATAAACATGAGAGTTCTGTTTTATTCAAAACCAGGTTTTATAATTCTTCCAAGTTGGGTTAGAGATAAGATAGGAGCCAAAGTAAACGACTCTGTTGAGGTGGTTAGAAGATGAAGCTCTCAATGAAGATTTTGGTTATAGTTGTATTGGCCAGCATCGTGCCATTGGCAGTTCTTGCTCAGCTAACTTTGATGGGATTGGTGAAGTTTAGTGACGATGCCAAGGAAGGAGTTATGAGTGTTAGTCAGCAATATTTGACGAAAGCTGGAGAAAACGTCGTTTACATGAAGGCCCAAGATGTGGCCTTTCAAGTCCAGACTTACGTGAATATGAAGATGAAAGAAAATCCAAATTTAACAACACGTGATTTAATAAATGATCCAGAATTCCTAAAGATCGCTCTACAAAGCTGGGGCGCAAAAGATGCACCGGCTAGAGAATACACGTGGGTTGGAGTTGGAGGGATAGTTAGAGGTGAGAAAAGAGCGGTGATAGTTGCACATCCAACTTTGCCTCAAAATTACTGGGATTTAGATGTTGGTTACCATCTAAAATGGAACGAAACGATGCCTGAACTTTATAATTTAATATTGAAGATCTCTGAAAACCCAGAGGCTATGCAGCCAGTGTGCGGATACTTCACTTGGATTGAACCAGCTACTAAAGAAGCTGTTAGAAAGTACTTATGCCACTATCCCACTACGATTAAAATATACGATCCAGTTTTGCAGGATAAGCAATGGCTTGTTGTAGGCACCGCTGCATATATCGACGGATATTTCCAAGACCTGATGAAGAATCCGAGAAACCCTTCAGAAAACATAGCAAGCGAAGTAGATAAGAGCTTGGAGAACGCAGCAAATCAAGTTTATGTAAATTTGGCAATAGCATTTGCTATAGCTGTTGTATTTATAGCTGTTCTCATCTACTTCACAAACTCAAAGATAACTGCACCAATCGTTGAAATATCAAAGACAGCAGACAAGATAAGCGCCGGAGAGATGGATACCGAAGTTCCGCACCAGGATAGAGATGATGAGATTGGGATACTTTCAAAAAGCATAGAAAGATTAAGAAGGAGTTTGAAGGTTGCGATGCAAAGCTTGGAGGAGGCCCTTAAATGATCACCTACAAAAAATTGCTTGAAGAGCTTAGGAAAGAAATAGGGCCTATTGCTAAACTTTTTTTAGATAAAGCTATAGATACCCTCAGAATCGAAGAAGTAAACGACAAGAACTACAAAGAGATCTTAACTGTGCTGAAGATGAACAAAGAACTGCGAGAGTATGTTGAAAAAGTAGAAAAAAAGCTTCAAGAAGAACTTTAACTTTTAGCCTTTTCTATTGCTTTCTCTATCGCCCTTTTATGAGCTCTTGCTGCCTTATGAATTCCTCCCTCTAGCCCTCTGTGAGCAAAACATGGAAAAATTTGAGTGTAGTAGCCTGCAGCTCTGCCAGCGTCAGCTATGCTACAGCCTTTAATTTTTTCCGCAACAAAATACGTTGCACCGCAGAAGGAGCTTCTTATAACTTTGACATCCCTTACGATGCCATTTTCGACCTTAACTTCTACTTCAGGTGCTCCAAATTTTTCAAAAAATTCTTTAAATTCATCCATCTTTGGAGTTGCACAGCAGATCTCCTCTACTAATACCCTAACTCCGAGTTCTTCTCCCTTGGATTTTAGCTGAAATTGAGATCCTGCATTTGGGCCAGAGAAGATAACCATTTTCACTCCAATCTCTGACGCTTTTTTTAATAAAGCTAAATTTATATCGGGATGATTTGCGTAAGATATCAGTATATCTGGCTTAAAAAATTCCGGTATTTTTAGAAAGCTTTCTGGATCCTCTATGAGTTCTGGTAGATGATCTGGAAGTTCAAAGCTTTGAACTTCAAAAAATTTTGAAAATAACTCTACAGCCCTCCTCCCTTTTCCTTTTCTAATCACCACTCCTATCTTCAATCAGCATCTCCTCCAATTTATTTGCGATTTCCTCAAAAACTTTTGTATCGCAAAGCTCGTAAGGTGGTTTGTTTTCAATGTCTGCTCTTATAAAACACTCACAGAACGGTACAAGGCCTAATATAGGATATCTGATTTTTTCTAAAAGCTTTTTGACTTCTTCGCCTTCAACAAACTTGTTTACAACAACGGCTATCCGCTCTATCCCTATGTCATAAGCTAACTTTTCGATTTTTTCAAGTGTTTCTACCGATCTGCTTCCAGGTTCGACTACCGTTATTAGAAGATCTACACCCCTTGCAGTACCCCTTCCTAAATGCTCTATTCCGGCTTCCATGTCCATTATAAGTAGATCTTTTTCTTTAAATATAGCATGTCTTAATATCGCTCTCAAAAAAGCGTTTTCTGGACAGAAACAGCCTTCTCCCCCTTTTTCGATGGTTCCAAGAACCAAAACTCTAACACCATCAGTGTTATAAACAGAATAGGCTTCAAATATATCGTCTACCTTGGGATTCAATCTGTACATACCCATCGGCCCCACAACCCTCTCTTCAATGATATCTTTGAGCTCTGCAAGTGGTTTAGGTTTTATTTTGATTCCAAGTGCAGAAGGCAAGTTAGATGCTGGATCGCAATCTATAGCTGTAACTCTGTAGTTTCTTTTTGAAAAAACGTGAGCAAGCATAGCAGCAATTGTCGTTTTTCCAACGCCACCTTTCCCAGAGATTGCAATTTTCATCCTTTCTTTTTGACCCCAAGATTTTTATTTCTTTACTTTTTTGTGGACGTGTTGACATATGATCCAATAGATTTATATTTACGTTATACAAAGTTCGGTGGGGTGATTAGTATTCTTATAGAGGTTCGATTCCACGGTAGAGGCGGGCAGGGAGTTGTGACAGCAGCAGACATTCTAGCTATTGCGGCGTTTAAAGAGGGCTACTACACCCTGTCTTTCCCGATGTTTGGGGCGGAAAAGCGCGGAACACCTGTAGTGTCCTTTTTGAGAATTTCCAACGAACCAATCGTTGAAAGAGATGAAATCTATACTCCTGACTACGTTGTAGTGCTTGATCCATCTGTTGTAGGTGTTGTAAACGTTGTTGCCGGGCTAAAGAATGGAGGAGTTGTGATAGCAAACTATCCAAAGAGCAGCGAAGAGCTAAGAAAGGAGATCAAAGCAGAAGTTATGAACGCAAAGCTCTACACAATAAACGCAACAAAAATTGCCATGGAGATGCTTGGAAGGCCGATAACTAATACAGTAATGGTTGGCGCTTTTGCTGGAGCTACAAAGCTCGTAAAACTTGATACACTTGTCGAAACAATAAAAGAGTGGTTTGAAGGTGACCTTGCTGCCAAAAATGCTCAAGTAGTTGAAAAAGCTTATCGATACATGGAGGAGGTGTGTAAATGAAGCTGAAGATATATTTAGGAGCTTCATGCCCCCCATTACAATCGCTTGAATATAAAACAGGAGACTGGGGAACTATGCATGCTTTCGTTGACAAAGAAAAGTGTACAGGTTGCAAGATATGTGAACAGTACTGTCCGGATCTTTGCATTGAAGTTAAGGAGTTTGAAGACAAGAAGCACGCTGTCGTTGACTACAACTACTGCAAAGGTTGTGGAGTTTGCGCTTCCGTTTGTCCGCAGGGTGCGATAAAAATGGAGCTGAAGGAGCTGTTTAAAGTATAGAGGTGAACTAAATGAAGAAGGTCGTAAGAGGATTTTATGCTGTAGCACATTCAGTAAAGCTATGTAAGCCGCATGTTATATGCGCATACCCTATAACTCCGCAAACCGAGATAGTTGAAAATTTAGCTGAGATGTATGCGAACGGTGAACTGAAAAATTGCGAATACATAACTGCTGAATCTGAGTTTGGAGCTGCAAGTATTCTTGTTGGTGCTTCAGCGGCAGGAGCAAGAGTTTTTTCGGCAACCTGCAGCCAAGGACTTATTTTAATGAGCGAAGTCCTCTTTAACGCTGCAGGGATGAGGTTACCGATTGTTATTGTGAACACAAATCGAGCTTTATCAGCTCCTCTAAGCATTTGGAATGATCACCAAGACAGCATGGTTTTAAGAGATGCTGGAATAATGCAGCTCTTTGTTGAAAATAATCAGGAGGCGCATGATGCAGTTCCTCAAGCTTACAAGATCGCTGAAGACAAGAGAGTTTTGTTACCATTCATGGTCTGTATGGATGGCTTCAAGCTAACGCATGCTTACGAACCTGTAGATCTTCTAGAAGAAGAGGTTGTTGATGCTTTTCTGCCACCATACCAGCCTCAAATCTATCTGACGACTAAAAAACCAGTAGCAATGGGTTGTTACGCTTTACCAGCCTACTATATGGAGTTCAGAGTCGCAATGCAGCAAGCGATGGAGAGAGCGAAGAGTGTTATGGAGAAAATCTACAAGGAATGGGCTGAGGTTAGCGGACGAGACTGGGGAGGACATATAGTTGTTGAATACCCCGATGCGAAGATCTTTGTTGTCGCTATGGGTTCTTTGGTAGGATTGCTAAGGAAAGTAGTCAACGATTTAAGAAAAGAAGGTATAGACGTAGGACTTATCAAAATTAGAACCTTCCGTCCGTTTCCAGTTGAAAATTTGAGAAAAGCTCTCAGTAACGCTGAAAAAATAGTCGTTTTTGATAGATCGGTCAGCTTTGGTTATGAAGGTCCACTTTCGATCGAACTGAAATCTGCTCTATACAAGTATTCTTCAGCAGATTTCTATTCTTACATCGTTGGCTTGGGTGGAAGAGATATGCCAAAGGACTTTCTTGCAGGAATAATTAGAGACGTCGCAAACGGTAAGGAAAAACCCGGAGTTGCATTCAAAGGTTATAAAGAATTTGAGGAGGTGATACCGTGAAGTTCTTTGGTAGCGGTCATGGTGCCTGCCCCGGATGTGGATTGACAATTGCAGTCAAAAATACTCTTGAAGCGTTAAATGGAAAATGCTTCGTTGCAAATCCAACAGGATGCTTGGAGATTATAAGTTCTCAATATGGCAGAAATGCTTGGGGAGTGCCATATATCCATTCGCTCTTTGAAAACGTTGCTGCCGTTGCTGCTGGAATAGATGCAGCTTTAAAGGCCATGGGTAGGAGAGATGAGGGAAAAATCGTCGTTTTCGCTGGAGATGGTGCTACTGCTGATATCGGCATTGGAACGCTAAGTGGAGCGATGGACAGGAACCACAACATCATATATATTTGCTTAGATAACGAAGCCTATCAGAACACAGGACATCAACAGAGCGGTCTTACACCTCCAGGAGAAGCTACAACTACAACTCCTGTAGGAAAAATCTTTCCAGGAAAGATTGGAAAAAAGAAGGATATGGTGGCATTTGCATTAGCTCACGGCTGTCCTTATGTTGCAACATCCTCAGTAGCTTTTCCAGCAGATATAAGAAGAAAAGTCAAGAAGGCTGCAAGCATAGAAGGCTTTGCTTACATTCAGATCCACAGCTCCTGTGTAACAGGATGGGGAATTGATGGCAATCAGAGTATAGAAGTAGCTCGTTTGGCAGTTGAAACTGGATTGTATCCGATTGTTGAGTATGAGAACGGTAAACTTGTTTCAGTCAGAAAAATAAAGGACAGAAAGCCAGTAATCGAATACCTCAAAGTTCAAAGAAGATTTAGACATCTTTTAAAGCATCCAAAGGGGAAAGAGATTATTGAAAGACTTCAACAAATTGCTGACGAAAATGCAAAGAAGTACGGATTGGATGGCTAATTTTTATTTTTTATCTTGATTTTTTGAGGAATAAGCTTATCTTTTCTTCCCTGTACATTCGCTATGAAGGTCGTTCTCGCATACTCAGGTGGGCTGGATACAACTGTGTGCATACCTCTACTCAAAGAGAGATATGGATTCAAAGAGGTCGTCACAGTTACAGTAGATGTAGGACAGCCAGAAAATGAAATTAAGAGAGCAGAAGAAAGAGGTAGAAGATATGCGGACAAGCATTACACTGTAGATGCAAAAATGGAGTTTGCTGAAATGCTTAAAATGGCTATAAAAGCTAACGCAGAGTACGAGGGCTACGTACTTGGCACATCTCTTGCAAGGCCAGTAATTGCAAAGAAGGTCGCTGAAGTAGCTTTATCCGAGAAAGCTGACGCTGTAGCACATGGTTGTACTGGAAAAGGAAATGATCAGCTTAGGTTTGAAAACATATTTAGACAGTACGACTTTAAAGTTGTAGCTCCAATTAGGGACTTGAACCTTACAAGAGAATGGGAAATAGAGTATGCAAAAAAGCACGGGATAGAGGTTCCGGCAACAAAAGAAAAACCTTATAGTGTCGATGAAAATATATGGAGTAGGAGCATAGAAGGTGGAAAACTCGAAGATCCCTCCTTTATTCCGCCGGAAGACATCTACGAATGGACGAAGGATCCTAGGAAAGCTAAAGATGAGCCAGAAATTATAAAAATAGAGTTCGAAAAAGGTGTCCCGGTTGCTTTGAACGATAAAAAGATGGAGTTTTTTGAGCTGGTAAATAAATTAAACAAAATCGCTGGAGACTATGGAGTTGGCAGAACAGACATGATGGAAGACAGAGTTCTTGGACTAAAGGCGAGAGAAAACTACGAACATCCAGCTGCAACTGTTTTACTGACAGCACACAGAGATCTGGAAAAGTTGGTTCTTAGTAGAAGAGAGCTCAAGTTTAAGAAGATCGTCGAGGAGGAGTGGTCTGAGCTGATATACTACGGTCTTGTTAACGACCCTATATTTGATGCTCTAAACGCTTTTATTGACAAAACTCAGGAAAGGGTTACAGGATGGGTGAAAATAAAGCTTTATAAAGGATCTGCTATGCCTGTAGCTAGGTATTCAGCCTATTCGCTCTATTCAGAAGAATTGGCCTCCTTCGATAGCAAAAAGCTCGATCAAAGGTTTGCCGAAGGTTTTGCAGTTTTCCATGGGCTGCAGGGCAGGATATATCGCAGAATGATGAAGTTATGAAATTCGTAATTATCACCGTTGGAAACGAACTTTTAAGTGGCGATATCGTCAACAGCAACGCAGCATACATGGCAAAAAAGCTAACAAAGATGGGACACAGAGTTTTCAGAATTGTAACAGTTCCTGACGATGTGGAAGAGATATCTAAGGAGATTGAAGATGCAGTGAAAAGGGCTGATTTTGTCATTGTAAGCGGTGGGCTTGGAGCTACACACGATGACGTTACAACAGAGGCAGTAGCAAAGGCTTTAAACAAAAAGATCGTAATTTGCGAAGAAGTTTACAACCACCTTAAGAATTTTATTAAAAACGAAGAAGCTGTAAAAAAAATGTCTTCAGTGCCGGAAGGGGCAGAAATAATCTGGAACGACGTTGGTGCAGCACCAGCGTATGTTTTAGAGAAAATCGCTGTACTTCCAGGAGTCCCTGCTGAGATGGAAAACACATTCGAAAAAATTCTGAAAAAGTTTGAAAAGCTTGAATTCTGTGAAGAAGTTGTTAAACTTCTTGCATTCGAGTCTCAAATTCTCGAAAAGCTCAACAGGGTCGTTAAAGATTTTCCAGATGTACAGATTGGATCTTACCCAAAGCCGGATCATCTGATGATAAAATTTTCCGGACCGAATTCAGAGAGAGTTAAAGAGGCAAAAAGAAAATTTTTGGAGCTGCTGAATGATCAGAGGAAAAATATTTTACAAGGGTAAATTTATCGAAGCTGGAATTGAGGTTGAAGATGGAAAAATTAAAAGAATCGGCAAACTCGTAAAAGGAAGAGAATTAGATGGTATAATCTTGCCAGCAGGTATAGATGTTCACGTACATTTTAGAGATTTCAGAGAATCTCACAAGGAAACCATAGAAAGCGGTAGCATCTCTGCCCTTTATGGCGGGATATGCTTGGTTGTCGACCAACCGAACACGAATCCACCAATAGAAAATTTTGAGATCTATGAAGAACGAGTTAAAAAAGCTGAAAAAGAATCCTACGTTGATTATGCGCTAAACTTGGCCTTAACAAAGCGGAACTTGGAAAAAATTAATGAAACGATTTCAAAAATTTCCGAGAAATATTTTCTGCCTGCGGTTGGGGAAGTTTTTATTCAGCATAACGATGAAAATTTTCAGATAGACTATGGAGAGCTAGGAAAAGTTAAACATAAATTGACGATCCATGCAGAAGATCCGAAATTTGTTCAAAAAGGTAATCCAAACTTTTTGTACAGAAAAAGAGAAGCCGAGATTGTAGCTATAAAAAAATGCTTAGAGATCGGCAATTTTCACTTCTGCCATATATCAACAAAGGATGCCGCGGAGATGATATCAAAAAGCAAATCCACCTTTGAGTTCTCACCTCACCACCTTTTGCTTAGCGAAGAAGACTACAGTAGGATCGGATATCTCATAAACGTGAATCCACCTTTAAGGAAAAAGTATGAAGTTGAATGGCTTCTTAAAAATTTTTGTTTAGCAGATGTTCTTGCATCTGATCATGCGCCGCATCTGGTAGAAGAGAAAAAAGAGGGAGTTTCGGGTTTTCCAGGAGTAGAAGTGATGTATCCAATTTTTGTATATTTAGCTTCGAAGGGTCTTATAAGCTTTAAAGAGCTAGTCGAAAAAATAGCTATAAATCCAGCAAAAATCTTTGGATTCCAAGATTATGGCGAAATTGAAGAGAAAAAATATGCAAATTTCGTAGTTTTTGATTTAAAGAAGGTAGAAACGATAAGGGCTTCAAAGCTCCACAGCCTATGTGGATGGACACCTTACGAAGGCTTCAAAGCAGTATTCCCAGAAGAAGTGTATATAAGAGGAGAGGAAGTAAAAAAGAGCGAAACAAAGTTGGGAAAAAGCCTGAGGCGGTAATTTCATTTTTGAAAGAAAGCTTTATAAAATCCGATATTTGCTTAAATTTGATGAACTGCCGTATACTAGTTGTTGATGATGATGATGGAATAAGGGAGGTCTTGAAGGTCATGCTCAAGGATTATGAAGTCGTTGAGGCCGCGGATGGTTACGAGGCTGTAAAGCTTTACGAAGTCATGAAACCGGACTTAGTTTTTATGGATATATATATGCCAAAGATGGATGGCGTAGAAGCGACTAGAGAGATACTTAAAAAAGATCCAAAAGCAATTATAATTGGAATCACCGCTTTTGCCAAGAGTCGAAAAGCCGAGATGCTCGAAGCTGGTGCTAAAGACGTAATTGAAAAACCCTTTACGAGAAAAATTCTAAAGGAAATTATAGAAAAATACATATTAACAACGAAGCGATAATAATGGAAGTACCGATGGAACTTACTGTACTTATCGCGGCTTTTTTGTTAGATCTAGCCTTTGCTGAGCCACCTCTAGTAATTCACCCTACGGTTTGGTTTGGAAAGATCATTGGAGTGTTTGATAAAATTGAATTGAAAGGTAAAATCTCAAATTTTTTGCTTGGAGTTGTTTGTGTTTTGTCTTGTGTAACCTTCGCCATATTTTTGGCATTTTTGCCAGTTCCATATCCCTTCAATCTACTCTGGCAGATTTACTTGCTTTTCAGCTCCTTCTCAATAAAAAGCATGATTAAACATGCAGAAAATTGTATAAAATCAAATATGGACCCGTCCAAAGTGCAGATGATAGTAAGCAGAGACACAAGAAAACTCACTTTCAACCAAAGATGCTCTGCAGTTATAGAGTCTACATCCGAGAATTTTGTAGACGGTGTTTTTTCGCCACTTTTATACTTTGCAATCTTTGGAGTTCCCGGAGCTATCCTTTTCAGAGCTGTTAATACATGCGACGCGATGATTGGATATAGATCCGGAAAATACGAGTACTTCGGAAAATTTGCAGCAAGGCTTGATGATGTTCTCAACTACATTCCAGCTCGTTTGTCTTTAATTTTCTTCGAGCTTTTCAAGAGAGGAAGCTTTGTTTACGGTTTAAAGAACAGGGTAAAGCTTAATGGAACCACAATCGCTGCAACGTCTTATTTTTTAGGTGTAAAACTCGAAAAACCCGGCTACTACTCTTTACCGGGAAGAGAACCCGAATTGGATGATGTTAAAAAGGCTGTAAAATTTTTTACGGAAATTAGTTTTCTCACAGTTCTATTTACAGCGTTGCTTTTAATTTTGCGCTCTAATCTAGCTTCCTGATCTTTGCAACAAAGAATCCAGCAGTTTTGTGTTTATGCGGATAAAATCTACTGGCCTTCGAAACCTCATCTTTAAACTTTAGAGAGTCGAGTTTTAAAGCTCTCTCGCCAAATTCTATCTCTTCGACCTGTGCTCTTCTTAATGACAACAGATGGTCAACTACCAACTCGTTTTCTTCTGGTGAAAGTGTGCAGGTAGAGTAAACCAATATTCCATCTGACTTTAGAACGTCAAAAGCAGAAATTATGAGCTCTTTTTGAATTCTTGAGCAAAAAATTATGTCCTTCATACCTCTGCTATATTTTCTTGTCGGATCTTTATAAATAACACCCTCACCGCTGCAAGGAGCGTCAAGTAAAACTTTATCAAATTCTATACCTAACTTCTGTGCATCTCTCCCATCAATACATGCTATAGCAACGTTTGCAGCACCCATTCGGTGGATGTTGTCTATTAGCGGTTGAATCCTATCTCTCTGCGGCTCAATAGCTACAACTACTCCTTTGTTCCTCATAAGCATAGATAACATCGTTGTTTTTCCACCCGGTGATGCGGCCATATCTAGAACAACTTCCTTTGGTTTTGGATCTAAAACTATGGGCGGTACACAGGAACTTTTATCCATAATGTAATAGTAACCCATCAAAAATTCTGGAGTAGCACCAATGGAGTAAGGTTCTTTTATAACTTCATAACAAAAGGGTACTTCTGTTTTTTCTAATTCAAAACCTCTTTGCTGAAGTTGTTTGAGAACTTTACTTTCAGAAGTTTTTAATAAATTTGTTCTTATATATTTTGGAATACCTCTCTCAAAAGCCTCGATTATTTTCTCAGTCTCGTATCCGAAAAGATCTAACCATCTTTTGACTATAAATTCACTGTATCCATATTCTCTCGCAAGTTTCTTAGCTAATTTACTCATGATTCTTTTATTCTAGACCTTCCTGGTGGTAAGAATTTTGCGACTTCATCCGGACTGACTATCGCTCTCAATATATGTTTCTCATCACCAGCCATATCCACAAGTTTCTTTGCTATTTCTACGCTTATATCGTTGTGTTCCTTGTCCCCTACCTCTATCTCAACCAAGTAGTCTGCCCACTTCTGTACAGCTTTTTTTGGCCCACCTATCACTCTAAGCTTATCCACTTCGACACCTATTGCACAGTTTAGTTCTACAGTCATATACTCCCTTTTTCCTGTTATATAAAAACTGCCTTTCGGTAGATATTCTCCAGCCTTTGCAGCTCTTTTTACCTGCTCTGGAGTTACGTAATAAACTTCTCCAACATGTTTTCCTTCTTTCCAAAGTGAAGAATACGTTGCTGCAAATTCCGCTGCCTCTACAATACTACTTTCTGGTGCATCCTGTCCTCGCTTTAAGATCACTACAGGAGCGCCCGGAGTTTGAGTGTGGAAAAAGAGGTCTCTGCTTTCCATATGTTTTGAAACTATCTCTTCGTTCATTTTCGCATTTCTACCTCCAATAACTAAAAAGCCGTCAGATGTAATGAACCATCTATACTCCTCGAACCATTCTCTTCTCCTTTTCACTCTAAAACTTCTCTGAAATCGTACCTCTTCCTCTTTTTCGACCCTTTTTATCTCCTCAAGCGTTTTTTTAATCGCTTCTTTAACGCCGTTAGCTTTTTCTTTTGCCTTTTTTGCAGCCTCGTAGTAGATTTCAGCATTTTCATGCACATTTTTTTCGATATCAAGTTCTATTTCTTGTCCTTCTATGATTAACACGGCTTTTTTGCCTTCTAACCTCAAAAACTTGGATATTTTTTCATCGTTCTTTATTTTTTCTTCTAGCTTTCTCCATTCCATTTTCTTCCTTGCTTCCTGAAGACTTTCAAGTATTTTTGAAATCTTTTGATAATTTGCGTACATAGTATTTGCAAGGATCATATATCTCTCTGCTTCTCTTTCGTAACTTTTCAAAGTTTCTTCTTGTATCTCCAGTCTTTTCTTTAATCTCTCAAGTTCTTTACTGACACTCGTGTTTTTTTCAACAATTTCAGAAAAAACCTTCGTGTAATACTCATCAAGAGCTTCGTTAAAGGTCTTAAAATACTTTTTTTCCAGTTCTTCATATATAGAGAGCTTTATTGGAGTTACGTCGATGTAATTTCCGTCTCTTATCACGATCTGTGGTTCTTTTTCGGAATTCTTTAACCGTTCAATCTCAGACCGTATTTTTTGTTTTTCTTCTTCACTTATTTCCGAATATTTTCTTTTTTTATCAATTCCAAGTCTTTTTAAAACTTCTTCAGCATAAATACCTCCAATTCGATTTGCAAGTACTTTAACAACTTCTCTATCCTCCTGTACAGCCTTAATCTCCGGGAACTTGTATACTTCTCCTATCTTTACATTATGCACAAGAGGCATTACGACTTTACTGTTTTCAATCAAGATTATGTTTCCCTTGGAAAATAATTCTGCAACAAGTTTTTTAGTCTCACCACCTCTTTCAAAGTTCAAAATGACGACTCTATCAAAATCGTACTGTTCTAAGCTTTTCAACCTTGCACCTTCTAGATGTTTTCTAAGTAACATCGCAAACGGTGTAGGATATTTTGGACTCTCCTTCGGAAATTGAGTCAGATGAATCCTTCTTCCAGCTTCTATTACTAATTCGTATTTTTCTTTAGCATAAATCCTTAATCGAATCTCATTCGGTGGATGATGATAGATCTTTTCAACTTTTCCGTCTAAAAGTATCTGCAATTCATCTACGCAAAATTTGATCTCAAGTGAGCTCAACTGCTTCACATTAGAAATCTAAGCTATCGGTATATATTTTTTGCAAAGCTAAAAAGCGATTTTCTTATAAATAGTAATGTTTAACGACAAAACATGCTACTTGAACATGAAGCTAAGGAGATCCTTGAAAAGTACGGGATAAGGACTGCAAGGTGCATCTTCGCTGAGAGCGAAGAGAAAGCAGTTAGTGCCGCGAGGCAAATAGGCTTCCCAGTTGTCA
>JASFYJ010000015.1 GCA_030055525.1 Archaeoglobales archaeon | reverse complement strand
TGATAATCGCTGGAGGATATAACGTTTATCCAAGGGAGGTTGAAGAGGTTCTTTATGAACATCCAGCGGTTCTTGAGGCTGCAGTTATTGGTGTGCCCGATCCGTACAGAGGAGAGACCGTAAAGGCTTTCATCGTACTAAGACCTGAATACAGGGGAAAAGTTAAAAGCGAGGATATAATAGAATTCTGCAAAGAAAGACTAGCACCTTACAAGATTCCAAAGATCATAGAGTTTCGAGGAGAGTTACCAAAATCAGCTGTTGGAAAGATCCTGAGGAGGGTTTTAAAAGAAGAGGAGATTAAAAAGCTCAGACAAAAAACTTGAATTTTTTATTTTTTGAATAATTAATTCAAAAGTTTTTGTATCAAATTAAGGGAGATCTATGTACTGCGGAATAGATGTTGGTATTAAGAAGTGCGTAGCTGCAGTTATTACTGATAAAGTCCTTTGGATAGGCAATTACGACGAACTAGAATTTGAAGACTTAAAAGCTGTCGGTGTTGATGCTCCACTATCTTTTCCAATTTCTGGAAGTTACAGAGAATGCGAAAGGAGGTTGATAGAGATGGGTATCAGACTTTTCCCACCTAAGGCAAGTTTCTTTAAAAAAGTATCCTTAAAAGGAATAGAGATAGCCCGAAAATTGACATCCAAAGGTTTTAGAGTTTTTGAAGTCTATCCGTACGCAACGAGAGTTATTTTAGACATAGCTCCAAAAGTTAAGAAGAGAAAGAGATCGGAAACTGAAAAGATCAGAAAAGAACTCGAAAGATTTGTTGAAATTCCCAAATCTTTTCAAAAAATGAACCACGACGAACTCGATGCTGTAATATCTGCCTTAACTGTTAAACTCTTTTTTGAAGGAAAGGGAACGGAGATTTCAGGAAAAGATGGCTCGATAATTATTCCAAATAAAAAGTAATTTTTACTCAACCTTGTAACCCAATTTTTCGCAGAGTTCCCTTCTTTGCTTCTTTTCCTCCTCGCTCTCTATCTTTTTTACAGCACTACCATCTACAGCTCCAAGTACAGCTCTTCCAAGTTCCGTTTCAGCAACGATGATCTGTATTGGGTTGGCAGAGGCTACGAAGATGCTGCAAACAGCTGGATGCAGTTTGATCGTGTTTAGAACGTTTATTGGAAATGCATTCGATGTAACTACAACAAATACATGACTTGCAGCTATTTTCAGTGCATTCTCTGCTGCAATCTTTTTTAAATTTTCGTCGTTTCCTGTCACTCTTACAAGTTTTGGTGCCGCTTCATTCATTGCAACCGCCACTTTAATGTTCGGAACCGAAGTCAAAAGAGCTCTGAAAAGGTCATCCACTGTAAAAACCGTAAAATTTGCTTGGCCAATGATTACTTGGTACTTCTGCTCCGGGTTCAGTATATCTATCTTTTCGAGCTTCATGGGATCTTTTAAACTCTACCTGTTTAATTTCTTTGCGATCTCATACATCAGTATTCCAGCGGCAACGGAAAGATTAAGACTCTCTATTCTACCTGATCCCGGAATTCTCACTATAGAATCGCATCTCTTCTTGATATGGTGTGAAATTCCCCTATCTTCACCTCCAACAACAAGAGCGAGCGGAAAAGAGAAATTTACAAGATCTAACCTTTCTCCATCCAAATCTGCTGCGACGATGTAAAATCCATACTTTTTCAACTTTTTAATAGCAGAAACTAGGTTTTCTTCTCTTGCAATGTCGACGTGAAAAACAGCACCGGCTGACGTCTTTACAGCGCCTTCATTAACCTGTGCAGCTCTTCTTTTAGGTATCAAAACTCCAGAAGCACCAAAAAATTCGGCAGTTCTTATGCATGCGCCAAGATTTCTCTGATCTGTCACGTTGTCCAGTATAAGAATAAATCCGTTATTTTCCAAAGCCTTTTTCATTATTTCGTCTACTTTACTGTAAGTTATCATAGATACGTCTGCAGCTATCTTTCCCGGAAGGTTTTCAACGGTGTAAACTGGTATACCTTTCGACTTAGCTTCGCTGATCAAGTTCCTGATCTTTAAATCCCCCTCTTTAGCCACATATATCTTGTTCACTTTCTTTGCCTTCAAAGCTTCCGAAACACTGTTGTATCCGTAGACCTTCATGTCCACACCGAAATCATGTTAAGGGCTCGAGGATTTATTAATCTAAGCCAGCGTTCTGGAGTTTTGGTAAAGCTTAAATAGTGAAATTTTCTAATAATTAATATGAGAAAAATTATTGATGGGACACCTTCTACAATGAACGATGAATACCAGCTAAATCTGCACAAGATCCTCCATCATGCGGCAAAGGTTCACGATGAAGTGGAAGTTATTTCCTACAGAACTTTACAAGGCGGCGGAGTTTATACGATGAACTACTCTATGGTCTACGAAAGGGTTTGCAAGATGGCAAACGCCCTTGAAGATCTAGGTGTTAATGCAAAGGATCGTGTAGCAATTTTAGGCTGGAACGATCATAGGTACTTCGAAAGTTACTTCAGTGTTTCTGGAGTTGGAGCCGTTCTAGTTCAGTTGAACTCCAGACTTCATAGAGATGAGCTAGCATACATAGTCAAGCATTCAGATTCAAAAGCCCTCTTTTTGGATGAGACGCTCATTCCGTTGGCAGAAGCTTTGGCTGAGAAACATAACTTCGAATTCTTCGTGATTATGTCTGATAAATCCGAGCTAGCATCAAAACTGAAGCCCGTTTATTATTATGAAGAATTAATAAAAGAGTACCCAAAGAAAAGGAGCTGGCCAGAGATAGATGAAAGATCTGCAGCTACGGCCTGCTACACACAGGGAACAACAGGTATGCCTAAAGGTGTTTTTTATTCGCACAGAGCATTAATTCTTCACATGCTTGTTTCGGCAAATATGTTATCTTTAAATCCAACAGATGTTTTCTTGCAGATCGTTCCTTTTTATCATGTGAACGGATGGGGTTTTCACTTTGCCTGCCCAGCCTTCGGTGTTAAACTTGTGCTGCCGGGCATGTACAACCCAGTACATTTAGCTAATATTATAATAAATGAAAAAGTTACAATAGCCCCTGCAGCACCAGCGATACTTATACCGATGCTTGAAGTTTTTAGAAGAATCGAACCCAACATAGATCTTAGAAATTTAAGGCTGGTAAGCGGTGCAAACGAACCTCCACTAGCGATGCAGAGAGGCTATGCGAGGATAGGGGCAAAAGTTATCCATGCGTACGGCGCGACTGAGGCTACTCCACTCATATCGATAAACGTAGCCAAACCGCAGATACTGAAGCTGGATGAGGAGGCTCAGTGGGAGCACATGAAGAAGCAAGGTTTGATAATCTTCGGTATAGAAGCCAAACTTGTAAATCCCTCCACCGGCGAAGAGGTACCATGGGATGGAAAAAGTTTAGGAGAGCTTTGGGTCAGAGGACCTTGGGTTATAAAGGAATATTATCAAGACCCACGTTCAAAGGAGAGTGTAACAGAAGATGGATGGTGGAGAACCGGTGATGCTGGAACGATAGATGAACTAGGTTACTTCCAGATACTTGACAGATTGAAAGACCTGATAAAGAGCGGTGGAGAATGGATATCAAGCTTGAATTTGGAGACTGTTCTGATGAAGCATCCTTACGTTCTTGAAGCTGTAGTTATAGGAGTACAGCATCCGAGATGGGGTGAAAGACCCTTAGCTCTTGTGGTACTGAAAGATCAATATAAAGGCAAGCCAAAGGACGTTATAGAAAAAGATCTCAAGCAATTTCTGCTAGGAAAATTTGCGGAGTGGCAAGTACCCGACAGGATACTTTTCATCGATGAAATACCAAGAACGAGTGTTGGAAAGATAAACAAGAGGTTGCTAAGGGAAAAGTATAGAGACTATTACCTAAGACTTGAAGTTAACCCCTAAAGCTCTTTTTCAACAATCTTCTGATTTTTCTCATCATCTCCGGTATGTTTATCTTCATCGGACAAACTTCCCTGCATTTCCCACATAGTGTGGATAGAAAACAGATTTCAGATCTCTTCTCAGTTATCGCTGTCCAAACAACACCCATAGGACCGCCGTAAGCGCTGCCACCCCATACATTACCGAGATTTTGAAATACGGGACATTCAAGTTGGCATCTACCGCAACGAATGCAGAGCAGCTGTTCTCTGAATTCCGTAACTTTTCTACCGTTATCAATGAAGATCGCATACATCTCCTGCCCATCCACCTTCTCGTTCACGTTTATGTAGGTTGGGGGAAAAGTTCCGAAGAAGGCTGCCTGAACAAGTACGCTTTTTAAAGCCAGTTCATCGTTTGGCAGAATTTTTTCAATACCTACCAGTGCAATGTACCTTTTCGGAAGGGTAGTTGATAAACGAATGTTTCCCTCGTTTTCTATAAGAAAGATCCTCCCCGTTTCTGCTGACAAGGCGTTGCAACCAGATATCCCGACATCTGCATTCAGAAACTTCTTTCTCATAAAAATTCTAACTCCTTTGGCAAGTTCTTCAGCATTTTTTCCGTTAACTCCAATTTTTTTCAAAATTTCCGCTACTTGTTCCTCAGAATAATGTAATGCTGGAATGACGCTGTGCATGGGTTTATCATTTGCAAGTTGAACTATCAGCTCTCCAAGGTCCGTCTCCAAAACTTCATTACCCATCTTTTCGAGGTGTTCTCTGAGATGAATTTCTTCAGAAACCATTGATTTCGCTTTTACTACAATTTTATTAGCTCCAACAATTTTTTCTGCGATATTTCTGGCTTCACTAGCGTCCCTTGCGTAGAAGACTTCAACACCTTTAGCTTGAAGAATTTTTGAAGCCTTATCTATCCAGAAATCTAAATTCTCCAACACTTCAACTTTTGCTTTTTTCAACTCTTCCGCGTATTCGAGCAAATAGGGATGCTCTTGAAGATTTTTCTCAACCTGGGGACTTAAATTTCTAAGAGAACGTAGAATTCCGTTTCGTATAGACTTGTTAGCTAACGCTTCATATATATCCATTTTTATACCTCCTCTTTGACTTCCAATATTACAGTAAGCTTTCTTGGCCCATGCATTCCAAAGACTGTTTTTCCTTCAATGTCTGCAGTTTTTGATGGGCTACTTGAAGCGAAGATGCAGTTTGATTTTGAAGATGCAAAATTGTAAGCTGAAATTACATCCTTTCTAATATCTTCAGCTTTCAGAACCACTATATGATGTTCCGCAAGCGATGCGTTTTTTCTGTTCTCAAAACCACCCATAAATATTATTCCTGTCCTTTCATCTGCACTTAGGGCATTAGTAATGACAAAATCGTTCCCCTTAAAATTTTGCAGCTCTTTATGGGCGTCTGTAGATACGATCACCTCTACATTATGGCTTCGGAGAATTTCAACAAACCTACTCAGCTCTGCCAGATTCATTACACAACACCAACGAAATGTCGATAGCATCGACATTAACTCTTCGCAGATTTGCTAAACATATTGGGCACATCGTTAATATTTTAGAATTTCCAAGTTCTTTAGCTCTAAGTTCTGCAACGGCCTTAGATATCTTTGGAGTTAAAGCCTCTATTGGTCCACCACAGCAGTTAGTCAACTTTTTGCTATATCTAACATCTTTGTAATTTATTCCAGTTTTTTTCAGTTTTTCCCTCACCAAATCTGAGATCTCTAGATATCTTCCGTAATAACAGGGATCATGAATAACAAATTCTCCATTCTTCGAAACCTTCTTGGGATTTATGAGCTCCAGATAGCTTCTAACTTCGAAATCAGCGTCGGTAAATTTTGGATATAGGACCTTTAGAGCGTATGTGGTATGTGGATCGGCCGTTACTATCTTTTTGATATTCGCTTCTTTTAGCTTTTTAACGACGAATTTTGCATGTGTTGCAAAGCTTTCGTCATCTCCGTAATCGTAAAGTAATATTCCGTTGTAAGTATCAAGTTCTGGAATGTAAAAAACTTCGACGCTTGAATCAAGCAAAGAATATATGTTTTTCAGGATTTCGTTCGATTCCTCAACACTCCTCTTTGGAGTGACAAGCTTAAGTGTTGGAAATGCTAAGAACCTGAAATAACGTGCAAATTTCAAAATAGACTGAATTTTTGAATTTTCAAATTTCTCCAGATAACTAACAAGGGATTCAATGTAGGGTGTAAGCTGATACAACATTCCCGTAAAAAACAACCACTCTCCTCTGCTTTTTATCTTAGTCTCCTTCCACCAGTTGTTTATCTTTTCATTACTTACTCCAAGAGGATTTCCAGTCTCAAGAACGTTTTTTGAGAGTAAATCGACAATTAAGCTGGGATCGATCATTCTATCACCTTCCTGCTATTCTTATTCAGCTTAGCTTTAAAAGATCTGACAGCCTCCGGAATATCAACTCCCGCTGGGCAGTGTATCTTGCATGCCCCACAGCCCAAGCAAGTAAAAATACCCTTAAGCATTTCCTCAGATTTTAAACTTTCGCCTTTTGCCTCTAAATCAACAAAAACAATTATGGAATTTATCCTACCTCTTGGCGTGTAATTCCTTTTGGCTAAAAACCTTGTTGGGCAGGAAATTTCACAAAAACCGCAAAATGAGCATTTAGATATATTCTTCAAAAGGTCTACAACCATCAAATCACCTTTCCAGGATTTAGAATATTTTTAGGATCGAATATAGACTTTATCTTTCTCATGAGCTCCAAAGCGTATTCACTTTTTCTGTAGCTCATTTCCATCTCCAAACCCTTCTTTTTCATTACTCCTATTCCATGTTCCGCGCTTATAGTACCTTCATTCTCGAGTGCGATCTTCATTACATCCATGTAAAACTTTTCCGCTCTCTCCATCATCTCGCTGTCATCTAAAAGTGTCCATATCGTTGGATGTAGGTTTCCATCACCTACATGTCCAGCTATAAGGACCCTGAATCCATACTTCGCAGCGCAGGCTTTTATATCTTTTACAACTCGAGGCAACTTTGAAACCGGAACTGCAATGTCTTCGATAAGAACGAGGTGCTTTTTATTTCCAAAATCCTGAGAAGCCAGTTTTAAAGCTAAAGGATAAAAAGCCCTTCTCAATCCTAAAAGATTTCTTTCTTCTGCTTCTTTTGTCGTTTTAGCAACCTCTACATCCAATGCATTCTTTCTCAAGATCTCTTTCAAATTTTCAGCGATTCTATCTCTAGCTTCAAAGTTGCATTCTATTCCAACTAGCAGCATATCTCCTTCTTCCTTCAACTGAACTATATCTCTTCCAGCTTTT
The DNA here is from genome assembly GCA_030055525.1 of Archaeoglobales archaeon. Lineage (GTDB taxonomy): Archaea > Halobacteriota > Archaeoglobi > Archaeoglobales > Archaeoglobaceae > WYZ-LMO2. The sequence continues at coordinate 12,429 of JASFYJ010000015.1, read as the reverse complement.
ACTAGGTCTGAATCTAGAAATTCTAACACTGCTGGGAGTATTTTTGCTTTTTTAATCTCTAAAACTGCCTCCATCGCATCTTCTGGGCTTCTGAATATGCCTACTCCATAAACCATATTTTCTGGCATTGGAACAATTTTAAGAATGGCTCTCGTAACTATCGCTAAAGTTCCCTCGCTTCCAACGATGAGTTTCGTCAGATAGTAACCTTGGCGACATTTTAGTGTTTTCGAACCTATATTTAAAATCCTACCATCCGCTGTGACGATCTCAAGACCCAAGACCCAGTCGACAATGGTTCCATACTTTGCACCTTTCATTCCTCCTGCTCCAGTGTTAATTGCCCCTCCAACAGTTGCAGCCCTTAAGGATCCTGGATCAATAGGAAAAGTAAAACCTAAATCATTCAATTTCTCCTCTATCTCCAACAACTTCGCACCGGCTTGGGTTATTACGTAACCATCCAATATACTTATGTCTTCTATTTTATTCATCTTCGATAAATTTAAAACTAATCCATCTTCCGGAATGGAAGAACCGCTAAGCTCAGTGGAGCTCCCTTGGGGGTAGACCTTTATTTCGTTTTCATAACAGAACTTCATAATTTTAGAAACCTGTTCAGTATTTTCAGGAAAAACGACTAGATTTGTTTTGCCACTCTTTTTAATAGCATCCATGCTATGAAGCTGAAGAACGACCGGATCTTTGCTCACGTTTTCTTTTCCGACTATCCTAGATATTTCCTGGACAATATCCATAGATTTTTTTAGCTCAAAAGATTATTGAAATATTTGGCTTACATATTAGCTATCAACTTAAAATAGCAAAAATGATCAACTATTCAAATGAAAACCATCGATGAATTCATCTCTGAAGCGAAGATAGCACTAGAAAAGAAAGGTGTAAATCTTAAAGTACTCGAAGGCGGAACAGAAAGAGGGGTTAGCACTTTAAGAAACAGACAAATTCTAGATTTGATTGCAATAAAAATGCATCTGGTTAGCGATTGCGAATTTGAAGCAACAACAGAGACTACTTTCCTTGGTAAAAAGATTGCCTTACCTGTTATGCCTGCACCGCTTTCTGGTCTTGTAAAGGCCGTAGATGAGAATTGCTTTAGACGGATCGTTGAAGAATCGTGGATGATGGGCGTTGTTCCCTGGCTTGGTTATCCAATTCAGCAGGATGTAAGAGAATTTGAAAAAGAATTCGTGTGGATTATAAAACCTCTAAGTGACAGGAAGAAAATTTTAAATGAAATTGAAAAAGCTGAAAGATCTAAAGCTCTAGCCATAGGAGTAGACATAGATTCATCTGCAGGCGTGAAGATCGGTGGATCCATATTAGACTACGGCGGAACGAAAAACTTTACAAAAAAAGAGCTTAAAGATCTAGTTTCAACCACAAAGCTACCTTTCATAGCTAAAGGAGTTTTAAGTGAAGTAGACTACTATAAATTAGCGGACTTTTGCTCTGCAGTAGTCTTGTCGAACCATGGAGGAAGAGTTATGGACTCCGCAGCTTCACCGCTTGAAATACTACGCAAAATAGAAAAAATTACAGTTACAGGAATCGATAGCGGGTTTAGATACGGTACAGATGTTTTCAAAGCTCTTGCACTTGGTGCCGACTTTGTACTTGTAGGTAGGCTCATTGTTTATGCTTTGGCAGTTGAAAACGGGATTTACAAGGTTCTGGAGATTTTGAAGGAGGAACTCAAGCGAATTATGCAATTAACATGTTCAAAAAGCGTTAAAGAAATATCTAGGGAGTTAATAATTTTTTAATTTAAAAAATTAAATTTTTGGGATTCCAAGAGCTAACAATACAACAGCAATTATACCAGCAGCGATGCCATAGATTGCGCAAGGCAGCAGATTTCTCCTCAATATTACTCCTTCCTTCCCTAGGATACCTACAGTTGTACAGACGGCAACTATGTTATGTACGCATATCATATTTCCAGCTGCTCCACCTACGTTCTGAAGTGCCACTATAATCGACTTCGGATATCCAGCAAAACTTGCAGCCTCAAACTGGAATCCTCCGAACATTATGTTAGAGACTGTATTACTACCTGCCATGTAAGCACCAATGACCCCTACAAAGGCTGCAACGAGTATATACGCTGGACCTGTTGCAGACGCCAATGCTTCCGCCATCGCCCTCAACATACTTGGATAACTATAGATGTTGTTTCCGGAAGTCATCATAATTTGTGAAAAACCTATTGCAAACATCAAAGCTATTGCAGCTGGTGCAACAGCTTTCAGAGAGACTTTTAAACTCTCTAAAGTAGTTTTGGTATCCACTTTAAGAATCAGGTTGGATATCAATACTGCTATTATAAATATTGAGCCGGGGTTATAAAGAAGCTTATAACTCTGGGACAATTTCGTATCTAAGATGTTAGACACCACTATGACGCCTACATTGTTTACAAAACTGTTTATCTCTGGAACTACCCTTGTTACAACCAGCCCTAAAGCTACAAGAACGTAGGGAAGTATGGCTGCTAAAAATCCAAATTTTTTGCCAACAAACTCTTCTTTGGCTTCATACTTTTCGGAAAATTCCCAAATTCTCTTCGGCACACCAAAACCTTTTTTAAGTAGTAAGACATAGATTAAAAGCCCGATCGCTGCTCCGAGCAGAGAAGGAAACTCTGGTCCAAGAAACTTAGCTATTGTCCAGTACGGTACTGCGAAACAGATTCCAGCAAGCAAGAGCGTTGGAACAACATCCTTTACATCTTTCAGCTTTCCGCCTCCCCACTTTACCATGAAAGTGACACCAAGTAATGGGACGAAGACTGCAAGTACACCATGAAGCGTTGCTGTAAGTAATGTGATATCCTTGTAAAGAAAATCCTTCAAAGTGTAACCGTATTCAGCTAGTGTAGCATGTACTACGGGATTATCCAAGGATGCTCCAAGGCCTCCCCACACCGGTATTCCTACACATCCAAAAGATACTGGAGAGGAGTTATATATAAGTACTAAGGCCGCTGCAATCAAAGGTGGAAATCCAATGCCAACTAATAATGGGCCTACAATAGCTCCAGGTGTTCCAAATCCCGCAGCACCTTCAAAGAATGCTCCCAGTAGAAATGCCAAACCTGCCTGTATTCTTCTATCTTTCGAAACCTTTGCAATCGATTCGGTTATACTTCCAAGAATTCCACTCATCTTTGCATTGTAGTACAAAAATATTGCTCCAAAAACGACGAGCATAATGTCCAGAGCATTCAAAAATCCTTTTATTGTAGCCCCAGCTATCCAATTCGCTTTTACTCCCCAGAAGAAGTATGCTATTAGCACGGTTAAAAACCAGCCTATTGGCATCGCTTTCATTGCCGACATCCTAAGACCGGCCATAAGAACTAAGACGACAACTATCGGCGCTACTGCAACTAATGCTAAAGTTACCAATTCCAATCTCTCACCTCCTCCTAGTTCCCTAGTTCAATATTAAAAAATACACAAAATAAAAAGAAAGGTAGATATGTAACCTAAAAGTTTTAAATAAAGAGAGAGCATAGAGTTACTATGGTAAGATTAATCATGGTAAAAGTTCATCAGGAGGATTGCTCTAACATCAAGATAAGTGAAAGATTGAAAGATTCAGAGATAATAATAACCGACGTAAAGGATAAAGGCAACTTTTGTCGAATTTACGCTGAATATTTGGATGACCCACAAAAGACGCTAAACGCAATAGAACATTCCGGAGTCCAAAACATTCAGCTTATTTCAAAATCAAAAAACGAGATACAGATAAGCTACGACATAACAACCACTAGAGCTTGGAAACTTTTCAACAGCTTGGGCAGAGTGATGTATCCTCTCAAGGTTGTCGAAGGGGCAGAGACTTTTTTAATATACATCGATGAAGATGAGAAAAAATTTACAAAACTAAAAAATTTAAAGAACGAAATAGAAAAGATGAGCGGTACAAAGGTTATAAAAATCAAAGAGATAGACTTGAAACTGCTATCAAAAGTTTTTGAGGAAATAGAGGTTTTGGCATCTATAAGCGAAGCATTGAAAGATCTGACCGAACTTCAGTATTCTGCACTAAGGTCAGCTTATATCATGGGATACTACGATTTCCCAAGGAGAAAAAATTTAGATGATTTAGCATCTTTACACGGTATTTCAAAGAATGCATTCGTAAAAAGACTTAGATCTGCCGAAAGGAAGATAATTTCTGCAATTTTTTACCCATATAAAGAGAAGAATAGCTATTAAGTTGCTCATATACAACTTTTAAAGTTGTTCTCCAATTCGACTTCTAAATCCTCAATATTTTTCCAACTTTTCTCTATTTTTCTAACTAACTGTTCTATTCTTCGAACCTGGAATTTTATGCGTTCTTGAACTGTTTTTTCTGATAGGTTTTCGCAGTGCAGATATATCACCGCTAACGGATTTCTTATCCCATCTACGAGTACTGAAAAATCTTTAGCTGCTTCTTTTAGCGTAAAAATTGCTTTATCTATTATTTTTTGGTATCTTTTCATCACAAAAATTTTCCCTATGTCTTCTGCCAATATTCTTAGAATCTCCAATATTTCATCATCCAAAACAAACCAATTTGGAAAACTCATCTTTAAAAATCCAAAAACTTCATTTTGAAAGGTTATTGGAATCTCTAATTCCCCCCCCCCCCCCGACGTTTTTTCTAAGCCAATAAATGCGTTCCAACTCTGCAAAATTCTTTTTAAAGCCTCGATATCACAACTTGGTAGAACCTTTTTAACATCCTTGAGTAACTTCAAAACTTTTTTAATGCTTTCCTCTTTCGAGACATCTACAGCCATCACCATGATTACTTCTTTATCCTTAACCAAAGAAACTTTTTCAAGATGGTTCCTAGCTTTACCCAAAATTACAAACGTTTCATCTATTTTTCGTTCAGAGTCAAGCTTTTTTATGGCCTCCCTAAACTTTTCTCTATCAGATTCGCACACAATGTCCAGCACATTCTTACCAAGTAGCTCATCTGGTCGATAACCTAAAATTTCAACGGCTTGATTCGCAAATACTATTCTGCTATCTTTAACAAGAAAAATTTGGTACTTCAGTTTTTCGAGCAGGTCAACCATTACATCATAATAATCAACATCACGCATAGTTTTAAAAATCATTAAGAGTAAATAAATCTTCCGTAGTATCAAAAAATTTAAGTATCAAAAATCGGAAAATTTTTAGAATGAACAGAATCGCTGAATTAAAAATAGAACTACTTTGTTGTGGAATTCGAAGCAACGAAAAAGGTGTCTCTCCTCGCTTCTACCCAACGAGAGGAAAATCAAGGGCAGGGGTGGCTGGAAGTGGCAGAAATTTTATTGTGAATCCAAGACAAGATGATGAATTTATTGTCAACGCAGGAGTTTTGCAACCTTTTCTTGAGCTTTCCCCTTTTGAGTTCAAAAAAGTAGATGGTAGAGGGTGGATTCTAAAGAATGGAGAGAAAATTTGCAGAGCAACGTTTTTTGAGCCAAACTGGCATTCAACAAACGTAGGAGAGATAGTCAGACTGCACGGAAAATCGAGTTTGGCTTTAGCTTTAACAAACATCTGTGTTTTCAAAACTCAAAAAATTGGATGCAAGTTTTGTATAATCGATATAGGAAATGAAAAGGTTGTTCAAAATCCTGAGGAAGTTGCTGCAAAAATAAAAGAAATCGAATATAATTCAGAATTAAGAAAATTCGTGGACTTCGATGGATTTGAGGGGACTGTTGAACCTGAAGACATCAACATAAATTCAGGAACACTGGAAGAGACCATTCTCGTAAAACTTTACGAAAAGACTGCTAAATGCATTAAAGAGGTAAGTGAACTGCCTATAGGCATAGAAGTTACCCCAATTGGAAGGGAAGAAATGCTTAAACTTAAGAATGCCGGTATAGATTCCATCTATATAAACATGGAGGTTTTCAGCGATTATGCAAGAAGAAACTTTATTCCTGGGAAAAATGAAGCTTACTCTAGAGATAAATATCTTGAAGCTCTGGAAAATGCTATAAAAATTTTCGGGGAGAACCAAGTTGCATCCTGGATACTCATTGGACTTGAACCTATTGAGGAGACAATAGAGGGATGTGAAGCGATAGCTGAAGTTGGAGCGATTCCACTTCCAAGAGCTTTTAGACCACTATTTGGTTCCGAACTCGAAACTCATGAACCTCCAAATATTGAAGATGCAAAGATGATCTATAACGAATGGACTAGAATATTAAAAAGATATAAGCTGGATCCTTCAGAAACAACAGCAGGTTGCGCAAAATGTGGAAGTTGTTTCCCTATAAGAGAACTTTTGAGTTGATATGCGGATCGCTTATCTCTCAACAGCCTACCACACATCCCATATTCTAAATAAGATAGTCAAAGCTGAATGGAAACTCTTCAGCACAGGAGTTGAGATAATCAAAGCCTTTAAAGAAAAAAAAGTAGATCTAGCGTATGTTGGGCTTACCCCAGTAATATATGCAAAGAACTGCGGTTTAGAGGTGTTCTGCGTCGCCGGTGGGCATGTAGAGGGGACTGTTATCGCTGGCAGAACTGATGAAAAATTCCCCGAGTGTCTGGAAAAGAAAAAAGTTGGAACACTTGCCAGGGGAACCATACACGATGTAATACTTCGCAGTGTTGATGCTAACTTTGAAATAGTAAACTATCCATATGCTGAAATTCTTCTAAACGATTTCATTGATCATAAGATAGATTTTGTCTGTGGGACTCCAAACTTGGTAGTTTTGGCTGAAAAATATGGTGCTAAAATTGTCTGTAAACCAAAAAAGCTTTGGCCATGGAATCCAAGCTACGGTATAGTTGTAGCTAAAAATTTTTACGAGGAAAACAAAGATAAAATTGTAGATTTTTTAATAAAACACGAGTGGGCTACAAACTTGCTAAGGGAAGCTAAAAATTTTGCTTTAAAGAAAATCTACGAAAGTTTTAAGGGAGATCTAAGAATAAAGGAAATTGAGAAGATCGTTGAAGTTAGTCCAAAGTACTGTGCATCGCTGCCAGAGAAGTACGTGGAGAGTACATTGAGACTTGCAAGCTTTATGAGAGAAATTGGATATATAGAAAAGGTTCCAAGCGAAGACGAGATCTTCGACCTAAGCTTGATAAATGAGATCCATCCGCAGAAAGAACACTACAGTAGTAAGTAATATAGCTACAATTTATCTACAGTTCTGCAACAAAAACTTAGATGTATCAGAAGTAAAAAAACCTCTTCAGGAACGTTTCGAAGCAGTATTCTCTAGCCCAGAAATATTGATCCTAAAATCGCTAGTTTTTATTTGCGTTTAAAGATGTATTCTCTAATTTCTTCCGACTCCTTCCAAGCTTTATCAAGTTCACCTAGAGTTTCAGTGAGTTCATCTATTTTTACTAAAGCTTTCTCGATGGCGTTAGGTCCTAACTCAGGATACAATTCGCAGAATCCTCTTATTGCAGTTAGATCATTTCTAATTCTGTCAATTAACTTGGCTATTAGCTCAATATCTTTTTCAAGCCTTTCCAGCAACTTTTTTCTTTCAGTTATATCTCTTGCAATTCCGTGAATTGCAAAAACTTCTCCTTGCCTAAATAAAGGATGTGCAACAATTTCAAGCCAGAATGTTCTACCATCTTTGGTTTTGCAAGGTAATTCGTAAGCTTTTGATGGTCTTTTATTTTTTAAAACTTCGTTTATTCTTTCTCTAACAAATTCATGGTACCTCTCATCTACAATATCCCAAATTGTAACGTTCGAACCCTCTTTATATCCGAATATTTCGTAAGCTTTTTTGTTTACTTTAATGAAATTGCCAGCTAGGTTGTGGACGAACATAACGTCGTTTGCATTTTCCCAGAGATATTCGTAACGTTCGAAAGCTTCTCTAAGCTTATCTTCAGCCTTCTTTTTAGCGGTAATGTCTCTAACGAACTCTACTACCATTTTGACTTTTCCATTCTCATCGAAGACAGGATAACAAAATAGTTCCAACCATTCAACTTCCGAATCTTTCAATCCCGGAACTATCGCTTTTTCGATTTTTCCGCTACTTATAGCTTTCAGGGTTGGGCAATCTTCACAGGGTTCATTTCTATCTCTATACACCTTATAGCATTTCTTTCCAACAAGGGGTACATTTTTCGAGTACCATTTTTCCATTGCCTTGTTTACCATTATAACATTCATCTCACTATCAAGCAAGCTTATACCATCTTGTATCGTGTCAAAAATAGTTTTAAGCAGTTTTTCATTCTCAGCCAATTTTTTAGTTCTTTTTTTAACTTCTTTACTCATTAAAACAATTCCAAAAGCAAGTAAAAGAGCTAAAAGAATCACTAATCCGATCGTTTTATAGACCCAATCCGTTATAGTTTCTTTAAAGTACATTCTTATTCCAAACCACTTGTCAAGGGATTGGTAATATATCGAACCCTTATCTTCCTTCATCTCTGTCAGATATTTATCTACAATCGAAAGTAGAGTTTTATTCTTAGATGCAAATTTAAGTTCTACGGGGGAAAAAATTATGTTAGTAAGCTGTAAACCATAATCTTTTGCGTACAGAGAACCATAGATCCTTGAAACTATCCCTACCTCTGCCAAACCACTTTTTAAAGCCTCAAAGACAGTTACGTAATCTCCCTCTACTTCTAAAATCTCGCATTTAACATCGAAGCCTTCCAACAGCTTTTTTAAGCTTTCAGTGTAGATATCTCCTTTAACTCCTGCAATTTTTAAATTTTCCAGCTCAACAATCGAGTTGTAGCGATCTTTTGAAACAATAACTCCCCAATTAGATAAAATTGTCTCGTTAGTGAAGTTGAAAAGCTTAGCTCTCTCTTCAGAATAGGCTATAGCCGTCATTAAGTCTATTTGACCGTTTTCAAGTTTTTTAAGCAGATTTGGAAAATGATCGTAGTCATATACAATCAGCCAACCCTCTTTTTCTGCAATATATTCTAAAATATCTATATATAATCCTACATAATTTAGATTGTCCCTACTTACAAGTGGAGGATTGTCGTAAACTCCCACAATCAGTTCGGCAGCTAAAGAAGTCGATACATGTATCAACAAGGTGATGGATACAAATACGATTACGTATTTCATTGTAAATAATTAAGTCTCAAACAGGTATATTAACCTTCACCTAAGCAACAAGCCTTATAAACAAGGCGAAGAGGTATTAAATATCAACCCTCAGGGACCCGTAGCCTAGCATGGACAAGGCGGCAGCCTCCTAAGCTGCAGATCGCGGGTTCAAATCCCGCCGGGTCCGCATTTATGTCGTCTACAACTTCAATTTTGCATTATACTCGCTTTTTGTTTTACTTTTCGTAATTAAGGGCAATAACAAAATTCTAACAGAAGATAACACTAATAATCAATATACTTTCACAAATTAATAAGACTTTGTAGAATACCTTGCATTTGATCTCAAAAAATTTAAATTTCGTAACACTTAGTTGGATTTATGAAAGCAGAATTAGTAGGAGGTGTAATTTTATTATTTTAATTTTATTATTTATAGTTGCTACAATTGTAGCAGCACAGCAGGAAACTAGAATAAGCTTTTTCGGAAATTCAGAGATGATTGAAAAGGCAGTGAAACTGGACGTAACATTCTATGCAAGTGGATCAACAGTTTTCATCAATAGTTCAAGGTATATGGAACCGATTTATTACATTCGAGTGGTTTCTCCTGAGGCTTATTACTACAATGGCACAATATTCCTGAATTCAACGTCTTTCTCATTAGAATTTCCGATAGGCTGGGAAAAGATGGTAAAACTATACTCCAATGGAGCCTGCTTTAACGATGGAAAGCTGACAGACTCTCACATTTACATGACGAGCGTATCTTCTTCCGCAAGCTCAACAAAGATCGTGCCGAGTGTTTTAAAAGATTGCGAATACTGCATGCAAGTAATCTTCTACAAGACAACGACTTCAACTGGTGACAAAAAGTCATACACTTTCATTGAATACGTCTTCGATTCCTGCGAGCCCGAGAGTTACGACTTTGTTCAGCTTGCAACCTATGGGAACATAACACAGGTGCCCATGAAGCTAGTTTTCAGGTGAGATTATGCGATTTACTTTAATTTTATTATTAATTTTTTTAATAACTGAGGCTCAAGCTTTAGTTATCACGGATTCCGCAGGCAATAAAATTGAAATTCAAAAGGCTGATAGGATCATTTGCCTGAACAGCGATTGCCTCGAAGCTATAATAATGCTTGGAGCAAAGGAAAAAATTGTAGGGCTTGGTAGCTATGCGTTGCAAAAGCCTTACGCTCCGAATGTTACCGATGTTGGCAAGTGGAGTGAGCCAAATGTTGAAGCCATAATCTCGCTAAGCCCAGACATCGTTATAACCTACGTAAATTATCCCGAAAGGCAAAAACTCGAAGAAAAGCTGAAAGGGACCAATATAAAAGTAGTCAGGCTTGATTTCTACAAGCTAAACACGATGTTCGATGAATTCATAACTCTTGGCAAAATTCTTGGAAAAGAGAAAGAAGCTGGAGAAATTGCAAATTACTGGAAAGAACAGCTCGAGCTAATAAAAAACAGAGTTAAAGATGCAAAACCTGTTAAAGTTTACTGGGAGAGCTTTACAGCATACAAAGCAGCGGGCAATGGAACTGGCTGGCAGGAAATTCTTGAGATTGCCAAAGGAGAGAACGTTTTTTTGAATGAGCCTTCAAGTTATCCACAAGTTGATGCTGAAAGAATTATTGCAAAGAATCCCGAGGTTGTGATTAAAAGCGTTTCCTCTACGACTTTTGAGCCATACAAAGCTGAAAATGCAACTAAGCTTGAGGAATTCTACAAAGATTTCATTTCAAGGCCAGAGATGAAGCAGATTGATGCTGGAAAAAACGGAAGAATCTATGTAATTTGTTCTGACATGCTTCATTCAACATTTGGGCTTATAGCTGAAGTCGCTTACGTAGCTAAGATTTTGCATCCCGAACTGTTTAAGGATTTGAATCCAGAAGAATTGCACAAGAAATACGTTGAGAGTCTCGGTTTGGAATATAGCGGAATTTGGGTTTATCCAGAAATAAAAGCCGAAAAAATGGAAAAGCCTGAAAGAACACCCGGTTTCGAGCTTACGCTTGCAATCGCTTCACTCGTCGCTGTTGTAGTTTTAAGAATTGCAAAGGGATAAAACTGGTGCTTATGAATGAGTTCGGATTTAAATTCGCAAGAAAAACGATTCTAAAAGGTTTTACAGCTACTTTCATCCTTCTAATGCCAATCGCAGTCATAATAATTTCCTTGGGCGTAGGATATCTGAACATTTCACCTTCAGAGATCGTGAATTTAATAGTTGCAAAAATTCTTAATTTAGAGCTCGACGAGAAGCAAAAGGTTTACGAAGCGGTGATTTTCAACATAAGGCTTCCGAGAATCTTGCTGGCTTCACTTGTAGGTTGCTCTCTGGCTGTTTGCGGAGCGGTTTTACAGGCTATGTTCAAAAATCCACTCGTTGAGCCCTATATTCTCGGGATCTCTTCTGGGGCTGCATTTGGTGCCGCTTTGGCCTTGGGTTTAGGTCTTTTAAGCGGTTCTGTTCAAATCCTTGCATTCCTATTCGGGATGATTTCCGTTTTCTTAGCCTACGGAATGGCAAAAAGCGGTGGAGAGGTTCCAGTGATCAACTTGGTTCTTGCGGGAATCATAGTTTCAGCTCTATTCACTGCTTTAACTTCGCTGATAAAATTCTTTATAGATCCCCACAAGCTTGCCGGCATAGTTTACTGGATCATGGGAAGCTTTTCTTCCGCAGACTGGAGCAGCCTTACAACAGTCACAGCTCCAATTATCGCATGCTTGATCTTGCTTATAGCCCTTAGCTGGCGTTTGAATGTGCTATCGCTGAGCGATGAAGAAGCAAAAGCGCTTGGAGTTAAAGTAAGCAGAGAGAGATTCCTAATTCTTTGCATCGCAACTCTAATGACCGCATGTGCAGTATCGGTTAGTGGAATAATAGGCTGGGTTGGTTTGCTAATTCCGCATGTCGTTCGCTTAGCCTTCAGCTCCGATAATCGCATAGTTATCCCGATCTCAGCTTCATTGGGGGCGATTTTTATGGTTTTAGCGGACAACATCGCAAGAAGTGCATTCTCGTTCGAGTTACCAATAAGCGTTCTTACAACGATCCTCGGAGCTCCAGTCTTCATGCTCCTCGTAAGGCGGAGGGCGAGAAGGGTATGGTCTTAGAAGTTAGGGAATTAAGATTTGCATACAGGAAAGATCTTGTGCTCGATGGAGTGAATTTGAACTTAAATGCACGAGAGATTCTTATACTTCTCGGACCAAACGGTTGCGGAAAATCAACGCTTTTGAAGTGCATAAACAAGATCCTTAAGCCCTTCGGTGGAGTTGTGCTTTTGGATGGGA
>JASFYJ010000014.1 GCA_030055525.1 Archaeoglobales archaeon | reverse complement strand
TGGAGCTACATTAACAGCGGTTACAAAGTAGTTCTCGCCTTCAACTTGCATCATTCTTGTCACCAAGCTAAGATTATAGCTAGCGGTTTCGGCGAAGTAGCTAAGAACTTTGAAATCGAAGCTACTGCTTTCGTTGTAGATTCTGACTTCGCTGAAAGTAAGCTTTTTGTTATTTGTGGAGTAGTTGTATATTTCTTTCATCTCCACTTGGTAATCAAATGCTAAACAGCTTTGATCTTGGCAAGAGCTTTCTTTGAACTTCCCAGCAATCCATTCTCTTAAGCTTTTGTTCACTTCTGTAATGTTCAAAATCGCTTTTCCATTCTTCGCAATTTCAACTTCCACAATTCTCTTCAGCGTTATGTCGGTGCAACTGTTTTCGGTCTCTCCTTCAGCCTTTTTTGCCATCACGGGTGTCGCTAAATTGCAAAGCATGACTAAAACTAGAAACAGGCTTATTATTTTCTTAGCTGTCATGCTCTCACTAAGCTATGTTGCGTGCTACTAATATATAAAGATTTTGCTATTTGATGACATATATGTAAAGGAAAGTTTGGAGTTGGAATAAAATTCTTTAATTTGGTAACACTTTTTAAGCTTGGAACTAAAATTTTCATCACTTGATTTTCACAACTGAAGGTAACTAAAAATTAGTTAAATCGAATTCGAACAAATTAGGGGAGTGAAAGCACTCCACCAAGGCCACGAATTAAAGTTTCGCTGGTGTAAAAATCTGGCTTTGTAAAAATTCAATAGCGTTGCTTAGGCTGTTTCATGACTTATTTCTGCAAAAAAGACATCGGTTTAAAATCTAAACTGAAAAGAAAATTTGGAAAGTTTTAAATAAACCTTAAGAGTAAAATTTGCGATGGAAATCAAGGAAATTTTGCCATGCATCGCTGATCCGAGCAAATACAGAGTTATTGGCAAAGTTGATATTGAAAACATCGCCGAGATTGCCCCTTACCTCGCAAGGATTTTGCCAAATGCAAGCTACAATGCAAAGGATGGTTGGATCAGCTTCAAGAAGGGACAAAGGATCATAACGATTCACAGCGACCGCTTTGTAACAATGACGATGATTAGTAGCAAAGAAGAAGCATTGGGCATTCTGAAAGAAATTGAAGAAAAAGCCAGAACCGCTTGGGAGAAAAGAGACGAAATCGACATAAGCAAACCCCTGCAAAAAACCTTCATTGGAGCGCTTGACGTTTACAAATATCTGCCAAAGACGAACTGCAGGAAATGCGGAGAGCAAACTTGTATGGCATTTGCGGTTAAATTGCTGAATGGCGAGAAAGATATAAAAGAATGCAAACCCCTTTTTGAAGATAAGAAGTTTATAGGAGTTCGGGAAACGCTTATAAGCCTTTTGTTATCCGCAGGATACGAAATTGAACTATAAACAAAAAATGGAAATAATTTATAAAACTGGATCTAATAATTCTTTGATTTGAGTTCTTCAATAAGTGCACATGCTTGGCAAATTTTTCTTGGTGTCGGTTCCCCACATCTTTCACATCTGTTCAAATCTACCTGTGGATACATCTGCTTAAGACATGGTATAAGTTTCTCGAATGATCTCATTATAGAAAACTTCCTGCCAGGATATTTTCTTTCAAACTCATAGATAAAATCTCTAACTGGTGCTCTTACTGGTAGCTCGCTGTAGGGGCACTCATCAAATATTAGTGGCAGTTCATTTAAAAATCCATAAACAACTACCTCTCTCTCGTAGATTTCTCTAAAAGGCTTTATCCTTAGTACCAAGCCTTCCTGTTCACGCTGTGGGATCAAACGTGCCAAGCGTTCAATGTCAGCGTTTAAAAAGTTAAGAAGAATGGTCTGAGTTTCATCGTCTAAATTGTGGCCTGTAGCAAGTTTTGTAGCGCCTAAATCTCTTGAAGTTTTATTTAGAAGATATTTTCTGAAAACACCACAGTAGGTACAAGGCTTCCTTTCTCCGATTTTCACCATCTCATCGAGTGTCATACCGAAGTGATCCTGAAATCGCACAACTACATGTTCAATGCCCAACTCATTACAGACTTTTTTTGCAACTTTGATCGTCTCTGGGCGGTAGCCTTCGATGCCCTCGTCTATAGTTATGCCAAAAAATTCTAGATCTTTTCTAAATCCATAAAGTTTGTTTAAAACGTAAGCGAGAGTTGTACTGTCTTTTCCTCCGCTCATTGCAATTGCTATTCGATCTCCCTTCTCTATCATCTTGAATTTTTGTATAGCGAACTTTATTCTTCTCTCGAAATCTTCTACAAAGTGTTTCTTGCATAAGAATCTGCCTGCATGTCTTTGGAAGTAAACTGCTTGTCTTCCACACTTCGAGCAGTTCATGGATTTCTAAGATTTTCCTTGCTGTAGATAACTGTAACGTCTTCAACACTGTTAAGTTTTTCAACTTCACTTTTGATCCTCTCTATCGGCTCCCTACTTGTTGCATGAACCATAAAATAGAGAGAATAGTTCCATTTCTCACTTGGAATTCTCTCAACCAGATGTGTTATCTGTGGATAACTGTAAAGCAGTTTCTCAGCGATTTTGCTTGGTTTTGAAGTCTTTATCGCAAACATCCCATTCTCTTTGAAACCGATCTTTTTCTCATTCAGAATGCCGCTGAAATCCCTGCAGACACCTTTCTTAATCAATTCCTCTAAAATTGAGACTATTTCCTCCTCCTTATACCCAAAAGATCTGAAAGGTCTCCTCTCTACTGGTAAAGACTCCAGTTGAAGTATGAATTCCTCTTCTATTCCTAGATCCTTAAGCGATGGGACTTCTTCTAATTCTATGATTTTTTCACTCCAGGAAATCCCCCTATAAAGATCGTATTTCACGTCCATTTTGTAGACTTTCTTTGTAGGTAATACCACATAATCAGCAACACCAGTTTTTTTAGCTACTTCATCCACAAACTTTTTGATTTCTTCAACATCGTAACCCTTAACTGTAAACCACAGGTTGTAAAAACTGTCTCTGAGGAAGTTGTGCTTTATTTTTATTTCATCAAAGCTATTTAATAAGTTCGCAACTCTAATATAATCTCCAGCTCTGAAACCAACCAAAGCTGCCTGTTTAAAGTTAGACAGAGCTTTATAATTCAAAGTTACGCCGTATCTTCTCAAAATACCATTATCTTTATAAAACTTAATTTCTTTTTCTAAATCATAATAATTTTTTCCGAGATTTTCAGCTAGATCCACAAGAGGAGTTGTTGTGAGTGGCAAG
This sequence comes from Archaeoglobales archaeon, assembly GCA_030055525.1. Lineage (GTDB taxonomy): Archaea > Halobacteriota > Archaeoglobi > Archaeoglobales > Archaeoglobaceae > WYZ-LMO2. Next base: position 18,147 of record JASFYJ010000014.1, on the reverse strand, counting down.
CTGTATTGAATAGCCATCAAAACTTTGATATCATTCAAAAATTCACCACCTCTTCTGTATCAATCTTTTTATTTATAATCTTGTATATATATTCTTTTGCATATTCTTTTGCCTCATCCTTTTTGGAATCATTTATGAGCTTCAGGAAATTTTCATCGCTACTTAGACTTGAATATATCTTCATCCTCATATCCACTGGTATGTTTAAGCTTTTCATGTAAAATTTGATAAAATCCATAACCTCTAAAAGATATCTTAAATCTTCTCTACGCTTCAAAGTTTCTTCAATTATTTCTTTGGCTTTTCTAGCAGCAATACTGCTTTTTCCTTCAGTCGTAATGGCAAACCTGATTTCCCCTACTTTCCCTTCAATTGGTACAACTACTTCTGTAACGTTGGCATCGTTTGCAATATTTACAAGGACTTTGAACTTTCTTGCAGCTTCCATTATTCTACTGTTCAGACTTTTGTCTGCTAAAGCAACAACTACGAGATCGTAATTCGGCAAGATCTTCTCATAATCTAAATCTCTTGCATTGGCTGAAATGAGTCTCACTTTTCCAAGTTTTTCAAGTTGAATCAAATCACTGGAGAATTCTAAACTGTAAACAGTAACCTCTGCACCTGCATCAGCAAATTTTTTCGCTCTGAAAGACCCTATATCTCCTCCACCAATGATCGCTATCTTCTTTCCCGAAAATTCAATGTAAAGTGGTAACCTCATTTCAAAGCTAAGAAGTTGCAGGACTTTTAAAAAGTTTCTTAAAATTTTCCATTAATGAAGAATATAGTATTCTTGATGATCCCTTTACAGTATCTCTCCAAGTTTTTCACAACCATAATTTGAGAGGTCGTTTTTTGAGCAAATCAATATGGCCGTCGCTGGACAACCTCCCGGATCTTGATAGAGTCTTAACTTTCCACCGGCAAGAGATGCCGCATAACTTGCAACCTGTGCAAAGCCATCGATTTTAACTGGAAATACAGCACTTGCTATTCCAGACTTAACAAGTCCAACGATCTTTACGACTTCTGAAGGTTTTGGCAGATCCTCTATAAGAATTCGTTTCTTCAAAACTTTCCCCCAGAGATATATATTATCTCCACGCTCAGGAGTGTTTTTTACGCTCAAGTCCCTTGTACCTATAAGTGTGGCAGAGAAAAAGCTCTGAAATGTGCTAAAAACATCTTCATGACCAACTAAAAAGATCTTGCTAGACATTCTTTTTTCTACAGCTTTTTTAAATAAGTTGAAAAACTTTAAAGAGTATTCAAAATCGTTGCCTGTGGAGAGAAGGATTACAAGCGGATTTACAAATCTACAGGATGATTCCACAAAAAGTTGGCTCGCCATAACCTCGGCTACTACCTCCAGCTGTATTTTATCATCTGAATCCTTCTCTCCTACACCACCATATGTAACACTCATCGCTGCTACGGAAACGAAATTACCCAAATCAAAATAGGCGACGTTTCTGTCGAAGTAAAGATCTATGTTTTTTATCGGTAAAGAAGGCTTGAAATAAAATCCTATGTTATCTAAAAGTGCAAAGTAAACAGATAAAGCACTTCTTATAACTTCAGATCTCGAAGACAGTGTCCTTTGAGCCACCTCGTCCAACTTTTTTACAAACTCATCGTTCAACCTTATCGCAACTGGTTTCACATTTTGATTCGAACCGGGGATCTATTAATAATTTCGAGTTGAGGTTATAAACTATCTGCAATTTTCAAACTTCTCAACAAATACTTCCATGGTTGAATCGATTATTAAGTTGAATGGAATCATTTTATCCCAGCCAGATTTCTTGAATATCCCCATAAAACAAACGCCCAAGATCCTTGTATTTTTAGTTGCTATTTTCTCTATAAAATTCATAACATCTTTAGCAGAACAACCGAACTTTGGCATTGCCAAACCACCTAGTAAAACAATAGCCGCCGGATTTTTGGGATCAGCCTTTTCATTGGATACATAAAAACAAACATTCTTTAGTTCTAGAATTCTCCTAGCTTCGAATTCTAAAGCTTTCGGAACGTATATAAGCTCAAAATTTTTATCTCTTACAGCGTAAGCCAAGAGTTCCGCAAAGGGTGTACAAACATAAGATGACCCAACAAATACTACCTTTTCTCCTGCAGACAAATCTGATAGAGCCTCTCTAAAGGCAGAAGTCAATCCTACTATCCCTTTACTGAGCATGAAAAAATTTTAGGCGGGATTTAAAAAACTTGACGTCTTTTGTAGGTGTACCTTTTCATGAAATCAACGTAGTAAGCGTCTATCTTGTCGTAAAAATCACATAACTTCGCCAATTCTACAGCAATTATATGTGCACATGGTCTTTTTCCTTTAAGCCTTACCTGAAAATCCAGACAAGTGCAAAAGAACTCTTCAACGATGTACTCTTCCCTCCCTACCACAACAAAAAAATCCTTGTACTTCTTGACTCTTCTATCTCTAAGGTAGAAAAAGGCTTTTTCCCCTCTTTTCCCATAGTTTAAAAGGAGTTGCTTATATAACTCATAGCCAACACCTTTTTTTATGGCATCAACAACCTCAGTCTTCAGTATCTGAGGCATCGGTGGATACATCTATTTTACTTAACTCAAGAACCGTATTTATGCTGTCAACACCATCCAACCAGCTTAAAACGATTCCATCGCTCTCCAGTTCTAGTTCTGGAAGATTTTCGCCATTTAAAACCTTTGCTCCCATCCGTGCAATTGCATCGAGTGCACTATCTAAGTCTCCCTTCGCTTCAAAATTCACCGCTTCTCTTATCAAATCTTCAAAGGATTTTTTACTGCTTTTGCCTTCGATATAATATTCAAAAGATTTCAACACAGCTTTTATACTTTCCACGGTAAACTGGTAGAGGATATCCTTGATTTCAGATCCGAAAGATACGTTTTTACTGAACAAATTTTCGATCTTTTCTATCTCCCTGATTGCATCGCTTTTTTTTATTTCTCTTTCTTTTACAGCCCTAATTATATTCATGCATGAAATTATGACATCTTCAACGATCTGATCAAATACATCAAAACTTTTAGCATCGTCTTCTGACACTTCGACTTCCTCTATCTTTCTTATCCAGTTTTTGAGCCTATCTTCGCTGTAGAATTCCATAACAAAATTTTCATCTCTTGGTTATAAGATTTTTGATGCTCAACAAACTCTCGCACATCTTAACATGCATCAAATAGTCATCAACAGCATACATCATCGCACCTATCTTTTCAGTATCGATTGTGATCTCCAAAATTGACCGTTCAGCCGAGCACCTGCACCATCCGGGATCGTCAACAGATAGAGCTTTTGCAATTATCTCAGCACCTTCGATCTCTATTTTTATACAAGCATTGCACAGCAGAGCCTATCCACCTCTTTAAGAAATTCTTCAACCTTTGAGGGTTCAATATTTGCTCCTGCTGCAACTCTATGTCCTCCTCCACTTCCCCCTACTTTTTCGGCGGCGACCCTCATAACTTCGGCCAAATTAACTTTTTGACTTACTTTCTCAGTAGTTCTTGCTGAAATTTTAGCTTTGCCTTCCTTAATGTTGATTACAACCAAAGGTTTGTCAGACATAAGGTAGCGGGATAAAACAGTAGCTATAGCACTCGCCGATGGGGCATTGTCCATAATTAAATAGCGTATACAGAATCCTTCTTTAATTTCACTTTTTCTTTTTTCGATCTCCATAAGAATCTGGTTCATGTAATCCTCGTAAATTTTGATCGCTGCATCAACACTTTTTTTGTCGTTTAAAAGTACAGAAGCACCTAAACTCATCGCATTTGCTCTTCCACATGCGTTAACTACATCTGTCAAAAGAACAGGACTTTTAATGAGCATCTTTGGAAAAACAAGCTTTCTACCAAACACAGATTCAAAGATTCCCTCATAAGCCCCCATTTTAAGCATCCTTAAAGCTAATGCATCAGCCAACCTCTGGATTTCCTCGATGCTGAGATCATCCAGCTCTTTATCTCCATCAATCCCAACTTTTTTTAGAAATTCATTCAGTTCATCTTCTTTTCCAAAAAATCCCAGATAGGGTTCAATACTTAGACTTAATACTTTCTTTATTTTGCCAGAAGCAATATTTATACCTATCGACTCCTCTACGAAGCCTCTTTCTTTCCCATCCTTCAATATTTGAGCGTTTAGAGACTCAAATTTTTGTTTATCCCCAAGCAAACCAACGATTGCTATCGGCGATAGGTCCTTGTTCTCCCCGATCTCTTGGGCAAAATAGTATGCAACACCACTTGCCGAAATCTGATACGTCCCATCAAAACCAGCAAGATGGGGATTTACATGAACAAAGCTTCTTTTGGGTTTTATATTGCCTACTGGAATATGGTGATCTAAAATTATAAGGTCTGCTTCAATTTCTGACATCTTCTCTGGGTAAGCACTACCCATGTCTGCAAAGATTACCAGTTCTCCCTTTTCGTACTCGAAGTCTTCGTTAAGACCTTTTAAAAAGGATACTTGGAAGCTTTTTCCAGATTTTAGAAGGGATTTGGTTAATATTGCCCCAGCCGCTATTCCGTCTGCATCGTGGTGAGTATATATTCTAACGAAATCGTGTTTAAATAAAAGATTTGCAGCTTTTTTAACCTGATCTAAAAAAATGTTAACTTCCGAGGTTGAATTCATCATGAATGACTCTAAGCGCCTTTATTCCGTCTTTATTGTCTATTGCAAAGGAGATGTTATACTCCGAGCAGCTCTGACTGATCATCACTATATTTATACCGTTTTTACCTAAAGCAGAAAATATCCTTCCCGCAACTCCAGGCGTTCCAGCCATACCTGCTCCAACTGCACTTATTATCGAAACGTTTTCGATCTTTTTCACGTTCGTAACTCCATTTTCAAGCCCCTTTAAAGCATTGTAAGCTCTTTCCGAATCCTTAGCATCAACAACGATTGAAAGATTCAACTCCGAAGAGCTTTGCGCAACCATTATTACGTTTACTTTATTTTCGGCTAACCTCCTAAATATATCTGCCATTATCTCTGCGAAATCAAATCCAGCTCCGCTTATGTTAACTATACTGCTCTTCTCTATGATACTCAAAGCTTTAACTACATCACCCTTTCCTTCAACCTTATCACTTATCACAGTCCCTAGAGCATCTGGATTGAAAGTATTTTTTATTCTTACAGGTATCTTTTTTGCTATTAGCGGCTCAAGAGCTTTTGGATGAAGTATCTTAGCTCCAAAATGAGATAGTTCCATAGCTTCAGCATAAGAGATCTCGGGGATCAATTTACTGTTTGGAACAAATTTTGGATCTGCTGTCATTATTCCATCAACTTCTTTCCACAACCATACTTCGTCAGCATCGAGAGCTGCGGCTATTATAGAGGCAGTGTAATCGCTTCCACCTCTGCCTAAAGTGGTTATAGATCCATCCTCCGTTACTCCTATGAATCCAGTAACTACTGGTACGGTCTTCTTTATTCTTAACAAAGGATCCAACCTGCTTTTTATTATGCTGTAAACACCAGGAATCGGCTTAGCCCGACCGTAATTCTTATCTGTAATTATCCCAGCATCTCCACCCGTTAATGCTACAGAATCCAAGCCAAGCGAAATTAACGTCGCAGAGAATATTGGGGCGAGAAGTCTCTCACCAAAAGATACTATGTAATCTTCACTTCTTTTTGTAAGTTCCCCAAGGTAGCTTATACCAAGTAAGACCTTCTCCAGGTCATCAAAAAGTTTTTCGAGCGTAGAGATTACCTTAATTTTTATATCTTCGTTCTTTACAGCATGATCTACTGCCTCATAATGCCTTTTCATCATATCTGCCACAAACATCTTTACATATGCCGCAGAAGATTCGCTGATGCATTTGCTTGCTGCATTGAGCAAAGCATCGGTAACTCCAGCCATCGCTGAAACTACAACAACGACTTCGTTGTTTTCAGCAAATTTCTTTACAAGATTAGCGCAATGAAGTATACTCTTTCCATCTTTAACACTAGTGCCACCGAATTTCATTACAATTCTCATGCCCTTGGAATCTTTTAAACGAAATATAAATTTTTGGTGGGCTTTGCAAATAGTAAAAATAGTCATTTAGCTGAAGAGATTGATTTTTGTAATTTGAAACTTCCGAAAAGGCTATCTATAGTCATCCTTATCCAAACATAGCTCAAAACAGCTGCTAAAGCATCTCCCAAAACCATACCAACAAGGACACCTATAAATCCGATGGATAGAGAAATTGCAAGTAGATATGCCATGATCACCTGAAGACTAACCCTCGTTAACGTAAGCACGAGAGCTCTCTCTCCCTTTCCAATTCCCTGAAATATTGATGCAGATGTTATGCCAAAAGAAGCGCAAATCAGAATAAATGCCAGGATTCTTAATGATTCGACAATCCCACCGTATATTACGCTTCCCTTTTCAGTGTAAGTAAAGATGAAAGCAAACTGCGGTGCAAAAAGGAGCATAGAGATCAATATTGCCGTATCTACCACGAGAGCTAGTTTTAATGCATATTTATGCGCTGATTCGATCTTTGCAGCATCTTTAGCTCCAAATGCTGCTCCAGATACTACAGTTAGCGCTCCGCTTATTCCGAAGAGGGGTATAAATCCTATCTGTACCAATCTCCAAACTGCCGAATATACTGCAAGTGAATAGTCCCCACCAACGTCGAGAGTTATGCGATTGATGAACATTGTAGATACAGACATCGCAATCATTCCAAAGGATGCTGGAACCCCAACTCTGAGTAGATCAAAAACTATTTTCCAACTCCATTTGCTTTTCTTCGGCCTTAAAGAGCTTTTTCCTGAATAAAACCAGTAGAAGAACATCGTTGTAGATATCGCCAGACATAGCACGCTTGCATAAGCGGCTCCGACAACACCTAGGGATAAAGAGTATATAAAGATTGGATCAAGTACAACATTTAAGATCGATCCTAAAGTGTTTGCATACATAGATCTTTTTGCGTTACCTTCGCCGTTCATCAAACCGGCAGAGATGTTGTTGTATACCAAGAAAAAGGATCCAAAAATCATGATATATCCATATTCCAGCGCTAATCTGAAAACTTCCCCTTCAGCTCCTAAAATAGAGAGGATCGAGCCTAGATAGAGTACTGAACTGAGCATTAAAATTGAGATTATCCCTCCTATCAATAATGAGTGAGTAGCTACAATTCTTGCACCTTGCAGATCTTTTGCACCAATTCTTCTTGCAACAGCTGAACTTGAACCTATACTTAGTCCAAACGCAAGGGCGTTGAAAAGCATGAAAACGGGAAAGAAAAGACCAACGGCAGCCAAAGCTTCATGTCCCAAGCCTGCAACCCATATCCCATCCGCTATATTGTACAGCGTAAAAACCGTATTTTGGATGATCATTGGAATAGAGAGCTTTATCAGGGCATTTCTAGGGTTTCCCGTAAGCGTTTTAATTTCCTTTGATTCTGACACTCAAAAAGCTAACAAACTTGCTTTAAAAAACTTGTTAATCTCTAGTTCATAACATGGTGCAAAAGGTTATAAAAAGTGCAATTTATAATAGGTTGTGAAAATGTCGATGAGTGCCAAAGTCATCAACACAATAGCCCTCATACTTCTGATCTTTGCCTTAATTATCCCAACAATTGGGTTCGACTTCATCTACTGGACTTTGTACGACCTAATGAAACTCAACGTTTACTACTTAGGAGTTGTTTTTTTGATTTTTACGCTTGCATTTTTCGGATTTTTTAGTAAGAAGTGTAGTCTTATCGCCGGTTTACTCCTGCTTTTGCTTCTTTTATTTTTCGGTATGGCAAAAATGCACTCTCCCGAATACTTACTTGGTTACTGGCTACTTTTCCTAACCTCAGCTTTGTTGATCTTTTCTAGCTTTATACGAAGATGATTTTATTCGTACTTTACGCTAAAATTTTAAAAAAATTTCGTAAAATTGGCATCAAATTCGACAAATTTTTAAATTGAGATGAAAATGCGTATAACATGAGACTTCTTGAGTATCAAGCAAAGCAAATATTCAAAAACTACGGCATTCCGATTCCAAAAGGAGAGGTTGCAAAGAGCATTGAAGAAGTAGAAAAGATCGCAGAAAAATTCAACGGTAAAGTTGTTCTAAAAGCTCAAGTTCTTGTTGGAGGGAGGGGCAAATCTGGTGGTGTAAGGAAAGCAACAAGTGTCAATGAAGCAAAAAAAATCGCTACAGAGCTATTTGGCTACAATATCAAGGGACATATCGTCAAAAAACTGCTTGTTGAGGAAATGCTCGAAATTAAATCTGAATTCTATGCTGGATTTACTATAGACAGGAGCTCAAAAAGCATAGTGGCCATTTTAAGTACGATGGGCGGAATGGATGTGGAAGAAGTTGCAGCAAAGTATCCTCAAAAAATCGCAAAACAAAAAATCGATCCAAGATGGGGTTTGTGGGATTACAATTTAAGAAACCTTTTAAAAAACTCTTCTTCTCCCAAAGAACTTTGGAGCGATCTTTCAGATATATTAAGGAAACTCTACAACATAATGATCTCCTACGAAGCCGAACTCGTTGAAATAAACCCTCTTGCACTGACACCACAGGGACTTGTAGCTGCCGATGCTCGCCTGAATATCGACGATAACGCCATATTTAGAAAAAAAGAGCTATTTGAGATGAGGGAAATCACAGAAGAGAGCGAAATCGAAAAAGAAGCAATAAAATTCGGGCTAAACTACGTTCAGCTTAAGGGGAATGTAGGAATTATAGCAAATGGTGCAGGGATGGCAATGGCTACGATGGACCTTATAAAAATCATGGGTGGTGAGCCCGCAAATTTTCTCGATGTTGGAGGGGGGGCATCAAAGGAGGTCGTTGAAAAGGCAATCGAGATAATAACAAAGAGTGGAGTAAAATCAATATTTATAAATATATTCGGAGGTATAACGAGGTGCGACGAAGTGGCTAAAGGGATCGTAGACGCTTTGAACAGACAGAAAATTGGGATTCCAATAATAGTCAGACTATCTGGTACAAATGAGGAGGAAGGGAAGAATATACTAAAAAAATTGAAAAATATAATAGTCGTTAACGAAATGGAGGAGGGTGCTAAAATAGCCGTGGATCTTGCGAGGTGATATTCTTGTCTATAATCGTCGATGAGAACACGAAAGTTGTCGTACAGGGAATTACAGGTAAACAAGGATCTTTCCACACACAGAGGATGTTAAGCTACGGTACGAAGATCGTAGCAGGTACAAGTCCAGGAAAAGGAGGTAGCGAGATACTTGGAATTCCTATATACGACACGATCGAGGAAGCAGTGAAAGAAAGTAAAGCCAACACTAGTATAATATTTGTACCAGCACCATTTGCAGCTGATGCAGTAATGGAAGCTGCAGAAGCAAATCTGAGTGTAATAGTATGTATAACCGAAGGCATACCCGTGCACGATGAACTCAAATTTTACTGGAAAGTAAAAGAAAAAGGAGCTATACTTGTTGGTCCAAACTGCCCAGGAATCATAAGTCCTGGAAAAACTCACGTCGGGATAATGCCAACACATGTTTTTAAGAGAGGTAACGTTGGAGTAGTATCGAGGAGTGGAACGCTGACTTATCAGATCTCCTACAACCTTACAAGACTTGGTATAGGACAATCAACGGTTATTGGAATCGGAGGCGATAGAATAACTGGACTGAGCTTTGTTGAAGTTCTCGAGATGTTTGAAAAGGACGAAGAAACAGAAGTTGTTGTGATGATCGGCGAAATTGGAGGAAGAGATGAAGAAATTGCAGCAGAGTTCATTAAAGATATGTCAAAACCTATTGTCGGCTACATAGCTGGTTTAACTGCTCCGCCGGAAAAAAGGATGGGACATGCAGGGGCAATTGTAGAAGGTGGTGTAGGAAGTGCAGAATCAAAGATAGCAGCTCTTAAAAAATCCGGTGTTGAAGTTGGCAAAACTCCAATGGAAGTTGCCGAAATTGTAGCAAGAAAAATGAAACGTTGAAAACCTTCCATTCAATTTTTAAATTCCAAAAGTTATTCCAACAGTAGTAAGCCGAAAAATTGAACTTCTTCGTCTGGTGAAGCTAAAACCTTAACTTTGTATCCAGCATTTCTGGCAGTCTGGAAAACATCTATACCAGCAGCTTCCATCGAAGGTCTCACTTTTATTTGATTCCTACAGAGTCTTTTTATATTATGATCTAAAGAATTCAGCTCCTCAGCAACACATTTTTCGCAGAAGGAACACGGTAACGCATAGAATGCGAAAGCTTTATGATATCCAGAGACAAAGGCAAACCTTTCAAGTTCAAACATCTTTTCATGCATACTCCGTATAGACTCCCAAAGATAATGGTGAATCCTCGAGGGGTGGACGCTTAAATTCTTCTTAGCCTCAAATCTTGCAAGGATTGCCTTACTGTAGCATTTCAACAATTTTCTCGTTTCTTCAACAGAAGGAACAAAAGGTGGACAGTTTAAATGCTTCCCATAAGCCTTGCAACCAAAAGTACACTTCCATCTAACCCACTCTGCTACCACGACTTTTTCTGTGTCTATTACTTTGAAATCAGAGTGTATTTTCCTCATTTCTTCTACGAGTTCTTCGAGACTTTTCTTCACGTAGTTCTGCATATCGATTTCTTCATCTTCAAGTTAATAAATTATCCCCCTACTTCATAGAAGATCCAGTTTTCTAAATTCTGACATTTAAAAATTTTTTAAAAACTTTCAAACCAGCGTTAGCACTTAAACCTCAGGAAGCTACCGCTTAACTAAGTCAGTGCAAATTGTGATTGTGGGTAAATTATATAAACCCCAATAATCCCTATTCTACATGAATCTTGCTACCTTTGTTGGGCTGATAATAGGGCTGCTTTTTGGATTAAGTGGTGTTTCTACGCTCATTGCTTTCATGAGTGACGTCGTAAACGAAGCTCAAATACAGATCCAGCAAATTGGGATCGCCTCCACCCTTATCCTTTTAATAATTGCAATAGTGATAATAGTCAAAGTCAAAGTTATTGCTTCACTTATAGCTGGGGCAATAGTTGGTGCAGTTATCAATCTCTTACTTAATTCCTACGGAATAGATTTTCTTACAGTTTTAAAGTCGGCTTTGGGCTTTTAAATAATTTGACGCTGTAATTTCTCGCTGTTTGCATTCAAAAGTATTAAAATTTAAAAGATGCGCCATTATTAGAAGTAACATGGCTTTCAGAACCGTCCCGATTCCACTTGAAGTTTATATTAAAAAGGGAGCAATTAAAAATGTGCGTAAAGTGGTAGAAAAATTCGGATCAAGAAATTTAGTTTTGCTAACTGACGAGGTGGTCTACAAAATCGTTGGAGGTAAGCTTGAAACAGAACTCGCGGAGTACTATAGCATAAATAAATTTTTTGTTAACAGAGCTAGTATGGATGAGGCCAAAAAGATAGTAATGGAGATCTCTTTCTCAGACGTTGAATTGGTCATCGGTTTAGGAGGTGGAAAGGTTATCGACGTTTCAAAGGTAGTATCAACTGAACTGAACGTTCCTTTTATAAGTATCCCAACTACTGCATCGCATGATGGCATAGCTTCACCCGTTGCAAGCTTCAAGGAAAATGGTAAGCCTATATCTATAACAACAAACCCTCCGGCTGCAGTAATTGCAGATATCGAAATAATAAAGAACGCCCCCATTAGATTGCTCAGAAGTGGTTACGGTGATCTGATCTCCAATATAACGGCTGTAAAAGATTGGCAACTTGCTAGAGATAAAATAGGAGAAAGTTACAGTGAAGTTGCCGCATCAATTGCCATAATTCCTGCCGAACTGGTGATAAGCGAAGCAAAAAATTTCGATCTTTTAGATGATGCCTACATAACAAAACTCGTCAGAGGACTTATTATGAGCGGGGTATCTATAAGCATCGTCGGCAGTAGTAGACCAGCAAGTGGAGCTGAGCACAAATTTAGCCATTCGATAGACTATCTTGGTTACGGAAACGGATTGCATGGAGAGCAGGTTGGTATAGGGACTATTATTATGGAATATTTCTACGAAAAAGCATATGGAAACGGAGATTTTTGTTTAGTAAGGGGTTCACTCAGAAAGATAGGTGCCCCTACGGCTGCGGCAGAGATAGGACTTACAAAAGAACAGGTAATTGAAGCTCTAATGTATGCTAAGAAGATCAGGCGGAAGAGGTACACAATTCTTGAGGATCTTAATCCGACCAAAGCTGAATTCGAAAAAGCTGTTGAAGAAACTAAAGTGGCCTAGCTCAGCAACATCCTTAAGATTCGCAGCATATTTTTAGGTTTAATTACTCTCAAAAGCTCAGGTATTTTTTTAATAATCGTCGATGGATTGTCCATATCTATACCTGAAAAATCAAAATCTTTTAAAGCCAAGAAGATGTCATCTAGGTACTTTTCCTCCATCGAATAGATCTTCCTTATAAGTTTTCCAGCCTCGTACTCTTTCCAGAGCTTTCTGCGATATTCTTTTTCATAATTTTTCAGATTAGGAAAGTTTTTAGCTAATACTTCTGCTGCGATTAGAAGATAATTCAGCCCCCCTCCTGTGTACGGTTTGACCATCCCCGCAGAGTCCCCTATCAAGGCTACATTTTCTTTCACAAAACTAACCAATCTGTCTGGTATAGCTCCAGCAATTAGTTCCAAAGTAGATTTTCCGACTCTTCCAGCGATGCATCTATGCTTCATAAACTTCTTCAACCTTTCAGCAGCTCCATTTCTACATATAACTCCTAATTTTGCAGTATCTTCGAGAGGTATTACATAAGCGAAAAGATCGCTGTAACTTTTTCCGAAATAAAGTTCTACATATCTTTCATCTAAAGGTTTGAACTTAGTTTCCACCTGAAGGCAAGTGTAGATCCTTGGCCTTTCAAATTTAAAGTGTTTTGCAACGCTTGAATAAACTCCATCAGCTCCTAAAATGTTCTTAGCTGTGACTTTTTTTCCACCAGATCTAATTTCCTTTCCAAATTCAACTTTTGACTTAACTGAAGTTTCAGCGTAAAAGGATGCTTTTTCGAATAAAATTCTGTCAAAGAGTTTTCTTTCGATGACGTAAGCTTTTCCTTTTGCTTCCAAGCTGAATCCAGAAGGAGACACAAAAAAAGCTCCATCTATTCTTTTCTCGACCGTCTTCTTTATACTACTAACGTATTTGGAGTATTCCTCAAAACATCTTTCACTAATAAGACCAGCACACTGAACCGGAAATCCAGGGGATGCATGTTCTTCAGCTATGAGTACATTGTAACCTTTTTTGCTTAACAATATCGCCGATAAACTTCCAGCTGGCCCACCGCCGACAACGAGTACATCGAACACAGTGAAGGTCGTTCAAAAATTTATTTGTTTTACTCATGCAATTTTATGTATGCTAAAAAGTTTCTAACAAGAAAGGTACAGTTCTAGTGTGTAGATAGCATATAACAAAATTTAAGCAAGAGCAGGATAGTTTAAAAAAGGATTAATATCAAAGATAAGACATAGAAATAGGGCAGTGCTATTAACGGCAGTTCTTAGTTTTCCATTTGCAGCGGTTGCCTTTTTATCTGTCAAAGCCTGTAGCATTTATCCCGAGAGCATTTTGCATTTGATCCGCTATTCTACAGTTCATTACTTTTGCTCCTTAGTAGCTATATTGGCGAGTTTCTTTTATTCAGTTCTACATCTTTGAAAAGCTGTGGTCTGAGTAAGTTGAAAATTAGCCTGAAGTAGTTTTTTGTTAAAAAGTGTTACCAATTTAAAGAATTTTATTCCAAATCAAAAACTTCTCTTTACATATATGTCAGCAAGTAGTGAAATTATTATATATTAGTAGCATGCAACATAGGATGAGGGATGGAAAAAGTTAAGTTTACGGTGCTGGTGACGGTTGCAGTTGTAATTTTTTTCTTACCACTTCTTACTGTCTATTGCATTTCCTTTCTATTTGAAAATTTTACAGGCAAGGAGAGATATTCTAATTTCTTACTGGTTTATGTCAGAAGCTATGAACAATTCAACAACGTTTCGGTGTTCATTCCTACAGTTATGTTGGGCTCTGAAGAACTGAAACCACTACAAAATTTTGAGATTATAGAAGTGGATAATCGGACTTACTTAAAGATACTATTGGACAAACCTATAGCTGAAATGAGTTTTTTGTATAAGGAAAATAGAAGTGTATTGGTCTATTTCTCGGACTTGGTGGTGAATTTTCCAAAGAAGAGGATAGAAAACCTCAGCGAGTATAAAATTGGAGAAGGAGAATACATAAATGTTCAAATAAACTTTACAAACGCCAGTAATGTGGAATTTATGCTTCACCTCTCCTACTTGGAAAATCGTTACCTCGATTTGCTTGGGTATAGAATTTATCTCGTCACAGGGCACAATGATGTCGGCTGGTGTGGAACGGGATTTGTAAGAATTAACGAAAGCGAAAAGAATATTTGGTTAAAGATCCCGGTGAACTGCTGATATTAATATCTCAACCCATGTTTACGTTTGACTGGTGAGAGCATGACAATAATTAAGAAAACAATAAGCGTGCTCGGCAGTTTAGCGACTCCAGTGATTGCTAATGGAATGGCAAATGTAGAGTTAAAAGAATTCGAGAATCCAAATACCTGGCAAACAAATTCTACGGTTAGAGCGATAACATTAAATTGTTTACTTGAAACAGACAAGTATACTCGTGGACTTGTGGAGTTCATGTGAAGGTGGAAAAATGATCTTTCTTGTCTTCTTACTCATTTCAATAGCTCTTGGTTGCTACACTTTAATTCTATACTTCGTTGTTGAATTCATTAACTCAAAGATCCGCTACGCATTAACGCCAATTATGACTTTTATTTTACCACTAAGTTATCTTTCGCTTGCCGGGAAACTAGACGTGAATTCGGTGATGTTCATTTCGCAAATAACCCCCTTGGCAGCATCAACACTCGTAGCTCTGCCCTTGATTGAAAGACTAAAGAAGCCGAAGCTTGCAGTTTTTGTTGTTTCAATCATAGCGATTTGCTTTGCCATGCTGAATGGTTGGGCTGAAGCGATGTCTGGAAGTGCTAAAGATTATTTTTCGAATTACACTTCCTTAATCGTTGCGTCTTTGATCTCAACGTTGCTTTATTCACTCGTTTATTTCGTAGAGAAGAGACTATGAGACACACGTTTAGCGAAGTAAAAGTTTACAATGCAACAGCGAGCTTCGATTTCCAAGTGCTTAGCTACTTCGCTATTTGCGGAGTAATTGAGAATACGGATGCAATCCTGGAGCAAATCAACTTTGTATTTATGCTGGATACTGCTGAGGTGATCGTATGAATGGAAAATACGTTCTCGTATTTTTTATTGCAGCTTTTTCTTTAGGCTTAACTCTGAGCTACATCGATGGTCATCTGGAATTACTCGAGATACTACGAAGTTTTGCAGTAGCTCTTGGCATTTCAGCGGTCTTTGGTGTCTACAGCAGGTTGAGGAAAAAATAGTAAATAGCAACTTTTTGAATGAGGCTAAAGAGCGGAGGGAAGTTATCTTGCTGGCTTCTCATGTTTATAGCTGTATAACTGCGCGAAATACATGGGATGGATATGAAAAAACTTGGCATGAAAAGTTATGCGTATCTTTTAATTTTCTTCTTTTCGATTTATCTGATTTTAAAGTTAATCCAGAGAGACTTCTTTGGAATGTCTTTGGCTTTGATCGCTATAGTTCTTGGAGTTCTGTTTCTTCTTCATAAGAGAATCTTTGGTCACGAGTATGAGCTTTAGTTTGAATTGTAACATTAAGACGAATAATCAGACATTCGGAAGTCTTTGCTGGACTCGTGGATTGCTTTTGCTGACTTGGGGGTATTATCTGCCATCTATAATTTCTATTGGCATATTTTTAGCCTTTACCCATAAATTTCGCTTCTTTTACCGATTTTGAGTATCTTTATTACCTTCTCATCTTTCTCAAATTCAAAGATCACTCTGTAATCGCCAACTCTTAGCCTGTAAGTCTTCTCAAAGCCTTTAATCTTCTTCACATCGAGGCGAACAAGCGGAAAGAATGCGAGCTTTGAGATTCTATCCTTTATGAGATCTCTATCCTTTTCTGGAATATCTTTAAGTTCCTTTAGAGCTTTTCTGGCTATTAAAATTCGATTTTCATAACTCATTCTTAATCAAACGCCACTCAATGAACTCGTCTCTACTTCTTTCTTCAAGATCTTCAACTTCCCATGCTTCAGGCTCAACTTCTTCGATCAACTCAAGGTTTACTTCGATCAGAGCCTTTAGATAGCTCTCAATTCTCTTCATTTGCTCGCTGAGCTCTTCAAGCGTTGTTTGCATATTTCACTTATGGAACTGGATTTTATTAACTTTTTGGATTCAACTCAATTTTTGATCCCATAAGCGCAGAATTCAGCATTTTTAGCTCGGAATATAATCTTTGTATTTTTTAAGCTTAAAAAGTGTTACTAAAATTCAAAATTTTATTCCAAATCAAAAACTAAATTTTATACATTTGTCAGCAAGTAGCGAAATACTTATATATTAGTAGCACACAACATAGCTTAGTGAGAGCATGACAGCCAAGAAAATAATAAGTCTGTTTCTGGTTTTAGTTATGGTTGGCAGCACAACAACACCAGTGATTGCGACTAAAATTGCAGAAAATAAGCCAATTCCTGCAAAAGAGAAATCTGAATTACATAAAGACATAGAAATTATAAAAATCGACCCAAATCTTGAGAATTTGACACCATATTGGATAATAATAGCTGTTGGAAGTGAAGAAAAGGGAAGATTGACAACCTTTAAATATATAGATACCAGTAAAAGTCTAAAAGATTATGAAAAAGAGGAGTTGAAAAGATTTTTGCAAGAACTTTGGAAGAAGTATCCCGTGAAGACGATTAGAGACAAGAAATCAACCTTAGTAACAATTGAATCCGGAAATGAAATTTTGCTTACAGAAGAGGATAAAATAATGCTCGAGAGAGTAGCTATGGCTGTAAATGAGTATTTCAGTTCAAAATACGAAATAGGAATATTGTGGAATGTAGACACACATCAAAGCGTTGCTTTTATCTCCTGCAAGAAGTGGGGAGAGAGCGATTATTACTGCGGTATAACTAGAGACCATGCAGACGATCCGGACTACTGGACTCAAATTCCTCCCCCTCCAGGTTACCCTGAATGGTATTGGAATTTCATAATGCAGGTTGTTCATTCTTGGACGCACTATTACAACCCGGATTGGGCAACGGGCTCTGCTCCAAGCGAATGCAAGTATTATGCAAACGTAGCTAAGAGCAAGTACTCGAGTGGAGATAAGTATTCAGCTTTCCAGAATTTGGGATACGCAAGCCACTTTATAACGGACGTTGGAAATCCCTTGCACACAGGTTTGGAGAGCTGGCAAACGGTTTTTAGCTCGATTCATTATTCCTATGAAAATTATATTTCCAGTAACTGGGAAAGTGGTTATAGATTCAAATCAGTAATCGAAAACAATTGGTATTATTACCCAATCAGCAACCCAGAACAGGCAACCAAAGACTTAGCAACTTATTCCCACCAATATGATGATACAGTATTCTGGACCATCTACAATAACCCAAATACATGGCAAAATGACCAAAACCTGAGGAAAGTCACAGAAAACTGTCTGCTCGAAACAGCTAAATATTCTCTTGGATTGATTAAATACGTGAGGGGATAAAATGAGGATCGAAGATGTGTTTTTAATTCTATTTGTTTTTTTGATACCAGCAACGATAGCGAGTTATGTTTTCATAAGGATTTCAAAAGTCCGATACAGATATTTCCCTATCCTTGTCCTCATAGGCTTTGGGATAGCTTTCTTTGGACTTTTCATTTTATTTCTTGTAAATTTTGGCTCCATACATACCACTGGATCTTCAATTCAAGTCATTCCAAAGGAAATTTCAGAGCATCCAGATCCACTAATTCGTCTTTACGGAACGTTAACCATACTCTGCTTCGAGAATACAGCTATATTGACCATAATTTATGCTATAATTGCAAGAAGTCCAATTTTTTACAGAAAGGTGAAAAATTGAAACACTCTGGGGTTGAGATTATTTTAAAAGTTGCAATTGCTTCGGATGTAGCTCCT
>JASFYJ010000013.1 GCA_030055525.1 Archaeoglobales archaeon | reverse complement strand
AGGGGGAGAAGACGAGCGAAGAGACGATGCAGATACTTGTTGAGTTCGTCAAGAGTATAGGCAAGGTTCCGGTAAGGGTTGAGAAAGATGTTCCAGGCTTTATAGCGAACAGGGTTGCTGCTCCAAGGGCTTTATTGATTAAGGCAATTCTTGATAAAAATATTGCAACACCAGAGGAGGTTGATGCCACACTGCTTAAAGCAGGCTTTCCGATGGGGCCTTTTGAGCTCATGGACTACGTCGGGATTGATGTACATTACAACGCTCTGAAGTACTACGAGAAGACTTTAAGCCCTGAGTATAAGCCGGCAAAGGTAATAGAAGATATGGTAAAAGAAGGTAAGCTCGGAGCTAAAACTGGCAAGGGCTGGTACGACTGGAGCGCTGGAAGACCGAAAATAGATTTAAGTAAGGCGACAAACAAGATAGATCCGCTTGATTTCCACATAGTAGAAATAAACGAGGCTGTAAAGCTTGTTGAGATGGGAGTTGCAAAGCCTGAAGATATTGATACTGCTATGAAACTGGGTTTCAACAGAGACAGGGGACCTTTTGAAATTCTAAAAGGGCTAGAAATCGAAGAGGTTGTTAAAAGGCTCAAAAAACTTTCAAAAGAATATGGATTCAGGAGTTTTGAACCTGCGGAGATGCTAAGATCAAAAAAGATACTCGAGATTCTGAAAGGTAAATAATTAAAAACTTATCGATCAACTGGCATCATGAGCTACGAGTTACTGATGCAGAGATTTGGGTTCCCAGAATCTAGCTATTTAAAAAGGATCCTCGAGTATTTGATGGATCGAGAGGAAGCAAATGTTGCAGCCGCTTTGCCGGATGACGTAGATAGGATATCCGAAAAAACAGGAATCGAGAAAAAGAAGGTCGCTGAAATTTTAGAGAACCTGTTCAGAAAAGGAGTAGCTATTCCAAAGGATTTTAAGAATAGGAACTACTATAAGCTAGCCAGAGATATCGTTCAGCTCCACGACGCAAGTTTAGCATCTCCCTATATGAAAGATCCAGAATACGCAAAACTCTGGAAAGAGTTTGGAGAAAAAGAAGCACATAAGGTTATGGGGAAAATTTTAGCGGGTAGTGGAATTAAAATATGGCGGGTGGTTCCGGCTTACAATGCAATAAAGGATCTTCCAGATGTTCTACCCTACGAGAATATACTTAAGATGTTGAAAGCTCAGGAAAAAATAGCTGTTGTTCCCTGTTCCTGTCGAAACGTTACAGATCTTACGAATGTTGGATGCAAGTATACGATTGAGAAAGCTACCGATCCAAGTACATGGCACTGCATACAAGTTGGGAGGGGTGCTGAGTACGTTGTTGAAAGAGGTACAGGGGTGGAGATCAGCTTTGAAGAGGCAGTAGAACTTATAGAACGAATTGAGAAAGATGGTTTGATACACACTTGGCCAAATACAGCAAAGATCGTAGATAGGAGTGTTACAGTTAACTGCAACTGTTGTAGTGACTGCTGTGAGTTCTTTTTAGCTGGAAGGTATTCCAACGTTCCCATGGAAACTATACTTGAGAAAAGTAGGTACGTTGCATACGTTGACGAAGAACTCTGTATAGCCTGCGGCAAATGCGTCGAGAGGTGTCATTTTAATGCTATAAAAATAGAAGATTTTGCAAAGGTCGATGAAAAAGCCTGCTTTGGATGTGGTGTTTGTGTTATTGGTTGTGATCAATCTGCAATAAAGTTGAAAGCCGTTAGACCGAAGGAACACATTCCATGGTGAAATTATGAACTATTTTTTTGAGGATTTTGAAGTTGGAATGAGATTTGAAAGTCCCGCAAGAACAATTACTGAAGCAGATGTTGTGATGTTCGCAGCTTTGAGCGGGGATTGGAATCCGATTCATGTAGATGCTGAGTATGCAAAGGACACTATTTTTGGGAAAAGGATAGCTCATGGCTTATTAACGCTTTCAATAGCGGCGGGTTTGCTTACAAGGTTGAGACTTACTGAAAAGACCATCGTAGCATTTTATGGGATTGAAAAGTTGCGATTTACGAAGCCTGTGTTCATTGGAGACACGATTAAAGCTGTTATGGAGGTTTTGGAAAAGGAGGAAAAGAGCGGCAAGGATTACGGAGTTGTAAGTTACGATGTAAAAGTCTACAACCAAAACAACGAAGTCGTTTTAACATACATAGCAAAGGTTGCAGTTATGTCAAAATTTGCGCAGAGAAAGTAATATAAAGGTACCGATTTCTTAAACACCATGAAAAAAGAGGTGGATGAAGTAGATAAGAGGATCATTGAGGGTATATTAAAAGGCAAGACTCAGAACGAGATAGCAGAAGAAGTTGGTGTCACTCTGCGTACTGTTCAAAACAGAATTCGCATGCTGGAAGAGAGAGGATACCTTAAAAAGCTGAAAGATGGTTATTGGGTGGCAGATTATCAGAAATTAGGGCTTAGCATGCTTGCTGTGGTCTTTTTGGATTTAGACATAACCTCGAAAGATCGAATCGAGGAGGTAGTGGAGCATTTTAAAAAGCTGGATTATGTTGAAAACATCTTTGAACTCGTGGGTTCAAATTATGATCTGTGTCTGATTGTCCGATACAAAGATTTGGAGGAATACAGAAACGAACGAAGAAAGTTCATGCAGTGGTTTAAAAATAACGGAATAA
The DNA here is from genome assembly GCA_030055525.1 of Archaeoglobales archaeon. Lineage (GTDB taxonomy): Archaea > Halobacteriota > Archaeoglobi > Archaeoglobales > Archaeoglobaceae > WYZ-LMO2. The sequence goes on along the minus strand of JASFYJ010000013.1, from coordinate 19,457 downwards.
AGATCAACCACTTCCATACTTTCATAGCATCCAAAACCTACAAGGACCATCGAAGAACCATGATAACTTAATTTTTTATACTCTTTCGACTATTTTAGCTGATGAACTGGAACCTCTGGTTTGGAAAATTGGAAGATAACAAGCTCAATGTAGTCGACTTTCATATTGCGTTTCAAAATGCTCAAAACGATTCGCCTTTACCTTTCAATCTTTTCGAAGTTGGAAGAAGTCTGTTTAGAGACGATAGGGATTATTACAAGACATTAAGAAAGATAGCTATAAAAATTTGTGAAGAAAGAGTTGAAAAAGAGCTGAAAAGAGAAGATAGATATGTTGTAGCTCTTGTTAAAGCGTTAGAAGAGATAGAAGAGTCGAAGAATTTGCTTAGCGAAAAACTGGATGATATAAGAGGAATCGTGGAAAACGAATTAACGAAAGCCTTTGATGACAGAATAAAGTACCTAGATGAGATGGGCAAAATGATTGAAAACGAGATTGAGAGAGTTATGACGAAGATAGCTCCAAACATTACCGAGCTTTTAGGGGCGAAGATAGCAGCGAAACTTCTAGAAAGAGCAGGAAGTTTTGAAAAGCTTGTAAAGCTACCAGCAAGCAAAATACAGATTATGGGGGCAGAGAAAAGCCTTTACAAGGCTTTGTCAAGGATTAAAAAAGGACAAAAAGCGAAAGTACCAAAGCACGGAATTATATTCGTACATCCCTACATCAGACAACTTCCAAAATCCAAGAGAGGTAAAATGGCAAGATTTCTGGCAGCAAAGATAGCTATAGCTGCAAAAATCGATTACTTCAGGGGAGAACTTAATGAGAGTATTTTAGAGGCTGTAAGAAAAAGGTACGAGGAGTTGTCAAGATGAAGGAGATCATGCGAAATGTTTACTTGAAAGACGGAAATCTGTTTACGAAAAGTAGGTATGGAAGTCACTATGGAGAAAAGGTGCTCTCTGGCTATAGGGAGTGGATTCCGTGGAGAAGCAAACTTGCTGCAATGATCTTAAAAGGCTACAGAATATCTTTTAGCGGAAAAGAGAAATTACTATACTTGGGTGCTGCGAGTGGTACTACTGTTAGCCACTTAGCGGACATTTTAGATGAGGGAATAATATACGCTGTGGAGTACGCCGCGAAACCTTTTGTAAAACTGCTTGAATTGGCTAAAGAGAGGGAGAATATAGTTCCGCTTTTATTTGACGCCTCAAAACCGCAGATTTATAGTGGAATAGTCGAAAAAGTAGATTTTATTTACCAAGACATCTCACAGAGGAACCAGATAGAGATACTTGAAAAGAACATCGATTTCTTTCTGAAAAAAGAAGGTAGCTTCTTAATAATGGTTAAGGCTAGAAGCATAGACTCGACCACATCTCCTTCTGAAGTTTTTAAGGAAGTGACAAGACGGATTGAAGAGAAGTTTGATCTCCTAGCTACGGATTCGCTTGAACCTTACCACAGAGATCACATATTTATATATGGGAAGATTTAACTTCGTTTGCAAGATTATGTGCAGCCCTGATGGGTTCGGGCAATTTATGACCTTTTATACAACTCTTAACGATTTCAATTGAACTTTCAACACTTACAAAGCTTCCCGGTGATATATAGATGGGTTTACATCTTTTGCAACTTTTAAGCACAGATCCTATTATCTCGTTTCCTTCCTTTAGAAAAATACCATCCCCGAGCTTAACCTCCTCTCCAAAGAGCTTTCTTTTAGTTACACCTATAGATGGCTCGGAAGTTTTTATTGCGATGTAAGTTGCCAAACCGCATCTTCTTGGATGAGCGATTCCACTACCATCGACTAGGATTATGCATTTCCCGTTTAGAATTTTTTTTAAAGCTGAAAGTGCAGGTTCACCTTCTCTGAACATGAGGAAGGTTGGAATGTATGGAAATTCAACCTCTTTGATAGTAAAATTGCTTTCAACCTCCTTTAGCTCCGGGTAAGTGAATTTTACGGCTGCAGATATAATTCTATCCTCTAAAAAGGCCTGATCGACTCCTATAACATACTCTAATTCTTCGATCCTGTATTTATCTTTTAAAGACACTTTTCTTGCCATCTCGAGTTGAATTTTCTTCAGGTCTTCAAACAACGCCAGTACCTCCTATGGACTTTTTTCACATCTTCAATGTTGAATTTGAGCTTATCACAAACATTTCTTCTTCTCCAATTAAGTTCGGAGAGGTAATTTTCTGGCTCCCTTATATTGGATATATCCAACCCAGCCATTGCGGCGATTATGCCTAAGTTTGTGTACGGCAATGCGGCTTCAACACTGTAACCGCCTTCAAGCACAGCTACAAGCCTTCCATTACAGAGCTCTTTCGATATCTCAACAGCCCACTTCATCATCTCGGCATAACCTTTTGCTGTCAAAGCTAAACTTGTAAGTGGATCTGTAAAATGGTTGTCTTGGCCAGCAGATATGGCTATGAACTGTGGGGAAAATTCTAGAATTACAGGTTCGATTATCTCTTCGATCACCATCATGTATCCCTCATCACCTGTGCCAGGGGGTAGAGGGATGTTTATCGTGTAGCCTTCACCTTTCCCAGCGCCGCATTCATGCGGATAACCCGTTCCAGGATAAAGAGGCATCTGGTGTGTGGATATAAAAAGAACCCTGTCATCTTCGTAGAAAACCTCCTGAGTTCCATCGCCATGATGAGCATCCCAGTCAAGTATTGCAATCCTTTCAAAACCTCTTTTAAGCAACCATTTAACCATGATTGCCATGTTGTTAAGGTAGCAAAATCCTGCTCCTATCCAGGGCTTTGCATGATGCCCCGGTGGTCTGACCATTGCAAATGCGTTATCTACCTCCTTATCTAAAACGGCTTTAGCAGCTCTGATTGCTCCACCAGCGGCAAGTAAAGCCCTTTGAAAAACCCCTTTTGGTATGTTTGTATCGTAGTCGATTATACTAACTCCTTTTTCGCTCTCTCTCATCAAAAAATCCAAGTAATCTTTGGTATGGACTTCGAGGACATCTTCAATTGTCGCTGGAGTAGGTTCGAGCAGTTTAACCGTGTAACCATCGATTATACCCTCTTCTATGAGCTGGTCTAGGGTGTAAGCTAATCTTTCTCTTCTCTCGGGATGTATGGGGGATTGTTCATGCTTTAAGTATTCCTCATGAAACACCACTCCAGTAACCATCACTAACAATTTTACGGATAGTCTTTAAAAACTTCTGCAAGCATTTGGAAATTGTAAATTTAAGAAAAGTCTTATTAACCGAAATGATGAGTTTTTTCGTGAATACTGGAAACATGGAAACTTTGAAAACTGATAGTATTGAATCGGAGTATTCTGCTGCCTCAATAGAAGTTTTGGACGATCTTGATGCTGTAAGAAAAAGGCCTGGAATGTATATAGGTAACGTAGGTATTAGGGGTTTGCACCATCTTTTATGGGAAATCGTAGATAACAGCATCGACGAATACCTTGCTGGATACTGTAAATCCATAAAGGTTGTTCTGCACAAAGATGGATCGGCTACAGTTGAAGATGATGGTAGAGGAATTCCAACAGAGATGCATCCGAGTGGAAAACCTGCAATTGAGGTTGTAATGACAAAGCTGCATGCCGGTGGCAAGTTCAACAGGAAAGTATACAAGGTATCGGGAGGTTTGCACGGTGTTGGCTTATCCGTTGTTAATGCTCTCTCTGAAGAGCTCGAAGTTTGGGTAAAAAGAGGTGGAAAAATATTTTATCAGAAATATTCGAGGGGTAAACCTGTTACCGAGTTGAAGATATTGGGTGAAACGAATGAGAGAGGGACTAAGATAAGGTTCAAGCCAGACAGCGAAATCTTCGAAACCGTAGAACTTCGATACGATATAATTTCTCTCAGGCTTAAGGAGTTGGCTTACATAAACAAGGGTCTTAGGATAGTTCTCGAAGATGAGCGTGTAGGGAAAATAGAAGAGTACAAGTTCGATGACGGAATTTTGGGGCTTATAAATGCCATGAACAAAAATAAAACTGTGATTAACGAACCTATTTACATACTTGGCAGTAAAAATGACGTTGAAGTTGAGATAGTGCTGCAGTTCGCAGATTCTGAAGTTGAAAATGTACTAGCATTTGTAAACAGCATAAATACTGTGGAGGGTGGCACGCACGTTGTGGGATTTAAAACTGGATTGACAAGAGCGATCAACGAGTATGGAAGAAAAAATTTGAAAAAGTTTGAACCTTTAACCGGGTTAGATATAAAGGAAGGTCTTACGGCTGTTTTGAACCTAAAAGTTCCCGAACCTCAGTTTGAAGGGCAGACAAAATCTAAATTAACGAACTCGGATGTTAAAACGGTAGTTGAATCGATAACTTATTCTTCCATCCTTGAGTGGCTTGAAAGGCATCCAAAAGAGAGTGAAGTACTGATCGAAAGGTTTATAATGAATAAAAAAGCTAGAGAGGCTGCTAAAAGAGCTAGAGAGCTTGTAAAAAGAAAAAATGAACTCATAAGCACCCTTCCAGGAAAATTAGCAGACTGCTCATCGAAAAATCCAGAAGAAAAGGAACTTTTTATAGTTGAGGGCGAATCTGCAGGTGGATCTGCAAAACAGGCAAGAGATAGGAGATTTCAAGCTATTTTGCCAATAAGAGGTAAAATTATAAACGTTGAAAAGGCTGGAATGATTAAAATGTTGAAAAATGACGAGATAAAGGCGATAATCTCTGCAATCGGTGCCGGAATTGGCAAAGATTTTGATATAAAGCGGGTTAGATATAAGAAGATTATATTAATGACCGATGCTGACATTGATGGAGCGCATATCCGGACACTTTTGCTTACCTTCTTTTACCGCTACATGCGTCCTATAATTGAGGCAGGATACCTCTATATAGCCCAGCCACCGCTTTACAGAGTAACGAAAAACAAAAAAACTTACTACGTTTACAGCGAATCTGAACTAGCTAATTTGCTTGAAAAGCTGGGTGATGCAGAAGTGCAGAGATACAAGGGTTTGGGAGAAATGAACCCTGAACAGCTTTGGGAAACAACGATGAATCCACAAAATAGGATGTTAATTCAGGTTACGATTGAAGATGCTAAGAAGGCTGATGAACTCTTCAGCATTTTAATGGGTGAGGACGTTGAGAGCAGGAGGAATTTCATTATCGCATACTCGAAAGAGGTGAAAAACCTTGATGTTTGAGAGGTACGAAAGACAGATCCATCTTATTGGAAAAATTGGACAGGAAAAATTATCAAAATCTAAAGTCCTTGTAGTTGGTGCTGGAGGGCTTGGAAGTTCAGCAATTGCTTACCTTGCCGCAGCAGGCGTTGGAAAGATAGGGATAGTTGACAGGGATAAAGTTGAAGAGTCTAATCTTCAGAGACAAATAATTCATGCAGGAAAGCTGGGAAAAAATAAAGCCGAATCTGCAGCGGAATTTGTAAAGATTCTTAATCCGGAAGTTGAAGTTGAAATTTATCCGCACGAATTTGACAACGAAAAAGCTGAAAACATCGTTCGAAAGTACGATGTCGTTTTAGGATGTCCAGATAATTTTCAAACAAGATTTTTGATAAATGAAGTCTGTGTAAAATTGAAGAAACCTTTTGTACACGCTGCAATCTTTGGCTGGGAAGGAGAAGCAGGAGTTTTTTTAGGAAGGCCATGTTACAGATGTTACATCCCATATGGTGTCGAAAGTATTGGGAGTGCAGTAATTGGAACCACGGCAGGCATTTTTGGTTGTGTTCAAGCTTTGGAGACAATAAAGATAATTACTGGATGTGGAGACACTCTTTATGGAAAGATATTAAGAGTAGATACTAAAAGCTGGCAATTTTTCGAGCTTAAAATAAAATCCAATCCTAAATGCCCAGTTTGTTCAAAAGAGGTGAGATGATGATTGAAAGGCAATCTGTGAATTTTGACACCTATATTGAAATTGTAAAACCGATTGTAGAGGATGTAAGAAGAAATGGAGATGAAGCGGTGAGGAGGTATGAAAGGCAGTTCAACGGTTTGGAAATTTCAAACTTTCGAGTTAAAAAGAAAGAGATAGACGATGCCTATGAAAAAGTGGATGATGAGTTAATAGATGCTCTGGAAATAGCAAAAGAAAATATTTCTCGTTTTCACTCGATCACGGCTGTTGACAGGGAGATAAAAATAGACTTTGGAGATTGCATAATGGGTAAAGTTTACACTCCTATAGAAGTCGTTGGGGCTTATATTCCCGGCGGTAGGGCGAGTTACCCTTCAACGGCTATCATGATCGGTGTTCCTGCAAAAATAGCTGGTGTTAAGAAACTTGTAGCTTGCACGCCAGCAACAAAGAACGGAATAAATCCTTTAACGCTTGTTGCATGCGATATAGCTGGTTTTGATGAAATTTATTCTATAAGCGGCGCACAAGCTATCGCAGCGATGGCGTATGGTACAGAAAGTATTCCGAAAGTTTACAAGATAGTTGGACCGGGTAATATATATGTCACTGCAGCAAAGTTGTTGGTTTCTAAAGATGTGGCCATTGACATGCCAGCCGGACCATCAGAAGTTTTAATAATAGCTGATGAAACTGCAAATCCAGAATTCGTCGCTTACGACTGTCTAGCTCAACTTGAGCATGATCCTATGGCCGTAGCGGTTTTATTAACTACTTCTGAAAGCTTGGCTCAACAGGTTTCGAGCATTCTAAAAGAGAAAAACTTCTTTTGCAAATTAGTTCCAAATGTTGAAGATGCTATAAACTACGCAAACGATTTTGCCCCAGAACATTTGGTTTTGAACATAAAGAATGCTGAGAAATATCTGGAAAAAATTAAAAACGCTGGAAGTGTTTTCCTTGGTAATTTTTCTCCAGTAGCTGCTGGTGATTACGCAAGTGGAACGAACCACGTACTTCCAACTTCTGGATTTGCCAAATTTTACTCGGGTTTAAGCGTTGAGAGTTTTATGAAACACTATACCTTCCAAATTCTAAAGGAAGAAGCTTTAAGAAGGATAGGAGGAGCGATCGTTAGATTGGCGGAAGCTGAAGGTTTGAAGATGCATGCGGAAAGTATAAGAAAAAGAATTTATTCTTCAATCTCGAAAACTTCTTCATAGAATCTTTTGAGCATTTTTTTGTCCATCATCAGTTCTTTTTCTTTTAGAACTTCTCTTTCAAGCTTTCTAAGCGCTACATGGAAAGCATATTCAACTCCCCAGCTTTCTCCAGTCACCATGAAGTTCCCCTTAGAACTTGAAAGTTTTAACCTGACATGAATCAGTGGTAACCCTCTGAACTTTTCTTTATGTCTCTTTATGTAAACAAAGAGATAGCTTTCTCCCAAGAACTCCGAGAACTTTCTCATCAACTTCTCCACATCCTCCATTATTGCATTTCTATCGAATTCGTCTATGTTTATGTCCGAACTTATTATCTGCACTGCAAAATCCTTTTTTCCTGTCTCTACTTTTTTCATGTAGTACTCGAGGATGTCTTTCTTAACTAGTATGCCTTCCAACATGCCGTCTTTAGTTACAGGCAGGCTTGAGATGTTGTTTTCAACCATTAAATGTATTGCCTCACTTATGCTGTCTGTCTTCTGAACAGTTATCGGCGGAGAACTCATTATACTTTCCACCGTAATAGCCAGTGTCCTTTCCTTCTCGCCACTTGCATCTCCAAATCTTGCCCTCTTTCTAGGAACGATAACTCTATCAAGTATATCCTTTGCAGTAATTATACCTATTACTCTGTTGTTTTCATCTACGACTACCAGTCTTTCTACTCCATAGTTTCGCATCGTTGCGAGGGCTTTTGCTGTACTTGCATGAGCGCTCACCGTATAAACTTCCGGATTCATGACATCGGCTACTTTTACACCTGAAAGATCATCCTTCAACTTTATCAAGAAATCATCGATGTATATCGTTCCGTACTCTTTGCCAAGCTTAACAACTACAAAGGGTGTCGAATCCTCTACGAACCTTCTTGCTACTTTTTCTGGATTCAAATCTTCAATTGATAAAATTCCAGTTCTTATCATTGTACTTTTGACTTTCGTTTCTTCAGGGTTTTTTATTGCACTGCTTCTTATAAGGTCCCTTTCTCTAACAACTCCAACGATCTTCCCATCCTCCTCCACCAAAATTGCGTGTGGTTTGGAGAACTTCTCAAGTAACGGTACGAGTTTTGAGATCGTATCTTCAGCGTTGATAGTTTCAAACTCCGATTTTATCAAACTTTTTAAATCCTCTGTATTCATATTATCACCTCCAAAGCAATTGAAAGCAAAATACATAGGAAGTTGAAAGCTAAAAAAGTTGCGATTGTTGTTCCACTTCTCTTCAATGCCATCGTTGAGTCATCTATAATCCCCCCAAAAACTTTCACATCCACTAAAGCTTCTCCGAACTTTACTTTTGTTTCTTTGAGCTCAGCTTTTTTACACTCTTTAACGAGCTTTTCAACATACTCCCAGTCCTTTTCACAAGCGCCAGCGGGTTTATAGTTAGTTTTTGTTCTTATCCCTGTTTTTGCGTGGTTATCTGTGGAGGTAACTATGGCTGTGTAGCCAATCTCCGAAAACTTTTCTTCTACGTATTTTCTGAAGTTTTTTTCAATGTTGTTTGAATCGAAAATAACTATTGCGTACTTTTCGCCGTAGTCGAGAAGAATTGCCGCTAAATAGTTGCATATGCTTTCGCTTGAGGCAGAAATTTTGACAAATCCACTCTTAACTTCTACTCTTTCAAATTCTAAATTTTCGGCCATCTTTACAAGAGATTCTATCTCTCTAAGCTCATCTTCGCCAACATCGTAGCCGCTTTTATAGGCGTTATGACAATCTATAATAACTTCTTTGGATCTTACTTCGAAATCATCAATTGCTTCCTTTCCACTTACAAAGATCAACTTGAATTTGCTGAACGGAAAGCAAAAAGCTTCAAATCTATTGTTTTCAAGAAATATCGGTTTTCCAGCGTAAACTTCACTCAATTCGAGCGTTTGAGCAGCTTTAAGAATTTTTGCAACTGAATTGGAGCTTGTCGGATTCCATCTGTGTGAGGTAGAGGAGTGGAGATATACTTTATTTCCTTGCGACAAAGCTTCAACCATCCTAGCTCCACCAACGTTTCTGAAAGGTCCGGGGTGAAAGTCGGTAGTTAAAACTTCTACACATCCGAAGCTTATCTTCCTAACTCTACCATTCCTTGTCTCACCCCAATCTTCAAACAAATTTTCCAGATAGTCTGGTTTAGAAGTTAGCCAATGCAAAACAAAGTTTTCTACAAATTTGCGCGAGTTTACTTTCCCAGTGTTGAAGTCGAGTATCCTGAGAAAAATCAAAAGGAGAAGAAAAGAGATAGCAATGATCAAAATCGTTTCAGGTTTGGGTTCGACAAACAGAAAAGGTATTAAGCTTGCAGCCGAGGAAATCTTTTTGATTTCTGAACAGAAATACATTACGAGCAAAAAGAAGAAGTAAATTCCAACAACAGTGTCGAAAGTTAAACTAAAAGGAAAGGCCATCAAAACCAAAAGGCTTGAAAGGAATGCCGACCTGCGAAGGTTAAAATGCAGCTTGGCAATTTTAATACAGACAATTTGTACTAAGAAAACCGCCAACCAGAGTTTTATCAGCTGAATTTTAAAAGTTGAAAGTAGAAGGGTTCCTAGAGTGAATGGTATAAGAATTCTATTTTTTGGTATAGAAAAAAGTAGGTTGTAAAGTTTTTCAGCATTTGCAAAATTTTTCTGTTCCATCATAAGACAATCGACCTGATCCTTTCCCAAATTTTATCTACAGTATTTTTAGTAGCATCATCCATCTCAACTACTTCTGGGTAGTCTCTTTCGTAACCCTCGCTTCTAAGCTTTCTGGTTGCATCTATTCCGAGCTTTCCTGCCAAGTTGGGGATGTAGGCCGCATGATCTAGGGAATCTGTAGGTGATGGAGGTAGTAATATAACATCCCTTGCAGGATCGAACCTAGTTGTTGCAGCCCATAAAACTTCACCGAGGTTGTGGACGTTAACATCTTCATCCACAACGATCAAAATTTTTGTGAGAGACAACATCCCAAGCCCCCATAATGCGTACATCACCTTCTTCGCTTGCCCCGGATACCTTTTTTTGATCGAAACTATCGCTAAGTTGTGGAAAACTGATTCGGCCGGTAGATTTATGTCCACTATCTCTGGTATAAGCATCTTAATCAGCGGTAGAAATATCCTCTCCGTGGCTTTTCCAAGAAAAGCATCTTCCATTATTGGTTTTCCAACTACCGTGGAATGGTAGATCGGATCTTCTCTGTGGGTTATGTTGGTTATATGAAAAACGGGGTAAGGTTCTGGTGGGGTATAGTAGCCAGTGTGATCCCCAAACGGCCCTTCTAACCTTAGTTCGTCAGTTCTCACGTATCCTTCAAGAACTATCTCAGCGGTTGCTGGAACAACGAGATCCACTGTTTCACATTCAACAACTTTAACACTTCTCCCTCTAATAAATCCTGCAAAAGCGAGTTCGCTCATATTTTGTGGCAAAGGTGCTGTTGAAGCGTAAAGGATTGCTGGATCTACTCCTATTGCCACAGCAACTTCTATCTTTTTATCTCCCCTTTCGGCAGCCTTCCTTAAATGTTCAGCACCATGTTTATGTATCTGCCAATGCATACCAGTTGTTTTACCATCGAAGACCTGCATTCTGTACATCCCCGCGTTGATTTCACCGTTTTCTGGATCTTTGGTAATCACAACGGGTAAGGTTATATATTTACCACCATCTTTTGGCCAGCATTTCAGAATTGGGAATTTATCCAGAGATTCAGCTCTTTTTTCCTTGCATGGCGCATCAGATACTTTTTTTGGTTTGAACGAGAGAAAATCTTTTAAAATCCCTGCTCCTCTAGCTAAGTCGAGTATTGAAGATGGTTTGAAATCTATTATGGAAAGAAGTTTTTCGGTAATTTCCTCAAATCTTTCAACCTGTAAAGCTAACTTCATCCTCTTCTCACTGCCAAATGCGTTCAGAAGTACAGGTATGTCGTAACCTTTCGGTTTCTCGAAAAGTAAAGCTTTTCCACCATTTTTAATGACCCTTCTTACAATCTCAGTCATTTCAAGGGTCGGACTTACTTCTTCTTTTATCCTTGCAAGTTCTTTCTGTTTTTCGAGTTCTTCAACGAACTCTCTAAGATCTTCGTATGCCATCGATCTGTTTTCTTGGTATCTACATAAAAATTATTTGATTAGATTGAGAAAAATTTCACAAGAAATACTGATAGAAGAGATAGCAGTATCAACAAAAATACAACCACAGCCACGATCTTTGCCATCTTAGATATCTTTAGGAACGCCTTCTTCGTTAAACTTTGAAATTCCAGAAGTTTGTAGCTACCTTCAAATCTTTCAGAACCTGGGAATTTTACCTCCAATTTGTGTTTACCTGCGTAGGGAGCTATAAATTTAAAAGAATATATACCGTATTCGTTAGCATCCGCTTCACCGATTTTTATCCCATCAAGATATATAGAAACTTTCCCCTTTATCGGTTTCCAGCTTTTATCCTCTTCACAGTAGTAAGTGAGCCAGCCTTCTACACTCGTAACCTCGCCCTCCACTGGAGCTGCATTACTCAAATGGGCAGAAATCCGGGTTTTAGTGTATGAGGAACCTGAAGAAAGCATAAACGATCACAGTTAGTATTAGGATATGTTTTAACCCTGCCTCAAGTCTACCCTCACCAACGTAGCCTGCAACGAGTCCGGAAAAAACTGAAACTACTATCGAAGTTTCGAAAAACGCCATCTTTACAGATTTGAAGTCTATTCCTATTGAAATTCCAGAAACGCTAACCTGAACTCCGCTAACAACTGTAAGCAGGCTGTTTAACATCACATAGGCGGTGTAGAGAAATACTGCCATTGCCATATATATAATTACAGTGTACATAAACATCTGATTTCTTACTCTACTCTTCGCAGCTACCTCAAATTCGGAGTAGGTTGAAGCTATTAACAAAGCTTCTCTAATGTTCGGTGTAGCCTCTATAGCCTTTATAAGCATCGAGATAGCTCTTGCGAATATGCTCGATCTAACTCTTCTTTCCATCTTCTTGAAAGCAGAGGTTATCAGTTCACCCCATTCTATCTCCCTCTTAGCGTAACTAATCTCTCTACTTAAAAGACCCAATTCTGCTTCAGATATATGCTTAAGAGCCTCAACAACATTAAGGCCTGCCTCATTTAGAGATGCAAGCTGTTTCAGGAAATCTGGTAGCTGGGTTTCCATCTTCTTGATTAGATAATTTTTGTATTCAATGAAAAATATTAGTGGTGTTATAAATATTACGATCGAGACAAAGAGAAGGACATCCAGTTCGAATTTTGTATGGCCGAGTATTATAAAGAGAGTTGGAGGGATCAATAGGTAGAATATCAAAGCCCTTATTGGTAACATGTATAGATCCAGTTGGAACGGTTGCAGCAGGAAGTACTTTATTTTATTTAGCATTCTTTTAAACTTCAGAATTCTAAACTCCGGTTGAAACTCTTCAATTGGGGCATCTATTTTTTCGACTTCTCTTTCGATTTTACTCAACTCCTTGTAGCTGCTCTCAAAGGGCATCGAAGTTCTCACAAGGAATAGTATAATAAAAGATCCTAGAGGTACAAGCAAATACAGAAGTATCCTGTATGTTTCCAAAACGCCACCACCAAGCATCTGAAAAACTACAAGAACTATCAGGAAGAAAAGTGGAGCTACGATGAAGAGTGCTAGGTATATTTCAGAAAATATTTGAAGAGTCTCGAAGAGCAAGGAGTAGGTGGTCTCCCTTTCAGAAAAATACTGCTCGGATTTCGATTTTAGATATTCTGTAACCTTTCCTCCACCTTCATAGACGTTGATCAGATTTTCAAGGAAGGTCTTCAGTTTTTCGGAAGGTGTCGTGTTCGATACAAATCTGGTTGCTAGAAGAAGATCATAGCCGAAGAGATCTACCAGCAGAATTATCTTTTCGAATTCTCTGCTTAGTTCGTCGAAGATATGCTTTTGCTCGGCAATGAACCGGAATATCATGATTAAATTTATCCCACCTTTTGTCATTCCAAGCATCGTGTTTACGGCATGCGGTAAAGCGGAATCGATCTTTTTTGCTCTTAAATTCGCTACGTAGAATGGATATGACAATATAAGGTATCTCGTTATAAGGAAGGATATCGATGCAAATAGGATAGAGAAAACTGAGGTCCAGAGGTAGTTAGGAAAATATGGAGAAACTAAATAATATGGAACGAGCTTTGTAGAGACTAAATACCCCAATATTGCACCCGGTACTGTGGCTAGGATAGAGTAGAACAGGGAGATCGCGGCGTATTCGTAATTCGTAAAATTAAGTCGGGCTTTTTCAATTGCTAATGTTAGCTCTCTATTTTTGACCTCATCGAATTTTTTCCGAACAGACCTTACAAAGAAGGATGGAACGAACATACTTCAACCTTTAAGCTCATCAAACGCTGCCTCTGGATCGGCGTAGTAGCTGTGTATCAAAGTTGTAAATCTAGTATAGTTTGTAATCCCTCTTCTTGCCATAAGTTCTAAAAATTCTTTCCTCCTTCTTAGCTCTTCGTAAACTTCGTTCAAACTATATCCGAGCATTTCCGCTATCTTTTCCAGTTTTCTTGGTGCGGAGATCTCAAGATGACCATCGGTTTTTGGATCCCACTTTACGAACTGATTGACCAGTAGATTTTTGTCTACAGGGTCAACTCCTAAGATCTCGTTGACCTCCTTGGTTCTTCTGTGTCTTTCTTTACCTCTTATCCACATAGTCTGTACGAGAATTGTGTCGAGGAATTGCAGCATACTTCGGGGTACATTTAGAGGCTGACTTTCAAGCCTGTAAACTACCTGGTTTATATCTCCAGCATGGAGCGTGGAATAGCATGCATGTCCAGTTGACATCGCCTGAAACAGAGTTTGTGCCTCTCTTCCACGAACCTCTCCAACGACGATGTAGTCGGGTCTCTGCCTTAAAGCCGCTCTAAGGAGATCGTACATATCTATCTCCGTCTCGCCTATTCCAGTTCTCGTAATCTGTGCTAGCCAGTTTTCGTGCATAAGTTTTATCTCCCTAGTATCTTCTATAGAAACTATCTTTGCATCTGGTGGAACGAACATCAATATTGCATTGAGAGTTGTGGTTTTTCCGCTTGCAGTTTCACCAACGATCATGGCTGAAAGTTTGTATTCAACGCATAGCCAAAGGTATGCCATAACCCCAGCAGGAACCGTTTTTCGGATTATGAGATCTGTTGGTGTTAAAGGGTCTGTTGTAAATTTTCTTATTGTAAAGCTTGAACCCTTTGGCGTAACTTCCGTACTGAAAGTCGCTTGAAGTCTGCTTCCATCAGGTAGTGTGGCATCTACAATCGGATTGGATATACTTATGTGCTTGCCACATCTTTGGACGAGTTTCATGACAAGTCTGTCGAGTTGCATTCTTTCAAGTCTAATGTTAGTCTCAAGATTTCCGAATTTGCTGTGGTAGATGAATATCGGTATCTCATAGCCGTCACAGGAGATATCTTCGATATATCTGTCCTGCATCAAGGGATCTATAACTCCATAGCCAAAAAAATCTCTGAAAAGGTAATATAGCATTCTCGTAAAGAAAGTACCTTCTGTTTTAACTGCGTAGTCTTTAAGGAGTTTTTTTACGTTTGAAACTAAGATTTCAGCTCTATCTTCAAGTCGAATTGAGACATCTCTAAGACTAAGAATCCTTTTGAGATCCGAAACTAGTGAGGAGATTAGATTTAGTTCTGCGATGCTTAGCTTAGGTTCAATAACATGATACTTCTGTTTAAAACTCTTGTCCATCGTTACTACAGCTTTTACGAAGGGTTCTACAATCCAGTATTCATTTACGATTTCAAGATCTTCAAATTCTACTTTTAGATCGTAAAATTCTGTCAGATACTTTTTGAGGATCTCGTAGTGTTTCATATATCATCTAAAGTTTTCAAGTACTTCATCGATCAGCTCGTAGGAGCTCTTTATCTTGCTTACATCCCCAAAGTAAGTTAGGTTCCATATTACGATGTGTTCAACGCCAATCTTTTCGTATTTCTCGAAAATCTCCGTGATCTGTTCAGGAGTTCCGGATATGAAAGCTATCTTTGAAACTTCATCCGGGACTTTTTTAGCAGCTTCAAGTATTTTTTCTTTACTGTATTCCGTCGGAATGTAATCCATAAGTCCGTAAAACTTACCAAAGGGATGTTTGTATCCTAAAGCTTCGTAGAATTCAGATGGAAGTAGTAAAGCGTGGACCTTCAGTATCGGGGTTCTTAGTAGTTTTAAAACCTCTTCTTCACTTTCATCAATAACGACACTTGCAAACAAAGCTTTTGTGACCTCGTCAGGATCTCTTTCAAACTCTTTAGCATATTTTTCTAGTTTTTCAGCTTTTTCAGCGTAAACTTCTGGTGGTAAGGTTGTGGGTAACCAGCCATCGCAGTATTTTGCTGTAAGTTTTAGCATCTTGTCTCCATGTGCTCCAAGCCAAATTGGCATCTCCCCCACTGGCTTCAGATCAAAAACAGCATTTTTCAGCTTGTAAAATTTACCTTCAAAGTTTATCGTCTCCCCATAGTTTGTTTCGAGCATAATTCTTATCAACTTTAATGCTTCTTCGAGTTTTGCAACAGGTTTGCTATAATCCAGCCCGTAGGGAATAATGTTCTCAGCTTCACCCGCACCCAAGCCCAATATGAATCTTCCATTTGTTGCATGGTTTGCGGTAACAGCTTGTTGTAGAAGAACAGCCGGATGTCTTCTTATAACTTCGCTAACGCTAGTACCGAACTTTATTTTTTCACTTCCGTGCGCAGCATAGCATATTTCACAAAAAGCATCGTAGAACATGTGACATGATGGATAGCGAAGAGAGAACGGAGTTTCTATCCATAGTTCGTGTGGATACCATCCCATAATATGGTCGGCAAACCAGATTGCAGCATAACCTTTACTTTCGAGCCTTTTTACAACTCTCGTTGTTTCACTGATTGGTGGAAAAGTCGGCGCTACAGTCCCAAATTCCATATCAATATTTGCATGAAAAACTTATTAAATTTTTTTCTTCAATATTGTGATACGTCAATCTTACAGGGTTCATTTTTTAAAAATTTGAAGATTTTGAACGATTTCGATATTTTATATCAAACTTTTGAGGCTTAAGATCGTTCCATCTTCCAGAATGACATTCCAATCAGAGTAATCCCATTTTTTAAATAATATACCAGCAGGCCTTTCCAGGTTGACTGCAGTTGATGCGCAGAGTTCGTTGAATGCTGGAAGAACTACGACATCTCTCTTTTCACCTTCTATCTCAACACTACCTAGAAGAAAGGCTCTCTCTTTAAAACCCCCCACTTCGTCTGAAATATAAACCGATGGGTGTGCATGTCCAACAATCCATCTTTTAGCATTTTTAACCTCTTCAGGAAGTATATGGCCATGAAATACTGCAAAATCTCGCTCAATAAAAAATTTTTCTGCCTGGATATATATGTCGTGATTTCCTTTTACTATTACTACTTCGCATCCGATATCATTGAGTTTTTTTAGGTCAAAATTCTTGTTGAAGTGTTTGACATCTCCTGCTATAATTATAGTTTCAAATTTTTCGGACAGTTCGTAAAGCTTTTTCAGAACTCCGGAATCCCCTATCCTAAGCAGACCTAAATGTAAATCAGCTATTATACATTTTTTGCCGATAGCGATGTAATCTCGGCAGATCCTCATGATAACAATCTCTTTTCGATCTCATCTAAGAGGTCTGAAATCTTTACACCACTCTCCTTCGCAAAGATCACTGCTACGATTTCAAAGCTGAGCAAGTTCCCCATTTTCTCCTGCTTTGCATTTATCTCGGATATAATCTCCTGAAAACTTTTCCCTGTTTTCTCTGAAATTCTTTTTAGAATGATATCTAACAGATTTCCATTCTTTACTGAATTTTTTTCATTTTTGCTGGGATCTTTTTTATCTACATAGTTTTCGAACTCTTCCCCAAAGCTCCCGAGATCCATACTGTATCTCACCAAATTTTTTTAGTGAATCAAGAAAAGAATGAGTCGAGTGTTAAATCTTTTCCACTCTTTTTTCTCTTTTTTACCTTTGTACTTTCTTTTTTTTCGGTTTTAACAACTTCTTTTTCTATTTCTGTATCTCTCCCTTCTTCTGTGTCCTCAACTATTGTCTCTTCGATCTTTTTATTTTCTTGTATCTTGCTCAAAGAAGATAAGAAACTCTCGTCCTCTATTCTGTGCAGATTATTTTCTTCTATAATTTTCCAAATTTCTTTAGCCCTATCTTTGTCGAGGAACTCTAACTCTTCTTGGCTTAAATTATAAAATGCAGCGATTCTTGCGGCTTTTTCAAGTTCAAGATTGTTTATAAGAGTTTTGATGTAAGGATAGAGTTCGGATTTAGCTTTAGAAATTGAAATATGTGAATATTTGCCAATCTTTTCAAGTATCTTTCTATACTTTTCCCTTTCCTCTCTAATGCGAGCAAGTTCTTGCCAATTTTTAGGTCTTTGATATTTAGTAAATCCTTTTTTTGGATTCTCCTTTACCTGCTGAACTCCGACGGTCATTAAGTATGTTGCATACTTCCAAAGCCGGTAATACTGCCGCTTCTTTACTCTTGAAAGGAAAATATCTGCTCTGGAAAGTAGCAGGTAAGCGGCAAGAAGATCCTTCTCGGAGTATTCTAGAGGAACATTTTCATCTATCCAGCTAATTAATTCTTCAGGAGACTCATCGAGAAGCATGGCTTCGCTATATACGGCTGCCAAGTTGGTTTTGAAGATCTTCTGCATAACTTTAAATACATCTGTTTCTTGAGTTCTTTTGCCGATTACAACATCTTCCATTGATATTTTTCTTTTTCCTTCTGCAATTGCCTGTAAATCATTAATTGCAGCTCTTAAATCGCCACCAGCATTCTCGGCTATTGCCTCGAGGGCTTTGGCATCTGCAGCTATCTTCTCAACTTCGCATATTTTCTGGAGAACCTTCATGATCTCTCTTTTCGTTAACCTTTTGAATGTGATAATTTCGACAAGGTTTCTGAGTTCAGCCGAAAGCTGGTAGGGATCGTTTGCTATGAGTAACATTGGCTGTTTCGGTTTTTTTCTTATTATCCTTATTAGAGCTCCCTCTCCTCCTCTATCTTCCTGTTTATGTATGTTATCAACTTCATCAAGAACTATCAGCTTCATTCTACCCTCAGAAGAAGCTAAAAATTCTCCTTCATCGCTTATAGTCTCGTTAAAAGCACCCTCTCCTACGATCTTTTGGATAACTTCAAAACTTCTTTGGTCACTAGCGTTCAACTCTACAAATTCCCAACCCATCGTATTTGCAAGGGCTAAAGCTAAAGAAGTTTTTCCAACCCCTGGTGGACCAGCTAAGAGTAAAGGTTTAACATATTCTCCATTTTTCCACTTGTTTGCCCATTGAAGTATTCTTTCAACAATATCTCGAGTAGTGACAACCTCTTTAAGATTCTTTGGCCTGTACTTTTCAACCCACAGCATTAATATGAATTCAGCTTCGGATGTATTTCGTTGTTGCGGTGGCTGTCAACGTTTGGCATAGGAACGATTAAAAACTTCATTGACAAGACTTATAAATATAGGATACAATTAAAAACGATGACTTCAATCAGCATTCCTAAGTTGAGCATTCCAAAATTCAGGATCAAAAAAGATCAGGAAACACCACTTAAATTTAAAAACGTGTTTGATATAATTCGAAAAAGTTCGAAAGCTGAATGGCTTGACGATGAAACTTATAAAACCCTCTCAAAAAAATTGCAAAGCTCTTTTAAACCACCAGAGGGCTGGACGGAGATTGAAAGCTATCCAGTTTATGGGAGATTTATAATTTCAAGCGTGCACATACTTTTTAACGACGAAGAAAACGAGTTCTTCTACTACGTACATGAACCTCAACTTAGCGAAGAGGAAGAGGATCTTTTAAAGGACGTAATTGGCAAGTTGGAGTTCTATGCTATAAGTCCTAAGGAAATTAAAGACAAGCTTAGCACTCTAAAGACAAAGGTCGATTCGATACTCTTTGACTATAGAATAAAAATAGAGGGGGCAGACTACTTTAAATTCCTTTACCACGTTTTAAAAAGAACTGTACTTTTTGACAAGATAACTCCAATAATGTACGATCCTTACATCGAAGACATATCTTGCAACGGTTACAGGAAGCCGATCTACGTTTTTCACAGGAAGTATACCAACATGAGATCCAACATAGCTTTTAAAGAAGATGAACTTGACTCCTTCGTCGTAAATCTAGCTCAAAAGTGCGGGAAGCACATAAGCGTTGCGGAGCCGATGGTGGATGCAACGATGCCCGATGGGAGCAGGGTGCAAATTACGCTCGGGAAGG
>JASFYJ010000012.1 GCA_030055525.1 Archaeoglobales archaeon | reverse complement strand
GCACAGAATCTGCTCACTAGCGTATTCATTTTTTGAGCGGAATTTTACTCTTCGCTTCAGTAGAAGGATACGAAGTTTCGATATTTCAGGAGTTACTCTGATGGGCATTCCTTCTTTTGGCAATCCTCTTGCTAATGCTAAAGCTGAGGAAAAGGTGCTGAGGGGGTTTGCAAAAGGGTGAAAGTATGCAAATGAGAAGGGTATTCTTTTTCATCGGTATTTTTTTAATGCTTTACTCTCTAGCAGTTTTTGGTCTATACGGCTTATATCTCGGGAAATTCTATGAAATAGAGACTTTCATAACAATTCTCCTGAGCTTGGGATTTGCTTTAGCCTTATCTTCGAGTGACATCGTCTTCAAGAATTTGAGCCATGGGAAATTTGGAGAAGAATTCGAAGTTGCACTCAGGGTGATGCTGTTCCTGATGATTTTATTAACCTTCGTGCTACAGAAGTTCATACTGAGGTTGTAGCATGAAGCTGGGAACCCGCTCTTTGGGGTCTCATTCTTTCTTTGAGATGCAATTCTTTGGAAACTCGGTGGACTAACCAAATCCAAATAATCAAATTTTCCAGTGGCGATTAGAAAATGCTAAAAGTTCAACAAGCTGAATTCAAATCGAGGGGGTGAGAGACTGATTAATACTAAAAAGCTTTTCAGAAGGCAGAAACTGATTTCAGGAATTACAATCGCCCTTTTAATTATTTCTGCAGTCTTTCTGCTAATCCACGCTATTGCTGGCTCAGAAGAAGCGTTCATAATTGGTTCTCGACTATTTATAGCCTGTGTAATCGTGGGTGTCACAGTGACCATTCCGGAAATAGTTAAAGCAAAGAATATACCGTATTTCTACAGCATCATTGGCTTTCTCTTTGGATTTGCAATCTTAATTCTGCTACCAAAGCAACTTCAGCCAGAATACGTTATGCTTGGAATAATATTTTTCTTCAACTTCATTGATATAGCAAGGAAACGGATGTGATGTGAATGAGCGAGCAATTATTCTACCTTGAAACCTTGCTTGGTGCTCTTCTATTCGCCATAGGCTTCTCAATGAATTCCGAACTCTGGAAAAGCAAGGTTGCAATTCTGCCTTTGAAAATACTCTGGGCAAACGAAAAGGCAGGATTTGAATTATCTGAGGAGAAGAAAAGAGAAGTCGAAACAATTGTCGGTAAGGCAATAAAAGAAGAACTAAAGAGAGATACTTTTGACAAGAAGCAATTTCTGGCTTCGATTATGCTAATGGCGCTGGGTTTGCTCATCTTGCTCTATGAACTCCCGTAATAGTTCTAATCTGTTGGCTGAGTTCAATGTGGTATGGCTGGAGTGACTGCATGTTTTATAATCTGCAATTTAGCAATTGGCGGCTGTAGCTGGATCTGTGCTGCAACTTGTAGTGGATTCTGTTCGGGAATGTGCTCTATTCAGTGCGGAAGACTTGGACCTATACTTTCAATGTTTTGTAGGATATGAAATTAATAAACCCCCTTCGTATTGATTTTTTAGCTTGGGCCCCTCTTTTCGCCGCTCTTTTTTACTTCTTTTTCTCTTTACCAGTTGAGACAAGCCTATTTTTTGCCCTTCTGGTCTCAATTATTTTCGACTTAGCCTAAATTTTGAGCAAAAACCTTAGAAAAATGAGAAAAGCCCCCATAAAGAAATATGAATCAATAATTAAGTTCTTCGAGCCTTTAATCGTTGTTGGGACAACTATAATCTCTTATTACATCGGAGTGGAGCTTTCACAGCTTTTGCAGTTGGAGGTCTCTTTCTCGTAGTTTACCAGCTTTATTACAACAATTTGCCACATCTTTTCCATTTTTCCAGCAGTTTGATGGTGATAAGACGTATTCTTGTCTTTTTAGGCTTTTTATTGGCCTGGACTCGTTTCTGGAACTTCGATTTATTATTAAGTGCGCTTTTAAGTATCTTTGGGCTAATTCTTATAGAACTCGACAGAAAGACGGTGGTTGAGCTATATAAAATGAAACTTGTTAAAGAAAAAGATTTAGAAAATACTGCAAAAAAGGTGTCGATGATTCCCGGATTGGTTTTTGGAATGGTAGCTGGAGTGCTGCTTGCCAAAGGAATGTTTACGATAGAGAAATGGAGAGAAGTTTTGCCAGAAATGCTCAAACTCTACCCATTCTTCATAGTCTTCTGGTTTTCAATTTTCCTATCAATTCATAGGCTCAGAATCACAACTGCAGTTGAAAAGCGCAAAGTGCTCAGCAAACAAAGTGAAATTAAAGAGCTAAAGCCTTAGCTTTTGCAAATCGAAACAAAGTTCCTGTAGATTTCCTTACCCTTCTCCGTGTGAGCAACCTCAGGATGGAACTGAATGCCGTAGATCGGCAAAGATTTGTGCCTCATGGCTTCGACTTCGCAAAATTCGCTTCTTGCAAGCAATTCAAAGCTCTCTGGGAGCTTTTTAACCTCATCCATGTGGCTTGCCCAAACTCTAAGCCTCTTTGGTAGCCCTTTGAAGATCTCGTTATCTTCAATGATCTCGACTTCCACGAGGCTATATTCAGCCTTGTTTCCTCTATCAACCACTCCGCCGAAATGCTTCGCAATCAGCTGATGTCCCAAACAGATGCCAAGGATTGGAATTTCGAATTCATTATACCTCTCAAGGATCTTCCAGCAGTTTCCTGCTCTTTCAAGTGTTGGACCACCGCTAAATATTATTCCCGAGGGATTCTTTGCTTTTATTTCCTCAATCGCTGTCGTGTTTGCTATGATTTCAGCTTTTGCACCAATCTCTCTTAGCGTTCTCCAGATCCTGTGAGTATACTGACCGTAGTTCTCCATTATAAGGATCATATCACTCGAACTCAATCGTTGCTGGCGGTTTATTAGTCACATCATACAAAACTCTTCCAACTTCGGGAATTTCGCTTACAATTCTGAAGGCAATCCTTTGCAGAACTTCAAATGGCACGTTCATCGCATTTGCAGTCATTCCGTCGAGGCTTTCTACTACTCTAACTGCGATCGTCTCTTTATAAGCCCTTATATCTCCCTGAACACCTACCGTTTTAACGCCCAAGAGCACAGCAAAAGCTTGCCAGGGCTTTAGTTGGGCTTTTTCGATCTCTTCTTCAACTATCGCATTTGCCTCTCTTACGATCCTTACCTTCTCAGGAGTAACTTCACCAACGACCCTCGCAGCGAGTCCCGGGCCGGGGAAAGGCATCCTTCTATAGATCTTCTCAGGCAATCCAAGCTCCTTTGCAAGCTCCCTAACTTCGTCTTTGTATAGATCCTTCAAAGGCTCGATTATCTTCAAATTCAACCTTTCAGGCAATCCCCCAACGTTGTGATGACTCTTTATTCCTCCTTTACTTTCAATCCAGTCGGGAGCAATTGTGCCCTGGATCAGGAACTCTGCTCCGATGTCCTTGGCAACTTCTTCAAAAACATCGATGAAAACCTTTCCTATAACCTTTCTTTTCTGTTCAGGATCTACAACACCTCTAAGTGCATCGAAAAATCTTTTCTGGGCATCGACATAAATCAAATTCAACCCAAAGCCTTCTTTAAAGGTTTTAATGACGAACTCGGGCTCACCCTTCCTTAAAAGTCCGGTGTTTACGAATACGGCATATAGTTTATCCCCAATCGCTTTATGAGCAAGAATTGCTGCAGTTGAGCTGTCAACTCCGCCAGAAAGAGCTATAATTGCCTTTTTGTCCCCAACAGTTTCTCTTATTTCCCTTATTTTCTCTTCGATGAATTCTCTCATCCTTTGAAAATCTTTAAGTTGGGATTTAAAGAATTTCCCAATCCTTTTTAAGCTCCTCAGCATAGCACGAATTATGGATCTTGAAAGCATTTTAGAAGATTTGAGGCAATTCAGGGACAAAAGAGACTGGCCTAAGTTCCACACGCCAAAGAATCTTGCAATCTCTATAGCAATCGAAGCTTGCGAACTTCTCGAGCTATTTCAGTGGACAAGGGATTTCGAGGAGGAAAAGAACGTTCTTGAGAATAAAAGACTGAAATCAAAGAAGAAGTTGCGGATATTTTCATTTATCTGCTTTTTCTGTGCGATATAGCAGGGTTAGATCTGTAGAAAGCTGTAAGGGGAAAGATGCAAGGAATGAAAATAGATTTTCTTGAATGGAAAAATTGAATAAATGCGGTAGGTGTTCAATAGATCAAACATATGGGCACATCGTGATACTAAAGAATTCTTGATCTCTCGAAAATTTGCTACTCTAAAAGAGAATAGCCTATCTTAAAAGCTTTGAAATTGAACATTTTTGAAATTCTAGAATATTTTCGTAATTTTCGTAGAGCAACGAAGAGCGACCAAATTTCCAAACTTCTGGAAACTTTTAACACTTTAGAGAGCCCCTCAGCAAAGCATTTGCTTAAAAAGGATTTAATTTCAGCTCATTCTAATCATTTAGCGCATTTTGGAACGGATATCAAATTTTTAGCTTAAGATTATATGCCCTTCCCACTAACCTAAAACATGAGACTAAAACTCGCTGTTTTGACAGCCGGAATATGGCTGATCTTACTGTTTCTTGCCATAATCAATGCTATAATACGAAATAACTTATACAAGCCATTTCTTGGAGATCTGTTTGCTCACCAGCTCAGCTCGCTAATTTTCATTTTAATCATTCTTTTTTTGACTTACGCATTTTTAAAAATCAGCAAAGCTGAGCTCAATAACATTGAGACATTTCTTATGGGCATCACATGGCTGATCGCAACGCTCGTATTTGAATTCGTTGCAGGGTATTATGTTTTTGGGAATCCACTGGAGAGGCTTTTCGCGGATTATAATCTACTGGAGGGTAGAATGTGGATCCTCGTTTTGATAACAATTCTTGTTGCGCCCTACATAGCAAATAAAATAATAAAGAGTGGAAAATCCAAAGCCGAATAATAAAAATATTTAAAGCCAACTATTTCCTCATAAGCTCCTCAATAGCTTCTCTGCACGCTGCAACCGCCTGAGCACCGCCTGCAACAAAGATAACACGGATTGCCTCGATAATTTCATCTTTTGTAGCTCCACGGTTCATTGCTCCCCTCATCGCTAAGGTAACACACTCCCTGCAGTGCCTTTGAGCCCCCATAGCCATAACAAGCATTAGCTTGAACTTCGCAGGCAGAGCGCCATCTTCCTGTACTACTTTATCGCAGAACTCGTAAAACTCAACAGCCTTCGGATCAAGCTCTTTCACAAGCTTCATTATTCCAGGGGCAAAACCCATCTTCTTCTCTATGCTTTTAACAACTTTTTCATGCTCAACCATACTATCACCTTTATTAGTTTATCGTTGACGTATATAACCCTACTCCTCTTCACTTTAAGTTTAAGCCAAAATTATGCTCGATAATTGCAGCCATTATTTGGGCTTCCAGAGCTGATAAGGCTTGATAAACCTTACTTCAAATTTTTAGTAGTTCTACAGCATTAAAGATTCTAGCCTGTATTGGATCACTCATAATCAAGCTTATACCTACAGTAGTTGTAATCTAAAAAATGAAAAATCCTTTTGCAGTTGTAGAAAGAAAAATATAAGCAATTCCTTGAAGTAAAAAGATCAAAAAAATCCATGGAAAAAGTAAAAGGATGATGCGAATGATTTTAGCTTTTCTGTATTCTTTTTCCAAATTCTCAGACTTTTCAAAGTTTAAAAACATCTTAAAAACCAAAGAAGTAAGAAAACTGCTTGCAAAAGATATTTTGCTAGCATTTTTACCTCTTTTTATCCTCAAAACCAAGCTTTTGAACTCATGAGGATAGTATTTTATCTCCTTCGCGATCTTTATCACTTCGAGGTCGACCGAAAACTCCAAGCTTTCTCTTTCTTCACACAGATTCTGATCGATAGTTGAAGATCCAAAGCTTTTCTGTAGAGATCTACTAAATAATCCTGCAAATACTGAAGTGCCATTTCAAGAGGTTCTTAGAAACTTTCTCCCTTATATACTGCCCCTCCCGCTCCTTTTAAATGCTCGAGAGCGTAATATATAGCCACTGCTTCGTGATGTGAGATCCTTCTTATTTAAACTCTCCTTCTTCCAGAAGCTCAACATTAATCGGGATCTTTGTCTGGCAAGATACTGCCTTTACTATTTCTCCGCAGTTCTTAAGTTCAAAGTTTTGCAAATTTCAAGTTAGTATTCAAGAAAAAATATTTAACTTCCAAAATGCATACTCTTCCAATTTCCATTCAAGTCCTTCAAGCCAGATTGCTATCTTTCCGTCTCATTGCTTTTCGTTAACTTTACAACTTCTTCTCTTGGATCTTCATCTTTTGCGTGCAGAAAGCTCAAAGGAAGAATCATACTCGCGACTTCTGAACCTAGCAATGTTTCAGCTTGCTTTGGCTCTATAAAGAATTTTCCAATGGCTTATCCTTCGCATTTGGGCAAGAGATGAGTAAAATCTGGTCTGCAGGATTTGATTCTGCACAAGTTTCCACAGTAGATACGTTGAACAAAAGCATAAAAGGGCAAGTACTACTGTCAACCTACCAACATATTAAAAGTCTCGTGTTAGATTAAGCTCGGTTTATATATTACTCATGCCAGATAACAAGAAACTAGGATAAAAATCCGAATCCAAAAAATTTTGTAAAAACAGAATTTAAATCCAAACGAAAATCAAAATTATGGAGCTCTTCATAGGGTTTAAAGAACCAAAAATCTTCGTTTGCATTGCAGAAGTTCGTGGTGTAGAAGTGGCGAAGAAGGATAGCGAGTCGATGAAGCTGTTCAGAGAAGTGCTTGAAAAGCTGAAAGAAAAATATAGCGTCGAAAAGCTCAAAGATGATCCAGTCGTTAGAGCATTTAGAGACTTTTACTGGCGAATTGGCATTGATCCAACGAAACAAAGACCAAGCAGTGAGGCTTTGCTGAGGAGAGGGCTTAAAGGAGAGATTCCGCTGATAAACAACGTTGTCGATGCTGGAAACATAGCAAGCATGGAAACGCTAATTCCGATAGGTTTATACGACATTGCCAAGATAAAAGGCAATCTTGAGCTCAGATACGCTAAGAAGGGCGAAGTCTTTTGCCCGATAGGTGGAAAGGATGAAGCTCTGGAGGAAAACCAGATCGTGCTTGCTGATGAAGAGAAAATTCTGCATGTCTATCCTTACAGGGATTCAAGGCTAACAATGGTCAGCAATACAACGAAAGACGTGCTAATCGTTGCCTGCGGTGTTCCTGGAGTGGAAGCAGAGAGGGTTAAGCTTGCATGCGAGAAAGCGATGGAATACATCGTTGTGCTTGCTGGTGGAATAAAGAAATTCATAGGACTGGTCGAATGTTCACCAAAAACACAAAGATAAGTAAATAGACGATCGATACATAACCTCCTCACACCAAAGAGCGGCTTTTAAAACAAAAATATCAAAAGAGATATTCCACGCCTATCAAAAATCAAAGCTCAGCACTTTTAAAAACCTCCTTAACATATTTCGATGCCACGCTTCCAAGCTTGTTATCGTCTGTTACAAGTTCAAGATCATTTTTAATCGCTATGTAAACGTAAGATGCGTCGTAAATTCTTAGATTGTTTCTGCATGCAAATTCAAAGATGTCTTTTTCGAAGTCCTTTATCGAAAGAATATCCATCGCTCCTATCGCTTTGCTAACGACTTCTGCAAACTCCAGGGCGGTTTTCTCATCTATCTTTTTCAGCAATTTTGCTTCTTTCCATAAAGCATTCAGAGCTTCGTAGATTGCAAGATCAAGCGTTGCTCCGTTCAGAAAAACCTTCAATTTACCTTTTTTGGTTAGATTTAAGATTGCACTTGCATCAAATAGCCTCATCTTTCCCTGTCCTCCCTGATCAATTTTACAACTTCCTCATCCTCTATCTCCTTTAAAGCTGAACTGAGCTTCTTCGCTTTCTCTTCGATTTCCACAAGAATCCTTTTTCTGACCTCTTCTTCCAAAGCTTTCCTGATCACGGGTCCAGGTTTTATGTTGTATTCTTTTAGTTTTTCTTTTAGACTTTTGGGTATCTTCGCAGAGACTGTAGTATACTCCATGTCTTCACATAATAGGTAAACAAATATAAGGTTTACCAACTAATCAAACTCTGATCATGGGCTCGTAAAATCTCTTCATCTCTTCAAATCTCTTCCTGTTCAGCAGATGTATGTTTATGCGGTCATCTTCAGTTAAAGTCTTCACGAACTTGCAGTAATCCTCAAAATTCAGCTTTGAGGGTATTTTTGTTGAAACGATCAGCAAGTCGAGATCTGAATTAAGCCTGTGCTCTCCTCTTGCGAAGTTACCGACTATAAAAACTTCGCAGTCTCCAAAAAGCTTCTCAGCTTTTTTCTTTATACTTTCTGCAATTTCAAAGGCTTTTACAAAGAATTTCTCATTCTCTTTTAGTTTGCGATAGTATTCGATCATAAAAGCTCCAAAAATTTCTTTGCAATTGATATGCTCCTTTCTGTGATCTGCTTTGAGTATTCAACGTCGAAGTATCTTGAAGCTGAGTGCTCTGCTCGACGAAGAACATTGCAAAATCATACTCGCCTTTTTCAAAGCTCTTAATCGCTTTGGAATAGAATCGAATAGCTCTTTGCTTCAAAAATTCCATGGTAAAAATTGGAAGTGAAGTATAAATCTATTTCGCAGCAATTACGAAATTAAGAAATAAAATTTCAAAAAGTTCTAGGCAACATGAAAAAAGGAGTTGCCAGAGTTTTTTGAAGTTTTTTGACGCTAAAAGCTAAAATAGAACTCTATCTGCTAGAATCCTTTAGTTAGTTGAAACTTGCTTTCAAAAACCTTGGCCATCTGCTTAAGACAAAAAACACGTCAAATTAGCTTACTTTTTACCCCGAACTACCAAAATTCTACAAAAAGGAAAAGCTAGAGGAAGTAAAAAATTTGATGTGCCCAACTTTACTCCTGTACGAACTCGGAACTTTGAATTCATCTATGTCTTTGAAGCTAAGCAATGTTGTTTCGACAAAAAGATTATATAGTCAAGCATTCCCACTAACTTTGGTGATTCCTATGGTGTCGGAGATAAGAGAGATCTCTAAAACTTTCGAAAGGATCAGCGCGCATTCTCACATAAGAGGTCTGGGATTGGATGAAGATCTCAAGGCAAAAGATGTTGCTGATGGCCTTGTTGGTCAGAAAAAGGCAAGAGAGGCTGCTGGAATAATAGTTAGATTGATAAAAGAAGGCAAAATGGCTGGGAGAGGGATACTAATCGCTGGACCTCCAGGCACAGGTAAAACTGCAATTGCAGTGGCTATAAGTAAGGAACTTGGAAAAGATATACCCTTTGTACAAGTTTCTGCAAGCGAGTTCTTTAGTACAGAGATGAAGAAGACAGAAGCTTTAATTCAGGCCATGAGAAAGGCTATTGGTGTAAGAATAAGAGAAAGAAGGATCGTTTTAGAAGGGGAGGTTGTTGGTCTGGACTATAACATGGTTCCAAATCCATACAATCCGACGCAAAAAGTTCCAGAATCTGCAACGATTACGATAGCAACTAAGGATGAAAAGAGAACCTTCAGTGTTGGGAGTAGGATAGCGATGCAGTTTATATCGAGCGGGATAGAAGTAGGAGATGTCATAGTAATAGACAAAGAGACTGGAAGAATTGGAAGGCTCGGAAAAAGTAACAGAGCTAAAAAGAAGTACGATATAGAAGATGAAGAGATCGTAGATGTACCGAATGGTAGAGTTGAAAAAGAAAAAGAATTTACGTACGTTGTCACACTCCACGACCTCGATGAGGCTAATGCGAGAAGATCAAGCATTTTCAGCCTCTTCAGTCCACCAAGTAGAGAAATAGATAACGAGGTTAGGCAGGCTGTAGATGAGAAGGTGAAAAGTTTGGTTGAAGAAGGTAGAGCTGAGCTTGTACCAGGAGTTCTTTTCATCGATGAAACACACCTGATGGACATCGAACTTTTCGCTTTCATGAACAGAGCGATGGAATCAGATATGGCACCAATTATAATACTAGCTTCAAACAGAGGGTTCGCAAAGATTAGAGGGACAGATATTGTAGCACCACACGGAATACCCTTGGATCTTCTAGATAGACTCCTTATAATTACAACAGAACCATATAGCAGAGAAGAAATAAAAACGATCATCGAGATAAGAGCAGCAGAGTCAGGGATAATGTTAAGCAGAGAAGCCTTAGAAAAGTTAACTGAAATTGGAGAAAAAACAAGCTTAAGATATGCTGTACAGCTCCTAGCTCCTGCAAACGAGTACGCAAAACTTAGAAAATCTGGCAAAGTAGAGATAAGCGATGTAAATAGAGCTGCCGAGATCTTTGCAGATGTAACACAAAGTTCAGAGTATCTTAAGAAGTGGGAGGAAAAATTACTTGCACATTAGCATATTTTAAACGACAGATAATATATATTCAGCAAAATTATTTTTTGGGCGAAAATTATAAATAACCTGCGTTTTCATTTAAAACAATTAAAATTTCAGATGGAGGTGTTCATATGGCCGAACTCGAGTTGACCCAGATCCAGAAGGATATACTATACGCGCTGATAACTCTATATAGAAGAAAAACTGGCGGCTCTGTAAAGGGTGAAGAGATAGCAGACCTGATAAACAGAAATCCAGGGACAGTTAGAAATCAGATGCAAGCTTTGAGAGCGTTGGGGCTTGTTGAAGGAGTACCAGGACCGAAAGGCGGCTACAGACCCACTTCAAAAGCCTATGAACTGCTTTCCCTTACAAAACCAGAGGAGGCTGTAAAAGTACCGATAATAGTAAACGGAAAAGAAATGGAAGATCTATCCGCAGAAGAGGTCGATCTACCATCTCTGTCTCATCCAGAAGTTTGCCAAGCGAGGATTAAAGTCTTAGGGAACATAAAATCCATTATGTCGGGAGATAGAATAGTTGTTGGGCCGACGCCAGTTAATCAGATGCTGGTGTATGGTAGGGTTGTTGGTAGAGATGATACGGAGAACACACTTGTCATCGATATAGAAAAGATACTTGCACTACCAAAAGATACAGTTGGGGAACACATGTCCTCGCCAATAATAACGATCGATGCATCTTCTACAGTTTTGGAGGGTGCAAAGGTCTTATCTTCCAACGGCATCTACTGCACACCCGTTGTTAAGGCAGGAAAATACATAGGGATATTTACTCTCGATGACGTTTCAAGGGCAGTTGCAGAGAACAAGTTGAACGCGAAAATAGAAGAAGTTATGAGACCTAAGATCGTGACAGTTGAGAAAGACACTAAGATAAGGGAAGCCCTAAGACTCATGAGAGATGAAAAAGTAAGAATACTCGTTGTTACAGACAAGGGAGAACCAGTAGGGGTTATAACAGACCAGAAAATCTTGACCCAGCTAGCACCTGAGTATTAAAATTAAGCTATTTTTATTTTTTTGCATCTATCTATTTTTGCCCGAGCAAGCTTATATATTGCGAGTTAGTTTCAAAATTGCAAGGTGGTGAAAGATGTACTGGGAAAAAGAGGAGACGCTTCCAAGAAAAGAACTTGAAGAACTCCAACTCAAAAGGCTAAAATGGGTTGTTAGGCATGTTTATGATAATGTCCCATTTTACAGAGAAGCTTTGAAGCAGAGAAACGTACATCCGGACGATATAAAAAAATTAGAGGACATATCTAAGCTCCCCTTTACAACAAAAGAAGACTTAAGAGCCAACTATCCATTTGGACTCTTTGCAGTTTCTCTGGACAAAGTTGTTAGAATCCATACATCAAGCGGCACATCTGGAAAACCTAAGGTCGTCGGATATACGGCTTCAGACATAGAAAGATGGGCGAACATGGTTGCAAGATGTTTGTACATGGTTGGAGTAAGAAAAGGAGATATATTCCAGAACATTTCAAATTATGCATTCTTTACAGGTGGTTTGGGCTTTCATATGGGTGCCGAAAAGCTGGGGGCAGTAACTATCCCTGCAGGTGTCGGAAATACTGAAAGACAAGTACAGTGTATGGTGGATTTTGGAACGACGGTTATACATTCAACACCTAGCTACGCTTTGCATCTAAAGGAAGTGGCAGAAGAGATGGGAGTTATAGATAAAATAAAATTGAAGATGGGTTGTTTTGGTGCTGAACCTTGGAGCGAAAATACAAGAAAAAGACTTGAAGATGCTTTCGGGATAAAAGCCTACGATAGCTATGGGCTAAGTGAAATGAATGGCCCAGGAGTCGCATTTGAATGCCAAGAACAGGAAGGTTTGCATATATGGATAGACCACTATTTTGTTGAAGTTGTAGATCCGAAAACTGGAGAAAGGCTTAGCGATGGTGAAAAAGGCGAACTCGTTTTAACTACACTAACGAAAGAAGCGATGCCGCTTTTGAGATACAGGACTGGTGACGTAACTTTTCTAATTGATGATGAATGCAGCTGCGGTAGAACACATCCAAAAATACATAGAATAATTGGTAGAACGGATGACATGATAATAGTAAGAGGAATAAACGTGTTTCCAAGCCAGATAGAACACGTTTTGATGCGCATTCCAGAAGTGGGGGATAACTTCCAAGTTGTAATTACAAGGAAAGGCTCACTGGATGAATTGAAAGTTAGAGTTGAACTGAAAGATGAACTGTTCACTGGCGAGCTCTCAGATTTAGAGAGAATAGTACAGAAAATACAGAAGGAATTACAAAAAGAGTTGAACTTAAGAGCTGAAGTTGAGCTTGTGGAGAAGGGAACGATAGAAAGATCTACCGGCAAAGCGAAAAGGGTTTTAGATCTAAGGGGAGAACTATAATATGAGAATAATACTTTTCACTGGAAAAGGTGGTGTTGGTAAAACAACGATGGCTGCAGCGTCAGCTATAAAGGCTACAAGATACGGATACAAAACACTTGTAATGTCTGCAGATCCTGCGCATAACTTAAGCGACTGTTTCCAGAAAAAAATTGAGGCTTACCCAACAAAAATTGCTGAAAATCTTTATGGAATGGAAATAAATGTACAGTACGAGTTGGAAAGGAGATGGGATGTGTTAATAGACTACATTCGCCTTTTCTTCAAATCTCAAGGTATTGAAGATGTAATCTCCGATGAATTGGCCATACCTCCCGGCCTAGATGAGCTTGTTAGTCTGCTACATCTTTTAGAATTTTACGAAAAAAAGGAATTTGATGTAATCATTCTTGATTGCGCCCCCACTGGCGAAACACTCCGACTTCTAAGCCTCCCAGAGGTTGCAAGGTGGTTTATGAATCGTTTTTTTGGTATAGAAAAAAAGCTTTTTAAGCTAGTAAAGCCAGTTGCACAGCCAGTTTTAAAAACTCCGCTACCCAATGAAGACGTTCTGGATACAATACAAGAGTTGTATATAAAAATAGCAAAACTGAAGGAGGTACTTGAAAGCGAAGAAACAACGGTCAGACTAGTTTTAACTCCAGAAAAAATAGCTATTAACGAATCCCAAAGAGCTTTCGCATACATAAACCTTTTCGGCTACAGAATAGACTGTCTTATTGTGAACAAGCTTTTTCCATCGAATTCCAGTGGATACCTGTCAAAGTGGATAGAAATTCAGCAGAATTATCTTAACGAGATAAAAACTTGTTTTCCAGTGCCTATCTTCACGGTAGAATTTAAAGATGAAGAGATAAGCGGTGAAAAACTTTTCAAACTAGCTGAAGAACTTTACGATTCAAACGATCCCACAAAGGTATTTTTCAAAGATGAGCCATTCAGAATAACCAAAGAGGACGAGGAGGTTATAGTATCCATAAAAACACCCTTTTTGAGCAAGGAGACTCTAAAAGTCATGAAGAGGGGAGAGGAGATTATAATCAGCGCAGATCAATGGAAAAGGGTGATATTCCTACCGCAATCTCTGGCTTTCAAAAAGGCCGTTGGAGCAAAGCTTATCAATGGGGAACTGAAGATTAGACTGAGGTGAAGTTATGAAGGAGATTAGGATATTGATACCAACTCCAGAAGATCTTTTGCCGGATGAATTTTATAAGCACATGTTTAATGCGATGAGAGAGTTTCTACTGGCTGTAAAATGTATCGTCGATGCAGGAATAGCAAAAATAGATGAGATCGACGAGATAGCTAAAGAGAAGAAGGAGATCCAAAAAGTTGAAATTGAATAATAACTTCATTTTCCATTACGATACTAATATAAACGATTAATATTCTGTGGAAAGAAATAAATACTTCCACGAATACGAATTTTGGTGTTAGAGATGGTACTTGTGGAGAGGAGAGAAGTTAGTTACAATTTTCCGGATTTTGAACCTGTTACGGCTAAAGATAAGTTCGGAAATGATTGTTTGATCAGAAAGTACGAACATAGAAAAGACAGAGAAAAGTTGATAGAAATGTATCTCAGCTTCGATCATTCGCAAAGATGTCTGGGTCTTCCACCCGTTTCGAAAGAAGGGATTGAAAGATGGATTGATTACCTTGCCAAAAGCGGTTTCGGGATTGTTGCAGAGGTAGATGATAGAATAGTAGGACACCTCGTTATTGTACCAACCGAAGATGGTAAAAATGTCGACCTCACAATCTTCGTTCATCAGGATTTTCAAAATAAAGGGATAGGACAACTTTTGATGAGTCTAATAATAGATTACTGCAAGAGAGCTGGATTTGAAGGCATAACGCTTGTAACAGAGAGAACAAACTCGAGAGCCATCCACGTTTACAAAAAATTTGGGTTTAAAATCGTTGCTCCATATTACGAATGCGATATGTACCTACCACTAAAAGAATAAAAAATCAATCCTGCAGCAAAGTTAGAAGAACTGCCTTCTGTGCATGTAATCTATTCTCCGCCTGCTCAAACAGAACAGAATGTTTTCCTTCGATGACTTCATCCGTAATCTCTTCACCTCTATGTGCAGGCATGCAGTGCATAACTATAACATCCTCGCTTGCATACTTTAACAGTTCTTCGTTGACCTGATAATTCTTGAATGCAGCAAGTCTTTTATCTCTCTCGCTTTCTTGTCCCATCGATATCCATACATCTGTGTAAATAACATCCGCCCCCAAAACAGCTTTTTTAGGATCCCTTTCGAATTTTATCTTTCCACTGATGTTCAAAGCTTTTTTGACTATTTCGACGTTGGGTTCATAACTAGGGGGTGTTGAAACAACCATTTCCATGCCAGTTAGTGCCGATGCCAAGATCAAAGAGTTACAAACGTTGTTGCCGTCTCCTATCCAAGCAAGCTTTACATCCCTGAATTCCCCCTTATACTCATATATTGTCATAAGGTCGGCCAGTATCTGACATGGATGCTCCAAATCACTTAATCCATTGATTACTGGTACTTTGGAGTATTTGACGAATTCTTCAATCGTTTTGTGGTTCTTGACTCTCAACATTATCGCGTGTACGTATCTACTTAAAACTCTTGCAGTGTCCTTTATCGGTTCTCCCCTTCCTAACTGAAGATCGTTCCAGTTTAAGTAGATTGCATGTCCACCCAACTCAGTCATCGCTACTTCAAAGGAGACTCTGGTTCTTGTAGAGGGTAACTCGAAGATCATTGCAAGACTTTTGTTTTTTAAGTAATCTGTTACAACACCCTTGTATCTCTCTTCCTTGAGCTTTTCCCCAAGCTTGATAATTTTTGTAATCTCCTCCTGCGTTAGGTCAGCTATTGAAGTCAGATGTTTCATGAAATTCATAATCGGTTAATTAATTAAACTTTCCGATTTTACTATGTTGTCACATGTTGTAATTCAAAATCATAGCTTTAATATTTCTGGAGGGTTTTTTAAGCTATGGATCCCGAAGATGCTGCAATTGCTGCAACCATAGCTTTGCTACTCGAAGTTTCTGGAAACCCGAAGGCTGGAAACGTGGATAGGTTGCATAACTTTGAGGATTTAAAGTATGAACACTTCTTAGCCTCAGCTGCTTCAGCCTTTCCATCCTTTTTGAGGGCTGCAAATGGAGAAAAGATCGGTAAATGTATATTTGAAGCTACATTAAGCAGCACTAAATGGCAAAAAGGAGGGAACGTGCACTTTGGATGTTTTCTTTTGCTGGTCCCACTTCTAAGTGGTTGCAGTGGAGGGGACATGTACAAAATAGCAGAAATTGCTAAAAACAATCTGATGAAATCCGATTTTGAGGACTCGCTTTACGTTTTGAGAGCTTACCATATAGCAAAAGCGAGAGTTATGGATGCAGATGCTCTATCTCTGAAGCAGGAGGAAACAGCTGAAAAAATAAAAAAGATGAATTTAAATCTATACAACTGGATGCTGATGGCTCCAAGAGAGAACTTGATTGCCAAAGAACTTGTAGATGGATTTAAAATTAGCATCCAAGGTGCAGAGACTCTTCTAAAATTCTCCGATCCAAACGAGGGAATTGTTTATCTCTATCATAAAATGCTATCTGAACTCCTAGACCCGCTCGTAATTGCGAAGTTTGGTATGGAAAAGGCTGAAGAGGTAAGGATGTTGGCAAAAAAAACTTTAGAGATAAATAATTTTGAAGAATTAGATAAGTACTTGTTGAACAAAAAGATAAATCCCGGAACTATAGCTGACTTAACTGCATCATCTATATTCCTTGCAATAGCCGAGGGGTGGAGGTTTTGAAGCTGAAAGATTTTGGATTTACAGATGGAATAAACGAAGTGATCGGAATAACCTTTAAAAGTGATCAAGTGAATACTGCTCCACTTGGGATAATAGTGGATGATGATGAAAGCGATAGAGCAAGAGTTAAACTTTACACATCGCATACGAGAGAAAATATTGAAAGGGAAGGGATTCTTTACACAAACGTTATCTTGGATCCGATAGTATTTTCGATCTCAGCTTTTGAAGATCTGGACAGCAAATTTTTTGATTCACTAAATCCACCGATAATAAAGAATGCACTAAGCTGGTGCAAATTTTCGGCAAAACTTACTGGAGCTTTTGCTGAGCTTACACTTTTAGATGGCCAAATTTGTGGAAAAATTGTTAGGGCTTACAACAGAGGTTTTGCTGCACTTATAGAAGCTTTAATATATGCAACCCGTTATAAAATAGTCGAAGACAGAGCAAAAGAGTTCATAGAGAACGAGATATACAGATGCAAAAACATAGTAATGAGATGCGGTAGCCGGAGGGAAAAGATGGCCTTCAAAATACTTGAAGAGAAACTTGGTGTAAATTTTTAAAGCCTGAGTTTTATTGGCAATATGGACTTTGAGCAAAGATACAGACTGGTTACGAGGAACGTCGAGGAGGTTGTAGTAGAGGAAGAGCTAAGAGATCTTTTAAGATCTTCGGAAAAACCTAGAGCCTATGTGGGCTACGAACCGAGTGGAGAGATTCATTTAGGTCATATGCTCACTGTTCAGAAGCTTATGGATCTTCAACATGCTGGATTTGAGATAACAATCCTGCTTGCAGATATACATGCCTATCTAAACGAAAAAGGTACCTTTGAAAAGATAGCCGAAATCGCTGAGTATAACAAGAGAGTATTCATAGCTCTCGGATTGGATGAAGATAAGGTTAAATTTGTTTTGGGGAGCGAGTATCAGCTAGAAAAAGACTACATGCTCGATGTTTTAAAGATGGCAAGGATGACTACGCTAAATAGAGCTAGGAGGAGCATGGATGAAGTTAGCAGGAGCAAAGAAGATCCTATGGTTTCACAGATGATATACCCTCTCATGCAGGCTTTGGATATTGCACATCTAAACATCGATGTCGCAGTTGGCGGTATGGATCAGAGAAAGATCCACATGCTTGCAAGAGAAAATTTACCCAAACTTGGTTATAAAGCTCCGATCTGTTTACATACACCTATACTCGCCGGTCTTGATGGACAGAAGATGAGCAGCTCAAAAGGTAACTTCATCTCTGTAGCCGATCCACCAGAAGTTGTGGTTAAAAAATTGGAAAAAGCCTATTGTCCGCAAAAAGTGGTTGAAGGAAACCCTGTTTTGGAAATAGCGAGGTATCACATCTTTCCAAGATTTGGAAAGCTTTCAATAGAGCGTGATATAAAATATGGCGGAGATGTTGTTTACGAGAACTTCGATCAACTCAAAAAAGATTATTTGGATGGAAAAATCCACCCGCTTGATCTTAAGATGGCAGTAGCAAGTTATTTAAACAATATTCTCGATAGTGCAAGAAAAAGACTGGGGGGTCTATCTGAGCGATGAAGAAGTAGTAAGAGTGAAACTACCTAACAAATCCAAGGGAGAGATGTTTGGTGTAGTGACGGGCATACTAGGCGCTGGACATATGAAAGTCAGATGTGAAGATGGGCAGGAAAGGTTATGCAGGATACCAGGGAAGATGAGAAAAAAAATATGGGTAAGAGAGGGAGATGTGGTAATAATTGTTCCCTGGCCCTTCCAGCAGGATAGAGGGGATATAATATGGAGATACACTGGGCCACAGGTTGAGTGGCTTGAAAAGAGAGGATATTTAAAATTTTAAAGATTACTTCTTTCCAAATTCCTTCGCAAGCTTTTTGATCTGTTCATCTGTTAAAGGCTCTGCGCAACATATCTGCATTAAATCAGACTCGTTTTTAACGAAGGTCCAATTCCAAGGTTCAGGTTTAACTGGACTGGATGGGTCGCCAATGTAGGTTATGTAGTCAAAAACCAAGGCGGACTTCCAGTTTTCTGGAAGCGGTACAATGCCTTTTATGGACGAGATTGTCTTGTTATTTTCACTCCACCGGGTCATTACGATCTTGCCAGTCTGAAGGTAGCTTTTTATTATCTCATTCCCGTGACATTCGGAGCAATCCTTCCCCCTCTCCGTTATCGAATGAGAATAGAAAGGTTGTATTGTAACGAAAGTTTTGTTGTTGTAAACTGCTGTCATGAAGTTTGCAGGATAAACTTTACCCTTGTAATTCACAAGGATTTCAAATCCCTCTATAGCTCTAAATGCTCTCTTCTGATGATTCTCAGCGCTTTCGAGATGACAGTTGTAGCACGATATCACCGTGGATTGGTGGCATGATGTACAGTAAAGCTTTCCATGCAAATTGTGAGCTGCACTTCCGTTGTATTCGTGACAATTTTCACATCTAACCATCGTATCTCTCTTAAGAAGCGTTGGATAATGCTTGCCATCACCCATGATATCTTCCTTACTATGACAATCTTTGCAACTCATTTCACTATGCACATCGCTTAGGTTCAATAGAATCTCTGTCCTCTGCCTTGCATGACACTCAAGGCAGCGAGAATCCTCAACTTTATCGCCAATAGTTACGTGACAATCGTAACAGTCAGGCTTGTAATTTTCAGTAATAATCGGATCTCCATTCGCTTTAGTGCTGCCATGGCATTTTATACATCCAAAGTCCTCTATAGGCTTCTGTGTGATGATTTCAATTCCTCCATTACTTGCCGAGTAGAAGGTGATCTTTCCCTGCCTTGTATAGTGGAGGCTTGAATAAAAGTTCTCCTCCCATTTTTTCTCCAAATCAACAAGATTTTCTGATTTCTGGTAGTGTATGCAGCCTAAAAGAAGTATTAGTCCTGCAAACATGCTAAGGATGGCAAACTTCCTAGACCTCATCAAGTTTAATTATAAAGGGTACCTCCATTATAAATCGTTTTCGGTTGTTCAAAAAAAGCTTTATGTATCACCAACTGCAAGCTTACATGGAAATATTAAAGCTCCTTAAGTCCTGCAGCAAAAAAAAGGCTTTCGTTTTTGGTGTGGGCGGGGGAGGAGATGTTGTCAGTACGATACCTGTCGCAAATTTCCTAAAACTTTTTGATTTTGATGTTATTCACGGCTGTGTTTTGTGGGATAGGCTTGTAGTAGACCCAAAACCCGGGCCGAGAAGTTTGGAAGAACTGGAAAATTTAGAGCCAATAAACAACGTCTTAGCCTACATTTATGAAGATACAAAGACTTACTACGGTGTAAAACCAAACCTTGCAAGATCTTCGAAACATTTCGGAAAAGTTGTAGCTTTGGATATCACCAAAGGTGTCAGAGAGCTTGTAAAAGGTATAAAGGAGTTCATTGATGAAACCGATATTGGGCTGATTGTAGGTGTTGACGCTGGGGGAGATGCCTTGGCGACAGGTTATGAATCCGGAGTCAGAAGCCCACTCGCAGATGCTATAAGCGTCGCAGTACTAAAAAATATCGATGGAATTCTGGCTGTCCTCGGTTTTGGAAGTGATGGTGAACTTAAAACGGAAGAACTGCTTCTAAATATTTCAGAAATTATAAAAATTGGTGGATATCTTGGATGCACTTCTATAAGTTATGAAGACTACAGGGAGATGATGAAGGTTGCAGATTTTGTAGTTACTGAAGCTAGTTATATCCCTCTAATGAGTTTTGAAGGATTTTTCGGAATAAAAAAGCTTAGAAAAGGTAGAACTTCGATCATATCACCTCTCAGCACTCTGATCTTCTATTTCAGAGCTTCAAAGGTTTTCGAAATAAATGAGGCTGCAAAGATAGTCGAGAGAGCGAGAAATATAAGAGAAGCAAATGAGCTACTTCACAGAGCTGGAATAACCACGGAATTGGATTTCGAAGAATTAACTAAACCAGATCTTTAAGATCGAATTCCTCCTCCTCAAACTCCAAATCTAAATCTTCTTCCTCCTCCTCAAACTCCTCAAAAGCCTCGTATTCTTCTTTCAGTTTCGTAATAGCTTCTCTAACAGCAGCTTTGTAATCCTCTAAATTAGGATTGTAGATCTTTTTTGCCAATTTAGCATCTTCGGTAGCTTCTGTTTCCAAATCTTTTATTCTTTTGATTGTTGATTTTGCTGTTTCAACTATCCAGTAGTCTCTTGCGTAAAAATCTGCCAAATTTATCATCTCCGGTCTTAGAGAGACTAGCTTTCTGCTGCTACCTTCAAAGACTTTCACTTTAGCTGTTATAGCTACAACAACTGGCGGTTCGATATCTAAAAGAGATTCCAATGCCTCGGGTTGAAAATTACTCACATACCCGACTAAAGATCCTGTTGGGTCGGCAACTCTTATTTTCCATATTCCTGACTCTGGACGGACTTCGTATTTTTCTATCATAGCACCAATAACAAAAACTCTGTTGCAGCGCAGACCAAGAGGTGTCAGAACGTAAATAGGATTCTTCTCACCCGCAATTTTTATCGTATACGTAGCGTTATTCAGTTCCTTTGCAAAAACCCTCCTAGCGACTTCTCTTTTGAAGTTCATTTTATCTCCTCCAAAATTTTATCGATCTCGCTCGCAACTTCGGGCTTTAAAAATTCTGCTCTACTTACTCTGAAAAACCTCAGATCTGCAGATCCTTCAACAACCAGGTATCTACCAAGAAGTTTCTTTTTCAACTCAGCCAATACTGCTCCTCTGTCAAGACTTTTCTGTGCTAAATCTTTTGCTTTTTCCAGATCCATATCTATGAGTTCCTTCAAAACTTTACTATCGGCTATTATCTCATAGGTGGTTTCACCATCATCTATAACTCCTCTAAGTCGCAAGTCATCATACCAATTAACCTTTCCATGTACAGGACAATTTCCCCCTTTCGCTATTCTACCGCACTCGCTGCATCTCTGTACCAAACCGCTGTTTTGATGTACTGCTACCAGAGCCCCAACGAAAGATGTTGCCTTTGACTTGGGATCTACCTTCACCGCTATCTCTTCATTTATCTCCTCTATATCGCTTGTTCTGGTGATGATTACACGTAAATTCCCAGCAAACTCGTCTGTAACGACATTTCTGAAAATATAGCTGCTACCTTCCTTTACTTCGGGTTTCTCAGACTTAGTCCAAATTATAAATCTTACAGAACCACTTTCATCAGCGATTATTCCCGTCTGAGCTATTGCCGGACTGCTAGGCTCCCAAAGAGTGACAACTTTTGCTTTAACACTAACCCATTGTTTTGATTTCAAATCGGCTATCTTTGTAAGCGGAGCCCTCAATCTTTCTCTTGGAATTTTGTACTCCCTAACTAAGTAGTTGGTTACTGTATTCATGGCTTCATTCTCTGGGACCTTAAATTCCAAGATCAGAAGTCTTAACCTCTCCGCTATCTCCTTTTTCTTAACTCCATAGTCCTTAAAAGTCTCGTAAATTCTTTCAGCCAAATCTTCAATCTTTTCTATCATATCCACCACTTACACTTAACTCGTTCGCAAACCATAAAACTCTTTGCGGAAACGGAACTTGAATACCATTCTTTTCAAGTTCACACTTTATTTTCCAAAGCAACTCCATCTTCACGTTAAACCACTCCGTAGATGGGGCCCATATTCTTACGACCATATCTACTCTGCTTTCTCCCAAGTTGTCGACGAAGATGGTCGGTGGCGGATTTTTGAGCACAAATGGATGATCTTCAAGTATGTTTTCTATGATCTTCTTTGCCTTATCTGCATCATCTTTGTATCCGATCCCCACGATATATTCGAATCTTCTTGCAACGTT
Source organism: Archaeoglobales archaeon (assembly GCA_030055525.1). Taxonomy (GTDB): domain Archaea; phylum Halobacteriota; class Archaeoglobi; order Archaeoglobales; family Archaeoglobaceae; genus WYZ-LMO2. The sequence goes on along the minus strand of JASFYJ010000012.1, from coordinate 2,205 downwards.
CGTTGTTAAATTCGTAATGTTCGAAGTGAAGAGTGTACTATTTGGTATCCTCACAAAAAGACCATCAAAAGTTCTGATTGTTGTAGACATGACTCTTATATCTGTAACAACCCCCATAACGTTTCCAACACTTATTGAGTCACCAATTTTTATTGGCTTTTCCCATATTAAAAAAAGACCTGAAATAAAGTTGGATATAACACTTTGACTCGCAAAACCGATAACTATACCTGTAATCCCCCCGGCAACTAAAAGACCACTCAAATTTAGTCCGAGAATTGGTAAAACTGCTACGAAAACCGTAAAGATGATGCTGTAGTACACAACTTTCAGAAAGAGCTCTAACTGATCCTTTTTCATTCTTTCAGATAACGTTCTCTTTAGAAATACTACAACAGATCTTGCAAAAATAGCACCGGAGAATAAAATAATCGAAGCCAAGATTATATCCGAAACAGTTACATCCCCATACACTACCTGCTCAATCATATCCCCCACTCCATTACAAATTTTCTGCCCACTACCTGAAAAGCCTTTGTAGTGTACAGTTCTATAGACCGTTCACCCTCAAAAGAAGATTCCAAGAATTCTGCTTCAGCCAGCTTTGAAGATAGCACTTTCATATAGGCGCTCGCGAAGCTCATTCTGTCGTTGTAGTATATGTGCATTGTATATACATCAAAAACAACCTTGCTTATTTCCACCCATTTTTCACTCTGATTTGTAATTCTAAGCTCAACAATACCTTCCCTAACCTTGTCAAGTTCAGGTATTCTGTCATAAACTTCACTTAACCAGTACCTGCATATAACCCCCTGATCCGGATTGCCATAGAGGGTGTACTTTGGTTTCAAAAAGCTGAAAATATCAACCAACCCAACTTCTTTACTTTTAACGACAAAAACACCTATTTCGATGGGGAAGGTCACATAAAAATAATCTTCTCTACCGGGTTCAAGAAGGATCTTTCTTCGGAATTCGATCATTAGGTAGTTAGTTATGTTTTTTGGTAAATTTACAGGTTCTACAGGATTGACGACGATTTCGACAGCATCACCCAAGATCGCCTTTTCAACTCTCTCGCTACCTTCTCTGAGGTAAATGTAAGTGTTATCAAACTTTTTTATTTCGGCTCTAAAATTCTCCAGAGAAATCGAAAAATTATTTAGAGTATAACGACCAAACACATCAAAAGTATTCGTCCAATGATTATATGTCTTTTGGCGATAAAAGATAGATTGAATTTTTTTGAATTCAATATCTTACAACAACCAAATTTCATTTTTGAAGGAAAAACTTTTTTAGAAATTAAAGACCAAACTACCATGGATGGTGAAGAACTTTCGAAAATTCTGAAAAGCGACGAGACTTTAAATAAACTAAAAAACCTGCTCAATAGCTTTGAAAAATATAACGAAAAGGAATTAGAGAGTTTTAGAGTGGAGATAAGAAAAAAAGAGGCAGAAATTCTGGAAAAAGATAAAAAAATAGCCCAACTTGAAAAAGAGCTCGAAAGTTCTTATTTAAAATTGAAAGAGGCTGAGAAAAGGATTAAAGAGGCAGAAAAATCACAAAAAATGATGGAAGCAATATTTAGGGTCATACCAAAGCCATTTTATTTATTCTTTGTTGACAGAGATGGCAAATTGAGATACATAAACGAACAGGCCTGTGAAATCTTCGGAAGAAGTATACAAGAGATAATAGGTCGTAGACCTTCTGAATTGTTCTATGTAGATAGAGAAAGAAAAAGAACAATGGCTGAAGCAGGAATGAAGACCCTTGTTGAAAGAGCGCTTGAACAGGGCGGAATTTCTTACGAATCAGTTGAAACAAGATATCAAACTGCAAAAGGAGAGATACCTGTTGTAGCTTCTGGGGCCCCTGTAAGGGTGGATGGAGAATTTGTAGGTATGCTTGGATTCTTCGTTGATATAACCAAAAACAAACAGCAAGAGGAGGAACTTAAGAAGGCTTTAGAGGTCGCAAGGGCTAAGGAGGAGGAGATAAAATCGTTACACGACTACAGCCAAAAATGTTTGAATGAAATAATAAAGGGTATGAAAGAATTAAGAAACGGTAACCTCAACGTAAAGCTCCAGAAGATCAAAGATGACGAGTTCGGGAAGACTTTTGAAGAGTTCAACGAGTTCGTGGATAGGCTAAGGCAGATAATAGTTAAGCTTGCTGGAGATATGAAGGAGA
>JASFYJ010000011.1 GCA_030055525.1 Archaeoglobales archaeon | reverse complement strand
TTCATTCGCAGTCCAAATGAAAAAATTCTTTTTGCTTATTTATCAGCAATTACCGCGATTAGCTTTGCATTGCTTTTACTTTTCGAGTTTCGCTTTTTCTACAGGCTTTTAATCGGAATTGTAGGTCTTTCAGCTCTTACAGAGATTTTATATAGACTTTTAAAACTCAAAAAAATGGTGGGAAAACGCTTAAGCACAGAATCTGCTCACTAGCGTATTCATTTTTTGAGCGGAATTTTACTCTTCGCTTCAGTAGAAGGATACGAAGTTTCGATATTTCAGGAGTTACTCTGATGGGCATTCCTTCTTTTGGCAATCCTTTTGCTAATGCTAAAGCTGAGGAAAAGGTGCTGAGGGGGTTTGCAGGAACAAAACCATATTCAAGTAAATCCAAGCGCATCTTCAGTTGAGCTCTAATTGGATTAAATTTCTACCTTTATTTCCCTGAAATTCTTCTTTTAGTTTAAAATTTAAGCTAAAGTCTTCCCCTGTAGAAAGAAGTTGCAGGACAGCCTAAGCATTTCTCAGCATTGTATCTGCTACAACTTCCACAGTCTACACCGCACGGAGCAGGATCGATTTTCTCTGCAACGACTTTAAGATCTAAAAAAGGATCATATTGAATCTCTCTTATCGGATAAACCTCATACCTTCTTATTCCGGGTTGTGCCCTTAAGGAGCATTTTTCAAGAGTGATACTTTCAAGCGAGTGCAAATCTTCAGCCCAAACAAGTGCAAATAGATTGTAGCCACCAATGGTCACAAAGAATTTGATTATTCTCGGGCACTTTTCAAACCTTCTAAGCAAATTTTCGAGCGTCTCCGAGCTTTCTACTTCCATTGCCAATAGTGCAACGATGATTCCAAGCTTTTCGACATTAAGCAAAGCAGTTGATTTGATTTTATTCTCTCTCTCAAGCCGATCTATCCTCTTTTTCGCACCCATTGCGGAGATTCCAACTTCTTTTCCGATCTCAGAGAGATTTGGACGTTTTGCCCTCTGGAGCATTGAAATGATCTTCCTGTCTTTTTTGTCCATCAACTGCTCTAATTTTTTGAGTTTAAAAATTTAACCAACAAAACGGGATCAATTTAGATTTTAAATTCTCTATGAAATTTACTGCTTGCGAAGCAGAGTTAGATTTTTAGCTCTTCAAGGCTTTTTCTGAAAATGCCAAACTATGACCAGCACCCGTTGAGACCGCAACCCGGAGTTTCAGCGATTTACTCAATTTTTGGTCTTTTTCGCAAAATCCATGAAAATTGCGAGATCTAAAAAATATCCCCTGCTCTACATTTTTATAGGCTCTCTCTTGGCATTAGCGACTTAAGTTTAATTTTTAAACCAAAGGTTTATATCTCGATTAAGTTATAAACCTCCATGGAAGAGATTCTTAAGAAAATGGAAGAGATGATCGGCGAAAAGCCGATGCCACAAGTTCTGTTTTCCAAGATCTGCCCTGAATGGATTCCAAGGCAAATAGAGGAAAGAAAGTTCGTAATGGATCTTCCAGAAATTCCAGAGAAATACAAACATCTTATAATGATTGCGGTCTCTGCTGCTTTACAGTGCGAAATGTGCACTGAGGTGTTTGTTAAGATTGCAAAAAGAAGAGGAGTCAGCGATAGAGAAATTGCGGAGGCAATTCTTACAGCGAGGTTTGCAATGGCTTCTACGATTTTTGCAACAGCTACAAATGCTTTAAAATGGCTTGTGGGTGAGGATAAATGATCGACGCCTTAACTGCATTATCGCTCTTCATCACTGGTCTCATAGCAGGAACCCTTGGCGGTTTGCTCGGCATAGGTGGTTGCGTTATAATGCTACCCTCGCTTAGCTTCATATTCAACTATCCCTTGCCAGTGGCGATTGGAACGACGATCACCGCTGTGATTTTGACCGCAAGCTCGGGAGCGATTGGGCATTTAAGAATGAAAAATGTTGACTTCGCAACTGCGAAGATCGTTGCAGTTAGTGGAGCAATCGGCGCCATGGTTGGTTCGCTGATCTTCTTCTACATCGCAAGCGAAGTCTGGCTTCTGAACTTAATTTTGGGCTTTGCTTTCCTATACGTGGCTTTAAGAATGGTCTATGAGGGGATAATAAAGAGAAAGATGCCTGAAAGGACTGGTAACACCGTTCCGGGAAGTAAAGCTTCAAAGGGCACAATAGGGTTCTTTATAGGCATAATCACTGGAATCGTAGGGCTTGGTGGTGGATACGCTCTCGTTCCTTCGTTTATCTATTTGCTCGGTTCAGCAGTTAAAATCGCGGTTGGAACTTCGCTGGCTTCATTCATAAGCATGGCGGTTGTTAGCGGAGCTTTCAAGCTTTATCAGGGTCTCGTGGATGTGGTTGCTGCATTAAGCATAGGCATCGGGGCGGTCATTGGTGCTCAAATCGGAGCGAGGCTCGTCAAATTTGTTCCTTCATGGACTATAAAAGCACTCTTTGGCTTCGTTTTTCTTTACGTTTCACTACGCTTCATATGGCAGGGTCTGGTTTAATTGTGAATATTTATGGACTGAATTTTTTAATTTTGTGATTTTTGAATCTTCTCTTTGTTGGTAAAATATTTAAGCATCTAGATGGACTTCTACACATGAAAGCTTTTGCATCGTGGAGTGGTGGAAAAGATAGCACTCTAGCACTTTTTAAAGCAATAAGCTTTGGCTACAACGTGGATAAACTTCTAAATACAATAAACGAAGATGGAAGTTACTCAAGATCGCATGGTATTAGAGCAGAGGTTTTAAAAAAGCAGGCAGAAGCCATAGGTAAAGAAATAATACAGGTAAGCACATCTTGGCAAGACTATGAGAAAAATTTCAAAGATACCATTCAAAAAATAAAAGCCGAAGGCATCGAATTCGGTGTTTTCGGAGATATATATGTAGAAGAACATAGAGAATGGATTGAAAGAGTTTGTAGCGAAGTAGGAATTAAGCCTGTGTTCCCTCTCTGGAAGATGGATAGCGAAAAAATTGTTAGGGAATTTTTAGATTTAGGTTTTAAGGCTGTTGTATGCTCAGTGAAAGAGGGAGTACTTGGCAAAGAGTGGCTCGGTAGAGAGCTAAATGAAAGTTTTATTGAAGATATCAAAAAAGAAGGCTTGGATGTTTGTGGGGAGAATGGGGAGTACCATACGTTTGTTTACGACGGTCCTATATTCAACCATGGGCTAAAGTTGAAGTTCGGTAGAGTACTTTACAGGAAAGGATACTACTTTTTGGAGATCTCTTTAGCTTGACATATCCATACATATCTTTTTATTGATACACTTAATCATACCACAAGCTTTTTAATCTATGTGGTGCGCTCTTTCGCATGGATTTTGATCCAAAAAAGTACATTGAGAAAAGTGTAGAAGAGATAAGAAAATTAATTAGACTTGAAGATAGCGAAAAAGTGCTTGCTGCATGTTCTGGTGGAGTAGATAGCACTGTAGCAGCAGTTTTAGTATCAAAAGCTTTGGGGAGACCTATAAAGGCTGTATATATAGATGATGGGTTAAGGAGAAAAGGAGAAGGTAGTTACGTTGTAAAGGTTCTTAGAAATCTCGGTTTGGATGCTTTTATCTATGATGCTAAGAAAGAAGTTCTTCAGGCTCTTAAAGGGTTAAAAGATGCAGAAGAAAAAAGAAAAGCTTTTAGAGAAGCGTTCTATACCGTTTTAGGAAATATTATAAAAGAGATGGATGCTAAATACCTCGTCCAAGGCACAATTGCAGCAGACGTTGTTGAGACCGTCGGTGGTATAAAAACACAGCACAATGTTTTGGAGCAGCTGGGAATAGATACTGCAAAATATGGGTTCAAAGTTGTAGAACCAATAAAAGATCTGTACAAGCCACAAGTGAGAATGGTCGCAAGAGAACTTGGACTTCCAAAGGATATATCTGAAAGAAAAGCTTTTCCTGGTCCTGGGTTTGCAATTAGGATCGTTGGAGAGGTTACTTGGGAAAAACTGGAAATACTTAGAGAGGTAACTGAGATAGTGGAGGAGGAAACGAAAGATATTGAGGCATTTCAGAGCTTTGCTGTGCTTCTTGATTTAAAGGCGACAGGTATAAAGGATGGGAAGAGAAGTTATGGATATATTGTAGTGTTGAGAGTTGTTGAGTCGACGGATGCTATTGAAGCAAAGTTCGTTGAGATACCCTTTGAGAGGTTAAGAAGAATTTCAAAAAGAATTATTGCAGAGGTTCCGCAGATTTCGAGAGTACTTTACGATGTAACCGACAAACCTCCTGCAACTATCGAATTCGAATGAAATTTAGTAACAAAATACATTTAGAAAGTTTTAAAAATTCAGACTACAATATTCCCAGATGCTACAAATAGAGGAGATGTTGGCAAAACTTGAAGATTGTGAAGGTGGAGAGTTTGGGGAATTTTTCATCTTACTTATGAATGTTTTATTATTCAGCAAAAATTAGCCTTATAAATTACGTGAAGATCAGAAGAGATACTAAGTATCCTGCTATTGCTCCGCTGTTTACAAATGGTAATCCTGGGTAGGCCCCTCCTTTTTTCTCTAGGATCCGGATTAAAATTATAAGGGCTATAACACTTCCTAGGAGCGTAGCAATTGCGGGTATTTTTATGAAACTTATCGTGGCTGCGTTCAAAAACTTTTGAGCTGAGACTGCTAATATGCAGGGCATAACAACATCTCCTACCCCCATGTATGCTTCTTTGCCATTGGATGGGAGTACAAAAAGCATTGGCGCTCTCAAGTCTGTAACAGACTCTGCTAGTCTTATCATGTGTTTTGTTTTGTATACAGCTAAAACATCGTAAATGGCTAAAATTACCATCAGTACGATTACTGGGGTAGGTTCTAGGCTTATACCAAATATTGCAGAGATCCCAGCTGCCAACATCAACGCCGCGAAATCTATAACACTCCAGTGTGGTTTTATTAGTAGGAGAATCATTATGATTAAAGCGACAAATAAGGAAAAGATGCCTGCAAAAGGATAAAGAACATAGAAGATTGACAAAAAAACGAGGAATTGGATTGTGAAAGTTAAAAATTTCTTGTACTTAACTGCAAATAATACGAAAGCCGTAAAAAATATTATAAGCAAAAAATAATATATCGAGTTTGAAATTTCCGATGGATTTTCAAAGATGACCATTCCCGCATCTTCGTATACCGGTATTGAAATTAAAGCTAAGAATCCGCTCAGAATAAAAAAAATAGCGAAAAAATACCTCAACCTATCACCTTAAGTATTATCTTTTCTCCCTTCGCAAGAGCCTGCCTTAAGCTTTTGCCCCCTTCCTTATCTTTTCTCACCTTTATAGTTCCCTTTTCACTCACAAGAGCTGAGAAAAGATATTCATTTCCTGCGTAAACGTCTACGGTTTTTCCCTCTAGTCCATTGGCTAAGATTAGGTAATGTTTTGATTGCTCCTCAACCTTGGCTTCGATTTCTGATCTTTCTTTTGGAACAACATCTATGGAGAGCTGCAACTCATCTTCTATGTTCTTTATCCTTCTACCCTTCCTTCCTATCAGGCTTGGAATTTGACTTTCAGGCACTTTAATTGTCGCTCTCCTACCAACAAGCTCGATTTCGTAATCATCAACGTACTTGGAAATACGATCTTCTAAGATCTTTAGGATCTTTTCATCGCTTTGAATTGGCATTACAACTACCTGCTCACCGTATGTGTATATCTCATACTCAAGTGTTTTCTTTTCGAAGTCTCTCACTTCTATAACCGGTCTGGCTAAATCTGCCTCAAGCATACCAGTTGGTACTTTAACTGTAAATTCGAGTTCATAGACTTTCTTTATCTTACCAGCTTCTATGAAAATTACAGTATCTACAACCTGTGGAATTATGCCAAGTTCAACTCTTCCTATCATCCTCTGAATCGCATCTATTGCCCTCGTAGCATGTGTTACGCCAATCATGCCCACACCAGCCAAACGCATGTCAGCAAAAACTTGAAAGTCCTCTGTCTTCCTGAGTTCATCGTAGATCGTGTAGTCGGGCCTTACAAGTAGAAGTATGTCAGCTGTCAAGGCCATGTTGTTCTCCAATGGTGCATACTGGGTTATCTCTTCTCTTACCATCAGATCTCTAGGGGACTCCATAGTTTTTACAACAAAACCCATATCGTGGAGATAGTTAGCGACACTCGCAGCAAAAGTTGACTTCCCGGCACCAGGTGGGCCAGCTATCAGTATTCCCCTCTGTTTTTCTATGAAGCGGCGTTTCAATTCCTCACTTATCCCGTAATACTCCAAGCTGACCTTTGCTATTGGTCTTACAGCTGTTATCTCCATCTTATCTGCGAAGGGTCTTTCGGCTATAGCTATTCTAAGTTCTCTTAGCTGAACAACGGTTGCTCCATTTCGTTCTATCTCTATACTACTTTCTTCGTCAGCTCTAGCAGCTTCAAGGATCTCGTTTGCTATTTCAACAAGTTCTTCGTGGCTCAAAGGTTTCTCTGAAATTTGAACGAGCTTGAGTTCTCCAATCCTCCCTCTTTTTGCAAATGGTGGTACTCCCTCTCTCAGATGGACGCTCGCTGTATCTGGTGTGAAAAAAGACATGATCTTTGTCTCTTCTGGTTTTATAATCTGTGGTCTGAAGTAAATAGTCTTTATACCCTTAGCTTTTGCAACTAAATGCTGAACCCTATCAGAAGTAACTAGAATAGCATCATTCTTTGCTGCTATTTCTCTTATCATGTTATCTATCTCTCCACCTTTTGCTAATTTTATCTGTTCAAGTTTTGGCCTTTCGCCTGCGAAGAAAACTTCAAATCCCTTCTCTTTTGCTATCTCTACGATTTTTTCTATTTCAGCAAGCCCTTGAAATCCACTCATTCTCCCAAAATTAGCTTGAGCTTCAAGTTCTGCTAAAACAGCTTCGGGTATTATTATCTCTCCCTCTATCTCTCCCTTCTTAATAGCTTCCGTTGCTTTGCCAGATATTACAACGCTTGTATCAAAAACGTATTTCATCACTCTAACCTCCTGAAAAAGCAAGTTCTGTTGCCAGTATGACAGGCGTTCCCTTTCTGTTCAACTAAATATAAAATTGCATCTCCATCGCAGTCGTATCTAACCTCTACGACTTTCTGTACGTTTCCAGATGTTGCACCTTTCATCCAGAGCTCGTTTCTGCTTCTACTCCAGTAGTGTGCGTAGCCGGTCTCTAAAGTCTTTTTTAAAGCTTCTAGATTTGCATAAGCTAGCATGAGTACTTCCTTCGTATTTACATCTTGTGCTATAACTGGTATCAATCCTTTTTCGTCAAATTTCAGGTTCGATATATCCATCAGATTTACTCCATCATAAGTTTAAAAATTTTTAACCTTGTTTTTTCAGATTATTTAAAACTGACCTTTCAACTTTGGTAGGTAGATAAAGCATAAATATAGAGTCGCTTTCAGCTTCTCGATGTCTCTACCATCGAAGGATAATTTCTCAGAATGGTATCACGAGATAATACAACAGGCTGAGATAATGGATATCAGGTATCCAGTAAAAGGGCTTTATGTATGGTATCCCTTCGGTTTTAGACTCAGAAACAACGTCTACAAAAAGCTTCGAGAGATAATGGACAGAGAGCATGATGAGGTATACTTTCCGACTCTTATTCCAGAAACGGAACTTAGAAAAGAGAGTGAACACATCAGAGGATTTGAAAATGAAGTTTATTGGGTGACACATGGTGGAAATGATCCTTTGGATGTAAAACTAGCTTTGAGACCTACAAGTGAAACAGCGATGTATCCAATGTTTGCTTTATGGATTCGAAGTCATGCAGATCTCCCATTGAAAGTTTACCAGATCGTAAATACTTTCAGATATGAAACTAAACACACGAGGCCTTTAATACGATTAAGGGAGATAACTTCCTTCAAAGAGGCACACACAGCCCATAAAAGTTTTGAAGAAGCAGAAATACAAGTAAAAAAAGCCATAGAATACTACAAGGAATTTTACGACTTTCTTGCGATACCTTACATGGTGATAAGAAGACCTGACTGGGACAAGTTTCCTGGAGCTGCTTACACGATAGCGTTCGACACGATAATGCCAGATGGCAGGACTTTGCAAATAGGGACAGTTCACCACTTGGCAGATAACTTTGCCAAAACTTTCGGTATATTGTATGAGGATGTTGGTGGAGAGCATAGATACGTTCATCAGACATGCTATGGTATCAGCGAACGCTGTATTGCTGCTTTGATTGGAATTCACGGAGATGACAACGGTTTGGTGTTACCTTTTGAGGTATCTCCAATCCAAGCAGTGATAATTCCGATACCCTACAAGGGTAAAGATGAGGTCGTTAGAGAAGCTTCCAAGAAGCTTGCAAATAAACTTTCAGATCTTGGAATTAAATTTGTACTTGACGAATCCGAAGACAGACCTGGGGCGAAGTATTATAAATGGGAGTTGAAAGGTGTACCAATCAGATTTGAAATTGGACCAAAAGAAGTTGAAAGCGGAGAAGTTGTTGTATCCTTCAGAGACGAAAAGAGGAAATTTAAAGCTAAAATTGAAGAAATCAGTAGTGAAGTTATCTCGAGATGGGCTTCAGAGATGAGAGAACGGATGAGAAAGAAAGCTATAGAGATGATGAAACAGAAATTAGTGTATCCGAAAGATGTTGACGGGTTAAAAGAGCTTGAAAGAAATGTAGCTGTGATTTCTTTGTGTAGGAACAGGGAGTGCGGGGAATATGTAGAAGAAATTAGTAAAGCTAGATTGCTTGGCTGGCTTGAAGAAACTCCTTGGTGGGTCGAAGTTAAAGAGGTAGATAGTTGTATCGTTTGTGGAGGAAAGGGCAGTTTAGCTGTTTTGGCTAAGTCTTACTAAAATTATCCGAAAATCTAATATTTTTAATCTTGCCAGTTCACCAAAAAAGAAAATTAAATTACAGTTTTGCCAAAAAAAGGACAAAATATTTCAGTAAAATTCCAAATCAGTAAATAAGAAGCAGTTTAAAGCTAAATTGAACGTTTAGCTGCTGATCGATTCTTGCGAAAAATTTAAAAATCAAACCGTTTAAAGTTTAGTTCAGCCCGCATCGTGTAAGTTTGGAAGTATATTGGGTAAAGCTTTCGGCGTGTAGATATAAGCTGTAAAAAAGCTCTAAATCCGAAAATAGTGGAGGTGAGAAAGGAGATGGAGGGGGATGACTATGATAATTGGACGACATATTATTGCAGAACTTTATGGAGTAGATCCAGAGCTCATAGCGAGGGAAGAGACTGTGAGGCGTATAGTGGAGGAGGTGGTAAATGAGGCGAAGCTAACCAAAGTTGGCAGCGTATATAAGCAGTTCAATCCCCATGGTGTCACTGGGGTTGTTTTAATCTCCGAGAGCCATGTATCTTTGCATACATGGCCGGAGTATGAGCTTGTAAACTTGGACATCTTTACCTGTGGAGACCCTTCAAAGGCGGAAAAGGCTTTTAAACTGTTCCTCGAAAAGTTTAAACCGAAGTCATACAGACATTATATGCTCGATAGGGGATAAAATGGATAGAATAAAAAGGCAGATACTCCAAGCTCTGCTAGTAGGAGAAGTAAGCGTTTACGAGCTTATAGACAGGCAAGATGCCTCACTTAACGAATTTTTTGAAGTATTCAAGGAACTGCTCAGAGAGAACATAATAGAAGTTGACAGAGGGAAGGTTAAACTTACAAAATCTGGAAGAGAGATAGCAAAAAATCTCAGAAATTTTGGGAATTACTGCTGCATAAATTGCGAGGGGACAGGATACGTTATAAATAAACATTTTTCAGAGATACTCAGAAGGTATAGAGAAATAGTTAAAAACCGCCCCGAGGCAGTGGATGTTTACGATCAAGGTTTTATAAGTCCGGAAGGTATAATTAGAAGAGTCGAGTTTATACACGAGCGTGGGGATCTCTACGGGAAGATATTCGTTGTTGGAGATGATGATCTGTTCAGCATAGCCGCGGCCCTAACAGATCTACCTGAAAAAATATTTGTTGTAGATATAGACGAGAGACTCGTAAATTTCATAAACAACGCTGCAAAGGAGTACGGTTTAAGAATTGAGGCCATGGTGTATGACGTTCAGCAAGCTTTTCCAGAAGAGCTCAGAAGGAAGTTCGATATATTTGTGACCGATCCTGTAGAAACCATCCCTGGATTGAAGTTGTTTTTCTCAAGAGCCGTTTCAACCTTGAAGGGGGTTGGAAGTGCCGGATACTTTGGGATTACGACTCTTGAAGCTTCGAGAAGAAAATGGTACGAGATTGAAAAGATGATATACGATATGGGGTTCGTTATTACGGACATGATCAGAAAATTCAGTGTATATCCGGATGATGAAAGGAACTTCTTTACTTTCCAAGAGAAGTTACCGATAGTAAAAAATCTTGGAGTAAAGTCAGACTATCCTTGGTATAAATCGACCTTCTTTAGAATAGAGGCCGTTAAAGATCCAAAGCCACTAGTGGAGGGAGAGATGAAGATAGATGAGGAAGTATACAAGGACGAGGAGAGCTGGGCAACTCCCTACTGATCTTTTACAAACCTCACTGTAGGTACCAGTAGTATAGAGAGGATAGTTAAAATCGTAGGAATTAATCTAAAGTCACTTCCTGCAGCAATTCTGCCACAGATGACTGCAGGACTCCAAGATTTTGTGATTAGAACCGGCAAAACTCCTGTAGCTATGATTGAAAAAAGAAATTGACTTCTTTCTCTATCTTTTAATTTTAGAGCTATTATATAAGCAGTTAAAATAAAAATTGACGCTAAGGATACACCTGCTATGAATACGAGTGGTGGATTGTGTATTTCAATTCCGTTTAAAATCAACAAAGCAATCCAAAGAGTTGTTAATACACTTGAAACCAGCATCGGAGAAACTATCTTCGAAAATAAGATCATTCTTTCGCTTAAAGGTGATGCTAGCAGGATTTCTATCGTTCCTCTTTCGAACTCCTCTGTTAGGCTATCTATAACCATCCCGGCCGCTACGATTGCTGTAGTTATACACAGAAGTGGGATCAGGATAAGATACACGAATCTGAAAGCTATGGATACGCCTTCAGGAACCTTTAATTCCTGATTTTGATAAATCACCTTGTATTCGAAAATTGTCGCGTTGTTTTTCTTTCTCAATTCTTCTTCAATTTTTATTAAATCTCTTTTTATTTTAGATAAAGCGATGGGGGCTCTATAATCATCTTCTGGAAGTATTAAATCGACATAGGTCTTTTCTATGGTTTTTATTATTACAATAGCATCCACTTTATTGGTGTAAAACATCTCAAAAGCCCTCTCTGAAGTCGTGCATATACCATCTATTCCTACCCCACAATCACCTACGATAGCCATCTTAATCGGGTAGTTTGAATAGCCCGGGTTGTAGAGATAGATGAGTCCATAGGTTATTACACTGGAAAAAGCTGCAATAAAGAAAACGAGTAAAATAACACTTGCAATTGTCCTCTCCCTTAAAGAGTTTTTTATCTCCTTAGATATTAAGGCTACTAGCAATGGTAATCACCACCGTGTAGTTGTAAAGGAAGTGGATTAGGCTCGATGCTGCGCAAGCTTTCCAGAAACCAAATTTTATAAAAAAGTAAAAAATTAAAGCTGTAGCCGTATGCAACATGGCGGGTAGCAATAAAAATGATGCCAAGAATGGCGTCAAAAGCTCTAAGGAGATGTTAAGTAGCAAAAGAAGCTTTTCGGCTGTAAAAAAGCCAAGTGCTGTAGATACGCTAGAGATTAGATCTCTATTTGCTGCTATTGATAATCCTTTTGTAATTTCCTCGACTCCAGCTACGAGAATCAAAGATAGCGGTAGGGCTAAAGACTTCGGAACTAAAAATATAATAAAAATTATAAAAAATTCTACAAATAGCGCAAGTGAAACTCCAAAAAATCCTAAAAGAAATGACTTTATTTTTCCTCCGTAAAAAGCTGCAAAGATCTTTTCTAAAATTCCTGTAGAATACAGGTATTCGGGATATAGAAGTTTGCAGGTCAAATAGAACAAAAAAGCGCCAAGTGTAAATATCACGTAGAAAGCCGGTAAAAAATCTTGAAGATCGGTGGCTTTATTTTCGAGGCATCTTAAAAGAGCAGTTAGAGGAGAAATTCTTGAAAATTCGGAAATTGGAAATACCACTGGCATTACAGCATAAACAGTAACCAGCAATGAAAAAATGAGAAGAAGCATCGTAGCTTCTCTATAACTTCTTGAAAACACAACTATGGCTGAATGGAAGGAAAAAAGTAAAAATACAACTGGGATAGCAAAGAAAAACGCTGAAGAATTGAGAAATAGGGATATCGATGCCATTGCCAGAATAGATGCAGCGAAGTATGGTAGCATCTTTCCAAATACAATTTCATAATTATTAAAAATAGAAATTATGATTTCCAACCTCCTAGAGAATTTATCCTCTAAAAATGACGATGAAAAGAGCTGGACAAAGAAGTAAGATGGAATCAGGAAGATCATAGCCAAAACAAGTTTATCAAAGGGAGTTCTTATAGAAAGCTGTTCCGGATAAACATATTCGTTTGTACTAAAAGAACCCACATCTTTAATCTCTCGTTTAGAATCTTGAAAACTCTCAATCTTCAAAAATTCAGATAAATCGTCTTTCAAGTCATCACTCTTGGAATCTGCAGTTTCCTTCGGAAAGACATCTATTTGCTTTGTAGAATTTGTGGATGATTTTGATTCGTTATATTGCAGGTTCGGTAACTTTGAAGAGTTGACGACTTCGGCCACGCTTCGTCTTTCTAGGTACCTAACCGAAACCAACACGGGAAAGGCTTCGCTATTTTGCGATAGTTTTTCAAGATACTGTTGTCTTAGAATGCCTAAAGCCTCATCCGCTGCGGCTAAACTTCTGTCACTTTTTGAAGTCATAATAATAATTTTTTCATATATAAGAATGTCCGGATTGCTTCCCGTAGTAAAGGAATCGGAAATTGCCAAATTTGCCGTATATAGTCGCTTATCTGACTCAAAACCGGAGGTTATTGAAATATAGAATGCCGCTAAAGATAAAAGCAGGACAAGTAAAATTGAAAGAACGTACTTTGAGCTCATCTTCTTTTTCTTTTGTGCTAACTCCAACAATGCTACACGAAGCACGCTATTGATTCAACCGAAGAGGTTAAATCCATTACCTTCGAAATTACAACATGGTAAGTCATTTCGAATTTGGTGGAGTTGTGCTTGAATACATAAGACATGCGGGTTTTAAAGTGAAGGGCACAAAAGTTATTTATCTAGATCCTTACCAGATTCCAAAAAACATGGAAAAGGCAGATCTTATCTTGGTGACTCACGATCACTACGATCACCTAGATCTAAATTCAATAAAGCAAATATATAAAGAAGATACTGTTTTAGTTGCACCGGAGGGTTGTAAGCTAAAGGAAATTAAAATTCAACCAATAAAAATTGGCCAGGAGTTAAGTTTTGGAAGTGTTAAGGTAAAGGCCGTTCCTGCCTACAACTTAAACAAACCCTACCACAAAAAGGGTATGGGTGTGGGATATGTAGTGGATATCGATGGAGTTAGAATATATCATGCAGGCGATACCGACAGAATTCCGGAGATGAAAGAAATCTCAGTAGATATAGCCCTTTTGCCAGTAGGCGGGACTTATACAATGGACTTAAAAGAGGCGATAGCTGCTACAAAAGACATAAAAGCTGAGTTTTTTATACCAATGCACTATGGAGCAATTCCGAATACAGCGGCGGATGTTGAGAAGTTTAAAAAAGAAGTTAAAAACGCTGTTATAATCAAACCGCTCCTCTAGACCTCTCTTTTTAGCTCTGCAACGACTACGCTATAGCCTTTCGCGCATTTGTTTGGTGCCTCCCCAAGAACTTTCCCCACTAAAACGCTCTCTCCGTTCGTCAATTCTACTGGATGGCATAGTGAATACATTCCACAGTCTAGTAAATCGCATTCTTTGCTTTCATACTGAAACTTGGCACCTTCAACAGCCACTTTTGATTCCACGAGAGCTATTATCGGCAATTCTACGACTTCCACGGCGATCACACCCTCATCATGAAGTGGGCATTCATGCACTTCTCCATTTCTGAGACCAACTATCTTGTACTTTGCACCAGTTCTCAACTTTAAACACGTCTTCTTTAGTTTGCAGTTTTCACATTCACTTTTTCCACCGAGGAAAATGAATTCCACACCTATCTTGGCCCAATCCTTTCCGCATAATGTGACAATTCTGTTTACCTCATCCATCAACATCACCTGAACTTGTAGTTATACTCTATTTTAACCTTTGCTAAGCTTTTACTGACTGCAGATCATCGACGACTTCAGCATCAAAATCTAAGAACCTGATAATCTCTTCTTTAACAGCGTGAGTTTGAGGATAGAGGTGCACAAGGAATATCTTTTCAGCCCTACAAAATTTTAAATTCTCTTTAAGATTTTCAGGAGTTGTATGGTAGTCTGAAGGGTAATTAAAGGGTAGAGATAGCTCGTGTATCATATATCTGCATTCTGAAGAGATCAACTCCGCAAAAGCCCTTGTATCCCCGCTTACTACCACGGTGTCATCGATAATGTAAGCTTGGCTCTCTATGCTATGTATCGTAGGCATCACTTTGAAGTTCAAATTTCCAACTTTGAACTTCTTAACTTCAAAAACATCAAATTTAAGTTTGCTCCTAAGATACGGATACGCTTCTAAAAGACTCTCTAGAAAGAATCTTGTACCTTCTGGAGCATAAATCTGTAATTTTTCTGTACAATTCAACCATCTTGCCTTCAAAATATTCAAGAGATCTCCGTTGTGGTCAAGATGGTTGTGAGTTAAACAGATAGCATCTATATCGCAAACATCCACGCCTGCCTGTTCGAGTCTGAGCATACATCCACATCCAACATCTATAAGAATTCTACAATCTTCTTCAACGAGTATAGAACTTTGCGCTCTGTTTTCGAAGGGAACCGAAACTCCAGTACCAAGGAATGTAATCTTCATCATATCACCCCTAAAAATTCAGCAAGTTTTTCCTTGACTTTAAGAAGCTCTTTCCCTTTCAATATCTTGAAATCTCTCCTGAGGATCTCGCCTACGTTTTTTCCTAGAGAAGCCCAGTTCTTGGATATAAATTTCTCTACAGAATCTTCAGGTTTTGTGTTCTCTCGTAACTCGAAACTCCACCACCTTCCGTTCTCGATGAACGGTTTAAATTTTCTATTTTTCTTGAGGAAACTTTCTACGTTTTCCTCATCTTCAAATTTTGGTCCCATCTTTTTGTAGACTCTGGAAAGCTCAGAAATCTCGCATTCGAAGATTAGGTAGCATTTATCGTTTGCAAAGTAGTTGTACCTCATGGGCTTGTAACCTTCTTTTTCCAGAAATTCGAATATCTTTTTTGCTGCTCTTTCAAGTTGTGGGTATAAGTTATCTTCCACTATTTCTGGTTTTTGGAATTCGACAGCAAAAATTGAAGAGCTTCTGAGTTCTATGATTTTGAGAACCTCTTCATCCGGCGGTATTTTTAAAGGTCTCTCAAAAAAGAAAGCTTCACTGGGATTTTTCAAAAAATCCCTACAAAGCTGCACGAATTTTGCAAGATTGTCCAAACTTAAGTTTGCGGCTACGTTTCTTTTCTCATCAACCGGATCTACAACAAAAAACACATCTCCGGTTCTCTCTTCTTTTTTTCCAACATCTATTACAGTTCTTCTGCTCCATTTGGTTGCATTTTTTACCAATTCAGCAAAGGAGCCATAGTAAACGATTAAAAGTTCACAAAGATACCCCGAAAAACCTCTAACCTTATATTCAGCTCCGTAAAGTCCATTTACCTTTAAAAACTTTTTTAGTATCCTAACTTCGTTTTCTTTGCCTTTTATCCTGTCTTTCAGCCATTCATGATGAAAAGGTGTCCTATCTACAGCAGATTTTATCTCAGCGGCACTTTTAACTTTATAACATGGAACGATTTCGACTTCAACACCAAAGAGTCTTCCATGAACATAAGGATGTTCAGCGTATCTAACTTCATAGCTTTCGAGCACTTTTTTACCTATCTCTAGACCTTCTTTCTCTAGCAATTCTCTGGAAACTTTTGGGTCGAAAAATACAAATACATCTATCTCCAAATTATCTTTAAGCCAGGTGTTTCTTGCATAACTGCCAACAAAGATGTATTCGACACCTATCTCATTTAGCCTTCTTCTTATCTCAGCTTCAGCCTTTCTGCCGAGTTGGACTTCTTCCTCACTTGGAACCACGAATGGAATTATTTTTTCTGTTATCTCTATAACCTTCTCCATCTACCTTTCTGGTACGAATTCGAGATATAAAAATGATCCTCGAAGTTTTTATCCTCGCCTAAATAGTTCTATTACTACATAGTTGACAAGAGGTTCTGCTATCTCTGGAGGTAACGAGTTGAACATCTGATTCACTACCGCCATCTCTCTTGTCAAACCCTTTTCAAAACCAAGGGCTTCAAGTAGTTTTGGACCATAGGTAGCCATGTACCTCTCGATCTCACTTAATAATCTGCTGATAGATGCTAAGTCCATCTCAGTAGGCATCAAAAAATTCATCATCAGTCCGAAAGTTTCTATAAATTCTTCCAAATCGCTCTTAGGGATACTTTTTAAATTTTCAGTGCATTCGCTGAGCTCTTTTATCATATCATCAGCTAAATTCTCGTGAACTGGTGTTAGCGTAAGGTGGACGCTTGGAGGTATATCTATATTTGCTATACCTTTCTGTGCTAGAAAAACCCATCCTTTTTTAACCATCTCATCGCAAAGCTTGAATAGATTTATTTCGTTCGAAGTAAAAGCTATTATAACCGTTGGATCTCCCATTATCTTGTATCCAAGTTCTTTTAAACCACCAAGTATCTTCTTCCTAGCATTTAGTATCCTTCTTGCAAGTTCCGTATAGCCATCCTCTCCGAGATAGTGCAACACTGCCCATGTTGCTGCCAAGGGTCCCTCAGAGCGAGAAGAAAGTACTGCTGGGTTTACTATCGGGTATCCCGGCCATCTTAAGTTTGCATATTGTGAAAGCATTTTATAAAAACTTTTTCTGAAAAGTACGATAGAAGCACCTATTGCTGAGTATGCATACTTGTGCGGATCCATTGAAATTGAAGTTACACCATCTATTTTGAAATCAAATTCTGGTATTTTTTCACCAAGCTTTCTCATAAATGGCAAAACAAAACCCCCAACGCAAGCATCCACGTGTAGCCAGAGATCTTTATCTAAAGCAATCTCCGCAAGTTCTTCTATTGGATCTACAGTACCAAAAGGCCAATTTGGTGTTGAACCGACAATCATTGCTGTATTCTCGGTTATGGCTTCATTTATCGCATCTGGATCTGCTCTGTACGTCTCAGTGTTTACTCTAACTCTTTTTACCTTTAAACCCATATATTCTGCAGCTTTTTCATAACAAGGATGTGCAGTTACAGGCATGACGATCTCGGGCAGAGATGTAAAGCCTTTTTTAAGCAAGAAATTATCTCTTGCAGCTTTAACAGCCAAAAAAACGCTTTCAGTACCTCCAAAAGTGTATGTACCAACTACATCCTTATCTCCATTCATTAGCGATCTTGCTATATCTATTACATCTTTTTCGAGTTTTATCGCGCTTGGAAATTCTGTGAAGTCCAACATGTTTTTTTCAGCGTACATTTTCCAAGCATCAAAAATTATCTCTTTTAGTTCTTCTATTCCCGGCTCAAATGCAATTGTGAATAATTTTCCGCTTTTCGGTTCAAAATCTTCGCTTGCATATTCTTTCAGCTTTCTGATTATCTCCTCCCTGCTCAACTTTTGCAGGTGCATGTAATAATCTTGATTTAATTATATAAAGATTTTTCGTCATAAATAATGCTCATTTCGAAGCTTTAAAAACTTCAATATCTTTGTATATTGGTCCTTGGGGTCTTAGAATGCTCTGCTTTAACTTGAAATTACTCACATTCATCTCTCCAAATTTATCTTTAGCATGAAGACTGACAAAATTCTTTAAATTCTCATATCTTCTCTTAACCCTTGCTATTGTTATATGTGCTACGAAATCTTTATCTCTTTTGAATCCAAGTTTTTTTAGTCTTTCATGGACTTCATCTGCAAGTATCTTCAATTTTCCATCATCTTTAGCGCCGATCCAGATAACTCGAGGATTGGAAACAGATGGAAAAGCACCAACTTCTGAAAACTCAATCTTAAAAGTCTCAAATTTGATCTTAGACAACTCTTCCCTTATCTGGGGAACTTTCATCTCAGGAACTTCGCCTAAAAAAAGCAAAGTGATGTGTAAATTTTCCTTTTCAACAGTTTTCAAACCACCTATTTTTGAAAGTTCTGCAAGCAGGGGTGAAAGTTTTTCTCTAACTTCGTCGCTTAAATCCACAGCTACGAACAGCCTCATGCTTCTTCACTCATACCAGAACTTTAAAATTTTTTGTTGGAAAAATGGAAAAATTTTTAAGTTAGCAAGTGTACGCTAGCTATGAAGGTTGTGGGTATCGTCGGCAGCCCTAGGGCTGAAAGTAATACCGAAATTCTAGTCCAAAAAGTTCTGGAAGGTGCAAAATCAAAGGGGGCGGAGGTGGAAATTTTTAAAATAAATGACATGAATATAAACTGGTGTCAGGGGTGTTTCTATTGCCAGCAGTACGGAGAATGCAAGCAGAAGGACGATATGCAGCTGATATATAAGGCTATAAAATCTGCCGACGCCCTAGTTATTGGAACACCGATCTACATGGGCCACGTGACAGCTCAGACAAAGACCTTCCTCGACAGACTTTTAGCAATGATAAACGTTTTCAAGGGAGATTCTGCACTTAAAGGGAAAAATCTGGCTATCATATACTCGCAAGGGCGTGGAAACGATGGAGAAACTGTATTGAAAGAACTTGGAACGAGACTTTCAAATTTCGGAATGAAGTTTGTAGGAATCGTTGGAGGAAATGGGTTAAATGAACCAGGAGCTGTTAAGAAGAAGGAGGATCTGTTGAAGGCAGCTTATCAGCTTGGTACTCGAATTGTTTAATTAAAAGTACAATTTTTTGGTTCTAAAATCTTCTAAAAAAGGAGGGCAATTATTAACGACGATTCTAGAATTTTTAAAAATTTGCGGTAAAGGCATTGGAGTTTTTATTTTTCTAATTTTTCCGGCTGAGCTTATATAGGTTCGATCACTTTTATCTAAAAAAGTGATTTGGATTTTGAACAAAGTAAGCCGCCGGCGGGGTTTGAACCCGCGACCTGGTGATTACAAGTCACCCGCTCTTCCAGCTGAGCCACGGCGGCTTGCTGAATTTAAGTGGTGAAACTCTTAATTTAAGTTTTTTGGATATCGAATATGGACCTCGAAGAGTTGAGGAGAAAGATTTATGAAAAGTATGGCGAGCTGGATCGAAGGAGTGGAGATTTATTCCTTTTGTCCGTTCTAATGGAGGAGGTCGGTGAACTGGCTGAAGCTGTTAGAAAAAGGGACTATGATGCGATAAAGGAAGAAATAGCGGATGTTACCTTCATTACCTTGAGTTTGGCAAACTACTTTGGGGTTGAATTTGAAAGCAGACTTTTAGAGAAGTACATAAAAGGTGACCCATCTAAAACGTGGGATCTGCGGGATTAAAGTATTTATGTCCACAGAGTGTATTTTATTTGTGACGTTAATCGAAGATGCAAGAAAGGGCAGAGCAGATGAATTTGTCAAACTAGCTGCAAAAAATGAGGGGTTGGATGTTGAAAAACTTCTCAGACTTATTGCGAAAGGTTACGTGGTTATACCTAAAAACGTTTTGAGGGATACGATTCCAAAACCTATAGGGATGTATGCGTCAACAAAGGTAAATGTGAACGTAGGAACATCAATAGACCATGTAGACTTGGATGAGGAGAAAGAGAAGGTTAAAGTGGCGGAAAAATTTGGTGCCGATGCAATAATGGATCTATCTTCTGGTGGTAACTTGGATGAGATAAGGAGAACTTTGATGAAATTAACAAGTTTGCCTTTTGGAACAGTTCCGGTTTATCAGGCGGCTAGAGATTGTAAAAGAGTTGTAGACATCCGCGAGGATGAATTTTTCAAAGTGGTTGAAAAGCAAGCGAAGGACGGAGTGGACTTCATGACGATACATGCTGGGGTAAACAAGGTGAGCGTTGAAAGGTTGAAAAGATCTAAAAGGTTACTCGGAGTTGTAAGCAGGGGTGGAGCGATAATAGTAGGCTGGATGATCCACAACGATAAAGAAAATCCATACTATGCGGATTTCGACTATCTTCTTGAAATTTTAAAGACCTATGACGTGACAATAAGCTTAGGGGATGCTTTTAGGCCAGGATGCTTGGTCGATGTAGATAGAGTAAAGCTAACGGAGTACGTAATTTTAGGAGAACTTGTTGACAAATGTAGAGAATACGGTGTGCAGTGCATGGTTGAAGGGCCAGGACATGTTCCGCTGGATATGATTGAAACTTCAGTGAAGGCTATGAAGATAGCTACCGAAAACGCTCCGCTCTACTTACTTGGCCCCCTCGTTACAGATGCTGCTGCTGGTTATGATCATATAGCTGCCGCAATAGGTGCAGCAGTTGCAGGAATGGCTGGAGCGGATTTTATATGCTACGTTACCCCTTCGGAACACCTCGGCTTACCAACGGTGGAGGATGTTAAAGAGGGAGTTATTGCCGCTAAAATTGCCGCACATGCTGCCGACCTTGTCAAACCTGGACAAAGAGAGAAAGCTATGGAAAGAGATTTAAAGATGTCTCTGGCAAGAAAAAAGTTAGATTGGAAAACACAGTTCGAAACATCTTTTGATCCGGAAAAAGCAGAAAGTATTTGGAAAAGAAGGCGAACATCGAGTGAAGCTTGCAGTATGTGTGGTGATCTTTGTGCTATTAAACTTGTTGAAAGTATCTTTCAAACGAAAGAGATATAAACTCATCTGGAAATCAGCTATTTAAGCTCCGGTGGTGTAGCCCGGTCAAACATACGGGCCTTTCGAGCCCGCGCCCCGGGTTCAAATCCCGGCCGGAGCACTTAAATTTTTAAACGTAAAATTTTTATTTTACAGTGTAAAATAATCTTCATGGAAAAATTCTTCCAAATCCTGATGAAGTTTCTCGACGAAGAGGATGTGAGGATATTAAAGTCGATTTCTTCTGACTCGGTTTTGGCACATTCCCTAAAGAAAATTTTTGAAAAGCCTGAAAATTCAGCAAGGTATTTGGTATTTCTTAAGGACAATCCAAATAGTGTTTATCTTGTTGCAAAAGCTGCTGACAGGTTGAGTCGGTATCTAGAGGGTAAAGACTCTGAGGTCGTTTTTGGAGTATTCTTCTCAGCCTTGAAACTTTTGAGAGATAGTGGAGATAGAAAGATAATACAAAACCTATTTTCTTTACTGAGGGAGGCTATAGAATACAGGTTGGCGAACGGTAGATACGAAGACGCAGCTAGATTAGCTGTGGAGTTTCAGGATTTTGGACTAAAAAATTATATTAAAAAAATTTTATTTTTTGTTTTTGAAGTTGTGGAAAACGGAGATTATCTAAGAGCCATGCGCATCTTGGAAATGCTACCGAAAAGTGAAGATATACTCGATGTTAAAGCTAGCATATTACTCGAGTGGGGAAAAAAACTTTCACTCTCTATACCTGAAGCAGGAATAAAAAAAATAGAGGAATCTTTGAGCATAAGAGAGACTGAAGAGGCAAAGTTAGCTTTAGCCGAAGTTTATGAGAACATAGGAGAGTACAAAAAAGCTCTTTCAATTTATAATTCCATGAAAAATTATCCAGGAGTGGCAGAAAAAATCGCCCGTCTACTTATGGAGTGGGGAGAAATTGAAAAAGATTTGGATAAGCTTTACGAAGCTAAAAATCTGACTAGCAACGATTTGTTGAGGGAAGAGATAGAAAGAAGGATCATGAAAATAAAGATAGGCAATTTTCACAAAAAGGAAAATTTTTATGTGTAAGTGGAGAAAAGTATGGAAAGATGTATAAACTTGGGAAGTTAAGATATAATTGGTGATAGAAGTGGGGGTCCATAGAATTACAAGCGAAGCTGCAAAGTATTATGCGCTAAGGGAGAAAGTTATCGGTGGTGCAGTATCTTTGATAGGTGATGCAAGCACAAAGCTTGAAGAGCTCAACAAAAAGCAACTTGAAAAGTTGGGTGATTTGGCAGCTAAACTTCTACCGCACGCACCAGGATATGCTGGAAAGACAGCACCTATAATTGCAAGACTTTTCTGGAAGTTGGCTGGAGTGAAGGAAAAGGAGTTCACTTTTGTGAGCTTGGAGGAGCTGGATAGAGAGATAGAGGAGCTTAAAAAGGAACTTGAAAGCTCAAGTAGAACCTAAATTTTTTGCTATTATTTTTATGAAGCTCATATGCGATCGAATGCTTGGCAAACTTGCGGTTTGGCTTCGCATCGCTGGCTATGACACTCTGTATATAGGAGACTTCGAATGTGAAGATGAAGACTCTGAATTGCTTAAAAACTTTCTGGACAGAATTCTTCTGACAAAAGACAGAGAACTTTATCAAAAAGCGATAAAAAATAAAAGGGCGGCCTTTTTAATTGTCTCAAATGACGTTGCAGAGCAAATGAAAGAACTGAAAAAAATCGGTGTTAGTTTTCAGCTATTGATGGACAGGTGCAGCGTTTGTAACAGTCTGCTAAGGAAACCGAGTAGAGAAGAGGCTTTGGAAGTTATGGTAAAGGAAGGAATATGTGAAGACATTAGCCAGAAGTATGAATTGTGGTACTGCGAAAAATGTAAGAAGCTGTACTGGATGGGTAGCCACTGGAAGAACATGGTAGAATTTCTTAAAAAGCTAGATCAATAAGTGCCGACAGTTCCCGCGCTTCCCGTGCCCTCTCGGAACACAGTACTACGCGGGACGAGGCGAGGCTTAACTTCCGGGTTCGGAATGAGTCCGGGTGTTTCCCCCGCCTCTTTGACCGTCGGCGAATTGTCTACAATCACAGGGTATTTAAGAGTTCTGGTTGGATGTGGTTAGAGGTTTGGCATCATAGCCAGCATTCCTGATAGCATTTATATATTTGTCGAGATCATTATCCATCACTTCAATTACAACTTCCTTCAAGCTTATCTCCTTAACAACTGCTCCTACTTCTTCTAGTGCAACCCTTACTGCTTTCAAACAAGCTTTGCAGCTGAGTCCAGATAAAGCTAGCCTAACGATCATTCAAACCACCTCAAGCTTAGTGAATTCGTAACTACGCACAAGCTGCTCACCACCATAGCTAAAGCTGCGAACTCAGGTTTTAAAGATATTCCGTAAGGTAGAAGCAAACCTGCAGCGATGGGGATCAGAATTAAGTTGTAAATTATCGCCCAGAAGATGTTCTGCTTCACTTTACGCATTGTTTTTGATGCCAATTTGAAAAAGAAGGGTATCGATTCAAATTTAGATATTACGTCGGCTGTTTCAATTGTTATTTCTGAGGCCTTTGAAACCGCTATACCCACGTCAGCTTTAGCAATTGCTGCTGCATCGTTTATACCGTCACCAACAAAAGCCCCTCCATGTGTAGCTATAAGTTCAGCCTTTTCATTTGGAAGCATTTCAGCGTAGTATTCAACTCCAAGCTTTTTAGCTATTCTTTCAACGTTCTTTTTTCCATCCCCTGACACTATTACGACTTCCTTACCCATCTTTTTAAGTTCATCCACAACTATCTTAGCCTCATCCCTTAATCTATCCGCGACCTCTATAACTCCGATAAGTCTTTTATTTAAGGCTACAAAAACCCCTTCCTCAAACTCGACATGAATATCGTTCTCCTCCATAAACTTCTTGCTACCTACGAGTATCCTCTCTCCCTTATAAAGCGCTTCGACACCCTTACCTTCGTAATATTTGAAATCTTCTGGTTCGTCCACTCTTATACCTAACTCTAAAGCTTTCTCGAGTATCGCTTTAGCTATGGGATGTTCGCTTCTAAGTTCTGCAATTGCAGCAAATCTTAAGGTTTCTGTATCAGCGTTTACGACTTCTGGGTTCAAGTTTGTTATGGTTCCAGTCTTATCAAAAAATATTTTTTTGACTTTGCTTGCAATCTCTAAAACTTCGGAGTTTTTTACGAGAATTCCCTTTTCAGCAGCTTTACCTAAGGCAACGGCCATTGCAGTTGGTGTTGCAAGACCAAAAGCACATGGACAGGCAACTACGAGGGTAGCTATCAGTGTTGTAAGACCTAAAATTGGGGAGTGAAAGTACCAGTAGATGAAAGACGCTAGAGCTACTGTTAAAACAGCTGGTATAAATAAGGAGACGACTTTGTCGGCATATTTTTCAATCGGAGCTTTGCTAGACATAGCGTCTTCGACAAGTCTAACTATCTGAGAAATTAGAGTATCCTTACCGACTCTTTCAGCTTTGATCTTCAAAAAACTTTTTGAAATAGAACCACTAAAAATCCAATCTCCAAATTTTTTGTATTTAATCGCTGGCTCCCCAGTGATTGCTGATTCATCCACCTCTGCGTATTCAGATATCAGAGTTCCATCTACTGGTACTCTTTCACCCGGTTTAACTAAAACTATGTCGCCTTCTCTTATTTCGTCTGTTTCAACTTCAATTTCTCTTTCTCTCAGAACAATAGCTTTCTTGGTTTGTAAGGCTGCAAGCTTACTTAGAGAATCTCCAGTTCTATTTTTAGCCTTCTCTTCTATAGCCTTGCCTATGCTTAAGAAGGCTATCAGCATTGCTGGGGTTTCAAAGAAGATGTAATCTTTTGGAAGTATTGAAAAGAAGGCAAAAACGCTTGAAGTATAAGAAGAAAGGATTCCAATGCTGTACATCACATCCATGTTCAGAATTCGGTTGACCAAAGATTTAAATGCTGAAATTAGTATATTAGATCCTGAATATATTATGATCAGTGTTGAAATGATAAGCTGTGCAACTGGACTGACAAAAAGGATTAAAATACCTCCAAATATAGCAGTTAAAGCTTTAGTGAACATTTCTTTAGGTCTTTCAACAACTCCATAGCCGAGTTGTTTGATCGCTTTTTTAACATCTTCGATAGAAATTTTAGAATCATCATATTTAATTATTGCAGAATTTGTCGCAAAATTAACTCTAACATCTTTAACACCATTCAATTTTTTGACTCTACTCTCTATGGCTTTAGCGCAGGCTGTGCATCTCATTCCTTCTACAGATATTCTCTCTATTTTTTCCATAAAATCTGTTTAGATTTTTTAATTTAAATTTTTTCGAATGTCGAAAAGCTCAAAGATTCTCTTTAAAGTATGTACCTCTGTAACCTTCGGTTTCTTTCTCTAGCTTTAAAAATACAAGCTGCATTATTCTTGCATTCCTCTTCAACCAGATCCCCTCTTCATTGGCGACGAATATACCTATCTCTCCTCTACCTTCGTACCCTGCATCCCATACTGCAGAAATTACGCTTGCTCCACATCTAACAAGTGTTGATCTCGGTTTTCCAATAGCCATAACGTTTCTTGGTAGCTTTACTATCTCGTTGATCTGGGCTTTATAGTACCCCTTCGGAAGGTAAGCCCAATCGTTTTCAAAACTTATCTCTTCTGTTTCTGATACAATTCTCTCTTTATTGTCGAAATCTATCTTTCCAGCGTTTTTTAGCTTGAAAACTTTTCTGAGTGTGCAATCGAAGCCGTTTGGTTGAAGCTGGATTTCTAGATCTATGTAGTCCTTTATCAAACCGAATTCAAATATCATCTCTCTGATCTCATCTTTGTTTAAAACGCACATAAGGAAAGTCGAAGTTCGGTTAAGAAACCTTTTGCTAGAACTTTTGAACTAACTCGTAGTTCTTTATTACAAGCTCCCCACTCACCCCTCTCCAGATTATTTCGGAATCTTTTATTAAAATTCTTTTCTTGTAAAGCGGTGCATTTAGCACAAGGGTTTCGTATTCTCCCCCTTCTCCGGCTGGATGTATACCCTTCTCTCTCTTTAAAGTTAAAAGTTCTTTGATAAGCTTTTCATCAATTTTTCTTCCTAAAAATTCCCTACCCAAACCTTCGGCAGAGACGCTGGTTATTATTGCTTCAAATTTTTTTGCAACCTCTTGTAGCAAATTTTCAGGGTTTGATTTCCATAGAGGGGCAATCAGCTTGAATCCCAATTTTTTACAAATCTTCTCAACTCTTCTCCTTTGATAATTTGACTCTATAGCACCTACACAAAGTGCATCGACATCCAAATCTTTCAGACCTTCGGCAAACTCCTCAACCTCCTTCTCTTCCTCTCCAGATACCCTTATTTTTATCAGTGGAATTGAAAGACATTCTGCCACAGCCTCGACCATATGGATGTTTGCTGTGTGGAACATGTATGAATCGGCTCTTTCTGGAATTGCGGATACCAGAAAAATTACTTCATTTCCATCGAAAATCTTATGTAATGCCAATATAGAATCTTTTCCACCTGAAATTAAAGCAGCGACTCTCATTCAAATAATCGAACCTTTTTACCGATATTTTCCCTTAATGCCCTTTCGTAAACAATTTTAGCGACGGCAACATCTTGAATCGCTAAACCGGTAGAGTCGAATAGAGTTATCTCATCTTCTCTCTCCCTCCCTGCTTTAATTTTTGCAATTACTTCCCCCAAACTTGCATGAATATTTTTTGGATTCAAAATCCCTTTAGAAATCGCGACATTTATCTCTCCACTGTGGATTGCTTGTTCGTAATCGTCAACGAATATCTTAGATTTCAGAAGAATCTTTTCATCCAGCTCCTGTTTTCCGGGTGCATCAGCACCGATTGCGTTTATATGCAAACCGGATTTTATCCACTCCTCTTTAATTATCGGCCTTCTTGAAGGTGTAGATGTTACGAGAACATCACAGTCACAAACATCTTTGACTTCTTTGGCTTTAAATTCAACTCCAAAGTTTTCACAGAATTTTTTGAATTTTTCGAGGCTTTCTTTGGATAAATCGTACCCGACCGCCCCTTCTACGTTTATAACGTTCAAAATACCTTCAAGTTGAAATCTAGCTTGAGTTCCGCAGCCTACAAAACCAACTATCTTTGCGTCCTTTCTTGAAAGGTATTTTACTGCTACTCCACCTGCTGCTCCTGTTCTTAGCGATGTAAGGTAGGTAGCATCCATTATAGCAAGTGGAAATCCTGTTGATGGATCGCTTAGTATAAGGACAGCCATAACTGAAGGCAGTTTCTTAAGATAGTTGTTTGGATGTGAATTTACCCATTTTACTGCTGCATATCCATTTGCAAATGCAGGCATAGCTCTTAGATCCCCCTCTTCAAACTGTAAATATATCTTTTTAGGCATCTGCGTTTTTCCAATTGCATGTAGCTTGAAAACATCTTCTACAGCAGATATCGCATCTTTCATGCTTATAAGGCTTTTTATATCTGAAGTTGTGAGAATTAGAGTTTCCATAGGGATCAGTAGGGATGATATTAAAAGCTTTTTTGATTTGTACTGAATCAAGTTTTTTTGATTTAAAGTAAAATAATTTTTAGAAAGATCGGGGTTTTCAGTAGAAACAATAGTAAATTACCAAATAACTTTTTGATCTTGAACCTACAGTTGATGGTGGTCGAATGAAGCTCAGCAGAACGGCAGAGGTTGTTCTTAAAAAGAGATATCTACTGAAAAACGAAAAGGGTGAAGTAATAGAAACTCCCGAAGAGATGGTTTGGAGAGTTGCAAGGGCGATTGCAAAAGCTGAAGAAAACTATGGCAACAATCCAGATGATTGGGCCAAGAAATTTTTCAAAATCATGTGGAATCAGGAATTTATGCCTAATTCGCCAACATTAATGAACGCTGGAACCCCACTTGGTCAGCTTTCAGCATGTTTTGTATTACCAGTTGAAGACAGCATAGATGGGATTTTTAAAGCACTTTGGGACATGGCAAAAGTTCAAAAAAGCGGTGGAGGTACAGGATTTAGTTTTTCCAGATTAAGACCAAAAGGAGATATTGTAAAATCAACGATGGGTGTGGCGAGTGGTCCGGTGAGTTTCATGAAAATATTTGACGCAGCTACTGAGCAGATAAAGCAAGGTGGAAGAAGAAGAGGAGCAAACATGGGTATTCTGCGTTGCGATCATCCGGACATCGAAGAATTCATAAAGGCTAAATGGGAGGAGGGCGTACTCAGAAACTTCAACATAAGCGTTGCAGTTACAGATAGATTCATGGAAGCTTTGAAGAGGGATGAAGATTACGAACTTATAAATCCAAGAACAGGAGAAGTAGTGAAGAAAGTATCTGCTAAAAGAATTTTTAATTTAATAGTTGAGGGAGCCTGGAGAAATGGAGAACCAGGGTTGGTTTTTATAGATGAAGTAAATCGTCACAATCCAACCCCACATGTTGGGATAATAGAGGCGACGAATCCTTGTGGTGAGCAACCTCTGCTGCCTTATGAGTCGTGCAACCTTGGAAGCATAAATCTTGCAAAATTTGTGAAGGGCAAAGATTTCGACTGGGATACGCTAAGAGAAGTTGTTTGGATTTCAGTTAGGTTTCTAGACGATGTGATCGACGTAAACTGTTACCCGATTCCAGAGATAGAGAAAATGACTAAGGCTAATAGAAAAATCGGTTTAGGGGTTATGGGATGGGCAGATGCGTTGTTTTTGCTCGAAATACCGTACGATAGTGTGGAAGCACTTCAGCTTGCTGAGAAGGTTATGAATTTTATTCAAGAAGAATCACACAAAGCATCGCAAGCTTTGGCTGAAGAGAGGGGTGTTTTCCCGAACTGGAAAGGAAGCGTTTGGGAGAAGAGGGGTATAAAGATTAGAAACGCGACAACGACAACAATAGCCCCCACTGGGACTATCAGTATAATATCAAACTGCAGTAGTGGAATAGAGCCCGTTTTTGCTTTAGCATACAGAAGAGAGAACATATTAGATGGAGAGAGCTTCTTCGAAATAAACTACATCTTTGAAGAGGCTCTTAAAAGGAGATCTTTATACAGCGAGGAGATAGTAGCAAAGGTAGCTGAAAGTGGAAGTATACAGAAGCTTGAACTTCCTGAAGATTTAAAAAAGGTTTTCAAGTGCGCTTTGGATATAGATCCAGAGTGGCATGTAAGGATGCAGGCAGCATTTCAGAAGTATACAGATAATGCTGTAAGCAAAACAATAAATTTGCCCAATTCTGCAACTAAGAAGGATGTTGAAAAAGCGTTTTTACTTGCTTACGAGCTTAAGTGTAAAGGAATAACAGTCTACAGAGATGGTAGCAGAGAGGAGCAAGTCTTAAAGATCAAAAAGGTTGAGGAGGAAAAGAAAAAGCTTGTAAAACCATCGAAATACATCGAACCCCGTCCAAGGCCAAGAGTTACGAAGGGTGTGACGATTGAAACAAAGACTGGCTGTGGATCGCTTTACGTTACGATAAACGAAGACAACGAAGGAATTGCAGAAGTTTTTGTCCAGCTTGGTAAAAGTGGAGGATGTGCAGCGTCGCAGACGGAAGCCATTGGTAGGTTGTTGAGCATATCTTTAAGAAGCTGGATAAATCCGGAAGTTCTTATAAAACAGCTTAAAAATATTAGATGCCCATCCATAGGCTTTGACAGTGGAGAGGTTATAACAAGCTGTGCCGACGGTGTTGCAAAGGTTCTAGAAAAATATCTGAAAGGTGAGTACAGAAAGATAAAGTTTGAAGTTGAAGGGATCAAACCTCTCACAGAATTTACTGAAGTATCTGAGGTAACTGAAAAAAGTAGGACGAAGTCCATTGGAGGAGTCTGTCCGGAATGCGGTAACGTTCTTGAATACGGAGAAGGTTGCGCTACCTGTAAATTCTGCGGGTTTACGAAGTGTGGATAAAAGTATATTCAAAAATTTTTAGAGTTAAGAGAAGCTGTAAGATGTTTTTCGACCATTATCTTTTCGAAATGTTCATATATTTCTTTTGGTTCTGGAAATCTTCGATATATTATCCCTTTACCCACTGGATTTTCTCCTCTAGCAACGAGTTCCTTAATTTTTGTGTCTCTATCTATAATAATTCTCTTATAATTTTTTAATTTTTCCACCAAACCTTCGCTGACCACTTTTCCATGTGCCGGTACAGCGTAA
Source organism: Archaeoglobales archaeon (assembly GCA_030055525.1). Classification (GTDB taxonomy): domain Archaea; phylum Halobacteriota; class Archaeoglobi; order Archaeoglobales; family Archaeoglobaceae; genus WYZ-LMO2. The sequence continues at coordinate 8,201 of JASFYJ010000011.1, read as the reverse complement.
TATACATCATCTGCCATTTTTTCGAGCTTTTCAATCGATTTAACGAAGTCCGAAACATCGCAATCGAGGCAACCGTACCAGGGACCAAAGGGTGTAAGATCCACATCTCCGAGGTAGAGGATTTTTCCATCTAAAAGAAAACAGCAATGTCCAGCAGAATGTCCAGGGGTGTGGATCACCTCTACCTCAACACCCTCAAATTTGAAGACATCTCCATCATCAAAAGTTTCGACAGTATCACAGAATTCAAAATTTACAAACAAACGGGCAAATTCACCGATTCCGTACCTTCTTTCAAATTCTTCATAGCTAACAACTGCATCTCTATCTAGTTCGTGGATGTATACGATGTCAGCGATCTTGTTCATCGCAATGTGATCTTCATGCCAATGGGAATTTAATATGGTTTCTACTTTCATCTCCTTAACTGTCTCAGCTCCCGAGTCTATGAGACAGCTCTTTCCGATTAAAACGCAGTTACATTGCGGGTATTTTCCAAATTCTTTTCCGTAAATTACTCTTATCTTTTCACAAAGTTTCATAAGTGGTCCTACAATCTAATCTTTTTAAGACTTGCCGAAGTTTTTTATGTCCGGGGATTAGTTCTTTTGTGCTTGTGATATTGAACTATGGAGTTGGAAATCTTAAAAGCATCTTGAATGCCATAAGATATGTTGGAGGGAAAGCCATAGTATCGGAAGATTTAAAGAACATAAAAGAAGCTGAAGGAATAATTTTACCCGGAGTTGGTGCGTTTAAACCTGCGATTGAAAGGCTGAAGAGTATGAATTTTTCGCTGGATGATTTAAACGTTCCAGTACTTGGGATCTGCCTGGGTATGCAGCTACTTGCCAGTGAAAGCTATGAAGGTGGAAGGCATCTGGGCTTGAATTTATTACCAGGAAAGGTTGTGAGATTTCCGCAAAAAGTTGGAAAAATACCTCACATGGGTTGGAATAGAGTTCACTTTTTGAGGGATCACGAGTTATTTGATGGAATAGAAAATGGTTGTTACTTCTACTTTGTTCACTCCTATTTCCTTCAAACTTCAGAAGATTTTGTGTTATCCTTAACCGACTACGGTATAAAATTTGCGTCATCTGTAGCGAGAGATAACGTTTTAGGAACTCAGTTCCATCCAGAAAAGAGTGGCAAAGCCGGTTTAAAGGTTTTGGAGAATTTTATAGGATTTTGTAAGAAGTGAAAATATTAAAGCTAAAAATTTTTTAGATATTCAATCTCTTTCCGATGAAGCTGAAGGCAAAATAAGCGATACCACACCCAATGAACGTTGCCCACCACCAGTTACCCCATCCCCACTCTGCTGCTGTGTATACGTAGTAGCCTCCCAATATCGTCATAATAAAGCCGTAGACCATACAGGCGATTGCTCCAAGCTTATGTGGTTTCCAGAAGAGGCTTAAAGCCAATACGTAGAAAAATATGCAACCCATTCCAACTGCTGCACCAGCCATTAGATAGGCTAAGAGTTCCGGAGGATTTGTAACTACCCAGATCAGCGGAATTAAGCTGAAAAACACCGTCAATATTTTTGCCAGTTTTAGCGAAGATTCGTCGCTTATCTTGCTAATGTTCTGTATGACATCTCTAGTCAAACTTCCGGCCATAACAAGAACCATACCTGCAAGCGTTGAAAGGGCTGCTGCGAAAACAGCTGCTACATAAGCTCCAGCTAATGCTGGATTTATTGCTAAAGCAACCATCGGACCTGCAGCATCTTGTTTAGCTGCTGGAATGTTGAAAAGTTCTGTGCCAAACATGGCTCTTGCAGAGAGTCCAGTAATTAAATTTGCCCAAGGTGATGCAGCAGTTATAAAGACCACTAAGGTCATTATCGCTAACTCTCTCTTGTTTATTTTCTTAAGACCCATAAAGCGTGCTACGTTGTGTGGAAAACCTACAGCCATTGTAACAAATAATCCGAGCGTTGCAGTAAGACCTATCAGATCTGCAGCAAACTGGAGATTCGGTTTTGTGATATCACTTCTTAATGGTAGCAGTAGCTTTGGATCCTGCGATGCTAAAGCTTCGTTTAACCCTACTGGGCCTCCAGTGTGTATCAAGGCAAGGAAAGCCAATAAAAAGCAGACAACCGTCAAAAATACACCTTGAATCGCCAAAGCCCATTGCGTTCCTGTGTAGCCGCCTACGGTCATGTAGAAAGCCATTATAAATGCGGAAATCAGTATAGATATATGCCAAGAAGTTCCCGTGACTACATACCATGCTGTTGCAGCAGCTTTGTACTGGCCAACAGAGTAGACTATGAGCAGGGCTATGTATATGAGACTGCAGATCATTGCGACGTTTTTGCTATTGTAAATCGCTCCAACAAGCTGTGGAACGGTTGTTGCTTTCAGCTCTTCAAAGCGGTTTCTCAACTTTGGCCCAAATATTGTTACTGTAGGAATAATTCCTATGAGTGTCCAAACCCCCGCAAGCCATATCCCAGACCAGCCGAAAGTGTAAACGATTCCCATAGATCCAAGACACGCCCATCCACTAAGCCAAGTTGCAGTTAAAGCTAGACCTGTCAGAACGGGCCCGAAGTTTCTACTTCCAGCTAACCAATCACTGAAGACCTCGCTTTTCTTTTTTGAAAGAACCCCGGCTGTTAAACATGCAACAAGTAATACCGCTGTAAAGGTTGTTGCGTAAATCAGATCGCCCATGTTCTCACACCCTGCTAAATGCTAGCGTAACTATAGCTAGGATGATGCTTGCAATGATCACCACTGCTAAATATACCCAGGGATCCAGCATGTTCTTGTTTAAAGGGAATAAAGTATATAAAGTTTGCCCCATCTTGCAAAACGAGTTCAAGCATTTTGATAAAAACCAAAAATTATATTTTTAAGAGATCTATGCATCTTTAAATCCATTAGCACAATTTTTCCAAAAAATGTAAAATCTATAGTCTAAAATCAAGCTTTTATACCATAAAACTTCTCTCTGAACTTTAAAGCAACGTTCACGAGACTTATCAGCACTGGAACTTCAATAAGCGGTCCAATAACCGTTGCAAAGGCCTGATCACTGTTTATCCCCCAAATAGCTATCGCAACAGCTATTGCCAGCTCAAAATCGTTGCTCGCTGCAGTGAAAGAAACAGCAGTGGTTTTGGGATAATCAACGCCAAGCCTGTAAGCTATGAAGAACGTTGCAAACCACATGATAAGGAAGTAAAGTGCTAAGGGTACTGCAACTCTCAAAACGTTGTAAGGCAGCTCTACAATGTACTCTCCTTTGAGTGAGAACATGACCACTATCGTGAAAAGTAAAGCTATTGGCGTAATCGGACTGATCTTTGGGGCTAAGAACTTCTCAAACCACTCTTTTCCTTTAAGCTTAAAGCTCGTGTACCTCGTTACAACTCCGGCAATGAAAGGTATGCCGAGATAGATGAAAACAGTTTTTGCAGCATCTATTATACTAATTTCAGCGCTCACACCTTCAGCAAGTCCAAGATTGGTCAAAGCAAGGGTTATGAAGAGATAGATGTAGACAGCGTAGAACAGAATTTGAAAGATCGCATTGAAAGCTACAAGTCCCACAGCAAGTTCTCTGTCTCCTTCAGCAAGCTCGTTCCAGACGATTACCATTGCAATACATCTCGCCAATCCGACGAGAATTACTCCCATCATGAAAGCAGGCATATCGCGAAGCAATGTTATTGCTAAAAAGAACATCACTACTGGCCCTACAATCCAGTTTTGAGTTAAAGAGAAGCCCAAAAGCTTTAAATTCTTAAATACTTTACCCATCTCTTCGTATTTTACTTTAGCAAGCGGTGGATACATCATTAAAATCAAACCGATCGCTATGGGAATCGAAGTTGTGTCGATGCTCATAGATGAAAGTATTTTAGAGATCTCAGGATAGATGTAGCCCAGAGTTATGCCAAAGATTATTGCAAGAAAAATCCATAGTGTAAGATACTTCTCAATCAGCCCCAGCTCTCTTTTTTCCACTTAATCACCTCCAAAGATCGTTTTGAGCGTTGGAGATAACCTCTCTACAGCGAGCTTTTCAATGATTTCTGCCCGCAAGAAGATCAAACAGCACACTTTCCCATTTTCGTCGCATGCAGAGAGAATTGCAAGTTTATCTCCAGCTTTAAGATCTGTCTTTTCTCGTATTTCTTTCGGTAGAACGATCTGTCCTCTTTGGTCTATACTCACAACAGCTTCAAGTTTGCAGATCTTGCATTCCATATTTTTTTGTCTCTTCAGAGTTTTTAAATTTATCCGAAGTTACCGAAAAAACAGACATCGAGAAAATTATTAAAATAAATATAAAATCTATATTATTCTTAGCGTTTTATCAACAAACTTTTCAACCATCTTCGCATGCATCTCCTCCTCTTTTGCGAGATGTCTCAAAGTTTCAGCATGTTCTTTAAGATGTGCAGCAAATTTTTCGACGATCCCTTCATATATGTATTTTGCATCCAGCTCGAGCTTATAGATCTCGTTGAATATTCTCTGGCTTTGGATAAGTATCTTTTCAGGTTTTTCAAGCTTTAAGTTCAGATCTTGGGCAATTTTCTCCAGTACCTTTTTGTGCCTTTCAGAATCAGTCATCAGTCTAAAGATAACATCCTTCTGCTCAGCATCGACTACATCTATAAAGGCTTTGAATAAAGCCTCATCTTCGAATGCGACCTCTATTCTGTAAGCCTTATTAAGTAGGCCTTCAAGGACCTCTAGCTCCATGCGTAATATAATCTTCGAAGATTAAAAACTTTCCAAAAGTAAACATTTTTAAACTCAAATGGCTTCAAGATTCCATGCCAGTTGTTCCACACAGACATTGTATTGTATGCGGAAAAGCAATAGAACCTGAAAAGAAATTCTGCAGCAACGAATGCGAAGAAACTATGAAGAGAGAACAAAAAAGGCAGAGGAATTTTACTTTAGCAATGTTCGGCCTTCTATTTATCCTGCTGCTAATGATGCTTCTTTTCTCGCCAAGATAGCTAGCTATCAACAATGCATTTTTCTCCGGGAACCGGAACTGGGTATAAAGATGTCAAACAGGCTAGACAGTAACCTTCTCCCCTTCCACACCTCTTTAAAGCTCTTTTAAGACCATCTAAGCTTAAATAACAAACACTATCTGCGGTTAAAAACTCGGCTATTTCTTTAAGGTCGTGATTTGCGGCGATTAGTTCTTCTCTCGTCTTCATATCTATCCCAAAATAGCACGGAGCAACTATGGGTGGGCTTGCTATCCTTAAATGTATCTCGAGAGCGCCAGCATTTCTTAGCATCTGGACTATCCTTCTTGAAGTCGTTCCCCTTACGATGCTATCATCAACCAAAATCAGTCTTTTCCCAAAAACGTTCTCTCTTACAGTATTTATCTTCAGCTTTACAGAAAGCTCTCTAAGTTCTTTTTTGGGCATTATAAATGTCCTGCCTACGTACCTATTCTTTATTAGACTCTCTATGTATGGTATTTTTGAAGCTGCAGCGTAGCCTATCGCAGCCGTTATACCGCTGTCGGGTACCGCTGAGACTGCATCAGCGTAAACTGGACTTTCTTTTGCTAGCTCTTCGCCCATAGCTTTCCTTGCTGCGTAAACACTTACACCATCTATTACTGAATCAGGACGGGCAAAGTAGATGTATTCAAAGACACATGTAGCTCTTCTTTTTGTTTCAACGACTTTAACAAACTCGATATCTCCATTCTCAATTATCGCTACCTCTCCAGGATCTAAGTCTTTTATAAACTTCCCTTCCACAGCGTCAATAGCGCAACTTTCGCTCGCAATAATGTATCCGTCGCTTATCTCGCCTACGCAAAGTGGTCTGAAGCCGAGAGGATCTCTAAAGGCTACGAGTTTATCGTTTATTAAAGCAACTATCGAATAGCTACCAATCAATACCTCGGTCATTTTTTTCAAGGCGTCAAGCAGATCTAGATGCATCATGTATCGCGAAAAAAGCTGTGCTATTACTTCTGAATCAGAATCAGAGGAAAAAACGTTTCCAAGATTTTCCAGATAGGCTCTTAAATTTTCATGATTCACAAGATTTCCGTTGTGTGCCACTGCTATATATCCTACCTTTGATTTTACTACAAAGGGTTGGGCATTCTCTAAACTTGAGTTCCCGGTTGTTGAATATCTTACATGCCCAATTGCAACTTTTCCACGAAGATATCTAAGATCGTCGCTCTTTATTACTTCCGAAACTAGACCCATTCCTTTCCTTAACCTTACAACTTTTTCAAAACTAGCTATACCAGCGGACTCTTGGCCGCGATGCTGTAAAGAGAATAAAGAATAGTATACGTAGTTGGATGCTAAACTTCCACCATCGCAGTAAACTCCAGTAATCCCACACATTAGACACTAGACTTCTTTTTGTTTACCCAGCTGTAGCTTCTCAGCTTTTCGCTTCTTCCAAATCCACAAGCTGCGCAGTATCCCTTTCTTACGTGGAAGGAATTTCTTCCACAACGCCTGCACCTAACATGAACTCTTTTTCTATTCCTTCTACCCATTGCAGCTGTTCCGTCTGACATCACTCACCACCCGGTGCTGGGGATACAAAAACTATTGTGTCTCCTCTTACTACCACACTACCCATCCTTCTAACGACCTCTCCGTTCTGTATCTCTTCTGCATTCAATAGAACTAAGTTCATGTGTACATCGTAGCCGTCAAGCGTCCCTCTAAATTCTCTACCACCTTTTAATCTGACAATGACTGGAGATTTCAGAGATCTGTTCAAGACATCAAGTGGTCTTACCGGCATTTTCGCACACCCGTCCATTAATAACCCGAAGCGTATTTAAGTATATCGACTGCACCAACTACTAACTCGAGTATTTAGACTTTTTTCTGCGTTTTATGTTAAGCCGATGCGCAACATTAAATTTTGAGTTTTTCTAAAAAATACCTTTGAAAGTAGAGGATGGCATTCTTTTCACTCAAGCAGCGAATCCAAGAAAATTTTAAGAAAAAATTCTGTTCAATTTAAAAAAGCATAAATACTCGATGATAATGTAAGATAACATGGCTCTTGGTGTTGAGGGCGAGAACATAAGAGAGGTAGATGTAACGAAAATTCAAAAAATTTGGCTAAAGAAGTACGATAGCGGAGTTCCAGCAAGCATCGACTATCCTGAAATACCTATGCACAGAATATATGAAAATACAGCTAAAAAATACCCGGACAAGGTTGCATGTGATTTTCTTGGAACAACATACACGTATAAACAATTGATAGATGGTGGGCAGAAAGTCCTATCCTTCCTTTATGATATGGGTGTTAAGAAAGGTGACAAAGTAGTTGTAAGTCTTCCAAATACTCCGCACTACTTTTTAATCGCTTATGCTATATTTAAAGCTGGAGCCACCCTTGTTCAATGCAATCCAATATATTCTGAGAGAGAAATTAAACACATAGCAAAAGATAGCGGAGCAAAGCTGATGTTCGCCATTGATGTGAACTATAAAAATTACAGGCCACTGATTGAAGAGGGCTTCTTCGAAAAAGTTGTAATTGCTCGTATAGAAGACTTTCTGAAGTTTCCAGTAAATTTCCTATTCAAAAAGCTTGTTAAGAAGAAAAAGTTTGGAGATATAAAGATCGAGCATAGACCAAACGTGCTTTATTGGGATGACGTGATGAAATACCCAAGAACAGATAAAGAAGCTGAAATTGATCCAAAGAAAGATGTAGCCGTTTTTCAGTATACTGGCGGAACTACTGGATTGCCAAAAGCTGCAATGCTTACCCATTATAATCTAGTCGCAAACGCTCATCAGGTTGCAAGTTGGGATCCAAAGGCTAGTTATAACGATGTCTACCTTGGAGCCTTACCGATGTTCCACAGCTACGGATTTACAATGGCTCATTCAGGTATTCTTCTTGGAGGGAGGTTCATAATAGTTCCAGACCCGAGAGAATATGAATACTATCTAAAAGCTATCAACAAGCATAAAGTTACCATCTTTCCCGGCGTTCCGACAATGTACGTTGGCATTCTGAACCATCCGAAACGTTCAAAATATGACTTGAAGAGTGTTAGAACTTGTATAAGCGGAGCTGCACCTTTACCAGTTGAAGTGAAGAAGCGATGGGAGGAAACAACTGGAGGAAAACTCGTTGAAGGCTACGGATTAAGCGAGGCTTCACCAGTTACACATGCAAACCCTCTTTACG
>JASFYJ010000010.1 GCA_030055525.1 Archaeoglobales archaeon | reverse complement strand
TTGCTTTTCTAATGTCGTTAAGTATCTCGAACGGGCTCTCTTTCTCTAGCCTCTTTTTCGTTAGTTCTATTGTTTTCTCTTCATTCAGGTCTGCGAGGGCGTTTACAAACTCTTGATTCATAAAATCCCTCCTAAAATGAATGTGTCTGCGGGTAGATGTCTAAAATAAAAAGTATCTATACTTAATTACCTATCTGTAGTTAATTAAAAACAATTGTATATTTTAATTTTATTTATAATCTTAGTAGCACTATTTTGCCACTTTATATTTTTGAAAATTTCTCTCGCAATTGCCGGCATTATATGAGTCAACCTCTATTAATGTAACTTTCCGTTGATATGCAAAGTATATCTCCAACAGAATGAACATATAGCTGAAAAACTTATTCATAAAATCGAGTATCACCAAGAAGAGTTATCGCTCTCTTAACGCAATCTAAAAGTTTTTCTAAGCATTTTTGGTATTTTTGAAAAGCCAATGTAATCTTCTGTTGCAACCTCTGGGTCTATATGTTTTCCACTCTTCAGAATTCTACTAATTTCTGCAATCACCTTCATTTCTTTTTCCCAATTTTTGACTCATCAACAACTAGTACGAATTTCTCTTCTTTAATTTTTCTAAGATCTTCGAATGAAAAAGACGTCTGAGTTTATAAAATAGAGATCGTTACTTACATGGTTAAGGGCTTAGAAAAAGGCTGTAGACGTTTTTGTCTCTTTTTAGCTATAGTTGTGTACGAAAAGGCAACAGTTAAATTTTTCTTCAAATGCTATTACTATCTACGGGACGGGGAGCTTCGCAGTGCGACGCTGTGATACCGTCCGGCTCCACCCTGATTAATTTTTTATAGTATGTAGCTTAGCAAGATCGATGCTCGAAGTCGAGTTGGCCGGTCTAAAACTAAAAAATCCTTTGATACTTGCAAGTGGAATACTTGGAAGTTCGATCTCTACGTTAAATGTCTTATCCGAATATGCTGGCGCTGTTGTTACCAAATCTGTTGGAATTAAAAAAAGAGAGGGTTACAAGAATCCAACGGTAATTAATTGGAAATGCGGACTATTGAATGCAGTTGGATTGGCATCCCCATCAGCAGAGGATTTTGCAAAAGAACTCAAAAAATACAATAAAAATGCAGCCCTTTTTGTTAGCTTGTATGGTTATTCAGCAGATGAATTTGCAAATTTAACACAAATTTTTGATTTTGTTGATGCTTTTGAAGTAAACATGAGCTGTCCTCATGTTAAAGGTGCTGGATTCGATCTTGGAAGTGATTTAGAGCTTGCTAAAAATGTGATCAGAAGAATGAAAGAGGTAACTGAAAAACCAGTTTTTGCGAAGATCTCTGCAATGCACAGATATCTAGAACTTGCAAAAGAACTTGAAAAATCCGGCGTCGATGGAATAGTGATAACTAATACCTTGCCAGGCATGAAAATAGATATAATTTCCAAGAGGCCCATTTTAAATAACGTTAGCGGTGGAGTCAGTGGGCCGGCGATAAAGCCAATAGCTTTGAAGTGTGTATATGAACTCTACAAAAACATCGAAGTTCCCATAATAGGGTGTGGAGGAATCACGAACTTTGAAGATGTTTTGGAATTTATCCTTGCTGGAGCTACTTGTGTAGAACTGGGCTCCGCTCTCTTTTTAAGCAAAAAAGTAATGTATAGCATTCAAGAGAGCTTAAATGCTTTTTTAAGGATCGAAAATACTACTATTCAAGACCTGATCGGTAGAGCTCATAATTTCAGCTCAACAGGTTGAGAAAGCAAAGCACTCTCCCTAAGAACCTCCTCGAAAAATTTTTCCTTTGATAAAACAGCTCTGGCAGCTGAGACCATCTTTGCTCCTGCCTTTATAAAATTTTCACCGCTTTTTGCATCGACAAAAGAGTTGTTTCCAATCAAAAATCCAAATCTGGAAAGTTTTTGTATTAAAATTAGATCACATCCAGCATTGGGAATCATCGCATCTACGTGTAAAATTTTTGCTCCCGCATTAAAAATACTTTTACAAATCTCTTCATAATCTATTTTATGTCCTGCTCTGATCTTCACCGAGGTTATCGTTATTTCTGACACTTTTTCTACTATATTTACTAATCTTTTTTTGTCGTAAAGCAGGGCTTCTCCACACCCTATTTCTAGAAATTCTGGCTGTCTGCAATGAGCGTTAATTTCAAAGATTCCTTTATAATCTGCTACAACTCTTGCAGCTTCTAAGTACCCTTCAATTGTCGCTGAACGCACATTAACAGCAAATATACTCTTTTTAAGATTTTTTATCTCCTCTTCGATCCCATCAATCGGGTCATCGAAGATGAACTCTTTTCTACCCCTCTTAGTAACCTTTTTTGCAGCTTTTAAAGTTTCCTCGTCAGCATTGAATCCTCCAAGAATGACCAAAGCAGCAGCTTTTTGCTTGTTGCAAAACTCTGCATTGTTTAATCCAGCCATCGGAGCTAAAACAACCCTATTTTCAAATCTTATGGAGCTCATCTTCTCTGATCTCTCCCTCAAAAACTCTGTTTGCAGATCCGATCATGTAGGCTGTATCTTTCAATTCGACGATTAGAATACCACCTTTTGTTTGAACCTCAACAACCTCATCAACTAAACTTAATTTTCTCGCAACAAAAGCTGAGGCTACACTGCCACTTCCACAGCTCAGCGTCTCAGCTTCCACACCCCTCTCGTAGGTTCTTATGTATAATTTTTTCCCATCGACCTTAACAAAATTCACATTCGTCCCTTCTGGGAAAAGGCTGTGGTAGCGAATTATCCTTGCATCTGGAACTATTTCAAAATCTAGATCTTCAACGAATATAACCGCATGCGGTACACCAGCTTTCGTTGCATGTACAACGTATCTTTTACCATTAATTTCCATTTCTCTGCACCATAGATAATCCACTTTACCCATGTTTACTCTGATCCACCATCTTCTATCTTTCCAGACGTCTATATCTATAATACCTGCTAGTGTCTCCACCTTGACTCTTCCTTCTTTGGCGTAGCCTTCTTCAACGACATATCTTGCAAAGCATCTTATACCATTTCCACACATCGCTGCCTCACTACCATCGCTGTTGAAGTATCTGAATTTTGCATTTGCTATATTCGATTTTTGGACGAATATAGCTCCATCTCCCCCAACTCCAAAGTTTCTGTGACAGATGGCTCTAACAAAAGCAGGTTTTTCCTTTTCTGGTACAAGAATTTTATAGAATTCATCAAACATTACAAAATCGTTACCGTTGCCGTGCATCTTCACGAAGCGCATATCTAATTTTTGTCCTCTGTATATATCTGGCTTTTGCTAAGTTTAAATAGAAATCAAACTTTCCTTAGAACATATGCACTCACAGCCGCCATATTGCTGAAAATGACAGCAAGATCTTTTCGGACAACTTTAGGGAGAAGAGTTAAGAAGTGGCGAAAAGAATTAGCGGCATTATTATTTCGCAAACAAAACCCAAAGTAGAGGGAATAAGATAGGTAATAGAGACGGCAACAGCAATCCAAACATGCATGCAATTACAACTTTGAAAATTTAAATTTTTTATTTTAGCTTCTATCATCACTCGATGCTACTTTCCAGCTGCTCAATCTCATTAATTAGCTGCTTTTTGATGTTCGATAGAACAGTTTTCGGGCTTTCTGCGAGATATATATATCCTATCCAGCCCTTCTCAACTAGCTTTCTTCTTATAATTCCTCTTTTGCAAAGTTCTTTCAATCTATCTCTAACGAACCTTTTTGAAAGGTTTAACTCTCTTGCGATCTCGCTTACACTCATCTCTTTTTTACTGAGTAGCAAGGAGTATATCTTAAGATCCGAAGGTGTGAATCTAAACTTTTCAAGTATCTCCACCACTTCTTGCAACACATACCTTCTTTTCATGGGATGTTTATAGATATATCGGTTTCTCACGTGATAAGCATTCGAAACACATATATGCTGTGATTACTTCCTACACTACATGAAAATTCTACTCACAGCTGAAAGGACTCTGATGAGCAACTACCATGGGGCTCTTTTTTTGGGATTCATGAGTTGTGCACCAAAAAATCTAATAAACTCGAAACTCTTCTTCCGATTTATCTGTCCACCGGTTAAAGTTAAGGATGGACAAGCTCTCTTGGCACCCTACGGAACAAGAAAAATTGAAGCAGCTCTTCTAGATTACGGTTTCAGTGAAAAGGATGTCGCAGTGGTTCCGCCAGAAAAAGTTGGGAAGTATTTAAAAGAGGCTAAGATAGTCGGTATAACAACGAACGATCCTCTAGGCTTAGGCCCAGCTTCAACAACATTTGCAAACAAAAGCGGATTTATAAAAGATGAATCTTTCAATGCCTATTGTTTCAGAGATCTTTTAGAAAAAATCAGAGGTAAGGCAAAGATAGTGGTTGGTGGGGCTGGAGCTTGGCAGTTAGCTGAAGAAAAAGTTAGAGAGGAACTAGGAGTTGATGTTGTAGTTATTGGAGAAGGGGAGAAAACTGTTCCGCAGCTTTTCGATAGAATTCTCAAAGGTGAAGATCTGAGAGGTGTTTTTTATGGAGAGGTTGTAGAAAACATTCCAGTGATAAGAAAAGCCAGCGTAGGAGGGATAGTTGAGATTGCAAGAGGTTGCGGGAGGGGTTGCAGATTTTGCCAGCCAACTCTGCAAAAACTTCGCTCAAGGCCGCTGGAGGATATTTTAAAAGAGGTAAGGATAAATGCGGAAGTTAACGGATTTGTTAACCTGCATGCTGAAGATGTGCTGAGGTATAAAGCTGAAGGATTGAAAGTCAACGAAAAAGCAGTAATCGAGCTTTTCAGCGAAGTTTCAAAGATCTCAAAAGTTGGAATAAGTCATTTCTCTCTAGCCTCAGTTTCTTCAGCAGAGAAGGTAGTTGAGGAAATATCTACGATTTTAGGCATTCCAAACAAAGCACAGCCATGGATCGCTGGACAAACGGGAATTGAAACTGGTAGTGCTAAGCTTATTGAAGCGCATATGCCTGGAAAGGTTTTGCCATTTAAAGCTGAGGAATGGTGCGATATAGTTGAGCAAAGTTTTGGTATATGTGCGGACAATCACTGGGTTCCGTGCGCTACACTAATAATTGGTCTCCCTGGAGAAGAAGAAAGCGATGTTCTAAAAACTGTGGAGCTTATGGACAGGCTTAAGAGGTACAAGAGCTTGATAGTTCCACTTTTCTTCGTTCCATTGTCCAATTTAAGAAATCAGAAACCATTTTCAGCTGAAGACCTCAAAAGCTATCACTGGGAGCTTTTGGCAAAATGCTGGGAACACGATAAGAAGTGGATAATAGATTTATCTAAAGAGTACCTCGCAAAGATGCCGCTCATAAGTAGAGCTCTCCTGATGAACTTCATAACTTGGGCTATAAGCGAGGGAGATAAAAGAATAAGAGGTATGATCGAAGAACGTTGCACAGTTTAAATTTTTAATTTGTTTCTGAAAAGGTTTAGTTTTGATTTTACAGCGATCGAGATCTTCGAAAGAAGATTTATTAAGCCCTACGGAAAGCTGAATTAGGTGAGTACAATGGGAATTCTGTGGCTGGAAGAAGTTGACAAGGATGATATCTCCATCGTCGGAGGTAAGGCAGCTAACTTAGGTGAACTGATGAGACTTGGAGTTCCGGTACCTGATGGTTTTGTTGTAGATGCAAAAAGTTTCAGACAGTTCATGGAAGTTAGCGGATTGAAGGATGAGATTTATCATATATTACGGAATACAAAAGTTGAAGATCTGGAAAAACTTAACGAATCTTCGGAAAAGATAAGAAATCTGATAGTTTCAGCAAAAATGCCTGAAGAACTTGAGAAGGAAATTAGAACTGCTTACAGGCAGCTTTGCAAAGATTATGGCAGAGAGGTCTACGTAGCTGTCAGAAGTTCGGCAACGGCTGAAGATCTTCCAAATGCAAGTTTTGCTGGCCAACAGGATACTTATCTAAATATATACGGTGAAGACTCAGTTGTTGAAAAAGTTAAAGCCTGCTGGGCTAGTCTTTTCACTCCAAGAGCTATTTACTACCGAGTACAGAAGGGTTTCAGGCATGAAGATGTAAGTATAGCCGTTCTCGTGCAGAAGATGGTAGATAGCGAGAAGAGTGGAGTGATGTTCACATCCCATCCGACAACTGGTGAGAAGAAAAGCATAATAGAAGCAGTATTTGGACTAGGAGAGGCGATAGTTGGAGGATTAGTGATTCCAGACACTTACGTTTACGATAGGATCTCAAAAAAGCTTTTAGAAATTAAAATTGGAGAAAAGAAACTGATGATTACCAGAAAAGATGGCAAAAACGTAAAGATAGAACTTGATCCGAAAAAAGCTAATGAAAGAGTTTTGAGTGATGAAGAGATAAAAAAGCTCGTAGAGGTTGGAGAAGCTATAGAAAACCACTATGGCACTCCTCAGGATGTTGAATGGGCTATTGAGAACAACAAAGTATTTGTTGTGCAATCTAGACCAATTACGACAATAAAACCCAAGGAAAAAACTGAAGAAGTAGCCACAGCAGGAAAAATTCTGGTGAGAGGTATAGGTGCATCCCCGGGTGTTGCAAGCGGAAGGGTCAGAATAATCTTTGATGTTAAAGACATCTCGAAGGTTGAAAAGGGAGACATCCTTGTTACAACCATGACAACTCCAGACATGGTGCCTGCAATGGAAAGGGCTGCTGCGATAGTTACTGATGAAGGTGGAATCACATGCCATGCAGCAATCGTTTCAAGAGAACTTGGTGTTCCAGCGGTTGTTGGGACCAAAAACGCTACAAAGGTTCTAAATGAAAACATGATCGTTACAGTTGATGGTGAAAGGGGAATTGTTTACGCTGGCAGAGTTGAAGGTAGGAAGGAAGAACCAAAAATTTTCACTACTGCACCTATAATAACGGCAACAGAAGTTAAGGTAAACCTTTCCGTTCCAGATGCTGCAGAAAAAGTTGCAAGAGAAACAAACGCAGATGGCGTTGGTTTGTTCAGAATTGAGCACATGGTCCTCGGATTAGAGAAACATCCAATGAAATTTATAAAAGATGGTGAAATTGAAAAGTATGTAGATATACTGTATAAAGAGATTAGAAAAGTCGTTAAAGCGTTCTATCCCAAACCTGTATGGATCAGAACAATAGATGCACCGACAGACGAATTTAGGGCAATGGTAGGTGGAGAAGAGGAGCCAGTAGAAGCTAATCCCATGCTTGGTTACAGAGGAATAAGAAGGGATCTGATAGAAGTAGAACATCTACGTGCAGAATTCAGAGCAATAAAGAAGTTGATCGATGAGGGATTTATGAACATTGGAGTAATGTTACCTCTTGTAATCTCTCCTGAAGAGGTGAGAAGGGCTAAGCAGATCGCAATCGAGGAGGGCTTGCCAATCGATAAAATCGATTTTGGAATAATGGTAGAGATACCTGCGGCAGCTTTGATAATCGAGGACATAATAAAGGAGGGAATAGATTTTGTCAGTTTAGGTACAAACGATCTAACCCAATACACGTTGGCTGTAGATAGAAACAACGAACTTGTAGCTCACCTTTACAACGAGTTCCACCCCGCGGTTATGAAGCTGATTGAGAGAACAATAAAGATCTGCAAAGAACATGGTGTAAAGACCTCCGTTTGTGGTCAAGCAGGAAGCAATCCGGAGTTTGTTGCAAAACTGGTCGAGATGGGCATAGATAGTGTATCTGCAAATCCAGATGCTGTTCATAGGATAAGGGAGACGGTTGCGAGGGTGGAGAGAAAGATAATGCTTGAAAAGCTGAGAAAGATCTAGTTAAACACTTTTTTAAATTTTGCCGACAAATATTTTAAACCCAAGGACAACTGGTCTTATGATTTTTAATGAGGAGAGCTTTAGAGCTGAAGCTGTAAAGTTTGCAGCGTATATACTTGCAGAGTCTGCAAGAACTGCGCCAAAGGGGAAGGGGGATGATGTTTTAGACATAGTTTTTATAAACGGCTATGAAGTTGAAAAACTTTGCAAGGAAATGGAGAAGATCGCTGAGGAAAGAAACAATCACGTCTTTAGGAGAGACGCAAATAGCATAAGAAAAGCTGAGGGAGTTTTAATTATTGGTGTTGATGTAAAGAAGAGTCTGGGACTTAATTGTGGCTATTGCGGATACAAAACGTGTGCTGACTTTCAGAAAGCTTTGCAGGAAAGGATTGAAAAAGGAGAAAATGTATTGCCGTGTGTTTTTAAAGTGATGGATCTTGGAATTGCCATTGGATCGGCTGCAAAGCTGGCAGCCATTTTTGGTTTGGATAACAGAGTAATGTACACCGCCGGTATGGCAGCGAAAAGGTTGGGGTACGTGAAAGGGGACATTGTTCTAACGATCCCCCTCGCAGCCTTAGGCAAGAACCCATTCTTCGACAGAAAAGATTAAACTAAAAAAAGTTTATATTTTTTAAAACCAAGTGAACTTATGGATCTTGAATGGCTCTGGATAGGAGTAGTACTGATACTACTGATCTTTTTAGCGTCGGCGATAAAGATAGTAAAGGAGTACGAAAGAGGTGTAATATTTAGACTTGGAAGACTTGTAGGAGCGAGGGGGCCGGGACTGTTTTTCATCATACCGATCATAGAGTCTATCTTTGTTGTTGATCTCAGAACTATAACCTACGATGTTCCAGCACAGGAGGTTGTTACAAAAGACAACGTAACTGTGAGAGTTAACGCGGTTGTATACTATAGAGTTGTAGATCCTGCAAAGGCTGTAACAGAAGTTTATGATTACAGATACGCTACAGCGCAGATAGCCCAAACAACGCTAAGAAGCGTAATTGGTCAAGCTGAACTTGATGAGCTTCTAAGTGAAAGAGAGAAGCTCAACCTTAGGCTGCAGCAGATAATTGATGAAGCCACAAATCCTTGGGGGATAAAGGTTACAGCTGTTGAGATAAAAGATGTTGAGCTACCTGAGGAGATGCGCAGAGTGATGGCGATGCAGGCTGAGGCTGAAAGAGAAAGAAGAGCGAAGGTCATAAGAGCCGAGGGCGAGCTTCAAGCTGCAATGAAGATCAAGGAAGCTGCAGACATATTAGCTAAAAGTGAAGGAGGTATGATGCTCAGATATCTGCAAACGCTGAATGAGATAGCATCTGAACCTAATACAACCATAATAGCCCCAATTCCGATTGAGTTCTTCAAGTTGTTGGGTAAAAACTAATAGCTCTGACCAAACTTTTTTTATGGATATCGTTGCATGCCCTTCATCGCCGATGTTGGCTAAGAGGATAGCTGAAATTAAAAATTTAAAACTTGCAGGTGTTGAATACAAAAAATTTCCAGATGGTGAGTTGTATGCGAGAATTGAAAGCAAAGAAAATGAGCATGCAGTAGTCGGAAGTATAAACAGCAACGACGATCTTGTCACATTCATACTTGCCCTTGAAGCTTTAAACGGAAAAAAAATTGCTGTAATACCATACGCAGGCTACGCTAGGCAAGACAAGGTATTTTTGCAGGGGGAGGCTGTAAGTATAAGGGCCGTTGCGAAAATTATAGAGAGCTACGCCGAAAAGGTAATTACAGTCAACATTCACAGTAGCGATGCAGCATCACACTTCAGGAGCTTAGTAAACCTTGACGCAATGCCTCTTATAGGAAAATACTACAGATCGAGAGACGTGATAATGCTTTCACCAGACAAGGGTTCGTTAGAAAGAGTAAAGGTCGCTGCAAGTGTTGCAAACTGTGATTGGGATTATCTTGAGAAGAGGAGGATAGATGCAAGCAGAGTTGAGATAGCTCCAAAGAATATAGATGTAGAAGGTAAAAACGTCGTAATAGTAGATGATATAATCTCTACAGGTGGTACCGTACTCGAGGCGGCAAAGCAAATTTTTGGGCTTGGAGCGAAAAAGATCGAAGTTGCATGCGTCCATGCTGTTTTGGCATCTTTTGCAGCTGTAAAGATATTAAGTAGCGGTATTAGCGATATAATTGCTACAGACACGGTTGAGAAGGTATTTAGCAGGATAAGCGTTGCGGAAATTATTTCGGCAAACCTTTAGTTTTGCCAACAATTTTATAACTTGGTTGAAACTTGATTTATGGCTTTAGAAGCGCTCAGAGATATTGCCAAGAAGATACTTGGATCCACAACTGTGGATAAGAAACTGGTCGAAGAGGTAGTCAAAGATATCCAGAGAGCTTTGATTAAGGCAGATGTAAACGTCAGACATGTTAAGGAGATAAGCGAAGCTATAAAGAAGAGAGCTACGAGTGAAGAAGTTCTTCCGACACTTAATGCTAAGGAACACATATTGAAGATCGTATACGAGGAACTACTGAAGGGGGTTGGCGAGGGACTTGAAATACCTCTTAAGAAATCGAAGATAATGCTTGTTGGTTTGCAGGGAAGTGGTAAAACAACAACAGCTGCAAAAATTGCAAAGTATTTCAAAGATAAAGGTATGAAGAGTGCTGTGATTGCTGCAGACACCTTCAGACCAGCCGCCTATGATCAACTCAAGCAACTTGCAGAAAGTTGTGGAGTAGGATTTTATGGAGAGAAAAACGGGAAAAATGCGGTAGAAATAGTAAAAAGAGGACTTGAATCACTTAAAAACTATGATATGATTATTATCGACACTGCAGGTAGGCATGCCCTTGAGAGTGAGCTAATTGAGGAGATGAAGAAGATAGCGGATGTTGCAAACCCCGAATACAAGCTACTTGTTCTAGACGCTGCTATAGGACAATTGGCAAGTAAGGAAGCTAAGGCCTTCCATGAAGCAATAGGTATAAACGGCATAATTATAACGAAGTTTGATGGAACAGCGAAAGGTGGCGGAGCACTTTCTGCGGCAAGAGAGATAGGAATTCCAATAGCTTTCATAGGAAACGGAGAAAAAATTGATGACCTCGATCGTTTCGATCCTGCTGGTTTTATATCAAGACTGCTAGGCATGGGGGATATAAGAGCTTTGATGGAGAAGGTTGAGAGAGTGATGCAGGAAGAAGAAGTAAATGCTGAAGCTTTCCTGAAGGGCACCTTTACTTTGAAAGATATTTACAAGCAGATCGAAGCCGTAAACAAAATGGGTCCTATAAGGAAGATCTTTGAAATGCTACCTCTTGGCGGTTTGAAGGTTGATGGTGATGTTTTAGAGATGACTCAGGAGAAGATGAAGAGATTCAAAGTTATAATGGACTCGATGACAGAAGAAGAACTGCTGAATCCGAAGATTATAAATTCTTCAAGAATTAGAAGGATTGCAATAGGTAGTGGGACCTCACAGCAGGAGGTAAAGGAACTTCTGAACTACTACGAGACGATGAAAAATGTAATGAAGAAAATGAAGAAGGGAAAATTGCCGATAAGGGGTTTGAAGATTGGAATATGATAGCTGGTATTGACGAAGCTGGAAAAGGCTGTGTCATAGGGCCTTTGGTTGTTGCTGGTGTTTGTGCAACGTCAAATTCGATTTTTGAAAGTCTTGGAGTAAAGGATTCAAAAAAGTTGTCTCATAAAAGACGTCTGGAGCTGGCTGAGGAGATACATAAAGTAGCAAGGATAGAGGTGGTTAAGGTTGAAGCTGAAAAGCTTGATGAACTTATGAATTTTAAAACGATAAACGAGGTGCTCAAAGATTGTTATGCGGAGCTTATAAATAGGTTGAAACCTGAAAAAGTATACTTAGACAGTCCCGATGTTATTCCAGAAAGATTAGCAATAGAATTAAAGAGGAGCTGTGGAGTGGAAGTTGAGGCAGCTCATAAAGCTGAAGATAAATTTGCTAGTGTAGCTGCAGCATCGATAATCGCAAAGGTTGAAAGGGAAAAAGAGATTGAAAATATGAAAAAGACTTTTGGCGATTTTGGGAGCGGTTATTCTAGCGATCCAAAAACAAGAGAATACTTAAAGGCTTGTATATCAAAGGGTTTTTTGCCACCCATAGTCAGAAAGAAGTGGAAAACAGTTTCTAATATCTCTCAGCTTACCTTAGAGGACTTTTAGGTTTCTTTTTTGGCATGCATTTTTCACATATCGGCAGAACTTCAACGTAGTCTTTGTAAAGCCCCTGTCTCCAAACTCCTATGTAGTGTACGTCTTCAAAGCATATGGGTTTCTTGCAGAAAGAACAGTAACGCCAGATAACCCCTTCTTTTTTCTCATCAATCTCCTTTCCACAAACTGAGCAGTTCATATCCTTCCCTCTCCTAGTAACCTAACCAAATCTGAAGCTGTGAAAATACCGACAACCTCCTCATTTTCAATCACAACAAGCCTTCGGATGTTCATTTCCTTCATTATCTTTGCCGCTTCTCTTACATCGTAATCTTTCGAAACAACTACAAGTGGAGTTGAGGAGTACTTGTAAACTTCATCCTCTAAACTTCCGCCAGTTAAAACTTTTGAAAGTAGATCTCTCTCTGTGAAGATCCCGTAGGGCTTCCCATCTTTCGTGACTAGGACACTTCCTATCTTTCTTTCCCCCATGATTCTGCAAACGTCTATGACTTTGGTTGAATGTTCAACTTTAACAACTTCCTTTGTCATAACGTCAGCTATCTTCATAGAACATGCGTGATACGGGAAAATTTATTTTTTTCGATAACCAAAAACAGTAAAATTTATTTGATTAGAGTTCAAACAAATTTTATGAACGCCGCAGTATGGGTAGTAGCGCTTGAAGTCCTAAAAAAGATTAGTCCAGAAGAGTTTGATGATTTCTGAGCTCTTCATTCCAAGATACAGTATTTTTCTACGATTTTTTTCCATTTCATGTATTCCTCGCTGGGCAACAGGTTGTTATTTTTCTGAGCTAGGTCTTTCAACCTTTGAAACTCTTTTGCGTCGTGAAATTCTGAGCTGACAGAATTGAAAGAATAACCATCTGAAATGAAGTATATTTTTGGCATTGATCTTAGCTTTCCGACGCCTATGTATTCTCCACTGCTGTCGGTAACTATGCTCGGAACTGTCGTTTCTACAAAACAGTATCCGGTGTTGTTGTATATATAATTTGCATACTCTTTTGGACACTTTATTCCCACAGCCATATGGTTTTCATCTTTATACTCTAGCAAAACAACTCCAAAACCCAGTTCTTTTAGAATTGCTGCTAAAAGCATTGACTTTTCTCCGCATATTCCTGCCCGATCGTAAAGAACTTCATACGGATATCTTTCTTTTAGCTCACTACCGTTCAACTTCTTGTAATCGTATGGAATAAGTTGGACCAGGTTGATTGCGATTCTTGCTTGTTCATCTCTTATCTGTGCTATTTTCCGGATCTCTTCAACAAGTTTTTTAATTTCGATCATCTGTTCCGGTTGGTTTATAAATTTCAGCCTTATCTCTTCATCACTTGGACATCTTGGTCTGCATACGAAAGATCTTGGCTGTTCTTCCAAGTACTCTTTAAGACCTCCGTAAACAGTGAACTGTAGTTTTTTCTTAGTCCCGTAAAGACAATATTCGTACTCGACGTTTTTCGGGCTGAGATTTAGGGCATAGACGCATGTGCCGTTTATCATTTTGTACTTCTCCGGGCATACTCCGTAAAAGCTTGCAACCTCTGGATACGTTGCAAAGATAATCGTAGCTAAAAATACAATAACCGCTAATTTTTTCCTTCTCAGGAGAAAAAGTGCTATGGAAAGTACAAAACCAGCAAAAAATACTAAATAGTTTGTTTCGAACATCAAAAAGGTGTAAATTTGATTCTCACTCAGATTTGCCTTACTTTGATTGTTCTGATTTCCAAGCTGGTATTCAAGAACCTTTCTATCTCCGCTTGAGAACTCTACCTCCAGTATCAACCTTCCAGATTCAGGAATGGTTGTGAAGTAGTATTCAAGAATGCTGTTTTTTGCATCAAAAACTCTTCCCCAGTAAACTGGGTCGCAGGGTTTTATGCTATCGACCTTTGGTTTTAAAACACCGTTTTCTTCGGTGAATACCTGAACCTTCAGTAAGTATTTTGCTTCTCCGCTACATTTGCTAAAATTGCCTTCTTGAATCTCGTAAATTATCTGAAAAGCGTTTGTAGGAGATATCAAGAACAGGAGCATACAGATTGAGATGATTTTTAATGGACCCATCACATTTTTCACCTGCTACCTCTCTGTCCAGCTCAACCAAGGCTTTCTTGGGATTTTTAAATATTTAACTTTTATCCTTTTCACCATCGATCCGTTTAAAGCTTTTGAAAATTTTAACTTTTTTGTAAAAATTTTACTGCTGACGCTTTCGTCAGAAACCCTATTTAATCTACACCGCTTAACCTTAGCCCAACGACTCCAACGATCACTAAAAGCAGTGAGATCAGCTTTAAAGTATTCATTGTTTCTTTTAAAACGGTTAATCCTATTATCGCTATCAATGCAGTTCCCAAGCCCGACCAGATAGCATAGGCTATGCTTAACTCTATCCTTTTCAGCGCAAGCCCCAAGAAAGTGAAGCTAATGCCATAAAAGATTACCACACAGATTGTGGGCAATATTTTTGTGAATCCATCCGAGAGTTTCATACAAGTAGTTCCGCAAACTTCAAAGAGGATTGCCAATACTAGATAGATCCAGTGCATAACTCGAAAATTCCTTAGTGTGCTTAAACTTTTGGTAAATTGGTCAACTCCTCAGCATATTGCGTTTTTAAGTTTTTAGTCCTCAGATATGACGAGCACAAATTTGATCTTTTTGCCTATTTTTGCCTCGATTCTCCTAATCAACTCTTCATCGCAAAAATCGTGGATTTCACCATCGAAAACATTGATGTGGGGCTTTAAGTTCAACTCTACTCTTGTTTCATCACCAATTGCAAAGATATCAATCAATCCGAGAGCTTTTAGTGTAAGAACGTTCGTGTAAAGCGTGGAAAAGCTTGTGGTAGGAAAATCTTCTTTAACTTTTTCGAGGATCTCGGAAAGCTTTGGATGCTTTTCTCCCATTTCTGCAATCACTTCAATCAGTTTGAGTCTTTGTGGAGTTAACTTGAGGTTCGCATTTTTCAAAGCTTCAATCGCTTTATTTTTCCACACTAGCTAGGTTAGGTTAGTCTGTTTTTATATTTTTCTTGTTAGAAATAATTTCTAAACAGAAATATTTTTAAACTTAACAATTCATCGTTTAGAAGGTGAAAGCATGGAAAAAAGGAAGAGATGGATAACAGATTGGTGGCCTGAAAGGCTTAATTTGAAAATTTTGAGACAGAATTACCCAAAAAGCAATCCTTATGGCGAAGATTTTGACTATGCTAAGGAGTTCGAAAGTCTTGATCTGGAAGCTGTGAAGAAGGATCTTAAAGAACTCATGACCAACTCGCAGGACTGGTGGCCAGCTGATTTTGGCCATTATGGGCCACTTTTCATTCGCCTAGCTTGGCATAGCGCTGGAAGTTATCGCATCTTCGATGGACGAGGTGGGGCAAGGAGTGGAGAAATAAGATTTCCGCCGAGGATAAACTGGCCAGACAACATAAACTTGGACAAGGCGATTCGTTTGCTCTGGCCTATAAAGCAGAAATACGGAAGAAAGCTGTCATGGGCTGATCTGATAGTTTTAGCTGGAAACGTTGCTTTAGAATCGATGGGTGTAAAAACAATTGGCTTTGCTGGTGGTAGAGAGGACGCTTGGGAACCTGACGAAAGCGCTGATTGGGGGCCAGAGATTGAAATGCTCTCAGGAAAGGAGCGGTTTAGGGAGGGGGAGTTGGAAAGACCTTTTGCAGCTACTGAAATGGGTTTGATCTACGTAAATCCAGAAGGTCCTGAAGGAAACCCGGATCCGGTTGAATCTGCAAAGCAAATAAGAGTTGCATTTTCAAGGATGGGGATGAATGATGAGGAAACTGTTGCTTTAATAGCAGGCGGGCATGCTTTTGGCAAATGCCATGGTGCTGCTCCGAATACTTTTCTTGGCCCTGATCCGAGCTCTTCGCCAATTGAACAACAGGGCTTGGGATGGAGGTTCAACTACAAAAGTGGGAAAGGTCCCGATACGTTTACCTCTGGTTTCGAGCTTACTTGGAGCCCTACACCAACGAAGTTCGGAATTCAGTATCTGCACCTTTTGTTCAAGCACGAATGGGAGCTCACAAAAAGTCCGGCTGGAAAGTTCCAGTGGGTTGCAAAGAACGCTCCAGCTATAATCCCTGATGCTCATGATCCAAACAAGAAGCATCCACCGATGATGCTCACTTCCGATTTAGCGTTGAAATTTGATCCGATCTATTCTAAGATCGCAAGGAGATTTCTGGAGAATCCGAAAGAATTCGAGGAAGCTTTTGCAAAAGCCTGGTTTAAGCTGATTCATCGAGATATGGGGCCAAGGGAATGCTATCTCGGCAAAGATGTGCCAAATGAAGTTTTTATCTGGCAGGATCCGTTGCCTGCAAGGAATTACGAGCTGATCAGCGATAGGGATGTGGAAGAGCTAAAAAAGAAAGTGGTAAACTCTGGATTGAGTACTCAACAGCTCGTTTACGTTGCTTTATCATCAGCACTCACTTACAGAGATTCTGACAGAAAAGGTGGAGCCAATGGGGCAAGGATAAGGCTTTTGCCACAAAAGAACTGGGAAGTGAACAAGCCTGAAGAGCTTGCGGAGGTTATTGCAAAACTTGAAAAGATTAAAGCTGAGTTCGATGCTGAGCATGAAAGGGAAAACAAGAAAGTCTCTATAGCAGATTTGATAGTGATAGCTGGAAATGTTGCAATTGAAGAAGCCGTAAAGAAGGCGGGCTTTGAAGTTGGCATTCCCTTTGTTCCTGGGAGAGTTGATGCTTTGCAGGAGCAGGTTGATTTTGAATTCTGGTCTGCGCTTGAGCCAATTGCGTGTGGTTTCAGAAATTACATCCGCGATGCTTCGATAAATAGGAAAAGAAAAGTTGAAGAAATGCTCATCGATAAAGCACAGCTTCTAAGGCTTAGCGTTCCAGAACTTATAGTTCTTTTCTGGGGTATAAGGGCTCTTGGAGCAGTCTATAGCGAGTTTGGAGTGCTTACAAAGAATCCAGGAGTTCTAAGCAACGAAGTTCTTGTTAACTTGCTCGACATGGCTAACGAATGGAGATCAGCGGATGAATTTGGCTATCTCTACGAGGGCTACGACAGAAAAAGCGGAGAGCTGAAATGGAGAGCGACGAGATTCGATTTAATCTTTGGGCATCATGAAGAGCTTAGAGCGGTTTGTGAGGTGTATGCAGCGATGGATGGAAAAGAGAAGTTTGTGAAAGACTTCGTTGCAGTCTGGACGAAGCTGATGCACATAGATCGCTATGATATCTGGAGGAAAAACAGAGATCTCTACAGAAAGCTAACTACTGGAATTGCATAAAAAGATATCTTGGAGAGGGAATTTAGTATAGACTAAATTTATTTAATTTTAAAAATAAATTTGTAGCTTATAAATCTAGAATTCGGTAAATTCTTTGCAACGTAAGCATAAATTCCACTGCGTATCTAGATATTATTTTTGTTGTATTGAGCTCTAAAAACCAAATTATAATGTATCACTTCTCCGCACGACGATTTCCGCGATCAACAGAAGCTTTGAGATTAAAAAATCTTTATGAAGAAAAGATAGTCTCTCTTTATATTTCAATTTTAAAAAATCCCATTCCAAAACTCGCTTTAGCTCCCGCACCGATAAGCTCGCCAATTGCAAGCAATTTCATCGCGTCATCATCTGCCTCATAAATTCCGTATTTCGCAAACCCTGTTATTGCATGGAAAATTCTCCTCCCTTTTCTTCTTGAATAGTGCGGAAGATCGTGTTCTTTCCATTCATTTTCAAGAATGTCAGCCTTGCGATTGAAATCTGGAACTTCTCCAGTGCCATATTCGTTTACATAAAGAATAAGCCTTCTTCTTATCATCGTCAGTAGCTCTTCGAGCTTTATCGGTCTTGAGGCCTCTATAGGGGTTTGGTATCTTACAACGAATTCTTCGAGCTTTTTTGGATTCAATTCGCCGAGATCTACAGTTTTAAGTCCCTCAACGCTCACTTTTTCGCCATCATAAATTTCCTTTCCGCTCAAAACATCTCTTATGCTCACAACTTCGTATTTGCTGTTCGAATTCAACCCGAGTTTTCCGAGAAAACGCAGTCC
Source organism: Archaeoglobales archaeon (assembly GCA_030055525.1). Taxonomy (GTDB): domain Archaea; phylum Halobacteriota; class Archaeoglobi; order Archaeoglobales; family Archaeoglobaceae; genus WYZ-LMO2. The sequence continues at coordinate 21,211 of JASFYJ010000010.1, read as the reverse complement.
ATAGATCACGTGGGGTAAAAAGCGATAGAAATCGCCAAAGAGTGCTATCTCGACGTCTATTTCTCCCCTGCCCTCAACACGTTCAGCAAAGAATGGCGGAATAAAAACGATCGGTCTCGGAGGTTGACTTTTTCCCCCCTTTTTTTCTCTTTCTCGTAGATCACGTAGTAAAGGCAATCTTCGCTTGATCTGCAAATGCTACAGCGGGGCTTTATGTAACCGCAGATCGCTCTAACAAGCACCGCTCCGAACCCGCCACGGAATTTGTTTCCAAGCCAATATGGTAAGTGATACTGCGGGAAGTAAAGTTTCGCTTTCAGCTTTGTGAACTTCAGCGAGAAGCTCATACAAATAACTCCGCAAAGTTCGTGAGCCTAACGATCAATGGCTTTCTCTTCTCTGCAACGATCAGCTCCATTCTCCCAAGTTCCTGCAATTGCCTCCTTATCGTGCTCTCATCCTTTCCAAGGGTTTTTGCTATTTCATGAACCGTCTTAAGCCCTTTTTTGATCGCCATGAGTATCTCCATGTAGTTCTCGCTTGGTTCATTCTTTATCAGAAACAGAAGAGAACTCGGAATTTCGAGCAAACTCGAGAAATCCTCGGTTTCTATCTCAATATTCGCTTTTGGCTTCGCTAAGCAGGCTAAAAGCACTGTTGCAACCAAAGCCCTCATTCCTCCACTAAGGTTTACGATGACTTTTCCCTCAGCACCTTTTAGCAATCCCGCAACCTTCTTTATCGCCTCTACAGGGCTTTTAACATCAACCTGAATCAGCTGAATGGCAACTTTGTCAGAATAAGACGCCTGAATAAGTCTTTTTATCCACTCATAAGCTTTCTCAACCTTTTCAACGATCTCAGCAGTTATGAGAATTACTTCATCTCCTTCCTTTATTCCATGCCTTAAGATCGCCCTATAGCAGAACTTCTCATCAAAGCCAAGCGTTGCTATTAGTGTAGTTTTCATGCATTATTAACTGCATCGAGCAAGTATTTATGCATTTCCATTGCATCTTAACAATAGAAAGCTTTATATTTATGCGGTTAGCTTGATTCTATGGAGCACTAGGAGATTGATGAAACTCGAAGGAGTTTCGAGATCTGAGAAGAAAGCAACGATCTTATATGATCACTGCATCCCTTTTTAAACCCCCATGCAATTTTGAGGTCTGCAGTTGGTGTTACTGAAAGCGAACAGAAAAGCTTATATTTTTGAATTTGCAGTATTTTTAGATAAGGTAGCAATCTCGAAACCCTGAAAACGGGTATTGAAAGCCACGAGAGATCTAAGTTTTGCAAGATCTTATCTCTTTGAGATCAGGCCTTTCGTAGTTTTTCACTTCTTCAACAATTTTCATTAAAATCTCTCTGGACCTTCTCTTAATGATGTAGTTTGAAACTTTTTCATGTATCGGCATATATACTACAAGGTTTATCTTTACAACTTTTGCTTTCATCTCTCCTTGTAATTCATGGCTGTCTTAATTCCATTCTATCAAGCTCAGCTAAAGCGTAGTGCGCTGGATTTGGCCTGATTTTTTGATGATATTATAAGAAGGCGAGTTAGAAGCTCCTAGTCCAGATTCCTGAAATTTGTAAAGACAGTGGATTGCTAAATACACTTCTATAGGCTCCATAGGTGTTCCTTAACAGCAAAAGAGTTTTTTTGAGAATTCTTAGAGATGAATATGTACTTCTTCAAATTATTTCAAGCTCGACCAATATTTCACGGGCCTTCAAAGAGATTAAACCCTCAAACTTCAGAATCTCGCCCTCCTCCCTCATGTCAAATTCCATATTGCCCAAACGAATCTTTTTCAGCTTCTTGCTCAAGAGTTCTCTACAAAGTTCTTTTATACAAATAGTTGAAATATACATGCTTGCAAGATCTTTTTGATCCATTTTGAGTATGTCGTATTCGGACGAAATTTTCTCGAATATTTCGTAAATTTTCTCTAGGTTGGCAAGATCGAGAAGATCTGGAGCATTCATAAGTACCCCTCAAAGAGATACGGAATTTTGTTTAAAAGATTTTACAAACCTCTAAGCCATTCAGGCTTAAGAATTTCAGGGTGAGCTATAGCGTAGTTTATTGTTTTCAGGATCTTTAGTTTATCTTCAGGCAGATTTCCCCTGATCGGCAGATAGTTTGAAGCATGGTTGCATCTAAAGATCGTCTTCGCTTCAAGGTTCTCTACGAGCGTTCTCAGTTCTTGCAGATTTTCAATGGCATTTGGCAGTTCAAATTCTCCTCTTTCTATCTTAAAATAAAGAGCTGTGTTCGGAACGGGCATATAGGTCAAAACTCCAATGTATTTAGGCTGAATTCGATTTAAAAGCTTTGCAGTGTTAATGGCGTTGTCTCTCATCTTTCCTCTACCACCAATACCAGTCAGCACGGTCACAGATAAGTCGAAACCGCATTCATGAGCCTTTTTGCAAGCCTCATAAATTTCCTCAGAGCTTGCACCTTTTCTGATCTTCGCAAGGATTTCATCGTCTCCGCTCTCTATGCCTACATATAGTAGCTTTATTCCCGCTTTTCTGAGTGCTATAAGTTCTTCTTTGCTCTTATCCAACAGATCCATTGGATTTGCGTAACAGCTTATCCTTTCAAGCCTGAAAAGGCTGTTCGCATAATTTGCGATCTCAAGTAGAAAATCAGTCTCTGCGGTTAAAGCATTACCGTCTGCGAGGAAAACTCTTTCTACGTTGCCGTATAACTTCTTTGCAATTCTGAAATCCTCCTTTACTTCTTCAAGCTCACGAACACGGAACTTCTTCATTTTATACATTCCGCAGAATGTGCACTTATTCCATGAACAGCCTATTGTAGCTTGGATTATTAGGCTGTAAGCCTCGCTTGGCGGTCGAAACACTGGTTCTTCATATCTCACATAACTTATTGGCTCGAAGGTCTAAAAAATTTCTGAAAGATTTATGCCCTTCATAGTCATTCCCGCAGTCGTTAAGATCTTTAGCCACTTCAGCATATTTTCCAGGAGCAGTAGTCAAGCATCACGATCGCCCTAACATTTTTAAACATGCTATTCCAAGGCCCATTTAGATATGATAACAAGCTATGTCTATCTCTAAAAAGCGAGTTCAAAAGTTGACTTCAATAAATACCAATAAAATAAAAAAATCTATAAATTTTTTGCAAACTCTTTCTGTGGAATACGAACTCCACGTTCAAAGGGCTGAAAATGCCTACAAGGCGTTCCTGATCCTTAAAAAGAGGGGAATCGGAGATTATGGTGTGATCGTAAGTGTAGAAGAAAAAGACATCGAGATCGTTGAAGAGGTTTATAGAGCTTTGAAAGGGTTGGTATGATCAGAACTCTGAGTTTAAACGACGTTGCCGACATCGTTGAATCGATAAGGAAAAAGCTCTTGAAGCCTACGTTTTTGGTTCCATCGTCGATGGTTTTGGTGTCACAGATGAATCGGATCTGGATCTTCTGATCGTTCCCGGGGAAAACTTGGACTGGTTTGAATTACTTGAAGATGAAATGATTTCTTTGTTGAATCTTGGAATTGTTTTGCACCTCCATATTGCGAAAAACGAAAGCTATAGAAGAATTCTGGAAATCGCAAAAGCCAGAGGTGTTAAATTGGTTTAATTAGGCTTTAAAACTGCAATTGACTTTGCTTTGCGTTTTCTATTCCCAGAACAACTGCGCAAGGTATATGTATTCGGAAATCGAATGCTTTGAAATCAACAATAGGTGGGTGAATGATAAGAGAACTGGTTTTGTTGGGACTCGTAGTGATTTCTCTTTTCTTAAGCGGTTGTGTCGGAAGTCAAAAGGAAGTCTTGGTTTCAAAGGAAGTCTCTGCAGAAGGTGCAACGATTTCTTTGCCTGACAGATCTTTCTCGGTAAGGATTGCAGAAAGCACTTTTTCTTCAACGCAGAAAGTTGAGATAGCCAAACCTTCTCAAACTCCAAAACCACAGATTGGAAAAGTCCTGGTTTCATATGAGCTCTTATCAAATGCTGAATCTTTCAATAAACCAGTTTTAATAGAGTTCAACGTTACAGAACTGGAAAAAGGAAGTAAATCGAACAAGACGCTCGAAGAAAAATACGTGGTTGCATACTACGATGAAATTGGTAAGGTATACGTAGAAGTTCCGTTCGAAGTAGACACTGCAGAGAAGAAAATAGTTGTTAAAACAGATCACTTCTCGCTCTGGGCTCTCATAGGGGTTGAAGACTACGTAGTAGCAACCTCGCCTCATTTTACGATTAGGTTTTACGATTCCTCGCAAGCTGCGGGTTTGGGTGCAAGAGAGATTTATGGATATGTTGCAAAAGTTAGAGAGCTTCTTGAAGATGCCTACACAATTTACGTCTAAGAGGGTTTCACGCCACCAAAGAACAAGATCTCCGTTTACGTTATCGATGCAGAAATTCTCACTACACTCCATTCACTGGAAACATAATAATTAGCACTAAGAGCTATAGCGATAACGCAACAAAGCACGAAATTGCCCACGAGCTTTTCCATCTCTTCCAGAATCAGGAAATGAACATATTTCGAATGAGCATGCAGAGATGGTGGATTGAAGCCACCGCAGATTACGTAGCTGACAAACTTGCTTTTAAAACGGGTGGGATGGGAAGTGGAATAAAGCAGAACTACTCTGAATTGCCTCTATCAACTGTCGACGGAAACCACGAATACGCAACCGCATTCTTTGTCGATTGGCTTGTAAGAGGTGGAGTTCAATTCAGCTCACTTTGGAATGCTGTAAAGGAACGCTACGCTATAGTTGGCGTCGAAAAAGCCCTTGACGAGTATCTGGCTAAGAACTACAGGTCTTCACTGCTTACGGAGTATTCGAGGTTTATTGATTACTTGCTATTCAATAAAAATAGTCCAATAAAAGTTTCTGGCAGCACTTATCCTTCAAGTATGATCTCCACTGCGGTGCATTTCTCCGCTGAAGGTGGTTCTAAGGACGTCAAGGTAAAAATCGATAAGCCTTATTCTTCCAAAGTCGTTGGCATAACTTGCGATGTGCCGAAGGAGCTGAAGTCTCGAGATATAGCGATCACCGCAACCTCTGGCATCGACAGCCAAGTTTCAGCGAGGGTTTACCTGCTTGAAGTAAATGAAAGAGGCAAAGAAAAATTGATTGGAACGATTAACGCAGCCAATCGCCCTGTAATTGTCAAGGTTTCAGAGAAAGATGCTGTCTACATCGTTGTCTCAGGCGAAAAAGCAAGTGAAGTTGCTTTTAACGTTACTGCAAAGGCTATAAAAGCTCAGAGCGTCCCAATTTCATTCTCGGAGACTTACTCAGTGGGCAAAAACAATCTTAAGGTAAATATTGAAGGTTCAATAGCTGGACCAATAGAGAAGTCATCGCTCGGAAAAGCCCATTCTTACTTTGGAAATTCCCTTAATGCGCAAATTTTTGTTAGCAGTGCTTCGATGCCAACTCAAATAGAGATCACGCCCAAGCATGAGTTCAGCCTTGGGACAACTTGGCGGGAAGAGACTTCGAATGGCTACGTTTTATACACCATAAGCAACGTAAGATATACCGTGACTTATTACGATATTGGAGCGGATTGCAAAGTGTTGCCATCAAAGGAGACGAGCTTTACGAAATCATGGACTTACTCGACTGTAACAATTGACACTTCGAAATGTCAGGGAGGATTTTACCAGATTCTGCTTGCGAAAATAGGCATAGGTTGGGATTACAGTTATGAGGTTGTTGAAATCCGTGGGGGAGTTGAAAAAGTCGTGGAAAGGAAATCGGACCGAGATGGAAGACTAATTGCGGAAATTAATGTCAACAGCCTTTCTTAATTTTTAATTTTTATTTTATATTTTATGCTAAAAAGAATTTAGAGCATAATTCGGAAAAATTTATACTCCCATGCTTAACCAAGAGCGATGAACGATCTAATTCCCCTGCTTTCAGTTTACGTTTACGTAGGCTTACTCGTGCTGGTCTCTGAGAGGGCAATAAAAAATGAGCTGATTGGTAGAAAATTTCTGCACATAATGGTTGGCAACATCGCCTTCCTTTTGCCCTTCTTCGAGTCCCGCGAGGTGATGACTTTTCTTGCAGCGTTTCCATTTGTGATCTTAACATTTCTCATGAGCCCATACTCGCCGATAAGAATTCAAAGCAAAACAACGCTCTCTGGACATGCCTTGGGTCTTTTCTACTACTCAATCGCTTGGACAATCCTTGCATTCTTTTTGTTTGAAAGACGCGATGCGATTTCGATGGGCATCGTCGCAATGTCCTATGGAGACGGCTTTGCCTCGCTGATCGGCACAAAATATGGAAAAAGGAAGTTCAGCATTTTTGGAGCGACAAAAAGCCTTGAAGGGAGCCTTGCAATGTTTCTGGCAAGCATTGCGATGTTTGCGGTCATTCAGCTTTACTACATTGGAGAAGTTAGCCTTATTATTATACCTCTCGCAATCATTGCAACGATCATAGAAGCCATAACTCCAAAGGGGCTTGACAATTTGAGCGTTTCAATCGCAATAGCCTTGCTTTACGTGATGCTATGAGATTCATCGTTGTCGATGGACTTGATGGAGCGGGCAAGGATACGCATGCAAAATTCATAGCTGAGAGGTATAAAGCAATGGGAGAGAGCGTTATCGTTAGAACGCATCCAAGCGATTCCTATTTCGGTAGAAAGGCAAAAGAGAGCCTTTTAGGCAGAGGAAAGATCAATCACCTGAAGGCATCGATCTTCTATTTCCTCGATGTGATGAACTCCTTGCTAAGATACTATAAAAAAGCGGATAACGTTATCTTTGTTCGCTATCTCGGTGGCGTTTTTTATCTGCCCTTTTCGCTTGCAAAAATTCTTTATAAGTTCTTCTCAACCATTTTGCCCACTTCAGAATACATGTTCTTCCTCGATGCTGAACCGGAGGTTTTAGCGCAGAGAATTGCAAGTAGGGAAAACAAAGAGATGTTCGAGAACATCGATGATTTGAGAAAAGTGAGAGAAAAAGCCTTGAAAATTCTCAACGGCTGGCATATTGTTAGAACTGACAGAGAAATCGAGGAAACAAGGGCTGAAATAGAAAAAATTTTGAATCAACTCGATATGAAGTTTAAAACCTGAGAGCCCTTGCAGAAACTATTATCGGATCCCAAATCGGCGTCAATGGCGGAGCATAGGCTAAATCGCTGAAAAAGACGTCTTTAGCCTTAAATCCCGCCTGTATCATTGCAGCGAATACGTTGATCCTCATTGCAACCTCGCCACCGATTGCCTGAGCCCCAAGAATTCTCCCGTCGCTGTCTGCAACAACCTTCAGCGTTAAGTCCTTTGCGCCGGGATAATAATGCACTCTCGTTTTAGCCTTGATCTTCACACTCTTGGCATTGAATCCCTCAGCCCTCGCATTTTTCTCGCTTAGCCCAGTGGAACCTATTTCGAGATCAAAGAACTTCGTTAGCTGGGTTCCAAGGACTCCTGGAAATTCCAAGACGCCACCAGCCATGTTCACTCCAGCAACGTAGCCCATCTTGTTCGCAGATGGTCCAAGAGGAATCCAGACTCTTTTTCCAGTAACTAAATGCCTTGTTTCTGCACAATCTCCAGCAGAGAAAACGTTTTCAACGCTTGTTCTCATCTTTCCATCAACCCAAATAGCTCCAGTTTCTCCAAGCTTACAGCCCAGCATTTTGGCAATTTCAACATTTGGCCTAACACCTGTAGCGACGATTGCAAGGTCGCACTCATAGCTACCCTTGTCCGTAACAACTCTCTCAACCCGATCTTTGCCTTCGAAGGCTTTAACCCCCTCGTTAAGCCTCAATTCAACTTTCTTTTCGAGCTCAGCCTTAACAATTTCCGCCATGTCTTTGTCGAGATTTGGCAATGGCTGGTCGAGAAATTCAATAACCGTGGTTTTCTTTCCAAGACTTGCGACGGCTTCAGCCATCTCCAAGCCAATGTAACCAGCGCCAACGATCACAATCTTATTAGCCTGATCTACCATTCTTTTAAGCCTTTCAGCATTTGCGGGATGTCTTATCGTTACCACATTTTCGAGCTCCACACCGCTAACCTTTGGAAGCTTTGGCAGAGCTCCAGTAGCGATCAGAAGCTTGTCCCACTCATATTTGCTTTCCTTTCCGTTCTCTATAACTCTTAAATAGCCCTCTCCCGCCTCAACAACCTTCGCATTTGTCCGAACATCTATCCCCCTTTCTCTCCTGAAGAAATCGGGCGGATAATACACGAGCTTCTCAGCCTTGCTAATTCCCTCTACAACGTATGGAATACCGCATGGAGCATGGCTTACAAGGCTTGTCTCTTCAAAGACTTTTACGTCCCATTCTGGCTTAATTACCTTTATTCTCGACGCCGCACTCATTCCAGCAGCTCCACCGCCTACGATTAAGACTTTCATGCCAAAAATTTGGAAAAGAAGTATTTAACACTTTTCCGGTTTAGCCCAAATAATACCTTGCATGCCTGTAAAAGCCAAATGGTTCGAAATTCTAATTCTTAGAGGGGACATAATAATTGAAGAAAAGGATTTAGATAAAAATTCTGCAAGTTAGATACAGAATCAAAAACTATCAACGATCTTTCTGATCTTTTTTGCCTCTTCGCGTGGATCTTTGGCAAGATATATCGATCTCCCCACTATAATTCCGTCGCAGTATTTTAACACCTCTATATCTCCCCCCTGAACGCCCACACCTGGGCAAAAGACCTTCATACCTACCGCTACTTCCCTGATCTTGCGCACTTTCTCCATTCTGGTTGATGGAGCAATTATTCCATGGCATCCAATTTTTTTTGCCATCTCAACTATTTCTATAGAATGCTTAGCCATGAATTCTTCTCCTCCCGGACTGCTGAGTTCACTTACAACGTAAACTTCCCCTCCGTATTTTTTCGCTACATCCAGCACTGCTTTAACTGTATCGCTGCCAACGAAGCCATGAGTAATTACTGCTGAGGCATTGTTTTCAAAGGCGGTTTCAGCTATCATCGAACTCGTGTAAGGTATATCTGCTATTTTGAAATCAGCTATCGTTGGTCGGATCTTAGCTAAATCCTTTAAAATTCCAACACCTGCTGACAAAGTAAGTGGGTAGTTTATTTTCAGGAAATCGATGAATTCTGCAACGTTTTTTGCAATTTTTAAAGCTAGCTCAACATTTTGGATGTCAAGGGCTAGTATCAACTTCTTCATAAACCAGCTTGACTTAGAGATAAAAAGTTTTGAGTAAAACTTATTTGATTGGAGATTCACGAACCTTGTGAAAGTACTACTGCTGATACTGCTTTGCATAATTTCGATGTTCCTTGGGGTATTTCTTGGTCCAGCTGGTATCATCGACTTTGAAGATCCTGTAATGCGTAGCCTTGCTTTAGATTACCGACTGCCAAGGACGATCTTAGCAATGCTTGTAGGAGCGGCTTTAGCATCTTCGGGCTGTGCTATGCAGGCTTTTTTTAGAAATCCACTTGCTGATCCATACATCTTGGGAGTTTCAAGCGCTGCAAGTGCTGGGGCAGCGATTGCAATATCCATTGGTTTTGCAGCTACATCCAATATCATACTAGCAGCTTTTGTCTCCTCTCTACTAACCTCCTTTGCAGTCTACAGGCTGGGGAAGCGTGGGGAGAGTTACGCTATTCTGTTAGCAGGTATAGCTGTTGCATCTTTTTTATCTGGGCTTACAGCTATAGTAATCTACTTTTCTCAAGAAAGCGTTCATGAAATACTTTTCTGGACTATGGGTAGTTTTTCGAAAGCTTCTTGGCAGAAGGTGACAATAATTCTTTTCCCATTCATACTTGGAACTTTTTATCTGATCATAAACACATGGAATTTGAATGCAGTTCTCTTAGGTGATGAGCATGCCAAATCTTTGGGATTAGACATTGAAAAGTTCAGAAGAGAACTGATAGCTGTGGTTTCACTCTTAACTTCAGCGAGTGTAGCGGTTTGCGGAGTTATAGGTTTCGTTGGAATTATAGTACCTCACACCATGAGGCTGATCTTCGGGGAATCTCACCAGAAATTACTGCCTGCTGCGATAATATTTGGGATGACAATTATGCCCTTTGTTGATCTCCTATCAAGAATCTCTACCAGTGGAGAGATCCCTGTAGGAGCTATGACTGCAATGATAGGAGCCCCCTTCTTCATCTATGTTTTGAGGCGAGGATTATGAAGCTGGAAGTTCAAAATGTAAAGGTATCTCTAAAAAGCAGAGAAATTCTGAAAGATGTAACCTTAAAGCTAGAGAATGGAGAAATTTTGGCAGTCTTAGGTCCAAACGGGAGTGGGAAATCCACCTTGCTTAGAACGATCTTTGGAATACTTAAGCCTATGGAAGGCGTTGTTTTGTACGATGGAAAATCCATGGATCTCGATGAAATAGCAAAGATTGCAGCATATCTACCACAAGAAGTGCCCGAAACCAAGTTGAGGGTTATAGATGTAGTTCTACTTGGCAGAACTCCACATCTTAGCGGAATAAAGAAGGCCACTAGAAAGGATTTATATATAGCTTTAAAAGCTCTAAAAGCTGTTAATCTTGAAAATTTTGCGGAAAGAGTCTTCAACGAGTTGAGCGGTGGAGAAAAGCAGAAGGTTATGCTTGCAAGGCTTTTTGCTCAAGAACCGAAGATCATGCTGCTTGATGAACCTACGGCACATCTTGATCTTTCAGCTCAGATAGAGATAATGAGGCTAGTTAAAAGCAAAGTTGTTGAAGGTTCTTCAGCGATAGTTGCTTTACATGACATAAACCTTGCTGCAACGTTTGCAGACAAGATAGTGATGCTCAAAAACGGTGTAATACACTATGAGGGAAGGGCAGACGAAGTTTTAACGCCTGAATCTATAAGGGAAATATATGGTATCGATTCAATAGTGAAGAAGATCGGAAAATACGTTTTTGTGACTCCAAAGGTTATTAGCTCCAAAAATGGAAAGCACGTCCACGTTATATGTGGCGGTGGAAGCGGTACTGCTATCATTCAAAGTTTAGTGGAAGCGGGCTACAGGGTCTCTGCTGGAGTTTTGAACGTACTTGACAGTGACTGGGAGACAGCAGTTGATCTAGGATGCGAAGTCATATGCGAAGCACCTTTTAGCGAAATATCTGAAGAGAACCATAATAAAAACCTCAAGTTGGTTGAGGAAGCAAACGCTGTTGTGCTAACAAATTTAAATCTTGGAAAAGGGAATTTAAAAAATCTTTTCGCAGCTAAAAGAGCATCAGAGTTGAAAAAATTGGTTGTCATCGAAAAAGATCCTTTCAAATACAGAAACTTTGCTGGAAAGGTTGCCGAAGAAGTATATGAATCGATCACCAAAAGTTCGGTTGTCGTCAAAAACGAGGGTGATGCAATTGAAGCGGTTCGAATACTTGTTAACGGATGATACCCTGATAGTTAAGGGGAAGTTCTTTGGTGTCAGCACTGGAATAAATGGCGGAATTAGGAGGGTCAACTACGTCTTCAACCATACTGTGAAGAACTACATAGAAGATGAAGAGAAATACTTGAGAAGCGTAGCTAAAAAGTATGGTTTGAAAAAATACTTTGGTATGCTAACTGCAGTGAACATCGACGATTACGCTTTTTCAAACGATGGAGAAGTTACAGTGTTTGCTACGGCAGGATTAAAAAATCCAAACGAAAAAATCGGCACCGTAAATATAATAGCAGTACTGGATTGCAAGGTTAAAAGTTCAACACTCCTAAACTCAATTATAACGATAACTGAAGCTAAAAGCAGTGCACTTTTATCTCTTGGATACAATTTCACCGGCACTACAAGCGATGCGGTTGTGGTTGTTGCAACGCAGAGGGGAAATCTGCATCGTTACGCAGGCTATGCTACAGAACTCGGAAGGCACATATGGGTGGCAACTAAGAAGAGCGTGATGGAAAGTGTTAAAAAATGGCAAGAAGGGATCTAAAAAGCAGATATTGACTCAACTCCTGCATCACAACAAAACTTTCTTATTTTAAGCGCAACTTCCTGCCAATCAACTTTTTTAGATTTTTCTGCAAGTTCTTTAACTAACCCAGTTTTCATGAAAGGTTTAATGCGAAACCTGTCGTAGTAAAGAGAGCTGTTAGTTGATTTTGCAATCTCTATTATAGCTTTAATGTCCTCCTCATTCAAATCCGGAATTATTGGACCTAAAAATATCCAAGTTTTAATTTTTTCTGATGATAATTTTTCAAGAACTTTTACTCTATCTGCTGGTTTTGAAGCTCTCGGTTCTATCAACTTGGCTAAATTCTCATCGAGTGTAGTGATAGTAACTCCTACATCGACCTTTTCTTTGTTTTCGCTGATTAGGTCAACGTCTCTCAGTAATAGAGCACTCTTCGTCTGAATACTCACAGAAAAGTTGTTCTTAAGAAGTATTTCCAAAACCTGTCTAGTTATAAGCTCTTTAGCTTCTATCGGCTGATAAGCGTCTGTGATCGTGCTCAAACCAACAACACCTCTGTTTTTCTCTCGCAACTCCTTTTTCAACAACTCTACAATGTTCTTTTTGACAACCACAATTTCTCCCCACCTCTCTGCGATCTCCGGCTTGCAGTAAAGCCGAGCGTAACAATAGATGCAGGAATGGTAACATCCGATGTACGGATTTAACGAATAATCCAAACCGGGGAGGTTACTTTTACTCATTGCTGTTTTTACATTCACGTAACTCAGCTGAAATCCCATAATCTCGCCTGTTTTCTTTTAAAACCCAAAATTTTTGATCTTTCAACCCACTTTGAGACTCCAAACTTTGAGTAGTTTGAGAGGTAATTTAAAGCATCCTTAAGCTCTTCAAAACACTCACAATTTTGTGATAAACATTTTCTAAGCATCTCTCTTACAAACCACACCCCTATGGCCGTTTTAAATCCAGGATATATCTCTCTCCAAACTATTGCGGAAGCTTGTCTCTTTACGCTTCTAAGGTACTCTGCAATAGCCAGCCTTGCAGAATAGTAACATCCACCAGTAGAAGCGTACGTTTTTCTTTCTTTGTAGCCTTCCCAATCTATATCTACCAGTACATCGTTTCCAAAATTCCAAGTTGTATTTGGATACCAAGCTTCACCCCACTCAAAGCTCCATTCCGATGGCATCAAAATCACCATGAACAAATTTTTGGAACTCTCAAAAACAAATACCTGATAGGAGTCAATTAAATTGTAATGTTTAATCTCTCTAACCAGTAGTTTGGATATCGTGTCATCTACGGCTGTAATCGCCCACCTAGTGGGAACAAATCTTCTCTCTCTCCCCAGCGTTCCAGCAGAAAGGAGCTTCTGTATGTGAGATACGGCAATACCTTTCTCGTAGAGATACTTTATTGCCTCAATTGCAGACATCTCCCTGTCTTCATAAACTTTTTCAACTTCAGCTGGAGCTTTAGGAGTACTGCAGATCCTTAATTGCCTTGCAGGAGCAGACGGACCCATCGGAGGATGAAAATCATCTAGAATTATTCTTGGTTTTGGAATCTTCTCGAATGAGACTTCCAACTCTACAGGTTTGTTGTAAAGAGCCACCTCCTGAATTAGCAGAGCCTCCTTTGAACTTGTGTTTCTGACATTTATATTCAAATTTGCAAGTATGAGCGAGCTTCTCATTTCAACAATTTTTTCGATTGGAATTTCAACCCAAAGTTCTGGTAAATCGTAAATCGAAGTGTTGCCAAGAAAAGGCGGCAATGCTGGACCAGCTCTGACTTCTGGATAATTCACACGTCCAATAAAAATCGAGGGCGGTGAAGATCCGAAGATCTCTTTTTTTAAATTGAATTCTTCTTTTTTGGATTCAGTTAAGCTAGACAATATTGGACAGTAGGGTTTGCCACAAAATGATTTACCTCTGCAGGTTACACACAACTTTGAGTCCATTATCATTTCTAAGCCACAAAAATTTAAAACTTTGATCCTCAATTCTTTCAACCTTCCGAAAAATATAATTGTCGCACCAGCAAATATCCTACCCAATGGTAAAGAGAACAAAGCTTGTAAATGACATAGTCGATCTGATACCTATATTACATCTACTGTCTACAGAAACGTACAAAAGAATTTACTCGGCATTGCTAGAGAAGTGGTATACGATAGAGGAGCTAAAAAGGGAGTTCGGAGAAAATTTTATTGATGCTCTAAGAATTCTTAAACATGCTGGAATGCTTGAAGTCCGATGGAGAATGCCAACTGATCCGAGCAACAGACCTGAAAAAGAGTACCATGTGAACTACACACATATAAGTGCCAACTTCTATGTGTCTCTAAAGGAGTTGAATTCTGTTCTCGAAGTCGCCTTCATGCCAGATGATGAACTTGAGAAGTATGTAAATCTGATAGAGGCCGAGATAAACGCTGGCAGAAATTCGGTCGCACACATCTGTAAAAGTCTAAACTTGGATCCACTATTGGTAAGATCTGTAGCGAAGAGGTCCTTGAAACTTATGCTGAAGGGTCAGATTGTAGAGTTTGCTAAGAACGATGAAATCTAGTATTTCTGAGATATTAAACAGGTTCAGATGGCATCCAGCTTACGATTTTCGCTTTGTAAAGGTAAGGTATATAGATAGACCGAAAGGTTACTCTGAATTTTATGGAGAGGATGTTGAAAAGATAGGGCACAAGTTCATATATTTAAAAAGCGGGGCTGCGATACCTGTACATAGAATCGTTGAGATATATTACAAAGATGTGGTTGTATGGAGAAGGTTTTAATATGCGCTATCCACTTGAAACCCCTTCCGGGGTCTCCGAACTATAAAAACTTTGATGAAGTCTTAGAATTTGCTTTAAAAGATGCAAAAGCTGCCGAAGAAGGAGGTGCTGATGCAGTTATCGTAGAAAACTTCGGGGATGTACCGTATCAAAAAGAGGTTGGAAAGGAAGTTGTTGCATGCATGGCTGTGATAGCCAGGGAGATAAGAAGAGAGGTCGGTATTGGAGTTGGTGTAAATGTTTTGAGGAATGATGCAATAGCCGCATTAGCCGTATCAAAGGCATCCAAAGCAGATTTTGTGAGGATAAATCAACTTTTCTTTTCAAGTTTAACCCCAGAAGGCTGGATCGAGGGTAGAGCTGCAGAAGTTATGAGGTACAGAAGAAATATCGACTGTAATGCAATGATTTTTGCAGATTTAAATGTAAAGCATGCGGTCCATTTTGCAAGTTTGGAAGATTATATAATAAATGTGGAAAGAGCTATGCCCGATGCAGTTATTGTAACTGGTATCGCTACTGGTTATGAGGTAGATTTGAGGACTTTGGAAGCTTTAAAAAGGATTCATCTGCCGATTTTGGTTGGTAGCGGTATAACATTAGATAATTTCTCAAGGTACTTGGAATACTGCGACGGATTTATAGTAGGAACTTATATAAAAAGAGGTGGCAGAATAGATGTTGATAAAGTCAGAAAACTTGCAGTGGCAATTAAAAAAAGGTAGACATTCCGTAGTTTACCTCGTAGAAAATTATGCAGTGAAATTCTTCGAGAAACAGTTCAAATACAATTTTTACAAAGAGGTAAAATTTTTAACACTTTTGCAACCTTTTGGATTCGTTCCAAAGCTATACTTTATCGATCCAGAAAGTTTGATAGTTGTTATGCAACGTTTAGAGGGAAAAAAGATAAGAGATTGTATAAACTTAAGGTTAGCTGTTGAATGCTTGAAAATTTGTTTTCTGCTCGATATGATGGGGATACAAAAGGAAGAAATGAACCATCCGGATAAACATATAATAGTTGCCGATAGAGTTTATTTAATAGATTTCGAGAGAAGTCATTTTTCATCGAAACCCTCAAATTTAACTCAGTTTTGTGTTTATCTGCGCAAGTTTGGATACGAAGTGGATGAGGAGTTACTCAAATGCTACAAAAGAAGTTTTTCATATGATATATTTAAAAAAATTTTGGAAAAGTTTGCTCCGTGAAGCTTTTTCCCATTGCTTAGATACGCAATAGTATTAGATGTCAAAATTAGCGTCGATATCAGAAGAGCCAAACAATAAATACTAAAATAGGCGTTGCAATTGCATTTACAGCAATTCCAGCCAAAACAAGCTTTGAAGCAAGCTTAACTGGGAATATTGAAGCGTAGAATGGCAAAGAATGCCTTGGATAATCCATTATGGCTATGAAGAGGAACCTACCTATCAAAAGGGCAATTAGAGATTCTTTAACATCAATCAGACCATTTCTCAAAAACTCTCCCGCAGTAAGCACAGCGGACATGGGGCTGAAGATGTGTATGGAGATCAAAGCTGCGAAGTTTGAAGAGAAGCCAAGTTGTTTCGTGTAAACGTCTATGTTCTCGGAAACAGCATCGAAGAAGCCTAAAAGCAAAAGAACTGAGATGGCGACAGTTATGATCACATACCTAAAAACAACCTTTTTGGTCATATCAAAGGCGGATTTTAAGGACGCTTTTATGGCATCGTTCCTATTCTTCGAATTCTGATCCAGCTCAAGCTCGATTTCTTTCCTCTTAACCTTCAATCTGCCATAAGCAATGCCAATGAGCATGCAGATGAATGCTGAAATGAAGCTTAATACTATGTAGATTGAACCCACGTAGAGACCCAAAGCAGCTATGGAGACTGGCAAATAATAGCGAAAAAGGAAGAAGACTGTCGAGAAAGGTCTTGTTACGAGTTTATAGGCAATAACTGCTGAATCATCAACTCCATTCTTTTCCCTTAAAGAACCCACGATGCTTAAGCCCCCTCGGACGTCGACTGTTGAAATTATCGCCGGAATTGCGAATACCGTTGGCAGATTTGCAAATCTCATTAGTGGAGCTAAAGGCTTCGAAATCAGCCTTGCAAAACCGAATTCAAGGGCTAAGTTGGCTAAAAATACACCAGTAAAGCATGCTATAGCCATCGTTATTACTGAGTATGCCAAGTTTACGGGTTCCACTCTACACCCTCAAGATCTGTGCATTTGTAATTTCCGAAATTAGCTCGATATAGCTTGGCGAAGGATCGAAAGCCTTGGTTCTTGTGTCGTAGATCTCAAGTTTTACACCATCTCTTGCAAGAGAATTGCAGATCCTCGTTATGTCTTCTTCAACTTTACCAAAAATTGGAACATTTGCCTTTCCGTCAGTAATCAGAATTCCGTTTACCTTTATGTTCCTTTTCTTCAAACTTCTTGCGATGCAAAGTAGTCTGAAAAGTGCGGAAGCAAGAGGAGTCTTTCCTCCTGTTGGGATGTTTTCGATAGCATCAAAAACCTCCTCATACTTCCTTGTAGGGCTAACAATTACCTTTGCTTCATTGCCATTAAAAACGATCAGAGAAAGCAGGTCTCTGCGCTTATAAGAGTTTTCAACGATCTTCTTTGCTACCCCCTTTGCTATGCTTATCCTTTTCTGCAAAGCCATGCTACCGCTTGAGTCGAGCAGGATTGCAGTTACCTTTGGAGCCCTCGCCTTTCTCACATTTACCCTTATATCCTCCTTCCTTATCTCCAAAGGATATCCCCTGAGCATTGCAGAGTTTAGAGTTGCAAAGAGGTTTATGTCTCTCGCATCTTTAATTGGCAGTGTATATGAAATGGGAATGCCCAAAGGTTTTCCGATCAGCGTTAGCCTGCAATCCCTTGAACTTCTGTTTCCAGCGTTTTTTGCCTCCTCCTTACAGCATCTTTTTTCGATTTCAACGTTCGCAGCTTCAAACCTCATTTCAGAATTTCCTACAGAACTCTGATCCTTTTGTTGAACCATACTTTCTTTTTCCATTGGCTTGTTCTCTGATCTCTGTTCGCTTGTTAATTTCTCCTGCCTTTGTGGTATTTGTGGCATCTGAGGTTTTTGGAATGGTCTCGACTTTAGTCTGTGTGGTAGCGTTAGCTCCATAGCCTTGTTTAGATCTTCTATGCTCACCTTCTTTCTCCCAGCTAAAGCTGCGATTGCTTTTGCTGCTTTAACAGTCGCGATCTCCGCTCTATGCGTTTTTATGCCAAGCTGTATGATCGTTTCAACGAGAAGTTTCAAAAGCTCTTCTTCGATCTCAACCTCGCCAAGAATTTCCTTCGCCTTAACAATCGAAGCTCTCAGCTTTTCGTCTTGCTTTCTGTATTTCTCGTAAAAACCCTGTGGATCTCTCTGAAATTCTGTGACCCTTTTAACGATCTCGATTCTTTCTTCAGCGTTCTGCGAAGCTTCTATTGCCACGAACATTCCGAATCTGTCCAAAAGCTGTGGTCTTAGTTCTCCCTCTTCTGGGTTCATCGAACCAACGAGTATGAACTTGCTCGGATGCTTCAAAGAAATTCCCTCTCTTTCAACGAAGTTCCAGCCCATCGCTGCGGAGTCGAGCAAAACGTCTGCGATGTAGTCTTCAAGCAAATTTACTTCGTCGATGTAAAGGATGTTTCTGTTAGCTTCAGCCAGAATTCCGGGTTGCAAAGCTCTTATACCCTCCTTCAATGCCTTGCTGATTTCGATCGTCCCAACAAGTCTGTCGAGGGTTATGCTTAGCGGTAGATCTATAACTCTCATCTTTCTCTTCGCAACGCTCAACTCACCTCTTTCAGCTCTCTCCCTACAGGCATCGCACATATCTGCAATGTTGTGTGGATTGCAGTTGAATGCACAGTCTTCAACAACCTCGATCTCAGGCAAAACCTGTGAAAAAGCCCTGACCATCGTCGACTTTCCCGTGCCCTTATCGCCGCTGAGCAAAACTCCGCCAATCGTCGGATCGATCGCGTTGCAAATTAAGGCAAGCTTAGCCTTATCTTGCCCAACTATTGCTGAAAATGGGAAAAAGATCATTTTATCACCTCAAAAGCCTTTTCCAATTCCTTCAAATTCTGCTTCCAGTCTTCAACGTCTTCAGAATTCAAGAATCTAATTTCTCCACCCTGAACGTCACCAACGAGATCTTCTTCAAGAATTCCCTCGATCTCAGCATAAATTTCTCTGATCCTTCTTAACCTTTCTTCGCTCGCTTTCCAGAGTCCCCTTTCTTTCGCCTCCACAAGCCTTCTTGCGATCTCTTCTAAAGCATAGACGTTGTTTTCAACGAAGAATTTTTTCATCTCCTCGTTCAGCACATAATTTTCAGCGATCTCATCAAAAACCCAGTCTTCGACAAGCTTTGTCGTCGCAGACCATCCATAGAGGTGAAGAATTTTCTTAGAAAACTCGTTAGCCCCCCTGTAGCCATGCTTTTTCATCTCCTCAATCCAGCGATCATTTAGAAGTTTTGCCCTAACGATCCTTTCGATCTCATCCTTCATCTCTCTGATCTCAGCATTAGTCATCTCTCTGGTGTCAACTACAACGATCTCGGGTTCTTTTCCTTTAATTTCTTTTACTGCATTGTAGAAACCGCCCTGATAGGAGAAATGGCAACAGCAGTTCAATAAATCATGCTCATCGCTTATCTGATTCCTTGTAATAACTTCAACGTTTTTTAAATTCAAGATCAAAGCTTCAGGAGAGAATTCACCCCTGAATTTATCGCCGTAAGCATAGGCACTCCAGTGAATCCAAACTTTTGCAAGATCTTCATCGCTTTTCCATGCAGAAGCTTCAACCGCATAATTAACTCCCGCTCCGTAAGCTCCGGGCTTGCACCCCCAAACTCTGCATTTTGCAAATTCCTCGCTTATTCCAAGCTTTGAAAGCTTCTCCAATTGCTCAAAATAGTGTTTTCTTACGAAGTTCATCTCCAACGGCTCATCTAAGGCGATGATCTTTGCAACCGCTTTTTGAATAAGATCAGCGTAATTTGGCAGAGTGTCTCTGACGATTCCAGTGATTCTGACGCAAACGTCAATTCTCGGCCTTTTAAGTTCTTCAAGCGGAATTACTTCAATTTCCTTTACAGCGTTGTTGATCCAGACTGGTCGAACGCCGAGAAGGTAAAGAATTTGTGCCAGTTGTTCTCCATCAGCCTTATAGCCATCGATGCTCATAAGCCAGTGTCCAACGCTTTCAGGCCATTTTCCATGCTTTTCTAAGTAATGTGCAAGCAATTTTTCCGCAGTCTTCACGCCTATTTCCCATGCTGCTCTTGTTGGCAACGCAGTTGGGTCAACGCCATAGAAGTTTCTTCCGGTAGGCAAAATCTCGATCTTTCCTCTCGTTAAAGAACCTGATGCACCTGGTTCCACGTAGTTTCCAGAAAGAGCTAAAAAGAAGTTTTCGTATTCCTTTAAAGCCTTCATCCTTTTTGCTATCTCCAAAGCCCGTCTAAAAGCCCCTAAGACCTTATCATCGATTTTAAGCTTAAAACAACTTTTCAATTCTAGCAAGTTTTAACACCTCCTCATTGAGAATTTTTTCGACCAAGTCTGGCTCAACTTCTTCAACGTTCATTTCCAGCAATCTTCTGATCGTGTTAACCGCAAGCCTATGCAAAAGGCTGAGGGTTTGAGAATTCGTGATTCCCAAAGAGTTAAGCTTGCTCGGATTTTGTTTAAGCTCCTCGTAATTAAAGCCGAGAGCTTCCGCAAGAACCCTTCTGATCGAAGCACACTCGTGGGTGTCGAATGCCATCGTTGTTGCAATGTAATCTGCAAGCTTTTCCTCTCTTAAATTGCCGAAGATATGCAGTCCGGATTCAATTTGCGTCTCTCTAACTGCGCTCAGGTAGTGATGGATATCTTCTACTGCCCGATCTTTGCGAAATCTTATTTTTGCCTTTTCAGCTTTTTCAATTATTTCTTCATAGATTTTCTCAGCTCTCGAAACTTCTCCTAAATTTTCTGCATTCTTGTATTGTGCAATGAGGTTTTCGAGTTCTTCAAAGACCTCAGCAAGCTCCATTGGTGGGTAAAGGTGGTCTATTATTGTTGCATAGCTCCTCCGCTTTGCAATCATCCCCTCCATTGGATTTGAGACCGCATAAACATAGACATGCGGAACATCGTCAACGCTGATCTCAGGCCAGCATGCTGGCGATAAACCAACTCCTTTGCCCGGACGGAATTCGAGATAGCCATGGGTTCCGAAGTGGATTAGCAGATCCGCTCTGAAAACCCTTGTTAGCCATCTGTAGACTGCAAGCCATTGATGCGGCGGAGCTATTGTTGGCTCATGCAGAATTCTGCAAACTCTTCCATCGCAAGCACTTCCCGCACAACCAAACTTTGGCTGAGTCAAGATAACTACATTTCCAAATCTAAGCCCCGGAATCACGAATTTACCTTCATAAACCATCCCCACGAA